>CANMOZ010000019.1 GCA_947499545.1 uncultured Saccharospirillaceae bacterium
AGAGCAAATCACCTACAAAGAAATTACGACCAGAAAGTCTTCACAAACGAGCTAGTGGAGCTAAGTGGATACCCCGTTTATATATACAGTATAAATGTACTAAGGAACCCCTGTGCGGTCAAGCCGCTTAACAGACCGCAACCGCCGACTCACTTCTTTTCATTTGCAAACAATAGCCGCGTATCTAGACTGAAGACTATTCGTCAAAGCAAAAGCAACGGGTCAACTTTTGCTTGCACGAAAACCATTCAAGCTCCAGAGGGGTTCGATATTTCTGGGGCTTCCCTTCTTACCAACAACATATCAACAGCTCACAACAAAGATTACCCACTGATTTTGTGGAAAACTCCATGCACACATAAGGCTCACCCGAAACCGTATGCGCTTGACTTCGCTTTCTAAGCTCCCAGTTCTTACCAAGCAAACTTGGCAACCTATTCCTCTTTTTTATCGGTATTCTTTTTTTTGCTGGACGCAGTAAGCAGCACGACATCAATCAAACGACACTTTGAATTTATTTAGGTGCTTATGAAATCTAGAATCATCCTTCCACTCATCTTTCCTTTACTCATTGGCTCGCAGTCGGCCTACTCTACAATCAATTCAGCCCTTGCCGGTTGTGGTAAGCGCGATGGCAATGACTGGCACTGGATTATGGATGCCAGCGACCCTAATCACTACTGGGTTGTAGAGGGTGTTTGGGAGGTAGGCTCCATCTTAATTGATGGCACCATTTATCAATACCCAGCATTTCAATTAGAGCGCTCGGAATATGATCAGCTCATTTCTCATTGCGAAGCGGATTACGCACCTCAACCTTCCGATGGTTACTCAGCCCCTTGGGCTCTTTTCCACATCATGGAAGCTGACGGTGGTGTCACTCGAGCACAAGGGGTGTTTGAAACGCTCGTAGAGCCAGGCGAACAAAGCATTCGGTTTATTTGGTAGACCTGTATTTTCTCACAACGCCACCCGAACGGATGGCGTCTTGCTTAGCAAAATCGTCTCGACCTAGAATTTAGTCCAAGCAACGCTTCAGCTCTTTATCCTGATAACGTAGGTCCCCATGATCATGTCGTGAAAACCTTGTTTCTTCTCCGTCGTTAACATCAAGATCAAATTCGCTATCATACCCAAACCATACAAAGCCCCTAATAGGGCAAGCAGTACGTACCTCCAAAAACTCGCTCCATAGCCCACCCCCACATTATCCATCACCCTTACGACCCGTAAACCCAGAATATATTTACCAGGCGTAGAGTGCATTCTTGACCCTTCAAACAACATGGTGATGCCCCCCCAAAGAATGATCCCAATAGCCGATGCTATTAAGGCTGCAGCATGTTCTGCTATCAAACCATCAACCAAGCTTTGTTCTGCTGCCGCACCTTTTTGAACGGCCACCACTGCATGTACCTCAGGCAGTACCAATAACCCAGCCACCAGCAAAGTACCCAGCAGCACGAGCATCAAAAATGAAAAAATCAATCCATCAAGAAACCACGCACAAAAACGTCTAAACAGACCAGACGGCTCACCACGATAGAATTTATCGGACATTACCTTGCCCACCCCCGACAAAGCGGCACTTTGTGCGGGTTAGTCAATAAAAGCCTTTCAAGAAAGACATGAAACTCAAAAGCCTTCTTCAAGAGAGTATTCATGTCGCATTTAGCGCCTGTTCGAATCCATTACACTTTAACGACGTAGGTTCCCATAATCATATCGTGCAGACATTGTTTCTTTGCAGTTGTTAGCATCAAGATTAAATTCGCTATCAACGGCAACAAAAAAACTGCCAGAATGAAAAGCACTATATATCTCAGACAGCTCCTACCATAACCAATCCCCACATCATCACTGGTCTTTACTATCCTCAATCCCAGAAGATACTTCCCTGGTGTCGAGTGCATTTTCGACCCCTCAAACAGGACATAAATCAGCAGAAAAGGAACTTGCCACACAAGCCATTCAATTACGCTCATTTCTTCCTGACTAACGTCACCAGACCCAAACATCATTGCGACAGGAACAAAGATGATCAGAGAGAATATGGTGTCCAATATGGAAGCCACGATCCGCCTAAATGCTCCTGAGGGTTCACCGCTATAGTATTCATCTGTCATTTTCTTACTCTCTCATTCACAACGCCTACGGCTACCCT
The DNA here is from genome assembly GCA_947499545.1 of uncultured Saccharospirillaceae bacterium. Taxonomy (GTDB): domain Bacteria; phylum Pseudomonadota; class Gammaproteobacteria; order Pseudomonadales; family Oceanobacteraceae; genus CANMOZ01. Next base: position 2,165 of record CANMOZ010000019.1, read on the forward strand.
TAGGCTAGTCGCTAAACGTCTACCCGGGTAGCATTACGCTACATAAAAAGCTGCGTCGGTTGGCGCTTGCACCCAGTAGAAACTAGAAATAACAAAGGAAAGACTTTAAAAAAGGTGTTTTCACTGAAGGGATTAAAGAATCCTCACAAAGCTAGTAGAGCCCTGCGAGGATATTAAAGGGGCGAGGACTATAAAGAAAAGTTAAGCTTCAACGTTTTCGGGTTCTGCTTCGGCTTCTTTAACTGCCGGGGTAACGTTTAGCAGCTGACGACGAATTTCTGTTTCAATCTCATTCGCCACTTCAGGGTTTTCTTCCAAATACTGAGCAGCATTCGCTTTGCCCTGCCCGATTTTATCGCCTTTGTAAGCATACCAAGCGCCCGACTTACTGACCAAGCCACATTTAACACCCAGATCAATGACTTCGCCCATGTGATAAATGCCTTTGCCGTACAGAATCTGAAACTCGGCTACTCGGAACGGTGGGGAAACTTTGTTTTTCACCACCTTCACTTTCGTTTCATTACCCACAACCTCATCGCCTTGCTTCACGGCCCCGGTACGGCGAATGTCTAAGCGCACAGAAGAATAAAACTTCAATGCATTACCGCCGGTCGTGGTTTCTGGGTTGCCAAACATAACGCCGATTTTCATACGGATTTGGTTAATAAAGATCACCAAGCAATTCGCATGTTTAACGTTGCCAGTAATCTTACGCAACGCTTGCGACATCAAACGTGCTTGCAAGCCTACGTGCGAATCACCCATTTCGCCTTCAATCTCCGCTTTAGGTGTTAACGCTGCCACGGAATCAACGACGATAACATCGACGGCATTCGACCGAACCAAGCTATCAACAATCTCAAGCGCCTGTTCACCCGTATCCGGCTGAGACACCAGCAAGCTGCTCAAATCCACACCCAGCTTTTCTGCATAGCTAGGATCAAGCGCATGCTCCGCATCAATGATCGCTACGTTCTTGCCAGCTTTTTGAGCTTGCGCCATTACACTCAAACACAAGGTTGTTTTTCCTGAACTCTCCGGGCCATAGATTTCTACGATACGGCCATAGGGCAAACCACCAATACCGAGTGCTATGTCTAACGCCAAGGAACCTGAAGAAACCGCTGGCAACGTTTCTTGTGGTTGCTCGCCCATCTTCATGATGGAGCCTTTACCGAACTGACGCTCAATTTGAGACAAGGCGGCATCAAGGGCTTTTTGCTTGTTGGAATCCATAAAGTTCACCTGTCAATCAGCAGCTGGGCAAGGCCAGCGGATTCAATTACTGGAAATTTGAACAGCATTAAAGCACAGTCGGATTTAAAGCTCTAGCCCATCCTAAAATTTTTTTAATGTGCAAAAAAAGCTCTATTATTGTCTTAAAGCGTCTCATCATTAGCAGCACCACCGCCTGCCAACAAAATCTCTTGCATCCCTGCTAATGCAGCTTCCACTGCTTGCAAACGCACTTGTTCACGATCGCCATGAAAATGAAATCGCTGTGCTTTACGCGCTTCTTCGTGCGCCCAAGCAATCCAAACCGTACCCACCGGTTTTTCATCTGAGCCACCGTCAGGCCCTGCAATGCCGCTAATGGCGACCGCTGTATTTGCCAAGCTGGCTTGTATAGCACCTGACACCATTTCACGCACAACGGCTTCACTCACCGCTCCTTCACTTTCTAGTGTTTTGGCTTTCACTTGTAACATGTGCATTTTTGCATCATTGGAATAAGTGACAAAACCACTGTCAAACCACTCCGAGCTGCCCGGCACCGCTGTAATCGCTTGTGCAACCCATCCGCCGGTGCAAGATTCAGCCGTTGACATCACAGCCCGCGCTTCTCTCAATAAACGCCCAACTTCGGCCGCTTGCTCCAGTAATGTTTCGCTCATCCTATTTTCCTTCTAGCAAAGTACGCCTTACCTCAATTCTACCCAATGCACACAAAAATGCTCATCGTCTTAGGCCCAAATTCAAACGTATAATCGCCCTACTCAAACCTGAATAAGGGACTGCCTGCTTACGGGTCTTCAACTTTTTGAGTACAATGTTGCGAAATATCCCACTTAAGCGTCACTGTGTAACGGATTCTATGAGCACTGCAACGTCGGCAAAAACCCATACCCCTATGATGCAACAGTATTTGCGCATCAAGGCCGAACACCCCGATGAACTTCTCTTTTATCGCATGGGCGACTTTTACGAGTTATTCATGAGCGATGCCCAGCGTGCGGCACAGCTGCTGGATATCACGCTAACCGCCCGCGGCAGTAATGGCGGACAGCCGATCCCTATGGCCGGCGTCCCTTACCATTCCGCAGAAGGCTACATCGCAAAACTGATCAAAATGGGTGAATCCATTGCTATTTGTGAGCAAGTGGGAGACCCCAACACCAGCAAGGGACCCGTCGAGCGCAAAGTGGTCCGTATTATTACGCCCGGAACGCTAAGCGACGAAAGCTTTCTAGACGAACGCCAAGACAATCTGCTCGTGGCCATCGCAACTCATGACAACCAACACGGCATTGCTGCGCTGGACATCAGCACGGGCCGTTTTTCCGTCCAAGAAATCACAGGTGAAACAGCACTTCTAAATGAATTAGCGCGCTTGCGCCCGGCCGAACTGCTCTTGGATGAGTGTCAGGAATACATCGACACCATTACCGAGCATAAAGGAACCCGCCGCAGACCCAGCTGGTACTTTGAAACCGAAACCGCCGAACGGTTACTCAAAGAACAATTTAAAACCCGCAGCCTGCAAGGATTTGGCTGTGCTGACATGCCTCTTGCCATTGCCGCTGCCGGCTGCCTATTGCAATACGCCAAAGACACTCAACGAAGCGCTCTACCACACTTGCGATCATTGCAAGTAGAACAGCAATCCGACAGTGTTATTCTTGATGCCGCAACACGAAAAAACTTAGAGTTGGATATCAATCTGTCAGGCGGTCAAGATTTCACGCTGGCTTGGGTTATGGATCGTAGCGCAACCGCGATGGGTAGCCGCCTTCTCAGACGCTGGATGCACCAACCGCTACGCAATGTGAGCCTACTGAAAAAAAGACAGGCCGCCGTCCAAGCGCTCCTCAAACAAGATCACTTCGACACCATTCAAAGTATTTTAAAACCCATCGGAGACATTGAGCGCATTTTATCACGCGTAGCCTTGCGGTCCGCTCGACCTCGAGACCTTGCAAAATTGCGCGATGCACTGGGCTATTTACCAGGATTACAACAAGCTTGTTCAGACCTAACCGCACCGCTTGTTAAACAACTCTGTAAACGCATCAGTGAATTTCCTGCACTGGTTGCCATGTTAGAAAAAGCCGTGGTTGAGAACCCTCCTGTTGTCATTCGTGATGGCGGCGTTATTGCCGAAGGGTTCGATCCAGAACTGGATGAGTTACGCGCCATCAGCGAGAATGCGGGCGACTATTTAGTACAAATTGAAACCCGCGAACGCGAGAAAACGGGTATATCAACCCTCAAAGTTGGCTACAACAGAGTTCACGGTTACTTTATCGAGATCAGCAAAGGCCAGGCTGACTCCGCGCCAGCGGAATACGTACGACGCCAAACACTCAAAAACGCTGAGCGTTTTATTACACCAGAACTTAAAACCTTTGAAGACAAAGCACTCAGCAGTAAAAGCCGCGCACTTGCTCGAGAAAAAGCCTTGTACGAAGAATTGATCGACAGCATCGCCGAAAGTATTGCGCCTCTTCAAGACAGCGCAGCAGCCCTTGCTGAGCTAGATGTATTGACCAATTTTGCAGAACGGGCCAGTACCTTGAACTGGGTTGCACCCAAATTAGTCAACACACATGACATACGGATCGAACAAGGGCGTCACCCTGTTGTTGAAGACATCATCGAGGACCCCTTTGTTGCTAACGATTTGCACCTCGACAGCAAACGTAAAATGCTGATCATCACTGGCCCGAACATGGGCGGTAAATCGACCTACATGCGCCAAGTGGCTCTGATTGCGATCATGGCATACATGGGGTCTTTCGTTCCTGCAGCCCAAGCAACACTAGGCCCGCTGGATCGTATTTTTACTCGCATGGGCTCAAGTGATGACACAGCCGGTGGCCGTTCAACCTTCATGGTGGAAATGACAGAAACAGCCAATATCCTCAATAACGCAACCGCCGAGAGCTTGGTGTTAATGGATGAAGTCGGTCGCGGCACCAGCACCTTCGATGGGCTGTCGCTGGCTTGGGCATCGGCAGAACATTTGGCCAAAGCGTCAAAAGCCTACACCCTTTTTGCAACGCACTACTTTGAAATGACCGCACTGGCTGAGCAGCATGCACAAGTGGACAACGTGCATTTATCAGCAACAGAGCACAAAGACCGATTGATCTTTATGCACCAAGTGAAGCCTGGTGCTGCCAGCCAAAGCTACGGTTTGCAAGTCGCTCAGTTGGCCGGCGTTCCCGGCAATGTCATTCAAGAAGCCAAACAAAAATTGCTAGAGCTAGAAGAGGGAAAAACCGGCATTACAACCGAAAATCCCAAGACAGACACAAGCCAAGCTCCCCCCACTCCACCTGTTTCCAAAGTGGAAGAGCCGAAAGCCTCATCAGGTTCTCTCTTTGATGAGGGTGAAGACTTGTTTGACCAGGGAGGCAGCTCCGTTGAAAGGCAATTGTCAGGCATTAACCCTGATAACGTCACCCCTCGCCAAGCGCTTGACTTGCTGTACCAACTTAAACAATTGACTCGTAAACGAAAAAAGTAGCGTACCCATATTGATGTCAGAGTAAGTCGGCAGTTACCCGTGCCGATCCCAGGCTAGGCGCTTGCAGCCTTATGCCTGGGTCAATACACTGTCTGAATACCAAGATAAAACCTAAGCTTGCCGCACTGATAAAAGAGAGAGAAGCCCCATGGCTTTTGTAGTGACTGAAAACTGCATCAAATGCAAATTCACAGACTGCGTTGAAGTCTGCCCTGTTGACTGTTTTTACGAAGGCCCCAACTTTTTGGTCATCAAGCCAGATGACTGTATTGATTGCGCGCTCTGCGAACCTGAATGCCCGGCCGAAGCCATTTTTTCAGAAGATGAACTGCCCGAAGGTCAGGAGAAATTTATTCAACTGAACGCAGAATTGGCAGAAGAATGGCCCAACATCACAGAAATGAAAGAGCGTGCATCTGATGCTGAAGAGTGGAATGGAAAGCCGAACAAGCTCGAACTATTAGAACGCTAAACGCCACCTACCTCCCCAGCGCCCTTCCAAACCACCGCAGGAAGGGCAGCCAACATCTTACAACCACATTAACACTTCTTGCATGTATTCTATTGAGGTAACACGGGATCATCTCAGGTGAAGCACCCGACGGCAAATGAAAGGTCAACCTATCCAACTGATGCTCTAAAAAGCCAGGCATGAGAACATCACCGATTTCAACACAGGGTAAACACTTAAAACAGATAATTATTTGATGTATGGCAATACATATCGTCATATATCAATGTCACACTGAGCAGACTTCATTGCCACTTAAAAGACGTCAAAAAAACGTAAGGCAGACAGATTGGTTGCACCACACAATCACATGAAAACTGAATCATGACCACTCTTCCTGGATAAAGGAAAAAATATGGATATTGAATAAAGTTAAAATTTACGGCTTTGACTGTTCGGCACGAGAGAGCAAAGAATGGTAATTATGCAATTGAATTTAAAAATAAATAAGGCCTTTCTTCCATGCCCTCTAATCTCAGCCTACCTATCTCAAGCATTCCAACCCCTTTGATTAACAACGAAAACCAGGAACGTCAAACCCATTGTGTCACAGCAGAAAGTCTTTTAGACCGTACTAATCCAACTGGCATACCACCTGAGCACATTAACGCACTCATACATTTAGCTGAATCTGAAAACATTGTTTTTGGGTTCCGACCCATTGACAGGCTTAACGCACAACTCATTCGCGAACAATACCCATCGAAAGGCATTCACGTAAAAGGGAAAAGCTCAGACTGGGGCCCAATGGCTGGTTTTATTTGCACGAATCAGGGTTTAAGTAAATTAATTCATTCAGCAAAACCAGACGAAATAAAACACTACCAACAAAAGGTGCAAAGCTGCATTAATGAAGGACATGCCGAACCCGGTCCGCTCATCATCAGCAGGTCAAGACTGCTCACACTGATAGCGGAAAATACTCACCATAAAATGAGTATGCACGGAGAGAATATTCACATTGAAACAATGGCCAATGGATTTAAGCAGCACTATCAATTCAAGGCTAAACCGCTTCAAAACGATCAGTATAAAATTGAATACAATGACAGCCCACTTTTAGTATTATGCGACCCAGAGTCTAAACTGCCGTTAATCTCAGATTACGACCTCATCTTGGTAGCAAAAGATCTAGCCCATTTCGACAATCAAGACATACCGATACAACCCATCATTTCCTTTCCGGACTACAAAACAAAATTACTCAAATACAAAGGTGTCTGGGAAAAACTGTTTCATCCAACTCGTTTTATGGCGTTATCCGAAACAGAACTCTTAAGCAATGGCATGTCACTAGAAGCCTTTACTCATGGACTCAATCCAACGATGGGGAACCTCAGTAAACGCACCGAACATTTAATTCAAAGCATTAATAAAGTGATCGGCTGTCGTCCGGGCAAAGAGTTAGTGCATCACGGTGATGATGCCAACAACCCCTTCACCTCTACAGAAGAAGCGGTGCTTGGAAATTACCCAGCCACGATCTTTTTGCCTTACAAGCTATCTTTGCAGGGCGACAAAGAGCCCGTAGGACGGTGCCAGATCGTGCATAACACCGAAGAGTTCAAAGCACTGTTGCAGGAAATCAAAGATCAAGGTTACCAAGCTAACCCCAACCCCCTGTGGGAAAAGGACTTACAACAGGTAAGAAGAAGCAGCTTTACCAGCAGCAAGAGTGTTTTCTTAAGGGGTTAGCATACCAACCTTAAATTGCCCCATTGACTTTTAAGACGACCGGTCGTAGCCTGTAGCACATGAAGCACCCCAACAAAACACAAGACACCCGCACCGCCTTAATCGAAGCGGGTATTGAACAACTGTCCAACAATGGCTATCACGGGACAGGCATTAAGCAAATACTCGATGCCGTCAATGTCCCAAAAGGGTCCTTTTATAACTACTTTCCAAGTAAAGAAGCCTTTGTTGCTGATCTTTTGACCCATTACATTCAGAAGCACCTTGAAGCACAAGATACCTTCACGGCCCAATCACAGCTGAGCCCATTGAACACCTTGCGCCAGCTACTTCAATCAGGCATTGAACGTTACGAAGAGATGGGGTGCCAGCAGGGCTGCCTGATCGGCAACTTGGCAGCAGAAGTCGGCAGTAATAAAGGATTGTGTCAAACGGCCATGAAAACAGCAGCGCAGTCATGGGAAAAGCGCATTACCCTGCTGCTTGAGCAAGCACAACAGCAAGGTGAAGTCAGACAAGATATACCTGCTGCTGCCCTCGCAGGCTTAGTCTGGAGCTGCTGGGAGGGTGCTTTGTTACGGATGAAACTCGAAGGAAGCGTCGCCCCGCTTCAAGATGTTATTGATCATTTTCTAGATCGATTGTTAACAACATAACACTCGAAGAAAGGCTATTGGCCTTTCTTTTTTGCGTAAAAATAAGACGACCGGTCTAATAAAGCAGCACAACAAGGAGTACAACAAGTGAAAAACGACCTCTCATCCCTAAACCCGACGAATGCAGAACTGGCTCCGCTGTTTGAGCCTTACAAGCTAGGCGACATCACCCTAAGAAATCGATTATTAATGTCTCCTTTAACACGCTCCCGGGCACAACAACCGGGCGACATCCCTTTCGAACTCAATGCCCTGTACTACCAACAGCGGGCTAGTGCTGGTCTTATTATCTCAGAAGGGGCTTACATTTCACCCTTTGGGAAAGGCTATGCCTACACCCCAGGCATCCATACAGAAGCCCAAGTAGAAGGCTGGAAAAAAGTCACTCAAGCCGTTCACCAAGCCGGCGGTAACATTCAACTTCAGCTCTGGCACGTCGGGCGCATTTCTCACCCAAGCCTATTGCCGAATGGCGCCGCTCCCATTGCCCCCTCAGCCTTGCAAGCAGAGGGAGGAACCAGCTTCATCAGTATGGAAGAAGGCCGAGTGCCGACCCCTACTCCAAGATCACTCGAATCCCATGAAATTCCCTTAATCGTTGAGGAGTTTCGCCAAGCCGCAAAAAATGCAAAAATCGCCGGTTTTGATGGCGTGCAGATTCATGGTGCTAATGGCTATTTAATCAATCAATTTCTTGCAAGCGGCTCCAATCAGCGTACCGACGCTTATGGTGGATCGGTTCAAAATCGAATTCGATTCCCTCTCCAAGTCCTTGAAGCCGTTATCGATGTCTGGGGAAAAAACCGGGTCGGCATCCGCATCAGCCCAACAGGCACCTACAATGGCATCACCGATGACGACCCATACACAACGTATAAAGCCTTCGCAAAAGAGCTGACTCAGCTGGATTTAAGTTATCTTGAAGTGGTTGAAAGCCTGTTCTTAAACAACAACACACCTCATAGAGAAGAGGCGCTACTGGGCATGCTCAGAGAAACATTCACGAGTACCTATATTGCCAACGGTGGCTATACCGCCATTGAAGCCAGCAACCGTATCAAGTCCGGCCATGCTGATTTAATCAGCTTCGGGCGCCCCTTTATTTCAAACCCAGACTTTGTACAGAGAGTTCGTTCCAACGCTTCCTTAAATGAATTGGATATGAACACGCTGTATGGCGGTGACGCCAAAGGCTATACCGATTATCCAGCATTAGAACAAGCTTTCGCTTAACCCCTCCTATCAAGGCTCATAAGAGCCTTGATGCAATACACAGAGACAAACACTTAAAGCATTAGAAAATGAAAAAGGCAGTTGTTGTATGAATTCGCTCCTCCTACCCTTGCAGCCACGAGACCCCAAAGAAGCTCATCGCGCCGCAACACAGTTAGAGTTATTTTTCGACCTGGTCAGTGTCATTGCAATCGCTTCGCTAACCGCTTGTTTTCACCACGCGCTCATTGAAGGGCATGGGTTGGAAAAACTGCCCAATTTTTTGCTGATTTTTGTATCTATTTGGTGGGTGTGGATGAACTACACCTGGTTTTCATCCGCTTTCGATAACGGCGACACCGGGTTTCGCATTATCAGTTTCTTTATCATCACCGGCGCCTTGATCTTTACAGCCGGTGTGCCTTATGTATTCAAAACACTGGATTTCAGTTTTACCGTTCTGGGTTGGATCATCATGCGACTTGGCATGGCATTCCTCTGGTTAAGAGTCGCACTTTCCAAACACCAGGTAACATCCGTTGCTTTGCGCTATTTGATCGGTATTTTATTAACACAAACCTTATGGACCTTACTGTACTTTACCGTTGAAGCAGGGACTCCTTGGTTTTTAACATTGGCTTGCGTACTTTTTGTTTTGGAATTTTTAGTGCCTGTCATCGCTGAACGTTCAGGCAAAACCCCCTGGCATAAACATCACATCATAGAACGTTATGGCTTACTTAATATTATTGTACTGGGTGAAGTACTGCTTTCAATTTCATTTATGTTCCGCGAATTATTTGAAGGGAGCATGAGCATTGATACCCTCATCACTGCCTTATCTGCATTAACCATCGTCTTTTGTCTCTGGTGGTTCTACTTCATTGAATCCGCCCATTTAAAAAGCTCAAAAGCAGCTCATCAATTTATGTGGGGATACGCACACGTGTTTTTATTCGCTGCCGCTGCCATGCTTGGTGCAGGCTTTGCTGCGTATTTAGACGTTATTAATGGCCACTCTCAAGCCAACCTTCAAACCCTGATGCTCTACATCAACCTTTCGATCAGCCTTTACCTTTTCACCTTATGGTTAATACGAGATCGTTATGAATCCAACAAAATGACGCGTGCACTGCTTTTAATTGCCAGCCTAATCATCGCGACTGGATCGCTTTGGCATCAGAGTCTTGCGGTTACCGGCAGCCTCACGCTACTGACTCTGATTCTAAGAGCCCGCAGAGAATCAAGCATTGCACTTTTACCCAACAAGAACCCCCAAGCAACCTCAAAAGAATAAGGAATGCTCATATGAATACTTATGCTCTCATCATTGGAGCTGGCCCGGGTTTGGGCCGCTCATTAGCGCTACGATTTGCTCAAGAAAAATATGACATCGCTTTAATGGCTCGCAACGCTCATTCGATTGAAGACATTGCAGCAGAGGTTTCAACCTTAAACCAGCAAGCATTATGTGTAACAGCCGATGTGACCGACACCAACAGCATGACGGCTAGTCTCCAAAAGATACTCACTCAATGGGGTGCCCCATCCGTTGTTATTTATAATGCTGGTGCTTTACAACCTGGTACCGTAACCAACTTAACACCGGAACAATTTGAATTTCTTTGGAAAGTGAATTGCATGGGCGGGTTTTTAGCCGCCAACACCTTGCTACCAGCCATGCTTGAACGAGGGTCTGGGTCCTTCTTATTTACCGGAGCCACCGCTTCCATCCGCGCTAGCGCTAAGATTCCAGGCTTTGCCATTGGAAAATTTGGTTTAAGAGCCTTAGCGCAATCCATGGCACGTGAATACGGTCCTCAAGGTATTCATGTCGCACATGTATTGCTGGATGGCATGATTGGCAAAGCCGAACCGACCACAAATACTGACGATCAAAACTTACGTTATATGAATCCCAATGCGATCGCCGCCGAATACTGGAGGCTACACCAGCAACACCCAACGACTTGGTCATCTGAACTGGATTTAAGAACGGCCCTTGAAACCTTTTAAATAAGGCCAGCGGAGATTATCAGCGAGGTAATCTCCCACTTTTGAACGATTACCCAACAACCCATACAACAAACAATTCAAAAAGGGTGCGACAAATAAGAATCTGTCGGACCAATCTTGCGCTTCAAAAACCTTTCTTCATGTTTTTTCACAAAGCCAAAACACAAAAACAAACTGAAATATCCCGATTAATACGAGTCTTATTGAAAAATCTAAGCCATAGCTTTTATGAATGCTTATGTATCGAAAACTGCAACGTAGTTCAACGTAAATATATTGCAAACATCCAAATTGATTTTTAGGTTTAACTATTCACTTAGAGTGACCAACAGGAAAATACGCATGCAACACCATCACACAAACGGAAGTATCGCTTTTATTTGTGCCATGTTTATTTCCGGAAGCATTGGCTTAGTGGTTAAATCCATTCCCATGCCCGCAATAAACATCGTATTTGTACGATGCGTACTATGTGCATTTATCTTAGGGTTGATCGTTATTTCTTACAATCGACGTCAAAGAATATTAGATCGTACAGAGTGGATTACGATCTTAGCATCAGGTCTCTGCTTGGTTTTCAATTGGGTTTTTCTTTTTGAAGCTTTCCAACGAACAACCATCACAACTGCCGTATCCATCTACTACCTTGCTCCCATCTTCATTATGGTTTATGGGTTTCTTTTCTTAAAAGAACAACCTTCATTATTAAAAATTGGTGTGGTACTGCTTGCGTTTCTAGGCGCCTCTTTGGTCGCTGGCATTCACTCGAGTGACTTCTCACAGCTAAGCCTGGACGGCGTTCTCTTCGCTCTGTTAGCAGCCATATTTTATGCCGCACTAATCTTGATTTCTCGAAATGTGCAAAAAACCGATTTAGTCCTTTTTGTATTTTTGCAAACACTGATCGGCGCTATCACACTGTTTCTTTGGGTTGATTTTAACGTTGACATCTCTGCCATCAATCCAATTGCCGTCTTAACGATAGGTATAATCCATACCGCCATCATGTACCTATTGTTCTTCTACGGCGTCAAACGAACACCTGTTATGATGGTTGCCCTATTTGGATTTATTGATCCCGTTGCTGCCATTTTGCTTGATTTTATTGTCTTAAATGCTCAATTAACGTTTGCACAGTGGATAGGTGTGGCATTGATAGGAACCGCTCTTGGGATTAAAACACTTCAAGAGCAACCAGGTCGTTCAAGAACACTAGCTATAAAAGATGTATAAGATAAAACAGTTATATCGAGATCTATTATTTAAGCAGGCAATAGACGTCTAAAACACTAAATCATATATAGTATTGATCAGAGTTCTTTTCATTTATCCTTAAACGGAAGAACTCTGCTCAATAGAACTGATCGTTGAAAATCACTGCCTAAAAGCAATGGCATTATGCCTTGGCTTGCAAAAATCAATGACGGCCAAATTCATTCTACGCTTTAGACTTGACGAATCATTTTCAATTAACCGTGTCACTGCTACCTTACAGCCGTCTGGTGAGATAGCCTGATTGACCGGAACGCCTTTTAACAACAATTCAACTTGATTATTTCGAATATCAAGCAAATGCAGGCCAACTTCTTGAAAAGGGGCTTCAGGTGCTTGCTGTGCGTGTTTGGGATCAAAATACAGGTAGTGCACTTTTGTCATTGGAGTCAGACTCAATTCTGGAGAGCTGTCTTCACTGGCTGGCTTCCATGGCAAATCCCATTTCACTGAAAATTGCTTACCTTTACGGTCAATAAAGTAGGCGTAGTGATAATTCCAATCATTGCAATCCGTGCCGTGACAACGGTAATTTGAGAGTCGATCAATAAAGTAGGCGTTCAAATGCTCTACATATTTAATATGGTTCGCGATTGAGCCTACAAAGTGCGTATTCGCAACCGCTCGTCCATTCACGTATATTTCACCTGGCTGGTTTTCTCCATACACTTTACCGGGTTCCCATAGTTTAAAGGCATTATCGACAAGGTCTACATAACGGCCGCTGATTTTATTGGGGGCCTCTTCCATTAATTGATGACCTGTTGGTGCACACATGCTGAGACTCAGCTCACTTACCGACAATAATTCTCGCTCTAATCCTACAGGCCCAAAATAAGCGGCTCGGCCACTGGCAGTGTTCTTGATATAACCGATCTTTCCATCTCTAGCACAAATCGCCTTTATATTTTTTTTATACGTTTTGACGCCCTGCTCTTCGCTCCAAGTGGCTACTCGTTCAGTACCATCGTCATCTATTTCTAAAAAGGCAAGGCGATTGTTATCGAACCATCCAAGCGCATTCTCATGATTTTCTTTCACATTAACGGGTACTGACGTAACTTCGTAGGGATAATCTTCAAGCGTTTCGACGACCTGAATATCGACATATACATGCTCAGACGGCTGGATTTCTGAATAGCTATTTTCACTAATGGGCTCGTCTGCTTTATTTAAGGCGCCACTAACTGGATTGACCCATTTGTACAAACCAAACCCGACAACACTTAAACCAAAAACGCCCATTGCTGTTGTTAACTTCACTTCATGCCCCCTCGATGAAATTTTTCTCTTACTTAGTCGAGTCGCCGCCTCAGAACCCAAACCTTAGCCCGTAGTTTTTGGTTGGTTTCTTATCATCCATGCCAAGCCTAAATATCGTTATATGGCTGTTAACCACAACAAAAAGCTGACGCAGGTCTCTTGTATGCCGTCGAGTTATCTCAATTGCTAAGGAGTTTTATTCTATAGGTGTGAAGTGGTGCCTATAACGGTTGTTGAGCTATTTTATTTGAACGTAACCGGTCACACACAAGATAAGCCAGAGAATACAGACACTTCCAAAATATTACGAAATGTTAATAATGCATAAATTCTCAAAAAGTTTTTTAGAGTTAGCGCCTACCGTTGAACTGCGTCTCAGGAAATAGGCCTCCAAACAAAATTAAGGGATAAAACAATAGGGGAGAAAATAGAAAGTGAGGAAAATTAGCAGAACGATGGTGCATCTAGGGGGATTTATAATAGCGTTTGGGTACCGACTCAACAGGCGCCTCAGCAATGAGGCTGTATTCCCTTCTTCGAATTCGGGCTATGGCCTCTCTTTTGCCTGAGCACATAAAAAAAGAGGCGGGCTATTTTGCCCGCCTCGACTGCACCCTAGTCTTCCTGACTAACGTCCATGTCTAGCTTCCCTATCAGAGCAGTCCTTTGCTGACACATCCTGTGTCGGTTAGCACTCCCTGCTGACCTAAACCATACTCTTTTATTTGATCTTCGCAAGTTTTTTTGCGCCTCAAGTTAAGACATGTGACATAATTCTGTATAATTTGAACGCACCATGCCCTTATATGTCTATTTTGAACATTGAGAAAGGTCACAACAAAAGGGTCTTATTGCGCCACTGCAGACGACCGTTAAAGGTTAGCTTCAACAACAACCGGTGGCATTGGACAACCCAATACGGTTGCAATGGCTCTAAGCGCCTGAGATTCTTCCACTCGAATAACATCGTCATAAGTTGCGATAAATAAGCATGCATTTAAGATCTTTTCCCGCTGCTTTGACGACAGTTCTGCACAACGCTCAAGCGCTTTCTCTACCCCACCCATCTGCGATTCACTAAGGGCATCAGCCAAAGAAATGCCTAACTGGAAACTAGCCTTTTCTAAGACTTGCTCTCTTCGTTCCCGCCCCATTCCTGACACTTTTACGAGTGCTCCAAAAATAGCACCCAGCTCGGTTTCATATTGTGATAATGAAGGCTCTAATACAGGCTCAATAAAGCGTGTGGGCAGGTGCAAGACTCGATATAAGTGTTTGGTAATGGCATACAAACACCACTCAAATAAAGAAACCCTTCCATCCGCTTCAATCATAGGTTTCAAATGTGAAATAAGAGATTCGAAATCGTCCTTTTTCAACTTTCTTAAAGAAGGTACAGCTAAATCGAAGAGCGTTAATTTATCTTGTATATTAGATCGCTGTAATGCTTCTGACGCCTCCAGCACCTTCGCGACCTGCGTCGGATAACATGACTTTAACCACTGTAGTTGCTTCAGCTTTATCTCTTCTTCAGGCTTAAGCAACAGCACCAATGGAATCAAAAAACCGTCAGAAACGGAGTGTATCATTTGGCTTAAAGGGAGCGGCAATGCATGCAATAAACGCCTGGCGTAACGTAAATGCAGATTGGTTGGCGCCCCACCAGAACGGTACGCATCCCAAATGTCTTCAGATTTAAATTGCAACAAAGTGAAAGCCGCCGCACCTACACTGTCTAAGCGGTCTTCTGACAAGACGCCCTCCGATGGAAGTGTCCGAGCTTCCTCTTCTTGCCTCCGACTTTCCTCTTCTAACCCTTTTTTTATTAGTCTATCTTTCTTTCGCTCAACCCTAAGCCACTCACCATCCCAGTACGGTTCTAGTTTTTTGATGCGTTCTGACAACTCAGGATGCGTAGAGAACACCCTTTCGGAGAAATAGCTCGCTGCTTCACAAAAAAATAAGTGCCGTACTTCATTGGTATAGTTTCCTGGGATCGCAGTTATTGTTCCTGTGCCTAAGCGTTTTAACGCGCTGGCCAAAGCATCCGGTTGTCGCGTTAATTGTACAGAGGTAGCATCAGCATGGTATTCACGTGTTCGGCACAACCAAGCCTGAACTACCTGACTCGCCAGACCGCCCAGATATCCGATCACATAGATAAGCACGCCCGGAACAACCAAATAGGGGTGCGCTACTTTCCTTTTCCCTTTTTCATCGACCGGCGCCAACACATTGAGCCCAAACTGAGAAATGATGGACAAGCCATAAACCACTCCTATAGCTCTCATGTTAATGAGAACATCACCATGCACAATATGGCCAATTTCATGCGATACGACGGCCTGAAGCTCTTCTCGATTTAATCCTGTTAAGCAGCCTCGTGTCACACATATTAGACTGCTATCAATATCCTTACCTGTAGCAAATACATTGATGCGATCCGTTTCTAACAGATAGATCAACGGCATTGGTATGCCGGCCGCAATAGACGCTTCCTCAACAACATTAAGATATCGCTGCTCTAACAATGTACGAGGATAATCCAAAGGTTTAGCCCCCAACTTTAACGCAATTGTATGAGCACCTCTCTTCCACAAGCCTGAGTACCTGGAATAGGTTCCCCCCAAAATGACGACAGATACGACGATGAGAACAAATCCAAATGCTTCCCAAAAAGCGAGTCGTAGAAAGAGGTATATAAAAGGCAGCAAACAGTAGGTCAAAGCAAAAGAAATGACGGCGATCATCACCAACAACAACAAAGACAAGACATAGGTATGCTTACGCGCCTGTCTTTGCCATTCAAAAAAGCTGCTACTCATGTTAACTTTGACTTTTCAAAAGAGGTGGCATGGGGCATCCCAAACCCGAAGCGACCACTCGAATGACTTGGGACTCTTCAATGCGCAGAACATGATCGTAATTGGCTATCTCAATACAGGCTGATAATAATTTTTTCCGTTTAAATTCTGGCAAGGTTGCACAATCACTCAAGGCATCATCCAAACGTTCAGCACATTGTTTCCACTCGATTCTCTTCAGTGTCAAATTAAAGTATGGACCGATTTTATTCAAGGCTGATTGGGTACGGTCAAGACTCATTGCAGACACATGACAAATACTTGAGACAATGACATTAATAGATGAATGATACAGCTTAAAACTCTTCCCCTGATCAAAGGAGCCAAATCGTTTTTTTGTAAATAGTACACGATAAAGGTGTTTCAGCAACGCATGCAGGCTCCACTCCAGTAACGCCATTCGGCGATCAAGTCTAATAATGTGATTCACATGCTCTAATAATTCATCAAACTGATCGCGACGCAACCGCCTGAGAGAAGGAACCATCAAATCAAAGAGTGAGAGTACATCCTGAATCCTGGATTGTTCTAATGCCAAAGCAGCTGTTTCTATTCGCCGCAGCTCCATTGGATACACTTCTTGTATATATTTAAGCTTTTCTGGGTAACATTCACTTCCAGGCGTCATCAACAAAGCGAGCACAAGATAGCCATTTGCTTGTTTAGTATGCATCAATTGCGCTAACTGCATCGGCAGCATTGCAACCAGTGACTTGGCATAAGCGAGGTGTTCCGCATCAGGCTCGCTTGAATGATTGAATGCGGATAATAAATCTTGATTCGTAAACGTCATAAATTGAAAAGCAGACCCACCCGATCGTTTTAGTTCGTATTCGTCAACAGGGCCTTCTGAAGTGATTTGTCTAGCATTTTCTTTTAGAGTATAAATGCCATCTTCGTAGATACCTTCCAATGGGCGGTCATCATGTTTAATAATAGGAGAGAAACGTCCATTCCAACCTGGGTCTAGTTTCCGTATACGGCTCATGATTGTGGGATGTGTCGAGAAGATACGCTCCGAAAAGAAATAGGCGGCTTCACAAAAAAACATATGCCTCACTTCATGATTGGTTTGCACAGGCACAACCGCGTTTGAATCTTTTGAAATATATTTTAGTGCTCCTGCCAAAGTGTCTTTTTCTCGTGTTATTTTTACGGCAGTCGCATCCGCAAAAGCGATGCGAGTTCGACACAACCAAGCTTGTAATATTTGCCCTGATAGATTTCCTACAAACCCCATCAGATACACCCAAAACCCTAAAAATGCCAAAGGCAATAGAATCACCATTAGACCACTGCGTACGTCATACAGGGGCAATATCATTTTAACGCCTATTTTTGAAACCAATGACAGGCCAAAGACGTAGCCAACCGCCTTAAAATTTATTTTAGAACTGCCGTCTATGATATGGCTCATTGCCTGCGCGACCACGGCTTCAAGCTCTCGCCGGTTCAACGTATTCAAACAACCTCGTGTTAAGCAAATGGCTGTATCTTCTGGAGATACCCCAACTGAAAAGGCATTTATATTCCGAGTTTCAAATAAAAATGTACTGGGCATAGGAATGCCCGCTGCGATTGAGACTTCTTCTACAACATTTAAATATCGCTGTTCAAACTCAGTGGTAGGCTCCCACATAGGTTCGGCGTCCAAACGTTTCATTAACCCCAAAGCGCCCTGACGAGTTAAACGCCATTGACACCATGCCGCGCCGCCCCCAACGATGCCAATTATGGAGACTAACGCCCACACAAATACTTGCGAAAAAGAAACCTTAATAAAAACTGCCAAGCTCGCATATATCGACCAGCTAGTGAACAAGGCAATAAATAGGATACATACAATAAACAGCAAAAAAATCAGAGCACTTTTTCTTTGATGATTTTTTTGCTCAAAGAAAAAACCGGCTTTCATGCCTAGACTGCAGATTGTCTAATAATAGGGGGTATAGGGCATCCTAAAAGCGTCGCAATGGCTCTCAAAATCTGAGATTCTTCAACCGTCACTTGTTGATCAAATTCAACCATTTCAACACAAGCTTTTAATATTAACTCTCGATCAAAATCGATCAGTTGAGAGCAACGAGACAATGCCTTATCGACCGCAGCAAATGGCAACATTTTTTCTGGCAGCCTGCACTCCACTCCTAGCAATTTGGATGCATTTTCTAAAGCTATTTTACATTTATCAGAAGGCATTTTAGTTGCTATGCAAAGCGTCTGCATAACAAGTTCAACCTCTTCTTTAGAACGCTTAATGGTGAAATTCAGGTCAAGGCCTTGTTTAGCTTTCGGAACAAAGAGTACGCGAAACAGACTTTTTGAAAGCGAAAATAAGCACCATTCAAATAATGTAACTTTTTTATCTGCTTTGATTAGTTCCAACATCTGTTTGAGAAGCGTTTTAAACTCGGTTTCATTTAAACGCCTTAATGCGGGCACGAGCAAATCAAAAATCGACAGTACATCCTGCATTTTTGCCTCTTTTAGAGCTTCTTTTGCCTGCATGGCTTTTGCTGAAAGCCTGTGATCATACTGTTTGATGATGCCAAGCTGTTGCAGCTGCTCATCAGGGTCATCAGAAAGCAATAGAGCGAATAGAACTGCTGGTGCATTATCTTTTTCATGGACCATCGTAGAAATCGCAAAAGGCAACCCAAACATGAGTTCTCGAGCATAATTCAGGTGATCATCACCAGGATTTCCCGTTGCTTTAAATGCCCGTTCGATATCCATAGCTGAAAACTGTAACATTGAAAAAGCGGCGGCACCGACAGCCATGGTGGCAGACTCCGATAGGGCTCCATCAGGGCCCACAGGGCGCTCTTGTGCTTCTCGCACATGAGCCAAGGGGACTTCCTCTTGCACCTCTCGTGGAATAAATTCGTAATCCCAACCCGGTTCAAGCTTTAGAATTCTCTTTTCAATTGGCGGGTGCGTGGAGAATACACGATTAAACGACTGAACGGCCGCTTCACAAAAAAACATATGCCGCATCTCAATTGCCGCCGCTCCAGACACCTGCGTGCCTGACGACCCACCAATGCGCTTTAGAGCATCCGCCAGCGATTGTGGATTACGTGTAAATTGCACCGCAGCAGCGTCCGCATGATACTCACGAGTACGACTCAACAAAGACTGTATAATTTGCGCAGCAAATGCACCGACATAACCGATGATCATCAAGGCAATCCCGGCAATGGCGATACGGCCATCTCGTGAATCACTAGAGCGACTTGAGTGCCCACCGCGAGAACCATGAACCATTAATTCGCCCAACTGAGTGAGAAGCGAGATGCCGAAAATAACGCCCATCGCTCTAAGATTTATACGAGTATCGCCATGCACAATATGACCTAACTCGTGACCGATAATGGCTTCAAGTTCTGCCCTAGGCATGCATTGTAGGCAACCTCGTGTCACACAGACCAAAGCATCTTTTGTTGAATACCCTGCTGCGAAAGCATTGACGGTAGGTGTTTCTAAAATGTATATCTGAGGAACAGGTATACCCGCTGCAATCGAAATTTCTTCAACCACATTGAGGTAACGCTTTTCAAGGTTCGTTTGAGGGTCTACTAGCTCGTCCGCCCCAATTAATTGGGCCACTTTATAGGCCCCTCCCTTTGATAGGCTCAACACTCGGTAGTACATACCACCCAAAATAAAGGGCGTCATCAGTGCTAAAGCGATCAGGAATAAATCTGTATAAGGCGGAGGGGCAGGCGCATCAGGCTCAAACTGCCAAGCCCAATGAACACAGAGTGCCATTAGCGCAGACGTGGCGACAATAACAACGCAAAACCCGACATACAACATTCGGGTTTGCGCACGAGCAGAGCGCTGCCAATCAAAGAAGCTTCGGCTCATCGTTACGACTTAGGTCAAAATTTAACTTCAGGTGCTTTTTGAATTTCCGCTTTATCCTCAAACTCCAACAAAGCAGCATCCTGTGTAAATCCAGTTTTTCCAGCAACAATGTTATTTGGAAAGCTTTGACGGTAAACATTGAAGACCATCACCGCATCGTTATAACACTGGCGAGCAGCCGCCACGCGGTTTTCAGTACTGGAAAGCTCTTCCATCACCTGCAACATGGTTGAGTCAGCTTTTAAGTCCGGATAAGCCTCAACGACCACATTTAACCCCCCCAGTGCTGACGTAAGAGCCTGCTCAGCATTGCCCAAAGAGGCTATATCGCCAGGGTTTAAGGTAGACATTGCTTTTTCCAGCACTTGGGCAGCCGAGTTCCGGGCACTGATGACTCGATCAAGAGTCTCTTGCTCATGCTTCAAATAACCTTTGGCCGTATTCACCAAATTTGGAATCAATTCATGTCGTCTTTTTAATTGAACATCAATCTGTGCGAATGCATTTTTATACTCATTTTTTCTTGCAACCAGACCGTTATAGATGGTTATTAACCAAACGATCAGAGCGGCAATAATGCCTAAAATAATCCAACCTTCCATCTTCGCACCTCTGCACTGGGGACTCTTTGGAGCATAATGGAAAAGTCCCAAAAGTACTAGTCAACCTGCTGGGGGCCGCTAACCTGTTCTCAAATAACAAAAAAACCGGCTTACGCCGGCTCTATGTTTCATTCAAGTCATTGATATGTCTATTGCAGCTTCAGCGCACACTGCCAAACAATGTTTTACCGTTAAGCCCTTGTTTTTCCAAAATTTCTCTCAACCTTTTTAAGGCTTCCACCTGAATTTGGCGAACGCGCTCTCGTGTTAACCCAATCTCTCGGCCTACCTCTTCCAAGGTGCTGGTTTCATACCCTCTAAGACCAAAACGCCTTGAGACGACTTCACATTGCTTTTCTGTAAGCTGGCAGAGCCACTCATCAATACTTGAGCGAATATCATCATCCTGCAACACCTCGCAAGGGTCACTTTGATGCTCATCAGCGATTGTATCTAAAACGGATTTATCGGTATCAAACCCCAAGGGTGAGTCGACCGATGTCACACGCTCATTAAGGCTAAGCATCCTTTTAACATCGTCAACGGGTTTGTCCAATAACTCGGCTATTTCTTCCGCAGTAGGTTCATGATCAAGTTTTTGGGTAAGTTCACGAGCAGCTCGCAAGTAAACATTTAACTCTTTCACAACATGGATGGGAAGGCGTATGGTCCGGGTTTGATTCATGATGGCCCGTTCAATGGTTTGCCTAATCCACCAAGTGGCGTAAGTAGAAAATCTAAAGCCTCTTTCAGGGTCGAATTTTTCAACGGCTCGTATCAGACCCAAGTTACCTTCTTCAATAAGATCAAGCAGTGACAAGCCACGATTGACATAGCGCCTTGAAATTTTAACCACCAGGCGGAGGTTACTCTCTATCATGCGCTTTCGACCTTGCTCATCGCCTTTGCGCGCTAAGCGAGCAAAGAAGACCTCCTCTTCAGGCGTCAACAATGGCGAAAAGCCAATCTCATTGAGGTAAAGCTGGGTAGCATCTAACGTTTTTTGAAGGTCTGGATCTCGATCTCGATTTTGAGTTAAGCGAGTTAACTCTTCGTCCTCACTGGATTCGTTCTCATTCGAATCACTATCTTCGATGGGCAGATCATCGAGAGCCATATCGTCTTCAGCGACGTTTGCATCGTCAGCTTGATACTCCCTTTGTAAGGCCATAATGTCTTCTCACCCTTGTTATAGTTGTCAGCGGCTAGCTGATGAATCCAACATTTATGCCACTTCGACAACGGGTTGAATGACGCCCCTTCGAGCTTTTTAGCTACCCATTACGAGGCAGCAAGCGCAAGGGATTCACAGGCTTGCCCTTACGACGCACCTCAAAGTGCAATCGCGCATGTTGAGTATCATCTTTACTCAACTGGGCAATGGTTTGCCGTGCCTGGACAATGTCATTCTCTTTCACCAAGACTTTGTGGTTATTGGCGTAGGCGCTTAGATAAAGTCCGTTGTGATCAATAATCACCAACTGACCATACCCTCTTGGCCCAACGCCAGCGAAGACAACCTTACCCGCAGCAGCAGCCCTCACAGACTGGCCAAGCTCGCCCTTGATATCAATCCCCTTATTTACGGGTGATTTCGTTGAAAAATTGGCGACAACCCTGCCTGAAATGGGCCAATGCCACTTAACATTTGTTTTCAAATGCCCTGGTGGTGAGTGGGGCTTGGGGGTTGGCGCAGGCCTAGTTTGCTTGCCTGACGCAACTTTTGGTTTATTTGACGGTTTACTGGCAACCGTTGGGACTTTATTGTGAGGTTTTGTATATTGTCTCGATGCTTCTTTCAATGTGATTTTTTGACCAGGGTAAATCACATAGGGAGAGGGTATGTTGTTAGCGCTCGCCAACTTCCGGTAATCCAGATCTGCTTGGAGTGCAATCCCAAAAAGCGTATCACCTCTACGAACCACATAATCAGACCCTGCTGGCACATACTGGGTACCCGAGAATTTGTTTTCTATAGAAACAAAACCGCCAGCACACCCAACTAACGTTAAGCTACAGAACGTAACGAAAATAAGGGGCTTTGAATAACAACGTTCAGCGATTTGACGGAGGTACAACAGCACATTCAAGGTCCTCACAAATGACTTGCCAAAAGGCGCTAAGTTAAGTGCATGTCCAGCTTAGCGGAACTTTTGTAAGAAGAAAAAAATATTAAATCGTTACAAAAAAGGGGCGAGGAGGGTAAGCCCTGTATCATTTAACTGCCCAGGTGTGCTTTTTTTGACAGCCATCACATTATGAGATTTGCCAAATCACACTCCTCCCCACTTTCACATCAAGACTCTTGAACAATCAAGATGCCTGGGGAGCCTTATCAGTACGCCCAACGTATTCAATTAGCAAAACGGTGGCCATCCCCAGCAATCCTAAAAGAAGCACCAACATCCACTGCGACGCCTCACCTGAAAGCTGTTCAAATGTCCATGGCATAACATTTTCTTGCAGCAAGGGTTTTTGATTGCCTTGTCGATCCAGGCGAAAACTTAAGGTGTTCTTCCATGGCCAAACCTTAACTAAGGCACCTAACATAATGCCTGTCAGCAGCCCCAACGTTTCATTATGGTAATGATGCAGCAAGTAACTCAGCAACCGTACAAAGCTAAGCAACCCAATAATGGCGCCCACTGCAAAACAGATGAGTAACGCGATATCCAAGGACTTAACCGCTGCGATTAAGCCCGAATACAAACCCATCATCAGCAATATAAACGAACCCGAAATGCCAGGTAGAATCATGGCGCAAATGGCAATCATCCCTCCAAAGAATAGGGTCACAGCGGTGACAGGCGTTTCGGTTGGCGATAGAAAGCCTACCGCAATTCCAAGCGCCAATCCTCCCAAGCCAATCACCAGAACTTTTAGGGAATGCGTTTCAATTCTACGGCTAATCATCCAGCTCGAGGCCAAGATCAATCCAAAAAAATACCCCCACAAAAGGGGGGCATGGTGTTCTAACCCATAATGAATGGCATTTGCGAGACTAAAAATGCTCACCAATACACCGGAAAAAATGAGCGTTAAAAATGTCCCATCAATGGCTTTCCAAACCGATGAGAAGCCTTCTTTTTTCCAAATAGCCCATAAGCGAAGATCGAAACTGCTTAATGCATCAATCAGCCGTTCATAGCGCCCAGAAATAAAAGCGATAGTGCCACCAGAAACACCAGGAACGACATCGGCTGCCCCCATGGCAACACCTGTTAACCAGGTCATAAAGGGTTCTTTCTTAGATGATGCCTGAGTTGTTGACGTGGAATTCATGCCGTTTTTCACTGTTACTGATTACATAATGGGTGTAGACGAAACCTAATGATCGATACCTTCTACACCGGCAATTAATGGGACAAAGCGTACGAATTCAAAACCATCACTCTGAAGAACGCCAGATTTATGATAGCGGTATAATTGCTGTGTCCCTGAAACATCGCCTATCGGAATGACCAAAACCCCACCAGGCGCCAACTGCTCCAATAACGCTGCGGGTAATTCGGGCGCGCAAGCAGTCACGATAATACCGTCATAGGGTGCGTTGGATTTCAATCCTTGAAAGCCATCCGCTATAAACGAGTGAATGTTGTTTAGACTCAGCGCATGCCATCGACTCGTCGCTTTAGATGCCAATATCCCTAAGCGCTCAACGGTGTAAACCTCATCAACCAGTTTTGAAAGCACCGTTGTTTGATAGCCACACCCTGTTCCTACTTCGAGTACACGTTTAAGGTGTCCAAAGGAAAGCAATAGTTCCGTCATTCGGGCGACGATATAAGGCTGTGAAATCGTTTGCCCATACCCTATAGGCAAGGCACTGTCTTCATACGCTAAGTGAGCCATGGCCTCATCGACAAAGATATGGCGAGGTATGCTCGCCATCGTTTCCAATACGGGCTCACTTCGAATGCCTTCGGTCTGAAGCCGCTCAATCATACGCATACGAGTGCGTTTTGAGGTCATGCCCCGCCCCTCAATCCACTCTGGTGTCATTCGTTATCCTTCATCACGAACCAACGCCTGAACCTGAGACTGCGCGGAATAAGCTGTCATATCAATCTGTATCGGGGTTATAGACACTTTATTTTGCTCAATTGCATAAAAGTCCGTTCCTTCACCTGCATCTTGTCCCTGCCCAGAACCTGAGATCCAGTAACAAAGCTTCCCTCTTGGGTTCGTCATTTCTACTGGATTATCAGAACGTGCTCGATGCCCTAAGCGTGTAACCTCAACCCCTTGTATTTCTTCGAAAGGAATGTCTGGAACATTAATGTTCAGCAATACACCCTTGGGAAGCCTTAGCTCCGCAAGTTTTGGCAACCATGCCACGAGAAAGCGAGCGGCACTAGCAAAGTGCTCCACACCGTTTAAAGAGATCGCTATTGGGTTTCGGTCTAGAAAACGCCCCTCTGTAGCCGCAGCAACGGTTCCAGAATAAAGAACATCATCACCCAAATTGGCTCCAGAATTAATGCCTGATAAAACAATGTCCGGCTCCTCAATACAAAGCCGATGCAACCCAAGGTGCACACAATCTGTCGGCGTGCCATTGAGGCACATCGCTTGATCTGACAAAGTAATGGGATGCAAGGGGCGATCTAGCGTCAAGGAGTTACTGGCTCCGCTTCGATCTCGATCTGGCGCAATGATGGTTACTTGATGACCACCCAAACGAAGATGTTCAGCCAAGATGTTAATACCTGGCGCATGCACCCCATCATCATTCGATAACAGTATTTTCACTTATAACCCAACCCTTTGTAATATATAGTTTTTTTACGTTCTTAGCACTCAAAAAACCTATTCAGTGCGCTTACATGCACACACTTATTATCTGCCCCTAAGTTATGACGAACTGATTCTACCAGACTCGCCTATTAATTTCGTCGTCTATGCCCCTTCATCAAAGCGCTGATCGAGTACAATCACAAAGCGAGAGAAGCCATAAACAATACATTCTCAATACAGCTGCTGATCTTGTTTTGTAGGCAGTTAATGAGCAATTCAGGCTTCGGTAGCTCATAAGCCATAAAGGGTGCCCGTTATGCTGGCGCAGAATTATTTTATCTCTCTTTTTTTAATCAACGCCGACAACTGCCCTGCCGCTTCTAATCGATCAATACCATCATCTAGTATTTTTTTTAGCTCAGCTGAATAAGGATAAGCACGGCTTATCAACATATGAAATTGCTCTGACTCAACATCAGATATTGGAACATACCTCAAGGCAATGTTTTCCCGCTTAGCTTTTCTCCAGTCAGGATGACTTATTACTATTTCTTTGCGGGCAACCAATAGATCACAGGGTCGATTCCCAAGCAGTCTAAACGATTCAAGATAATTGTCATGCAATGCGGTAACTTCGGCATCACTCCCTAATAAAAACCGATAGGAATAACCTTTCAATCCACATAATTTAAAATCCAAAATCTCAAGGAGCTTCATCGAAGTGAATTTTTCCAAAGTACCCTTCCTTCCCACAACAACCGGGCTTATGTTGTAGTAAGGCTTTGTCAAAAGATAATCTTGATTACGTTCCAAGCTGAAAGATGCCGATACCGCCACCTGGAATGTATTGGATTCCACACCATATAGGCACCTTCTCCAGGGTGGCATAGTGAATTCATACTTAATCCCAGCGGGTTCTAGTATCAGAGCGAGCACATCCAAGTCATAGCCTTGAAAACCACCCTCAGCATCAAGGTAGTGATAAGGAGGCCACCCAGAACCATCGCCACAGATACTGATCTTTTCTATAGAAGCGGATAACACTGAGGAAGCCAACAACATACCCGCCGCTATAACGATTACTCTTTGTAGCGCATGAGTACAGATAAGCAAGCACATACTATTAGCATTGAGAACAATGAGAATACCCCTGAGTCTAGCCCACCCGTTTACCCTCAAGCACCTGGACTACACTAAAGAGGCCGTCAATATATCGAGGGAAGCAATTTTTGGCTTGCGGCCATTAACCCTCGCTTCATTGGGCCTTCACTCCAGGAGCTTGCTTCATGCTATTTCACCACAATTTTTCGGCCTTACTATGCACCCTTCTCATCAGTTTCAGTGCTTTTGCCAGTGAACCTTTTAAGGTTGTTACTGAAGATTTTCCACCCTACTTTGGTGACAACATGCAAGAAAAAGGTTGGCTATAGGCTGCTGTAAAGAAAGCACTTAGCGATCAAGGATACGATGCCAGCATAGAATTCATGCCTTGGGCACGTGCGGTCCACCTATCAAAAGGAGGGCAATACGATGCGCTATTAGGGGCTTTTAAAACGAAAGAGCGAGAGGCCTGGTACGCATTCGGCCAACCGATTTCTGAGGTTAAGTCGGTTTTCTTTGTGACACTGTCTAATCGAGACAAGATCAAGTGGAACGGTGACTTACAAACCGTCGCCAGTTACAAAATTGCTGTAGGCCGTGGTCATGTTATAAGTGATGAATTTGACAAATCCACCCTTTTAACAAAGCAAGAAGTTCCGACTCTTGAAGATGCATTATCCCTCCTACACCTGGGCAAGGTGGACATCGCGGCTGGCTATGGAGACGTCGGGCTTGCTGAACTGTTAAACCTCGAAAAAAAGTATAAAGACATCTCTCTCACTACTATTCCAATAGAACCCGCTCTTGCTAGCCAGAACATGTATCTAGCTATTTCCCTCAAAACAAAAGACGTAGAAAGCAAAACTCAACGATTCGACAAGGCTTTTCAAAAGCTTGTTAGTGAAGGCACCGTAGACAGCATTAAAAAACGGTTATTTGCCACCCCGAAAAGCCAATAGCCCCATATCCATTTGGGGCCATTCTTCATCCAAGCTAGCCCAACCGCTCTACCTGTTGACGCCTAGGTTTCATCAGTGTGTTCTTCAACACTCGCTCTAAACTCTTCTATTGAGCCCAACTCACGTAAAACCGCTGTTGCATAACTTCCCGGAGAAAGCTTAAAACGCAATAACAATTCACCCTCTTGCCACTCCCAAGCTAGATCTTGCACTTGATTCGTTAGCTTTCGACGCTCTTGACTTAAGCCTGCATGCTCAAGCCCATTACATATATCCGGAAAAACCTCTGCTAATTGCGATTCCAGCTCTAAAGCAAGCCCTGCTGTGGGCAATCGCCCTCTGCCCCACATGGGTCCCGTTAACCATTTAGGATCATTCTCTTCTACCAGATCCCCTTCAATGCATTGCTGCAAGATCCCCTGACGAACACGCTCTTGGCACAACCAATTGAAAAGGTATGAACGAGCGGCAGAGAGATAGAGGCTAAATTTTTGCCGGTTTCGTTCACGGCGTTTCCTTTGAAAAATCTCTAACGCATGGGCCACATTATGACCGTCAAACCCAAAGCGTTGCTCGCCAAAATAATTAGGTACGCCAGACTCTGCAATGACTGATAACCGCTGATCCAACCGCTCGGCTAAAGACAGAGCATTTGAATGAACGACATCGACCCCCAATCCACGCAGGCGAATTTCAAATGCATTAGCTTGCAACTGCCCACGACGTAGCTTTTTGGTGTGCCGCGTCACCTCTAGTACCTTGGCGCCCGTTTCCTTTTCAAGCCCCGCAAAACTCGGCTCTGGCTTTTTTAATCCCCAATAAATACTGAACCATTGCCGTGTAACGGCTCGTCGATCTTTTAAACCGGCATAACTCACATTGGCAAGCGGAACACCCACCTGATCAGCAATTTGGCGGGCCAACCATTGAGTATTGGTATTTTTCTTTTCTACATAGAGATAAAGATGCTCACCTTCGCCTGCATGCTCAAACCCAGCAATTTCTGTAACACAAAAATCTTCAGGCTCTACACGGTATTGCCCCACGACACCCAGTTCGTCATAGGCTTTTAACCAATTTAACGGCCAATCCACAATCATTACCTCTGATTAAATAGGGATTTCATCACTGCTGTATAGAAATAGGCAATTGAAAAAAGCATCTCATTGGCACATCAGTTTATGCTCGGCTTCACCAGCAAACAGACCGCATGAACAGCGATACCTTCTTTACGGCCAGCGTACCCTAAACCTTCTGTTGTGGTCGCTTTAACGTTGATTAACGGTAGTTGTGCATTCAGCATGTCAGACAAAGATTCTCTCATAGCCTCTATATAGGGCGCCATTTTGGGCGCTTGGGCAATAATGGTGACATCAAGATTATTGATCTGCCAGCCTTCAGCCGTCAGCTCATCCCACACATTTTGAACCAACAACCGGCTGGATATCCCTTTATATTGAGGGTCTTGATCAGGAAACCGCTTCCCAATATCTCCCTTTCCAATGGCACCAAGCAATGCATCAATCACAGCATGCAGCAAAACATCACCATCGGAATGAGCAATAAAGCCATGCTCATAAGGAATCTCAACGCCTCCGAGACTTAAAGAATCACCTTCACCAAATCGATGCACATCAAACCCGTGGCCGATTCTTATGATCATATTGTTCATATCTTTCTTCACAACTATCGAATTGACTAAACGCCCTGGTGAGAGAATTGGGTTAAATAAAATCCTACCCAGTCCAAGTCCACCGGGTATGTCACTTTTATATTGTGCGAATGACCAGGGACTACTTGAGGGGCCAACCCTATGGCTTCCAATGCGGATGCCTCATCGGTCACTGTGTTCGCGGGGTTATCGGCTTCAGAGGCACTTTGCGCATGATCCAGCGCCATGAGCAGCGTATCAAAAGGAGCCATTTGCGGCGTTTGTGCTAACCAAAGCTCAGAACGATCTAAAGTTGCTTTAACACCCAAGTTACCGTCAACCCGCTTAACCGTATCCACTATGGGGCTTGCCAACAATGCACCGTTGGGGCCAGCCGCTTTCATAAGATTGCTTATATCTTCTTTTTCGACACAAGGCCTAGCCGCATCATGTACAAGAATTTGAGGAGGCAGTTCATAAGATTCAACCTCTGGTTCCAGGTACCTCAAAGCGTTGAGAACGGTTTCCAACCGAGTATGTCCCCCAGCCTTCAATACCTCAACATCCGCTTGCTCACCGGATTGAACCCTAAAACTAAGCTGATCAATGCGAACATCTTCCGGGTCGACCACAACGTAAACTCGATGAACGGCATTCATTGATAATATACGTTGCACAACCCACTCAAGCAGGGTTTTCCCCTGTACAGAAAGGTATTGTTTTGGAATTTCAGATCCCATCCGACGACCCATACCAGCAGCAGGTATAATCATCCAAAACTCTTGTTGAATATCAGAGCCAATCAGATTACTCACGTCTCATCGCCGTTCATCAGCATTCAATAGCCAGCATGATACCGAATTAATATGGTTTGCGCTTAATTTCAATGATTCTTTTATTTGCTTTACAGGCTGATTACAGCAATTCTGATTACTCAGGTACAATCCATACAAAGGTTTCACCTTGTTCAATCATACCCAGTTCGTTTCGAGCTCTCTCTTCAATAGCATCCATACCTGATTTGAGCTCGATAATTTCAGCTGTCAGTAACTGGTTACGCTCATACAAACGCAGATTCTCAGACTCTTTTTGGCGGACTTCCAATGATAAACCTCTCAACTCCCTAAAGCCGGAGGCACCAAACCATAACTGATAACTCAAATGACCAAAAACGGCTATCAACCCCGCTACCAGCACCCAACCAGACCCGCTGCTCACTTTGTCTGTAATCACATCAACGCACCCCAAACCCACTTTCATAATAAACATTGCACATAGGCACTCAATGCAACCGAACGTTCAAATCCGGCGTCTACGACCATGTTATGGTAATTCAGATGGATTTTACAGCGACCAAAAGGCAGGCAAAGTAGCTAGATTGCAAAAACAGAATCCACCGACAAGACATACTCAGTTAAGCACATCTTAAGAGGAGTTCCGGATCATCAAAATCACGCGGCGGATGTTGCTCCCAGCTGGCCCCACAATCTAAAGAAAGCCACAAGACTCTTCCCCTTACTCTGGCATTTGGCCGAGCAAAGTTAAGTGCCTCGATAAAATTATCGCAACTATAACGTTCAGGAGAGAGTGCATTTTTCCACACCAACCACTCTCCGTGATACCCCTTAAACAGAAAATAATCCCCATCTTCAGTATCTCGAGGAGGTTCAAATGCAATTTTTTTGAAGCATCGCTTGACGGCCATCCTATCCCCACCGACGATCATTGATACCTTCTGTCACTTTTATTGTAGTTCCTATCTTTGCTTCAGAATTGGCCTAAATAGTCTTCATTGCATTAATCACTGCCACACCTTGCGGTCATTAACAGTATCGCTACACATCTATAACAACTTTACAAGAAGCCACAAATCGCCAACACCTCAAGTCTAGCTTAAAAACATGCCAAATCATCCAAACAGAACAACGCATACACAGTAAAATCAAGCCATGAGCTTAGATCTGTGAAGTACTCCTTATTTCTTGCTTGTCTAAAACAGTATATTAAGCCTGGGTGAAATAACCCACATTCCTTCGTATCCAGCCTTATCTAATTTTTCAAGGCTGGACTTTTTTAAAGAGCTTCATCCCATCATCACTCCAACGCTCTATACCCCCAAGAGGACCTTATTTACCCCCACTCAGTCATTATCAACTCTAAGAGCGGTACATTCACTGAAAATGATACTCTTCAAGAATTTCTTGCATTCTCCCTGCCCGAGATTATTGCCACATAGATTGATTAAAATCTTTCATAATCACACAGGCATTAGGCCGACTTTTATGCAGTGTTATAAATAGCGGCAGGCTCTCTAAAGGTGGAGCAACCGGTATTAATCTATCAACAGAGTGACTACTCTCAACCACATGCAGTAAATTGATGCTTTTCATTGCTTGAGCTAGGCAAATGCTTCTCCCAGGTAACGCCATTATCTAGAGAAAGCCACAGTGTCCGTCCACGCAAACCCGCATTGTCTAGCGCAAATCGATATGCAGCATCAAAGGAATCACACTGAAACTTCTCAGCAGACAATGTATTTTTCCAAATCATCCAAAAACCAGAGTAGTGTTTAAACAGAAAATAATCGTTTTCTTCCGATCTTTTTGGAGGGTCAAAAAATACAACTCTGTAACAGCGTTTTATATTCATCACACCCACATCCAAAAGCGGTATCTATCATAATGACCAACCTAGGAACAATTGGATGTTAGAAAACCGTGTAGAATTGTAATTCAGGAAGAAAACTGAAAGGAATACACCAAGAAGTCTTAATTCGCTTAAACAAGGCCTCTGCAAAATCAATCTTATAGGCCTTTACATGTTATGTTTTTTCTTAATCTCATCAAACTTCCCCGATTTTTGCAAACTCTCTAAACCTTCGTTAAATGCATTTACAAACTGCTTCGATTTATCTGATTTTCTAAACATAACGTAAAGCTGTGGCGCAAAAAGAGGCGGCGTCAACGCCTTAATTCGAGCGACATCGGCAGAAAACTTGCTGTTGGCCATGTGAAGTATGGCGTAATGACCACCCGCAAAAGCATCTATTGTTCCTGATAACAAGCGGGTCATGCTTCTTTCGTAGTCAGCAGCTGGAACCTTGGTGAAATTCGTAGCATTATCGAACTCAACACCGTGTGAAGCATCAATCATGATGCCTATTTTCATTCCATCCAAATCCTTTAATGAACTAAACTTTATGTCATTTCGCTCTCTCAAGACAAAAAGAGACTCAATAACGGGCATAATAGGTGAAGGAAAGTCAAAGTATTTAGCCCTCTCCTCCGTATAATAAGCGCCTAGCATTCCGTGATATTTGCCTACCATGGCGCCTTTATAGCCTCTCGCCCAAGATGTAAATGTCATTTTAAGCTTATAACCAGAATGTTCTAAGGCTTGTCGAGCTATATCGCACACCACCCCCTGCTCTACTCCACTCTCAAAGAAATACGGCTCCCAGTTGGTTGTCACCAAATGAACCTCTTCAGTTGAATTGCTGTTCATACAGAGAATCAGCAGTAGAAATCCAACGATCTTATATGTCTTTACTCTATGCATTCCTATCAGCCAACAGACGCCCTACACCCACACATTATAGATGATGTCGCCACAGCGTTATGAAAGGTCGCATTGATTGGCATCTTCACGCCAACATATTAATAAGCAGCGTGCGATATAGAATTGGCGCTCAGCACATAGCCTCAGAGCGCCAACTGGGAAATGATGAATATGTTATGGCTTTTTACGAGAAGACAGAGCTTTGAATAATCCACCAATCCCAAGAAGAATAAATACGCCAAACTTCTTCAAAAATACGAAAGCCGCTGCCAAGAAGCCCGTTTTGGCTAACACCTTTCCAGCGACCAAAGCACCCAAACCATAAGCGGCAACCTTATCGATTTCAGGATCAAAATCACTGTAGGTTTTGCCATTGTTAAATTCAGCCATTGACAATACCCTGTTAAGCTCACTTTCAATCAAAGGTTTTTGATCTATCCCTGCAATGAAATTGAGCACCAACACACCTTTCCTACCCAAAATGCGGATATTGTAATTCAGCGTATTGCCGTCTTCGCCGTTACCAAATTTAATTTCTTTTGCCCAATGAAGCTTATGAGATTCCTTGTCATAGAAAGGGGTTGCTGCCCAGCCAACCAGCTCTACTGGCTCAAAGCCGGCTTTAACTCGCTCCGCACTAAACTCCCGGGTATCCTCCTGCATTTGCTCCAGCATTTCAGCGTAATCAATGGAATCAGCATCTTCATCTGACACATACCCATCTTCCTCATATTCAATCGTCACTGCCCATGCGTTATCATCAAATGGTGTCATGTCGGAGGGAAATAACATACCCAATGTTGACTGACTCGGTGGATTCCCCCAAACTTCGACCAACACCTTTTCAGCATCCATCGGATTTAGGTAATAGAAATTCTCAGGTATATTTAGAGTGGCTGAAGCCGCTTCAATCACAACTTTCCCAGTTTTTCTATCTAATGACTCCCAAACATTTTGAGCCCAGGTTGCATATTGCTGCTCTTCATCCACCAAGGGCTCTTGATCATTTGCATTGATCATAATCGAAAAGCAAACTACGAGAATGCCCATCATAGAAATAATCATATTCTTCATAAGAACAAACATCACCTGAATATTACACAAACAAAAAAGGATACCTAAGCACACTTAAAACTTACAAAGCTCATTAATTCAACAAGAGATGCTCACCAAGCAGGCAGTGGTATGAAAACACACGACGAACGCAGAGGATTACCGCTTATCAAAAAGTATGATATGAAATAGATTCATTCTTGGAGATCAAGCAACTTAGATTTAAAACCAGCGAATTCTAATACTTTTTACACCATAATTAAAGTCACACAAGAAACGAGTAAGCCATACCTGTATCAGTATGATACCAAACCAAAAACATATACCCAATCCGCGCTCACAACACGAACAAACTTTTTAACTAATGATAGGAAGAATACAAAACCATCAACGATGGAATACAGAAAACAAGCCCATTGACTAATTTTTAGTCATCAATTGAAGTAGACACGCCAAACTTCAGAACCATACTATTTTTACTAGCGCATTTCCAAGCAGGATCAATAGCAAACAATGGTATTGAAACAACACTCAATCTGTAACGTCAATATGAGTGGTCGGGTCAGTTTGGCATGCCAAACATAAAACTCAATGCCACATTTAAACGATAAGTTTGACTTAATGCACAAAACAATGATGTGTATCTATTAAAGCATTATATATTCGCTTACAAAGATACAGACTAAAACTTAAGCCAAATTACCATAAAAAAGATAAATGCTTCGACGCCAAAATGATTTACTTGTCCAAATAAACTTATTTTACATTAGTGAGATCACAACAGAAAACCAAACCACCCAAAACCCAACCAAACAATGAGAAGTATGCATGCCAAACACAACCATCAATACAACAAGCATAAATAACAACTACCACAGACATGAAGCCAGAAATAGCCTTCCAAATATAGGCGAGCAATTGTCATGTCTATATTCAAAACACAAGTTAAGCGCAGCTTCTAAGTTAGGACATTTAATCCCCCCCTTTAAACACTGGTCAGAAAGCCAGCAATCCAAATACAGAGAACAACTACAATTAGTCACTGGAGAGTATGGGGCTGAAGTTGAGCATGAGGTGTTATCAGAATTTAAAAAAAATGTTGGGAAACCACTCACCCAGCATAAACTCAAAGCGATTTCAAACCGAACCGCATCAACCTTTAGACGTCATAGTGCTGGTGAAGTCCTCCAAATGGCTGCCAAAGATCATGCCGAAAGCATTACTGGGTATATCTTATCAAGATTTAATGGCAAAGAAGGACCCAAAATTATTGAAGCGGCTAAACATGGAAGCAAAGAAACTTTGTCCTTGATTAAAGCGGTGACCGAAAGCTCTATTCGAGAACAATTAGTTAGTGAGAATCAAGAAAAAGGGAATGTAACTGCTGTCTCAGATGCAGTGCTACAGCATATTAACAACCCCAATCAATGGGTTAGTCATCAGTTAGAAAGATCGAACAAAATACTTTGCGACAAGCAAAGCCTATCTTCAGAACTACTCACTGCTCTCAGTGACATAGCTATCTCGTTTGAATTAAGGCAGTTCAATCAGAACGGCCGCATTATCTCTGAAAAGGATAGAGCTAATTTCATTTCAGAACAATTAATTCAAGAGCTTAAAGACCCAACCAGTAAAAACAGCAAGCACATAGATATTGAATCATGGCAGAAAAACTTAAAACGTCGAGTTGACTGCTCTACGGAGGAACTTGCAAAAAGTATTTTTTTAGTTCGAGACAAGATACTCCAAGAAAATTTACGAGAGTACAATCTAATCTAATAACATAACCATTGGGCGACTGAGAGATGTCGCCTATATACCATACACATGAGAAACTACCTCTAAAGCACCGGCTAGCAAAGAACTAGGCTGGTGCAAATCGTTCAACACTTATATTGAGCCATTAGTACTATTGCACGGTAGCTGAATTGAATTATTGGCCATATTTTGCCAACAACATCATAGCGT
This sequence comes from uncultured Saccharospirillaceae bacterium, assembly GCA_947499545.1. Classification (GTDB taxonomy): domain Bacteria; phylum Pseudomonadota; class Gammaproteobacteria; order Pseudomonadales; family Oceanobacteraceae; genus CANMOZ01. The sequence goes on from CANMOZ010000019.1 coordinate 37,906, forward strand.
TAACACCCTGCGATAACAAAAACCCAGTTAAAGCTGGCCATTCAAACTCAACAAAATGGTTTTTGTATGTGATTTATTCTTATTATATATCAATATCTTATAGCACTATGTTTTGTTCAATAAGATAGCTGGAAGTGGTTTTTCACAACCACAAGCAGACTTCTGTCTATTATAATGGTCATATATGCAAACAAGGCACCGTTTAGCTAATGAAAGTTCAAACAAAGATAGCTTTAACATTAATGCATTACCTTTTTCTTTCTACAGGACATGCATCTATAGAAGAACTAAAAATTGCATACAATCAAGTGCCTAACCCTCCCTACAACATGGGCAATCATTCAAGCACACTGCCCGGCATTTCCATTGAACTCATAAGAAAAGCCACAGAGGAAGTAGGAATAAAAGCCAGTTTTACAGCTGTACCATGGAAGCGCGCTCTTGCCGTTCTTAAAGAAAGCTCTGTCGATGCAGTAATGGATGCAAGTTTCAACTCCAGTCGAGCAGAATTTGGCATTTATCCTATGCAAGATGGTAAGCTTGATGCTTCAAAAAGAACAAATAGGCAAACTTACTATCTATATACACTCAAAGGTAAAGAACCCTCCTTTACAGACAGCATCTTTGCAGTAACAAGAGGCTATTCAATTATTGCCAACTTGCAAGCTAAGGGCGTATCGGAAGATAGACTAATTGAAACAACGGGCTCTGCAGCCAGCCTTAGTATGCTATACGCAAAAAGAATCGATGCAATTGCTGATTTGGCTGTCAACATAGAACCACTTCTAATAGACTTTAAAAATACCATAAGGATAGAGCCAGAACTTAAAACAAAAGAGTATTTTTTGATCTATTCAATGGAATTTTACAAGCTAAAAGAAAGCACTGCTAGAAAAATTTGGGACAAAATAAGCGCCTTGCGTGATTCAAATTTTGGAACATCCCTCATTAAAAAATACAATAAAGGGTAATTAAACAACCTCTTAGCTTATCGCAAAGCTACACAACAATCTACAAACCGACCTTTAGTTAATAGGATATCGACATATAAACCACCAATACACACTAACAAGGCATCCTTTTTAGATAGCATATCTAGCAAATTAGAACTCTAACGATTAAGACAAACTATTCATATTTTAAACCCACATAAATTGCCAATCCAGAATTCCGCATAGTGTAAAAAACAGCATATCTCAATCAAAGCTGTTAAAGAACTGGTTCTATATTGGCACTACAACGATTAAAATATTAATTAAGATATCATCAATCTATATTATATTTAGTTTTAATCTCATCCACCCTAATCTTAAGGGGCCCTTGTAACTCAGCATCAGTTAGTTTGCTGAAAATATTGCTTAATATCCGTTTTTCATCCTCATCAACAACACGATCTTTTGTAGCAATATCCAATATTTCTTCAAGTTCAGCCAACGAAATAGAGCCATCATTTGCAAAGCAATTGATAGTTCTAAAAGCCATTTCAATATGAGAATGATCACCATCATTGCTAGCCATAAACCAACCCTCAGTATAACCATATATATTTAGATGAATTATAGTTGCTAATTTAATAATGGCTAACCAAAGAAAACCATTTCTCGTACGTTCAAAATTGAAACGAATTAACGATCAAATACCTCATAGAGGTGCACGCCTCTCTGTTAGCTCGAATTCCAGCGTAAGCATTACAGCAAACAAGTAACTGCTAACCAACCTATTGTGCCTCATTTGTGTTCTTTTGCATCAAACAATCAACTGCTGACTTAGCTCCCTCTTTTTCACATTGTGTGCAAGGATCAAATGTCAATTTAACCCACCTAACAATCAACCGAACCAATAGAAACTAACGAAAAGATTGGTTTACCCATGCAAATACTTGAACCAAGCAAGGATCAATGCTGGATTTAAAACTTAACAACAAGTTTGATATATTAAAGCCCTACAACAAATACAATTTATCCTGAATTAACACTGTGAGGTACAAGTGCCTATTTTAAGCCCTCCCATCGCCTTGGGACAATTTAACTATGAAAATCTACGCAAAAGTTCAGACTCAAATCTATTGGATGAGGCCACAACCTCTCTTGCAAAACTCTCTCTAGCAACAGCATCAAAGTTTGGTTGCATATCTCCTCCCCTTAAACGATGGTGTGACAACCAATCAACAAAATATACAGAACAACTCAGATTAAATACGAGCGAGTTTGGCGATGAAACCGAACAAGAGGTAATGGCTCAGTTCAAAAATCAATCTGGCAAGCCGCTATCCCGCCGAACACTCAAACTGGCAGCAGATCAAAGCAAATCAACACATGAACGACTATGCGCTATTGAATCAGCCAAAGTTAAAGTCAGCAACCTAGCGAGCCAGGTACTAATAGTAATAAAAGGCACCCATGGCTTACACCCTTTACTTGACCAGGCAAGATCTGGGAACCCCAAAGCTGATGCGCTTTTAAAGTGCTTAGTAGAAAGCGTGATTCGAAGCAAAATTCTTGGTGATCAACAAAATCAAGCAAACGACATCAACGCATTATCAGAAACCATCATCTCTCAACTATCTAACCCCGATCAATGGGTGACAAATCAATTACAATTAGCGAATAAAGTGTTGTGTAACAAGCAAAGCTTGTCTACAGAGATGCTTGGATCGCTGAATAGTCTTTATACAGCCTTTGAGCTTAGGCAGTTTACCCGGGATGGCAACTTCATTTCAGAAGAGAACAAACCAGTCTTTATGGCAGACCAATTATTTAGTGAGTTAAAAGAAGAAAATGCTAAGCATGCCAACCTTCCAGTTTGGGAGAAGAATCTAAGTAGGCACTTCAACTGCCGTTTAGATGGCCCAGCTAAGAGCATTGCTTTAGCAAACGACAAAGTACTTCAATACAATCTTAAAAACTGTGGTCTGGTATAGAATAGTAAAACCTAACGACCGACAGAGCGGTTATTCAATAGCCGCTTAATGCAGCTCAAACAAAAGTGATCTGACCCAGTAAAACTGAACACCACCTAAGCGACAAATTTTTTCATAGCACTCAGTACTCATATAGCCCAAAGCACTGTGTCATCTCTGACGTTTGCAATCAACTTCAATGTATTCAAATATAGATTGACGCATCTGCATACGATCCTTCACAGGTTCACTATGAATCCACAGACTAAACCTGCTGTCATTCGAGAGGGCATCAACCACCCGACCACCGTCCGTGAATACAAATCGATCATGACAGCCAAGCATAATCACCCCTCGCTGGTATACAGCTAGGTAATGTCTCCAGCCCACTTTTGATTCGGAGCATCGGCAGTTCATGGTGGCTATCAGTAGTCACTTTTTACTTTTTCGCGGCTTTGGGTTTCAGATTTTAGCGCCTCATGCTATTGGTAATAGTTTTACGTTGTGATGCCTACCTTGCTCTGTTCATTCGGCTTGTATTCGACGAGCACCATCACGTCCTTTTGATTGAATAAAGGCTTGCTTAATCGCGAAGTTACGCTGCTGCTGAGTTTGCAATCGAACACTGGGATGATCACGCCCTAAACGCCACTTATAATACTCACTTCGCGATACCACCAGAAGCTTGCAAAGAAAGTGTAAGCTAAGTGACTGACGATGCTCACCGATAAACTGAAACCGCGTCATTTTGGATTCTTCGCAAAGCAGGTTACTGTAGATTCAATTGGTCACAGCAACACTCCTACACAAATGGACCTAAACTTAGTTTCATTGGTTTTGGAGTAATCAAATGAAGCTTACTGTCAATAGCTTTAAGCCAGGAATCTACAGCCCTAACAACCGGTCCTTTGTAAGCATTACCATTCCAATCAGCTTCATCAGGATTACCTGGATCGAACACACAAATTCGGTTATTTTCAAAATCATAAATTGTCTGAAAGTCTGGAATAGCTCGATCATTTTTTGACACCGGCTTTCCGTCTACTCTTTGTATTTCGAAATAGTCGGCAATCTTTTGCACATCCGCTCTAATTTTTTTCAAATCAGCAGCCAATAACTTTTTATTCATCCCCCTTACTTCATCTGAAACATCCTTTGTTGGGTATTTGGCTCCTAATTTCTCCAATACATCATTTATAAATGCATTCATATCTGACTTATTGATTTCAACGCCTTCTTTTAAATTAATTTTTTCTTCAAGAAACCCAGCGTATGAAACCTTAGATCCATTTATATTTATAACATCAAAATACAATACATCCTCATTCGACCCTAAAAACGTTTCGGGAACCTGAATACCATGACCCGAAAGTTCATGTAATTGCCTCACCTCATCTTTTATCAACGCTACTTTATCTCGACCTATAGTGCTTCCAGCGGTTTGCACTGCAAACAAAACTAAATTTCTTTTAGTATCATCTTCAGGGAACAAGAAGACCGTTTTATTTGCGCTTTTTTTCCCAGAACTTCCAGATGGATCGATAATATCAACCCCCACTTTCAACTCTTGACCATTAACATATCTGATTGCATCAGCTGCAACTTCCTTTAGACTCTTAGATTGTAATTTTATATCTCTTTCAGACAATGGTTTTCCCAAACACACCTCATCACCAGTCGATTCAGTTTTGAGAGAAGATGAGAGTGCATGCGAAGATGTCATTGCTATAGTGCACCCCCCTTCAAGCCTGGGTGTGCTATATCGCCTATCACTTGATGACTGCTTACCTTGGATATCATTCTCAGGCTGAACCACTACGTTACTAGCCGCTGTATTTTGATTGCCAACTTTAACCACAACGAAACCCTCCAAAATCCAGGTGATTGCTTTCTGCAACCTTCTAACTTGGGGAGTATTTGCGTGACTTAATTCCACTCTAGACGGATTTTTTTTATATTATGTATTTCAGTCATAAATCCTAATCATTAAGCGTTACTAGTGAGTATTAACAAACATACCGGTTTTTATTTAGCAGTTGGCATAATTTAGTTAATCGTAAAATTAAAGCATTCAACATTTCGGACAATATTCAATGCAAGAAAAAATCTTCCAATTCATCTTTAATACAGCCCCCTATCCACAACGCAACGGATAGGGACAAGTGAAATCCGAAGCTAAAAGCCTTACCGTTTCACAGAGCTGCTGAAAGCCCCTTGCAACATCGATATTGTCAGCCTAGTCATGCACTATATGTATCGAAGAAGCTAGCTTATATTGATATAGAGGCATTGCCATAGATGTGTTGAGTACCAAATGATGGAGATATACTAGGTAAATCTATTTTGAATCTGTTTGCAAAATTGATTCAATGATACCGAGGGCTTGTAATTTTTCTAATCCAACATCTAATATAGCTGCTATTTCTTTACTTCTTTCTCCGTTGACTTTAGGCAGAATCGCGAAATTATCTATTATAAAAAGCGGCTTGCTGTGGGCCATTAAACTCTCAGCCTCTTCATTTGAAAAATGTCTTTCTATTAATCTTTTAGCAACAATAGAGTTGGATGGGTAGGCATCTACCCGTCCAGAAAGCAACATTTTAAAGCTACTCAATTCATTCTTAGCAGGCGTGTAGCTGATTTTGTATTTTTTCAAATATTCTGCATGGGTAAACCCAACCGTAGCCCCAATCCGAAAACTCTTCAAATCACTCGATTTATCCCAATCAAACTTGCTTCCCACCTTAAAAAAGAAGACCTCTTTTCCTCTTATGATAGGAACTTTATTGAAAATAAAATCAAGCTGTTTATCTTCGCTTAATGGCCACGGAAATGATATGTCGTACTCACCAATTTTGACGCTTGCTTTGCACCTAGCCCAAGGCTGATAGCTAATTTCAAGAACATACCCCTCTATTTTAAATGCTCTCGCCACTATTTCTTCAGCCAAACGTTCATTAGGATTTTTTTCAGAGGTGTAAGGCTCCCAAGTACCAATACAGGCAGAAATTATTTCTTTCTGTGCAGCTAAAATACTGCTTGGTATTAGCCATAAAAGAATGATCAGGGTAAAGCATCTCATAACATATAGTCCAAAGATCTCCCTTTCTCATAGGCTAGTTCATTTTCAATAGGTAATCAGAAATTCTTCCGGATCAGTTTGTACTCACACCATAAACACTAAACCCTAGCAATGACTTAGCACATTGGTCACCTAGAGGAAAACTCTGATATCACCTCATTTTGTAAAGAATCGCAGAAAAAGCCTGAATGCGCCCTGAAGATAAAACCTGCGCTTTAACCATTCAAAATTTTCGAAGAGCCTTTGCAAGTTAGCAGGCGATGCAAAATGACGAGATTTTAAACATATCTAAAGTACTAGATCACTCTGACACTCGTATCACATCACAGGCATATGCCCATTTGCAAGCAGAACAGATGAAAGCGGGAAGGGAGTCAACACACCCCAATTAAATAATGTCATTTACAGTTTATCTCACTCTAACAACTTCCTAGTTTTAATATAAGCAATGACTTGTGCGATTAGTATATGCAAAATCACAGCTATCCATACCAATCCAGAAATAGTATAGGTTAGCAAAAAATTCACAGGGTAAAAAACCACCAGTAATATTGCGAGCCACTTTATCCCTATTTTGATTTGAGAGCTGTATACCTCCCGAAACCCCGCTTTTGTTATTTTTGTAATAGCTGGAAAACTTGTAAAAATCGATGTAATTAGTAAGAAGAAAGTAGTAACTAACCATAAGATGAAACATTCAGCTACTGGAGAATAATAAGAAGGTAACGGCCCATGAGCTAATGCGCTGTATGTGCAAAATAGGGGTATGAAAGCAAAAATGTACTTCACTATAATGCCCATTATAAAACCACACACATAACTCTATTCTATCACGAACAATAGGCCTTTACAGGCAAGAGAAAATCTCAACTAGATCAAAGCCTAAGCGCCCAATACCTACAAGAAATCAGCTTGTATCAAGGCTAAACAACAATCGACAAAGTAACCACTCTCCAGGAACAGGTCAGCAGTACAAAGCTTTCTATTCTATTTGAGACGTCTGCCATTCACCAAGGCATCCATCACAAAGTCCATCGACCAGATATGATTCGCTTCTGTCGGCAATTGCAGCGGTTGACGTTCAACCGAGGCTCGAGATCGTTTCGCTCGCTTGCGCACTGCGAGTCCTTCAGCGGAGTATAAGCGATACACTTTCTTGTGATTCACTTGAACGCTCTCAAGAATCAATAGCTGATGAATACGTCGATACTCAAAACGCTTACGCTCATACGCAAGCGATTGAATACGTTCAATCAGCGCCTGGTCTTGATCCAGACGCTGTGATTGATACCGATAAGTAGCCCGGTTAACACCGACGAGGACACAAGCCCTACGTTCTGAAACCAAGGCGACCAACTGCATGGCGCGTACGGCTTCTCGCTTGTCCTCGACGGTTAGTACTTTCGGTTCAAAGCAACCTTTAACGCTTCTGTGTCCAGCATTGACTCAGCGAGCAGTTTTTTCAGGCGAATATTTTCGGCTTCCAGTGCTCTTAGGCGCTGGGTTTCAGATACTTCCAATCCGCCGTATTTCTTCCGCCAGGTATAAAAGGTGGTCTGAAATCCCGTAGCGTCGGCAGACTTCTCTTGCTGACAGTCCCGATTCAGCCTCTTTTAAAATGGCAATGATTTGCTCTTCCGTGAATCGTTTTTTCATGTTCTTCATTCTCTTATAGGTGAGAACACTACTAAGTTTTGGCTGGTCTAGAAAGAGGGGATCAGGTCAATATTGGTAGTTCAAACTCGGGCTAAACATTGGTACTGGCTGACTACTTTTATCATGATTCCAATTTTTCCGAAACTTGCCTACGGTTATAAGTATTGGAAATCAATTAAGAGGCCTGTTGGTTATTACTTGCCTGGATTAATTCTTTCTTTACCTAGCCTAATACTTTTAGAGATCTTTCTTAAAGGACTTTTAAAAGTTTGTGCCTAATCTAAGTCTTATCTAAATCCCTAGAAAACTTAGATATCCTGCCAGAGGAAATCCTCTAGCTCTCCTATAACATTGCTCCCTATCCACCACACAACGGATAGGGGCAAGTGAAATCCGAAGCTGAACTCCTGGCCATTCAATGGGGCCTACCCATCATCATTGTTTTGTTTGCAGCAGCCGTTCGGCTGTTTTCAAGGCAGTAAGCATAAAGTAAACATCGACATAAAGGCGGTGTTTATGAATCAATCCATGCGGAACATACAAAGTCACCCTCTATTTATAGGTTTTAAACGTTTACTATAAAAAGTTGTGTTTCTTAATTATATTTGTCAGCTTTCCTGATCTAGCTAAATTTTTTAATGCGTTGTTTAGAGATTCGATTACCTCCAAACCATCTTCTTTGCTTTTTCTTATTGTTACGTATAACGCTCTTTTTTTAAGAACCGGTTCAACTTGGAATATCTTATTCAAAGAATCTGGATAGTGATTATTAATGTGATCAATAACTACGAGGCGACCTTGCACAATTAGATCAATTCGACCTGCCAATAACTTCCTTACAAGTGAATCCACATTTGGACTGCTTTCTTTTTTCAAGAAATCTGCTTCATCAAACTCTATTGAATTAGACACTCCAGCGAGAGTTCCAATAGTATACGGCGTTAGATCCTTTAAAGTTTTATAAGTTATAAGTGGTTTGCTAGAGAGCTGAAAAAAAGTTTCTTCCGCATAAAATATTGGTGCCGAATAGTGCATAATCTGCATTCTTTCATCAGTTTTATACGCACCTAAAAGACCATCTTTCTGATTCGACTTAACATCCCATAAAGCCCTTTCCCATGGCACAAAGTAAACCTTTACAGAATACTTTGTAGTAGAAAATGCCGTGGATACTATATCTGCAACTATTCCATTATCTTTTAATTCTTCACCATAGTATGGAGGCCAATTCAAGGTTGTAAGTTGAATTGTATTTTCTGAGCTATAGCTATTAAATGCGTAGAACAAACTAAGTCTTAGTATCAAATCTAGACAGATCATTCTTTTCATAGTAAGCCTACTCAAACCTAAAACATCCCTATTTTCTAATATGAATCTATTGGCGCTTGAACTCTTGAACAATATCATTTGCTATAAATAATTAACATTGTTCCACGAGCCAATCTATTGAATTAGACACTCGAAAGATCAACCCTAACATGAAATCTTCTTCTGAATTCAGCACTTACAATAATAGCCCAATACAGGCTCGACTTCTTTAAAGAAATCTTGCTAGAGGAAATGTTTACTCACTTCCTAAACACTAAACCCCATCAATGACTTAGCGGATATGGACAAGTGAAATCCAAAGCTGAACGTCTGGCCATTCAATGGGGTCTGCCCATCATCATTGCTTTGTTAGCAGTGGCCGTTCGGCTGATTTTCAAAGCAGATAAGCTGTCACTTGCCAGTTTGCTCTGTGGAATCATCATTGGGTTGTTCGTGGGTGCCATGGTCAATTTGGCTTTGGATGATGTGTTTTCATTATCCGACGGTGAACGCGGTGCCATTGTGGGTGTAGCTGTTGTGTTAGCCGAAGATTTGATCGCAGCCCTACTTAACCTTGGTCATCAATTACGTAAGCACCCAGAACGCATCCTCGAACTACTCTTCAAAGCAAAAAAATAAAAGGACCGACTCATGAGATCAACCGCTAAACCTTGGTGGCAATCATAAACGATTTGGGGTGGTGCTAGTTTAGCGGGTTTGTTTGGTGTAGATATTGATGCATCAACTCAAGATGGCATCGTGCAAAACATTTTATCCATTGCCTCTGGTGTAGGTGGTTTGATTGCGATTCACGGACGTTTAAAAGCAGAGCAAGGTGTTAGGGCTTAATTGGTATTTTTCCGTCACAGGTTGAGCGTTTGTATGCGATCAATTTAGGATAGGCTTTTCGCATTCCCTTGGATGATTATGAAGCACTACTGCCTAAGGAAGGCTTCGTAATCTTCCAAGCTAAGGGCTTGCGGTACAACTAATATCAGATCAAATACGCAGAACACAGCTTCTCTCTACAAACAGCAACCACTACAATGCATTTCAAAATGTATGGCTGCTGTTTAATTCATTAAAGCACTGAATACAGCTAGCTATTTATTTTGAAACCGCCATTTCTAACACCGCCTTTGAAAATGTGGTCTCATCTGACAACCGAGATCGAGCTTTCAATTCCTCAAGCAGGTATAGAATTTCAACTCTAGCCCCCACCTTGAATAAATTTGTATCAGCTAAAGAGTCCACATAAATACTCTCAGTCAATGTAGAAAAGTCATCATCTATTAGCATATCAAATGTATTTGGGCCTAAGCTTTCATCCACGCCTGTTACATATACTTTCTCAATAACACCAGCAACATGTTGCTTCGGCATTTTTCCAGATCGTATATTCTTCCACCATTCATCAGAACCAAACAATCCATAAGTTCCCTTAAGGCCTATATTTGGTTTAGTTTCATCCATTGTCAAAGCCTGAGTCTTAGCCACTTGCTCTGGATCAGCTTTTAATTCGTTTTCAAGTTGATAGACCAACTTCATTGGCTCCAGAAAATCTTCTTCGTTTAAAAACATATGCAACCTTAATTTATCAATTCAAATTTCAACATTTCGTCATTAAATAATCTTTATAGCCTTTCCCAATGAAAAGCAGGCGAATAATGTGACCCAAATCCAACCCAATCTCATGGAATGCCCTGAATATAATTCCTCCAAAAAAGTTCCTCAGATTTTACGGGGTACCCAAAGCTGGAGCAAAAACCATCCATGCGCGCTAGATTATAGACGTAATAGATTTGATTAAACATGAAATGTGTGCTTGCATACAGGCAGAATGCAAGGACTGGTCTCTATCTTGGTAAGCAGTCAATCTCAATTAGGATAGCTGTTTATGGTGTGATTCCCCTAGGTAGCAGGGGTTGGAAATCATCCAAGAAGATGAGAATAGCCTGTCCGAAATTGATCGCTTACGAGCGTTTTGGTATTGATCAGTTTGAACCGAGCATTGACCGATCGTTAATTTGGAGCGTGGAATTCTCGCAGCAACTTTGGATTGGCAAGAGTGTTTGGGACGACGAAGCTTTCCCAGCAAGAGTTGCCAACCAATTAGCCAAAGATAACAATCAACCCATTCGAGCAAAACCTAAAGACCCATCTAATCGCCAAAGCGAGTGGGAATCCTTAACCCCACCAACTCATATCACGAATGGTGAGACCTCATAAACGCCTGAGGGCTTTTCTGAACTGGAAAGGCGCCTTGCTGATATCGTTAAGATTGGCGTGATACAAGAAGCCAACCACGCTGACAAAAAGCTACACATTGCAATGAGCGAGACACAAACGGCTTGGCTGCCTTGGTCCTCTGAGATTGAGAATAACTTCATAGAGTGGCAGCCATTAAGGGTTGGGCAACAAGTGGTCCTAGTTGCTCCATCCAGTGAACTAAATGAGGCTGTTATCGTTTGGAAGTTATACGGTGGAGGACCTGAAGCGCCTGCCGGTGATGAAACCTTAGACCTCATCCAGTTCGACGATGGCATCAGGCTGCAATATGACAGCTCTGCGCATTGCCTAACCGCAGAGGTTGGGGTTTGTTCGTTTACAGTGGATCAAAGCTCGATCCAACTCAAGAGCGGAAGCAGCCAGCTAGACTTAACCGCAGGGGCCATCAAGCTTGATTCTAACAGTAGCTCAGTGCTGCTGGATGCCAGCGGGGTTAAGCTAAATGGCGTGGTTATTGAATTGAATTAAGTTAAGTTAATCTTTGAATAATAAGGGAGCCTATCAAAAATTTGTTTTATCAGTCAACTCTATTTCAATTTTGTACCGGAAATAGAGCTTGCTGCATACAAACTAAGGAATCAAAGGATATAGTGATGCCTGCAACATTGAAAACAATTCATTCCATTTTAAAGAGATTCTTAAAGCTAAGCATCATTTCTGCACTTATCAGCAGTGCCCACGCAAATGAGATTAGCTGTGTTACCGAATCTTATCACCCATACACATACAACAAAGACAATGTAGTTACAGGAAGCGCAACAAAATTTGTAGTAAAAATTTTAAACACAGCAGGTTTGACATGTAAATTAGAGCTTCTGCCCTGGGCAAGGACATATCACAGAGCTTTAAATGTACCAAACACAGTAATTTTTATGCTAGCTAGAACTGAGCTAAGAGAAAATAAGTTTTTATGGATAGGACCTATAGTTAAACCAATCCCAATATCATTTTTTACTATAAACAACCCTAACCTCAACCTAGAATTAAACACGTCTTCAAGGATTGGCGTTGTAAATGGAACGGCTTATCATGATTACCTTAAAAGTAAGAACTTTATGCACATCAAACAAGTACCCGATTACAGCACATTAATTCCGTTACTGCTCCAAAGAAGAGTAGATTTCATCTTTCTTCAAAACAAAACTTTCAACAAACTAAATAAAGAAGCCAGTAAAAACTTGGCGAATAGTAATTTTTTCAAGCTGATTGAAACACCTTTAGAAGTGACAGAGTATCTTGCCATGAATATAAACAGCTCGAAGGTTCTTTATGAAAAATTAAAGAATACATACGATCAACTAATAACTGAAGGCGATTTAAAACTTATAGAATAAAGCAAATTTTGGTATTTAGAGACATACCAGAACCTTGAAACTCCTAATAGCCCTTGAGTGCGATCTTTGTACAGGCCATGATGAATTCCTACCTCACACCGGAAAGGCGTCGGGTTTAGGGGTTTACGTCAATGGTAAAGCAGAACACGCTCAAAGAGACAAGTGGAATACCCATTGTAATTCCAGACCCCACTGCCATGACGGTGTAGTGGTGGGTGGTAGTCAATCGGTCTTGGTGAATGGCAAATCTCTAGCGCGAGCAGGTGATACGATTAGTTGTGGTTCTAAGATTGCCGGGAGAAGTGGTTCGGTGTTTGTGGGGTAGTTCAGCTTTCAATATTCAGTGAATAATTTTCATAATAAATCGTGAACGCTCACGTAAACAACATCATCACCCCAGAACCTACCAACAGTATTGTAAAGTGCAGTATGCCCCAGCTAAATCGATCTAATAACCACAAAAAGGCAAATGTAATAGCAAATGTGATAGCACCAAAAATCACTAGTCCTGTAAAGTCCCAATCATACATCATAGAGTAAGCAGTCATAATGACTGTGTAAAAAATAGCACAATGTAAAGGTTTTCGTGTTTGATAAACTAAGCCAATGATGGCAATCAAAACTATAATTTTCATCTTACACCCAACCACCGTCACCATCTATACAACTTGAACCCATCTGATGAGCTTTCCAAACGTAAGATTTTAAAAAGAGATGACTGATCATAACTAAAGATCATGTAAAAAATATGTAAAATACGCTTTAAACTGCCGTTATTGGCGAACCATCATTGTAATAATTCCTCACCAACATATATGGAAAAACTACCAGAGGAAATAACTTCACTCTTTCCGCATTAACTTATCCATGCACGGCATTAGCATCCTAACAGGCAAGTGGCCCTCGGCTAGAGACCATCTCAAGCAATCCATTATTAACCACTATCCAGAAAAAGAGTCGCACCCATCTCCGATAGGCTAAATGTTAAAGATGAGTGGGCGGATTATCATACAGGAACACTGCCCAGGGAGACGAATACACCGCGTCCCCTTGCTAGGGGACACAAAATATTTCAGAAGAAACCCATAGAAGTCGACTCACGCTCGCTAGCTTATATCAACTCATCAGCAACATTTAAAGTTCGACGTGACTGTGTAATGCCGCTTTTAATGCGGGAGTGACTAAGCCTAGGTTCCAGTTTTTATTAAAGTCATTAAGCACAATGAAGTTAGGAATTCCTACAGAGGTCGTACATTGTCTGATTGCATTATCGAAACGTTTGTTTCTAAGCAACACAGAACGAATAACGCACTTTGCTACTATTATGTCTTCACTCGAAGAACCACAAGACACAGTTCTATTAGTGCCAATAAACGCCTTGGCATGTGCTCGTTTCATTCCATTGACTAAACTGCCTTGGGTTGTCCCAGCGCCGGAATTACAGGAGTGAGTGTAAAAAATGGTGTTGTCATTAAAGTTGACATTTGTAGCGATTTCATTTCCCGACAACGTACCGGATTGATCTCCTAAAACGATGTCAGTGCTGCTACTGTGCGAAATATTGACGAAAAACTGCAAGCGTGGACATTGCATGTAACTAAGCATATTGTGCTTGGTGTGCTCGCTCACAGTGAGGGTTTTTACTTTATACAAAGCTCTCTCCCCCCAACCCGCTATTACCTCTGCGTCTGACTTCGCTTGAGGAATCGCATTGGCGACAACCATTTCCACATTAGGGTCTGGGCAGGTATAGGCATTGGCGTAGCATATGGGTAAAAGAACTAATAACCCCATCGCCAGTTTTTTCATTGGTCTCATGGCGAATCCTATGGGTTAGTCACGATATACACGAATGCTATCGAAATCGTTACAGTCATTTCCGTAGTGGTCTGTTACAGAGACTTTGGCGCGTAGTGAAAATGCCATATTAATAGCTGCAATCAGAGCGTGACCTTGAGTATCGTTACCGTTAATACGGTAGTTGAGTGGTAAACGTCTTCCGTTAGAAAATTCTACCACAACTGCAGAGTTTGTATCTGATCCGCCTTCGAAACCTTTGACATCCCCACTTTCTATGCTTTTGATGGTCAGGCTATTTATGCACTCTTTCCCGCTGGCAAGAGCAAAATTTGCAGCGAAAGCAGCAGCCAATAGCAAAACAAACGTATATTTTTTCATTACTGTACCTCTTATGATATTGGTTAGGAACTGACATAGTTAAATTAAACAGTTGAAACAAGAATTTCTTGCTTAGCTCTAGCTATTTGTTGCCATAAGCTCCATGCACCCAATCCTTGCACAACGAGATGGCTTATCATGACCAAGGACTATGTAAAGAATATGTAAAATACGCTTTAAGCTTTGCTAAATTAAAGTTGGTGTTGGTATATCATCATTATTGTAACTACTCACCACCGCGTATGGAAAAACCACCAGAGGAAATAACCTCGCTCTTTCCGCATCCTCTTACCCATGAACGGTATGAGCATCCTAACAGGCAAGTGGCACTCGACTGAGGAGCATCTAAAGCAATCCATCGTTGACACTCTCTAGACCCTACTGGGCAGTCGGGTGATGCTGCGCGACTATGGCAGCGATCTTTTTTACAGGACCCTTTTAAAACACTCAACGCGGTTCCGGGTGAAGTGATTGCAGAGCATTTAATTCACGTCATGTTGAAGGATGAAGGCCCTGACGAATACGAAGTGGGTGAATTCGGGATGTATACGGATACCGGAATTTTATTTGTGCTCTATTCTCAAGAAGCCGAAAAAGGTTGGGTGCTGGATAAAAACAAACTGGCAACGCTACTGCTCGCGATTGATATTACCCTCACGCATGCCTGCACCGACAACATTGAATTTGGCAGTGTTGAATTTATCAGCCCACCGGCGACTTATGAACGTAAAGGTATTGTGCAATTCGCTGATCAAGAAAGCGTGCTCACTTCCAAACATGATCAAGTACATACAGTCGTTATTTGTTGGGCAAGTGGCTTATTAGACTTAACTGCAGAGGCCATCAAGCTTGATTCTAACGGTAGCTCGGCTCTACTGGATGCCAATGGAGTTAAGGTGAATGGAGTTGTGATAGAACTTAATTAATTTATTTTCCTACTATAATTTTATATCGCGATCAAAAGCAAGATACCAAGCACCAATATCTAAATTAAGATCCAAATCTCTATTTAACCTATCTAAATATGCATATAGTTTATTTAGATAAATTTCATCTACAGAATCAACAGCATTTTCAATTGGATTTAATTTCCTATCGTTATATACGCAAGATAATTCACGAATCAACCCCGCCAACCACTGACAAGCCATGTATTGCTCAAGCCAAAATTCAAGCCTATTCTGACTCAATATATAAAGACCAATATCAAGTGAATTCAAATCAATTTTTTTTATTTCAATGATGCCAATACAAATCAAAGCAAAAAACAAGCAAATAAAAACTTCTGGCATGGGTTGCATTGTATAGGAGACCGTGCTGGAGTCATCGTTTTCAATGGGCGCACCAACCAGATGACCTTCGAAAATTTTAAACCAACACAACAACTCACTTTTGACATCGATGGCAATTGCAGTATTAAAAAGAGCAACACACTTTTCTTCTATTATATTATCATGCTGTGCTTTTTCCTTTTCAAAGGAACAGTCATAATCTTCAAGCTCCATCAAGTCAAAAATTATTGTCTGTAGTTCTTCACTACCTTCAGTTTCCAACAACCAATCTTGAATATGAAACGAAAAAAAATACTGATATGCGATATCCAGCGAGACAACCCCTTTTTTATACGATCTTAAATACCCTAAAATAGCCAAGCTCAAAATAGCGTCTCTTGCTTTTGGTGACATTTTCATCAAATCAAACCAATAAAATATATGCATGATATTGTGCGAGGCAATCCCTCGCACGCATTATAGGAAACCATCTACAAATCTTGCATTAAACGCCTGGCTGAATGACTACCAGATGCACTTCTAGATCTATCTCCAAATGTAGATTGAAAGCTCCCATTCTGAAATTCGGCATTCAAATATGAACTAGACATACTATTACTCCACCTCCCTGGGTAAACTTTAAAATCATATATTATATTTTTTTATAATTTCCATTGGGCAAATATATTTTGGCTTCATTCTCCTTAAAACTATATTTCTTCCATCCCTGATCCGGCATAACTAAAACCACACCGCTAATATTTTCCAAAACTTCAAGTTCGCATTTCAACCCCTTGGCATCGCACTCTATATGCTTTTCTGCATAAGAATAACCACTTATACAAAAAACAATTACGGATATCATATATTTATTACTACAATTCTTCATATGTGTCCTATTTTTACTTGATACTTGACACTTGATAACAATACGATTTCTTATAGATTCCTTTTTTCAAGGAAGCTGCTTTATAATATATTTGAAGCAATAGAAGTAAGGTGTTAATTTAGCTGCATTTAACAACAATTGCTTTCAAATGATCTTGGAATTCCCAGCAGCCCTTGAGGGCGACCTTTGCACAGGCCATGACGAATTCCCACCTCGCCCTGGCAACGCTTCGAGTTCAGGGGTTTACGTCAATGGTAAAGCGGCACACGTTCAAGGTGATAAGTGGAACACCCATTGTAATTCCAGACCCCGCTGCCACGACGGTGTTGTAGTGGGTGGTGGTCAATCTGTCTTAAACCTTTAGCGCGTGCGGGTGATATGATTAGCTGTGGTTCTAAAATTGTTGGGGGAAGTGGTTCGGTGCTTGTGGGGTAGCTCATTGAATTCTATAGACATTTCCTGTAGTTTAGTCTTGGTATAAGCGGAATTGTTTCGCACAAGCAACACATCCATCTAAAAATAATCTGGAAGTACCATATGGATCTCTACGATAGAGAATATGCGGCAGAAGTGATCAATTTTTTTTGGCCCCAACTAAATGCTAAACCAAATAGCATTAATGAGGAAATGGTAAGAGTTGCCTTCACCGCTTTAAGCAAATCCAAAGAGTGTTCCAAATCGATGGATTTGGTTCCAAGGCCGACCTTAAAAAGGCCAGATATTGGATGGGTGATTAAACAGCTAAAGAAAATTGGGAAACGCATTAGAAATGGACAAACGGGAATATATATAGTCTGCAGAGAAGCAGTCGCATATGGCTATATCAGACAAATGCAAATGGCTGCACAAGGGTTGTAACATGCAATTACTATTCAAGAAAGCACTTGTTGTTTTATGTCTCGCATCATCTTGCGCTATAGCAAGTGAACAATCTTTCAGAGTTTTTTTTGACAAGGAAGAATTCTATCTTCCTAGTGCGCCTAAATTAGCTCTTCTAGTTGGCAACGAAGACGATTCAACAATATTCAAATACAGTGATGAAACAGGAAAAAAATTTATAGGCATAAGCTTTATGTCTACACACCCTGATCTTGATATGGGATGTCCACTTGAGGTGCTACTCTCGGATGTGTTTGTTGGAACAAAGAAATCGAATTGCGATCAAAAATCAACTTACGCATTTAAAGGTGAGTTTGTTGAGGGAAGTGATAACGGGTACTGGGAGAATGGTGATCAACGCTTTTATTATAGCGTTGGAAAAGACAAATCCCACGTGTTTATCGTAAGAAAAGATAAAAGAATCATACAGATCGATACTGATTTTCTAGACAAACCAGCTATTAGAACCATGCTTTCAAAACACCTCTAATTCAAAGGCTACTATCTTGTAGCCTTTCTTTTCTCCACTAACCTCGTAATAAAAAGATACCATCTTGGCATACAAAACAGTGCCAATATTGCTATATAGATAGTCATCAACTCTCCAAAATCAAAAACATCCCCATAAGCTAAATAAATTACCACTAGCAAGTAGATTGAATAACTGTTTAGATCAATAGCAAGAAAAATAAGTTGTGCAAGCAAATATAAGATAAAACCTATAGGTTTGCATGGAGGCACTTCGTATGGCTTTTTCAATTTTAAGCGGTAGTATTCAACTGCATCGATACTGAGGTAATGTACCAGAATAAAAAAAGCCGCAGCAATAAATGCTAACAATGTGTTTCCGAGCATAAACATGCCTACTAAGTGACGAGTGGTGTCGATTATAAGCGGAAAAACCGCCAGATGAAATAACTTCACTCTTTCCGCATCCTCATGCTTATGAACGGTATGAGCATCCTAACAGGCAAGTGGCTCTCGGCTGAGAACCATCTGAAGCAATCCATTATTGACATTATCTCGACTCCGCAGGGTAGTAGGGTGATGCTGCGTGACTATGGCAGTGATCTGTATTTGTGGATTGATGCCCCGCTGAATGCCACCACCAAGAACCGCATTTATGCCGCAACCGCTAAAGCCCTGCAACGCTGGGAACCTCGTTTTAAGTTGCAGCAAGTGGAAGCGCGGGTGGTGTCACCGGGTAAGCTGGAGTTGACCTTAACCGGTAAGATTGAAAACGGTGCCACGCTGACCATTGAGGGTTTGGAGTTGAGTCCATGAGATTAACGCCACCGGTTGAAAAAGAAGTCGGCATTGATCATCTGCCACCGCCTGACATCATCGAAGATAAAACCTTTGAAGCGATTAAAGCAGAGTTATTAGCTGAGTTTAAAAAGCGTTGCCCTGAATACCAGGGCTATACCGAGAGCGATCCACTGTTAAAGTTTATTGAGGTCTCTGCTTATCGTGAGCTGAAATTTAGGGAACGCATCAACGAAGCGTGCCGCCAAGTATTACTGACGCATTCCAAAGGGACAAATCTGGATTACGTTGCGTCCCTCTATGGCATTATTCGGGCTGTGGTTCGCTTTAACGATGCTAAAAAATCTCCTGACTTTATTGAGTCCGATGCTCGCCTGCGCAAACGTTCCCAATTAATGCTCGAGAGTTTAACAACAGCCGGTTCTCGAGGCGGTTATATTGCACATGGGTTAAATGCTCATCCCTTTGTAAACGACATTTACGCCACCCATGAAGAACCCGGGCATGTCATGATTTATGTGTTATCGAATCAAGGCAACGGCACCCCCGATCAAGCGCTACTCGATGCCGTTGACACTTATTTAAATGCCGATGAAATTCGTCCCTTAACGGATTACGTTGACGTGGTCCCTGCGCATGTTTCTGAATTCGAAGTAAAAGCCACTCTTCACTTTAAAGAAAATCTGTTTACTCAAGCGGCTTTAGATAAAGCTCGAATAGAAGTACAGCAATACATTCAAGACCAATGGAAACTGGGCACTCGCGTTTATCGCTCAACCCTGCATTCTCTGTTGCACCAAGCGGGTGTCGATCATGTAGAACTCGTTGAGCCTACGGCCGATATTCAAGTGAACTCAACCACTAGCGCGTATTGCAAAGCCATTAATATTGACGCTCGCATTCCAGAGGATGTGCTCTGATGGAATCCTTATTACCACCCAACGCCTCACCGCTTGAACGGGCTTTAGAAGCAACAACTTTTTCCACCTATCAATTACCGTTGAATATCAGCGACGCTTGGGACCCGGATAAATGCCCAGAGCACATGCTGCCCTTTTTGGCTTGGTCCTATTCCGTCGACACTTGGAACGATGCCTGGCCTGAACAAGTAAAACGCGAACAAATCAAAATGTCGCTTGATATTCACAAGCGCAAAGGCACCGTCTACGCAGTGAAACAAGCCGTAAAAGCCTTTGGGTCAGAAGCCACCTTGCGTTTGTGGTTTGAAAAAGAACCTAAAGGCGAACCTCATACTTTTGAAGTCTGGTTGAGTGGCGGCCTTGTAAACGATCGCAACTTTCAAGCGGATATTATTCGAGCCATTGATGCCGCTAAAGGCTTACGCGATACGTTCACTGCCTTTGCAGGGTTAGCAGCAGAAGCCAACGTGCACTCCTTCGCCACAGCCAGAGCCTATCAATTTGTACGTTTATCAGGAACAACCGCATGAGCATCGACATAGTCATCACCGACCAAGGGTTAGCAGAACTCGTTAACGCACAAAATGACGGTTCTAAAGCGATGCGGTTAACCCACGCAAAACTGGGTCGTGGGCAATACACAGCAAAATCCTCCCAAACCGAATTACAACACCCCTTTAAAACGCTTAACACGGTTTCGGGTGAAGTCATTGCAGAGCATTTAATTCACGTTACTTTAAAAGACGAAGGCCCTGACGAATACGAAGTGGGTGAGTTTGGACTTTATACGGATACCGGAATTTTATTTGCCTTGTACTCTCAAGAAGTTGACAAGGGTTGGGTGCTGGATAAAAATAAGCTGGCAACGCTACTGCTCGCAATTGATATTACTCTCACGCATGCCAGCACCGACAACATTGAATTTGGCAGTGTTGAATTAATCAGCCCACCGGTGACTTATGAACGCAAAGGCGTTGTGCAACTCGCCGATCAAGAAAGCGTACTCACTTCCAAACATGATCAAGTACCCACAGTCTATGCGTTGCATCATTACATACAATCGTTATTTGTTGGGCAAGTCGCTTATTTCTCAGCGGCTAACGCGCCTAATGGTTGGCTGGTCTGTGATGGCACATCGGTGTTGCGCAGTGATTACCCAGGGCTTTGGGACTTTGCCCAAAACAGCGGCAACTTAGCAGCCAATGAAGCAACAAAAACCCCTGGGCAGTTTGGACCCGGTGACGGTTTAAGTTCTTTTACCTTACCGGATTTACGTGGTGAATTTATTCGGACCCTCGATAACAACCGAGGAATAGACGCCAATCGAGTCTTAGGAACAACTCAAGAAGATTTGTATAAATCCCACAATCACGATGGTTTAACCTTAGACGCTGGTAACCATAGCCACACAGCAGCTACGAATCATACCGGCGGCCATTCGCATGGTGGCACAACAGAGCTTTCGGGTGCTCACAGTCACTCAGGCACCACCACAATCAATAGGTATCATTCACACCATGTGGGTACAGCCCCGGCGGGTGCTCATACCCATATTATTAACGCCCCGCTTCGTGGAGGTGCAGGTGGCGCTGCTGGCTGGGAAGTTAACCACCCAAGCAATGCATATTCCGCTCGCAGCACTCAAAGCGCGGGTGCCCACTCTCATACCGTGTCCATTAAATCCAACGGTGATCATGAGCACAGTTTGTATATTTCAAAAGCCGAACATCACCAACACCGATTTAATACCTTATTCAACGGCGCTCATCGTCATGTCGTCACAGTTTCTCATACAGGGCAGCATAACCATTCATTTGTAACAGCCTACAAAGGTGGGAATGAAACAAGACCACGGAATGTGGCCTTGCTGGGGTGTATTAAGTATTAACTCCAACAGCGCTTTTGTGTAATTGTTCAAACATTGTGCAGTTTTGTCGTGATTTCGTAACAGAATAAACATAAAATATTTCGGTATTTCAATAAATCAAGTAATTACCAGCTTACATTGTATGATGAGTGTTTTTATGAAAAAAGAACTTTTAGCTAGCTTTATCGTTTTATCATTAGGACTCGTAGGTTGCGGCGGTGGCGGTGGCGGTGGCTCTTCAAAACCCACTAACCCTGCTGGAACTGGAACTGAAAAACCACCTAAGCCAGATGTAACTAAACCAGATAAGCCAGATGTAACTAAACCAGATAAGCCAGATACAACTGAGCCAGATACAACTGAGCCAGATACAACTAAGCCAGATACAACTAAGCCAGAAGTGCATGAAGGATATGCTTGCCAGCTAGGCGGTAAAAGATTAGGTGTGGATGCGGTAACAGCAGCTGCTGGAAGGCTAAGATATTACCAGATTGCAAAACCTATCATTTATACCCAAGAAGAGATTAAAGAAAAGATTACAACTGCAGCACTTTTCTTCTCAATCACCTACATGATGGATGACGAGGGAGCCATCAATGAATTTAAATCTAGGGATCAAAAAAGATTAGGTGAAGTAGCTGCTCTTACCGGGTACAAAGTAGATTTTAGTAATCCAATAGCTAATGATTCATTATTTCAACTTCTAGCGGCTGATGATGAATATGTAAGTTTAAAAAGACTAGAGGAAACCAGGATTTATCCAGGCAATTATCTTAGCGATTTTCTTGGTGATGAGATCAAAGAATCGGGAGAACTATGTGTCAAGTTTAATTCAGACGATGATGAAGACAGACTTTACATAAAAGGATTTATTAACAAATCTTTTGGAATGAATTACCCTGACTACGTTAGCGACTACAATTACCGTGAAGTAAGAAGCCTCATCGCATATATATCCAAACAAACGGGTGAGACAGACTACTCCAAACTTCTTCCAGGTAAGAGCTTCTCTTTCTATATTGATGCTAAAATCAAAGATCACCATGTGGCATATCTTAGTTGCTTAACCAGCGAAATCTATATTGAGGGTCATGATGATAAGCCCGTAGCAATCAACGATGCCAAAAATCTATTAGATTTTAATTTTACCCCTAAAAACGCAGGACTATTTAATATAAAGGTAAGGTATAAGACAAACTTGAACAACCCATCATGTATTTTCAAAGGAAAATTTGAAATAAAAGATGGCTATCTTGGCTCTGATAATAATGGATTCACCTCCGAACAATTAGAGGGAGATCGATATTCTGAAGCAACTATTTCTACAGACCTCAAACCCATTGATTTTCTCTATGGTAATGTTTTAGTTGAATAATCACTGGAAAAACCGCCAGAGGAATTAATCCCATTCATCTGGCACCCTTAAGCCTAATCTAAATAACGCTTTATGAGGCTTAAGCCATGTCAGACTTTCTGCATGGGGTGGAGGTACTGGAACTGGATTCTGGGCCTCGACCTATTCGCATCTACCCCACCGCGGTGATTGGTATTGTGGGCACTGCGCCCAATGGTAAACGATCAATTTCGGACAGGTTATTTATGTTTTCTTATGCTGCTTACGACCCCTGCTACCTTGAGAAATCACACCATAAACAGTGAACCCTGATTGAGATTGATCGCTTACCCAAAGGATTTGCTCAGAAAATAACGGCTGGCAACCAGCGGCTTATAAAGCTCCGTAGGATTTTTGCAGCGGAGCCATTATTCTATCGAGCAAGAAATTATTTTTGGAAGTGGACATTGATTATGATGATTGATTTAGAAAGGACGAAAGAGCAGTTTGTTAAAAACATTTCAGCTATATCTAGTTTGTCAGAGCTGGGTTATCTTGTAGTTAATTGTGAAACCGTAAGGATGATGGCGTTTGATTCGGAGGGTATTAAACTCCTTGATCTGCACCACAGATAGTGGACACCTCGTTAAGCGAGTACAATCGCAAATCGAGGTAAATTATGAACAAAAAATCATCACCCCGTAAACATCATAGCCATGAATTTAAAGCAGAGACCCTGCTACTAGCCAGCAATATCGGGGTCGCTAAAACCGCTGAGCAGCTAGGTTTGCACAGTTCTCAAATTTATCAATGGCGAGTATCAGCAGAGAAAAAGGCCAGCACCAGTGAACGGGAAGCTGTTCTAGCCAGTGAAAACGCAAGGCTTAAGCGCGAGAAAGCGGAGCTGGAAAAGGAAATTGATTTCCTAAAAAAGGCGGCTACCTACTTCGCTCAGAACCCAAAGTAAAGCGATTCTTGTTTATTGAAGAGCATCGACAATCCTTTGGTCTGCGTTTTCTTTGCAAGGCCCTAGCGGTTTCCGGGAGTGGGTATTATCAGTGGCGTTTAAACCAGCACAGGTTGAGCCCGCAAAAGCAAGCACAACAACAGCTTGATCACGCAGTGAAGCAGGCGTTTGAGCGTTCAAAACAGCGTGACGGTGCTCGCCGTATCCAGGCGGAATTGGCCAAAGCAGACGCCATGATATCAAAACGATTGCCAGTAGCATGCGACGCCAGGGGTTAACCCCCAAGGCTGTTAAGAAGTTTAAAGTCACGACGGATAGTCGTCATCAACGTCTAGTAGCACCGAACCTACTCGCTCGTGACTTCAAGGCTGACGCACCCAATCAGAAGTGGGCGGGAGACATTACTTACTTGTATACCAGTGAAGGCTGGCTGTACTTAGCAGTAGTGATTGACTTGTATTCCCGGGCTTTGATCGGGTGGTCAATGTCTTCACGTATGACAGCCAACCTCGTCGCAGATGCTTTGACAATGGCAATGTTTAGAAGGGGCTTCCCCAAGGGAGTGATCTTACATAGTGATCGAGGAAGCCAGTACTGTTCAGGTGTTTATCGGCAATTAGTTGAGCAATACCAGCTTCGGCAAAGTATGAGCCGTAAAGGTGATTGCTGGGACAATGCTTGTGTCGAAAGTTTTTTCCACACGCTCAAGGTTGAAGCTATTTATGGAGAAGCGTTAATGAGTCGACAACAGATGCGTCAAGCTGTATTTGAATATATAGAGATTGATTACAATCGCCAAAGACGGCACAGTACTTTAGGTTACGTGAGCCCCATGAATTATGAGAGCAGTTTTGTAGCTTAAGAGGTGTCCAGTTTCATTGGGGCAGATCACTGGTTTAAACGCCACTGATAATACCCACTCCGCGAAACCGCTAGGGCCTTGCAAAGAAAACGCAGACCAAAGGATTGTCGATGCTCTTCAATAAACAAGAATCGCTTTATTTTGGGTTCTGAGCGAAGTAGGTAGCCGCCTTTTTTAGGAAATCAATTTCCTTTTCCAGTTCCGCTTTCTCGCGCTTAAGCCTTGCGTTTTCACTGGCTAGAACGGCTTCCCGTTCACTGGTGCTGGCCTTTTTCTCTGCTGATGCTCGCCATTGATAAATTTTAGAACTGTGCAAACCTAGCTGCTCAGCGGTTTTAGTGACCCCGATATTGCTGGCTAGTAGCAGGGTCTCTGCTTTAAATTCATGGCTATGATGTTTACGGGGTGATGATTTTTTGTTCATAATTTACCTCGATTTGCGATTGTACTCGCTTAACGAGGTGTCCACTATCTGTGGTGCAGATCACTTTCCGACCGACCAAGTGTTACAGCGTGCGAAAACGCAATGGGTGAAAGGCTTTATCGAAAATCAGATAACCACCGAGCGACAAGTACAACGCGGGTTACACAAAGCCCGGCAAAGTGTTAGCCCTTACTTTCCGAGTTTGGGGCAGTTTATTGGGTGGTGTCAGTGTGAGTATTCTTGGTCATTGCCACGATAAAAAACGAGCCTTTCTAAGGTTATCTATTTAGCTGTTCAGGGGACTTGCCCGGTGTTAAAATTACGCTCCTAGATTGGAACACCTCAACAATTCACATGACAAATCTTCAGAAATTTACTGCCTACTTTATTTATTATTTTTTATTTTTTGGACACTTTTCCTATGGAGAGAACGCTCACTTCAGTGAGCTGTATATACCAGTATTTTGGCTTGGAGCCTTTCCATTACACTCCACACTCTTTCTCATGAGTTTCTTCAAGACCAAGCTCAGCTGGGGAAAGCTTTGGGTCATCGGCGGAATCTTATACTCAATTATTTTCGTAGTTACATTGGTTTCATATTATGCATACTGGGTATACCACGAATAACGCATCTATGGTCCAGCACCCAATAACTTATTCAACAATCGAAAAGCCCAAAGCACTTTACGCAAGGTTTGAAAACAGCCTCCCAGAATTTAGCAAGGTTGATGCATGAGAAAACCAATCAATTTAACGGTCAATTTAGACAAGAAAGACCTTCAAAAATATCAGTTTGAAGCATCACGAGAAAAAAACATTAGAGCTAGTATAACTATTGGTGCTTTTGTAGGGCCAGCAATGATAGGGCTTAAAAAGTTGGGCGTTATATTCGGTGCAATATATGTTTCGATATTTGTTGCTTTTTACCTACTCTGGAAAATGAAATACCGTAGTCATATAAGAAGTGAAACCCCCTCTCTATTCTTCAAACCACTTCACTTCAACTTAAATTCATCAAACGTTAAAATTTGGAATGATATTAACTCAACCAACTGTGAGTGGTCTGATATAAAAGAAGTGTCTCAAGATAAGCGTTTGATCTATATCTGGTTAGATGATGTCACCGCGCAAATCATACCTAAAAGACAAATAGAAAACCCAGAGGCGCTCTATACGCAACTTCAAAACTGGTTTGAAAATAGCCGCAACAATAAACACCCTGATGTCTAAAAAGCTAGAGTTATCAAAATGAAGCAATACGACTTAACCGTGCAGGTCACCCGTAAAGACCTATTCAATTACAATAAGATACAATCGAGCAGGTCAAACTCACTTTTAAATAATATCGTAAAATGGCTCTTACTTTTTTTGATATTTTTACTGATATTTCAGGTTTACGAACCAGAAAAAAGGGATGTCATTGCATTTCTAGCTGGTGCCGCACTGATAATCTTGGGAATAGTATCATCGATAAAATTATCCCCAAACAAAGATAGCCTTATGTTTCAACCTTCAAAAATACACATTAATGAAAATGAAATTAAGCAGGTCACACCCTACTCAACTGCTAGCATCTCCTGGGCAATGGTTCAAAAACTAGAAAACTACAACGGCACAATTATGATCTTCTTTGATCCGCACATTGCCTTTCTAATACCCTTTGATTCAGTTGAAGATCACGAGGCTTTCTTTAAGCAGCTGAAAACTTGGTTTGAAGCCAGCCGAACTACTTCAAACAAGGAATGCTAACATGAGCGAACCCATTCAGTTTGAAGTGCATCTAACACGGGATCACATAAGAAAATATAGAGACATTACAAGCAAGAAAGGTAAATCCATTATCCTACTTTGTTTACTAATTCTTAGCATAATCATTTCGGATATAAAATTAACAACCTCTGATATCTTGATCAGTGTTCTATTGGTTATATTGTACTGCGCACTCTACTATCAGTTGAATTTAAGCAGTAAGCTTTTAGGTCCTTTCAAATACACCATTGACTCATCCAACATTGAATCCATTGATGACCACGATCACATCGGGCATCCTTGGGCTGTAGTAGAAAAAATTGTAAGGCAGGATGGTATCATCCTAGTGTTTTACGACCCCCACCTAGCTCACATCATCCCAGAATCAGAAGTTGAAGACCCAGGCGCTCTATACAAACAGCTTCAAATCTGGTTCGATGCCAGCCGCCCCTCTCCAAGCGCTTAAACCAATCTTTACATTTCTTACACAGAACCTCTAGAAAGCCATCAGAGCGAGTACAGAGGCAAGCCTTTGATTTTCTAGCAAAGCATCCGCCTTTACTTTCCGAGCCTAGGGCAGTTTATTGGGTGGTGTCAGGGAGAATTTGGGTGGGCCTTTGCAAAGTACAGAGAGTAAATATTTACCTAAAAAATCGAAATTTACACTTTGCATAAATATGGTATATTATCGCCACTTTAAATATGAGTAAGCGGTATGAGTGAGACAATAAATTTAACTGTGAGTCTGGATAAAAAAGATTATCAATCGTTTTCGTTTCATGCAAACGGCCAGCTTAGATCTTTCGGCTGCATTATAATCCAAGCACTAGTAGGTGTTAGTTTAGCGATATTAACTTTCAAAGGTACCTTAACAATTTTTGAAGCTTTCAAATGTGATATAGATGGTTTTACAGTCGTATATACTACAGCACTAATTGCTGTCTTGGTAGCTTACCAATTTTTTTATAGGTGGTTAAACAAACCGTGTCGAATTTATTTCTCAGAGCAGCTAATAAAAGAGTACACATACCAAATCAACGCCAACAGCATAATTGCTTCCACTAATAATTCAGAATGCAAATACAACTGGAATGCCATTTACAAAATAACCCAATCAAAAAACGCAATTTATTTAAAGCCTAATGAACTAAGCGGGTACATCATCCCAAAAAGACAAATAGAAAACCCAGAAGCACTCTATACGCAGCTTCAAACCTGGTTCGATGCCAGTCGCCCTTTTTCAAGCGATTAATCCTCCCCTCGCTCTTAAACCCCCATCAATAAGCTAGAACCCAATCACAATGGCCAGCTCCGCTCCTTGATGAGCGGGCCATTTCTTGATATCGGTTAACTACCCTACAAGGCATATCAAAGTAACTTCCAACAGCAGGTGCATGAAATGAAAAAAGAACGCGATATCGAAAAGATTTATTCTAACTCAGAGTTTGTAGCCAAGCTTCGAAGGCTCGCAGATGCCATTGAAAATGATGAAAAATTTGAGATACAGATCGCGGGTGAAAGAGTCTATGTGCCCGTTAGGGCCGAATACAGCATTGAGCATGAAAGAGAAGGTTCAACCGAAGAAATTGAGTTCCAAATCAAATGGACCAATGAGTAATTCTGACCCCACACCATTAGTTCATCCTTCAACCCCATAAACCAGCCATAGGAAATGGTATATAGGGGAGAAAACCCCTACCCGAGAAACAAACCCATAGCCCAAACTATACACCTCTTACACAGCAACTCTAGAAAGCCAGCGAAGTGAGTACAAAGATAAGTCATTGATTTCTTTCTACAATCGCCTCTAGATTGTAGGCATATGCAAGAAACCCATATCCATACGATAATTAAAATATTCACATCCTTAATCACTCCAGCCATTTGATAAGCATTTAACATGGATACTTGTTATGGATTGGCACGAAAATCTTCCATCAGTAAAAAAAGCGAGAGAAGAGAGGCTAACCAAAAAGCTTCCCCTCGAGTATGAGGAGATCCCTCAAGCATGCAAACATCAAATAAGAAGTATCATTCTTGGTATAGATAAATTCAATTTGTCAGAATTTTCAGTAAATATAGTCAATAAAATTTTCATCGCTCACGGGATTGATGCCGACGTCCTCAAAAACAACAAATATCGAACATCCCATCGAATAATACCCAGAGAGACTATATTCTTTACAGATTATATAAAAGGGGAAAGTTTATCTGTCGAGGAATATTTAGACTGCCTTCAAATCTTTTTCCAAGCCGAGTACGAACGGAGAACAAAACGAAAAATAGAAGAAGTTGTTTCAAACATCAACTACATATTAAAAGCAAACAACATAGGCTATGAATATACGAATGACACCTTCATAAGATATGACACTACTTACTCCGCATCAAAGATATTTGAACCTTGCTTAGAAGTGCTAATTGAACACGATTTAACAGACAGCCACGAGCACTTCATAACTGCATTTAAAGCTTACCGCAAACAAGAATATATGGAATGCATGATTGCTTGCGGAAGAGCCCTTGAATCCATGCTTGATGAAATTGCAAAAATAGCTGGATTAACCATTAGCGGCCCACTTGGGAAAAAATTAAAAGGGGTTTTTGACAGTGGAATTCTAACAGGTAAATTTATACACCTGCCAGATCAAATCGAAAATTTATTCGGCATATTAAAATTACACATACAAAACACAACTGTTGAACTAAGAAATGCAAGCGCTCATCCTGAAAATGGTAATGCTCATGAAAACATTGAAGCAATGGCATCTTATGCACTACATACAACGGCATCCAACATGATATTCTTAGCTAAATCTATTCCCCACATAAACCCTTGACACCCTCCCCAAACCCCGCTAGTTTAATTCGCACTAGAAAACATAAAGCGGCACATCCGCACCCGATAGACCTGCGGTTTTTTTGCGCCTACAATAGGCGTACTTTGACCTTTTGCGGTCGGGTGGAGAGGCGTTAATACAATACCCGCCAGGGAAATAGGCCCGGAGCTTCTTTATGTGCTCTAGTTGACACCCGACTACCAGCTACTCACTGGCAGTCGTGATACTTAAAACATAAAGGAGATGCCAGGATGGCTACTCAACCTTTGCGCATGCCTATGCGCCGTCGTTATCAACCCGAAGTTCAACCCATTCCTTATCATGCTTTGCCCTTTATTCGAGGCCCAAGGTCACTCAACGAGCGTCCGCATTATTGGCATTTGCCTCCCGCTTCGGATTACGACTCTGCCTACAAAATGGGCGCCGAATTTGCCGTGCACCTTGCGCAGTTTTTGCGCGCCAATCCAGATGAAGCAGGCTCAAACCTCTTAGGGCAAATTGCCAAAACCATCGACTACAAAGATAAGCACCGTCGCGGGTATCACATTGGGTTTTTTACCCACTTAGAGCGCCTGCTGCCCAACGCCCCGCCCGATCACAAATACCTATATGAAGCCTTAGACGAACAGCTTGAGCGCGAGCAGAAAGAAGTCGCCGCGCTGGAAGGGGGTGACCTATGAACGCCTTGGTGACTCTGAAAGACGGACAAGCCGTGACCACCTCGCTGGCGATTGCCGAAGGCACGGGGGTTCAGCATAAGAATGTGTTGGAATTAATTCGTAAAAAATCATGATGAATTTGCAGACTTTGGAAGGGTCGCGTTTGAAACGCGACCCTTTGAAACGAGCGGAGGCATTCAGTACAGAGAGCTTGCTTTCATCAACGAACACCAAGCCACCTTCTTACTGACCTTAATGCGCAACTCGCCAATCGTTGTCGAATTCAAAAAACGCTTAGTGAAATCTTTTTATGAGCTGGTGCAAGCCAAACCTCAGACCGAGCTTTCACGAATTGAAATTCTGCAAATGGCCTTAGAGTCAGAGCAGCAAAAGCTACAGCTTCAGCAAGAAAACAAAGTGCTTGAGCTGCAACTCGAAGCCGACAGCCCCAAGGTCGCCTTTCATGATCAAGTCGCTGTCAGCCCCGATGCCATCAGCGTCGCAGAGGCCGCCAAACTCATCGGCACGGGTCAGAATCGGCTGTATTCCTTCTTGCGCATGAACCGATGGATCAACCGCAAAAACCAACCCTACCAACACAAAATCGAACAAGGCCTGCTCGACGTGAAGCTCCGCCGCTTCGAACACCCCGAACAAGGGTTAAAAGAAGGTGTGACCACTTTAGTCACAGGCAAAGGGCTTACCAAGCTTAAGAAGATGTGGGCGAGCGTTCTGCTTACACGAGAAGCAGCTTCATAACCTTTTTCGAGTAAGCAAAACAGACTAGGCTTTGTATGCCACCCTAAGGTGCGGTATTTCACAAACATCAAGGTGAACCTTGGGTGGCTTTTAAGGGATTGCAGGTTAAATACAATAGGGTAATTGTATGTTATTAAAGAGTCTTAACATCACCAACCAGAATCGTACTATTCGGAATATTTCTTTTAAGAAAGGGTTAAACCTTATCATTAGCAGTACAGATTCCCCCCATCAACATATGAGCAACTCTGTCGGTAAAACAACGGCCATTCGTGTGCTGGATTTCTGTTTGGGTGCAAAAACGAAGAATATATATTCCAACCCTGAAAGCAGAGATGAGATCAACCCCTTCATATTTCATTACCTGAAAACGAATGAAGTCACGGCCAACTTAAGCCTTCAGTACGATAATGGCAGCATATTAAACCTAGAACGTACGTTTATGGCGAAAAAACATGACCGCTTTGATTTGGTTGATGGCATTCCTTGTCAAAACACTAAAAGCTACCGAAAGGCATTAAAGTTTTTCTTGTTTCCTGATGCTGGCCAAGAGCTTGATCTTCGTTTACTCACCCCCATGATGATTCGGCACACCACAGAGATAACCCATGCATTGCCGTATTTGATGCAAACCGAATCCAGCAAAGCTCCAGCTTCCGCTTACCAATTCTTATTTGGATTTCAAGAAGAACTTTCGAGAGAAAATGGCTTTGATGATCAGCTAAACTTTTTTAATGCTATTTTTTCTGAGTACATGCAAAAGTTTTATGGAGAAGATATATCTCTTAAGTACGATTCAGACAATGCAGAGTTCAGATTATCGGATAATGCTTATGGTGTTGGCTGCGGCATGCGGAAAGGGATCATCGCGATTTTTAATTTGGCTTATATTGATTTCGTCCGAGAGAAACGCCTGCCCTGCCCTAGATTTGCGGCTCAAGACAACTTAGAGAATCTCGACATAAACAAACTTTGCACCCTCCTTGAACTGGCTAACAAACTTGATGGGCAATACATCCTAACGCTTTTGGGCAGCAGAGCCGAACAGATCGACAAAAGTTTGATTGACGGAAATGTAGTGCTTGATTTGAGCGAACGTAATCAGTTTTTTGGAATTTAAATTCTTAAAGCGAGGCTCTAATTGCCTCGCTTCATTATCTTAAGCTAGTCACAAAATCTGTCTTTGCTGACTACTTGAT
Source organism: uncultured Saccharospirillaceae bacterium (assembly GCA_947499545.1). Taxonomy (GTDB): domain Bacteria; phylum Pseudomonadota; class Gammaproteobacteria; order Pseudomonadales; family Oceanobacteraceae; genus CANMOZ01. Next base: position 70,536 of record CANMOZ010000019.1, read on the forward strand.
TACTTCTAATTATATCCATTATCAGATCATTTTGAAATCTCGGTACTGATTTTTCATAGAATTCACAAGCAAGTTTGAAATGATTATCCACCGTAAGCTTAAAATTATCATCAAGAGACTCTTCGGTTGCAACGTAAACATACACCCAAGACTGAATACCTTTTTTTTGGCACAAGCTGTGTTTACTTGCATAGGCTTTCATCTCATTAACAAACTCATTAATCTTTTTTTTGCTCCAATTTGACATATCGATCAATAGCGTATAATGCCTGAATTGATCACCTTTAAATTTCAGTTCATAGGTAAACTGATCAATCCTGTTGTTACATTCAACATCTATTTCACCATAGAAAAATTTCCGCCCTTTCAAAACTGTACCGCTTTCAAAAAAATTCAAACTACAAAACAATGTGTCATATGAATTTCCGTCAAAATCTTCTGAGACTAAAGGATACTCTTCAATTCTTGTTCTTTTTGGGCCAAATACTTTAATTAAATGAACCAAATCTGCAAGCTTCGCACAGGTGGTTTTTATATAAGGAACACTTGGACCCACCTTTTCAACTTTTTGTAACTTTACCTTCTTTGGATTAGGCTCATCTTTTTCCAAACCAAGATCAGGAAATTTGATCTTTTTTAAGTTTGGTTTATCTTTCTTTCTTCTTTCATTTTCTTCTTTAGCAGCAACAGCACATGCATACTTACTCTCTTTACAAACCTCCCTCCAATCTCCTATTTGTCCACTTTGAAGCGTATATTGGGTAGCGTTATTTGCTCTGAAATGTTTCGCTTTTACTTCACCATCAGCCAATGTCAATTCAACTTTCCTACATTGACTACAATATATTTTACGTGGAGTATCATACTCTTGAAGATCGAGATTTTTTATTTCCCGACTAAAAGTTTTCGGAGTGATATCAACATCTATATCCGGGCACCAAGCGGTGGGTCTACTTAGATTTGAGGGTTCTATCTCTTCAGCTTTACAAATTTGGGTATTGGTCATCTTATCTCCTTCTATGAGTTGAAGGAGATCCTATACCAAATTATTAGATTTACTTAAAGTCAATACTATTTGATAAAACAAGATTGGCCTTGGTTGACCATTTATAGCGAAATCAACCTAATAAATTACTAGCATTGAACATTTTAAAATTAATACAATTCCATGAGGCAATTAAAGCCATTATGATTTTGAATCATTATTTTCTTACGCATTTATAATCTTTATCTCAAGCTCAGCTTAAGATTAAACAAGCACTCTCTTCAATAAAAATCTATCCAATTAAATCTTAAACATAACTCTAATACATAAGGGCAATATTGATATTTAAAAGAAGGATTTGTATATATAAGGTCGTTTTAATCTGACTAAGATAGAGCAGCATATACCTTTATGCATCAGGTTTACCCAAAGCTTCCCAAAAGTTTACAAGAAGTGGTAGAGGTGATCGGCCGACGGCAAACCATTCACCTTATCACCCATTGGCCCCCCTGCAAGTACCGCTCACGCGCTGTGAGTATTTATGTTCCGAAGAAGCTGCCTAGCAATCATCGATTGGTGAAGATACTTGGATGGGAAGCGGCTAAGCAGATGTCGAATGAATTCCCAGGCATGATCCTAAACTTACCAAGGTGCGCGTCACTGCTTCGGTCATATCGCAACCAGTTTATTGCTGCAATGGCTGCGGATGGAATACCGGTGGAGTTGATTGCAGAGCAAGTTAGGTTAAGTGTTAAGCAGGTCGTGAATGTGGTTGGTCATTAAGGATAATCTAGATTGATTATTACAATTCGGTTAGTCATAATTTACTTGCGCACTTCGCGCTTTTTTTATAATTAAAAGTGTATTTTATGATCAAGAAAAGTTTATTACTGGCTACAACTGCTTCGATGGCGTTTAATGTTTGCGCCAACGAAGATATTTCCTTTTCAAGCTTTCACCAGGACATGATACAACTTGATGGACGCCAGGCTCAATCTATTGATTTTCTTGATTCCACTATATTGGAATTAAATCAGCATGAAGGATTTGAATATCAGAGAATACTCACACGAAATGGAATGAATGTTGAACTTGAGTCTAGCTGGAACATAACTAGAACTAAGCCAAACACCTACGAATATATAACTACATGTGTGGCAAACAGTTATAATGTTTTATATAAACCAGGGTTCAATTATTTCTTTTGTAGTAGCACTGGTTTTAATGGGATATTAAATTCAAGACGACCTGGTGTTGCTCGTATCAAACTTGAAGCCACATATGATGATGCAAATGACAGTCAATGCGACAACACAAAAGATGATCGTGGTAGTTTTGGTTTAAGCTTTGGCTCTGCTGAGAATGCTCAAGCAATGTTATTCAAAGTCCGGTGCGAAGCAACCGAAATTGAGAACACATTAACCATACCTATCCAAGCCTGGGTAGATAATAAGTTGAAAATACACTATTTGTTCAAAGGTAAAGAAAATAACAACTCTATTGATGGTGTGCCCAATAACATTTATGCCAGATTGAAAGTCACCCTAGACTTTGAATTCTATGAACTACAGCACGCTGATTAACTATCTTTCATTAGTTACATTTTAGAAATCCCGCCAGAGGAAATCCTCTAACCCTTCTATAACATTGCTCCCTATCCACCACACAACGGATAGGGACAAGTGAAACCCGAAGCTGAACGCCTTGCCATTCAATGGGGTTACAAACACAGTCCATTTAATCAAGAAGCATTTTAGTTACAATTTGCGTCTTTAGGCTCTCTTGGTGCAGATATTAGAAGAGCCCCTCCAAAAACAACAGCGCCTGTTATATCGCTAACGGGTACGCGCTCATTGGATGCTGGATCATTGTAAACGCAAGTTCCGTCATTAATATCCCTGTATTCCTCTGTTTTATGCTGAGGCCCGGAAGAAGCACAACCTACCATTAAGCAACATATAGACAATACAAACAATCTAGTCATCGCTAGCAAACCCTATAAAGTTATCGCAATGGAGATCTTAATTCATTTTATTGGGCCAATATATGCTCGAGGTCATCAAAAAAATAATCAATAGAAATCTTGCTAGAGGAAGCCCTCACTTACTTCATAAATACTAGATCCTATCAATGGATTTACGGATAGGAACAAGTGAAATCCGAAGCTGAACGCCTGGCCATTCAATAGGGTTTGCTACAAGCTGCTAATGACGTTGATATTGATAGCTTGGCCAAGGTGTTAGGAGTATCGAGTAAGCAGGCTCGTAACCTTATGGAAAAACAGCCAGAGAAGTTTTTGGCGCGAATGATGGGGGTGTATGTAAGTACTTAATAATTTTCGTTTACGAATCCCCCAAATTGTGTATTTTCTATTTGTCAGCAACTTGGTTTTACTACAAACTTGGATTATCAATACGTTGTTAATTAGGAATTCTTAATGTTGCTTTTTGGTGTTGGGGTACTTTTAAGTATCACTGCTCTGATTTGGATGCTAGTCGTTCAGATTCAAAATAAACATTATATTTGGGGTGTTGCAACCTTAATATTGTGGTTTCCTGGATTGATATACGGTGCATTGAATTTCGGTATAGCAAAAAGCCCCTTTTTTATGTTGATATTTTCACAGGTTTTGATGGCTGTAGGAAAATTTTATATGGGATAATTGTATAGAATTTAATATTTAAATTTCCAATGTTAAACTCAAAATACAAATAAAATAACTGTCAATATTATCGGAAATCCCGCCAGAGGAAATTCCCTCACCAATCCTAGACACTGAATCCTATCAATGACTTAGCGGATAGGGACAAGTGAAATCCGAAGCTGAACGCCTTGCCATTCAATGGGGCCTTCCCATCATCATTGCTTTGTTTGCCGTGGCCGTTCGGCTGTTTTTCAAAGCAGATAAGCTGTCGCTTGCCGGTGTGCTCCGTGGAATCATCATTGGTTTGTTTGTGGGTGCCATGGTCAATTTAGCATTAGGTGATGTGGCTTCATTATCTGACGGTGAACGCGGTGCCATTGTAGGTGTGGCCGTTGTGTTAGCCGAAGATTTGATTGCAGCCCTACTTAATCTTGGTCATCAATTGCGTAAGCACCCAGAACGCATCCTCGAATTACTCTTCAAAGCAAAAAAATAAAAGGATTGAATCATGAGATCAACCGATAAACCTTGGTGGCAATCAAAAACCATTTGGGGTGGCGCTGTTGCAGTCGGTGCTGGTTTAGCGGGTTTGTTTGGTGTTGACATTGATGCCTCGACTCAAGATGGCATCGTGCAAAACATTTTATCCGTAGCCTCTGGTGTGGGTGGCTTGATTGCGATTTACGGGCGTTTAAATGCAGAGCATAGCGTTAGGCGTTTGAATTAATACAAATCGAACTGTGCGGCCTTACAGAGCCTTCCAAGGTACTTCCTGGAGGGTTTAGCTAGTGGGTTAGGAGTACCGCGGTTCTTTCAGTGTGCGAGAAAAATTTTTCTCGGGTTTATTATTACTTCGGAGGTTATGAGTGCCGAAATTGGGGCGTGGCAAGATCGTCAGCCGCAGCGAACTTGCTGAAATCTTTGGGGTTTCTGCTCCGACTGTGGATGATTGGGTGGCACGCGGTTGCCCTTTCCATAAAAAAGGCAGTAAAGGCATTCCATGGGAATTCAAAACCTCTGAGGTGTATCTTTGGTTAAAAGAGGTGAATGCAGAGGTTGTGGATTCCGCTGCAAACTGCAACGAGCAACAACTCAAACTTAGAAAGCTCGCAGCCGAAACCATTGCCGCTGAATTACAACTGGCTAAAGCCAAAAGTCTCGTAGCCCCCATCGATGAAATGATGACTTTCGTGACCAAGGACTACCTCGATTTAAAGGCCCGTTTAAGGATTATCCCGGACCGTCTCGCCATTCGTTTGATCGGGCTTGATAACGAAACCGACATCAAAGCATTGGTGCTTAAAGAGATTGATCAAGCGCTTAGATCCTTATCCGATGCCGAAGAATGGTCTTTTGTAGGTGATGAATGATCGACGCTGAAACCTTCTCAAACCCATACCGGATCCGCAGGTCTTTGTTAGATTGCCGAACGGCTCTAAGGCCTCCCCCAAACCTTAAACCCAGCGAATGGGCTGAGCAGAATATTTACATTCCAGCCGAAAACGCAAAGCCCGGCCCTATCGATTTTCATAACGCGCCCTATCAACGTGAACCCTTAGACCTAACAGCGGATCCAAACTGCCATCGCATTTCTTTAATGTGGAGCGCTCAGGTAGGCAAAACGTTGCTAGCATTATGTGCCCAGGCTTACCGCATCGCTCATCGACCTTCTAATCAGATGATGATGCAGCCAAGTGAAGGGGATTTAAAAACCTGGCTCGAAACCAAATTCAATCCCATGGTGGAATACAACAAGACCCTTCAAAACCTTATTGCCAAACCCAGAGGCCGTGAAGGCGTCAACAACCAACGCATGAAATCTTATCCCGGTGGCTTTCTGATGTTTGCTTGGTCTGGATCAACTAAAACCATGAGGGGTCGTTCGGCTCCCTTTATTGTCTGCGATGAAACCGACGGCTATGAAGCCACACCCGAAGGCAATGCGGTTAATCTACTCTGGCAACGGGCAGCGACCTTTGGTGATCAACGTAAGCTATTAGAAATCAGCACCCCCACCATCAAAGGCATAAGCTGGATCGAGTCGGCTTTTGAAGAAGGCGACAAACGCAGGTTCTACGTGCCATGCCCTCATTGCCATCACCATCAACCTTTACGCTGGCGCAATGTCATTTGGGATAAAGATGATCAAGGCAATCATTTACCTAAAACCGCAAAGTATGCCTGTGAAGGTTGTGGTGTGTTATGGACCAACGCCGAACGAGTTACAGCTATCATCAAAGCTGAAGAGCAAGGCGCAGGCTGGAAAGCAGAAAAACCCTTTAGAGGGCATGCATCCTTTCACCTTAGTGAGCTTTATAGCCTGTTCGTTTCTTTATCCCAAATTGTTACCTCCTTCTTAGAAAAGAAAGCATCCAATGACTTACAAACCTTTGTAAACGTATCATTCGGAGAAACCTGGGAAGAAGAATGCGAAAAAGTCGACTGTGCCGATTTACAAGAACGCGCTGAAACCTATACCGCTGAAGTTCCTGCCGGTGGAGTGTATCTGACATCCGGAATCGACATGCAAGAGAACCGACTCGAAGTGGAAACCGTTGCCTGGGGATTGGGTGAAGAGTCTTGGTCAATTGACTATCGAGTACTGTGGGGCGACCCTCTTCAAGGTGATGTATGGGGCGATCTCGACGAATACTTAGAGCAAACCTTTCAACATGAATCCGGCGCACAGCTCGCAATCAGTTCAGCCTGTTTGGATACCGGCGGCAGCTCGGGTTATACGCAATGCGCATATGAGTATTTAAGAACCCGCAAAGGCCGCAAACTGTTCGGCATTAAAGGAATGCCGGGCTGGGGTCGACCTATCGTGGCCAAACCTTCCAAAAGTCGCAGCAAACACCAACGGCCCATTGATCTATTCCCGGTCGGTGTCGACGAAGGAAAACTCATGGTCATGCGCCGTTGGGGTATTCAAAACGAAGGGCCGGGTTATTGCCACTTTCCATCGGAACGCCAAGAGGATTGGTTCAAGCAAATCACTTCTGAAAAGTTGCTGACTAAATTTCTAAAGGGGCATCCAAAACGAGAGTGGCATAAGAATTCAGGCGATCGCAATGAAGGGTTAGATTGCAGGGTCTATGCACTTGCTGCTTTAAAAATCATGAACCCCAATCTAAAAATACTGCATGAACGATTAGAAACACCTGAAATTGATGAGTCTGAAAGCCCTGAACCCAAAACAAAGGAAAAACCGTCAGAGGAAAAAAACAAACCCAAACGACAGACTGGACAAAAAGTAAGCAGACGCCCTAGGCGTTCATCCACTAACTGGATTTATGCCTATTAGTTCCGTATAATCTCACAACCTTCGTAAATAAGGTTTAAGCATTGATCTTTTTGATTTTGTCAGTAGCTACTTTTTTGTATGCCCTATATGTTTTCCTTAAAGGAAAGTCCAAGACTGAATTTTTTGGGGATGTTTACATAGTTACTAAAAAATCCCATCCTTGCTATTTTTACACATCATCCTTAGCTTGTGTCGTTATTGCATTAATATTGTTATGTGCATATAAATTAGAGATTAAAAACATATCTATAAACAATTATTTAGAATATCTTAACTGGCCAAAGACAACTTTCCTTATTCTGTACCTAACAATCACCAATAGTTTGTTTCTGGTTTTAGAAAGCGTAATAAATGTAGGTAAATCATGGAAGATAACAAAATACTATCCAGTGTTGTCGAAAAGATTGTTCATTATTACACTTTTTGTTTGGTTATGGGCAATATCTGAACTCACTATTGAACTCTTATCCATTAATGATCTACCTGACAGACAGGAAAAACCGCTAGAGGAAACCACCTGTTCACTTAGACACAATGGCTAGCCAGTAAGCTACGATTCCCTTACGAGGTGTCTTTGTGTCGATTTCCCTACCTCCCTCGATCACGGCGGGAGTGACCTTTAGCCATGTGTTTACCTTGACGGCTTACCCAGCACCGGACTGGGCGTTGAAGCTGTTACTGCGTGGCCCTCAAGTTATTAATTTACAAGCCGAACCTAAGAACAACCAACACCATTTATTGATCAGTGCATCTACTTCGAAGGATTGGCAACCGGGTCATTATCAATATTGGTTAAGGGTGTATCGAGGGTTGGAGATTCACGAACTCGATGCGGGGCGAATCAAGGTGCAGGCCAATGCCGATCAGTTAACCAATGCTTATGACGCTCGTTCTCATGAAGAAATCGTGCTCGATAACATCAACGCGGTTTTAGAAGACACGGCTACCATTCGGCAAAAACGCTACCGCATTAATAATCGTGAACTTGATCGCTTACCTATTGAAGAGTTACTCAAGCTTAAAAGCAAATACGAATGGTTAGTTGAACAAAAGCGACGCGTAAAAAAACATGGAACCAGCTTGCACCTACGCTCGATTAAATGGAGGTTTCAATGAAGCCTCGCATCAAGTTAAAAAACCACCGAGTTGCTACACGCGTCTATAAAGTCAACGCAGGTGAAACGCAGCGCTTAATCGGCGGTTCCATGAATTTCCCTATGACCGCCGATCACATCGTTGAACGTCATTGGATGCCGTTGATTGCAAAAAGCCGTGAAGTTTGTGCCAATGATGGTTATGCAAAAGAATTCCTGAAAATGTGTCGTAATAACGTGGTGGGTGCAAAAGGCATTGAACTTCGAGCCAATATCAAAGACAGCAACGGTCAATCCGATGGTTTTGCCAATACAGCGTTAGAACAGTCATTTAAAGCCTTCTCGAATAAAAAGCACTGTGATATTCAAGGCCGTTTATCGCTTAGGGCCATTCAAAATGCATGCATTACCAGTGCTGCTCGCGATGGTGAGTTCTTTATTCGGTTATTAATCGGTAGCGATTTAAACCCTTGGGGCATTGCCTTACAAGTGTTAGACTCTATTCGTTGCCCTATCTACTACAACGAAGAGAAACTTCCCAACGGCAACTACGTCAAACAAGGCTTTGAGTTTAATGCTTTGGGTCAGCCCGTTGCTTATCACTTCACTCACGTCGGCACAGATAACATCGATTACAACCTGGGCGGTCATTCTTTTGTTCGTATACCCGCAGCTGAAATCATTCACGGCTTTTTGCCTGATCTTTTAGAGCAAAAAAGAGGACTGCCTTGGACAGCAACTGCGTTGATGCGTTTAAAAATGCTAAGCGGGATGGAAGACGCGACCCTTGTTAATGCTAGGGCCTCGGCCAGCAAAGGGGGTTTCTTACAGTGGCGAGCCGATTATGGGCCGATACCGGATGAAGACGACGGCCCTTATGAACAAGAGCTTGAACCTAATACCTTTAAAGAGTTGCCGCCCGGATTAGAGTTTAAGGACTACAACCCACACTATCCAAGCGGTGAAGCGCAAAGTTTTTCCAAGCGTATCTTACAAGGCATCGCAGCCAGTTTTGGCGTGACCTATAACGATCTCGCAAAGGATTTAGAAAACGTTAATTTTTCAAGTATTCGCCAAGGCACCTTAAACGACCGGGATTATTGGAAAGAGCTGCAAACCTGGTTGATTGAAGAATTGATGGAACCCCTTTATGAGCGTTGGTTGTATCAGGCATTAATCAATGAAGCCGTTACTGTTTTCAACAAGCCTTTAAAGCTTGCACGTTTTGAAAAATATTTAGGCGTCGACTGGCAAGGTCGTTCTTGGGATTGGATTGACCCGCGTGCCGACACTGAGGCCGCCATCAAAAGCATTGATTACCGACTGAAAAGCGTTTCGCAAGTCATCCGTGAGCGCGGCGATGATCCTGAAAAAGTCTTCCAGGAAATGGCTAACGACATTAAAACCATGCAAGCCGCTGGTATTCCTGATCATGCCATTCCCTATCTCATTCAACATAACAAGCAAGGAGCTTCAAATGAAACTACCGAAAAGTTGGATCGGTGACCTTTGGGGTCGGCCCAACACTCTATCTAAAAACAAAGTAAAACCTGTCATTAATGATGAATTAAGTTTTAACCGCACTCTAATTGATGCA
>CANMOZ010000020.1 GCA_947499545.1 uncultured Saccharospirillaceae bacterium
GCAGGTGCTCATATCCATAATGTAGCGGTTGCTTATACAGGGCAACACAATCATTCATTTGTAACAGGGTATAAAGGTGGGAATGAAACAAGACCACGGAATGTGGCCTTGCTGGGGTGTATTAAGTTCTAGAACGAGATTATCTATCCCAAACAACTAATAAAATTTCTTTTTTAAGGCTTGGGGGATCCTTTAGCTTATCACCCGTATTGGTATTATAAATTTCTATTTCAAAGTATAAATGCACAAAACTACCTGGGCCGAAAATTACGGGTGCTTGGAATTCAATGTCAGCAAAATCGTCTTTCACAGTATTTGTCCATGTTTTTGTATATGGAGAAATACTGACATCATAAAATGGTCTACGGACATTAACTCTCATTGCTAAATCACCATTTTCCAACCAAATTTTTGCTGTTTGCTCTGGTGATAGTGAAGAAGAATCCATGCTTGCGGCCATTTCAGCTAACTCTAGCGCAAGCTTTTTTGAGTACGATTTAGGGAAATCAACCCTAATTAGTTTTCCGCTTGAAGTCTTAAGCTCTAAATCTGCAGATATCGGCTTTTCAACATCAATACAGGTTTGCGAAAGAACGACGTCTCCATCTGAGACATTAAACCATTCATTTTTTGCTGACTGTTCAGAAACGCAATTTTGTACAGATAGAGGTGGACTAGAAGAACTGCCACCGCCACCGCAGCCAACTATTGAGCTCATCAAGAACAGAGATACTAAAAGTGTACGCATACTTACTTCACCTGCTTACGCCGTTATATTTGAAAATAAATTTATTTCAATAAAAAGCTGTTGGATTTTAAATTACAAACAGTTACACAACAATAGCTAGGTTTAAGCTTTTGAATAAACTCACAGAAAAACCGACAGAGGAAATACTCGCTCACTCCTGACACCCTTAAGCCTCATCTAAATAACGCTTTATGAGGTTTATGCCATGTCAGACTTTCTGCATGGGGTGGAGGTGCTGGAACTGGATTCTGGGCCTCGACCTATTCGCATCTCTCCCACCGCGGTGATTGGTATCGTAGGCACTGCGCCCAATGCCGATGAAGCTGCCTTTCCTTTAAACACCCCAACCTTGATTGCAGGCAGTCGCATTGAAGCGGCCAAGCTGGATTTAACCGATCAAAAACAAGGTACTTTACCTAGCGCCCTTGACGGTATTTTCGATCAAACCGGCGCGGTGGTGATTGTGGTTCGAGTCGCCGAAGGAGAAAACGACTCTGAAACCCTGGCCAATGTCATTGGGGGTGTAAACGCTGAGACCGGTGCCTATGAAGGCGTGCAAGCTTTGCTGGGTGCTCAATCGGTTGTGGGTTTTTCACCCCGCCTTTTAATTGCACCTGGTTTTACACACCACCGCCCAGAAGATGCCGACAATCCCGGCAGTTATTTCGCTAATCCAGTTGTGGCTGAGTTACAAGGTATCGCCGATCGATTGCGCGCCGTCATCATTGCGGATGGCCCCAACACCAAAGACCCAGCGGCGATTGGATACGCCGGTGATTTTGGTAGTGCTCGGGTTTACTTGGTTGACCCTTGGGTAAAAGTCTTAGGCCCTGATGGCAGCCTTGTGGATGAACCGCCGTCTTCTCGAGTGGCTGGAGTCATTGCCCGCATGGACAGCGCCAGAGGGTTTTGGTGGTCACCTTCAAATCAAAACATTTTCGGCATTGTTGGCACCTCAAGGCCCGTTGATTTCAAAATGGGTGATCGCAGTTGTCGTGCAAATATGCTGAACGCTAAAAACGTCGCCACCATTATTCGTGAGGATGGCTTTAGACTTTGGGGTAACCGCAGTCTTTCGAGCGACCCTAAGTGGGCGTTCTTATGTCAGCGTCGCACGGCCGATGTGATCAACGATGCCTTACAGGCTTCGCATCTATGGGCAGTGGATCGACCCATCACAAAAACCTACTACCAAGACGTCACCGAAGGCGTTAACAACTTTTTATCTCAGTTAAAAGCACGCGGTGCCATTCTGGGCGGGCAATGTTGGGCGCCTGCTGAATTAAATACACCAACCGACATTGCTGACGGTAAAGCCACCTTTGACTTTGATTTTACTTCGCCGTCCCCTGCCGAACACATCACCTTTCGTAGCCGCATGGTTAACGATTATTTAGAGGAAATCGTCTGATGAATCGCCGTGTTTTGAAAAACTTCACACTCTCAGTAGACGGTCATGGCCAAGCGGGAAGACTTGAGGAATACACCCCACCCGAGTTTGCAAAAATCACCGAAGATTTTAGAGCCGGTGGGATGGACATCGCGGTGCCCGTTGAGTTGGGCATGGAACCCATGGAAGTCACTTTTAAATTATTCGATTACAACAAGACCTTATTAACTCGCTTTAAAGACAAATCGATACCACTCGTTGCAAGAGGTGGAGTAGAAGACAGTGCCACTGGGGAAGTCATCGCCGTCACCCAAACCATGCGCGGCATGATCACCAAGATAGGATCAGGTACGTGGAAACCCAATGATAAAACCCTGTTGGAAGTCACTGCCAAACTGACAGCCTTTAAAGAAGAACACGACGGTGAAGTGGTGATTGAGATCGATGCCGAAAACATGATTCGTAACATCGACGGGCAAGACGTACTTGTCGGTGTGCGTGAAGCTTTAAAACTCTAAATCGAATTATCACATAAATAATAAGCTTTTAACTCTAAGGAAACCAAAACATGAAACGCATTCAGCTTTCTAAAGCTTACACACTCGGAAATCAAGAACGCGACTATGTCGAAATGCGTGAACCCTGTGTGCGCGACAATTTAAACGTCAGCAAAATCAAAGACGAAGAAAAGCGAGAAATCACGCTCTTAGCCAATCTTTGCAATGTGACGAACGATGAACTCGAAAACCTTTCATTGGGTGATTACGGGAGACTGACCCAAGCTTTTTTGGGGTTTATTGGTTTGCCGCAACCGAGCTTAGAACAGCCCTACTTGCACTAGCCAGCCACACCCATTGGTCGCTGGACGAATTAAAAAACCTCAGTTTAAGCGAGCTTCTCTTTTGGCTCGAAGGACTCCCGAAGCATGGCGACTAAACAACGCTTAAGCACCCTCATCACCATTGGGGGTGCGCTCCAATCCAGTTTTAAAAACGCATTAGGTTCAACGCAAAAGCAGCTTAAGGGTGTTGGTGCTTCCATTCGTGAGTTAAACCAACGTCAACAACGTTTAGGCAAAGTCGCTGCCCATTGGGAAAAGATGGGTCGCGACGCTTCTAAGTATCACCGCGAAATCAATCGCGTTAATCGTGAGTTAAAACGACAGCAGCGAATTAAAAGCACGTTAAAATCCTTAGAAACGAATAAAGCCAACCGTAAAGAAAAACGCGGTCAGTTGTTTGATGCAGTGACGCTAGGCTCTGTGTTTACTGCACCCATTATGGCGGCTGCAAACTTCGAGCAAGCCATGGCCAAGGTTGGTGCTATTAGCCGGGCAAGCGATTCTGATTTGAAAAAGATGACCTCAACGGCAAGGGAGCTGGGCGCCAAAACCAACTGGTCAGCAAGCCAAGCGGCTGAGGGGATGCAATACCTTTCGATGGCTGGGTTCTCTGCACAAGAAACCGTGACCAGCATGCCGGGCATGTTAAACCTTGCAAGCGCCGGTCATATCGATTTAGGTCAGGCAGCCGACATTGCCTCAAACATTTTAAGCGGTTTTAATTTAGAAGCCGGTGAGATGGGCAGGCTCGGGGATGTTTTAACGAATACTTTCACCAGCTCCAACACCAATCTATCCATGCTCGGTGAAACCATGAAGTACGTGGCACCCGTTGCGGCTTCAACCGGTGTGGGTTTAGAACAAGCAGCTGCGATGGCTGGTAAATTAGGTGACAGTGGTATCCAAGCCAGTCAAGCCGGTACTGCTTTAAGGGCCATTATTAATCGATTGGCAGCACCCACTAATGACTCTGCACAGGTCTTTGAGCAACTGGGAATCAAAACCCAAGACGCTAATGGCAATCTGAGAAACGTTTCCGACATTCTGAAAGATTTAAACCAAGCCATGTCGGGCTTTGGTTCAGCAACTCGAGCGGAAATGACCAGCACCGTATTTGGCTTGGAAGCCGCCAGTGCTGCAACGGTGTTATTGAAGCACGCGGGTTCTGGATCACTGCAAGCCTATACCGAAAAGCTCAAAGAAAGCGGCAGCGCTGCCCGAGTAGCCAAAGAACAAAACGATACTTTTTTTGGGGCCACTAAGCGTTTAGGTTCTGCGCTGGAGTCTGCAGGCATTACCATCGGTATGATTTTATTACCTCCACTCGCTACTGCCGCTGAAAAGACGGCATTACTGATAGGCAAAGTTGTTGAAGCTTCTACTGAATACCCAGCCCTGACCAAGGTGGTTATTGGTGTCACCTTTGGGTTAATCGGCTTTAAGATCGCGGCCATTGCCGGTGGTTATGCGATGACTTTTTTTAAAGGGGCTCTATTAAAAACCATTCTCGTTTCACAACGAGTGCTGGGTGCTATGAAGTTAATGGCTTTGGGCATTCGAACCGTCGGATTAGCACTCGCCACCAACCCCATTGGCATTGCGATCAGTGCAATTGGCTTGGCTGCCACGGCTTTAATTACTTATTGGCAACCGGCTCGAGAGTTCTTTCTCACGATGTGGGATGCCATCTCAGAAAAGTGGGCGCCGATTGGGAGTTGGTTCAAAGGCATCTGGGACAACGTTTACGACGCGTGCAAACCCTTCTTTGATTGGTTTAGCGAGAAGATCAATTTTGTGGGGGATGCTTACCAAGAATTAAAACAACTTTTTGGGTTTGGGGATGACGAGGAACAAATAAGTGTACAGCCTGGCAAAGTCTTAGCGGCGAGAGAAAACCAGATTGCAGGACAATCCAATGACATCAATAAAGTGCTGCCTCAAGTACAGCCCAATCAAAACAAAACTTTGCAACAAAACACGATCAACCATTCGCCGACGAATCATATCACCATCAATCAGCAACCTGGTCAAAGCGCCCAAGACCTCATCGATGAAATGGAAAGGCGCCAACGAGAAAAACAAGATCGTGCGCTTTACGATTTGGGGGATTTGAATGTTGGAGTTTAACGCGCGTTTCAATCCTAACTCGCCTTACTTTATCGACGTTGCGTTCGTGATGATGCAGCTCGGTGAGTTTCAATTTTCGATTGCGTCTGCGGCTTATCAAAGTTTGCAGCGTAAAACCCAGTACGCCTGGCAAAGCCAAGATCGACTCAACAATCACAGCGCCTGGCAGTACACCGCAAAACCTCAAGAGAGCCTGCAGCTTGATGGGGTGATCTATCCCCAGCACAAAGGAGGGGCGCGCCAGATTGAAACCCTTCGCGAGCAGGCAGCTTTGGGTGAGGCATTGATTCTGGTCGATGGCATGGGGTTGGTACATGGCCAATGGGTCATCCTCTCAGTCGAAGAAACCCAAAGCACTTTTAATCCGATTGGTATGCCGCTCAAGCAAACCTTCAAGCTGGAATTAAAACGTTATGGAGACTGAGCAAACTATTCACCTATACACCTGCATTCAAGGCGACGTACTCGACCAAGTGATTTTAAACCACTACGGGCAATGCTCGGGTGAGCTACTGCTGCAAGTGATGCGGCTTAATACTCACTTGTTAGCACTCGATGTTCTACCACTCGGTACCAAGGTCAAATTACCCAAGCTGGAAGTCTCTAATGTGATCGAAGAGGAACAGTTATGGGATTGAAGCCCGCCTTTGAGATCACGGCCAACGACAAGGATATTACCGTAGCCATTCAGAAACGTTTAATTAGTTTGCGGGTAACGGATCAATCAGGATGGGAGTCAGACGCCTTGGAAATTGTGCTCGATGACTCTGACCCGTTAAAGTCTCTCGCACTTCCAACCACAGGCGCCGAGCTTCAATTAAAACTAGGATATGAAAACGCACTTTTCAACATGGGCGTGTTCATCGTCGATGCATTGGAGTTAAGCGGCCCCCCGAACCAAATCCGTATTCAAGCCAAAGCAGCCCCGCAGGATGCAACACCCAAAGGCAAAACCAGCTTAAGAACTCAGAAGACAAGGTCGTGGGAAGCCGGCACAACGCTGCAAACCTTGGTCAATCAGATTGCCAATGAGCATGGATTAGAACCGGCGGTGGGTCAGTCGCTCAGAGATTTATCGTTGCCCCATATCGATCAGGTCAACGAGTCGGATATTAATCTGCTCACCCGCATCGCCAAAGACTACGACGCTCTGGTAAAACCCGTCGCTGGGAAACTGGTTGTCACCAAACGAGCAGAATCGAAAAGCACCCGAGGTCAAAACCTCAAGCCCATCCCACTACAAGGTTCTGAGATAACCAATTGGCGCCTCAATATCCGAAAGCGAGAACCGGCTGCTTCGGTGGTTGCTGTTTACCGAGACCTTGAACAAGCGAAGGACGTTGAAGTGGTCATAGGAGATGGCGAACCCGTAAGGAGACTCAAGCACCAATACGCCGATGAAGCCAGTGCAAAGGAAGCCGCACAGGCGGAACTTGATAAAGGGCAAAGATCAGAGCGAGCTCTATCAATTAGCCTACCCGGGCAAGTCAACCTAAAAGCAGAGCGGATACTAACAATTGAAAACACCCGCCAGCATGTCGATGGAAATTGGCTCATCACTCAAGCTGAGCACAGCCTAAATCGAAGCAGTTTGAGGACAAATTTGAACGCTGAAAAAAGCTTGGACTAAGCGCTCACTTCGAAAATTTTTTTCTCAAAAAGGTGACAGTAGGGTGACAGCTAGTTGTTCCTAACCTTGTATAGCACGCAGTTACTGAAGAGACACCCCAA
This sequence comes from uncultured Saccharospirillaceae bacterium, assembly GCA_947499545.1. Lineage (GTDB taxonomy): Bacteria > Pseudomonadota > Gammaproteobacteria > Pseudomonadales > Oceanobacteraceae > CANMOZ01. The sequence goes on from CANMOZ010000020.1 coordinate 6,838, forward strand.
AATAGCCTCCCCACCAGGACTCGAACCTGGAACTAGGCCTTAGGAGGGCCCCGTTATATCCGGTTTAACTATGGGGAGTTGTCAGCGATTCTAACGCCCCACTTTTGGTTTGTCACCCCTATCTAATTGAATATATTGATAAATCTATTATTGCTGGGCATGGCGGGCTCGCTTACGATGCTCTTCGTACTCTAATTGGGTCACCAGCTTATCTAGATAGCGCTGTTTTAGGCCAATTAAAGGCTGAAATGAGAAACCACAAATCGTATTCCCTTTTTCAGGATCAATGCGAGCCCTTCTCGCAGTCACCCCAAGATCCAAGCTCTCGTCGCCCACGTGTAATGTAGAGTCATCAAAATCACTTACTTCGTGCAATATATCGACTTGATTATTATCAAAAACAGCTTGGAATCCACTGGCCGACATGTCAATCAAGCGTCCTTTTAACTCAACCGATTCATTCAAACTTGAACGCAACACGATATAAATGTCGTAGGTTCTTGGAACAGGAACTCGGTAGGCACTACGACGTTGCAGGTAAAAGACTTTTTCAGGTAGGCAAGCAATGTACTCTTTTTCTGAGCTTCTAAATTTGAGTGAGCCGGTGATTCTGAATTTGATGTCTATTCCCTGAACAAAGGCTTCCAATTCGAACGCGTGGCCACCTCTGATAAGGTCATTTCCACGACTGGGAGAGAGTACGTTAAAGGCAAAGGCTTTACCCTTAAGATCCACCTTAGTAATCAGGGTTTTATAAGGCTCTTCTTCACCTTCAAAGCGGGCTTTAACTGGCTGGCCGCTTTTGATGATGCGCTGCATCGTGCGGTAAATATCTTCAACTTTGGTGAGATAGTTTTCCTTTGCCTCAGCCATATGATGCCTTTGCACGCGCGACTCATGTCCGTGTCACGAACGACCATCACAGCCGTGACACTCTCCTTTAGGCGCAGCCTATATTCCGACGATAAGAAGTTTCAGACTCGCCTGACCTATTGTACAAGTTTGGCTTATCTTGAGCCTGGTGCAACAAGTCTTTTAGTTGGCGGTTCCTAGCGCGAGCAGCATTGATAGCCAAAGCGTTTGCGGCACTAGCCCTCAGTACAGCATCCAGCTCTTGCTTGAGTGATTCCCACAATTTTAATTCATTTGGATAGTGTGACATCACCAAATGATCCCACTCGGTTTCGGTGGCTTTTCCAAAGTGATCGACTCTCTGACCAATCTTATTATCAATATCCGCCAGCAACTTAGCTTTTTCCTCGCTGGCTGCTTGCAACGACTCGATATCCATTTGTATCAAGCTATGCCGTTCTTTTTCTAATACACGGGTGAGTTTTTGAATCAATGACCTTTCTAAAGTGAGCTGAGATCGTAGATTAAGGCCTGGCATAAAACACCTCGCAGGTAGGACGACTCTGATTCAATCAGTTAAGTTGGTCGTCAAATTGAAGCATCTTCCCTGCCAAACGTTGATAGTCCACCTTAAACTCACCCTCTGCAATGGCATTGCGAATCCGCTCAATGGTTGCATCATTGACTTCGGGTAACGATTTGATGTCCGCCTCGATTTGCTGAATGCTGCGGCCTGAAGCGCTCAATTTTACTTGATCGGCAGCAGACGCCCCCTGTGAAGGGTTAACACCATCCCCTTTCGTGGGTTCCGGGGTTGCTTGTGAGCCCGACGGCCCCGAGTTGGTTTTCTGGGTGCTGTCGTTCAGCCCCTGATTTAATTTATTGATATTCATACGCTTTCTCCAATGCCAGAACGCTGTATATACGATCTCATTTAGGGGTATCGGCCGAGACTCAAAAGACTTTAATGATTCTTTTGACCTAATCCACAGTTTTTTCTGAGTGGGAAAATAGCATTGTTAGTGTGCACACACATTTAAAAAGTCACTTCGACCAATCCCGGCGCAATCACTGTCCCCCTAACGACCAATTCAGATTGGCGATTTTTTACTGATACTTGCCTCCCCATGCGCCCATCGGATAACGCTTCTCCAGGCATTCGTACCTGTAAAAAGGGTGTGCGAGCCATGATCATAACATCGTCCCCTTTGACGATGACTTGAGCCGGTTCTAGCAAATATGGCGTGAGCAGCACACCGGGTGCAAGCGAGCGCTTCGCTACCTGCCCAATCAAACCCTGAGAATCCGTATAGTAGCCCCGCCCCAACGCCAATAGGTTTTGTTCTACCCAATCGAGATGAGCTTCAGAAACACGAGCCCCTTTTGGCAGTGAGGTCTTCAAAGCCGCCACTTTGCCAAATAAGCTGATTTCAACTGGAATGTTGATACTCCACAGAGGCGATTCACAGCGCAGCATGACCTGAGCCCTTGGCCTTAAATCGGTCGCATTGATTTCACTGGATAATGGCATTTCACAGGGCCTAAGTTGCAAGCGCTCTAAACCCTGAGGCTCTATTTTCATTACCTGACCGGACTTTGGTTGTAAGTTCCAGACATCATGCCTTGAAATAGCCTCGGTCACCTGGGTACGAATATCCTCAATCGGGTGAAACATGGGCTGGGTATCAACTGGAGCAGCATTTTTCGCCGTAACCGTTGCTTGATCAGGTTTCATATCAGGGCTTTCGGCATACGCATCACCCAGGGAAAAACCAATAACGAGCAGACTCAACAGCCCCCAATAGTTGGTTAAATTCCTCGCTTGCTTGTTTTTACTAGGTAATTTGTTCGCCCTACTAAATGGACCCAGTAAGCAGTCGCTTAAGACAATCGCGATCCACTCACGGTTACTGTGGATTTGGCCTATGCTCATTAGTACGAATGCGTGCTTAGTTACCATGAATGGGCCTCCGGGCAGCGCTTTAATGATCTAAAGTGCAAGACCTATGCCCTAGTAGACTAAGCCAGCAAGGGATTTTTTACCACGACAGCCTGCGGTAACAAAGGGAGCTAGTGGTTTTATGGGTGGTGTTTTAGACACAGTCGACCAACGAACCAATATGGTCGGTGCTAACAGGCTGGAGTTGTTGCTGTTCCGATTAAACGGGGAGCAAGTATACGGCATCAATGTGTTTAAAGTGAAAGAAGTCCTTCAGTGTCCACAACTGACCATACTCCCTAAAAGCAACCCTGTTGTTCGTGGCGTCGCGCATATCCGATCAGGCACTATCCCCATCATGGATTTAGGGCTCGCAACGGGCAGCGCTCAAATAGAAGACCCCCAAAACTGTTTTGTCATCATCACCGAATACAACATCGCCACTCAGGGGTTCTTAGTTCGTGGCGTTGAGCGAATCATAAATATGAATTGGGAAGCCATGCACCCTCCTCCAAAGGGAACAGGGCGTGATCATTATCTTACCGCTGTGACCGAAGTTGATGGACGCTTAGTCGAAATTATCGACGTCGAAAAAATCTTAGCGGAAGTCGCACCTCGCATTGAAGAATTCAGTGAAGAAGTAGAAACCGTCGTTAACACGGTCCAAGAAAAAGCAAGAGCGCACAAAATCATCATTGCTGACGACTCAAAAATCGCGCGTAAACAGGTTCAAAAATGTTTGGAATCGCTTGGGTTTGAAGTCGTTGCTTTACACGATGGAAGACAAGCACTGGATCATTTGAAAGGACTGGCAGACGAAGGTAAATCCATTAAAGAAGAATTCTTAATGATGATATCGGATATTGAGATGCCGGAAATGGATGGCTACACCTTAACCACAGAAATCCGAAATGATCCGAGGCTGTCCTCACTGTACATCGTGCTCCATACTTCATTAAGCGGTGTATTTAACAAAGCAATGGTTGAGAAAGTGGGCGCAAACGATTTTATTGCGAAATTCCAACCCGATTTACTTGCATCGAAGGTTATTGAACGACTCGATCCAGAATCAGCAAGGGCTTTACTCGAAAAAATGGGTGAGTAGTTTCTTCTCCCCTAAGCATAGGAGTGTTGTGGGTCTATGGCAGTACCACAATTAAAGGAAGGCGAATTCAACGCTTTCCGTGATTATCTTCAAAGCGTATGCGGCATTTTATTGGGCGAGAATAAGGAATATTTAGTCGTCAGCCGATTGCGCTCCGTCATGACGGAAAAAAAATTAGACGGCATGTCTGCCCTTTTAAGCGAGATGAAACGCGATAATCGCTTACGAGAAACCGTCGTCGATGCTATGACCACGAACGAGACTCTTTGGTTTCGTGATAATCATCCGTTTCGAATACTGCGCGAACGTTTATTGCCGGAGTTTGCTGAGAAGCGTAAGCCGCTTAATATTTGGTGTGCGGCCAGTTCAACTGGGCAAGAACCCTATTCAATCAGCATTGAAATTGAAGAGTTTAAACGTAAAAAACCCGGCGGCCTAACCGGAGAAAAGATTGTCGCAACGGACATTTCTCCAACGGCCCTTGAGATTGCTAAAAAAGGGCAATATGAAAAAATTCACCTTAGCCGTGGAATGCCCCAAGAATTTTTAACACGTTATTTTGAAGAAGTCGAACCTGGTCGATGGAAGGCGAAAAAAGACATCACTGGCAAAGTCGATTTTAGAACACTGAATCTCCTCAATAGCTTTGCTTCTTTAGGAAAGTTTGACGTTGTGTATTGCAGGAATGTCTTAATTTATTTTTCAACCGAATTAAAAACCGATATTTTAACGCGTATACACGGCACTCTGAAGCCCGGCGGATACCTCTTCCTTGGGGCATCCGAATCCTTAAATGGTCTCAATGATCATTATGAAATGGTGCAATGCAATCCTGGCTTAATTTATCAAGCCAAGTAAGCAACGCCCGTTTAAGTGGACGTTAATGGGATTATTTAGCACCCACCAGACTGGGAATATCTGCTTGATTTTGCAGTCGAATCCAGGTTTTGGGACCCACGATACCGTCAGCCTTTAACCCAACTTCTTCTTGAAATTGCTTCACTTGACTTTCCAAAATCCAATCGTAGTGTGGACTCTGATTCGTTTGCTGAGCGTTTGATTGAGTGGGGCGAATGACAACCCATCCAGTCTCTTCGGGTTGAATACGATTGGCCGTATAATGATCATCCAAACGCTGCCTTAATTCAGGCACCCACTGAGCCTTATCCCCCTTTGCAATGGGCGCTAAGTATTCTGTTGGGGGGCGCCAAATGATTAATGCACGTTTCTGGTAGTCTGCCGATAACTCTTGAACCCGTTTGGTCATCGGCTGGCCCTGGGCATTCGACAACGTAACCAAGGAATCGTCTCTGCTTTCCAACAACCAAACGGACGTTTTTCCTTGCTCGACTAAGGTCACCAAGGCGGGTCGATTCAATGCCAGCAAGTCGTCCAGGCTTTCCTGTACTACGAGACAACGTAATCCTTGCTCAATCAGGCGATCACATCGAGCAGCTTCGCCCGATATTCCCCACAACACGGCCAGTCGTTGTACATGATCATCCAAGCGATCTGAATCAATAAGATTGCTTGAATGGTTATTCTCAAGTGTATTGGACAATTCGTCCATAGACGTCTGCTCATCAGCAGGCTCTTTTGGATTGGCGTTATCTATTGGCCCCTGGGCAACGGTGGTGGGCACCTTATCCCGCGTGATTTGTCGCTCGATGAGAATCAACGCACTCACGATGAGCCCCAACGTCAATACAGAACCTGAGAGGATCACTGGCCACTTAGAGGCTGATTGTCCAATCACAAACGGAAGCTCGCCAGTACCCGCACCAGAGGTGTTCGCTTTACCAACAACACGCACTTTGTGCGCCGCACGCACTTCTTTAGCGCCCACATGTGGCAATGCTCGCTCGTAAGAAAACAATAAGGCTTGGTCACAAAGAAGGTTGATGATTCTCGGAGTGCCCAGGCTTAGTCGATACAGTTGGCGGATAGCCCCACGAGTAAAAATACAGGGATCGCCGCCGGCGGCAACCACTCGGAATTTCACATAATCAAATACATCTTTTTGAGACAACGCTCCCAAGTGATACCGAGCCGTCACTCTTTGATTAAGCTGCCTTAGTCGAGCGCTTGTGAGTAACGTGAGCAATTCAGGCTGCCCCACCAAGACAATCTGCAACATTTTTTCAGTGTCGGTTTCAACATTGGTGAGCAACCTCAACATTTCCAGCACTTCGTAACTCAGATTTTGAGCTTCATCAATCACCACCACCATATGCTGATTAACTTGATGGGCTTGCTTGAGTTTTTCTTCAAAGGCTCTGAGTTGACGATGACGACTTTCTGCAACCGGCAGTTCGAACCCAAAAGCATCCGCAATCGCTTCTAACATGGCATCCGAATCAAGTTGCGGATTAGGAATCAGGGCAATCTGAAATCGTTCATCTAATTCCATTAGGAGTTTTCGACACAGGGTTGTTTTGCCTGTACCCACTTCTCCAGTCAGTAAAATAAAACCGCCCGATTGCTGCAAACCCAGTTTCATTTGGGTCAAGGCTTCACGATGCCCTTGGCTCATAAACAAACAATGAGGATTCGGGGAAATCGAAAAAGGAGCCTTCTCGAAATGAAAATATTCTTGGTATAGGTTCACAGTTAAACTCTTCAACCCTTGTTGAACGATTCGCCTGGTCAATCAACAACGTATGACCAGGTCGATTTACAAAGCGCCTTATTGTGACATAGCCCCGGTGGGGAAAACAGCACCCAAAGCCCAGGAACGGTCAATAAAGATCACGCCTTTCATTCGGCTGCGGCTTCCTTCATGAGAGCCTTCCACTGATGTTTCATGGTCAATGTAGCGCCCAATCAACTTGCCTTGTTTCAGCAAAAATGTGCCCTTGTTATCTGGGCGAACGACCCACTGCAAAGCTTCCTGGTCTGATTTGATAAAACGCTCTGAGCGCTCCACACCGTTATCCCAACGTCGATGCCAGTGATAGTTTTGGTCAGAACCAAAAGGCGTTGGCAAATACAGTTGGCTGTCAAGTTGACCGCTGCCAGAGGCTAAGGTTTCCACTCGGTAACCGGGTATTGGTGCTTGCAGATGCCACAATACGCCCCAGGCCCACGGATCCATTTCAAATTTACTCTGTAAATACCATTTTGAAAGCCCCAAGCTGTCGGAATGAAGCTTCTTTGCAGAATAAGATCGACTGCTTTCTGAAAAAATAGGGCGTTCCCCCTGCAATAGATAAACACCTTGGCCCGGAATATAAACCTGTGACAGACAACCTTGGTCATACAATGCATTGAGCGCATGGATAAGCGTTATGTTGCCAGTATCGGTTATTGCTACTGGTTGATCCTCACAGCGCAACTCACCGACAGGGATCGGTGCAGAACAAATCCATTTGGGTCGCATGGAACAACTTTGATAATCCCCCGATTCATATAGGAAAAACCAGTCGGCTCCCGAAGGATCTGACAATCGAGCAGCGCTTGTTAATGAGGAGTCCTCTAACAAAGGTTGTAAATCCGTAGGGATTGATAAATCGGCTTTGTTGAAAAACTGGTATTGAACTAAATCTCGCCAGGTATCAGGCGCCGGTTGCAATGGATTAGGTTGTAAAAATCCTAAAGGACTTAACCCTGACCAATGAATACCCAATGCTGGAAAAGCATATTGTGGTTTAAAAGTACTCGATCTTTGCGCAATGGCACTGATGTTAACCGTCCAGGATAACGTTTCAGGAAAAAGCTTCATCGCCGCCTGAATATCATCAAAGTTGTAGGCACTGGCACCTTCTTTGGTGACCACACGCTGCAGCCCATACTGCATACTGCCTTCTAAAAGGCGTTTATTTTCGCCATTCATCAGCGCAAACGTCGGCAGTGAAAGTGCAAAGTACTGAACCGTATTCCTTGTTGAAGATGCGCTTTCTTCCCCGCCGACGATAACAGCATCACCAAAGTGTTTATCTTCAACCGGTTCAACTCCAGGCTCTACCTCCACTCCCGTTTGATCCAAGGGGACTTCTTCAGAAAACCAAGACAAGATTGGCGATTGAAAGGTCAAGGGTGCCGTCAATCGAATTCGGAATTGGTTGGGGTCGTCGGTAAGTGCATCATATGCTCCTTGAATGTCAATACGATTCCCTTCTGCTTCCCAAACCCAATGAAACCGCTGGGTATCGCGCGAAAACGCTTCCCAACGACTAGACGCAGGAAGAGATTGAGGCTCGTCGTGAATACGCTGCAATAATGCTTGCGCCCATTGAACCAAGGCTTTATTCCAAAGCCGCTGAAGAGGAATACTGCTTTCTTGTAAGCGCTTCAATTGTTCAATGTGATTGGAAACAGGGGCAATCAAAGCCTGTGGCCTGAGAAACGTAAAATCACCCTCTCGCCATTTTTTATCCCAATCCATTGAGCGCTGTAATAAATCCATGCTTGCCTGTTTACAATGACCTTGTTGACAAATTCCCTGCCCCCCTTCTGTCGAGACTTGAACATCTGAAATCGCATTCGTCATTTGACTGAGTCGTGGAAGGCTTTGTTTAAATGCTTTTGCCGTCGACGTATCACCCAACAATGTTGCTTGTTGATAGGCTTCGTTCAGCAAGGCGCTTAAGGATACATGGGTATTTTCTTCAGAACGAATGGGTAACTGCCCAAAAAAATAGGCTGTGCCAGCTGAATCTTGAGCGACACGCTGCAAGCTCTGTTGCCACTGAGTCTTCCAAAAAGCTTCAATATTGGCCTCCCTTTGTGCAGCAAAATGCAACCAACTCGCATTTAATGCTTTTCGAAGACCGGCATCGTTCCATAACGTCTTAGGCTCGCCATCCTTGCCTAAAATAAGTTGGTTCAAATGCTCTTTCGCTTGTTCAACCCGGCCTTGCGTTAACAGGCTTTCCACAACACACGAAGCCAAGGATTCAGGCACTATTTCGGTAGAGGCAATACAATCGGGGATAACATCATGTTGCGCCAACCACAGAGCCCAGTCGGTTTGAAAATCAATTGGGTAATTCATTTCTGACGATGTAGGCGCTTCAGATGAATTTGAAACCACAGCATGAAGCTTCAAATGATTCAAGGGTTCAGAAAACCCTTCTGCTCGCAATACATAAACCTGTGTTTCGGGATTAGAAATAGGGGGCAGTTGGTAATGCCCATCTTGAGAAATCGATGCCTCGTGTAGTGATTGTTCCCAGTTTATTTGTCCATAAGCATCAACCGCATATAAACGCACAACGCCTTGGGCTACACGTCCATCAAGCACAGTACCATCAAAGTGCTTTTGCACATTAGGCAGTGATGGCGGTTGCGACACCTCCGACATGCATCCAAACTGCGCCACAAATAAGCCAAACAAAATAAACCTACGAGCGCATACCAATCCTTGGCGTAATTGCATCAATGGGTACTCCTTACCCTTATTTTACTTTTAAGTGTTATCAAGTGTTTAGTTGGAAGAAACTATTCCATAGACCCTGAGGCAACATCAATAACTAGCTGTCTCAACCAACGATGCGCAGGGTTATGTTGCAGCAAAGGGCTCCAAGCCATGGTCAACTCAAAGGGTGGAATATCAAAACTCGGTGATAACAATACTAAATGCGCTTGATCGGCCTGCATTTTCGCAATGCGCGTAGGTAAGGTAACCAATAAATCTGGGTTTTCTTCTAACAAGGCTGAGACCTGATAGTGGCGAGTAAACATGCAAATGCGTCTTTTATGCCCCAGCTCTGCCAAGTATTCATCGACCCAGCCTACCTGTACACTTTTATCCTTTTCAGGATGCACTCCAACACCAACGCCCATTCCTGTTTTTGATACCCACACGTGCTCTGCGTTTAAATAGGCTTGTAGGCTCAATTCCTGTGCGCCAGGGTGCGATTCATGGCACAACACGCTGAACCCGTCTTTCCAAACCAGGCGTTTGTGAAAGCTCTGAGGCAAACTGTCAAATCGATTGATTGCCAAATCGACTTTACCCTGTTCGACGTCTACATACGTCACATCGCTGGGGGTCATAAAATCTAACACGACTTGTGGCGCTTGGGCTCGAACACGTGCAACCAGCTTGGGCACCAAGGTCACCCCTGCATAATCGCTGACCATGATACGAAACATACGGTCCGATAACTGGGCGTTAAATTGTTCAACCGGTTCCACGACTTGCTCAATATTGGATAAGATTTGTCGCACGAGTGGCTGAACCGATAGAGCTCTCTCAGTCGCCGTCATTCCCTCACTGGTTCTCACCATTAATGGGTCATTGAATAAATCTCGAAGACGCTTTAGTCCATTACTCATGGCCGGTTGTGTAATGCCCAACTGATTGGCCGCACGCGTCACAGACCCTTCTCTAAGCAGCACATCAAGGTAAACCAACAAGTTTAAATCCACGCGCTCAAGATTCATGAAATAAATACCTACAATAGAACCTATAAATTCGATAAATTATCACAGCCTACATAATATGCAATGGCGCGCTGTCAACGCTGCGGTTCATTCAACCCATCACATGGAAACGAGTGATCCTAACCAAGGAATATTTTTAGCCGCTCTCGTTCGATACCTGAAGGCTAAATTCAGCAGAGGAAACGCCATGACATCTTCAAACTCCCAAAAATCCTGTGTTCAAGATCATCGGTTGGCTGAAGCATTGAAAGCGGAGTGGTCAACACATGCTCGGTGGGAAGGCATTACACGGCCATATTCAGCAGAAGAAGTGATTCGCCTTCGTGGGTCATTGACGATTGACTATACACTGGCCTCTCGTGGGGCAAACAAGCTTTGGTCTCTCCTGCAAGGCGACATGACCAAAGCCTTTGGTAAACCCTACATCAATGCATTGGGCGCACTAACCGGCGGGCAAGCCGTTCAACAGGTGAAAGCAGGTCTTCAGGCAATCTATTTATCAGGCTGGCAAGTTGCTGCTGACAATAACCAAGGGCAGCAAATGTACCCAGATCAATCCCTTTACCCTGCAGATTCGGTACCTGCTGTCGTCAGGCGCATCAATAACAGTTTTAGACGCGCGGACCAAATCCAGTGGCAAAAAGGCATCCGCCCCGACAACCCGGATTTCAAAGATTATTTTGCGCCGATCGTTGCCGATGCCGAAGCAGGTTTTGGCGGGGTTCTTAATGCCTATGAATTGATGCTCGGGATGATTGAAGCAGGCGCAGCTGGCGTGCATTTTGAAGATCAACTCGCCTCTGCTAAAAAATGTGGTCACATGGGCGGCAAAGTATTAGTCCCGACTCAAGAAGCGATTCAAAAACTCATCGCTGCTCGCTTAGCTGCTGATGTAGCCGGTGTTCCCACATTGTTATTTGCGCGTACCGATGCCAACGCCGCCACCTTGATTACCTCGGATATAGATGAACGTGATCAAGCTTTTTTAACGGGCGATCGCACATCGGAAGGGTTTTATCGAGTCAATGCAGGCATTGAGCAAGCCATTGCCCGGGGGCTTGCTTATGCGCCTTATGCCGATTTACTTTGGTGTGAAACCGCCACACCCAATTTACAAGAAGCCAAGGCTTTTGCTGAAGCCATTCATAAGCGTTTTCCTGGCAAACGACTTGCGTACAACTGTTCGCCTTCATTTAACTGGAAAAAACACTTGGATAGCCATCAAATTGCTAATTTCCAGCGAGAGCTGGCTGCGATGGGGTATAAATTTCAATTCATAACATTAGCCGGTATCCACAGCATGTGGTACAACATGTTTGATCTTGCTTACCGTTATGCGCGTGACGACATGAGCGCTTATGTTGAATTACAAGAGACTGAGTTTGCGTCTGCTTCAAAAGGCTATAGCTTTGTTGCACACCAACAGGAAGTCGGCACCGGCTACTTTGATGAGGTCGTCCAAGTCATTCAAGGAAAGGGCGCCTCTGTAACGGCATTATCTGGGTCAACAGAAGAAGCACAGTTTTAATATAAAGGCCTAGGAGGGCTAAATAAGCACTATGCCACAAGTGATGTTAATCGGTACCGAAGGAGAGGTCATTGCAAACGGTGGGATGGAGCTTTTTGAGCGCTGGGAAAACCAGCGCTACCTATCCATATGGCTTAACTTTGCCCCCGAAGAACAGTCCGATGCCATTACTTATTTTGAGCGCTTTGGAGCCAACGAGTATGTTATCCAAGATGTCTTGAAACCAAGGCTTCCCCCTAAAATCGATCGATTTGATGACAGCACTTTAGTCATTCTAAGAGGAATTCTGGATCCACCTTCTTTATCCAACTTCAAATCCATACAAATTTCTGCATTCTTAGGCAGTAATTGGTTGATTACCTATCAACATGAATTGTCACCCAGTGTTCAACAAGCCTATATTCAAGCTCTGCATCACTCGACTTCTACCAATTGCGGCCAAATATTAATGTCGATACTGCAGGTCTTAACTAAGCGCTATATTGATTGGATGCTGAGTGTCGATAGTCAGTTGCTAGAAGATGAAGAGCGATTATTTTCACACCCAGATGACGAGCTTTTAGAAAATCTCATTAACTATAAAAAAACACTAAGACAGCTCAAACGAACCTTCTCATATCATGAGCGTTTAGGAAAAAATCTGTTTGAGGAAGGGCTATCAAAAAATATTGAACCGGCCTCACCCGATCTGAACGATATTGCTAACAAGTTTGAACGTTTACGCACTATGGTGGACATGTATTATGATCAAATGAACGATCTCATCGAAGGATATATTTCCATCAGCTCACATCGTTTAAACCATACAATGCGTATTTTAACGGTCATTACAGCGATATTTGTTCCCCTAAGTTTTCTCGTCGGAATGTATGGAATGAACTTTGAATTTATGCCAGAACTGAAATGGCGCTATGGTTATTTTTTCTTACTTAGTTTAATGGGCCTCACCGCTTTCTCTCTTATTCAATGGTTCAAACGAAAACGGTGGCTGTAGCTTAAAAACACCCTTTAACCGAGCTATCGCCTGAATTTATGAGCTGTTAATCTTGAAAAATTAAAACCCTATTCTGAGAGTGTTTTATTACGTCCTGACGCTTTTGCCTTATACATACACTCATCAGCAGATTGTATTAATTGGTCTACATTCATAGAAGGTTGACACTGAACCACCCCACCACTAAAAGTCACATGAAGTCTTTTGCTGCCGCATGAGAATTCAATTTTCTCAAAACGCACACGCAGAGCTTCAACCAACGCATGAGCTTCCTCTAGTTCAGTATTGGGAGCAATGATCGCAAACTCTTCACCACCATACCGACCGGGCAAACAATCGGCCGGCACTTGGAATTTTAATAAATGCCCCAGTGCTTGAATAACCACATCTCCCATCAGATGCCCATAACCATCATTGATTTCTTTGAAGTGATCAATATCAAGCAATGCAAGACAAAGTGGACGTTCATCGGCTAGGCACTGCTTTATCTGAGTTTCTAGACTTAATTTAATATTAATTTGGTTAACAAGGCCCGTTAAATCATCAAGATTAATAAGTTTTTTTAATGATCGAAATCGCTCTATCCGTTGATGAACGGCACTCACTAAGTGAGCCTCACTGATCGGCTTTACAAGGAAATCATCTCCCCCCACACTGAGCGCTTCCAATTGTCGTTGTAATCCGGTTTCCGTTGACAAGTAGACTATTGGCAGTTGTTGGTACTTGGGGTATTGCCGAATCACTGCTGCCAGTTCATTGCCCGCACATTCAGGCATATGCAAGTCCAACAGAAGTAAATCGAAATCTTGTTCTTGCAGTAGAGGAATGACTTTTAATGGGTCCATCACAGGAAACACATCTACCCCACTTGCTTCAAGCACTTGCGCTCCATAACTTGCGAATGAAGGGGAATCATCCACCAACATAACGGTTGGCGTTAGTTCTGAATCAATATCTCTTTGTACTTTTAAATAATCCAACACTCGATCAGCTGGATCTTGAGTTGAAATAAAGCCTTCAGCGCCTAGACGCACCGATCGAATTCTTGCTTGCCAGCTGTCTTCCTCTGCTAAAAAAACCAAAGGGATTTGATGCTGAATCACCTCTGTGAGAGATTGCACACGCTGTTCATCCATTAACTCTAAAGCGACAATGAGAATGCCTGGGATGCCTTCTGTAAGAGCCTCAATAAGCTGATCAAGCTCACTGAATTTTCTAACGGTAATCCCAAAAATATCCAATTCACGCAGGAACTGATCGTTAAATATCTCATTATTGCTTAGCAAGTACAGCGGTGGGAGCATTAGAACATGGGACTCCGCTTCCATTCCTGAGGAGTGAATCGTCTGTCCATCTGCCAACAACTTGATCCGACGTAGAAGGTGTTCGATTCGATACTGATGCAAGGATGCATTCTCAGAGGTGGTTTTCATTACTTGATCAAGTAATGAGTCCAAACACTGATGCAAAGCTGCATACCCGTACAATTGAGTTGACTTATGCAACCCTTGCAACGCACGAAGAAAAGCAGGTTTAGTGGCGCCTTTTTTAACAAAAAGTGGCTTTGTCTCTTGCCATAACGCCAGCAGCCGATCACATTTGTAATCTAAATCACGTGCATAACGGGCCGCTTGCTCTTCAAGAACAGGTGGGTTACCGGTAATGGTTTTATTAATCAAGGGGTCGACCACGCCACTCACCCTTAGTGACACCTCCCCTAACTTTAGCTAATTCCGACTATCACCTACGAGAAGTAAGGTTTCACTGTGTAACAAAGAAACCCTGCTCCAACTGACTCCCCACTATATTTCTGGCGGTGCCGCCGCTAGCACCTCACGATTCCCATTATGACCTGGACTGGACACAACGCCCGATTCTTCCATGGCTTCAACTAAGCGAGCCGCTCGGTTGTATCCAATACGTAACTTACGTTGTACGGAAGATATTGAGACTTTCCCTGAACTGGTTACAAAAGCCACGGCTTCGTCAAAAAGAGCATCTTGCTCTGCATCTCCTGCATCTAAATCAGCTAAAGAAGCCGGCTGCTCTTCACCACTGGTGATTTCCAAGTAATCTGGTTCCCCTTGTTCTTTCCAATTAGCCACAACCGCATGCACTTCTTCATCCGCCACAAAAGCACCGTGTACCCTAATCGGTAATGCTGACCCAGGGGGTAAAAACAACATATCGCCATGCCCCAGCAACTGCTCAGCGCCGCCTTGATCAAGGATGGTTCTCGAATCAATTTTTGAGGACACTTGAAATGCAATCCGAGTTGGAACGTTGGCTTTGATCAAACCAGTAATAACATCAACGGAGGGTCGCTGAGTGGCCAATATTAAATGAATACCTGCAGCTCGCGCTTTCTGCGCTATGCGTGCAATCAGCTCTTCCACTTTTTTACCGACCATCATCATCATGTCGGCAAATTCATCGATCACAACAACAATGTAAGGCAGTTTTTCTAAAGGAGGAGCACCCGCACCAGGGTCTAGAGCCGTTTCAAAGGACCATAACGGATCTAAAATAGGCTCCCCTTTCTCTTGAGCATTGACAACTTTTTGGTTGTAGCTGACTAGGTTTCGAACCCCAAGGCTGGCCATCAGCCGATAACGTCTTTCCATCTCAGCAACACACCACCGCAGCCCATTTGCCGCTTCTTTCATATCGGTAATGACCGGAGCCAACAGATGTGGAATGCCTTCATAAATCGATAACTCAAGCATTTTAGGATCAATCATGATTAAACGAACATCATCGGGTCGGGACTTATATAAAAGACTCAACAGCATGGCATTCACACCCACCGATTTACCCGAACCCGTCGTGCCGGCCACCAATAAGTGTGGCATTTTGGCTAAATCAGCGGTTACAGGATCCCCCGCAATGTCGTGCCCTAAAACCAACGTTAATGGCGATTTTGAATGTGCAAATTCCGATGATGACAGCACCGATTGCAAATAGACTATTTGTCTTTGCTCATTCGGAACTTCAATCCCCATGACGGATTTGCCAGGTATCACTTCAACCACGCGGACGGATATCATGGCTAATGAACGAGCGAGATCGCTGGCTAGATTCGTAATTTTACTGGCTTTCACACCTGGAGCCGGTTGGATTTCAAATCGAGTAATGACTGGTCCTGGGTTAATCGCCACCACTTCAACCTTAACGCCAAAGTCCCTTAACTTTGCTTCCAATAATTCCGCCATGGTTTGCAAAGCAGACTCTGAATACCCTTGCTGCGAATTTTCACAGGGGCTGTTCAGCAACTCCAAACCAGGAAGCTCTACCGGCACATCGGGCTCAGTTGACTTCCGCTGTAACGGTTCTATTTTGGGTGCCAGTTTAACCGGAGGCATGTTGCTTGGGTCTTTATTCGTTTCGGTTTTTTCCTGAACAATGGGTTTGGGTACTTTTTCTTTTGGTCTATCAGAATGTGCTTGGCTTAAATGCTCAGTCGTTAACGCGTCCATTTCTAAAAGGGGATCATCATCTGCAATAGATGGCTCTATTCTGTTTGAGCGATGTTTGGTTTCATCCGATTCAAACCAATCACCTAGCTTCCATTTATTCAATTTTGGGGCATCGATATCTTCGACTTTCTTTTCTTGTTTCGATTCTTTCTTGAGTGCTCGCTGGTTATAATGAGTTGATTCATAATTGGGATTATCTTCTTCAGTTGTTTGTGTATAACTTGCCTGATCTCTTTTAAACCCAATCAGCTTTTCTTGAAAGAACCCCCTTAGCCGCTTAGCCACTGCAAGGGTTTTACTCAGTCTCATGTTTGGTGATGATGCCGGTTTTGGCTTTTGCTTGGCCAACTGAGAAGGTAGGTTTTGAAGCCAGCCCCCAACGCGCTGTCCACAGAACCAAGTCCACTCCCCCAAACGTTCAAGGCATTTCAACCAAGAAATTCCAAACGCAAGGCTCAATGCGGTCATTAACATGGCCGTAAATATTAAGCCAACCCCGGAAACCCCAAGAATAGGTTTCAGTTTTAAAAACAATTGCAATCCAAGGATGCCGCCATTGCCTTGTGGTAACGTCGGGTCTTGAGGAAAGAAAACCAGAAGAACGGCCAAAGCGATTAACACAAACATCAGCCCAATTAAACGTATTGAGCCAAGAGCCAGTACATCCACCCCCAATACGATAGGGCGCACTCGAATAAGCCGCCATGCAGCGTACATCAGCACCATAGGCAGTGTGTAAGCAGCAAGGCCTACCAACGTTAATAAAAAGTCAGATACCAGCGCACCCAGCATGCCTCCAAGGTTGTGTATTGGTGCCTGAATCGGTTCACTCAACCACACTTGAGGGTCTTCGCTGTGATAAGTCCCCAGTGAAAGGCAAAAAAACACTGCTGTAATTAACAAACAAATCCACGAAGCTTCCGTGAACGCTTGATTAATATGGTAACCTAGGCCCGCCCGTTGCTCTGGAGCGATATGAGAACGAACCTTTGAAGGTCGGGTTGCATTAGACACAAGCGCCTCGACTTCGATTGACAATAACGGCTAGCAAGCAAGGGATTGTAACTCGGATTACACTGGAATACATGGATAAATGTCCAAGATTTTTTAAGCAATGAGATTGATAGCTGACTGATTCACACATGGAACCATTTTTAACGTTACTGGACGAAGAACAAATAGAATTTCCTTCTCCCCATAACGCATTGGATGACCCCAATGGTTTATTGGCGCTTGGAGGCGACTTAAGCATTAAACGCTTGCTAAAAGCCTACCAATTAGGGATATTTCCTTGGTTTCAACCTGACCAACCGATTTTGTGGTGGTCACCAAATCCACGCTGTGTCATTTTCCCCGACGAATTACACGTTTCGAAATCGCTACAAAAAGCTCTGAAAAAAACGCCTTATGAATGTTCCACCGATACCGCTTTTGAAGAAGTGATCTATCTCTGTGGGGCGCTTCGCAGGCGCAAGGAAGGCACCTGGATCAGCCCCGACATCATTGATGCTTATTGCCAATTACACGAGATTGGTTATGCCCACTCCATAGAAGTCTGGGACGGGAGAAAGCTTGTTGGCGGCCTATACGGCATTGCTATGTTCCCCTGCTTTTTCGGTGAGTCCATGTTTTCTAAGGCAACGAATGCCTCTAAAATCGCAATGATTGCCCTTTCACAAAAATTACAAAAGGAAAACTACCGCCTGATCGACTGCCAAGTGGAAAATGACCATTTATTGTCGATGGGTGCCCGTTGTATCCCTCGCGAAGACTTTCTATCTTTTCTAAGTACGTTAAATAAATCGGCAGCTCCCCATTGGGAGCCCGGTCTACTTGAGCTAACCTGGCCCTTTACACTGCCAGAGAAGTGATGTCTTGAACAAGGTGTGATCTCAAATGAGCAACGCAGTCCTTGAAACGAGCAAAATAAAACTGTTCACGTTGCCCCAACCGCACGCCTGCAGTTATTTACCAGGCCGCTTGGCAAATTCAGTGTTTTTAGATCCAAGAGAAACACCCAGCTCTAAAGAGTACAGTGCATTGACGCATCTCGGCTTTCGTCGTAGCGGGGCCCATTATTATCGCCCCCATTGCCCAGGGTGTGATGCTTGTATATCTTGCAGGGTTCTGTGCCAATCATTTGAACCCAATCGCAAACAACGTCGCATCCAACGTAAAAACCTGGATATTCAAGTCGAGATTAAGCCCGTCAGCGACCAGGATGAGTATTACTCACTTTACCAGTCTTATATTGCCAGCCGGCACCCTGATGGCGATATGCACCCCGCATCACGCGATCAGTACGAAAGTTTTATTCTCGCTGCACCCAGCAACAGCTTTTTGATTGAGCATCGTGTAGACAATCAATTGCTAGCCATTGCTCTGACGGATGAACTTGAAGACGGTTGGTCGGCCATTTACACCTTTTTCGACCCTCGATTTCAGCAGCGAAGCCTCGGTGTCTGGAGCGTTTTATCCCAAATCCAAATGCTACAAGGTCTTCAGAAACCGTACCTGTACCTTGGCTATTGGATTAAGGGCTGCCGTAAAATGGAGTATAAAAACGAATACCTGCCTCAAGAATACTTCACCGGACAAGAGTGGGTTTCCAAGCTTTAACACTTTATACCCAGTCCTTTTAGGAAGCAGCGAGAACACAGGCATTTTCCGCCCAGATGACGGCTGTATTGAGCCCCGAGCCTCCATAAACACCCATTAATCGTCTTATTTTGTGCACACCCTTTGCTAATTTGGGGTTTTTCAGGCAGAATTTGCGGCGCTCAAGCGATGAGTGGTCATAGTACAACCAAGGTGAACGGATGGCGAAAGAAGATCATTTTGAGATGGAAGGTGAGGTGATAGACACCCTCCCTAATACCATGTTCAGAGTCAAACTAGAAAACGGGCACATAGTAACGGCCCACATTTCTGGCAAAATGCGCAAGAATTATATTCGTATTCTAACGGGGGATAAGGTGAAAGTTGAATTGACACCTTATGACCTCAGCAAGGGACGCATCACTTACCGCGCTCGCTAGTGGTAGCAACCCCGTCAAGCGCCCTTGCACCAAACTTGCTGGCGGCGCTCGTACGTCATTAGGCGAAACACGCATTGCACGCCCCCCCGGCATAGGCTCTATGAGACTCTCGGTGAGCGGGCTTTGCTTGTTGATGAGAAGGTTATGCCCCCTCATCCGCCGCTGCGATTTCTTCCTGACTTTCTACCAACAGCGTTAGATCATCGTCTTCGACACTTACGTGAACGACGCCACCTTTGTCAGACAAAGAACCAAAGAGTATTTGCTCAGCCATGGGCTTCTTCAAACGCTCCTGAATGAGGCGCGCCATGGGTCTGGCACCCATTTGGCGATCATACCCATGTTTACCCAGCCAATCCCTCGCTGACTGATCGACGTCCAATACAACACGCTTTTCATCCAGCTGCGCTTGCAGCTCCGTGAGAAACTTATCAACCACATGACTGATCGTATCTGGGTTGAGTGACGCAAACTGAATAATATTATCCAGGCGGTTTCGGAACTCTGGTGTAAACAGCTTCCTTAACGCTTCCATGCCATCGGTTGAATGATCTTGCTCAGAGAAACCAATGGAACGCCGAGACATTTCCTCTGCCCCCGCATTGGTCGTCATAATCAGCACCACATTCCGGAAATCCGTCTTCCTACCGTTATTGTCAGTTAAAGAACCATGATCCATAACCTGAAGCAGTAAATTAAAGACTTCCGGATGTGCTTTTTCGATCTCATCCAGCAGCAAAACGCAGTGAGGCGTCTTGTTAACCGCTTCTGTCAACAAACCGCCCTGATCGAAGCCAACATACCCAGGGGGCGCACCAATCAACCGAGAGACTGTGTGCCGCTCCATGTACTCCGACATATCGAAACGGATCAGCTCCATACCCATGATGTTCGAGAGCTGCTTGGTCACCTCTGTTTTACCGACCCCTGTCGGGCCCGCAAAGAGAAAACTTCCAATAGGCCGATCCATGGGTTTCAGCCCCGCCCGAGACATCTTAATCGCCGTTGACAGCGTTCTAATGGCTTCATCCTGCCCAAAGACTACTAAGCGCAAATTGGATTCCAGATTCTTCAGTTGATCACGATCGCTGGCAGACACACTTTGCGGAGGAATACGAGCAATCTTAGCGACTACTCGCTCGACATCGCCCACTTGTATGATCTTTTTACGCTTGCTTGAGGCAACAAGTCTTTGACTCGCTCCGACTTCATCAACAACATCAATCGCCTTGTCTGGCAAATTTCGATCACTGATGTAACGCTCTGCCAGTTCAGCCGCCGCTTTTAAAGCTTTATCGGTGTATTTCAAGTCATGATGTTCTTCAAACCGAGATTTCAAGCCCTTCAAAATCTGATAGGTTTCATCCACAGAAGGCTCATGAACTTCGATCTTCTGGAAACGACGGGTTAAGGCACTGTCTTTTTCAAAGATGCCTCTAAATTCCGTATAGGTCGTAGAGCCCATACACCGAATCTCACCCGAACTCAGTAGAGGTTTGAGTAGGTTTGACGCGTCCATGACACCACCAGAGGCAGCACCAGCACCAATGATGGTATGAATTTCATCAATGAATAAAATGCCGTGGCGCTTCTTCCTAAGCTCTGACAGAAGCGATTTAAAACGTTTTTCAAAGTCACCACGATACTTGGTACCCGCCAGCAAAGCTCCCATATCCAAGGCATAAACCACAGCGTCTTGAATAATTTCAGGCACTTGCCGATCCACAACACGTTTTGCCAATCCTTCAGCAATCGCCGTTTTCCCGACACCCGAATCGCCAACCAACAAGGGATTGTTTTTCCGACGACGCACCAACACCTGAATCACTCGCATCAACTCATCGTCTCGACCTACTAAGGGGTCAATTTTCCCTTCACGAGCCAGTTTATTCAGATTTGTCGCGTATTGTTCAAGTGGGCTTTGGTTTGACTCTTCTGCCGCCTCTTCCTCAGCCATCTCTTGCTCAGCAGGCTCAGGGTCATTACTGACTTTAGATATACCATGCGAGATATAATTGACGACATCAATCCGGGCGACATTCTGCTGTTTGAGAAAGTACACCGCCTGGCTTTCTTGCTCGCTGTAGATAGCGACCAGTACATTCGCCCCCGTGACTTCATGCTTGCCAGAGCTTTGCACATGAAAAACCGCTCGTTGCAACACTCGCTGAAACCCAAGCGTCGGCTGAGTCTCTCGCTCACCATCTTTCGAGGGGATCAAAGGCGTTGTGGCGTCAACAAAGTCGATTAGGTCTTTTCGTAACTTGTGCACGTCAACGCCACAAGCATCCAACACACTCCGAGCTGATTCATTTTCGAGCAACGCCAATAACAGGTGCTCTACCGTCATGAATTCGTGCCGCTTACCCCGGGCTTCTCGGAAAGCCTCATTCAGGGTGGCTTCGAGGTCCTTACTTAACATAGTGTGCCTCCTCAGCAACCTTGTTCTGCCAGCACCGTCCCTGAATGTCCTGTTCCATATTCCACATTGAGCGATTCCTGTTTACAGAGATTTCAATGACATCGAGCTAATCCACTCGCTCAACTTCGCACATCAGCGGGTGCTCATGGTCACGGGCAAAACCCATTACCTGCGCCGCCTTCGTTTCAGCTACGTCCTTAGAATAAGTACCACAATTCGCTTTGCCGCGTGTATGTACTTGCAACATGGTTTGTGTTGCCTTATCCAAGTCCATGCCAAAGAACTTCTGCAAGACTTCCACCACAAAATCCATCGGTGTGAAGTCATCGTTTAACATCACCACTCGGTATAAGGAGGGCCGTTTTAACTCCGGTTTTGCTGGAGCAACCGCCACACCGCCTTGGTGATGTTTCTCTTGGTCCTCACTTCCAGAATGGTTCTCTATATCAAAGCTTAGATGATCTATTGTAACCGTCGCCATATGCCTTTATTGACCCTATGTAAATTACGCCATTGGGCTTTCTTCGTCGCAACTCATTGATTTGCTGGCTCAATTGGGCTCTTGACATGCTTTTAGGCATTGCACAAGGTACTTTCAGCGTGAGCCGGTATGCCCAAGGAACCATGGCCGCGCACCCTAAAGTAACGACTGACTGACCATATATTCATATTGCACTGTGCATTATATGGTTACGTCACCAATGAATTACAAGCCGTAGGGAGTAGCGAAGAATGAAAACAGGGAAGGTCAAGTGGTTTAACAATGCCAAAGGCTATGGTTTTGTTCTTGCCGATGAGGGGGGAGATGACTTATTTGTTCATTATTCATCCATACAAATGGAAGGCTATAAGACGTTAAAAGCCGGACAACCCGTTCAATTCAATACCAAACCCAGCGATAAAGGCCTGCATGCGATTGATATTCAGCCGCTTCCTTTTGAGCGCGGGCAGGATTTGGACCTCATTCATGGTCGGACCGATGCAATGTCATCCGAAACAGTCACGCATGCAGAGGAAGACTATGAGGCTTACGAGCCAGGCAATGTTTTGGAGGAAAGCAACCACTAAAAAAAACACCCCTCACTCAGTGGCATAAAAGTGAGATGGCATTCACTTCTATGACTCTGGGCTTGCTGCCCTTGATGTGTTAGGTGTTGGCCTTCTCCAAACAGCACCCGAGTTTCCTCGGGTGCTCGTCTTGTTCTTAGCTCATATGCTTGATCATGGCATCGCCGAATTCAGAACACTTAACCAATTGAGCACCTTGCATCAGGCGTTCAAAATCGTAAGTGACTGTTTTGGCATCAATGGCTTTTTCCATTCCCGCGATGATCAAGTCAGCGGCTTCCACCCAACCCATATGACGCAGCATCATTTCAGCGGACAAAATCAGGGAACCAGGATTGACTTTATCTTGGCCTGCGTATTTAGGTGCCGTTCCATGAGTCGCCTCAAAAATCGCAACGGCTTCACCACTGTTCGCACCTGGGGCAATACCAATCCCACCCACTTGAGCTGCAAGCGCATCGGATACATAGTCCCCATTGAGGTTCAATGTAGCGATGACCGAATACTCAGCAGGGCGCAATAGAATTTGCTGCAAGAAAGCATCTGCAATGGAATCTTTCACAACAATGTCTTTGCCTGATTTTGGATTCTTAAACGTCATCCAAGGCCCACCGTCGAGCAACGTCGCGCCAAACTCTTTCTCCGCCAGCTCATAACCCCAGCTTTTGAAAGCGCCTTCGGTGAATTTCATGATGTTACCTTTGTGTACCAAGGTAACAGATGGCAGATCGTTATCGACGGCGTACTGAATCGCTTTACGCACTAAACGTTGCGTCCCTTCTTTAGAGACAGGTTTAACACCAATACCGCAGTGATCTTCAAATCGGATTTTTTTCACACCCATTTTGTCTTTGAGGAAACGAATCACCTCTTTCGCACTTTCGGTATCGGCTTCCCACTCAACGCCGGCGTAAATGTCTTCCGAGTTCTCGCGGAAGATAACCATGTTGGTTTTTTCCGGTTCTTTCAGCGGGCTAGGCACACCATTAAAATAACGCACCGGACGCTGACAAACGTATAAGTCTAATTCTTGACGTAAAGCAACGTTCAAAGAGCGAATGCCGCCGCCAACAGGGGTTGTTAATGGGCCTTTGATACCCACAAAGAATTCTTTAAAAGCTTCCAGCGTTTCTTCTGGCATCCAAGTGTCTTCTGAATACACTTGGGTCGCTTTTTCACCGGCATACACTTCCATCCAGGCAATGGAACGATCACTGCCATAGGCTTTAGCAACAGCAGCATCGACGACTTTTTTCATGACCGGCGTAATATCGACCCCAATACCATCTCCTTCGATGTAAGGAATGATTGGGCGATTGGGAATATTCAATGACCCATCGGCATTAGCACTGATCTTCTCGCCATCAGCAGGCACTTGAACCTTTTCGTAGGCCATGATCGACTCCATCTAATCTAAAGTTATTGACCTGTTCTACGAAGAGTGTATAGCAGGCCTCTCTATTGAGCCGCTATTTTGTAGTTTTTTTAATGCCAGAGTCAAAACAATCACACTAGGCAACACTGCGTACACTTTTGGATGCAGAATGAAACAAAATAGTAAAAATATGCCAAAATACTGGGCTTTGAGCCTCACAGCTGCATCTTGGAATTTGAGGTCTAGGGCATTATAGGTTTGGTGAATGTCACAAATAATCTTATTTAATAAACCCTTTCAGGTACTGTCACAGTTTTCACAACCCGAAGGATCTGAAAAACGCACATTAAGTGACTTTATTACGATACCAGAGGTGTATCCTGCCGGACGTCTGGACTTTGACTCCGAAGGCTTATTATTGTTGACGGATTCTGGTGCTTTTCAACACCACATTAGTCACCCAAAACATAAGCTCACCAAAACTTACTGGGTGCAGATAGAGGGCATTCCGACAGAGTCTGATTTAGCGCCCTTACGTGAAGGCGTAACACTCAAAGATGGCAAAACACTACCGGCCCGTATCAGCCTAATTGATGAACCTCAGCTTTGGGATCGCCAACCGCCTATACGACACCGACCATCTGTCCCGACCAGCTGGCTGGAAATCAAAATTACCGAGGGCAAAAACCGCCAGGTTCGGCGCATGACCGCTGCCATAGGTTTTCCAACGCTCCGGCTCATTCGAGTCAGCATCGGTGAGTTTCATCTAAATGCTCTCCAACCCGGGGAATGTAAAGCACTGCCTCTAGAACAGTTTTGGAGAGAACCTCCCCAAAAACCTGCTCGACAGCCGCGTAAAAGCGGACCTAATACATCAAAACGCAAGGCGCCAACCATAAAATCAAACGCTAAAAAAGGCGACCCCCACAAAGGCCAAAGACATCGACCGCGCAAAGCTCGATAACGTTTCGGCGCCATAAAAAGAATAGGACCGGAGTGGCTACTCACATTTAACGAGTATTCAGGCTTGATCATTCACACCCAGGTCCGTTTGCGCTTTAAACGCCTCTGGTTACTACACAGGCTTCCTGATACGCGATAGAATAAGCTGTTTTACGTCAGCCTTATCATCAGACGTATCACCTGATCATGCGTCCCGTGAGATTTTATGAGTATTGAGCCTCTCTCCCCAGATACTGCTACCCAATCGCCTCAAGACCTCAAGGTCATTGTGGGCATGTCAGGCGGTGTAGATTCTTCGGTTTCTGCCTATCTCTTGCAGCAGCAGGGGTACCAGGTAGAAGGTTTGTTCATGAAAAACTGGGATGAAGATGATGGCACAGAGTACTGTACTGCAAAAGCCGATTTAGCAGATGCTCAAGCCGTTTGTGATCGGATTGGTATCAAGCTGCATACAGCCAACTTTGCAGCCGAGTACTGGGACAATGTATTCGAACACTTTCTCGCGGAGTACAAAGCCGGCCGCACACCCAACCCTGATATTTTGTGCAACCGCGAAATCAAATTTAAGGCGTTCTTGGATTATGCAAAAGTACTAGGCGCCGATCTAATTGCAACCGGGCACTACGTCCGTCGTTTGGATGAAGCAGGGAACACCTATTTGTTGCGCGGACTCGACGCAAACAAAGACCAAAGTTATTTTTTGCATGCGGTCGGAGAAGCTGAAATAAAGCAAACGCTTTTCCCGGTGGGCGAACTTAACAAACCTGAAGTCAGAGCCATTGCTGAAGAGCTAGAATTGGCAACCGCTAAGAAAAAGGACAGCACGGGAATTTGTTTTATTGGTGAGCGACGGTTCAAAGACTTTCTAAAGCAATATCTTCCCGCTCAACCAGGAAATATTGAAACGGAAGAAGGTGAAGTCATTGGTCAACACGATGGATTGATGTATTACACGCTAGGCCAACGCCAAGGCCTCGGCATCGGTGGTACTAAGCACCACGATGAATTGCCATGGTTTGTTGCTGACAAAGATCTTGATCGAAATGCACTCATCGTGGTTCAGGGCACTGATCACCCTAGACTGTTCAAAGGGTCTCTCACTACAGGAGAGCTTTATTGGGTCGCTGGTAAAGCTCCAATGTTACCTACCCGCTTAACCGCCAAAGTCCGTTACCGTCAACAAGATCAACCTTGCACCGTCTCGTTTGTCGATGCAGAAGATGCCTCAAAGGGTTGCCTGGTAGTCTTTGATGAACCACAACGAGCGATCACCCCAGGGCAGTCCATTGTATTTTACGAAGGGGATACCTGCCTAGGTGGCGGCGTGATTGAAACCACAGCTTAGATTTTGCGATGTTGCTGATCGTTGGCTGAGGCCCCTCTTAAACCCCTCAGCCACATACTGAATCTACTAGAAGCGAGAAAAAATCGGTGTCTAAAAAAACCCAGCATCAAACCTTAGCCTTGGCTGGCGTCTTTCAGGCTGCTCATTTGGTCAATCAAATTGCGACGGAAGGAAAGGTCGATAACGGCACCTTAGCCGTGCTGCTCAATGCTATCTTTGTTCAGAATCCAAGTTCAATTGATGAGGTCTTTGACTTTAAAACCTTTGAGCTGCAGGAAGGTTACGACCAACTGACCCGCTATTTTGAGCGCAAACAACAAAACAGTGGCGTTAATCCAGATACCATTCGATATTTTCTATCCATTTTGATGCTTTCCATCAAATTAAGTAAAGATCAAGGCATGATGGCCCAGCTCGCAGAGGGCATTAAAGCGAGCTCAAGGCAAAAAGATCATTTTCACATTACCCATGAGAGTGTGGTCGCTGGTCTTGCACAGCTTTATAAAGACAGCCTGTCTTCCTATCGCTTTCGCATTCAAGTAACAGGACGACCCGAGATCTTGAAAAATGACGTGAACGCTGATCGCATTCGAGCACTTCTTCTCGCAGGCGTTCGATGCGGCATTCTATGGCGACAACTTGGCGGAAGTCGCTGGCACTTACTTTTCAGCAAAAAGAAAATTGCCAAAGTTGCCCGCCAGCAATCCCCGCGCCCACGTTAGAACGGCTCAAGTGAACGCATAAAGGCCTCTCTCTGTTAAGCCATGGCCTTATGCGTTAGAATTGCCCTACTTTCTTTAATGGGTCATCCATCAAAAGATGTCCCCCAGTCATACCCAAAGAGATCTGAACATGCATCTGACGGCACTCACAGCAGTCACCCCAATTGATGGTCGCTATGGCAGCAAAACTCGCCTTTTGGGAGAGCACTTCAGCGAATACGGGCTTATCCGTAATCGCGTGTTAGTTGAAGTACGCTGGCTACAAATGCTATCGCAGCACGCGGATATCCCAGAAGTTCCTGAATTAAGCTCAGATGCCCAAACCTTTCTCGAAACGCTTTTAGATCAGTTTTCTGTGGAAGATGCAGACCGCATTAAGGAAATTGAACGCACCACTAACCACGACGTAAAAGCCGTCGAATACTACTTAAAAGAACGGTTAGCTGAGCATGCAGAACTCAGTTCTGTCAGTGAATTTATCCATTTTGCTTGCACCTCAGAAGACATCAACAATCTATCTCACGCACTGATGTTACGTGGCGGCTTGGACGAGGCTGTTCTGCCTGCCATGAATGAAATTCTGACGGAAGTATCACAGCTAGCGCATCGCTATGCGAATCTGCCTATGCTATCACGCACCCACGGTCAAACCGCTTCCCCATCAACCGTGGGTAAAGAGCTAGCCAATGTCTCTGCTCGATTGTCTCGTCAGCTAACGGTCATTAAAGAAGTCGCTTTGCTGGGCAAAATCAATGGCGCGGTTGGCAACTACAACGCTCACTTGGTCGCCTACCCAGAAGTCGATTGGGCACACACCGCAAAGACTTTTGTAGAGTCTCTTGGTCTCAGCTGGAACCCCTATACAACCCAAATCGAACCGCACGATTACATGGCGGAGCTTTTTGATGCAATTGCTCGATTTAACACCATCTTAATTGATTTGGATCGCGACATTTGGGGATACATCTCCTTAGGGTACTTCAAACAAAAAACCGTTGAGGGTGAAGTGGGTTCCTCCACCATGCCGCATAAGGTAAACCCCATTGATTTTGAAAACTCAGAAGGTAACCTAGGTTTGGCTAATGCCGTTTTACAACACCTGGCTTCCAAACTGCCCGTATCACGCTGGCAACGAGACTTAACTGACTCCACCGTTTTAAGAAACATGGGGGTCGGCATGGCGTATTCGCTAATTGCTTATCAAGCTACATTAAAAGGGCTTGGAAAATTGCAAGCAAATGAAAACCGCCTTCAATCGGATCTCAATAATGCTTGGGAAGTCCTCGCTGAACCTATTCAAACCGTCATGCGTCGCTACGGCATTGAGCAACCCTATGAGAAGCTCAAAGCCTTCACTCGCGGTCGTGACGTAAATCAAGCGGCCATGCAAGAGTTTATCGAAGGACTGGAATTGCCAGAGCCTGCGAAACAGCGTCTGCTTGCCTTAACACCAGCAGACTATATTGGTAACGCGGTAGACCAGGCAAAATCCATTTAAGGCTCACTCACGTGCAGCCGCTTATCCTAGAGTCGTCCATTTTTTAAGGAGCTTTTATGTCGGGCTCGTCTCACCTTAACTCAGGGAGCCCGGCGCTCCCTCTGGGTCCCTTGTCACCTAAGCGTTTTTTAGAAGATTTTTGGCAAAAGCGCCCGACTGTTATTCGCCAAGGTCTTCCCCAATTCGAACCTCCTATTTCAGCAGAAGAGCTGGCTGGTCTTAGTCTCGAAGAAGGCGTTGAAAGCCGGATCATCCAAGAGCAAGGCCCAAAAGAGCCTTGGGAAGTTTGGCAAGGGCCACTGTCTGAAGCGCTCTTTAGACGCCTACCAGAAAACACGCCCTGGACCTTGCTGGTTCAAGCAGTCGATCAGTGGGTGCCTGAGGTAGCAGCGCTGCGTGATCAATTCAATTTTATTCCGAGTTGGCGTCTCGATGACGTCATGATCAGCTACGCCAACAAGGGTGGGAGTGTCGGCCCGCATTACGACCATTACGATGTCTTTTTGATTCAGGCCCAAGGCATCCGCGAATGGCATATTGGCCAGAAATGCTCTGACGAAGACCCTCTTCTAGAGGGGCCAAAAGTACGCATTCTCGAACGCTTTGAGAGTTTGGAAAAGCATGAGCTACACCCAGGTGACATATTGTATTTGCCTCCCAAATACGCTCACTACGGCCCAGCTCTGACCGATGACTGCATGACCATTTCAATTGGCTTTCGGGCACCCAGTCACGTTGAGCTTTTCCAAGATTTCACAAAATACCTAGAAGATGAACTCACTGATTTCGATCGATATGAAGATCCCGATCTAGATCTACAAACCCACTCAGCTGAAATGAGTGATGCAAGCTTTGATCGAGTTCAAAAGATATTTCAACGTTACATAGAAGACCCAGCGCGATTACGCGACTGGTTTGGTCGGCTTATGACAGAGCCCAAATACCCCGAACTAGAACCCCCAATGGAGGGCATTGTTAGGTTCGAAACCTTGATTGAGGATCTACAGGGGGCTCAACGATTAAAATTAGATGAAGCTTGTCGACTCGCTTTTCACCAAACACCTGAGCACCTTCAAGTGTTTATTGATGGAGAGTCCTATCAATTACCCACCAGCCTTTCACAAGTCGTAATCAAACTAAGCCAACAACGCTTTATTTTGCTTGATGAGATCCTACTTGGCGACCTGGAAGAAGCCCTACAGGAACTCTTGGTCGATTGGATTAATCGGCAGAAATTGATAATTGAGTAAACACGAGTCAGTTGACGCATAAAGACCGCCTTTTAGCAAAGGCGGCATTGACCCACCTCAACTCCTCAGCATAAGCTCCTATTCTACACTTTCAATGTGACGACGTTTGAAAGTAGGCTTTGTCCAACCCTAGGAGCCATAGCCATGTCAAACCTGGATGTACGCCTTGCTGACTGGAATCAGGAAGGAGATAAAAACAAGCTACACGAGATCCGCTATCAAGTTTTTGTTGAAGAACAAAAAGTACCTGAATCAAAAGAGTGGGATCAACAAGATGCGCAAGCCACTCACTTTCTTTTAAGCAGCGACGCTGAAGCCATTGGCTGTGCCCGCATCATTATTGACGGACAAGCAATAAAAATAGGGCGTGTAGCCATTTTACCTCAGTATAGAGGAATCGGTGCAGGCTATTTCTTAATGAACTTTATTCGAGATTACGCTGAAGAAAAGGGATTTGCTTCCATGATATTAGAAGCTCAGACTCAGGCGTATCATTTTTATCGACAGTGTGGCTACGATGCTCAGGGGACTCCTTTCAACGACTGTGACATCCCCCATATTCTTATGCAAAGAGACGTAAAAAAATCGACTCAAGAGCAAAAACCTCTCTTTGTTGCAGGTGAAGATCAAGAACGCTATTCAATGACCAATTTCATTGAAAAACAGGGTTTCCTCGAAATGCAGCTTCAACAATGTCGTCGACTGCTCTACATACAGTGGGGGCAGCTTAATGAGTCGGTCTTGGAACTTCCTTTTTTAAACGTTGCCATTATGCGGTTAATCAAACGCAACCCTAAAACACAGGTTCGAATCATGGTTCCTGAACCGGATCAAAACCTTGATCAACATCCACTTATGGTCATCAGAGAACGTCTTAGCAGTCGAATCGAACTCAAATTTATTGAAAAAGAGAACAATATAGACAATCTGTTTTTATTCGACTTGCATGGATATTTTTCTTTAAAAGGCCATGAAGGCTGGACGAATTTTTGTGACCGATCAAGAGTCAAGACTCAGATTGAAGAATTTGATCGCATGTGGCAAAAAGCCAGAGTACCGCACGAACTCAGGCGGCTATACTTATAAGCCCTGCACTTGTACAGAGCGCCTTTAATGCTCTGTACATCTTTTTAGCGAAAAAACTGATCACTTCAATTTCCGATTCCCAATAATACGCAGTTGGTACAATGGTTTCTTTTCTTAATAAAAAGGATTTGTAAAGGCATTTCACATTTTGCTTTCGACATCATGCAATGTTCGATATATTCACATAAAACCTAGGTATTTTCCGTGTGTTTTAGAAAAGGAGATCGTATGCCTACGTTAAGGATAAATGGGCGTTTAATGCATTATTTAGATGAAGGTAAAGGATTTCCTTTATTACTTGGCCATAGTTTCTTGTGGAACGCAAACATGTGGCGCCCTCAAATAGATATATTAACCACTCAGTATCGCTGTATTGTTCCAGACTTATGGTCTCATGGCCAATCCGAAAATTTACCACATGCTCCCTACCGCATCCCTAACCTTGCTCATGATTATTGGGCTTTGATGCAGGCTCTGGATTTATCCGAATTTGGTGTCATTGGGCTGTCTATTGGGGGAATGTGGGGGATGCAAATGGCTTTGCATTATCCCGAGGCAGTAAAAGCCGTTGCTATCATTGGCAGTTATGTCGGCGAGGAACCCGAAAAGCAGCATCAACAATTCAATGCACTATTAGATACGGCTGAACAATTTTTTCAGATTCCCTCTTCTCTGCAACAGGCAATCCTCCCATATTTTTTTTCGGATAAAGCTTTAAACTCTCGCCCTGAAATAGTACAACCCTTTAAAAGCTTGCTTTCAAGCTATACCCACGAACAGATACCTGGACTTGTCAACATTGGCCGCGGTATTTTTTCTCGAACATCTTTGCTTGATCGCTTGGTAGATTTAGAGACACCCACTCTCATTCTGGTTGGTGAAGAAGACCGATCTCGCCCGCCCTCCCACGCTAAGAAAATGGCCAATCACATGGATGGAGCAGAGCTTCATATCATTCCAAAGACTGGGCATATAGCTAATTTAGAATCGCCTGACATTGTAAATCAGCACCTATTAACCTTTCTTCGCAAAACGTTAAAGCCACAGATCGTCAGCACCCAAACATCATCCAATAAAAAACGATTCAGAGTATTAGCGTAAAGAAAACAAACGGAATTGTGCGGTTCATCACAGACTGACTGCACAATTCGAGTGTCATAAATTCCAAATGAAACTGTAATAAAACACTGGTACTTATTCCTACCCATAGTGCTCACCAAGTGAACGGACGGTATCACCTATTAGGGTGACTTGGCTGATTTTTCACAGTTGTTGTCTAAAGCAAACTACTCAACGCGCCACCTTTTCAAGATCCTGCAAATAAGGTATGAATCCGGGGGTATGGCATGAAACAGTTTCTTACCAAAATAAGAACGAGAAGCACCTGTTTTAAATGGGTTGCACAGACTATCGTGATGCTGACTAGCGGCTCGTTGTTGAGTGGTGTTGCACCTCAGGCCTTTGCGGAGATCGCTGGATACAAGGTCATCATGGTTCATGGTTTCAAACCACAACAATTGATTTCTCCCCCAACCAGCGAGTCTGAAATACTGCAACAAGGCTATGACTACTGGTCTGAATATTGGCACCAATATGGAGATGCCTATCTTGCTTGGAATTCTGCAGAAAGAATTGAAGGAAATAATGCTAAAAGGCTGTTTAAGCAGCTTGTAAACATCAATGAATCAGGCTTGTGCAACAAAGGTTGTATCATGGTCACCCACTCTACCGGTGATTTGATTACTCGGTACTTACTCGACCATCAAGAAGACTGGTTCAAAGCCTCTGGCAAACAACCCTTAAAGATTGTGGCTTCATTGGATTTTGCAGGTGCAGGCGGAGGCACAGAGCTGGCTAACACGGCTATTAGCTTTGCCGCATCCGATGCTTGGTGGCAATTTCCTGTTAAAAAAGCGGTTGAGCTTTGGCTAGGTGACCAGCTCACTCCCGAGCGAATGGGCATACTATACGATTTACAACCCAGCGTAGCGCGTCATATCAGCACCAATCCGAACCCCACCCCACGCCTGCGTTTCATTGGAGGCGGAAATGAGTACTACGGCATTACCGAATGGTTTATACCAGGATGGGATGATGGTGTAGTACCCACCCATTCAGCTTGTGGTGCAGTTGTTGCCGCTGGTTATGAAAGTTGTAGCACTCAACAGGGGTTGGACGGTGAAATAAAAAGTGCGAGTGCACCGAATCGACTTTGGCACAACCACTACCCCATTTTAATGGGCAAAGAAACCCATCACGGTGGCTCTGTCAAATTCCAAAGAGGGGTCATGTTGACGTTAGTAGACAACTTCAAGTCAAATACACTGAACACAGACTTTGCAAATCAACGAATGACACACGAAGGGTGGTTTTGGAACACTGATTACCTTTATGTTCCTAACTCTGAGTCTCATTCCATGAGCGAACTTGTCATTCAGCATTTTAACCAAACAACCGCTTTCTAATGCGTAAAGTACTGTTGAGACTCATGGCGATAGGGATTGTTGCCGGCGTTTTATTTGCTACGTTTGGAAGCCAACACTTTAAATCCAATCAACCTTCAACCATTGCAGACTCGCCCAATCGTATTGAAACAAAACATCCACCCACTAACCGTACTCGGGTGAAAGAAAACTCTCCAACGGATTTCCACAAGGAAATACAAGATCAGGTGCCGCAAATCACTACCAACCAATTTAATGATCATGATTTATCTGAAGAGATAAGAATAAAGCCCGAACAGGAAGCGCTTGAAGCGTCATTGAGGCAGGTTCAAGAAGCCTATCGTTATCAAAATCGATTTGCCAAGGGCACAACTGAGCTGACTCGTGCGGATCACCATTTGCTTAAACCAAATCAGGCATTCGATGTACAATTTCCTGTGGGAGAAGACCAAACAACAACAGCCACATTAAAACTGAATCAATATTATTTTTTACCGGGTGATGTGCTAAATGCTCAGGTTGATTTTTCTGCGCCCATACAACTCGACAGCCTAAAGGTCGTGCTCTTGCATGAAGGTATATCCCTCAAGGAGTGGCCGCAGCCTCCCCAAAAAACGGAAATGTTCAAGTTCTCTTGGACGCTACCCAAACCCCTTCCTACCGACTGGGAAGGAAACAAACAGTTCATGATCACATTTAAAGATTCTGCCGGGTTCAACAGCTCCCTTATTGCAGGGATTAAATTATCACCCCTAACATCGGAAGTGCTATCGATTAAGGACGTTTCACAGGATTCTCAATTTATACGCTTAGGGGTTGAAGTCGAGGTGAACAAGAAAGGGCGCTACCGGATTAAAGGCAACATCTTTGACCAAAAGAGTCCCATTGCTCACTTAAATCAGAAATATACAATTGACTCAATAGGCAAGCACACACTTTGGTTGCAACTTGATGCTGCTGCCTTGTCAGAAAAAGAAATCGAACAGCCACTGTATTTAGATAATATTCAGATCGAGCAGCTGCCGCTTTTACCAGGCGATTCTACTTTTTATGGACGTTCTCGAGTTACAAAATACAATCTACCACCTCTTGACCCATCCCTTTTCCCAAAGAAAACTTCATCTGAGCAAACGTCTGAGTTTTTGGATCATTTAGCGGATTAGGAGGCCTATGCCTGCCAGGCAGTTCTTGTGCCTAGAAAGATAAAGAAGCCACCCGTGGTGCGTCTTAATCGTCGGTTAATTTTTGGCTGTGACAACCATCGGTTTAATCGAGTCACCGCTAAAACCAACAACGCAAACCAAGCAGCAGCCACCATTGAATGCAAAACGGATAGAAGCATGCCTTCCAGTACAAAACGCTCAGGGGAAGCAAACTGAGGCAAAACTGATATGTAAAACAAAGAGATTTTGGGGTTTAAAATACAGGTCGCAAATCCTTTTAACAGTGATTTGAACGGAGGTTCTTGCTCACACATAATGACCGGTTCACATACCGACTTTTGCTCTTTAAAGGTCGCCCGGATTGCTGAAATACCCAAAAATATCAGAACAGCAGCACCTGCCCATTTGATCCATTGAATCAAGTGAGCCGAGTGAGCAAGTACTACAGCAAGCCCCAACACGCACATTAACGCTTGTGTTAAAAACCCAAGTAAAATGCCCAGAATATTCAGCACACCTGCCTTTTTGCCACTGCTCAGTACAGATTGAACGATCAACAAACTATTAGGGCCGGGAGCCATAACCAGTAATGCTGCTATGGCAATAAAACCAAGCCATTCCGCCACAAGACACCTCCATTACACTATGGCGGCATTATATTTCCATAATATTGCCAATGTCGTTCACTATTTGGCATAAGCTTAGACGTTTTTGTTATATATAAAAGGCGATTTAACCCGCACACCCATTCATCAATACACCCAAAAAACCCCAAATTCGCTTTGTTTGATTCAATGGAAAGCAAATTTAAAGCAGTTGAGGAATGTCTGAGATCAGGTCAACTCCTACCAAAACTCATACTTATAACGCAGACCAAGCCAGTTAATCTTCAACAAATTCAACATTCCCAGTTGAAAAAATTATGGCGTGCAAGTATCAATGCCCTGGGAAATGGCCACAACCTTATTGTCAAATTTATGACGTTCAAACATAGGTGCTGTGCCACTCTCTAACGTCAGACTGGACAAGGAATCGCACATGAAAGGAATAATCTCGCTGATTTTCTCAGCACTACTCATGGTTGGATATGCTCACGCAGGCACCATGAATCTGGCTACCTTCCAAAAATTGGGTAATGAAAGTGTTAACTCTCAGCGTTGTGTTGGTGGGATTTCAACACGAGAATGCCATGAGGAATTAGACTACGCAAAAGCCAAAAAACTCATTGATGAGGCCGCTTATCAATGGGGTAAATCAAAAGGCTTTTACCCTGTTGTTGACCGCCGAGATGAGATCAAAGCCGTTTGCAAATGTGGCTGCTTCGAAGCTTCAACACTGATCAGCACTGTTGAAGAGGGTGATATCGCCATTAAATCGCTCAGCACTAAACACAGCGTTGCAGCGTTAAATGAAACGGCAAGCCTATCAAACATCAGCTTAACACCAATGAATGTTTCTCTTGTCACTAAAGGCAAAGAAGCAACACCGCTTTATGTCTTCAGCATGAGTAACGGCACTGTCTTAAAGCTGACTCAACATCACGGTGTGCTGCTGGCTGATGGCCGTATGACTTCTGCAAAAGAAGTTACTCTAAAAGACCAAATGCTAACCGCTGATGGCCAAACCGTTAACGTTGTGGGTATTGAACGCGCGATGACAAAAGATGATGTCTACAACTTTGAAACGTCAGGTTTTAGTAAAAACCATCATATTGTCGTGGCTGAAGGCATTCTAGTGGGTGATGTTGTGTGGCAAAACCAATTTGCTGCGGAATTAGGTTCCATTTTACTGCGCCAATAAGTTAGTACTATGGGTTGTTATGTGCTGGTAACAACCAGCACATAACACTGAGGATTACCAAGGATGGGGTTTACTATGGAAAAAAATTCGCTTCACCCTCTCATGTATGCTTTACCAATACTCGCCATTTTAGTCGCAGGGGGATATGCTTGGCAGGGTAACAAAGAATCCAACCCTGTCATGACATCAGAACCTACAAAGAATAATGCCGTTCTAGAAAAAGAACATTTCATCCAACAACAAGACAAGAAAATACTGGATGAAATAAACGGCATCGTCCCTGAAGAAAAAATAATCGCGGCTAAAAGTCATACCGAGCGGCTAAAATTGTCTTTTGAACGTTTACATGCCATTGGGGATTACTTCAACCGAAAAGCGCTCATAGAAAAAGAACTTTTAGTTCTACTTGAGCATCAAGAAAACATTGAAGAAGCTCAAAAAATATTAACGGATTTTCAACACACACAAAATGTGTTTGGAAAAGAGCAAGCGCTGGCCAGAGTCTATGCGATT
This sequence comes from uncultured Saccharospirillaceae bacterium, assembly GCA_947499545.1. GTDB lineage: Bacteria > Pseudomonadota > Gammaproteobacteria > Pseudomonadales > Oceanobacteraceae > CANMOZ01. The sequence goes on from CANMOZ010000020.1 coordinate 43,806, forward strand.
AAATTGTTAGAAACTCAAGCCAAGCATTACTCAGCCGAACCACTTATTCAAACGACTTCCGCACTGGCTCTAAATTTAAATGAAACACTACAACTACAAGAAGAAATCACCCACAATCGTTTACGCGATCTAGAAGATCTACTTCGCATATCACTCAAACACTTCGAATCTAAAGGCACTTTAGATCAACCCGAAAACATTGCTTTACGTCTCAACTATAGAAAAGACTATGAACCAGCTATTCGTGACTTATACGACGACGCACTCTTTTTTCCTCTATTAAAACAATTTGGTAGAGAAAAAGCTTCGCAAATGGTTGCGAACATTATTGATCCTTAATGCACAAATGGACTTACTGCCAAATTTGACTAGGAGGTCAACCTTATGATCAAACATGCAAACAAGACTGCATTAACTCTTTTAAGTCTCGCCATTAGCAGTGTCAGTTTTGCTAGTGAACCTACTGGCTGGCCAGACGGTCGTGGTGGCTGGACAACAGAACTCAAGGCAAAGCACTTTGATATCATCGAGCACGCATACCTTGAAAACAATATTCTGCAAATACCTCGAACAGGCGCCATCCAATCGGGCTGTGCATTTTATTCGCCCAAACTTCCTGTCTTTCATGATTCAGGATTAGCTGACATTAGGATTGATCTAAAAGCTCGCTGGACGGGTTTTATTGATTTTAATGCAGAACCCGATGTTGATCTATTTCGCGTATCAGTCGCAACCACCTCTGATCGATATGCGAAACGCGCTTACTTTCATACTGGGTTAATGTATAAATCGGTTGATTACTATGGAAATAATGGCGTCAATCATTACATTGCAAACACCGCAGGTTGGGTATCGTTTTATATTAACAACATTAATGTCAATCAAGATGATGAGATTTGGTTCAAGGTATGTGATATTGAAGGCGGCACCTCAGCAAGCATAAGAAAAGCTCAGATACACACTTACCCAACACAATAAAGCGTATTTTGATTCTCTGGTGCCTTTGCAAAATAGAATTGGGCACCAGACTTTAGCAATTAGATACTGGCAAGGACGCTCATGAAACCCTTTATTCCTTTTCTAATAGTGATCACAAGCAGCTCATTTATTACGGCAACCAGCGCATCAGAAAACCTGCTCAATTGCCCGAAAGAAAGCCAGTACCCATGGATTTGGGGCAACTGTGCGCTCACGATCAAACCATTAACACCACAACCTAAAGATAATAATATTCCATTTCATGCTGATTTTTCATTAACTTATAGTTTTGATTGCCAAGGCAGTGAGACCGATTTTGGTATCGCTTCAGGCAGCTCATTTAAAAAATTCAACATGGGTGCTATCAACGCCGAATTAACGGGTTTATCTGGTGATCAAGCGCTCCAAACGTACGACCCGAACCCTGCTCTCACAAAAAAATTAGGTTTTAGACCTGGGTGTAAGCTTGAGGTCCACCAAGCCGACTATACCCCGTCCTTCCAAACGTTAAATCTCTGGAATACAGAAGCCTACTCCCAATCAAAAGTCATTCGCTATGCAATCGCAGCCTATGAGTTATCACGTGACTTTGAAAATTATCGTGCTTGGGATATAGCAAAAACCCAACAAATGATTACCAGCCTAGATGGTAAGATTCAATTATTTGAAAGACGATGTGAGCTCAATGCAAGTTTCTGTATCACTCTGGCGCATTTTAAAATATTAAGAAACGCACTCCAAGCTAAATTAGATCAAACCCCTAACCTACCAACACCCGATCAAATACAACAAGACATAGAAAGTGTTGCTGCTTATTACCGAGAGTCTTTAGAAAAAGAAGTTCGCATCGCAGAAGAAATGATAGCTCGTTACAAACGCTGGGAAGCACCCATCAATCAGGCCTTAGTTGATGCACTAGCCCTTATTCCCTAATTTTTCATCTAATAAGGATTATTTATTATGCAAAGGGATCGTTGCATGAAAAGCACAGGACTCCTGTTATGTTCTGCTCTCATCGTTCAATACAGTATCGCAGCCGATGATGCAGAGCTAACTCAAAGAGAGCAGGTCGCATCAAGAACGTTATCCGCTGCAACAGCAGTAGAACGTGAATGGGGACGTTTACAAGTTGCAAGAGATCAGTATTTCTATGGTGAAACAGGGGCAAAAACACAATTAGCTACTTGGCTAGAAGATACTTACCACTGGGTTGATCAGTGGGATAAGCAATTGATCGCATTGGAAGTATCAAATCCAAACGCAGTCAACACTGTGTTGTCTAACTTAGAGGATTTAATTAACCAGCAGCATGCTCAATTAGCCGTTTTAGATGATCACTTTCAAAAACTACGCATTCGAATTGATGAAGGACAAGCTTTTATTGGAAAAAAACAAGCGCTTAATCCAAATTCTTTGCCCGATTATCGGCAGGTTATTCAAGCTGTTGAGCAATCTCAGAAACAATTGGTTAAAGCATTTAACAGTCTCAAACAAGATTCAGATGAGCAGCTGCAAAAAATCAGAACAATCAGTCAAGTTTCAACCAAAGCCATCCGAGCAAAGTTGAAATTACAGCTGATGCAAGCTGGTGTTTCGCACTTAAACGAAGTGTTAGCCCTCTACGATCAACTCGTCACCTATGAACGAGAAGTGTTGACCGAATTAGTAAAACTAACCGACACTGAAATGAAAATGAGTGAGTATGCGCTTAATTTTCAATATTTCTCTGCTAAATCTCATTATAAAAGCAGTCAAGACACTTGCAAACTTGCTATCAAGTCCATTAACAGTGCTGCAATTTCAGATCAAAAGAAACAACATGCACTGAAGCAAGCCAATGCTACCTGCAAGGCTCTGGATACACACTGGTCAAGCTTAAAAGACATTGGTCTTACGCCTGCTCAAATGGTCGATGAATACCGTCAGATGATGGTTGCCGTTTGGGAAAAAGAGTGCAGAAAGAAAGTCTCTCAAATTAATTGCGAAAAATTTGCTGTTCTTCGAAGCGTGCCCTTAAAGACTTTATCGACTATGCCAGAAAAAGATTTAGCCTTTTATGAAATGGCATGGAGCACCATCACCCATAATCAAGCTGATGAAGGAGCACAGTAATGCAACCCGTTAAATTCAGAAGGGCTTGTTCTGGTGCCTTATTACTGCTCAGCACAAGTATCGCCCTACCCGCTTTTTCTGACAACGTAGATTGTGGGCCCGATAATATTATCGAACACAGAAAACCTTTGATACATTTTGAACCTTTTCCTATGAAGGACCCAGAAACGGGTAAAGAGTATCATCCTAATGACCTGGTTGATGTTCCAGATGAAAATGGTGACATTAAAAAAGTAAAAGCCAGCAATTACTTTGGTCGTCTTAATTCTATTGAAGAGCAACTCAACACCTGGGGTTACTCTTTAAGAACGGATGGCGTCGACAACATCAGCAGTCTTAATTACTGTGCAAAACGCTTAGAGTCTCAGGTCAAAGTGATCAATGAGTACGTTCGCGATCAGGAAATGAAATTCCTAAAAAACCCTGAAGAGTGGAAAAATGATTGGGAAAAAGCTTGGGAAGAGTACAAAAAAGACATTCCTTCATGGGAAGATTTGTATCGATATGCTGAAGACGATGATTATGATGTTTACATGCCAGAAGTCCCCGTCTTTCATGCAGATCGTCCGGTATTCGAACGCAAGCCTGTTGAATTTACTAAAGAAAAAACCTACACCCTATACAAAGGCAGTAATAAAACCTTCGCTGTTGGTATCTACCCATACTATAAAATTGGGGCTACCAAAGTAGAAGCGAAAGGCGAAGCCGGCGTCAACGTTGAAGGGGCTATTTTAGGTGCATGGAAAGGCAGCGTTGCGAACATCGCGATTAAAGCACAATCACCAGGAACTGGCCCATTAACACTTGACCTCGTTGCCTCCGTCATTGATGGTCGTAAAACCTGGAATAAACCCTTAGTTAAAACAGGCGCGCTGCGATACGACGACAATGTTAAAGCGTCTATTGCAAAATCTGTTTCTTATCGTTTTGCGATTGGCCCCATTCCCTGCAAAGGTGAAGTAGGGTTAAGAGGTGAAGCTGGCTTCCAGTGGGGTATTGAACTCTACCCTCTTCAGGTCGGTGCGTATACAGGTCCTTGGGCTGCCGCTGATGCATATGCACAGGTAGGCGCTGATATTTTCGTTGCAGGTGTTGGGGCCGGTGGCCGACTCTTACTCGCTTCCTATCAATTAACGCTTCAAGGAACCGGCACATTTGAATGGGTTGATGAACCTCTAATCAAATTAAACATGGCTCTGGTTTCAGATTTAGAGCTGTTATCGGGTGAAATCTACGGTTATGCCTACGTTTATTACCCCATTTTATGGCCCCCGTTTAAGAAAAAGAAAACATGGCGTCATACCTTCTTCGATTGGAAGGGGTATAAAAAGAAAGGATCGTTATTCGACTACTCTGCAACTGTGAGCCGAAATGGGCTTGTAGCAGAGGGCGATTTATCACCTGAGGACGTATTAGAAATGAACCACATCAACCGCGAAGCCTACGTTGAAGAGCTGGAAGAAAAAGCATTAGTCCATACTCATGACATTATGGCTTCGGTTGTTGAAGACATAGCGAGTGACGCAAACCGCAAAATTGGCGTTTCTGCCGCTCAAGTCAACGCCCTCACCAAGCAGCTCCAAGAACGGCAAGATCAGTATTGGAAGCACTTAAATGAGGTGATGTCTCAAGGATAATTTTCAACGCAGATATACATTCGTTGGCGCCCAATAATCGACACTGGGCGCCTTTGTAACGATTTAAACAATCACTATAAAAACTGTTTCAATGGGGTCTAAATGCGCTATAGAATTTCACTGCTGTGTATAAGCATTTTCACCGCTATATGTGCTGCCAATGCTAATCCAGATAAATCGAACAAGGTAACCACCGCAAAAAATCCTGGCTCCACTTTACAAAGTGTGTCATTAACTCATCAAAGACCAAGCTGTAATACTCATCAAACTCACACATACAACTTTAAGTACCAAGATACTTCTTCCACCCCTGCTCGTTTATTTGGTACGGGTGCATTAGCAGCAAATACTGGGACTACCCAAAACATTGACGTTGTTATTCAACTACTGGGTTCACTTAAAGTAACCTGTCTAAACCAGGATCGTGCCGTTGAAGCATATGAATTTAGTGATTTAAAACTATCGCAAAAGGGCCTGGAAAACGCTCAAGGTTCAACTGCCAACAGACTCACTGCTTTTATTATTCCCGAACAAAACCCAACCATCTTATTCGATCAACCGATACAACCTATTTTAAGAAACACCCTTAGAAGTGTTTTGCAGCTTCAGTATTTCACCCCTAAATCTTCTGTACAATGGGACTACGATGCGATCGACATTCATGGTTCATTTTTTGCGGAAATAAAGGCACATAAAAGTGGCAATGCTAAACGCTATGTCGAATCAAAACGTTATTACCAGCCAGGCGTACCAGGTGCCATGGTGCCTGATGTCAGTGTACTGCCTCATTCAAAAGTCGAATACCTATTCGAAGATCAAAAAATGGACTCTATGCATGCGAATCTCAGCCTTGAATTTTTTCTAAACCAAAGTTCAGCCGGAAATCGCAATGTGAATTTCTCTGTTAGCCGATTAAGCTCCGCTCCAAACAGCAAGAAAGCGATCGATTCACTTCTCGGCACTTTTCAATCAGCTTTAGCACAACCGGCCTGGAAAGATGATTTTGGTGGCGTAGCCTATCACGAGTATTTAGATCGTCAAATGCAGCGCCAAGAACTAGGTTCTTTGAGCTGGCAAGCGGTTGAGAATTTGGTGATGACTGCCAATCAAGAAAATATGACCCAAGCATTTCTTAAGCTTAAAGCCTATTTAATATTACACCCTAGCTCCGCAGACAAAGTAACTGACCTCCTGGTCACACTCAACAGCCAAGACAGTCGATTTGGCTTAATGGCGTTAGCCTTAGCAGAAGCCGGTACGGAAGCCTCTCAATTGGCTTTAGTTGATGGGTTACAACGATTGCAAGAACCTACAGACAAAGTTGGATTACTGCGGCATGCAGGACTGGCAAAGCAACCAGGTACAGCTCTTGAAGAAGCTTTTAAAGAGATTTCACAATCCAGCCAGAATACTGAGGTGAAACAAACCGCTAACCTTGCATTAAGCAATATCGCCTTGACAGTAAAAAGTAGCGAACCTTCCCGATATCGAGATCTCCTCAAGTCGGCCAAAATTCGATTAGATCAAGCAAAAGATTACGCCTCAACCGTCAATGCTCTCAATGAGCTAGGAAATTACGGCACACATGAAGCGTTAGGCTGGGCTGAACAATATCAAAAACATCCTGCTCCAGGCATTCGGGCTACTGCTTTAGAGACACTTCGATTCGTTGAAGGCCAACAAGCTGAGCAACTCTTATTAGAACGTTTGAATAAAGACCCAAATGATTTAGTCAGAAATACGGCTGCACAAGAGCTGAATTATCGACGGTTATCAAAAAGCGGGCTAAATGATGTAAAGCAGTTATTAAATAACAAACCGAATGAACGCGTTAAAACGTTACTATTAACGACCCTTGCTCACCATGCCACTCAAGACAACGAAATTCGCGCAAAGCTAAAGTACTATCGAGACAATGACCCCTCTAAAGAGGTTCGTCTGCATGCAAAATCACTGCTGACAAGCTTAGAGTAAGGCTTAAATAAAAAGAGCGCCTTGTAACGGGGCACTCTTTTTTACTCAGAATTTATTGAGATTAGCTAGCAACACGTTTGATTTTAGCACCCAAAAGCTGCAACTTTTCTTCGATGCACTCGTATCCCCGATCTATGTGATAGATGCGATCAACCAATGTTTCCCCTTCAGCTTTGAGGCCTGCAATCACCAAAGAAGCAGAAGCTCTTAAATCCGTTGCCATAACCGGTGCGGCTTTTAGTTGCTCAACCCCTGTAATAATTGCGGTGTTACCTTCTAAACGAATGTTCGCTCCCATACGCACTAATTCGTTAACGTGCATAAAGCGATTTTCAAAGACAGTCTCAACCACCGTAGAAGAACCCTCCGCCAATGAATTGAGCACAACAAACTGGGCCTGCATGTCCGTCGGGAATCCCGGATACGGAGAGGTCGTTACATTAACAGCCTTTGGACGTCTTCCCTCCATATCCAACGTAATGCTGTCTTTTTGAATACTGATGGTCGCACCCGCTTCTTCCAACTTAGCAATGACCGCATCCATAATGTCAGCTCTTGCACCTTTCAAGGTCACTTTGCCACGAGACAGGGCTGCCGCGACCAAATAAGTACCGGTTTCAATACGGTCAGGCATAACGTCGTAATGACACCCTTTTAAGGTTGGAACGCCCTTAATACGTATTGCAGATGTGCCATGACCTTCAATTTTTGCGCCCATGGCAATTAGGCACTCAGCTAAATCCACGACCTCTGGCTCACGAGCTGCATTTTCTATGAGTGTTTCGCCATCGGCTAATGTCGCCGCCATCAACAGGTTTTCAGTACCCGTAACCGTCACAGTATCCATAAAAATATGGGCGCCTTTTAGACGTCCATCGGATTCTGCGTAGATATAGCCATCTTCAACATTAATGCGAGCGCCCATAGCCTCCAACCCTTTAAGATGAAGGTCAACAGGGCGGCTACCGATGGCACAGCCACCCGGCAATGAAACTTTCGCTTTACCGTGGCGGGCAATCATAGGGCCCAACACCAATATGGAAGCCCTCATGGTTTTAACCAGAGAATAAGGGGCAACCAGATCTTTTATAGTACTCGAATGAATTTCCATGGACATACGTTCGCCCATGACCACCTCAACCCCCATAGTACCGAGTAACTCGATCATAGTGGTTACATCTTGCAGGTGAGGCAAATTACCAATAACCATCGGGCCTTCAGCAAGCAAGCTGGAAGCGATAATAGGAAGAGCTGAGTTCTTGGCACCAGAAACAGGGATCTCACCAACCAGTGATGCGCTCCCCTGAATTAACAGTTTATCCATGGATTCTCTCGAAATGTCTGTAACCGGTTAAGCTTTGATTGCGCTTTAGCGCTTCTGGCACTTTAGTTAGAGCTTTGCAAAGCATCCCATTGATCAGGTGTCAACGCTTGAATTGTCACCGCGTGCACTGCACCGCTTTGGATCTCATCGCTCATAGCAGCATAGACTTTTTGTTGGCGTTTTACGGGCAGTAAGCCCTCAAAAGTCTGGCTCACAACGCGTATTTCGTATTTATACCCATCTCCAGATACAGCTACTTCAGCTTCTGGCAACCGCTCTCGTAGCAAGGATTCTAACGCTTCTGGGCTCACCCTCTACCTCATTCTTTCAACATCACATATGGGACTTAGAGGGCATTCTACCCGAAAGTTGCACCTGAGGCGATGAAAGCAGATACACCGTTATAGACGAACGAGAAGCAAGTATCTTATTAAGCACTAGCTTATTTCTTTCCTCGTACATGATACACTCGGCCCAATTTGCAATGAATGGATGTTGATCCTTACATGTTAGCTACAGCTGCCATTGTCGCCGGACTTGTGTTGCTCGTTTGGAGTGCGGACCGTTTTGTCTTTGGTGCGGCTGCCACCGCACGTCAACTAGGGATGTCTCCATTGCTGGTCGGTATGACTATCGTATCCATCGGAACATCCGCTCCGGAAATATTTGTATCAGCAACCGCAGCCCTTGAAGGCGCGGGCACCCTAGCAATCGGAAATGCATTGGGATCCAACATTGCCAATATAGGCTTGGTTTTAGGCATTACCGCCTTGGTTTCTCCCATACCTATACCTAAAGCCCTTATAAAACGGGAGTTACCCCTCCTCGTTCTGATAACGATCCTAGCCGGTTACGTGCTGTACGACCTACAGATCACGCTTGCTGATGCATTAACGCTCCTGGTTTGCTTAGGTGTGACGCTTTACTTAATGTTTGTTGAGCGAGGCGAACACCCCATTGAGGCAATGGATAAGGAAGAGCAAGCTGAAGTTGAAAGCACGCCTCTTAAGAAAGCATTTGGATGGCTACTGGTAGGATTAATTTTCTTACTACTGAGTTCCAAACTATTGGTATGGGGCGCTGTTGAAATTGCCACGTACTTTGGCGTCAGCGAACTGGTGATCGGATTGACCATTGTCGCAATCGGCACCAGCCTGCCGGAGCTAGCGGCATCTGTGGCAAGCGCAATGAAAGGCCATCATGAAATCGCCATTGGAAACGTTGTAGGCTCAAATATGTTCAACTTGCTCGCTGTCATGCCCATCCCTGGTCTTGTCATGACAACCGTCATTGAACCCTCAGCGTTTTTTAGGGACTACATGAGTATGCTGGGATTGACCACTTTTCTTGGTGTATGCCTAGTTCTTTTATTTAAATCTTCAAAACTTGGTCGAATGCCTGGAGCGTTAATGTTAATTACATACATTGGGTATCTAAGCTATTTATTTGTTAAGTCTACCCAGGCTTAGAGAAAATCCATTGTATACCATCAACCCCATAAGATTTACGATTAAGGTTCATAATGACAACGCCAGAAGCCACCGAACACAGTATTATGGATGCCATACAAAAAGCCATAGAGCTTGAAGTTGAAGGCATTAACCACATGGCTAAACGACTCACACATGAAGCTGTATTCAAAGCTTGTTCTCTTCTTTTGAACTGCACTGGCAAAGTCGTTGTTATAGGAATGGGTAAATCAGGTCATATCGGAAAAAAAATAGCCGCAACTCTTGCAAGCACTGGCACACCATCGTTCTTTGTGCACCCTGGAGAGGCTAGCCATGGTGATATGGGCATGATATCCAAAGGAGACGTCGTCATCGCACTTTCGAACTCAGGTGGGACGCAAGAAGTGACGTCTATTATCCCTCTGATCAAACGTTTACAAGTCCCTCTGATATCAATGACTGGTCGAGATGACTCTGCTCTGGCTCAGCAGGCAAATGTTCACTTATATACAGGCGTCGAAAAAGAAGCTTGTCCTTTAGATCTCGCTCCAACCGCCAGCACTACGGCTGCTCTAGTATTGGGTGATGCGATTGCCGTAGCCGTCTTAGAAGCTAAAGGTTTTACACCCAACGACTTTGCGTACTCCCACCCTGGCGGCAGCTTAGGTAAACGCTTGCTACTAAAGGTTGAGGATGTTATGCATGGGGGTGATCATTTGCCTCAAGTAACGCCCAACACATCCATCAAAGAGGCCTTATTGACCATGACAGAGAAAGGCCTAGGGTTAACTTGTGTAGTCGAAAACGAGGTATTATTGGGGGTATTCACAGATGGCGACTTACGCAGAACCCTAGATAAGAATATTGCTCTTGATACGGAAATACAGTTAGTCATGTCAGAAAACCCGAAGACGATCACATCTCAACTCTTAGCGGCCGAAGCCCTGACTCTTATGGAAGACTCTCATGTTAACGCTCTCATTGTCATAGAAGGGAAAAAGCCGATAGGGGCTCTTAATATGCATGATTTGCTTGAGGCTGGTGTCTATTGATGTTAAGACGTCAAAAACGGGTATTGTGGACTTGGATTGCTGGTACAACCCTGGTGCTGGTAATCTGGCTGTCGCAAACGGAATGGGGCGTTCGGGAGATGCCTTCCGTTAACTCTGCAATTCAAGAGCAACAACCTGATGCCGTTATCTCGGATGTTCGCTTAAGTCGATTTAATCGTTTAGGTGATCGCAATCAAGTCTTGACTGCTAACGTTGCACTGCAGTTTGAAAACATACAGCTAACAACGTTTGAAGAACCCAAAGTTTTCACTTTAACGACGGATGGCGCAGAGTGGCTAGCGCGCTCGCATCAAGGCACCCTAAAAAAACAAGAACACCTGCGCCTATATGATGCCGTTAGAGTTGACTTTAAACCGATCGACCCCGATTCAGACAATTATTACCTCACAACACAGGCATTAGACATTAACTTGATTGATGAAATTGCTACTTCCGAAGATCCTTCTGAGATGTTTAGCTCTTACGATCATGTTATATCTCAAGGGTTTCGCCTTGACCTTAAAACAAAAAAGCTAGACCTAACTTCAAACGTTCAAGGGTTTCACCAAGCAAGACCACAACCATGAAGACCTATAATATTTTAACGGCATACACAAAGAGAATGAGACAACATCTCAGCTCGTTATGCCTACCAAAAACCCTAACGCTGTATCCTTTGGTCGTAATATATGGGCTCAGCATCACTTTAAAGGCCTATGCACTACCAGAAGATCGCACAAAACAAGTCCACATTCGATCTCACTCTTTTCAATATGATCATAAGCAGGGCGCTTTCATTTACAAAGGCGATGTTGTCATTACTCAGGGCACTTTGATCATAAAAGGTGACGAAGTTGTCTTAACAAAAGACACGGATGGAGGCATCAACAGCATAATCGTCACTGGTAAACCAGCCTACTTCAAAGATGTGATACAAGAAGGGCAGACTCCCACTCAGGCCTATGGCCAAAAAATGGAATATCACGAACGCGATAGAATTTTAGAAATTCTCGGCAAAGCAAAAGTGACTCGAGAAGCCGATCAGTTCAAAGGTCATGAAATTCGCTATCTATTAGATGAATCTAAGTTAGCAGCAACCGGGGGTGATAGTCATAACAAAGAAGACCAGCGCATCGAGATGATCATACAACCACGGAATTACGACGAATGAGCACACTGGCGATTAAGCATCTTGCCAAACGTTACGGAAATCGACAAATTGTTGAGGATGTTTCGTTATCGATTTCCAGTGGGGAAGTGGTTGGTCTTTTGGGACCAAACGGGGCTGGCAAGACCACCTGTTTTTACATGATTATTAATTTGGTCAAAGCCGACAAGGGCGACGTCTGGATCGACGACCGTAACATTTCGCACTTACCCCTCCATGGTAGAGCCCAATGCGGCATTGGTTACCTACCTCAAGAGGCGTCCATTTTCCGAAAACTAAGTGTTAGCGCCAATATTATGGCCATTTTAGAAACACGCAACGACCTATCAAAAGCAGCAAAAAATGAAGAGCTGAACAAGCTGCTCGATGAATTTCATATTACGCATATCAGGGATAGCTTAGGTATGTCGCTGTCTGGTGGCGAAAGACGTAGAGTTGAAATAGCAAGGGCGTTAGCTGCTAACCCAGCCTTTATTCTTCTGGATGAACCCTTTGCGGGCGTAGACCCCATCTCAGTCAATGACATCAAAGCCATCATCCAGCATCTGAAAAATAGAGGCCTCGGTGTACTGATCACAGATCACAATGTTAGAGAAACGCTTGATATTTGCGAAAAAGCTTATATCGTGGGCAATGGCGTCATTTTGGCGTCTGGAACGGCTGAGGAGGTAATCAGCAACCAGGCGGTTAGGGACATCTATCTTGGCCAAGAATTCCGGCTCTGAGCTGAAGGCCTTTCGCCTAACAGACCAGCAGCATGCCAGCTTGGAAGCACCAAGAACAAATGACTACCCAGCGTATGGCATGCTCGTTGCTGAGAAACTAGCTGCTGGGGAAGGAATTACAGTACTATGAAAACGGCACTTCAGCTTAAACTGGGTCAGCAGCTGACCATGACCCCTCAGTTGCAGCAAGCCATTCGTTTGCTACAACTATCAACGCTTGATTTACAACAAGAAATACAAAGCGCTCTAGAAACAAACCCTCTACTGGAAGCTGAAGAACCCAATCAAACGGAGGAAGAAACCCCCGAATGGTCAGAAGAGGCAGCGTTTGAAAACTGGAACATGGGGTCAAGCTCTCACTCCAAAGGAAGTGGCAGCCAAATGTCGGATGACGGCGAGACCATGGACTGGATGGCCAATGCAACCGCTGAAACCGACTTACAAGACCACCTTCTCTGGCAACTTAACCTAACCTCTTTAACACCCCTCGATCACCTTATCGGGACCGTTATCATAGAATCCATCGATAGCTGCGGATACTTGTGTGATACCAAAGAGGAACTGCTTAAAGCCACGTTAAAATTAGCCAAAGAACAAGAGTTACTGAGTCAAGATGATTCACTTGAACTTGAAGACGTTGACCCTGTACTGCACCTCATTCAGCATTTTGACCCCATTGGGGTCGGAGCAGAGAACCTACAAGAAAGTCTGCGCATCCAGGTACTAACCTTAGCGCCAGACACCCCCTTTAAAAACGAAGCCTTGTTCATTATTGAACAGCATTTAGACCTGCTTGCTCATAAAGACTTTACGGCGCTTGCCAGAAAAACAAAATTAAAAGAACCTGAGCTTTGTGAAGCGCTGAATCTCATTCGAATGTTAAACCCAAGACCCGGGAATCAAATCGGACAAAATCAGGCTGAGTATATTGTTCCCGATGTCATCGTCAGAAAATTACAGGGCGAGTGGCGCGTCGATCTAAACCCTGAACTTTCTCAAAATCTTCGGATCAATGAAACCTATGCGTCTTTAGCTAGAGAAGCATCGAAACGAGAAGATGCGCACTTCATCAAAGACCACTTACAAGAAGCCAAGTGGTTTATCAAAAGCTTACAGAGCCGCAACGAAACCTTGCTTAAGGTATCAAGAGAAATTGTGAGTGTTCAGGAAGGTTTTTTTGAGCATGGCGAAGAAGCCATGAAGCCTCTTGTCCTCCACGATATCGCTGAAGCGGTCAGCATGCATGAGTCAACCATTTCAAGGGTGACCACTCAAAAGTACATGATGACCCCCAAAGGTATATTTGAACTCAAGTATTTTTTCTCGAGCCATGTAAATACCCACTCCGGCGGAGAGTGTTCATCTACCGCTATTCGGGCCATGATCAAAAAATTAATCGCGAACGAGAACACTCGCAAACCGCTGTCTGACAACAAAATAGCTAATCTATTAGGTGAGCAGGGAATAAACGTAGCCAGACGCACCATCGCAAAATACCGAGAGGCCATGAATATTCCTCCTTCCAATGAAAGGAAGCAGCTGATCTGAATCATTTAAGATAAACGACCTATGCCTTGACATAGGTCGAGAAAAAAAGCATCGTCATAGATAGCCTGCATGTGCTCAAGGAGCCCGATCAACCCAACCACTAGGAGTTGACTATGCAAATTAATATCAGCGGACGTCATATAGAAGTTACCCCCGCCTTGCGCGATTATGTTCACAATCGCGTGGAGCGACTTGAACGACATTTTGATGGAATTACCAACGTTCAAGTGACGCTGACCGTGGAGAAGCAGCGTCAGTCTGCTGAGGCAGTGCTGCATATCACAGGTGGAGAAGTCCACGCGAATGCAGAACATGAAGATATGTATGCTGCTATCGATCAACTTTCTGATAGACTGGACCGCCAGCTTCTAAAACATAAAGAGAAGCTTGTAGATCGGTTACATGGAAATGGTCATTAAATAGTCTCTTATGAGCCAAACAATTAGCGACATTCTATCGCCGGAGCGCACCATAGATGGTGCGCCCGCTACCAGTAAAAAGCGTGTGCTGGAGTATTTAGGAAACTTTTTATCCCAGCACATTCCTCATAGTTCGTCTGAAGACATCTACGAAAAGTTGCTTGCGCGGGAACGCCTAGGCAGCACGGGAATTGGCGAAGGCATAGCCATCCCTCATTGCAGATTAAGACAATGCGATTCAACCATTGCCGCCCTCCTCCGTTTGCAAGAACCTATTGATTACGACTCTATTGACCAAAAACCGGTCGATTTAGTGTTCGTATTGTTAGTCCCTGAAGAAGCAAATGAAGAACACCTACAAACGCTCAGCATGATTGCTGAAAAATTCAGTAAAGACACTTACCGCGATAGCATTCGTAATGCTAAGAATGCTTCCGATATTTACCAAGTTGCCAGCGCATCATGAAACTATTGATTGTCAGTGGCAGCTCGGGTTCCGGTAAAAGCGCTGCTTTGCAAGTCTTAGAAGATCTTGAATATCATTGCATTGACAATCTTCCGCTGGATCTGCTGCCACAACTGCTGGATGTCGCCTGCTCGACGGAAAAAGAAACGCGCAAAATCGCTGTCAGTGTCGATGCACGTAATCTAACACCAAGGTTTCAAGACCTAATGGAAGATCTTGGGCGTATTCGCCAGCGTGAAGATACCATCATCGAACTGCTTTACCTCGATGCTGAGCCTAACATTCTCCTCAAGCGTTTCAGTGCGACGCGCAGGCGGCACCCTCTTTCCAATAAGAGTGTCTCCTTGCTCGAAGCAATTGCACATGAAAAGAACTTGCTCTCAAGCCTTGCAAGCATGGCCGACCTCAGAATTGATACTAGTAACCTCAATATCAACGAATTAAAAGCTATTTTGCAAAAACGCTTAGGAAGTAAATCCGAGTCTGAATTTTCATTGATGTTTGAATCTTTTAGTTACCGGACGGGCGTCCCGCTCGATGCAGATTACGTCTTTGATGTTAGATGTCTCCCCAACCCTCATTGGATCAGCGAGCTAAAGGAACTTACTGGCCAAGATGAGGCCGTTCAAACCTTTCTAAACAAAGAACCCATCGTTGAGCAGATGCTTCAGCAACTCAGTGCTTTTTTAGACGCCTGGCTACCAGCCTTTATCGATAACAATCGTCGCTACATGACCGTTGCCATTGGCTGTACAGGTGGGCAACATAGGTCCGTCTACATTGCAGAAACGTTAACGGGCATGTTTAAACCCAAGTATCAACAAGTGTTGGTACGCCATCGCGAGTTACACCACATTCAATCAGCCTAGGGGCTTCACCCACCTTTGACTTGAATGACAAACCTCTCACCGTCAATCAAATTAGATGATTACAAGAGGCATAGCACTTGCTGCTAGTGATGATGAACCCTAATTAATGAAGGCTTTCTGGCTACATGATTTGCGAAAATATACAAATCATCAACAAACTAGGATTACACGCAAGAGCAGCGGCTAAGTTCGTTTCAACGGCAGCGTCATTCTCAAGCTCTATAAAAGTCAGCTACAACGGTAAAAGTGTCGACGGTAAAAGTATTATGTCCGTTATGATGCTCGCAGCAGCCAAAGGGGCCGAATTAAGCCTAGAGATTGAAGGCGCAGATGAACAACACGCCTACGATAGTCTCAAAGACCTTATCGAAGATAAATTTGGGGAAGGTGAGTAACCCTTTTATCCGTTAATTTACACAAAAAAAATTGTACATAATGATTTCTTCAAAAGTGTCTGACTTCCAGTTCAAAGAATTCCGCATACAACAACGCTTATCAGGCATGAAAGTCAGTACCGATGCCTGTCTCTTTGGCGCACTGATTAAGCTACAATCTCACAACTTAACTATTTTGGATATTGGTGCTGGAACTGGGCTGCTTAGTCTCATACTGGCACAAAGAACAAATGGCAATAGCTCGATTACAGCTTTAGAAATTGATCACGATGCCTCTATTGAATGCGGTTATAATTTCCAGCAATCACCTTGGGCAGAACAACTCCAAATCCTGCAACAGGATGTTCGCTCTATTCAACGTAAAGAAGATATTCAATCAGCTCCTTCTAAGGGTTTTAACCTTATCCTCTCAAACCCGCCGTTTTTCCATAACACATTGAACAGCTCAGATCCGAAAAGGAATATGGCCCGTCATTCGGAAAGTCTGTCGCCTGATGAGCTTCTTCAATGCATCGCAACTTGCCTTTCAGCAAAGGGCGATGTATGGATTTTAAGTGCCTATTCAATGGCGAGTGCCTATCTCGAAGCGGCAAAGACCGTACTGCCTAATCACCGCTTAACCCATCACATTCAACTAAAAAGCTTCAAACACAAAGCAGCTCATTGCGTCATTTTGCATTGGGCAGTTAATGATAACGCTCCAATTGCATTAGAAGAAAGCAACCTTATTATTTACAACGAATTGGGAAAATACACTGATGACTTCATTGAGTTAATGACGCCCTACTATGCAAAAAACCTTACTGTGGCGTCGCTCTCTTCTTAGCCACAAACTGGCAGTTGATTACAAGATCTTCGATACGGCAGCGAACGGCTATTAATTGGGTTGGGATTTTAATAGCCATCACGCTTAAAGAAGGTAGAAATAGGCTTTTAGATTATTGCCAGAAATGCTTCCCAGCCTGTTGATTAAGCTGCTCGATGAATTTTTGATGTTGTTTTATCTCTTCAAGGGAAGGTTGAATCAACGGCAATTTCACATGTTTGAGGTCAATTTGATGGGCAAGATCCAGCGCTCCAAGATTCGCTGCTGATTTATCTTCTTCAACCGCCAGCTCCAACGTTGTTTGCCCACCCGTCATCGCCAAATAAACATCAGCGAGGATTTCAGCATCAAGCAATGCACCGTGCAGTGTTCGATGACCGTTGTCTATGTCATACCTTTTACAAAGAGCATCGAGGCTGTTACGTTGCCCAGGGTGCTTTTTTCGAGCAAGCGTTAATGTATCAAGTATGCCACAACTGTTTTGTATTTCTGGCCAATGGAGTTTTGAGAATTCGTGATTGATGAACCCCACATCGAAGGGCGCGTTATGAATAACCAGCTCGGCGCCGGTAATAAAATCAAAGAAAGGTTGAGCGATTTTGGAAAAAACTGGCTTATCCGAAAGAAATGCATTATCCAAACCATGAACTTCAACCGCTTCAGCGTCTACTTCACGCTCTGGGTTAATATAAACGTGGAAGTGCTCACCGGTTAACTTGCGATCAATGAGTTCTACACAGCCAATCTCAATGATTCTATGATCCAGCTCTGTCCCGATACCTGTTGTTTCGGTGTCTAGTACTATTTGGCGATTCATGATTATCTACCTAGCTATACTACTGCTAGAAAGCCTTTATCAGTAAGGGCTTCCTAGACGTCCTTGTTCTGCATGCGATCAATCCCCTCATTAGCGAGAGCATCCGCACGCTCATTCCCTGGATGGCCACTGTGCCCTTTCACCCAGAACACATGGACATTATGCGTCGAAACCAGCCGATCAAGCTGTCGCCACAAGTCATCATTTTTTACTGCTTTTTTATTAGCCGTTTGCCAGCCATTTTGCTTCCATCTTGGCATCCATTCTTGTATACCCTGCATGACATATTTGGAGTCGGTATATAAATCAAGTTCACATGGCCTGGTCAAGGCAGACAAGGCTTCAATGACGGCCATCAGCTCCATTCGGTTATTAGTGGTTTCAGGTTCCCCACCGCAGAGTTCTTTTTGATGATCACCATACTCCAATATAGCGCCCCACCCACCAGGACCGGGGTTCCCTTTACAGGCTCCATCTGTATATATCCGCAATTTGGACGTCATTTTGTACTCTTCTCTTCGCTCTGTAGACACTGCCAACCGAGCGCCTCGAATGATATCGACCGACATTATAAGAATATCGTTCTGTAAAAACGATGATTTACTTCAGCAGAGTAAAGAAAAGTGCTCTAAATGAATCCGTTATCCGTTTCGTACTATTTCATTATGGGAAGAGGACACCGCCTTGGGTAACTTAGGCGTTGTTGCGATCAATGGCCGACGAGGCCTTGGCAACACCCACTTGGGCCGCAATGGCGTTAATCCTGCAACCTGTTTACGCGCCATAGTGATATGCACGCCTGCACCCGGTAGCCACGGCAATCGGGACAAGCCTTCAAGAAAAGCCAAAGACTCAAGCGCTTTTTTCCATTGGATGGGCCAGCGATACATACAGCGTTCTTTGCGCTCAACGCGATAATCCAAAAGCGTCAACCAGTCCTCAACTCGCCCTTGGGTTATAGGCTTCCATTTAAGTACTTCGCTAGACCGCCACCCCCATAACAATCGACGAATTCCCCAGATTGAATAGGGGTTAAAAGCCAACACGATTAATGCCCCACTGGGCAGCAGCACTCTTGAAGCCTCTCTTAACACAGAGTGTGGAGCGGGGTGAAACTCAAGGCAATGATGCAAGAAAATCACATCAATGCTGTTGTCTCGAAAAGGTAATGCGGTAAAGTCTGTCAATACACAGCTGGCATTGGGGGGGTGACCAAACCCTAAGCTGCCTTTACTGGCTTTTCCAGGCGCTTCATTCTTAACATTACATTGAGCAGCTTCAGGATTAAGCACTGAGTAAGATTGCTGCTCATTATAAAGACCTGCGGCCTCCGTCTCTTGTTCCTCTGAAAGCTCCGAGTGCGAAGCTTCAAACAGCAGTTTTTCGAACGCGAACACTTGATGATTGAGTTTTAAAGGCCGATAGACCGAATCCGTTGGCCAAGGCAGCATATGCAAGCAAAAATGCCCTTGAAACCTTGGCATCTCACGTTTTAATAAATTACATTCCGTTGCCAACAATGCTCGAGCCAGTGGCGATTCCAGCCACCTAGCGATTTGATCCATTCTCACCTCTAAACACTTGCTGTATTTGGCTCTCGTGCCACAGAGTCTACTGCAAAACGGCATGAGCTTTGCGAGAATCAAGCCGTCTGAGTACATAGAACCTATAAAGTTTATAGTCTCTTTCTTGACAGGCCGCGTCAAATTTCTACACTGGGCTGTTTGTCGTTCGTTTTAGCAAGGTGTTTGGTTTTGCGACTTTTACTTTCCATCAAGAAATCTGTGATCGCCGTCACGGTAGCTATCGCGGCACTGGGGCTTGGAGGCTGCTCTCTTCAGCATAACGTGAAAAGTGAAGCAGGCAGTGAGAACCTTGATTCCCCAAAAACATTAAAAGAGTACGACCGCCAATCAAGTGCCTTGGCACCCGAAACCGCTTCAGATTTATTTGCTCGAATGCGCATTGGGTACAGCCTAGATTTAGATCATAAACACGCCAATGTTGACCAGCATCTAAAATGGATTCTCAAACACCCTCGTTACTTGGAGCGACTGTCAGAACGTTCAGCCCCTTACTTGTATTACATTTTGACCGAGTTAGAAGCCAACGGCATTCCAAGCGAAATCGCGTTGCTGCCAATGGTCGAAAGCGCCTACGACCCTTTTGCTTATTCTCACGGTCGAGCGGCCGGCCTTTGGCAATTTATTCCTTCCACTGGACACCTTTACGGGTTAAAACAAGATTGGTGGTTTGAAGGCCGCCGCGATGTACGCTTATCCACTCAGGCTGCCATTTCCTTTCTAAAATATTTAAACAAAACCTTTGACGGTGACTGGTTATTGGCCTTAGCCGCCTACAACTCAGGACCAGGCACCGTCCTTCGAGCCATGAAGCGAAATGCAAAGCTAGGCAAACCGACTGACTTTTGGTCACTCAAGTTGCCTAGAGAAACCCGCGATTACGTCCCTAAGCTCATCGCACTCGCAAAGGTTGTTCAATCGCCTAAGCAATATCAACTAGCACTCCCCAACATACCCAACAAACCCTATTTTGCTGTCGTTAACGCCAACAGCCAGATTGATCTTGATCAAGCAGCGAAGCTTGCCGGCATTTCGACAAAAGAAATGTACCAACTGAATCCAGCCTTTAATCAATGGGCGACTCACCCCGAAGGGCCACACGAACTCCTCGTCCCGATTGACTCAGCCGATCGTTTTGAAACCCAGGTCGCTTCTCTTTCAAAGGAAGAGCGTGTTCGCTGGTTGCGTTATAAAATCAAATCCGGCGACAGCTTGATCAGCATTGCAAAAACGTTTAAAACCACTCCGGCTGTTCTCAAACAAGTCAATCACTTGAGCTCGCACCTCATTCAATCCGGTAAAACCTTATTAATACCAACGGCAATGAAATCTGGATCTGTGTACAGCTTATCCATGCATCAACGATTGAAAAGCAAACAGAATAAGGCCAGAACTGGGCGCATCAAACAAACCTATGTCGTCAAAGCAGGGGACTCTTTCTGGAAAATAGCGAAGCAATTTAATGTCAAAGTATCAGAACTAACACGCTGGAATAACCTAGCCCCCAAAGACTCTATCAAACCAAACCAGACGCTTGCTATTTGGACGAAAGCACCAAAAACCTCCCCCAACTCCATCGTCAAAAAGATCTTTTACAGCGTTCGAAACGGCGACTCTTTAGCGAGAATTGCCGACAAGTTCAGCGTTCGCATCAATGACCTAAAATCTTGGAATCAGCTTCAGAACCACAAATATATACATCCCGGACAAAAGCTTGTGCTTTACGTGGATGTCACCCAATTGAACGGTTAATTCCATTCCCTTTGATAAAACGATGGGGTAACGTAAGCCCCATCATCATGACCGAGGTCGATACTAGCCATGCTTAAAGGCAAAAAAGCATTAATTTTAGGACTTGCCAGTAAACACTCTATTGCCCACGGCATTGCCGAAGCCTTCCACGCTCAAGGTGCAGAGTTGGCACTGACCTACCAAAATGACAAACTTAAAAGTCGAGCTGAGAAGTTTGGGGCCGAATGGGGTACAGACTTAATTTTTCCTTGTGATGTCGCCTCTGATGAGGACATCGAACGCTTGATGAACGACATCAAAAACGTTTGGGGCAACTTCGATATTTTGGTGCACTCAATTGGCTTCGCACCTGGCGGAGAGTTAGATGGAAGCTTCGTTGATGTTTCAACCAGAGAAGGCTTCCGAATCGCACATGACATTAGCGCCTATAGCTTTGTAGCCCTAGCAAAAGCCGCTAAACCATTATTGAATGAAAATGGCAGTTTGCTCACCCTGTCTTACCACGGATCAACCCAAACATTACCCAACTACAATGTAATGGGATTAGCCAAAGCCAGCTTAGAAGCCAGTGTGCGTTATTTAGCCGGCAGCCTTGGTGAACAGCAAATACGAGTCAATGCTATTTCTGCTGGCCCGATCAAAACACTTGCAGCATCTGGCATTGCAAGCTTCCGCAAAATGTTAAAAGCCAATGCAGAGCGTTCGCCTCTAAAACGCAACGTGACTCAGCAAGAAGTTGGTAACGCAGCGGCTTTCTTGTGCTCACCGATGGCCAGTGGCATTACCGGTGAAATCATGTACGTAGACGCAGGATTCAACACCTGCGCTCTTTCTGGCGAAGAAATGGAATAACCCTGACTTCGTTCTTCTGGAGCGCTTGCAAAAGCGCTCCAACCGCCCAAGCAATCCCCTTTTTTTCCTCTTCGCTCTAAAACATCACTTTTCGCACAACAACATCGTCACTGTGAGCATACCTTCAAACTGGTTGGTTAATGCCATGCTTTGGAAACTGTGACTCAGCTCAAATTATCCACTCAGTCAATGGGTAACCCTGTAGGCCGGGCTCACTGTTTGAGCGTCTCCCATAAAAACAAAATTAATGGATTTATCCCATGAAAAAAACATTACTCACCTGCCTACTCACAGGTCTCACGGCAATCTCTGCACAGGTTTCCGCTGACAACTTAATTGCCGAAAAGGCGCTTAATGAACGGTTACATCCGTCAGCCACAACCATTTTCAGCACAACTGTTGATCTTGGAGAAGCCCAGCCCATCAGAGCAGTGGGTGTTCTGACAGACTGGTGGCGTAAGCGTCCGACTGAAATACGCGTATACGACAACAGCACCGGAACAAAAGGTGAAATGATCGGATACGCACATTTTCCCAATTACTTAAATGCCATTTGCGGAGAGCATTTTAACGAAACTTGTCGCTACCCTGAAAACCCAGTTGGTCGCTTAACCGTCAAATCGAGAGGTTACGTTTCTTCAATCGTTGTTGAAGCACATGGACTGTTAGATGCAGCCAATGAATACGCTTACTTCAGCGGGGTTCAAGTACTTGGAAGGTCCACCGGTCGCAGTGACACTGACGTCGCTCGGTTGTCACAAGGCTCTAACGCCAGTGATTCTGTGTTAGCCGCTATAGCCGTTTTAGAAAATGAATCCGTTCAAAACGAAACAGGCACCTCGGCATACGTGAGTCAGATTAACATTGGTCTGAGTTCAGACTATCGAAACTATCTCATTGATTTGCACTATCAAATCATTGATTCCCCCGTGAAAAAATGCGTTCGTGCAAAAACACAATACAGCGATTACCCAAATGGAGTTGAAAAAATCGTGGAAGTTGTTGGAAACGATTGTTAACTCGCTAATTGTTTAGCAATAAACGGTCACGACCCAGTGGCCGTTTATTTAAACCACCAATAATACTTTCTGCCTTTCTAGTACAAACGCTGTTGCGTTGCTTCTGAACCTTTTACTCTCATTTTGCATTTCCACCTTGCTCACTTTAGACTGGGCATCATTGACCAATGATAAAAAAACAATATTCGTAGGTAGTTTTCATGACTGAATCATTTATCCAATCAAAAGCCGCGGTTGCTTGGAAAGCTGGTGAGCCTCTTAGCATCGAAACCATTGACGTTATGCCTCCTAAAGCCGGAGAAGTATTGGTGAAAATGGTCGCTACAGGCGTTTGCCACACAGATGCTTTTACGCTGTCAGGTGAAGACCCCGAGGGCATTTTCCCGTGCGTATTAGGCCATGAAGGGGGTGGTATTGTTGAGCAAATTGGCGAAGGCGTTACCAGTGTTCAGGTCGGCGATCACGTCATACCCTTGTATACTCCAGAGTGCCGTGAGTGTGAATTTTGTTTATCCGGCAAAACCAATCTTTGTCAAAAAATAAGAAACACCCAAGGAAAAGGTCTCATGCCGGATGGCACTACGCGCTTTTTTAAAAATGGCGAGCCTATCTATCACTACATGGGCTGCTCCACTTTTTCGGAATACAGCGTACTCCCTGAAATCGCCTTAGCAAAGGTTAATCCTCAAGCCAAATTGGATGAAATTTGCTTGCTCGGTTGCGGTGTTACAACCGGAATGGGGGCTGTCAGCAATACCGCTCAAGTGGAACCTGGTGCAACAGTAGCAGTATTTGGTTTAGGTGGAATTGGATTAGCCGTGATTTTGGGCGCTCAAAAAGCGAAAGCCAGTCGCATTATTGGCATCGACATTAATCCAGCAAAATTTGAATTAGCCAAACAAATGGGCGCCACTGAGTGCATTAACCCTAAAGACTATGACAACCCAATTCAAGACGTTGTCGTAGAGCTCACAAAAGGCGGGGTTGATTACTCCTTTGAGTGCATTGGTAATGTTAACACGATGCGTTCCGCTTTAGAGTGCTGTCACAAAGGCTGGGGGGAGTCTGTCATCATCGGCGTTGCAGGCGCAGGCCAAGAAATATCAACCCGACCCTTTCAATTAGTTACAGGCCGGGTCTGGAGAGGAACTGCCTTTGGGGGAGTAAAAGGACGATCTGAACTTCCTAATATAGTTGAGCAATATCTACAAGGTGAAATCCCCCTCGAATCCTTTATTACTCACAGATACCCTCTTGAAGATATTAACGAAGCATTTACAGTGATGCACGAAGGGAAAAGTATTCGTTCAGTCATCGAATTTTAACAGCAAGGAAGCCTAATGGCGCTTACAAAGATCTCCAGTCAAAGGGTATTTGGCGGCTATTATCAACGATGGGCATTTCAATCGAATGCTTTAAATAGTCAAACCATCATTGGGGTTTACTTGCCTCCTGACGTAACCCCCGAACGACCAATGCCAGTACTGTACTGGCTCTCTGGATTGACATGCACCGATGAAAACATGATGCAAAAGGCGGGTATTCAAAGACTCGCCAATCATTATGGATGGGTCATTGTGGCTCCGGATACAAGCCCAAGGGGTGAGGGGATAGCGGATAGCTCGGATCGATACGACCTTGGTCAAGGAGCCGGTTTTTATGTCAACGCAACTCAGGAACCTTGGTCAGCGCATTATCGAATGTATGACTACATCAGCGAGGAACTACCCGCTTTTGTAGAATCACATTTTCCCGTGACCCAAGAGCGTGCTATCAGTGGGCATTCAATGGGAGGCCTTGGTGCATTAGTGATT
The DNA here is from genome assembly GCA_947499545.1 of uncultured Saccharospirillaceae bacterium. Taxonomy (GTDB): domain Bacteria; phylum Pseudomonadota; class Gammaproteobacteria; order Pseudomonadales; family Oceanobacteraceae; genus CANMOZ01. The sequence continues at coordinate 68,587 of CANMOZ010000020.1, forward strand.
GGTTTAAGAAATACCGAGCGATACAGTTCCATTTCTGCATTCAGCCCGATCTGTAATCCGATGCAATGCCAATGGGGCAAAGACGCTTTCTCATGCTACTTAGGCGACGATAGGCAACAATGGGAGCAGTACGATCCGGTTGACATTTTGAAAACCGTAAACACCTGCCACCCGATTCTAATTGATCAAGGATTATCTGATGAATTTTACCCACACCAGCTGCTCACCCAACATCTAGAATCAATTGTTCAACCCAAAAGCCTACCCATTGATATTCGATATCATGAAACCTACGACCATAGCTATTACTTTATAGCTACGTTTTTAGAAGATCACTTAGAGTTCCATACTAAACACTTGCGCTATTAAAACAAACTCAATTCACGATCAATTGTTTGAGCATTACAACTGATCGTGAATATGAACTTTCTAATGTATAAGCGATTAAATGCCATGTTAATATAGGTATTTAATGTTGTACTAATTAAGAAAGTCCATGATAGAAACAATACAGAGTCAGGCTCGCCGTGAACGTCCGTTTCATGAAACAACCGCCTTCAAAGTAGGTACCACCATTTTGCTTTTGTCCGGGTTGGTTGCGAGTGATATTTTTTTACCTGCACTCCCTGCAATGGTCAAAGTTTTTAATATCAGCCAAACAGAGGCTCAAGCTTTATTGAGCATCTTTTTATTAATCATGGGAATGTTTCAATTATTCATTGGCCCCTTATCAGACTGGTTAGGGCGTCGTCCATTACTATTAACCAGTTTATTTCTTTACTCTGTCAGCTCTCTAGCCATGAGCTATACAAAGCACTATGACCACTTGCTCATTTTACGCGCTATACAAGCCACTGGTGCATGCGGAGCGATTACATTAGGGCGAGCCATCGTGGGGGATCAGCTTTCTAAAGAGCAAGCAGCTCAATTTTTCCTTATCGTATTTCCAATCGTTGGATGCTCACCCGCTATTGCTCCATTAATAGGTGGCATCCTAAACGAAACATGGTCATGGAAAGCTTGTTTTTATTTTATTGCAGCACTGGGCAGCATAACCTTTATATTGGTATGGCTATCGTTCCCTGAAACCAGGCCTGCTAGTAAAGAAAAACATCTTGATTCCCCTTTTTCAACCTATGCGAATCGATACATTAGGCTCATATGCTTACCCGGCTTTTGGTTTTATGCCTTAACACCAGCCTTTGCTTACATGGGATATTTTGCATATATTGCTGAATCTCCTTTTTTAATGCAGCAACAGGGCATTCAACCAGAATATTTTGGTTATACATACGTTAGCCTTTCCATTGCATATGTCTCTGGCAACGTCCTTATTCGAAAAATCCGTAGTCAGCGGCAATGGTCAATTAATCGCAGCTTAACCTTAGGGTATCTGCTTTATACTTCAGGGGCAGGATTCGTATTAATGGCATCAATCTTGACTCCCTATCATTTTATCCCCTTCATTTTCGGGATGTCATTTTTAGCCGCCGGAAATGGAATCTTACTTCCTCTTGGAACCGCCGGAGCGATGACCGTTGATGCAAATCTTTCAGGAGCTGCTTCGGGTTTACTGGGGGCCATACAAATGACAGGAGGTGCTATCGGAGCACATTGGGTAGGGTACACCACAGCTCACAGCCCTGAACTATTTGGATACTGTATTGCGTCTATTGCCTTGATTGCGATTTTCTTTCAAGTAATGACGAAGTATCAATCAAACCAACAAACTCATACTGCCTAACAATATATGCAGTGATATAAAGCTTCCACCAAAATACATCTCATGTCGCCAAGCCAGAATATCTCAAACATATATGTTTAGTGCCTTCCTTGGCGGCTTAAATCCCAAACTAACCAATCAAGGTGTTGTTTTTATTTTTAATGATCTCTTGATACATATCCATAGAGGAGTCAATATAATCTGTCGAAATGATACCTGGAACATCTAATTCCTTTACCGCTTTCGCAATCACATCACGGTTAGTGTACGCCAACACCCTAACGGCCTTTGGTGGCAACAATATTTTAACAGGGATATTTGTTTGGATTATATTAAGCTTTCCTGATTCATTAGCTGGAATACTAGAAAATTTATTTTTAATATATTGAGCCGTTTTAGTACCGGAAGTTTCATCTGCCCACCCAGTGTACACATTTGTACTGTAATCAAATGAAACATCTCTATATTCACTACTGCTTGCTCCTTTCATCAGAATCCCTATGTTTTTATTCTCGCCTAGCGTCTCCCCAACGGTCATATTCCCCAACAACTTACTTCCACTCTTCCGTATTAAATTAGATTTATTTACCATTGCCAGCTTAAGGAACTCATTTGCATCATCATTATTTTTGAAAACAAATTTTAATAAGTAAATATTTTTAGTATCATTACGTGCGTATTCAATCAATTTTTTTACATCCTCTAAGACCCCACTAGATCGAGTCTTAGAAGGGCCATGATAAAATGTCCAACGACCCTCCGAGTTCTTAGCTATCCTTAGATCAAAATACTGAGAACCTGCCTCTGCTTGCTTTACCAGGTTCAAACCTTGTGTTTTGTACGCACCTGGTACAAGCTCACCAACTGACGGCGTACCAGTCAAGGATCTTTGCCTACCAAAACGGTAAGTGCCTGAATCATGGCTGCCCAACATCGAAATTTGAGATAGCTTTGTCGCAGCAGATAGGTTTTTATTAGGGTGGTTGATACGAGCTACTTTTTGAGAAGCACTTAAAGAGCTAGGAATACACTCATTCAAACCTCGCCTACATCTCTTCAACAGGTTACTGACTACTCCCTCCATAGATTCATTGTACAACCGAAACTTTTGGCTAACCCGAGAAAGAAGCGAACGCCCCCCTGCACCAGCCGCACTTACAATCTCTCGAGCCGAAAAAACAGGCATGACAAAATCCACTAATTCCTTACCCATAAGTTTTAGAGATTGCCCTGTTTTGACTGTTTTTAACGTCGCTTTAATGGCGCTTGATAAACGAGAGATCTTTGATAAACCAGAACCCGCTTTGTATGCAATTTTTGCCGCTATAAACCCTAGCTTTCCAATCGCTCCCACTCCAATGGTTATCAAAGTGAACCCCAAATCAGCCAAATCTAATGCAATATCAGAGAATTTAAATACATACCCTGGGTCATGGATCTTTTTATCAATCACATCATAAAAGGGAATAACGGCTTTCATAAATTTTTCCAAAAAAGATTCATTATAATTTTCTTCCTTAAACGAATTGATATAAACATCCAAATCTTGCTTTACTTTTTTCTGTATTAGTTCACCCAACGTCATCTTGCCGACACTTTTGAACTTGGTCTTCATTCCATGCCGCACCCCTAGAGATTTTTTTGCAGCGCTGAGCAGTTTTATAAGCCCCGCATCACCATATTGAATACTACTTATCTTTCCAGTCGAGCTCACCCAACGCAATTTGGCTTCATCAGTGATAATATATGAATTAGTAGGCATATAATAAGGTATGTATGAATTTCGTTGATTAGCGCTTCCCGTTGTAATCTCAAATACATGCCACTCCTTGCTATCATCAAAAAAAACGATGCCGCTCTGCTCCAACAAACTTAAAACCTTCATGTCTATAAATTTTGGGAGTGTAGTTTCAATATACTGCTTAAACTGGTTATAGTATTTTGCTTTAATTGAGGAATAGTTTTTTACTTCATTTAATATTGTTCTTTTCTGTTTAAATTTAGATGTAGCAACACGCGCGCTCATTCCATATGATGCATGGATATCGGGTGCAGTTTCATAATCAAAACTTGTTCTCGCTTTAAACTCTATTTTTGCAAATGCTTCACGGCTATGAAAGACAGGTGATTCAGGAGGATTCATTGCAAACCTCCAAAACTTCAGATAGGACTGAATTACTTCTCTTTTTCTTGCTAAAAAAGCTTGTTCACCGATACCTTTCGAAGCAGCCCAATACTTGGCTTCTTCGTAAAACAATATCCTCGAATCCTCTTTCTCTTCTTCAGTTGCATTTAATTTCTGAGCATCTGAATGTATCTGATTTGCAATATCAAGGACTAATTCATCTTCCATATTGTCGATTTTACCGTCTGATATTGACTTCAAACCTCCAACTCTTGCAGCAATCAAGGAGTCCTGACTGGTATTTAAATCTCCTCTCAATTGAGCATTTATGATTGTAGACCCACGTTTTTCTCGATTAAAGTAAACGTCTTGACTACTCACTTCTTCTTGCATAGAGCTAACTAACATGATTAGTTCTTGGCCTTCTTGGAGGCTCATCAGTTCTTGTACGGTCAGGGTTTCTAACGATTTTGTCGGAGATGCACCATTCTCCTCAATACCTCTTTTAGATCGATTTAAAGATTCCTGAAGAAGTCTCTCATCCTCACCAACCTCTGCATTAGCTTCCTGGTTATGATTTGCTTGAGGATAAGATTGATTGGATAAAACACTACTTGATCGATGTACAGCATTCAACATAATTAATTTTCTATGATTGTAAGCAAAATTTTATACAAAATTTAAATTTATTATGACGTTCGAGTCAGCTTACAATCTACACCTTACACCCCTTCAAGAGTTGACACACATCAACACACTTGATTTAAGGAAATATTTTAAATGCAAAATTAAAAACATCCTTACTCACAAAAAACAACAAGCACTCAACACTCTTAATTCAGCAGAACCCAACACCGCAATCAATCATAAATTGAAATTCCCATACCCCCAGAATACATGCAATACCAAATGCGCCCACTTTCTACACAAATACACTCAAGTTCACTTCAAATCTTGCTGAACTTTTCAATCCATCACCTGGCAGCAGCGCCTATCTTGGAGTTTAAAATATTCAGTGCAACAGCAGTATTACCATTATTCCACAGAAAAATTGCATAATTTTAAGGAAAATATGCTCGCCGTTTCTATGAACTGTCGAGTTCTTTAACTTTTTATATTTATATTGGATATTGCTTTATACAACAACCTTCCTAGCATTGATGATGCTTAGCATGATATGGATAACTCAGACTACGAAATTGCTAAGCTAGTGATTTGGAAACTGGTTGGCGATTACCATCAGCAAAATAAAGGCTAATGAAACTCTTATTAAGGTCTCACTCAATTTACACATGCCAAACGTAACAACATATGTGGTCTGCGACCACAAGCATGATTCAACTGGAATTATCAAACGGAAACCGGCTTTTTATTTTACTGGTGAAGAGGAGTTTTGTGCCCGGCATTGAATGTTAAGCAACCAAGCTTGCAGCTACCTGTAAAAGGTTATACCCAATAAAAAAGCCTAGTGTACAAACATCTAGGCTTTTTAAGAGAATAATGACTAACTACAACAAGCTGTCTTTTAATATTGCTTTCGTACCAAGAGTCCAAGTACCGCAGCTAGCAACCAAAATGATATAGGTCCACCACTGCTACTGCTACCTGAATTTTTACTGGCATTGGTAGCATTACCTGCTTCATCAGTACCATCTCCATCAGTACCATCTCCATCTCCATCTCCATCTCCATCTCCATCTCCATCTCCATCGCCATCCCCATCTCCATCTCCATCTCCATCGCCATCGCCATCGCCATCGCCATCGCCATCGCCATCGCCATCGCCATCGCCATCGCCATCGCCATCGCCATC
>CANMOZ010000021.1 GCA_947499545.1 uncultured Saccharospirillaceae bacterium
GTATCAGTGTCTGTATCAGTGTCTGTATCAGTGTCTGTATCAGTGTCTGTATCAGTGTCTGTATCAGTGTCTGTATCGGTGTCTGTATCTGTGTCAGTAATATCTACATTTTGAGTTATGAAATCTCTCAATGCTGCGACATCGGCATAAATGCCACCGTAATTGTAGTTAGCACAGCCTCTACCCCAGCTCACAATCCCCACTTGTATCATGTTTCCACTGCCTTCCCACAGTATAGGTCCACCGCTGTCACCATCACATGAGTCCATTTCTGTTGAGGGGTCGAGGGATGTTGTGCAAAATGCTGGACCTACTGTTCCGTCACCCGATTTATTTCCATTCATATCGTTACAATCTTTTTGTGACATTAATCCGAGCTCGACGCTTCTTAATTTCCACGGATAGTTGCCACCAGTTGCAGACATGTTACCCCAGCCCATAACGGTTAATGCTGTCCCTAGGCCATATTTATGACCACTTGCTGGTGTTGCTGCGCTAGCTTCAGCTTTTAGTGTATCGAAAACGTCGGGCGTAATTAATTCAACTGGCTGTGCATTAGCCACTTCACTGCTTAGCTCCAGCAAGGCAATGTCATGAGCCGTATAGCCAGTATTATCATACTCTGGATGGATAACTATGCTCTGGATAGAGTATTCCTTGCTTTTGTAGTCCGAAGTATCTTTTAAATCATATGCACCAACGACTACGGATAATTGATTGGGTGTTAGTTTGATGTCAGTGTAGGGTTTGTACATGCAGTGTGCCGCTGTTAAAACCCATTTTTTGTTTATTAAGCTTCCGCCACAGTTTGCTCTATCGTAAGCTGATGTGCCTGGATGTAGGGTTTCATTTTTTGTGATAGCCACCATCCATGGATAAGCGCCTCCAGTTTCGGATCCCCCGATAATTTTTGCAGATGAAACTGCATTCGCTGAAAGCCCACACAATAGCATTGAAAGTATGTATTGACTGCTGATTCTCATTTATACACCCACTGACCTGATTAAAAAACAGGCTAGATGGTACTTTGATATTATTTTTCTGTTCAATAAATGATCAATATTTATCATGAAAACTAGAGCTTATTCACGATACTTGTTAGTTTCTGCTAGCTGATAAAGGCGTTAAAAGCGGCCATTTCTTGAGTTTGCCTATATAGGTGAACACTTGCTCGGATTATTTTATGCGTAGCGCTTTAAATTCTTGTTCTGGTGCAAATGCATGACGAAACCAGAGGTGACTTATGAAGTTTCTGGGGGATTTTGTGAGGGAGTTGGGAGTAATTTTATATGCTTAAGGGTGGTATTGCTCCATTCTTGGTCTCTTCTCACAAGCGCAAGACTGTATTGGCTGTGTATTATATCCTTTGATTTGAAAGCGAAAATCAGTGCTTTACTGTGGGAGAAATGAGCTCTATTGTAGACTTATTTGAGGTTATACAGCATAACGCTGCAATATTTTAAAGATAGTTTTCTTATGGTTGGTTTTCTTGGCTCCTAATGAACCAATTTTGTAGTTGGGCATATAGTATTTTTGGATTATCAATTTGTCTTTTGGGGATGGTTTTGGCTGTTAGATTGTCAAGCCAGATGTAAATTAAATGTCTGTCTTCTGTTATCTCGGTAATTTCCTTCCAGGTGCAATGGATGGTGTCGATATCATTCCATATTTTGACGGTTTGTTCAGATAGAGCGAAATGCAGTGGCTTATAAAACAAGCCATCCTTGCTCAAGTTTATGCGCTTACTAAATTTTAGTCGATATGTAATGCCTATGATTGAAACGACTAAGAAAGGAATTAAGATAATAAACCAATCCATAAATCCTATTATATCGCGCGATCTGGTATAGGCAGCTAAATACCCAGCCGCTAAACCAGCAACCATAATGTTGAGTAAGTTGAGTTCTCGCCAAGTTTCAATTTTATATTGATCAAAGTCTTGTTTCTCTGCTTTTACAGTAAAATTGAGCGTATTCGTCATGTTGCTTAGCCCTTTGTTGGTTAAATAGCCATAATATACCTTTTTTATGTGGCACAATAAAACGTATTTGAATTTTTTAAGGCTGGTTGCTTTGTTCAAGGTTCTCTAAATTAAAGAGCAGTAAAGTTCGGTATTGAGTTATCCACTTAAACCTTTCGTCGTTAGAACTATTTTGTATGGCTGGGTGCGATGTGACTTTGCTATTGAGTTTTATGGCTGGAATGATTTCGCCAATTTGTTAATAGATAGAGGATTTTTAAGAAAAATCATTTCTATAATCACTGGATCCAATTAGATTGGTTTGCCTCTGATCGTTAAATGTTAACAAATGTGTTCTTAGGAGAACGTTGATGCTTAAAGCTTGTTTTGTGTTGTTCAGTATCGCGACATTGATGTGCCTGATAGGTTCTAATGCATATGCTTTTTCGAAGGCATGTGTTTATTTGCAAGCAGATTCAGTTGGTACAGCCCAAATGCAAGTGGTTTCTGATAATTGGGCATCACGGTGGTCGGTGCCGTTTGAGGTAGGGCAGACTCAGTGCGTGTCTTTGGATAAGTTAAATGATGAAGATCATTTTGTCGTGCAAGTAAAAGATAAGTCAAATCAGAATACGGTATTGTGTGCCCCTCATCGAATAGTCAATGTTGAAACTCCGATTTCTGCTGTTTTTATAGCAAATGAGGCTGCACAAGGTGTTCGGTGTTCTAACTTTAATGGCTCTCAAAAAAACATTCTACAAGCGAAAATTTCGGTTGCTAATGTCCGCCTGACAGTTGAAGAGATAAATCAGTTTAACGATTTGATTGAAGCTCCAGAAGTTAATGTTAAATTGTCCTCGGTAGAGCAAGAGATGTTGGATGTCGCAAAACAATACCTAGTTGGGACGCTTTCAAAAAAGAGTGCACTTGAACGTTTAATTTCGATGGAAACTCAAACGTTAAAATTTGCTTTGGATTCTGATCAGGTACAGGTTTTACGTGAAACTCTTGATGACTACGTACGGTTTGGATTTTTTAGGGGGTCTGCTTCATTAGAACTGATGGGGCAGCCTTCTGCTTTTGTTGAGCTTAATGATAAGAGCGTTGTTCCTAATACAAGTGCATTAGTCGATTCGCTTCATGCTAATGGAACGCCCGTTGTAGCAGTGCTAGGTAAGGCGCGCATAGGAAGCCCTGAAGCTGTACGTGAAGCGATTAAAGTTGCATCAAAAGCAATGGATACACTCTATCTTAATCGAGAGGTGGCGTTTGTTACGGGAGGTTATAAGGGAGCGCTTGACGATGTTTATGGTTATACCCGTATTGGGTATGAACGAGCGAAAGATTTAGAGGCTTATACGTTGGTTGTGGTACCTGAAGCCGGTATTAATGATAGCCATCAATTCGTAGATGCGAAAGATGTATATGGAAAAATGTGGGGAGACGATACACCAGCCTTGGTAGGGGTTTCTGATGGTGCGATGGTGTTTGCCTGGTATGGTTCTTGGACAAAAATTGAGATTGATACACTGCTTCATCAAAAAAAGAAGGTGGTGGTCGTTAATCCGTTTCAAAAAGAAGATGAACAAATATTAGAAATCAAAATGAAAAAAGGAATAGTGAAAAGTTATCGTAACCCTGAAGTTGCAGCCCAAGCATTGCTCAAGCAGCTTCCGGCAAAGGAAGCTTTGAAAGCCTCGGCCCCAAAAGATGTTGATCGCTTGCCGCTCCGTGATGACGCTTTAAGTGAGGTAGAGTATTTCCCTTTTTCTCGTTGGTCAAAAGAATCCGGGGAGCAAACGGCTACGAGTTTAATCTGTCGTACCGTTCCTTGTGAATCTGTGTATCCATAACAGTGGTATAGCAGGAAAACGGCATTTCAAGTGCCGTTTTTAGCTTTATATTCATTCTAGTCAGTGAAATGTCAATGCTAATGGCCGCTTTACAAAATGCAAGGCTGCCATTTTGATTGTCGATTAATTGGAAGGTGAGGTGCCGCAATAGCTTTGAGAATTTCCTTTCTCTTCACAAATGAGGATAGTTTTAATTGCACCTTGGCTGTTAACACCTACCACGTCTGAATGGAAAGGGCTGCCGTCTTGGCGTTTTAGCTCAACGGCTTGCCATTTCACAGTACGCCACTTAGCTACTCCCCAATCTGAATCGGCAGGACAATTGCTGGAGGCTTCGCTCAAAATATCTTTCTCTTCATTTACTGTATAGGTTATCTCCCACTGAGGAACAGTTAGCGTTTCTTCCGAGAGATTTCCACCTTCCCATGAGCATTTAGTTATGACTAAGGTGTTATCATTGTGACCTTGACTCCATTTGACAGTGCCTTCTGCATTGCTGCAGTACGTTTGAAAAAAAGAAGCGTTAGCAGAAATGCTGAGAAACAATGAAATAGGTAAAACGATTGCTTTCATATATGCGGTGCGTCCTTATACAAAATCGTAAAATTTTTTATTATGTAAGGGCAATACTTTTAGAAAGTGTTGCCCGCGAAACTGATTGTTTGTATTAGATGTCTTTAATTTCTTTAATCTGGGGGATGCCATTTAAGTCAACATAGATTGTCACCATGGTTGGGTGGACTTGAGCACCTGGGTAAGAGCCTCTTGCATTGCAGAAGTAACGGTAATTTACGCCTTGTACGACTTGAGACGAAACGGCAAGCACTTCATAGCTCTCGCCAACAAACCCATCGAAAGCTCTATCAAAAGCAGCGCTCGCCGAAAGGTCAATCTCTGTTGTGAATGCGGTCCAGCCACCAGGTAAAGTGTCATCGCTAGCAAACGCAAAGAAAGGGATTAAAACTAGAGATAGAAGTAAGTTCTTCATTTAGGTTTCCTTCATATTTATTTTTATAGCCGTATGCCGCCACTAATGCGACCATTGGATTTTGAGCTTATCAAGTAACGTATGCAACCCGTTTAAGCTCGTGCGTCATTCCATCACCATTTGAATAGTAAACATTTGAACTATATCAATTTTTTGTGTTTATGGCGGATTACGCGGTTATTTTACGAAGAAGTTATCTTGGTTTAACGAAGGGAGTAATTGGCATGAAAGGGCTCTTTATGAGCCCTATTATTATTGATCTGGATTTAGTAGTAGGGTGTTAGTCTATTGCCTTCCCAATAGTATCCATAGGGCTGGGATGTATCTGAATGCCCACTTGATGGCGGAGTGAATTCAAAATGAGCCTGTTTCGCGAAGTGGTCTGATAGATATCGGCCAATTAAAATTGGGTATTTGCTTGATCTAACGTTGGTTTGCATACTCATCATAGGAATAACGTTGGAGTAGCTTCGAGTTGGTTGGAGGTGGTCATTCGAATACAGGATGTAATCTAAGGTTCCTGTTTCACTGACGTCAACATGCGTATTTAAACGACCATCATGGCTATGAGGCAGCCAGTAATTATTAAGAAGGTAAGGCTGTCGTGCATCTAACGTTTGCAATAACTGTGAGTGGCCGGGTCCATCTTCAAAGATATTGAGATCGCCCGCGATTAATACGGGTTGGTCGCTAGGAATCTGTTTTTGTTGAATAAAATCCTTTAATTCTTGCAGCTGTTTTCCTGTGGAGCTGTTGAAGTTATTGCCATCATTCCAAGTGGTATGGGTAGCAAATAAGTGATAAAACGTGCCTAATTTATTGATTTTAACGTACCAAACGCCTTTAAATTCAGAATGTATAAAAGATCCGCATGGGCAGTTAGTGTATTTAACGGCTTCTTTTTCAACAATAGGCCAGCGACTTAAAACAGCAACACCGCCATCATCTTGAAAATCTTGATTATGGGGTTTATTGAGTACGCCTGTTTTGTATGGATGGGTAGAAGCTAGATTGTTTTCTATATTTCCTAAGAATTCATCATTAAAAGCTTCTTGTAAAACGACAATATCAAAGGGTTTTAGATGCGTGGGTATTTCTTTTGCCCGGTCAGTAGCGCCATTAGCTGCATGTCGAGGCATCCATATGTTGTACGTTAAAATATCGAGAGAGTTTGAATTATAGAGATCACTGCTCTTTGTATAGTTTTCTGGTAGATCCTGATTCAGTGTTAAATAAATTCTATCATCGCCAGTTCCGCGATTATACTGCCTGTATTGTGCTTGAATGTATTTGCCATTCTCTAGACGAAAAGTAAATTTTTTGGTGTTGTAGTTGTCTGTGAAGCTGCTTTGATATGAATTGTCTGGGCCTTTGATGCGTGTGGAGATACTGCTTCCTGAACATGGCCACCATGAGCATCCGACCAGTCGAGTTGTTAGTACAATAGGTTTATTTCCAATGGTGATACTTGTATCAAATTCATAAGCTTTTCCATAGCCTAACCCTGTATTTCGATTGAAATTTGCAACAGGGTTGTTGACTTTATCAAAGTCTCCATTTCTTGGTGAAAGCGTTTGGCTGTAATTTTTCCAATGCTGGGTACCAAGCCCTCCCAGTGTGTTAACTGTATTCACCTGTAAGTGATAATCGGTATTGTTTCCAACGTAAACCAGGGTTTCGGAAGCCGCATTGAATGATGTTAAGAGTGATGAGAGGATTAGAAAAAATGCTGGATTTGGGGTCTTTTGTTTGCATTGCATAAAAGGTGTCCTCAGCAGGCTACAGCCAGTAGCTCCTGAGTGTGCAAATTATGACGTTTTAAAACTGTTTCTGTTTGGTGAGATTCTGTAACCCAATGTAGTGCCGATAATTACTTTCGGGTTTTCAGTGGGTTAAAAATGGGTTGCTAAGTCATTACCAATATGCATTGATTGAAATGTGAAAAGAGTCACAAGTTGAGTTTGGGTTGTAAGTAATGATTAATTCAATGCCGCTTGAGAAAAGATTAAACAGAACGAATTGGGGGCGTTATATTGGCCTGTTTTCACGAATGCACCTCTAGCAAGAGGTGCATAATATAGATTTTCCTTGCATGTATTTACTTAATATCGGATGGTTGTTTTGCTTGCTCCAGTTTTGGCGAGTGGCCAAGCCCTTCATGCATAGCGTTTAAAATGTCACCATTGTCTGCATCTATTTCCCAAGCGAAGAAACCGCCTAGGTTGTGTTCTTGTATAAATGCACCTTTTGCCTTTACGGATCTGGCATCATCGAATGTGATCAGTGCTCCATTGGTTGGATTGAATACCCAGGGAGCTTCAGCGATGTCATCGTAGTGGTAAATCCAAGGTGCTTGACTGTATTCATTTATAATTTGACGATAATCAACAACACCTGCTTCCCAGGTGCCTTGAATGGGCCCTGTTGCTGTTCCGGTAAAAGGATTGTTATTAGCATATTGATTGACCCCTGACCATCCTCGCCCATACATGGCCGCACCCAATACGACTTTTGTTGAATCCACCCCTTGGGCGAGTAATGCGTTGACACCCTTGTGAGCGGTATATCGAGCATCTAGGTCCCAGTTGGGCGCATATAAATTCGTGTGGTGTCCTAATTCATTCAAACTCCAAGCGCCATTAAAGTCGTATGTCATGATGAAAATATAATCCATGTATTGCTGGGCTTGTTGATAGTCAACGACGGCTATTTTATCGTCACCAGCACTGATGGCGGAGGTGAGCTGGTATGTTTTACCAGTTTCTTCAGACAGCTGGTTCAGCATTTCCCTTAGTTCTTTCATTAGCGCTATATAAGTGGCGCCATCTTTTTCTGGATCACCCAGGTTGGGGTTGGCCCCTTTGCCGCCAGGAAATTCCCAATCAATGTCGACGCCGTCAAAGAATTTCCAAGTTTTTAAGAACTCTGATACGGATTCAATAAAAATTTTTCTCTTTTCTGGATCGTGTAAGAAATAAAATGGATCTGACAGAGTCCAGCCACCAATGGATGGAAGAATTTTAAGATCAGGTTGTGCTTGTTTTAACGCCATTAAATTCCCAAAATTCCCTTTGTAGGGTTCATCCCATCCTGTCAAGTCACCTTGTGGTTTTTGTAAGGCAGCCCAGGGGTCATGTATAGATACTTTGAAATCCTCTCTGCCAGCGCAAGAGCGTTGTAATGCTTGAAAGCTCCCTTCAATTTGCTTAAGGCTATCGTTTAACCCATGTCCGCCACATATCGGAATAAAACCATATAAAACATGAGTGAGATTTTTCGCGGGGATGTCTGGAACGGTAAATTGACGCCCGTAAACACCCCATTCAACATAATAAGCTCCGACTACTTTTTGAGAAGTGTTGTTATATAGGCGGTTGTTTTCCTTCATCGGAGCTTTGAGGGGTTTTAAGTGACTTCCATCGGTATCGGCAACCCATAGTGTTTTGGGTTCGCTAAAAACACAATCACTAGAAAGGCAGTTGCCAACTTTTACTTTATATTGACCTCCTTGATGCCATTGAATGACAGCACTTCCGGAGCGTGAATTGCTTCCTTCCCATACAAGAGTGTCATTAAAAAACACTTTTGATTGGTCTCCTAGGGTGCCGCTCCATAAGTTCCAATTAATGTGAATATCCACAAAATCTTTTCTATTAACCAGTTGGTTGTAGGCTGTTGCAGATGGATTGACTTCTGTGAGAGAAAATTTTGTTGGCCCCCAAGCGATAGTGGGTTTCCCTAAAGGTTGCGCTATTGATTGGATTGAAATCAGAGAGCAAGGGATTAGAAAAGGGATTAGTGTATTAAGCTTATTCAATATCTTCATAATAATACTCCTTGTCGTTTATAAAGAAATCATGAAGCAAGGGGAATTGTTTGCCGCATTTATACAATATAGATTCTGCTCGGAATAGTTACGTGCGAAACTGTCCGAGTTCGGTAATGGAGTTTATGTGTATTAATGAGACTGGTTTTGGATGCGTGTTTTCTATTTAGGAGTGAAGTTTTATGTGTGAAATTTGTGTTGCAGGTTTTGTAGGTAATGCTTTCTAAGAAACGGCAAGTCGTCACCTAGAAAGCATTTTTTTATCCTTTCGTAAAATCGACGACGAAAGGATTCGTTGCTTTTTCGTGACCGATGGTTGTTGTTGGTCCATGGCCGGGTATCACTTGATAGTCATCGCCCAGTGTAAAAAGTTTATTTTGAATCGAGTTTAGGAGTGTTTCCATATCCCCCTTTGGGAAATCTGTACGACCTATACTCCCCTTGAATAGGACGTCACCCGCGAGGACAAGTTTTGCTTCATGGTTAACGAGTACAACGTGACCAGGGGTATGCCCAGGGCAGTGAAGCACATCAAGCGTTAGGTTGCCTACCGTAATTACGCTGGCTTCTTCGAGCCATTGGTCTGGCGCAAAAGTCGCCACTTCTTTTAGCTGTAACATGGCAGCTTGCTGGGGCAATATTTGAAGCCAAAAATCATCATCTTTGTGTGGCCCAATAATGGGGACTTGGAATGTTTTTGATAGAGATAATGCGCCTCCTACATGATCAAGATGCCCATGTGTCAGTACAATTTTCTTAAGTGTCATTTGAGTGGCTTTGATCTTGTCAATGATCAGCTCCAGATCGCCTCCGGGGTCTGTGCAGATGCCTTCCATGGTGTCTGAACACCAGATTAAACAACTGTTTTGTTGGAAGGGGGTGACGGGTGTAATCTCGAATTGGAGCATGTTGCTTCCTTACCTCATGGGACTGGCCTATTAGAATAATCAGTACGCAAGAGGTCAAGCGTTTGCTATCTGCGAGTAGATATATAGTGACTTGTTTACTCTGTAAGCACTTGTGTAAAAGATAAGGATAGTGGGCGTTATGGACGACTGTGTAATGGTTGTTAACAGACTTATGCACACTATCTGTGAGTAAGTTGAGAGGCTAGGGGTTTTGAAGCGATGAGATTAGATGTCTTTGAATACTTCTGGCATCTTGGCGTCCCACTTACCGTAAACCTTTGCCATTTCCCCGCTTTTAACGAGCTCTTCAGTTCGGCGATTGTATATCTCAATGAGGCGCTCTGAAATAATCCCAGGGTGAAAGCCTAAATAAACGTACTGACTCTCTGAGTAAGGAATGATGTTAAACTCAGCCTTGTTGAGTCCAGCTTCCTGTAATCCGGAGTCGACTTCGTCTGGTTCATCAATCAGAGCGTCTACTTTTTTCGACATAACATCTCGTAAACCGTCCGCAATGTTGCGGAACTCGTCTAGTTTGATACCTGATTCATCGGGGTCTAGTAAGTCGTAGTCTTTTCTCCAGGAAACCTTTAACCCTCTTAGGGATTCCAGCGTGGTTAAATTATACCCAGAAGATTTGAGGGTTACGGTGACCATTTTTTCTTTTTCTAGGGGGTATCTGGGGAAAATCAGATTTTCTTCAGTATCTCTGTACTCGCCCGGTATGGCCAAATAAGTCCGGTACTTTGTAACCATTTTCATGGCTCTGTTCCAGGGTGCGGTCGCGATTTTGAGCTTGGTGCCTTCAGGCTCGTAGATGGCGCGTAGGATGTCCCAATAAAGCCCTTCACCATTTGGAGAAGTAAAGCCATCCCAGTCTGGTGCGACAACCGTAATAACGGGGATTTTGGCGGTATGAAGCGCTGTTGTTTCTTCTGCAAGAGCCAACTGGCTATGCACGCTGCTTAAGAAAATCAGCAATGTTATAAACGGGTAGAGTTTCAATCGCTTAACCATGCTAGGGCCCCATTGACGCATCTCTTTTCAGACTAGGACCCCATGCTTAACTTGAAAAGGCGTTTGACATAAATAAGTGCATGATTTAGCGTCTTTTGGCCGATTGTGGGTGACTGTGAAAAAGATACGACGGTTTTTGCCAGAGAGCAGGCATTGCTTTAAAGCAAGTCAAATGGAGGGGTGTATGAAGGTTGCGGTAGTGACGGGCGCATCTAGAGGGTTGGGCAGAGCCTTTGTTGAGGCCCTTCTAGATAGAGGGTACTTTGTATACGCCATTTCTCGTTCCGGTGATGTTCCGGAAGCACTGGATTGTCGATCGGTCCAAGCTGACTTGAGCTTGCCAGGTGCCGCCAACATGTTGGCTCAAAACCTTTTTCCTGCGATTCAAGATCGCTCTCCAGACGAGTTGCTGCTTATTAATAATGCGGGAACATTGTCCCCAATGGGTCGTTTCGAGCAAGCGGAGGTCAGCGCTATTGAACCTAGCATCACCCTTAACTTAACGACGCCGACGGTTTTAAGTGCAGGTCTTTTAAAGCACTTTCAAAAAGAAAAAGACTTTCCAATGACCATTCTTAATATTTCATCAGGTGCAGCAAATACGGATTATGAGGGATGGGCGCTTTACTGTGGAGCAAAAGCCGGGTTAGATCGAGTGACCACGGTGGTGGCGAAAGAGCAGGCGCAGCTTGAATCAGAAACGAGAATTTATTCGATAGCCCCTGGGGTTTTGAATACGGATATGCAAGCTCAGATTCGAGGCATGAATCCAAGCGACTTCCCCATGGTAGAGCGATTTAAATCATTGCATGAGAGTCAAGAGTTGGTGAATCCCGAATCCGCAGCGGCTAAAATTCTCGCATTTATTATGCAAAAGCCTGACAGTGGCCGTTACGATATACGGGACCTTTAGTATTACAGATTGAGGATGTCCAGGCGCTCAAATCCACCGCTATCGCGTTGATCAGCAATGAGCGCTTTAAAGTCAAATAAATTAAGATCGGCCAATTGCGAAGGCGCAACGTTTTGAATAGCTCTAAAGATTGATTCGCTTCTGCCTGGTTGCGCTTTATCCCACTCGCGTAACATGTCCTTAATCACTTGGCGCTGAAGATTTTCCTGAGATCCGCAAAGATTGCAGGGAATAATAGGGAATGATTTGTATTCTGCAAAGCGAACAATGTCTTGCTCTCGAGAATAAGCCAGGGGGCGAATAAGGATGTGTTTGCCATCATCGCTTTTAAGTTTAGGAGGCATGGCTTTTAGTTTACCGGCATAGAACAGGTTCAAAAAAAGCGTTTCGATAATGTCGTCTCGATGGTGACCCAGAGCGATCTTGGTTGCACCGATTTCTTCAGCAAAACCATAGAGAGTCCCTCTCCTTAGCCTAGAGCAAAGGCCGCAGGTGGTTTTCCCCTCTGGCACCACATCTTTAACAATGCTGTACGTATCTCTTTCAATAATGTGGTACGGCACCCCAACTTTATCTAGATATTCGGGAAGCACATGCTCAGGGAAGCCGGGTTGTTTTTGATCCAGGTTCACGGCAATTAACTCGAAATCAACCGGAGCGCTTTTCTGGAGGTTCATTAAGATTTCAAGCAGGGTGTAGGAATCTTTGCCGCCTGACAGGCAGACCATGACTTTGTCGCCGGATTCAATCATGTTGTAATCAGCGATGGCATTACCTACTTCACGCCTAAGACGCTTCTGCAGCTTATTAAGACTGGTGCGGTCTTTTCGTTGGTCATTGGCTTGCGTTTTTGAGGGGATGAAAGTCTCAGTCACGGGAATATGGCCTATAAGTCGAACCAGTCAAACGGCGCGCATTTATACCATGGTTGGGACGGCAAATGAACCCCGATCTGAATATGGCTCCAGTCTAGAAGTGTTCGCTTACTAATCGTTGTCGCTTTTAAAATCTCAAAAAGAGAAGCCAGTCAAAATACCCGCGCTAAACGTGTTGAATCTTTCGAAGGCCCTTTTGTTCTCTCACTTTTAGCAGCTAGTCATATAGCGTCACGCATGATATCCTGCCTGCCGGAAATAAAGCTGTGAGTGGGCACCCCCTTTTTTTGATTGGTTGCCTCCCCCTCAACTTGTTTATTAAAACAAGCGTTGTTGTATTTTTTAATAGTAGTTGTACCTTCTATGACAAAATTCTTAGTTAGCTTAGCAGCAGCGTTCGTATGCTTGCTGATACCCGATGTGTTTGTAACCTATTTTGTCGCCAACGAGGAAAACCCTTATCGTTGGTATCTTCATAGTGAAAGTATCGTATTTTTGGCATTGATTCTATCTGCCTTATTGGTCACTGAATCCATGGCATTACGCTTGGGGTTGTTGGGAGTGCTAACCTTTTTCCAAACCACTCAGTTGGTTCACTTTGCTTATTACGGCACTTTTTATAGCCAGTACAGCATTGGGTACATGTTCTCAGAGCTACATGATTTTGCTACGGGCATACAAGCCTTGTTTGGATTGATATGGCCGACGCTTCTGACAAGCACGGTTGCAGCTGCTCTTGCGTTTGCAGTTTTGATATGGCATCGCAAACGCGTTACCCATCGTTTGAGTAATATCCCCGCGTTCCTGTTAATAATCTTGTTGGTGTTCCCATTTTTTAAAGCACTGATGGATGATAATGATTACAAACCCAGTGGTAAGCAACTGGCAATTCGCTGTGGTTTGTACAGTTGGAATGGCTTTTTTGCTATGGGCTTTAAGGTGAGAGAGGCTAAGGATTACGAGCCTTATCAGTTGGCGGAGTCTTCATCCAAAATTAATAATATTGTCCTCATTATTGGAGAAAGCGCCGGCTACACCCGAATGTCACTTTTCGGCGCCGAGCGCAATACAACCCCATTCCTCAAGTCGATGGCTAATGACCCGAATTTCCATTACCAGCTTGCACTTTCATCATCAGTAGCCACTCAATACTCTATGGGGTACTTTTTAAATGGTGTGTATGAGCCGGATAATGCGGTACAAATGGGCTCTAAAGGCGCAAATATTTTCCGTATAGCTGAAAACAATGGCTATGACATGCATTTTGTGAGTAATCATACGATCGGCTCTCAATCGCAAATATATCGTTATGGGAATTTCAAAACCTGGATTGATAAAAGTATGCCCGCAAGCACTTGGGGGCAATACGATAAAGGCATGATTGACGCCTATTTTGCAAATCAAAAAGAGCCATCAGAAAAGCAATTTATTGTTTTACATACTTATAATATGCACACCCCTTACACGGATAACTATCCTGAATCTTTCCAAAAGTTTCCTCCAGCAGGAGAGGGTGCGCGAGCGGAACTAAAAGGAAACTACGACAATTCACTTTTGTATTTGGATCATACTATTGAGCATTGGGTGAGCCGTCTTAAAACGCATCTTAAAGGTCCTACATTAGTTGTTTATGTGCCGGATCATGGAGAAAAATTCCAGCCAGAAACCGCTGGTGATGGCCATGATCACAGTGATCACGAAGGGCATGATCATGATGAAGATCATAAAGAGCATACTCATAAGCATGAAGGTTATCATGAGGGCGGTGGTCACAGTCATGCGGGCGGTGGTTGGCATGGGCACGGCTTTTTGGATGTTGGGGTAGCGACGGTGCCGGTTTTTGCGTTAGGCCTTAACGGTGCTGATGAAGCCTTAGCGGAGTTTAAATCGAAGCTAGGCTGTTTAACGAGTCATTATAAAATTCATAATGCGCTGGCCAGCTTGATGGGCACTGAAGTAATCAACCCCAACGCCCAGTCTGAGAAATTCTACATTTCAGGGCTTAGCTACTATGGTGCTGCTGGATGGATTGAAGGGCGTTTTGACGAGTATGAGTCCCTCTGCAATATAGGCAACCCTAAGCGTCAAGCATCAGCGTCTGAAAACCTCGGCCCAGTTTCATCTTATAATTAACATGATTTTATAAGCTTGTTGTTCTATGCAAATTACCTAGTTGTTGACAGCTAGGTAATTTTGAGTTTGCCTTGAAGCTAAACGATCTATTTATTTGAGAGAGTAAGCAGCCATTGAATCACCTGCTGAACCCCCGGGTGATGTTCGCGATCTTTACGACACAGCACGTAATAACTCTTTTCACTTTGAACACATTTTGGAGAGAGTTCTACCAGCAATCCAGCTTCCAATTCATCCATAACAAAAATACGGTGTGTCACCAGCACTCCCAAGCCCGCAATAGTGGCTTGAGAGCTCAAAAGAGAAGCGATTCATAAATCCACTCTTCTTATTTGTAAGAGTGACCTGCCCCCTTACGCTTCTAAGAACCTTTTCGTTAACGCATTGTCTTAGCAATTTGCTCAGCGACGGGACTGACGGACAACAATGGGTCTGGCTAAGCTGTAAACCTCAGAGAAGTGGTGATGCAATAACAAGCTCTTCTGGCTTCACAGCAATAGATTCAAAGTGGTTTTCCGGAATATTCGAAGGGATTCAATAAAACAATTGATTCAGAGTAGTATTATGAATAAATGCATTTTTTTTATTGCCGGTCTTGCCATTGGCTCGACGCATACCTTTGCCGTTGTAAATGGCGAAAGCGCTTCAGATAATCTTTCATGGATGGCCGCATTAATTGATCAGCCATCCAATAAACAGTTTTGCGGTGGAAGCTTGATTGCGCCTCAATGGGTGATGACCGCTGCTCACTGTGTCGAGTCTTACGAAAAAAATGCTACTGATATCGTAGTGAGTTTTGGCAAAGTGGATCTATCTGAAACACCGCTGGATACTTATCAAGTCGACTCTATATCGATACACCCCGGATACATCAGTTCAGATAATTTTTTTCAAAGCATTCGTTATTTTTTACAATACAAGCATACAGCGCTGATGGATAACGACATCGCGCTTCTCTACCTTAAAAAGCCAGTACCCTTTGAACCGGCAATATTTCCAAACGAAGCGGATAGCCCTATGCCTGAAGAAGCTTTAAGGTTAACCGGCTGGGGAAGAAATTTTTATGATCGCACCTATGAAACAACGGATCACTTGGGAAACTCTCTAGAACTTCAGGAAAAATTTGCAGGTACATATTCGTCTGATGAAAGAGCACAGTTAGATGTCTTGGTAAAAGATGACAGCGTTTGTGAAAATCAATTCATAAGTTTAATTAGTCCAGTATTAACCGCTCCTGAAATGTTGGATAAGACGCTTCAAGAGAAACAACTGCAAGCATCCATTGCTGCATTAAATGCGTTACACAAACACATTGGTGATGAATATCATTCAAAAGAAGCTTCTGGAATGTCAGAAGTAGAGCTTGCTGATTTTTACTTCAATGAAAAGATCGACTATTGCACTACACCTAAATACGATGGCAGCCTTGAAAGGGTCACACGTGATGAGTGCGAGGATGATGTGATACATACGCTGGGGCAGCTAACAGAAGCTTTAAATGAACTCCCCGATACCATCAACCGTGAAGAGGCCAAGAACCTTATTGCAGAGGAAAGTCGGTTACTTGGATCAGCCCAGCTTTGCATCTACGATAGCAACGCCTACAACAAAGGAAGTGCCGGCCAAGGCGACAGCGGCGGGCCTTTGTATAGACAATCAAACCTCAACACCGTGCTAGGAATCGCTAGCTATGTCTCTAGCCCAGAAAGCGAAACGGACCAACCTTTCGCTGTTTACACGAATCCATATTTTTATCGGGATTGGATTGATCAAACGATGAACCAAAATGCCGAAGCAACTAACAGTCAACATTCATCTGAATGCATAAAAAACCCAGAATCAACATATTCAGAACCTGGATTTAAACATGAAGCTTGGTGTTCTGGTTTTAGACAGCAATTAAGTTGTGAAGAGGTCGTACGTGAAGGTAATGCCTTGTGTACTTGGATAGCGCCTTTACAAAATATGCTGTGAAGTATCCATTGTTTCTGCTCGACGCTATGTTCGAGCAGAGCATGTTTCCTGCTATACCTTGACCATGATGCCCCCAGCATGTGTAATGACGTTTGCTAAATCTGGCGAAGTATGGACAGTTTTACGCAAGGTAATATGTGCAGTTCAACATAAATAATTATAAGGTGTGTTCATGGATGTGACGAATTCAAATAAATGTCTCATACCCGCATATGATTTAGTTGGCCAATACAATCAAGATGAAGTTAACGGGTTCGATAACGACTTTTTAGACGCCTTCATTGATGATTTGAACATTCAATCCGGGGAGTGTGTGTTAGATGCAATGGGTGGGAATGGTAATTTATCCAGCAGAATAATAAAGAGGGTAGCTGCTGCTGGTTTAAAGAAACTTTCTTTAAATTTGTTAGAGTTTTCTGGTGTTCAAGTTCAAATAGCTAAATCCCAATTAGACCCTTCGATTCATATCGTGCAAGGTGATGTACTCCGTTTAGGTGAAGATGCTCAGAGCAGCTTTTGGTCAAATGAAAGTTTTGATTTGATCGTGATTAAAAGCGGTCACCATGAAATTCCGGCGTTTCAACAGGTGCCTTTGTACCGCAGTCTTTTCAAAGCATTGAAACCCGGAGGGCGTTACATAAATTTGGGCTTCCAGTTTGATAATGTTCAGGAACGAGAAGAGTTTACGCAGATTACGCGACGAAAAGACCATCTTGTTGGTGCTGATTGGGCAGTGAAAAACCGCTACTTTCCTTTAAGAAGAGAATACGAAGCAGCATTGTTAACGGCTGGGTTTGAGGATATTCAAACCTTAAAGCCCTTCGAATATAGGATACGCTCTTCCGTTGCATTTGCCGAATATTTTAATAAGGAAGAGCTAGCTATGAAATCTAAAGAAATATTCGAAGTGCAGAAAAGTGCTGTTTCTTTAAATCACTCTGGACGTATTCTTTGGGATAACGGAGGCAGCTTGATGAAGCTGCCAGGCGAAATTACCCGAGCAGTAAAGCCCTTTGGTAAATAAGACGATTTGAGAAATTTTTCGATGGGGGATTAGGTTCCGCTGGTAAGGGTTTCGGCTAAGTCGAAGCCGACGTTTTCAACAAGGTCGATCATGTCGTTTGAATCTGGCAATATATCGGAAAAACTAATGTCTTGAAAAAAGTGGGCAATGGCAAGTGGAATGGCGCCAAGCTCTATACGCCTGCTCCCGATGTCTTTTGATTGTTCCGATCGTAAATGAGGTTTAGATTTGCTTGATTGTTTTTGGGAGGTCGACCTAGAAAATGCTTCATTAGCGGCCCATTTCTTTTCATTGTTATGCGATTTTAGCTTCGTGCAGTAATGCCCAATGTCATCCAGTAGATGTGGCCGAATAGGGTCGCTTGTTGTCATGCGGTTGAAGTGAACTGGATCATAAATACGTGCCGCTTTCCATTCGGCTAAGGCGCTTACAAGCAGGCTATAGTGCCGCGTATTTGGCTGCTGGCGATAATGGTTTGCCTGTTTTAACACTTTAGCGATGTTTGGGCTGAATTTGGACGTTGCATCGTAACAATGGTGTAATTCCATCAGGAGGTGGGGCACTAAAGCACCTCGGGCACAATACTCCTCCGGTTGTCTATCCATCCAGCTTTCTAATGCTTGGCAAAGGGTCTCAGCTTTTTCTTTAGACATGGGGTGTAACTGCAGCTCATTGAGTGACGTCACCAGCGTTACAAGCTCATCACTTTTGAAATGCAGCGCTCCTTTAGTAACGGATTTTTCAAAAATATCATTTTGGGAGCCCGTCAATATGGGCTTTACACCGGCTTTTGGGCTGAGCCGTTTCTCTTCCTGCAAAAGCGTGTTGGATAGGTTGTATAAAGCCTGCTGATCTCGCGTCGTACATCGCATGCAATCTCTCCATAGAAAAGCGAATGTAGGAAAACTCATACAACCAAACTCAATCAGTCAGTTATATTGATCGGAGGTGTATTTTTTTAGGGTTTAGGGGTGTCTGTAAAATTGAATGGTTGATTTAGGCGGCTCTGGCGTTTAGAACATGTGCTTGGTAGGCCTGAATGAAGTCGTTCTGGGTACAATCATTCCGCTTGTGGTAGAACTTGCGCCAATAATTGGCTAGCGCGGGTAGGTCATCAGGGGCTGGTATCGGTTTGTCGACTCTTTGATAAATTAATCTGGCAATAGCCGTCGAGTAGGATAAATTGGTTGCAAGTTCAGCGTGGGGTGTGGCCAGGAAACCGTGCTGACTTGCTAATCCTCTGACCTTGCTGGCAAGATCCTCATTAAAGACTAGGTGTGTATCCCATATGTGTAGGTGTGTTAGCGGATCAATGCGATAAACGCCCAACCCACGATGGTGCTTGACTTTCAGATGACTCCCAAGACCCGTTTCGACTGCAGCGGTCCCCAAAAGCAATACTTCCGCAGCCGGGGTGTACATGCCTAGCGATTTTAAAACAGGCCGAATGACGTAATCCCTGAGCTCTGTCGCGCAGATGCCCATAACACTTCCTTGATATATATCCATGAATGGTTGATCGTTTGTAAATGAACATAGTTTGAGAGTGAAAAAAAAGCAATGATGGACTATTGATTTTTTCTTTTTGATATGAAATTAGATAAACGATGACTGTTAAGAAGAGAGTTATCAGCCATCGCTAGAATTTAGGGGTAAACTGGGTTAAATGGTGCAGGGGGTGTCTTGGGACTCGCCAGACATCCTCGATAAGGCATCAGGATCACAGATCACAATTTCTTTACCTTCCGCTTGAACATAGCCTGCCTTTTGGAAGCGTGTGAAGACTCGACTGACCGTTTCAACCGCCATTCCCAGGTGATTGGCGATGTCGATTCTGGACATGCTAAGCCGAAAGCTTTTGGCGGAATAACCTCGTCTTTGAAATCGTCGGCCAAGATTCAAGATAAAAAACGCAATGCGTTCGTCGGCGGTTTTTTTACTGAGCATCAAGAGCAGTTGTTGGTCATGGCGAATTTCTTGCCCCATGCTAGACAGAACTTGCTTTCGCAGATTGGGCATGCTGTCTGATAAGTGGTCAAGTTGATCAATGGGGAGTTCGCAGACTGTCGTTGTTTCCAGAGCAACAGCACTTTCAGGATACTCAACGTCATTGAAGCCACTGAGGCCTATTAATTCACTCGCAAGGTGAAATCCGGTGATCTGTTCCTCACCATCCGATCGTATTGTAAAGTTCTTAACTGAACCTGTTCTGATGGCAAACAAGCTTCTAAAGGGCTCACCCTGTTTAAATACGTAATCGCCTTTGTGTATGGGACGACTGCGTTTGACTATGCGATCCAACAATTCTGTATCGTTTTTACTGAGAGATAAGGGCAGGCATAGTGTGTTGAGTGAGCAAGAAGCGCAATGGGTTTTATTCGTAGATGCGCATTGATTTGAGGGTACGCCTGTGTGTGGGAGCGTTTTTTCCATATCCAGACCTTAAGTGACGGCGGATTGATGAAGTAAGAGCACAAATGATGAAGTAATAACACAAGTGTGGACTTCGGGTTACTATCTTGGCACCTTCGTTTGGGATGTCAATGCTGGTGGACGCTCATCAACCAAGGAGCGGCGATAGTCCATAAACCGAAGGCCATGATTGTTATCCCCATCACGACATTGACATACTTGCGTTTGATCAGACCGCTCAAGGTTTGCGAGAAAAGTCCGGTCGTTGCAACCATGGGTAATGTGCCGAAACCAAAGAATAGCATGAGCAGACCTGCTTGTATTGGCGAGGAAGCTTGAGTGCTGGCCCAGACGAGGGTGGAATAAATCAGGCCGCAGGGGAGCCACCCCCATAGAATGCCAAACAAAAACATACCTGAAGGTTTCGATAAGTTCGGAGACAGTCTGGCTCGACTTTTACGCCAGAGTCCGGCGCCTATTCGCTCGATGGCCTTCAGGCCGGGGTACCACTGAGCAATGTACAGGCCCATGAGTATAAGTAGACATCCGCCCATTGAGCGCAATACTTTACCCATAAGTTGATGTTGATCGGCTAACCACACTCCTAAGAAGCCAATTAAAATCCCTATAAAACAATAGCTTGTTAGGCGACCCAAATTGCTAAAGAAAAGGATTTTTGGGGTGGACTCTGAGGGCTGCCCCAGGGTCAGAGCGCTCATTAATCCGCCACACATGAACAGGCAATGACCGCTGCCCATCAACCCTAATATGAAAGCTACTAAATAATAGGAGAATATGTCCATCGATACTTTAAGTCAGTCAGTGCCAGTACGATTATCCACCATCTTCTCCACCGCCAGACCCTTCGCCACCACCCGAGCTACCTTCACCCGTTTCGGTCGTGGAATCCCCCCGTTGTGGCTTTTTGTCTTCCTCTTCGTCGTAAAGAATGCGATTGGCTGGGCTATCCATATCGTCGTATTGCCCATTTTTAGTTGCCCAAAAGAATATGCCAACGGCGATTGCGATGAAAATCAAAGTAACTGGGATGGTGATGTAAATGATATCCATGGGAAATGAGGCACTCCTATTTCGGGTTACGAGGGGCACGTAAGCGCATAGCGTTGCTGACAACCAGCAAAGAGCTGGCCGACATACCGATAGCGGCTACCCAGGGAGGAATATAGCCCATGGCGGCAAGCGGAAGAGCGAGCAGGTTGTAACCCAGTGCCCAGGCAAAATTCTGTCGAATAATCCGCTGGGTCTTTTTCGCAAGCTGTATCGCATCAATAATGCCTGTTAATTGGGTTGCTGTCAGTACTGCGTCAGCACTGGCCTTAGCGAAGTCGGTTGCATTATTAACCGCAATGGACGCATCCGCTTGAGCCAATACGGGTGAGTCATTGACGCCATCACCGACCATCAAGACTTTTCCTTTCATTTGCAACGCTTCAATCGCGTTTAGCTTAGCTTTCGGTGACAAATCACCTCTAAGGTCGGTTAATCCGAGTCCTTGACAGGCTCGCTCGACGTTCGATTGCTGATCGCCACTGAGAACGCTGATGGAAAACCCCATGGATTGGAGCGATTGAATAAATGCAGTCGTTTCTTGGCGGATGGGGTCTTCTAGATCAAAACCTGCAATTAAACCCAGTTGGTGCGTACCTAGGTAGAGATGGTGAGGTGATTGAAATTCAGTGGTAGCCTTGTTTTCGCTCTCTGATGTCAGAATTTCCGCAACAAAATCGTAGCGGCCAAGGCGTATTTGATCTCCTTTATAGAATGCTTCAATTCCTTGTCCCGGCTGGTTACTGATGCGATCAAGTTGCGAGTGGTCCAACTGTTTGGAGCTTAAGGTCGTATTGGATTCTCCCAATGCCGTAAAGGCCTTTGCAATGGGGTGTTCAGAGTGGCTCTCGATAAGGGTAATCAACGCCAACCATTGGTGTTTCTCCTTATCGCTATCGACCTTGGGGTGCCATTCGGTATGGGCGATGCGCACATGACCCGTGGTTAAGGTTCCGGTTTTATCAAGCGCTATATGCTGAATGCGAGATAAGGTTTCAAGTAGTTGTCCTCGAATCACCAAAAAACCTTTCTCACGTAAATGTGTCGTCGCAACGGTTAATGCCGTGGGAGTGGCTAAGGAGAGTGCACAGGGGCAGGTGACAACCAAAACAGACAAGGTGATCCAAAATGCTTGGTCAGGCGCTATAAAATGCCAGTAAAGAAAAACAGAAGCAGAAACCAAAAGGACCGCTAACACAAAATAGTGCGCGACTTGATCAGAAAGCTGCGCCAAACGAGGTTTCGTGCTTAGGGATCTTTCTTGCAAGCGGGCAATGGTTGATAGCTGTGTGTTTTGCCCCAATTGATCGACTCGCATCTCAATGGGGGATTCCGTATTGAGCGAGCCGGCAATGATAAGGTCACCCTCAGACTTAGCGATGGGAAGCGACTCGCCTGTCAGGATGGATTCATCTAGGGAAGTCTGACCCTTCAAGAGGGTACCATCCGCGGGGACGCGAGCACCGGGTTTGACCAGCAACCGATCGCCGACGTTGACATCTTTCAGGGTAACAAGCTCAAGCCCACTAGCGGTGACGCGATACGCTTGCTCTGGGGTGTAATTAAGCAGTGCTTGGGACGATTCATTGGCTCGATGTCGGGCCCGCATCTCCAAATGTCTGCCTAACAATAAGAAGAAAGTAAACATGCAGACCGAGTCAAAATAGACCTCAGGCCCCTGATTGAGGGTTGACCATAGGCTTGCAAAATAGGCCGTCAAAATGGCAATGCTCACCGGGACATCCATGCTTAAGTGCCTATTTTTTAAAGATCGCCAAGCCGCTCGAAAAAAAGGCATTGATGAAAACAGCACAACAGCGGTTGTCATCACTAAACCGGCAAACCTCAACCAAAGCTGAAATTCTTCTGCCATGCCTTTCCAAGCCCCAACATAAAGGGGAACGGAAAACATCATGGCTTGCATGCTGCCAATACCGGCAACGGTGAGTCGTCTTAAACTCGTACGTTGCTCAAGTTCGCGCTTGGAGGTTTCTCCCTCTTGGCTAAAGGGTTTAGCCGGAAACCCAATTTGGTAGCAGGCTTCGAATAAACGGCTGAGAGGGGTCAGTTCTGGGTTCCAAATAATATGCGCCCGATGAGTGCTCAGGTTGATACTGGCCTCTTGGACGCCTTCAAGTTGTTGAAGGTGTCGCTCTAATAACCAGCCACATGCGGCACAACTGATGCCCTCAATCATCAGAGTGATCGATCTGTGTGTGTCAGAAACGGCCTGACTGTATTCCTCAAGGACTTCTTGCTGGTCGTAAAGCATGAGGCTTTCTTTAAGCGTTGAGGGGAGTGCCTTGGGGTCAAATTCGGGTTTGTCTGAATAGGCAGTGCGGTATTTGTAGAAATGCCCCTGACCGTTATCAATGATGGTTTCAGCGATGAGCAAGCAGCCAGGGCAGCAGAAAAAGCGGGTATCACCCTCAAAATCGAGTGAAAGGGTTGCGCTTGCTATAAGAGATTCACCGCAGTGAAAGCAGCTTTGCTCAGCGACCGAGGTGGATTCAAGGTCGCTGGAGGTTAGCAGAGAGTCGCCCATGAGATAGCCATGTTAATCAAACTGGCGCGCATCAATGGTGCCTGATGCTTGTTGATTTTTCACTTTGAGGCGGGTTTTCATACGCCATTCAAACTCTTGGGATTCCATGTGAATGTAATAGCGAGCAGACTCCAAGGGCATAACGAGTTTTCCGACAAAGGTGATTTGGTCTTTCGAGGTTAACACCGTTGATTGATCAAATCGTTCAAGCGTTGGGTGAATAAGACGTAAATCCAAGAGCTTATGAGGAAGATGCATTTGATCTTTGAATCGAACAGAGACAATCTGCCCATTGATATGCATCTCGGCTTCAAGCTCCATTTCTCTGGCATTTCGTTCAAAGCCCAACTCGCGGTTGATGGCCAGACCTTCTTTGTAATAATTATCGGTGACCATGGCATGAGGGTTGGTTACCGCAAGGTACACCATGGTGAGGCCTAAGATAATCGCGGCAAGAGGAATCCCGACCACAAGCCACATCCAACCTTCTTTGTACCAGGGACGAAAGTGGGCTGCATCGGGGTCGAGGTGCTTCGGTGTATTCATAGCCAGTGGGCGATCCCAAGTTATCTGTATGGAGCGAGTGTACTGCATTCTTTGAAACGGGTACAACTCGCCATTCTAGGTTCTGGAAAACGTTCGTTTGTACTTCAGATCATTCGCCTATTGACGCGCTGATTTTGGGTACAAGAAGCGATTTTCGCTTTCAGCTCTTATTTCCGGATCGTCTATTTTCTCTAGAATAAATAGAACCGTAGTATTGGCCGCTTTCAATGCTTCTTTCTCCATTTGGATACTCAAAGGCAAGCTGCGCAAGCGGCCAGGGCGTAATACAAATTCAGTTTTACCTCGAATATCCGGATTGTCGAGCCCCTCTACGCGAACTCTAAAGCGCGCCTCTTCTTGGGTCTTGTTCATGGCTTTGACAACATAGCTATTTCGAATCCCACCATTGGCCGTTTCGACGTACATGGGACCACGGTCACGCGCTATATCCAGCTCTAATGGCGATCGATTGACCAAGAAGTACCCGAGCGTAATGCACATGGCCAAAAAAGCCCCAAGGTACATGATTAATCTGGGTCGCAGCACATGGGTTTTCTTACCTTCTAGTGAGTGCTCGGTTGTATAGCGGATTAAACCTCTTGGGTACTCGATTTTGTCCATAATGGAGTCACAAGCATCGACGCAAAGCGCGCAGCCAATGCACTGGTACTGCAGGCCATGACGGATGTCGATGCCAACAGGACAAACTTGAACACAGAGATTGCAATCAATGCAGTCCCCCATATTGGCTTCTTTAGGGTCAATTCCTTTCTTTCTTGGCCCGCGCCCGGTGCCTCGTTCACCTCGTGCTTCATCGTAGGACACAATTAAAGTGTCCTGATCAAACATAACCGCTTGGAAGCGCGCGTATGGGCACATAAATGTACAAACACTTTCACGTAACCAGCCTGCGTTGCCGTACGTTGCTAAGGTAAAAAAACCGACCCAAACGTAGGCAGCGGTATCGGCATCGAGAGCTAGAAGGTCGGGGATCAGCTCTCGAATAGGATAAAAGTAACCGACAAAAGTAATGCCCGTCACCAGTCCAATCAGCAACCATATGAAATGTTTAACGCATTTCTTCTGGGCCTTGCTAAAAGTAAGGGGTTGTTTGTCCAGTTTGATGCGCTGGTTGCGGCTGCCTTCAATTTTCTCTTCAACCCAAATGAACAACAATGTCCAAGCCGTTTGAGGGCAGGTGTAGCCACACCAGACCCGCCCTGCAATATTGGTAATCGTAAAGAGCCCAAAAGCGGACACGATTAAGACAAAGGCCAGTAGAAAGAAGTCTTGGGGTAGAAAGGTGGCAGCAAAAACGTGCAATTCACGACCCGGTATGTCCCACCATACGGCAGGGCGGTCTCCCCACTCTAGCCAAACGGTTCCAAAGTAAAGAGCAAAGAACCCCCAAAGTGAAAAGCGTCTGAGTTTTTGGAAGAAGCCTGTTATTGCACGAACGTATATTTTTTTTCCCACGGTCGGTGTGGCACCGACGGGTTGTGGAGTTACATCTTTTACGGGAATGTCTTTCATTGAAAACGAAAAGTGCGACTTAATCGCCGCACTCCTCCAATAGATGATGTCAGAAAAGGGGGAACAGCGGTGTTACTCATCTTTAGATAATGAATACACATAGGCTGCGATTAGGTGAATTTTGTCTTCTCCTAAATCCTCTAGCCATGCCGGCATGTATCCCTTTCGACCATGACGCAGGGTGAACTCAACTTCTTCTTGACGGCCCCCGTAGAGCCAAACATCGTCGGTTAAGTTAGGCGCTCCGGCGCTTTGCATGCCACGTCCATCAGGCCCGTGACAGGTATAACAGCCACCTTTGGTATTCATAAACAGGGCTTTACCAGCTGCCGCAGATGCTTCGTCAACTTGAATACCGCTAAGGCTTCTGACGTAATGAGCTAACTGGGTGATCTCTTTCTCATTAAGCTGCCCAGTTAAGCCTTTTGCAGGCATGATGCCGCCACGACCGCCTTTCAAGGTTTCTTTGATGGTTTCAAAACTACCGCCGTACAGCCAGTCGCTGTCGGTTAAGTTGGGGAAACCCAACGAACCTGTGGCAGTAGAGCCGTGACAAGCCGCGCAATTGTTTAAGAACAGCCGGCGTCCAGCATCCATGGCGTAATCATCGTTCATGATGTCGTCGACGCTGCGGAACGGGCGATTGCCATCTGCATCGACTTCATCTAAGCGGGCATAATTAGCAATAACAGCCCCGTATTTTTCTCGGCCTTTGTCCATCTCGCGTTCCCACTGGTTGGTGGAAGTCCACTTGAGAAGGCCTTCGTACTTACCCATGCCTGGATAAAGAATTAGGTAGGCGATACCAAACAGGATGCTGCCATAAAACATCAACAGCCACCATTTGGGCATGGGATTATCCAGCTCTTGGATGCCGTCGTATTCGTGCCCGGTGGTCTCAGTTGTATGCTCATTAAATTTTTGACCGCGTCGTGTCAGGAACAATAGAACGACACAGCCGCCAATATTGATCGCAATGATTGCTGCGATCCAAAAACTCCAGAAATCACTCATCATTCTCTCTCCGCTCTGGCGAAGGCATCACGACGTCATCGCCATCGTCAAACGGCATATTGCCATCTTGTTCAAATCGTTCTTTGCGACTGCGACTGTAGGCCCAAGCAACAATGCTTAAAAAAGCAATCATCGCGAATATGGTGCCTAACCCTTTGACGTCGTTAATGTCCATAAACCTACTGCTCGTTAACTTTTTGTTTGGCGAATACAGTACCTAGCTGCTGCAGATAGGCGACCAATGCATCAATCTCGCGCACCCCATCGACTGCTGCCTTAGCACCTTCGATGTCCTCATCAGTGTAGGGCACGCCAACCATACGCAGCCTTTCCATTTTGATGGGGGTGTAACGTCCATCAATGGTGTCTTCAAAGAGCCACGGGAAAGCCGGCATATTGGATTCAGGAACGACATTGCGAGGGTTATACAAGTGGGCTTTATGCCATTCATCACTGTATTTGCCACCAACACGCGCAAGGTCAGGCCCAGTCCGTTTAGAACCCCATAGGAACGGATGGTCATACACAAACTCACCTGCGACCGAATAATGGCCGTAGCGCAAGGTTTCAGCGCGGAAGGGGCGAATCATCTGCGAGTGACAGGTGTTACAGCCTTCCCGTATGTAAATATCACGCCCTTCTAGCTCAAGTGCATTGAGCGGTTTAAGCCCTTCCACGGGTTGCGTTGTCTCTTTTAAGAAAAAGAGCGGGATGATCTCAGTAAGAGGCGCCCAGCTGATGGCGAGAATGATTAACACCATCATTACGGGGAGGTTTTTTTCGATAAAGTCGTGCTTTGTATGAATCATTCTGTGAACCCCTTACGAATTAGCCAACTTGGGCTCAGCTGCCGGCTCTGTTTGCCGAACGGTTTTGTATACGTTGTAGGCCATGATGCACATTCCAGCGACGAAGAATGCACCCCCTATGGCGCGCACTAGATAGCCTGGGTAGCTTGCTTCTAAGGATTCAACAAAACTGTACGTTAAGGTTCCGTCTTCGTTCACTGCACGCCACATGAAGCCTTGCGTCAACCCATTTACCCACATAGCGGCGATGTAAAGAACGGTGCCAATCGTTGCCAGAATAAAGTGGTAGTTAATGAGTTTTACAGAGTACATTTGGCCTTGCTCGCGTCCGTAGAGCACTGGAATCATGTTGTACAGTGCGCCAATGGACACCATTGCAACCCAACCAAGAGCACCAGAATGGACGTGGCCGATGGTCCAATCTGTGTAGTGAGATAAGGCGTTAACGGTTTTAATGGACATCATTGGGCCTTCAAAGGTCGACATCCCGTAGAAAGATAGGGAAACAACCAAGAAGCGCAGCACAGGGTCTGTACGAAGCTTATGCCAAGCGCCTGACAAGGTCATGATGCCGTTGATCATGCCACCCCAAGAAGGTGCTAACAGAATAAGAGACATCACCATGCCAGCAGACTGAGCCCAATCAGGCAAAGCGGTATAGTGAAGGTGGTGTGCACCTGCCCAAACGTAGATGGAAATCAGAGCCCAAAAGTGAACGATGGACAGACGATAAGAGTAGACAGGTCTGCCGGCTTGCTTGGGCACAAAATAATACATGATGCCAAGGAAAGCCGCGGTTAGGTAGAAGCCGACAGCATTGTGACCGTACCACCACTGTACCATTGCATCAATGGTGCCTGCATAGATTGAATAAGACTTCCAGGCGTGTACAGGCACTTCCAAGTTATTGAATACGTGTAAAACACAAACCGTAATAATGAATGCGCCATAAAACCAGTTGGCAACGTAAATGTGTTTTTGTTTACGCTTTGCAATGGTGCCAAAAAAGTTGATGGCGTAAGCCAACATGACGATGGTAATGGCGATATCAATTGGCCATTCAAGCTCGGCATACTCTTTTGATGACGTGTACCCTAAAGGCAGTGTGATGGCAGCTGCAACGATGATGGCTTGCCAGCCCCAGAAAGTAAAAGTAGATAACGTATCTGAGAACAACCTTGCTTGGCAGGTTCTCTGAACGACGTAATAAGAGGTGGCAAATAATGCGCAGCCCCCAAAGGCAAAAATAACGGCATTTGTATGTAACGGCCGTAATCGACTGAATGTTAGCCATGGCGTATCAAAGTTCAGTGCAGGGAAATAAAGTTGGAGAGCGATGAGAAGCCCCACGGCTGTTCCAACAATGCCCCACACAACGGTCATGATGGCAAACTGTCGTACGACTTTGTAATCGTACGTAGGGTGCTCAATTGCTGTGCTCATTTTATGGGTTCCATACGGGTAAAGTACGTGAAAAGGGCCAAAAATGGCGCTCATTATCGTTAAAGGGTCTGCTCAATGCAATGATTCCAGCCAAAACCTTTGAAATCCTTGAATGTTTTTGCATGCAAGCCCCGTCAGCGCCGGATGTATAGGAATAAAAAATAGTTTGTGAGCGTGATGTTTGTGTCGAAGGTGACGATGTCAACATGAGTAGAAAGCTTTGCCATAAAACGTTTGTCTTTTTCTTGAGTGCTTGGGCTAACCCTTTGCTTGATGTAAACATTCGGTTTCCTCTGCGCTCCAATCTACGAGTTTTTTGATTGGGCGAGTTATTTCACTCGATTTAATGCTTACGTTCAGGGTGGATTACGGATTCACTTTGTTGTCGTTCAAAAGCGACTCGTCAGCTAACACCGTAGTTATACCCTGACCGTATTGTCACCCTCTGGCCCTTTGCCTGAAGGGCATACCTAGCAATTGTTGAGTCAAGCACAGGTTATATTGTCTAGACGCAAACCGCATTGACTCAGCTCAATGTTGGTGCCATATCAGGCCTAAGTAGCGCCGGTTAGTCTCTCTCAGTAAAAGGGTAGACAAAGACAGGTCTTTGGGGCAGTTGACTCTGTATCTAAGTCGAGTTTTTTAGGCCGACAAGCGCTAACCTCTTGATCAATATTGGAATTCGTATTTCACTTGGCACCAGCGCTACTTGGGTGGTGAGTCATGAATCTTGTAAAGAGCAGATAAGTGAATGAAAAGCCAACTAATTACCCTTGAGGGCATGAGAACTCTAAAGGAAGAACTGGATTACTTGTGGCGGACTGAGCGGCCAAAGGTCACTCGGCAAGTCTCGGATGCGGCTAAGTTGGGGGATCGCTCAGAGAATGCCGAATATATTTACGGCAAGAAGCGATTGCGTGAGATTGATCGTAGGGTACGTTATCTCTCAAAACGTATTGAAATTTTACAGGTAGTCGATCAGCTTCCTTCCGACCAAACCAGAGTTTATTTTGGCGCTTGGGTAACGTTATTGAATGATACGGGTGGCGAGTCTTGCTATCGAATCGTTGGATCTGACGAATTGGACCCTGCTAAGGGGTATATCAGCATTGATTCACCGGTCGCACGTGCCTTGGTAGGTAAGTCAGAAGGCGATGAGATTGTTGTGCAAGCTCCGGGTGGAGAGCAGTATTGGGAGATTATCCAGGTCAGCTACACTCAAGGCTAACCATTCGTCAAGCGTCAACAGGTCATGGAGGGCGTTATGATGCGACATTTGGCCTTTATTGTATTGTTGTTTTGGGTGCAAAACAGTCAGGCTTCCGAATTAGCGGCTGTTTATAAGTTACCCGCTTATTTACAGCAAGTGACGACACTTGGAGAGTGGAGCCATAAAGGTGAAGTGGGAGTGTTGAGATTGGCCATCACACTCAAGGAAGGCGAATATAAAGCATTCTTGCAATGGTTGCTAAGAGGAGAGGTCATATCAACGGTTAGCATAAAAGAAGTCAATCAAGGGTCGCGTTACGTGATGACGAGCCCAGTTTATACACGTAAAGAAAACAAAAGTTTATTGTTTCTAGACCTTCGAGAGCGGCAACGAAATAATCATTACAAAGCTAAAATCGAAATCACGGGAATTGGCTACTACCGATGTGATTTCTTGCCCAGTGGAGTGGTGGTTGATACTGATTAAAACAACTGTAATCTGACCTACTTTAAAAAAACATTCATTCACCTGTTTGAGTGATGTTACAACTTAATTTCAAAATGATGACAACAATAGGTCCAACCATTGCGTAAATAACCTAACTTTTTCAGTGTAGAGCTTTCTAGGCTGCGAGTGTTGAAACTCTGGTCTATGAGGGCTTAATCGATGCTGTCACATCCAAAAAATTGGTTTTCCTGTTGCGCTCAGATGAGCGTCGAACGCGTTCAAATGTTCACCAAAGCAAAGCTTTTTTGGTCTCTTATTTTTAGCCTTACTGCCTTGTTTTTTAGCGGACCAACGCTTTCTGAATCTTCACCTACGGAGGGGTACACTCAAACACGCTTTCCGGTCATTTTGGTGCATGGCTTGTTTGGGTTTGACGATATTTTAGGTGTGGGGTACTGGCATGGGATACCGGATGCTTTGGAAGAGGGCGGTGCTCAGGTTTTTGTTGCTCAGGTGGCCAATGCTCAATCAACAGAAGTAAGAGGCGAGCAGCTTTTATCTCAAGTTGAGGAAATTATAGCCCTTACTGGGGCTGGGAAGGTCAACTTGATTGGTCATAGTCATGGTGGTTTAACCGTTCGTTATGTGGCATCCGTTATGCCGGAGATAGTCGCATCGGTTACAACCATTGGTTCGCCGAACAAAGGCACAAAGGTGGCTGATTTAATTAGAAAAGTACCTGAAGATTCCGTCTCAGAAGCAGCGCTCAATGCTATGGTGAAAGCCTTTGCATTATTGGTCGATTACATGTCTGGAGGAGGTTACTCTCAAGATCCGTTAGCCGCATTAGGGTCTTTAACAACGAAAGGCGTTGCAATTTTTAATCAACAACATCCAGCTGGATTACCAAAGGAGCCTTGCGGCGAAGGGGCTTTGAACGTTGAAGGCGTTTACTATTTCTCCTGGGGAGGAAACCGTATTTTAACGAATATTTTGGACCTCTCTGACCCTGCGTTGAAAACCTCCAGTTGGGCGTTCGGAAACGAAGATAATGATGGCTTGGTTTCTTCCTGCTCAAGTCGACTTGGTAAAGTCATTCGAGATGATTTTCCTATGAATCATCTTGATCAATCCAACATGATTGCAGGGTTAAGTTCTGTGTTTGGGACAGACCCCATTGCGGTATTTAGATCTCACCTAAATCGACTTAAAACCTTAGGGCTTTGAACTTAGGTGTAAGGGGTTAGATCATGCAGCGCCGATTATTAACGCCTCAATGTCTGATTCCGGTAGTGCTGGGGGCTGGCCTTATTTGGTTGTGGCCAGCCGAGTACGATCATGCCAGTGGCTCGAATCAAGGGGGCGTTGGTGTAGTACTTAAGACTGAAGAACGTCAGAACTCTGCCGAATTTACTGCAGCCCATGCAAAGAGGGATGATCCAAACTCGCAAGTCATGCACGAACGCATTGGCGTCGTAAAAGAAGAGAGAGCGCTATGGGAGAACACTTCTCCAGATGGCGGTTACCCTATTGATTCAAATGGACACTTAATCATCAGTGAAGCGATTAAACAAAGATTTCATTATTGGTTAATGGCAACGAATGATATGAGTGACGAGCAGCTGCTTGCACTGATGACCAATGACATACAAATCCACTTAAAAGAGCCTGCATTGGGTGAGGCAGTAACTCTGCTCCATCAGTATCTACATTACTTGAAAATGGCCCAAGCAGGGATAGAAGAAGCGGCTGGGTTAGAAGATCCAGTGGCTCGTTTTGATTGGATTAAATCCATGCGAAGAGCTTGGTTGGATACCCGTGTGGTACAAGCATTTTTTGGGAAAGATGAAACATTAACCGAAGCACGTTTGGCATATTTGAATCAAACAAACCAAGAAAGATCTCATCAATCACCTAAATGGCGAAAAAGGTTGCATCGTTTGGGGGGCCAGAATATTGCATCGACTACCCATGAAGATTTAGAAGCTCAGCAGCGATTAAAAGCCTTGCAGGAACGACGACGTCGTTGGGATGAGAGGGTTTCAGCTTATCAAGCTTTCTACATAGCGTGGAATGCTAGTGGACAATCTGAGGAATCACTCAACGAATACAAAAAACAGCATTTTACTGAACGAGAGCAAAAACGTCTCGGTGTGATCACCCTTGATGTAAATTGAAGGCACTACGGGTAAATGTAAGTGCACACACATAATTTTCAAATGAGATCTGCTCCTCAAAATGACCGAGCCATTGAATCCAAATGCAGTGATTGAGATTGCATTGGTTGTTCATATTAGTAACAATACGCCCTTATTTTTTGGCGCAAATGGACACCGTAAGCTTGTGCCTTAATAAAGGGCACATTGATGGTATTGCAATTCATTAGAGCGTTGGGTTTTCGGGTCGTTTTAGGGCTGTTTCTTACTTTCCTTTTTTGGCTCCCAGATCTGTATGTTGCTTACTCATTAAAGAAAGATGCCGTTATGTCTTATAAAGGCGTCCTTCATTTTGAAAGCATGTATATTGTTTGGGCATTATTTGTTTTATTGACCTATGCTCGTCCTTTTGCGATGCAGGCCGTTGTTGTTGGACTGCTCAGTGCTTTTCAGTTTACCCAGCTATGTTATTTTGTTTATAGCGGGACATTCTACAGCCAATTTGCAATTTCTTTCATGTTGAGTGAGCTCCATGATTTTAGTCGTGGAATGCTCGATTTGTGGCCTCTCATTTGGAAACCTTTGATTGCCTGCTGGGTGTGTGCTGGCTGTATTGTACTTTGCTACTATTTTTATGGGAAAAAATCGTCTAAATATCGGTATTTGGCAACTGTTCCTATAGTGCTGTTCATGTTAGCAACGCCTTTTATGCAGTCATTTGTACGCGTATTGGAGTTTAGGCCAAGTTATGGTGTTTCTTCTGTTCGAAACGGCCTTTACAGTTGGAACTATTACTTTTCGTCATTGTTTAAAAGCCCGCAAACCAACCATTATGAGCCTTATCGTTATTCTAAAACAAAACCGCTCGTCGATAATTTAGTGTTAATTATCGGAGAAAGCGTAAATCATGAACGTATGGGTTTGTTTGGATCGGAGAATCCAACAACACCGTATTTATCTTCCTTAATGCACGATCAAAACTTCCACTTTCAGCTTGGGTTTTCTTCATCGGTGGCTACACAATTTTCTTTAGGATACTTTTTGAACGGTGTGAGTGAACCTGATAACGTTAATCAGTTGGGCTCTAAAGAAGGTAATCTTTTTAAAATAGGCATTGAGTCAGGGTTTGAAGTGCATTTTCTGAGTGCTCAATTCGAACGCGCACTTTCTCATAGTTATGTCTATAAGGGAACTTCCACTTGGTTGGATCGAGAAAGCTATGTTCCTAATTGGGGGAGGTTTGATGATAAGTTATTGGACGCCTATTTTGCTCAAAACCCAGCCCTTGATAAGCCTCAATTAATTGTTTTACACCAACAGAATATGCATGTGGATTATAAAGGCAATTATCCAAAAGAGTTTGATAGGTTCAAACCTGAATCTGACTCTAAGCAAGATAAGTTACGATCTGAATACGATAATTCGGTTCTATTTTTTGACCATACATTAAAAAACTGGTTTAACAGTATCCAAGATCGCCTGTCTGGTAGAACTTTGGTTCTATACGTCCCAGATCATGGTCAAAATTTGGGACCAGAACGCTTTGGTCATGGCACTTTAGATTTCGCCACTGCAACCATTCCTGTTTTTGCTTTTAATGCTGGGGGAGCAGAGGTTGCTTTAAATAAATTCAAGGAGCAGGTAGGGTGTATCACAAGTCACTATCGTATCCATAAAGCGATTAGTTCTATCTTGGGGGTGGAAGTGACTAACCCTCAGGAAAAAGGTGACACCTTCTTTGTAGGAGGCCTTAGCCATTATGGAGCTGAAGGTTGGTTAGAGGGGAAATACGAGGAATATAGGTCTTATTGTAATGTAGCTTCCCAAAAAATTAGCCCTGATCGGGGAGAACAAAAACCGGACTCTGGCCATTTAAGCTCAGAAACGATAAACAGAGAACCCACAGCGCCAAGCCAGGGGCACCTGCTAACGAAAGAAATGTAGAATGGCATAGCTATGAAAGCTATGCCACGTGTTCGCCATCATTACTACTGTCTTTTAGACCAGCATGCATCTCAGAGGCGTCTTCGGGCTCGCCGTCGTTGTAGGTTTCCACCTTCACTTTCAGCTTTTGTCCTGGCTTAAAAGTCACCACTCGACGAGCAGAGATAGGGATCTCTTCTCCCGTCTTGGGGTTTCTGCCAGGACGCTCCCGCTTATTACGGAGGTCAAAGTTTCCAAAACCCGAAAGCTTCACTTGCTCATTATCTCGCAAGCAAGTGCGAATCTCTTCAAAGAAAACGTCAACCATTTCCTTGGCTTCGCGTTTATTGATTCCTAATTCTTCAAACAGCTTCTCAGCAATGTCGGCTTTAGTCAGAGCCCCCATAGTCGCTACCCTCTCAGTTGCGCACCGACCTCCTGTTCTAGGCTGTCGATGATGGCTGTCATCCAACTGTTGATTTCTTCATCATTAAGAGTGCGCGATGGATGCTGCCAGGTCAAGCCCAGAGCTATACTTTTTCGTTGTGGATCAATACCTTCGCCCTGGTAAAGGTCGAATATACGCAAATCAAGCAAGTATTCACCTGCTTTGCTCCTTATGAGCGACGTAATGTTGGCAGCGTTGACCCCTTTTTTCACCGTAAAGGCAAGGTCACGTTGCACTTCTGGGTACTTTGATAACCCTTGATAGTGAGGTAGGGCTTGCTTCAAAACCGCCTGCAGTTGTAATTCAAACACGTAGATGGGCTGCTTAATGCCCATAGCTTTCTGAGCCTGAGGGTGAATTAAGCCAATCCAGCCGACAGGCTCGTTGTTTAATCGTATCTGGGCGGACTGCCCTGGGTGAAGAGCAGCGTGTTTCTCTGGTTTGTATTCGAATGCTTGAGACCCAAGCCCGAGGTCTAGGAGGCGTTCCACAGTCCCTTTGACATCAAAGAAATCCACTTTGTCTTTGGTATTTGCCCACGAAATTGGGGTTCGTGTTCCGGTGATGGCACCAGCCACCATGGCTTCTTGCTTTAAACCTCCTGAATGAGGGACAAAACTGAGACCGGTTTCAAACAATGCCACAGAGGTTTGTTGTCGGTTCAGGTTATGAGCAATCGCGTTAACCAGCCCAGGCCAAAGGTTTGAACGCATGACGCCAAGGTCACTGGAAATTGGATTCAGTAACGCCAGGGCTTCTACACCCGGGTCAAGAAGGGATTGATGCTTTGGATCTACAAAGCTATAGGTAATCGCCTCCTGGTAGCCTTCACTGAGAAGACGTTGGCGTACATTTCTCACCGAAAGGTTCTGCTCATGACTGCGTTTGAGAGCTGCTGCACCCAATGCGGAGCGGGTGGGTAGGTTGTTGTACCCGTGAACACGGGCGACCTCTTCGATAAGATCTGCTTCAATGGCAATATCGAAGCGGTAAGAAGGCGCTTTTACTTGCCAGCCAGTCTCAATGGTTTCTGCTTTTAGACCTAGCCGAGTCAGAATGTCGAGCACTTCTTGATCATCCAACTTCATGCCGAGCATCATGGCCAAGCGCTCTTTACGAAGAACAATGTGGTGACGCTTAGGTAAGTGACTTTCTGAGACAGCTTCAGAAATAGGACCAGCGGAACCGCCACAAATTTCAA
Organism: uncultured Saccharospirillaceae bacterium; assembly: GCA_947499545.1. Taxonomy (GTDB): domain Bacteria; phylum Pseudomonadota; class Gammaproteobacteria; order Pseudomonadales; family Oceanobacteraceae; genus CANMOZ01. The sequence goes on from CANMOZ010000021.1 coordinate 36,227, forward strand.
GAAGAAGTGCTGTTGCTCTTTCCATTGCACTGTTCTGAAGTTCGAAATCCACACCGCGTTCGAAACGGTGAGAGGCGTCGGTATGCAAGCCGTAGCTGCGAGCACGCCCAGCAATCGCTTCAGGTTGAAAATAAGCGACTTCTAGGTAAATGTCTTGAGTGTCATCGGAAACGCCGCTGTGCTCACCTCCCATGATACCGGCTAAACCAAGAGCTTTTTCTTCGTCGGCTATGAGCAGGCTGTTGTCGGTCAGTTCTAGTTCGGTTCCGTCTAAAAGCCTTAGCTTTTCTCCGGATTGAGCCATGCGCACACGTACAGCTGAGTGCAATGTTCTCAGATCATAGGCATGCATGGGTTGCCCGAGTTCCAACATCACGTAATTGGTAACATCTACGGCGGGGCTGATGGCTCGGATACCACTTCTGCGTAAACGTTCGACCATCCATAAAGGGGTAGAGCGGTTTAAGTCAATACCTTTGATGATACGTCCAAGAAAACGTGGGCATGCTTCAGGGGCATCAAGATGAATCGGAAGGGTATCTTGGTGTTCAACTGTAACCGTTGGAATGCCGGCTGGTGTTAAGTCCGTTCTGGTCAGTACACCAACGTCTTGAGCGATGCCTTTTACGCTTAAACAATCGGCTCGGTTAGGGGTTAGATCGACTTCAATGGTAACGTCGTTAAGATTGAGATACTCTCGGATGTCACTTCCGACGGGGGCGCTTGCAGCGAGCTCCATGAGGCCTTCATTGGCTTCCGATAGGCCCAATTCTTTTTCAGAACAGAGCATCCCGAATGATTCAACTTGTCTTAGTTTGGCTTTCTTTATTTTAAAGTCGCCTGGTAAAACGGCGCCTACTTTGGCAAAGGGGATTTTTAAGCCTGTGCGAACATTGGGCGCACCGCATACAACTTGGAACTGTTCAGAGCCATCGGATACTTGGCATAAACGCAATTTGTCTGCATTAGGATGTTGTTCGCAAGAAACCACCTCGCCAACCACAACGCCGGTAAATTGGCCTGCAACGGGCTCAACGCCATCCACTTCTAGGCCAGCCATGGTGAGCTGTGCAACGAGAGTGTCGGTATCCATGGTGGGATTAACCCACTCGCGTAGCCATGATTCACTGATTTTCATTTGTTTTCGCTCTACTTAATTGGTCAGGGTCCATAGGGTCTTTGTTGATCAGTGAAACTGACGTAAAAACTTTAGATCGTTCTCAAAAAAGATACGCAAATCATTAACCCCGTAACGCAACATGGTCATACGCTCTACGCCCATGCCAAAGGCAAACCCCGTGTACTTTTCAGAGTCAATACCAACGGCTTGGAATACGTTTGGATGAACCATGCCGCAGCCCCCGATTTCAAGCCAACCACTTTGCTTGCAAACGCGGCAGCCATCCCCTAGGCAAATAACGCACTGCATGTCGATTTCGGCAGAAGGTTCTGTGAAGGGGAAATAAGAGGGGCGGAATCGAACCTGTAGATCTTCCACTTCATAGAACCCTTGAAGGAATTCAGCCACGGTTCCTTTTAAGTCTGCCATGCTAATGCCTTCGTCCACGACGAGCCCTTCAACTTGATGAAACATAGGCGTATGGGTTAGGTCGGAGTCGCAACGATAAACTCGCCCTGGGCAAATAATACGGATAGGGGGCTTTTGGTTTTCCATAACGCGCACTTGAACAGGGGAGGTGTGCGTCCTGAGTAGCGTTGTAGGGTCAAAATAAAAGGTGTCATGCATCGCGCGAGCAGGGTGGTGACCAGGGATATTCAGCGCTTCAAAATTATGGAAATCGTCTTCAACTTCGGGGCCTTCTGCTACATCGTACCCGGCGCTTTTGAATATGTCTTCAATGCGTTCTAATGAGCGGGTGATAGGGTGTAAGCCACCGGTTGCTTGACCGCGGCCAGGCATGGTGACATCAACCGAACTTTCAGACAGCTTTTTCTCTAATGCTGCTGTTTCAAGTGCTGCTTTTTTAGTTTGAATGGCATCAGCCACCTGAGTTTTAGCTTCGTTGATCAATGCACCAGCTTTGGGGCGTTCTTCAGGGCTGAGGTGGCCAAGGTTTTTGAGTAGAGAGGTTAGCTCCCCTTTTTTACCCAAGTATTGCACTCGAACCTGATCAAGTTGTTGCAATTCCTCAGCGCCAGAAACAGCAGCAAGAGCAGCTTCGAGCAATGCCTGTAAGTTGTCCATCTGTGGAGTCTCATTTGTCGTATCAGAAAGCAAAAAAATAGGGGAAGGCCGAAGGCGCTTCCCCTACCCATTCGTCCGAAAGGACGACTGTTCTGTCGCAACCGGTTCCCAAGAAACCGGCGCATGCATTTAAACCCGGAAGGTTTAAATAGCCGCTTTAGCTTTTTCGACTAATGCCGCAAAAGCCGCTTTTTCATTAACAGCCAGATCAGCCAGAACCTTACGATCGATTTCGATAGAGGCTTTTTTGAGACCGTTAATAAATCGGCTGTAAGACATATCGAACTGACGAGCGCCAGCGTTGATACGTGCAATCCACAGAGCGCGGAATTGACGCTTGCGCTGACGACGGTCACGGTAAGCGTACTGACCAGCCTTGATAACTGCTTGCTTAGCGACGCGGAATACACGGCTACGAGCTCCGTAATACCCTTTCGCTTGCTTCAGAATCTTTTTGTGACGACGTTTAGCGATCACACCGCGTTTAACACGAGCCATATCTTAAATCCTCAGAACTAAGCGATTAGTGGGTATTGGGCAGCATACGCTGAACCAAAGGTACATCTGCAGCAGCAACTTGGTGAGTACCACGAAGCTGACGCTTACGCTTAGGAGCCTTTTTGGTCAAGATGTGAGCACGGTTAGACTTTCTGTGTTTAAAGCCATTCGCAGTCTTCTTGAAGCGCTTAGCAGCGCCTTTGTTGGACTTGATTTTTACTTTCATACATCACTCCGCATTGTTCAACGGCAGGTGGGAAAGAGGCAGTGCCTCTTTCCACTTCTATTCTTCACCTGAACGTTTCACAGGTTTTTTTGTGGAAGGCGACAGAATCATCACGAGCTGGCGGCCTTCAAGCTTTGGGCGTTGTTCAACAACAGCCAAATCTTCAAGGTCTGCTTCGATGCGTTTCATCAGCTGCATGCCAAGCTCTTGGTGGGCCATTTCTCGACCGCGATAACGCAGTGATACTTTGGCTTTGTCGCCCTTTTCTAGAAAGCGCTTCAGGTTGCGCAGTTTTACCTGATAGTCGCCTTCATCAGTGCCAGGTCGGAATTTCATTTCCTTTACCTGGATCTGCTGCTGCTTTTTACGAGCAGCGGCTTTCTGTTTTTTCTCTTCGTAGAGCTTCTTCCCAAAGTCCATCACTTTACAGACGATGGGGTCGCCGTCGGAAATTTGCACCAAATCCAGTGCAGCTTCCTCTGCAGCGGCCAAAGCTTCCTTCAAAGGAACGATGCCCACCTGGTTTCCGTCAGCGCCGATGAGACGAACCTCTTTGGCGCGAATCTGATCATTGATCGGGGATCGTTGTGGTGCACGTCCCCGAGTACGGTTGTTCGCTCTAATCGTTAACTCTCCGTTGTGTTCGTAACATCCAACCGGCCTCGCTGGGCTATGGCGTCGTCCAGCAGTTGAGTGAAGGCATCAATGCTTAAGGTTCCGAGATCGTCCCCTTTGCGAGTCCTTACTGCTACCGAGTTGGTTTCCACTTCTTTGTCACCCACCACGAGAAGGTAGGGGACTTTCTGTAAAGTATGCTCGCGGATTTTAAAACCGATCTTCTCGTTTCTCAAGTCGGCTGACGCACGATAACCAGATTCTCGGAGTTTTGTCTCTAGTTTTTGGCAATATTCAGACTGATTGTCGGTAATATTGAGGATAGCGACCTGTTGTGGCGCCAACCAAGGCGGCATGTCGCCAGCATAGTGCTCAATCAACACACCTAGAAACCGTTCAAAAGATCCGAGAATAGCACGGTGCAGCATGACTGGCACCTTGCGCTCGCCGTCTTCATCCACAAATTGGGCGCCGAGGCGACCAGGGAGCATGAAGTCCAGTTGTAGAGTGCCACATTGCCACTCGCGACCCAAGCAATCTTTGAGGGTAAATTCAACTTTTGGTCCGTAAAAGGCGCCTTCGCCGGGTTGGAGGCTCCACTCTAAGCCTGTGTCGTTCAAAGCGTCGGTGAGGGCTTGCTCAGCTTTATCCCAGAGAATTTCTTCCCCCATGCGATCATCAGGGCGGGTGGATAGCTTTAAGTCCACTTGATCGAACCCGAAATCAGCATAAACCTTGCGCGTTAACTCAATGAATGCACTGGCCTCTGCGCGTATTTGGTCTTCAGAGCAAAAGATATGGGCATCATCTTGAGTGAACCCACGAACACGCATTAAGCCGTGCAGGGCGCCTGAAGGCTCGTTGCGATGGCATGAGCCGAATTCGGCCAGTCGCAAAGGTAGATCGCGATAGCTTTTGAGCCCCTGATTGAAAACTTGAATGTGACAGGGGCAGTTCATGGGCTTGACCGCGTAAGTGCGTTTTTCAGATTCGGTGGTGAACATGTATTCCGAATAGTGTTCCCAATGACCTGATTTCTCCCACAGCTGACGATCAACCACCATGGGCGTTTTGATTTCGCTGTAGCCGTTATCACGCTGAACTTGGCGCATATACTGTTCCAGTACTTGGTACATGGTCCAGCCATTAGGGTGCCAAAACACCATGCCAGGCGCTTCTTCTTGAAGGTGAAACAAATCCAGGCGCTTGGCTAATTTTCGGTGATCGCGTTTTTCGGCCTCTTCAATGCGCTTGATGTAGGCCTTTAGGTCTTTTTTGTCGTTCCAGGCGGTGCCATAGATGCGCTGTAACTGTTCATTGTTGGCATCTCCACGCCAATAAGCACCAGAAACGCGAAGCAGTTTGAAGGTGCGCATTACGCGCGTGTTGGGGACGTGCGGCCCGCGGCACATGTCAATGTATTCTTCGTGGTGATAGAGGCCCACGTCGCCAGATTCGCCATTCTCCATTAGGTCGTCAATGAGGCGAACTTTGTAGTCCTCACCACGGCTTTGGAAAATTTCCCGAGCCTGCTTGATAGGTGTCATTTTCTTGATGACATCGTAATCTTTTTTGACCAGCTCTTTGATGCGTTTCTCAATGGCTTCAACATCGTCTGGTGTGAAGGGGCGTTCGTAGGCGATGTCGTAATAAAAGCCGTCATCAATCACGGGGCCGATCGCCATTTTGGCTTCAGGGTACAATTGCTTGACCGCATGCCCGACGAGGTGAGCAAAGGAATGGCGTATCACCTCAAGTCCTTCGGTGTCACGGCCTGTGATGAGTGTAATATTGGCGTCTTCGGTTATGGTTTCGCAGGCGTCTACCAGCTTGCCGTTGATGCGACCGCAAACGGTTGCTTTGGCAAGGCCTGGCCCAATGTCTTCTGCTACTTGCATTAGGGTGACAGGTTGATCGAACTCGCGTTTTGAGCCGTCAGGGAGAGTAATAATTGGCATAGGACTTCTTCCTTTCAGTGGTGACCCCTACCAAAGGCCACGTGTTGGTGCTTTGCGCATCTTGTTGCTTTGTATTTTGATATCGGCAGCAAAGATCGCGCCTAGACAAAAAGGCGCCTCTCTTTCGAGGGGCGCCTTCCGTATAAAATCTGGTAGTCACGATTGGACTCGAACCAACGACCCCCACCATGTCAAGGTGGTGCTCTAACCAACTGAGCTACGTGACTAAGGTTGGAGAGCATTATACGAATAAATTTAGTGAAATCAATACCCTAGAGGTAAAAATATGGTGTTTTTCGCGAAAACAGCAAATAAACACCTATAAAGCGTCCAGTTGTATTCTTCTTTCTTTCAACAAAGCTAGCTCGTCTCTCAGTTGGGCGGCCTTTTCAAACTCTAGATCTTTAGCGGCTTTGAACATGGCTTTTTCCAGTTCTGTCATCCGTTTCTCAAGTTGCTTGCTGTCGAGCGTTTGGTAGTCTGAGCCAGGTTCAGACACTTTGGAGCGGCTGGATTTCCCTTTTTTACCAACTTTTTTACCCGGTGCAACTGCACCTTCAAGAATATCCGCAACCGATTTATGGATGGTTTTAGGGGTGATGCCATGTGCTTTGTTGTGGGCCATTTGCTTTTCGCGTCTACGCTCTGTTTCATCCATGGCCTTTTGCATGGATGCAGTCACTTTATCGGCATAAAGGATAACGCGGCCATTGACGTTTCTGGCGGCCCGGCCAATGGTTTGAATGAGTGATCGTTCTGATCGGAGGAAACCTTCTTTATCAGCGTCTAGAACTGCAACCAGCGATACCTCAGGCATGTCGAGTCCTTCGCGCAATAGGTTAATGCCGACTAAAACATCAAACTCTCCCAACCTAAGATCTCGGATGATTTCAACTCGCTCAACAGTATCAATGTCTGAGTGCAGGTATCGAACTCGAATACCATTTTCGTCTAAGAAGCTGGTGAGGTCTTCTGCCATCCGCTTTGTAAGCGTGGTAATTAATATTCGCTCTTTTGCTTTGGCGACCTTCTGAATTTCATCCATAACATCATCGACTTGAGAGGTGGCGGGGCGAACTTCAATGTCTGGATCAACAAGCCCAGTAGGTCGAACGACTTGTTCGACGACGGCATCGGCGTGTTCTTGCTCATAAGGGCCTGGCGTTGCTGAGACAAAAATGGTTTGTGGGCTAATGCTTTCCCATTCATCGAAACGCATAGGGCGATTATCTAGGGCAGATGGTAGGCGGAAACCATACTCAACGAGGGTTTCTTTACGAGAGCGATCGCCTTTGTACATTGCGCCAATTTGAGGAATGGTGACGTGCGATTCATCGACAAATAAGAGCGCATCTTCTGGTATGTAGTCGAAAAGGGTAGGAGGCGCTTCCCCTGGGTTGCGACCAGATAAATAGCGAGAGTAGTTCTCAATGCCAGAGCAATAACCAAGTTCTTGGATCATTTCGATGTCGTAGAGAGTGCGTTGTTCCAATCTCTGCGCTTCTACCAATTTACTGTTTTCACGTAACTGGTCGAGTCGCACTCTTAGTTCGTCTTTAACGGCATCAATCATGGAGTAAAGAGTGTCCCTAGGGGTCACATAATGTGTCTTGGGAAAAATGGTTATTCTAGGAATTCGGCTTTTGATTTCGCCGGTCAGTGGATCAAAGACGCTGATGTCTTCAATTTCCTCATCAAAAAGTTGAACGCGGATGGCATCCGCCTCTGATTCTGCAGGGAAAATGTCTACTACATCGCCTCTCACTCGGTAAGTGGCTCGATAAAAATCCGTGTCGTTGCGTGTGTATTGGAGCTCTGCTAATCGTCTAAGCAGTTCTCTTTGATCGATTAGGTCGCCTCGGTCAAGGTGTAAGACCATTTTAAGATAAGACTTTGGGTCTCCTAGGCCATAAATGGCTGACACCGTCGCGACAATGATGACGTCTTTGCGTTCCATTAAAGCCTTCGTAGCAGATAATCGCATCTGCTCAATGTGTTCATTAACAGAGGCATCTTTGTCGATGAAGGTGTCGGTGCTGGGAACATAAGCTTCTGGCTGGTAGTAGTCGTAGTAGGAGACGAAGTACTCCACCGAATTTTTTGGAAAAAATGCCTTGAACTCACCGTAAAGCTGGGCAGCCAGAGTTTTGTTGTGTGCCAAGACAATTGCAGGTCGTTGCACCTGCTCAATGATGCGAGCCATTGTGTGCGTTTTGCCTGAGCCGGTAACACCGAGCAGCGTTTGTTTGGCAAGGCCTGACTCAATCCCCGCCACCAGTTTTTTGATGGCTTTGGGTTGGTCACCGGCAGGTGAAAATTTGGATTCAACACTAAGCGCCCGCATAGAAGGCTATCGTCCACTGCTGTCTTGGATTACCATAGGCTATCGGAAGAACCTTCTTATTTCCACTGGCTCGAACTAGGAGATTGTCGTGGACATTCAATTGGCTGCTCGTGTAGGGCGTGTTAAACCTTCAGCGACTATTGCAATCACCACTAAGGCAGCAGAGCTCCGAGCTGCGGGCAAGGATGTGATTGGATTGGGAGCTGGAGAACCCGATTTTGATACTCCTGATCATATTAAGCAGGCAGCTATTGAAGCGATAAACGCAGGTAAAACACGCTATACCGCTGTGGATGGCACCCCTGAACTTAAACAAGCGATTCAAGCAAAGTTCAAGCAAGACAATGGTTTGGACTATCAATTGGATCAAATCTTGGTGTCTTCCGGTGGCAAGCAAAGTTTTTACAATCTTGCCCAGGCGTATTTAGACTCTGGTGATGAAGTCATAGTGCCAGCGCCCTACTGGGTCTCATATCCCGACATGGTGCTGTTGGCTGATGCGACTCCCGTGATTGTTCAAGCAGGTATCGATCAGGGCTACAAAATAACCCCTGAACAGCTGGAAGAGGCCATTACTGATAAAACACGAATGCTGGTGTTGAATAGCCCATCAAACCCTACAGGGGTGGTTTACTCATTATCCGAGCTAAAAGCTCTCGGTCAGGTTTTGCTGAAATACCCCAAAGTGTTGATCGCGACAGATGATATGTATGAGAAGATCATTTGGACCGAAGAGCCATACGCCAACATTCTTAACGCCTGCCCTGAGCTGTACGATCGTACGATCGTTCTAAACGGAGTTTCCAAGGCGTATGCCATGACGGGGTGGCGAATTGGGTACTGTGCAGGCCCTGCCAGTTTGATTAAAGCGATGAAAAAAGTCCAATCGCAAAGCACCTCAAACCCTTGCTCTGTTTCTCAGGCTGCTGCGGCAGCTGCCTTGGCGGGTCCACAAGACTGTTTGGTGCCGATGGTGGAAGCCTTTAAAGCCAGACATCAAAAAGCGGTTGATCGCATCAATCAAATTGAAGGCATGAAAGCTGTTGCCGCGGACGGTGCTTTTTACACCTTTCCTGATTGCTCTGAAGTCATTAAACGATTGGGGCTTGAAGACGATGTGGCATTAGCCGATTTCTTGATGGAAAAGGCAATGGTTGCTGTAGTACCAGGAACCGCATTCGGATTAAGCGGCTGTATACGCCTTTCTTATGCTTGTTCTGAAGAAATGATGGCGGAAGCTTTGGATCGAATTGAGCGAGCGCTGAGTTAGTTAGCCGGAGTTTTCGTATTCAACAGAGCCTGTCTCATTGAAGGCAGGCTCTATGAAGCCGTCAAAACACCTTTAAAGAGGTCATTTGACTGACTAGATTGTGTCACCTAAGTATTCGGCCAGTGCTTCACTGCCGCCGATGTATTGTCCTGCAATAAATACTTGAGGGGCCGTTTCTTTGCCTGTTATTGCACGAACACTGGTGGTGGTTGCATCACGACCAAGTACAATTTCTTCATAACTCAACTGATGATTGTCTAATAGCTTCTTGGCGGTGGCGCAAAATTGACAGCCAGGTTTGGTGATGATGGAAATAGACGCGGGCGCTTGTGTTTCGGGTGAAATGTAATTAAGCATGGTATCCGCATCTGAAACTTCGAAAGGGTCACCCGGTTTCTGAGGCTCAATAAACATCTTCTCAATGGTACCGTTGTTCACCAGCATCGAGTAACGCCAGCTACGCTTGCCAAAGCCTAACTCTTCTTTGTCTACCAGCATGCCCATCTTTTCGCTGAATTCACCGTTTCCATCTGGAAGTAGGTATAAGTTTTCGCAGGTTTGGTCTTCTGCCCATGCATTCATAACAAAGGGGTCATTAACCGATAGGCAAATAATGGAATCAACGCCTTGCGCCTTAAAAATAGGTGCCAGTTCGTTGTAGCGCGGTAAATGTGTGCTCGAACAAGTGGGGGTAAATGCGCCAGGAAGAGCGAAAACGATAACCGTCTTACCATCGAAAAGTTCACGGCTGCTCAGTTTCTTGAATTGGTCATCTTCTCGAATCACGAATTCGACTTCAGGGATCCTTTGACCTTCTAGATTCTGCATGTTTTCTCCAAATATGTAAGTTTTTGTAACCCATTTCAATGGGGTGGGCTATTTTCAGGAGCTTTTTCTCAGAGGGAGCCCCCGCTCAAAGACATAAGAACTTACCTCTTCACTTTCTATAGGTAAAATTAATTAAGTTAATGGCTATGGTAGTTTATCTCTATACGTGGCAGCGCTGTCTGAGTGAGCCTATGCTGAAATTGACTAGTCAAAAGAAGATGGGTGCGTTGGATGGTAGCGCCTTATAAGAGCGTCCTCGGTAAGCGAATCCTTGCCTATATCCTTGTTTTTAGTTCATTAGTGACCCTGCTTGCAACCGGGTGGGTGTTAATGGGGGATTATAAAAGAGATGTGTCCAAAATTGAGGAAAACTTAGGACACATTCAAGGCGGTTATTTGGAGAGTATTACGCACAGTTTGTGGAATATGGATCAAGATCAAATGACGATCCAATTACGTGCGTTATTAAATTATTCTGAAATCCATTATGTCTACATAAAAGATGAGGCGGGATTTTTTATTGAACAGGGGCGACCTGATACAGCCAGTCAGACTCGAGTAGTTGCATTAGAGCTGCACAAGAATAATCAGTTGTTGGGTCGACTGTATTTGCATATCAGTTACGATGGCGTGATTGATGATCTGAAAGATAAAACGATTGCTATTTTGGTCACACAGTTTATTAAGACCATGATTGTCTCATTATTTATACTCTTTATTATCCAAACCTTCATTAACCGCCACTTGTATCGTATGGCGACTTATGCTCGTAATTTTAATCTATCAACGCTGGATAAACCCTTGGTATTAGAAGGGAAAAAAGCTTGGCAAGATGAACTGGATGAAGTAGCGGATGCGTTTAATTTTATGCGTGAAGCTTTGCGTGACGATATGAAACGCCGAGAAGAGGCTGAATCGGAATTAAAAGAGAAACAAGTAACACTTTCTCTTGCTGTGAAAACAGCTGGATTAGCAATTTTTGATATTTCTATGCAAGAAGACTCAATGGAATTTAATGGTCAATTAACAGAGCAATTTTCATGCAGTAGAGATTTTATAAAACGTCAACCTAAAGCTAAAGATTGGTTCGTTGGTCGATTAGCAAAGGAAAATGAACAGCTCGAGCTTGAATCTCAAATTGAAGCATTAAAAAATGGAGGGTTAGAGCTGATTCACTACCAGTATACGTTGTTGGATTACGATGAAAATATTAAACACATTATGTTATCCATGACAATTCGCACAGACGACAGTGGAGAGGCAACGCATTTTGTTGGCTGTCAGTGGGATATTACTGAATTAGTTGAAACATCGAAGCGGGTTGAAGAATTAAATGCTACTTTAGAGCGAAAAGTAGAAGATCGGACGCAGCAATTGCAAAAATCCAATGAAGGGTTGTCGAGTGCATTGGAGCGGATGAAAGTACTTGTGAAGGAACTGCGAGAAACACAGGAGCAATTGATTCTGAGTGAAAAAATGGCAACGGTTGGAGGGCTTGTGTCAGGCGTGGCTCATGAATTAAACACGCCATTGGGCGTTTGCATGACCAGTGTCAGTGGGTTAAATGAAATGGCCAAGAATATCAATAATGATATGGAAAATAATTTGCTCACTAAAAAAGGCCTAGCGAGTTACGTTGAGAATCTAGTGAATTATGCGGACTTGATTAATCGCAATTTGGATCGCGCTGTCAAGATAGTCAAAGTGTTTAAATTACTTTCTGTTGAAGGCGGCAGGGAAAATCTTGTTCGCTTTGAGTTGAATCAAGTTGTGTTGGAGGTTGTTGAGCTTCTAAGGCTTCGGAAGCCTCATAATATTGAATTGACCTTTGAAGAATCGGACAAATTGTTGATCGAAACCTATCGAGGCGCTTTAGCACAGGTGATAGAGGGGTTAGTAGGAAATGCTTTTCAGCACGCTTTTAAAGATGATGAGCAAGGTGGGGTGCGAGTGTTTGTAGGAAGAGATGAGGATGAGGGGGTTTTGATTGAGGTGTCTGATAATGGAAACGGAATTCCTGAAGAGGAAAAACAAAAAATCTTTGAAGCCTTTTTTACAACCAAAAGAAACAAAGGTGGTATCGGTCTGGGTCTGAGCATTATTTACAATTTGGTTACTCAGCTTTTAAAAGGGCGTATTGACTGTGAGTCGGAAATCGGAGTGGGTACTCGGTTTAGGTTGGTGCTTCCTAAGAAGCTTGAAATGTCTGCGCCTCAAGATAACACTGAAATGATCGGCGAGATTAGCGATTTATACAATCAAGCTATTTTTCAAGATGACAGCATTATTGAATAGATTCCTAGGCTCTGAAGCATGCGATGAATTACGTACAACCACTTGTTTCTTAGGCACTTATTAATATGACAATAATGCCTTAAAAAGCAACATTATTGCATCTGTGTTTGACTGCGCATTCTCGAAAATGTTGTAAACTGAAATCAGCGTAGGACGGACCGGATCAAGAGACTAACGCCCTCACGCTTGAGAAAATCCAGGGAGTTATGCAGATCAGTTGTTTGGGTCTGTTAGATCAGGGTTTAAAAAGTACACACGTTGGTGTGAGTTAAGGCTGTGTAATAGACAGTTAATGCCCAAAGCATCGGTATAGCCGGTGCTTTGGCGTGTCTAGAGGCTTTTCAATTCTTTCCTTTTGGCAATCTTTTACTTTACACTCATTTTTCGATCTTCGCTTTTGACAGACTTGGCTGCTGCATGGTCGTTGATCAAGCGTTGCAGATCGCTTTGATGCACTTAATAATTCTAATATAGAGGCAGGAATTCTCTATGAAATTGAACCTCGCTCCTTTTGTAATCAGCCTGAATATGGTTGTTTCGACTTGTCTGCAAGCCTCGTCAGAAACAGCGTCAGTTTATCGATCCGAGTCTCCAACGATTGAAGAACAACGTATTGATGTAGCTGAAAAAAAAAATCATGGTTTACTTGATTCATATAAAGTTTACCTTCATCAGTTTGATGAGCGTCTGAATGTGATGAAGCATTTTGAAGCTTTATTGGATTTGAGCCAGCAAGCCGGTGCGGGGTTGTGGCGTTTGGCTAAGCAAACAGAATTAAGATCTATCAAAGACGATCGATCACTGTATTGGGCTAGGCTTAAAATGAGTAAAGCGATTCGTAAAAAATTAGCTTCATTAAACGCAACTCCTCAGCAAAGGGAACGGGTGTTTTGGTTGTTTGAGTTGGCTTCTCGAGGTCAGCAAGATGTGATGTTTAATGAAAATGATGAATACAGAGTACTTATAACGGGATTTGATCCTTTTTTTCTCGATCGAAATATCGCTCAAAGCAATCCATCAGGTTCAATAGCCCTTTCTTTGGATGGTCAGCGTTACAAAGTGCAGGACCAAGCGTTCAAAGTGGAAGCTTTGATGTTGCCTGTTCGATTTGATGATTTTTACCGTGGAATGGTTGAAAGTTTCCTGGGCGATTACTTAAGAAATAACAAAGTTGATGCAGTGATTACGATCAGTATGGGCCGTTCACAATTTGATTTAGAGCGTTTCCCTGGACTTCGTCGTTCCGCTCAAGCACCCGATAACCTAAACTATTACACTGGCGCCACGTCTCGACAGCCATTGGTCCCACAATTGAAAAACGCTTCTTTAGATGGCCCAGAGTTTGTTGAGTTTAGCTTGCCTGCTCAGGCTATGAAATCGGTTCTTGGCCCATATTCAATAAATGATAACCGTAGGGTTGTGACCTTGGCGGGGGTGAAATACCCTGAAAAACTCAGTGAATTGAACCGATCGATCTCTGTTGAAGGCTCCGGGGGAGGATATCTTTCTAACGAAGTGTCTTATCGAAGCATTAGGCTGAGGAATCTTTATAACGCACAAATACCTGTTGGCCATATTCACACACCTAGCGTTGGTTCTTTCAATTCAAATGTCCAAAGAAAAATAACTGAGCAGGTGATCGCAATGCTGCAACAGGTAGTAGCGAGCCGTTGATGCCTGGCTATTCTCAATGCCAGGAAATTCTACCAGTCTTCAGTTTTGAAGACTGGTTTGATAACAACGCACTCTTGATTGAGGCGTTGTCAAGTTGAAAATTTTACACTGATTTCGAACAGGGAGTGCTCGAGTGGGCTCGGTATTGGTCAAAATTTTTTACAATGTCACGAATAAAGTAGCGGCCTTTATCTAGAATGCTGATCCCCTCGTGATTAAAGGTTAAGCATCCACGATTGGCCCACTCACTCAATTCATGTATATGGCCCGCAAAATAGTCAAGCCACGATTGATCAAAGTTCTTCAGGAATGTATTTCCATCCAGGTGAAAGTGACACATTAGTTGTTGAATGACCCATTGACGAATCTTGTCATCATTTGCGAGTTTGATACCACGGCTGACAGGCAGCTGCTCGTTTGTCAGCAACGTTCGTTCATATTTCGCAAGGTCAGCCTGATTTTGGACGTAGCCGGTTGGAAAGCAACTAATAGCTGTTGGGCCAAAACCAATGAGTTGGTGCCCTCCGTGTGTGCTGTAGCCTTGGAAGTTGCGATGCAAGGTTTGATTATCCTGGGCTGTGCATAGAGGATCTGATTCTTTTGCAAAGTGATCAAGACCAATGTGCCGATACCCTGCTATTTGGAGTCGTGCTTTTGCTTGGTGAAACAAGTTGGCTTTTGCCTCTGAGCTTGGCAAGTCGTCTGTTGAAAAACGTCGTTGAGGGGGAAACCGATCGGGCAAATGAGCGTAATGAAAAATCGATATGCGATCGGGGTTTAATTCAATCACTTGATCAATGGTTTGCAGAAAGCTAGAAATGCTTTGTTTGGGAAGTCCATAAATAAGGTCCATGTTGATGGACTTGAATCGACTTTTTCGAGCTTGATTCACGATTGATTCGATAAGTGAGTAGGGCTGCACGCGATGAATGGCGTTTTGCACGTCAGGGTCAAAATCTTGTACCCCGAGACTTAGACGATTGAATCCAAGTGCTCGCAATCCAGGAATTTCGGCAGCAGAGATCGACCTGGGGTCAACTTCAATGGACAACTCAAAGGCTTTATGGCCCCAATCAAATCGATAGTAGTACTGAAGTTCATCTAAAATGGCGCCCAGTTGCAGAGGCGACAGAAAGTTGGGCGTGCCTCCACCAAAATGGACCTGCCTGACAGGGGCTTGCATGACGTCATCATTCACAGCTTTTAGCTCAATTTCTTTGAATAGCGCTTCCATATAAGGCAATGATTTTGACTTATGCTTGGTTAACACCTTATTGCAGGCACAGTAATAACAGAGCCTCTCACAAAAAGGGACATGCACGTAAAGAGAAAGAGGGTCCGTTGGTTCTATACTCGTCAAAGCTTCCCATGCAAGCACATCATCTTCTAGGGGCTTAAAGTCGAGGGCCGTGGGGTAAGAAGTGTATCTCGGAGATCGAGACTCTCCAAGCGCTGACAAGCACTCAAGTTGTTCTCGTGAGAGTAACGGATCTTCTTGTTTAGAGGGAATGGGAATATGTGTCCTGCCGGGAGCTTTTACGGTGGGAATAAGGTCCATTTGAATCTACGTCCTACTGCCAATGACATCAACAGTCGAAGAGCTTAGGTAGAGTTTTGAGGAGAAGTCTTGTCTTGGATCAAGGAGATAGCGCATTCTTGTTGCAGCACTTATGCAATGAGGCAAAAGATAAATACCATGGCAGAATTGGCGAATTCGGTATGTGTTCACCTTCATATAAAAGGGCGAGTTCAGGGGGTTTTTTACCGGGCCTCGACTCAACAACAAGCCCAGGCTTTAGGTTTGGTTGGGTGGGTTAGAAATCGAGGTGATGGCAGCGTTGAAGCTGTTGTTCAAGGCGATTCTGAGTCGGTGAAGCAGCTCATAGAGTGGTGCCACAAGGGGCCGGAACAGGCTACGGTGAGTCAGGTTGAGGTGATGGATCAAAAGGTGGGGCAATGGCAAAGTTTCACAGTTGAGCCCTCTGCACCTTGAAAATGGAGGAAACGCCGCAATCTATCTTCCCAGAGGAAAATAACAGGAAACTAGGAGTGAGCGCATGCGCCTAGAAAAGTTTACCACCAGTTTGCAACAGGCTCTGTCAGAAGCACAATCCATCGCTTTGGGGAGAGACCATAACCAAATCGATTCAGCGCATTTGCTGCTTGCTTTGCTGGAACAACCCACGAATGCACTGCAAGGTTTGCTCAAGCTGATCGACGTTTCTGCGGATGCGCTTAAAAGTGCAACGTTAAACGTCATAGAATCTTTACCCAGTGTCCAGCATCCGGATGGGCAAATTTCCGTTTCGCCTGAGTTAGGTCGCCTGTTGAATCAGATGGATAGGCTGGCTCAAAAAATGGGCGACGACTTTATCTCGGTTGAAGTTGCATTTTTGGCCCTAACAGAAGACCGCGGCCCCATGGGAAAAGCGCTAAAGCAACTGGGTATTACAGCCGCCAAACTTGAAAAGGCCATTCAATCGATACGACAAGGGGAAAAAGTGACAGACCCAAATGCTGAAGATCATCGCCAAGCACTTGATCGCTATACGATTGATTTAACGCAACGAGCAGAAGAAGGTAAGCTCGACCCAGTCATCGGTCGAGACGATGAGATTCGCCGTACAATACAGGTGCTGCAAAGACGCACTAAAAACAACCCCGTCTTAATTGGTGAGCCAGGCGTAGGTAAAACGGCCATTGTTGAAGGGTTGGCCCAGAGGATAATTGATGGTGAGGTGCCAGAAGGCCTAAAGAAAAAACGCATTTTATCTTTGGATATGGGGGCCTTGATTGCAGGGGCTAAATTCCGGGGAGAATTCGAAGAGCGCTTAAAGGCCGTTCTAAAAGACGTTGCTAAACATGAAGGCAATGTTGTGCTCTTTATTGATGAATTGCACACCATGGTTGGAGCGGGTAAATCCGATGGTGCTATGGATGCAGGGAATATGTTGAAACCTGCTTTGGCTCGAGGTGAATTGCATTGCGTTGGCGCAACAACATTAGATGAATATCGTGATTACGTTGAAAAAGACGCTGCTTTAGAGCGTCGCTTCCAAAAAGTGATGGTCACAGAACCCAGTGTTGAAGACACCGTAGCAATATTGCGAGGCTTAAAAGAGCGTTACGAAATTCACCACGGTGTCCAGATAACCGACTCAGCTATTATTGCTGCCTCTCAGTTATCGCATCGTTACATTCCTGATCGACAATTGCCCGATAAAGCCATCGATTTGGTGGACGAAGCAGCCAGCGTTATTCGTATGGAAATTGACTCCAAACCTCAAGAAATGGATCGCTTAGAACGCAAATTAATCCAGTTAAAAATTGAGCGAGAGGCATTACGAAAAGAAAAAGACGAAGCAGCGAAAAAACGATTAAGCGATCTCAATCATGACATTAATAAATTGGGCCGAGAGTATGTCGATTTAGAAGAGATCTGGAAAAGCGAAAAAATGGCGCTTGAAGGCACTCAGCAAGTAAAAGAAAAATTGGAAGAAGCAAAGCTTGAAATGGAATCTGCTCGTCGAGCGGGTGATTTAAGCCGCATGTCTGAGTTGCAATACGGCATTATTCCCGATTTAGAAAAGCAAATGGCTGAGCAATCAGAGTCGGAGAAAACGGGCCAGACCCATTTTAAACTGTTACGCAATCGAGTAACGGAAGAAGAAATTGCTGAAGTAGTGGCGCGCTGGACAGGTGTACCCGTTGCGAAAATGCTGGAGGGTGAGCGCGAAAAATTACTGCGTATGGAAGACGAGCTGCACCATCGAGTGGTTGGGCAAAATGATGCCATCGTGGCTGTGTCCAATGCCGTTCGTCGTTCTCGTGCTGGCTTGTCAGACCCTAACCGCCCTAACGGCTCCTTCCTATTTTTGGGGCCAACGGGGGTCGGAAAAACGGAATTGTGTAAGAGCCTAGCGAATTTCCTTTTTGACAGTCCGGATGCGATGGTGCGTATCGATATGTCAGAGTATATGGAAAAGCACTCAGTAGCCCGATTGATTGGTGCGCCTCCAGGGTATGTAGGGTACGAAGAAGGCGGATATTTAACCGAACAGGTTCGACGTAAGCCTTATTCTGTCATTCTGTTGGATGAAGTCGAAAAAGCGCATCCTGATGTGTTTAATATTTTGCTCCAGGTGCTCGACGATGGACAGTTAACGGATGGTCAGGGACGCCGGGTGGATTTCAAAAACACCGTACTGGTGATGACTTCGAATTTAGGCTCGGACGTTATTCAGGGAATGGCGGGTAAACAATCCTATGAAACCATGCGTGATTCCTTAATGACCATCGTAGGCGAGCACTTTAGGCCTGAATTTATAAACCGTATTGACGAGGTGGTGGTCTTTCATCCTTTGGATAAAGCTCATATTAAGGGCATTGCAGACATTCAATTGGGTTTATTGCGCAAACGTCTGCAAGACCATGATTTATCCATCAGTGTTGAACCGGCCGCACTTGAGCGTTTAGTAGCGGTTGGATACGACCCTGTGTTTGGTGCAAGACCCCTCAAGCGAGCCATACAGCAGGAGATAGAAAACCCGCTTGCGCAGAAAATTTTATCGGGTGACTTTGTGTCAGGTGATACCATTAATGTCAGCTTAAATGGCGACAATATGGCTTTTGCTAAAGGTTGAACTTCCCTTTCTCATAAATACTCGTGCCGTGGTTAACCAAGATCGCGGCGGCGGGTTTCATGGCACCACCCTTAATATCAAGTGATTTCCTAGGAAGGGTTAACCCTTCCCACTTCTTGGCTTATATAGACCTACTTTTCATTTTAGGTTGCTTGGTTTAATTGCACCAAAAGAAGGCAAGAAACCAGACAATGCTAAACCAGTTAGATCAGCCTGACGCGCAGATTCACAGCCGCTTAACCTCTTTGAGGCTCGGTATTTTCTTTGATGGGACAGGCAATAATCGGCACAACACTGAAGCGGGAAGAGCGGTGCTCAAATCATGGTTGGCAATTGATTGCACTGCTGATGAAGATCAAGAGTTGATGTTTGAAGACGCTCTATGCGAATGGGGCGTTTTACCCTCAAGTGATAGTTACAGTAATGAGAAAACGAATATTGCGAAGCTGTACGCATTGTATGACGACCGCCTTCCTGGGGTAGGGAAAATATACGTTGAAGGTGTGGGTACATTAACGAACGAAAGCGATGATCTCTTGTTTGGGCAGGCGTTATCACTTCTGGAAACATCGCTTTTAAATAAAGTGGCATTGGCTATTCAGGAATTGATCCCGGCCGAAATAGCAGATCAACTAAACGCACAGGATTTCAGAGTTGACGGTTTCTCTGGTTCCAGTACGACAGTTGATCATACGAGGGTATTGGATGTGCTTGAGCTGGATGTTTTTGGCTTCAGCCGTGGAGCCGCAGCCGCCCGCCATTTTGTGAATCAATTGCTTAATCAAACCGATGCCTTTGTGTCGGAATTGAACCGGCGGGGGATACCTGTTTCGCCTGAATTTCATCGGCAAATACGCGTTAAATTTATGGGGTTGTTTGATACCGTTGAAGCGGCACCTTTGACGGTAGAGCATTTAGGCGTTGAACAAAATGCTGTAGAGCGTTTGGTCCATCTTTGTGCGGCAGATGAGCATCGTTATTATTTTCCCCTAACCAGTGTTGCGACTGGGTCTGAGATGAATCAATTACCCGCTAACTTCACTGAGCTATATCTGCCTGGAGCTCACTCAGATATTGGTGGCGGTTACCACAGTCGTCATCACTACCCAGGAGAATCGGATTCTTTATTAAGACAGGCGCTCTGCTTGCGTACGTTTGTCAGCGATGAGACGGCCTCATTGCACAATTACGCAGAATCAAAGGCCTATCAGCGAGCCAAGGCGTTTGCTTGGGAGCAAGTCGACCTGGGGTGGGGCATAGGGGTGTTTGAGGATATGCAGCAGGGGCAAGCGCCAAAGCCTAACAGCATCAGTTTGTGTGCACGAAAAGTGATTATCCCGTCGGGTCAGAAACTCTTTGTGGATGTCTTTATGAATAAAGTCACAGAAGGGGAATACTCTCGTGTTCCGCTAAGGCTGATGTATGATGCCTCCGTAACAGCAGAGGTACCCCTTCAACCCTGGGATGCGAGGCATGCTGAGTTGACTTTTGAGGTTAAGATCAAGGGGGTAAGCACCCGGTTGGCGGCGCTTTATCAGGCCTTTCAGTCGTTGGTCTCGCAAAGAGGGAAAGTTATGGATGCGACCGTTATGTTGAATGAGGATAGATACCGGCAGTTACGATTTGAGTACCTTCATCGCAGTGATTTCAGTAGCTGGGTACACAAACCAAGGACCGTTAATGGGGTTGCTGCTCGAGAACGCATTAAGAACCCCGTTACCTAATCAGCTCATTAATAGAATGAAAGTGGTTTTAAGTGATCTCTATGCTGGGAATGCTGGTTTCGCTACTGCGTTGCCCCAAGTGAGCGGCTAATGTTCGCGCGGTATTGCGATAGAGCATGGCGATTTCGCTTTCTGGATCAGCAATCACAGCCGGTTTGCCGGTGTCTGCTTGTTCTCGAATCCAGCGAGAGAGAGGGAGTGAGCCCAGAACTTCTGTTTGGTAATCTTCAGCAAGTTTATCAGCACCCTCCTCACCAAAGATGGCTTCATGGTGGCCGCAAGCCTTACAAATATGGATCGACATATTTTCGACGACGCCAAGGACAGGTATTTTGACCTTGCGGAACATTTCTATTCCTTTTTGGGCATCTAAAAGCGCAATGTCTTGAGGGGTTGTGACGATAACAGCCCCCGAAACGGGAAACTTTTGCGACAACGTTAACTGAATGTCACCTGTCCCAGGAGGCATGTCGATGAACAAATAATCTAACTCTCCCCATTGAGTTTGCATCATGAGTTGTTGCAATGCGCCACTTACCATGGGGCCACGCCACACCATGGGTGTTTTATCGGTCACTAAATAGGCCATCGACATGGTTTTTAGGCCGTGTGCTTCAATGGGAATAAAGGCCTTGTTATCAGTGGTCTCTGGGCGTTGGTCTGAGGAAACGCCAAGCATTAAACCCTGGCTAGGGCCATAAATATCCGCATCTAAAATGCCAACTTTAGCGCCTTCCATTGCGAGTGATAAAGCCAGATTGGTGGTCACCGTAGACTTGCCGACGCCGCCTTTTCCTGAAGCAATCGCAATGATGTTTTTGATTGATTGAGTGGCTGGCGTATGGTTTTGACTCTTATGAGCTTCAACGCTCCAGGTGATTTGAATGCTGATGTTGCTAATGCCTTCAATATCATCCAGTTGCGATTGAATTAGCTGTTTATAGCCTTCGACAAGCGTGTCGGCGGGGTACTTTAAATGGAGTTGAACGGTTGCTTGATGTTCTTCGGTGTTGATGGAACTTAATGCGCCACTGCTGATAAAGTCCTGGTTAAGATAAGGATCTTGAATCTTGGCTAGTCGTTGCTCAATGATGTTTTTGAGGTCGTTATGAGTTGGCATTAAACGTCCTATTACCGACAAATAGTTGAGTGCAATGGTCGGATTTTACTGGAATTGACTTGAGCGACGCAATGGAGGGTCTTATTGAAACTTGGTAAGGGGGATTAGGTTACTACGAGCAATCAAATAATGATGATCGAAATAAATCTATAGACAACAAGGAAGGTGTAGCGAACTAGATGGCGTCCCCTAGGGGATTCGAACCCCTGTTACCGCCGTGAAAGGGCGGTGTCCTAGGCCTCTAGACGAAGGGGACAGGACAATATCTTTTGGTGGAGCCAGGCGGGATCGAACCGCCGACCTCTTGCATGCCATGCAAGCGCTCTCCCAGCTGAGCTATGGCCCCTAAAGATGCTGCGTATTATAAAGAAGGTGTTAATACTGTCAACACTTTTTTTTAAAATTCAGTAGGTTAGAGGAGAGGCCCAGAGCAGACGTCCAATTTATAAACGTCATTCATAAGCCTTACCTCATCACAAAGAATCAAGAAAAGTTATACTCTGAAAGCCAGATAAAGGTCTGTTACAGCCGCTGGCAAGGCTTCGCAAACTTGTCGAGACAATTCGGAGTTGTTATCAATTTCTTGCATTTCTGGTTCATCGGCAAAAAAACCAGATGCATAGTGCAGAGGAAGCAGTTGTTCAGCAACCTCCTCTTCTTTGTCTTCGAACCAAGCTTCTTCTTGCTGCATTAGGCCTTCCATGAAACCTTGAGCCCAGCTCTCAAGTGGTGAAATATCTTCGCCCTCTTCAAGGTCGACTTTAAGGTCGCAAGGGACGGGAAATTCTTCGGATTCGCTCAGCAAGCCGTCAATTTCGACCCAGAGTTTTTTCAATATACGTCGAATCTCGGCTTCCTGTTCCTGGTTTTTAAAAACAGGAGCTTGTTCAAATATGATTCCCCAGAGGATTTCAAAGTCATTGGGTTTTGGGCTAACCGCTAAAGCAGTCATTAATCCATGGGCGGCAAAGAAATCCAGTGCCTCGCGGGCATCGGCTTCTTCTTCAAGGAAGTAACCTAGGGTATTCAATTCGTCTTCGCTGAGTGATTCAAAGCGCATTGGGTTAATCTCACTTGTCAATTAGGGTCAGAGTTTAACAAAATAGGGTTTCGAAATCTCGATGGTATTGATAGGGCTCGACGACTTTGCTCACTACTACGGCAATTCCTAAGGATATACGCTTGACGCGTCATCCTAAACGCAAGCACTTGGCATACCGCATCCAAGACGATGGGTGTCTGGAGGTGTTGGCACCGCAAAAATGGTCGTTGCGACGCATTAAAACGCTGCTGATGGAAAACGAACAAGCTATTTTGGAGGCTTATGCTAAGCATCGTCCAGCCACTTTACCTGAACTGCAGTGGTTGTTAGGTCAACCTTTTGTGTTGGAGTATGCGGATTCTACGAAAAAGCCAGTCTTTGATGGGGATGGGCTTCATTGCAAGGTTTCATCCTCTCTAACCCCTGCTGCGCTAACGAAAGAAATGGAGATTTATTACAAAAGCATGGCCAGGCCATTGTTTGAAGAGCGTATGGAGGTGTGCGCATCGCATTTCAAGCCGGCATTGCCGCCTCATAAGCTGAGTCGTATTGGTGCTGCCAGAACCCGGTGGGGGAGCTGCTCGTCAAAAGGGAATATCAATTTAAATGCAATGCTGATGCAGTACCCGATCAAATGTATCGATTACGTCATTACGCACGAGCTTTGCCATTTGATTGAATTGAATCATGGTGCTGCATTTTATAAGCATTTGGAGAGTGTGATGCCTGACTGGAAATTGCACGAGCAATGGTTTCGTAGTCCATTACCGGTTACAGTCGAGGGTATGACTGCTTTTGTACAAAAGCTCAATAGGCAGTCAAAATCAGATGAACCAGAATTTATCATTCCGGCGTTATAATCTGCATTGTTTGTCTGGGTGTTTGTTTTTTGCTGTTCTTTAGCGGGGGTGTATCCTTAGCTGTGTTGCAATAATAAAGGGGCAAAGGCCTATCTCGAAAAAAAACTGTTGTGTAGCAATTGACTTACTGTGTAGCAGAATATCTTCGGCCAAGGCCTAAGCTTTAGGCATTATAGGCGAACGACGTTAGTCGCTTGAGGGCCTTTGGCACCAGCTTCTACTTCAAATTCTACCTTTTGGCCTTCTGCTAGGGTTTTGAAACCTTCGCCTTGAATTGAACGAAAGTGAACAAAGACGTCAGGTCCGTTCTCTTGTTGAATGAAACCGAAGCCTTTCTCTTCGTTGAACCACTTAACGGTTCCGGTCGACTTAGACATTTTGCCTCCTGATGACCTTTCGATACGCAATGTCGAGGGGAGTTGTTGAATAAATGTGTACAGAGGAAATGAAATTTACCAATGTGTCGGCGAGGATGCACTGTTAGTGAGAGATTTGCAAGCTCTCTTTGTCAGGAATCGTAAAAAAAATCATTCTTTTACACCCAGTCAGTCAACAATCACCCAATCATCCTTATTTTTCATGGGTGAGCGCTGGCTATCTAGCACTTAAGTCGGACCACTGTTCCTATACTGACGATTGAGCTCAGCTTAATTTGAGAATCAAGTGGGCTGTTATTGCTCAGTCGATAATGATGAACATTGTTGGACAAGGAGAAGGATATGAAAGGTTCTATTAAATACTATAAGTGGGTTGCTGCAACCTGTCTGGTCATTGGTTTGGCTGGGTGTGGGTATCAACAGGTGAAGCCTTCAGATGCTCACATGGTTCATGCGGATCACTCGCATCAACATAAAAATGCCTGCGGTCATGAAGTGGTCGCTCACGCGGATCATCAAGACTATTTGCATGATGGTCACTACCATTCCATGCATGCTAACCACATGGATGATCACGGTACCATCTAAAGCGGTTTATTTTTCGTAACAACAAAACCCACAAATCTGGTTTTTTTGGCATTGTGGGTTTTGCCTCACTTCACAGTTCATTTTTCCAAGGTATTGGGGGCACCAAAGCCTTTTTTATGAGGTGTAGGCGAGTATAATGGCGAAAACTGCCACCGGCTCGCTTATGGAGTCACCTGATGACCAAACTGACGATTTTCTACGATGGATGCTGCCCACTCTGTGTGGCGGAAGTAAAGGAACTTGCGGCTTTAGATTCAAATGGGAATCTGGCCTTTGATAATTTACAAGATCCGACGTTTGCTGAACGCTGGCCAGGTGTCGATACTGAAGATGCCAATCGCATCATCATGGGCGTACTGGCCAATGGAAACGTTATTCGAGGGTTAGACCTCACTCATCATGCCTGGTCTTTTGTGGGAAAAGGGTATCGTACTGCCTGGCTTAGGTGGCCAATCATTAAGCCAATTGCCGATATAGGCTATCGCCTTTTTGCGAAACATCGATACAAAATTTCAGCCTGGATAACGGGACAGCCTCGTTGTGAAGCTTGCAGCATCCAGCCGATACGATCCAAAAGCAAAAACCCGTAATTTTGGTCTTCGTTGAAGCATGCGGCATAGGGTTGCCTCTGATTCAACCGGGTTAGAGGTTGGCAGCCTGGGGGAGTTTGGCATTGAGCAGTTTCCAGTCTTTCACTGAAGCATCGAAAAAGCCAGACTCGGTATAGGCTCGCTCAATTTCGCCTTGTTCTCTTAATAGGCCGATGCCTTTTTGTAGATGATCGTATAACGTTTTTGCATGTGGAGCTTTTTTGGAGATAACAAAGCTTCTAAAGCCATCTAATCCGACTTTAACTCCTGACACTGGCCGCAATTGGAACTCATTTAGCGAGCTCACTTTGTGCTGAGCTTTAGAAAACTCAAGCAAAGTAAAGTCTGCACGGTCAAAGTGAATGAGCTTGTAGATGGATTCAAGGCCATTGGCTTCTAACAGTCCTTTGAGGCCAAATCCGGATATGGTCTTCCAATCAACGACCCAGCTTTTGACCATTACCCCCTGAAAGGCTCTTAAATCCTCTAGCGAGCGCACGTTGTCGAGTTTGGTGTTGCCTACTTTTACGTAAATACCCTTTGCGAATTCACCATTCCGGATAATGGGGCTGGACGTGTACAAAGTCCCTAAATCAATCTCACTCCCCCAAACAGTTTCTGCGTGTGTGTGTGCCTGACCATTCGAAACTTCGGCTAGAGCCCTGGCGTAATTAGGGTATGAGATCGGTTCTAAGTCAAACACAAATTGGCTTTGAGCCAGAGCTCGACACAGGAGCATCAGGTCAACCGTTGCCCGATTTGCGTGTTCAGATTGATAGGACTGCAGGGTTTTGCAGTGAGAGCGTGCATTCCAATTTTTGAAATGATTGTAAACATAGGGTGGGGTGGCCACTTTAATGTGTATAGGCTCATTGGCAAGCACCGTCAAACCAGGGAAAACCAAGGTTAGGGTAATAATGAGTGAATAAATGGAAAAAAGTGTGTGGATGCGCATGATAGAACCCTTGATTACTCGTGTTGATCAGGGACTTACCGAGTTTAGCAGTTTATGTTTTGCATTGACTTGTCAGTGCCGGGCAGTTCTAAAGAGGGTTAATTTTTCATGACGTATCTTGTTGAGTTTGGCCGCTCTCGTTATGGTATGGCACTTTTGTTAGCTCGCGGTTTCCCTAGCGAACACCCATGCTAGGGGTGAGTATCGTCGTTGTTTTTGTAGCTTGGGTGTTTTCTAGGCCCTTTGTGTTCATAGGATAGAGGCATGCTCAATAGGACCGTCAGTTTGTATTTAATAGCCTTTCCTATAGGCCTTATGGGAACGGTCCAGATGGGCTTTGCTCTGCTTTCTATGTTGGTATTTCATGACCATGAAGAAGCGGAGTTTTTTGAACCAGCGCTTGCCATGATGATTTTAGCAATTGTCTTATTGTCGATGGCCAGACGATTTGACGCATCAAGAATAGGGTATCGAGATGCTTTGTTATTTGCTGTCTTGACTTGGATCTCTTGTGGCGTTTTTGGCGCCATCCCCATTGCCTTGGTGGCTAACGTATCCTTTACCGATGCGGTATTTGAATCCATTAGTGCATTAACCACCACGGGAGCGACCGTCCTCAGCGGTTTGGACGCAATGCCGAAATCTTTTTTATTGTATCGGCAATTTTTGCAGTGGTTGGGCGGCTTGGGTGTCGTCATCTTTGTAGTAGCAGTATTGCCTATGTTGAACGTCGGGGGGATGAAGTTATTACGTGCTGAAACGCCTGGCCCGATTAAAGATGAAAAGCTTTCACCCAGAGTTGCGAATACTGCCCATTACTTGTGGATGGTATATATAGCCTTAACCGCTGGATGTGCGCTTTGCTATTTTTGGGGAGGAATGAGCGCTTTTGATGCTATCGCACACAGTTTTACAACCGTATCAACAGGCGGGTTTTCGACTCACGATGCCAGCATGGGTTACTTTAACAGCCCAACTCTTTTGGTGGTCGCCGATGTATTTATGATGTTGGGTGCAATCAATTTTGCCCTGCATTTTAGAGTGGCCAGTCATAAGCGTTTGAGTGCCTATTGGCAAGATGAAGAAACACGTACCTTTATTGCAATAGTCGTAGCGCTGTCTGGTCTCGCCTTTCTGGTTCTGCTTAGCCACTTTCAAAGTACTCAACCCTTGTTGACGTTGAATGAATCAGTTTTTCATGTCATCTCGTTTATAACGAGTACGGGGTTTGGGGCCTCAGATTTCACTCACTGGCCTGCTGCGGCCACGATGCTGTTGGTATTTGCTGGGTACCTTGGCGGCTGTGCCGGGTCAACGGCTGGCGGTAATAAAATCATTCGTAACCTACTGTGTATTAAATTGATTCGATTGGAGTTTCTTCGGTTAGTACACCCGCGTGGTGTCAGTTTGGTCCATTATCAAGGAAGGCGGGTTGGAGCCGATGTGCTAAGTGCAACAATGGCTTTTATGACGATAGCGGCTGTAACGGCAGTGCTTCTTAGCTTGGCATTGATGGCAACGGGCTTGGATTTTTGGTCGGCTTTTACGGCGGTCGCAGCTTGTCAAAATGTTGTAGGACCAGCCTTCGGAGAGTTGGGTAATAATTTCGAACCGGTATCCGATGTGGGGATCTGGATTTTATCATCAGCCATGATATTGGGCCGCTTAGAATATTTCACCGTGTTGGCGCTGTTTCTTCCCAGTTTTTGGCGTGAATAGAGCGTAAGGCAGGTGAGACTCAAAGACGGCTCCGTTGCAAAAAATCGCTACTCAGCTATCAGGAGTTGGCCGAGATGCGGAATGAACGAGGCAATCAGGTCGTTGATAGATCGACATCAGGTGGGCCCTTTGGCCCGCAGGCATTCTAAGGATGGAATTTATGTCAGGCATCATGAAAAAAATGAAAGGATAGTTTTGGAATTCAAACTCTGGGAGGTGGACAAAAGAGACTCAATGGAAACCGTCCCATGGCATCGTTGGGGTGGTTAGAAGTAAGCCACAAGACTCCCCTTACTGGCCCTCACCAGAAGCAAAGGCCAAAGATCAGTCATCGTAAATGGTCGATTGCACCTGCTTTGAGCTGGATGGTCATCTCAAAAAGGGTGATTTCAGGTTAAACCAAAGCGATTTATGAGAAATCTAAAATCTTTACCCTTTCTTTGGTAGTAGCAAACAAACATGGCGGTTAGATTGAGGTTGTTGCTTAATATGTGAACAAAGCCGCCATGCTTAAAATCTCATCCTGTTTGCCGACTCGTGTAACTACTCACTCGGATGTTCCAAGAACCTCTTCCCTTGGAAGACGTTTTTCTGCTTTCCAGGAAAGCTTTAGAAGACTATTCCAACGACTCACTAGACGTTCTTCAATGGAACCAAGTATTGACCAAAATCCTATCGGGAATCGTCAAGTCAAAGTGCCATCCAAGGGTGATCTCATCTATGGCGTCAATTCAGATTGTGGTAGGAAATGGTATACGCAATTGAAAGAAGGCTTTGCAGGCGTAGTTACAACCATTGACTGTTACCCCATTCTGAAAACCGACAGTAAAACTGCTCGGCTGCCTGATGACTGGCAATCGTTCAAGGCGTTTGTGGAGCAACATCCGAAGTACTCCTCAATTTTACAGCCTGCTTCTGATAAGGATTCCTTAGAGAATGAGCAACTTAGGCGTAAGTGTAAGGCAGGTTTGGAATGGGCTATAAGCACGGGTAAAGATGTTCACTTCGTTCTAGATGATCTCAACTTGGATGCTGTTATTCGTAAGAACTACAAAGGCAAAAACTCAGACACGAAGTCAAAAGGCGCAATCAAAAATCGTTCGATTACTGGATCAGAACTTCGCTGGCTTTATCGAAATAGAAAGACTGATGGCGTGAAGCAGCATGTATTCTTTTGGTCGGAAGGAAAGCCTGTTCCAGCACCTTGGGAAGCAGATACCAGTGTCATGGAGATGTCCAAGCTCAAATCAGGACAAGAAGACCCTTGTACTCTCTATCCGAAACAGACCTGGAAAAATTACAAGCCAACCCACTTGATTCGTTAGGCGCCGAGTTCAGGGAAAAGGCTCTGCAAGCCTAGTTGATAAGGTTTTCCACAGAAGCGGTGAATAGGTTTCTGGACGTGTTGTTGAGTAGCTGTTGAAAAGAAGAAAAGCCCTAGGAATATCTAACTTCTCTAGGGCTTGAATAATTTTCGCTCAAGCAAAAGTTGACCCGTTAGCTTTTGTTTAAACGAATAAATGCCAGTCTAGAAAGCCTCTCTATAACTTCAAATCGAATGAATGAATATTGACCACTTTAGCCCCTTTGTCGGCTTGACCAGGTTGCAATAGCGCTGTATATTTACACGGGGTATCCACTTAGCTCCACTAGCTCGTTTGTGAAGACTTTCTGGTCGTAATTTCTTTGTAGGTGATTTGCTCT
>CANMOZ010000022.1 GCA_947499545.1 uncultured Saccharospirillaceae bacterium
CCATTAACACGGTAATCCAGTCGCTGATTAATTGAGTCATTGCCTTTTCCAAAACATCAATAAAGTGATTTGAGGCCCTGACAGTAATCGTAAAAATATTTTATTTCGAGCTTGTTATGTTTTACTTTTTTTATAAATAAAATATACAAAACAATGTAAACAATAGAACCCACTTAATTAATTCTAAAAGCTTTAGACTGCAAAAAAATGATTGATTATGTGATGCCATGCTTTATTCCAATAAAGAACGCGAACAGGTTAAACACTCCTATTTGTCACAAATCCCGGTGCCTGTGATTGCCAATGAAACCGGCATAGCCAAACGCACCATATACCACTGGATTAAGCTTTACGATTGGGATGAGCTGCCACAATACGAAAACGTCGAACAGGTGTTGGATAGGCTCATCATCAAGAAACTGAAAAGCAAGAACCTATCACTTGATGCTGTTGAAATGATTGAGCGCTTACAGGCGGCGAAAGAACGTGAAATCAAAATGCAGCAGCTACGCGAAAAGGCTTTAAATAACGAGCGCAGACAAAACAAGAAATCAAGCACAAGTGAACAAGACAATAAAGAGCACTCAGGAAATGCAGGGACCAAAAAGAACAAATCTAGAAAGACCTTAGCCTTGCTGAGCGAATCGGAAATCTTAAGCGCCTTTAAAGAAGACCTGTTCCAGTATCAGCTGGATTTATGGGATTCGCATCATCATAGAACCCGTCATATCCTAAAAAGCCGTCAGATCGGCTTAACTTGGTATTTTGCTAGAGAAGCGGTGACGAACGCACTCTTAACGGGTGAAAATCAAATCTTCTTATCGGCGTCTAAAAACCAGTCCGCTATTTTTAATGGCTATATTAAAGACTTTGTAAAAGATAAATTTGGCGTTGATTTAAAAGGCACTGAAAAGGTTAAGGTGCCAACCGCTAAAGGCGAGGCGGTTTTATCTTTCCTTAGCACCAACTCCAGTACCGCCCAGGGATATAGTGGTCACCTCTATGTTGACGAATGCTTCTGGATTAATAACTTTAAGAAGCTTAAGAAAGTCGCCAGTGCTATTGCCAGTCACAAGCAGTGGCGTAAAACCTTTTTCTCAACGCCTAGCACAAAAACCCATGAAGCCTATTCGTTATGGTCAGGGTCTGATTATAACGAGGTGGCCAGAGCACGGGGTTTAGTAGAACTCGTCTTACCTGATAACAAAGTCCTCTCTAAAGGCTGGGTGGGTCCCGATACGGAATACCGCAAAATCATCACCATCCACGATGCGCTGGACGGGGGCTGTACGCTATTTGATTTGGATCGCCTGCAAATTGAATACACCCCAGATGACTTTGCGCAGTTATTTGAATGTCAGTTTATAGATGACAGCCTAAGCGTCTTTAGCCTTAACCAGCTACTGGCCTGTGCAACAGAAGATACCCGTTGGATGGATTACAAGCCAAATGCTTCTAGGCCGTTCGGGAGTAAACCCGTATGGGTTGGCTATGACCCCAGCCGTTATCGTGACAGCGCTGTGATCAGCATCGTGGCACCGCCCAGCTCTCCAGGTGGCAAGTATAGGGTGTTAGAAGTCATTACCATGCATGACACCCCCTGGAGCGACCAGGCAGAGCAGATTAAAAAGATCACAGAGCGCTACAACGTCGAGCACATCAGCATTGACCGCACAGGACCAGGGCTAGGCGTCTTTGAAGCGGTTAAAGAGTTTTATCCCTCTGTCCAAGGTCTGCATTACAACCCAGAGATTAAATCCAGACTGGTCCTTAAAGCCCAAGACGTCATCATTAATAAACGCCTGGTCTGGGGAGCAGAGCACAGTACCATTCCTCAAAGCTTCTTAATGATTAAAAAGATCGTGACAGGCCACGGCATCAGCTACCAAACCTCCCGTGATAATAAAAACGGCCACGCTGATGCTGCTTGGTCCATTATGCACGCCCTCTTTAAGAACGGTCTTAAAACCGATAACGCCCCTAAACCCAAGGTTGTTTTTTCTAAGGAATACTCATGAGCAGAAAAAAGAATAACTCAAAGCGAGAACCTATGATGTTTAGCTTTGGTGACCCAGAGCCCGTATTAAATAACAGCATCACCCAGGCGCTAGGCTGCTTTTATTCTGATTGGCAGAAATACTATGAGCCTCCAATCAGTTTCTCTGGTTTGGATAAGATGACCCATGCAAATCCCTATCATTCAACCAGCATCTTTTTTAAACGCAATCAGATGGTCAAGCTCTTTAAACCCAACAGCTTGTTAAGGCTGACTGACTTCCATCGTTTGGCTTTGGATTATTTAACCTTTGGAAACGCCTTTGCGCTTGCGGTGAAGAACTACCTAGGGCACATCATCCGCTTAAAGCATATTCCAGCGCTCAATATACGAAGGGGAAAAGACAATATTTATTATCAGATTAAACAGGGAAGTTATGAACCCGTGCCCTTCAAACGAGGGGAAGTGCTGCATGTGATGACCTACAGCACCGGTCAAAGCCTTTACGGAGTTCCCGAATGGTACAGCGGTTTGCACTCAGCTTTATTGAACTCAGAGGCAACCCTCTTTAGGCGTCGTTACTATAAGAACGGTGCACACCTTGGTTATATCCTTTTTACCAGTAGCCCTGATATTACACCCGAAATAGAGAAAATGATTACGGAACAGGTTTCTAAAGGGAAGGGCGTCGGTAACTTTAAATCCATGTATATAAATCTTCCCAATGCGAATGAAAAGGCATTGCAGGTGATCCCAGTGGGGGATATTAATCAAAAAGATGAATTCGAGAAGATCAAAAATATATCAGCTGACGACGTGATTGTTGCGCATCGAGTACCCCCGGCTCTTGCTGGTGTTAAACCGACGAATACAGGTGGATTTGGGGATATTGAAAAGATCGACAGCGTTTATCAAAAGAACGAAGTGATTCCTTTGACCTTGCCGTTTTTAGAATTAAACGATCAATTGCAGAGTTCTCAACGGATTGAATTTAACAAACCGAATAATACGATTTAAGCGTTAAATAAAATCTAGAAAGAATGCGTGAATTTAAGTGAAAAGCTTAGATATTAATGACTAACAAGGATAAAATGGAGGCTTCATCTGAATGGAAACTAAAGCGATGAGAATCTTGTGCCCTTCATGTGAAAAACCGATGAGGACAATTTCGACACGGCAAATCAGTAAGGAATTTAGGGAAATATATACCGATTGCAAAAGCCTAACCTGTGGTGCTAGAGCAGTGATGAACTTAACCTTATCTCACTACATTAGAGTGCCTGAAGAAGATCACAAGAAGCTTGTACAAGCATATATAGCGAATTTGTCGGATGAAGAGCGGTTGGCGTTGCTAAAACAGGAACCACAAGCATCCATATAGAGGACGTCCAGTGGACGTCCCTTGATAGAAAGAATCACTTTATTACTCTTGCTTAAGTCTGCTTTCGACTGTTTGGTCTTCCTGATTTTTAGTCATCAGGTCCATATAGTCTGCAAGACCTTCTACGGCTTGATCTTCTAAAATCAGCTTTTCATTTGGATCTCTTGATAACAAATTTTCAAGAAGTCTTCCAAAATTAAGTATTGTTTTATCTTTAATTTTTGAATCCATATTAATTTCAACGTCCTTTATTATTTATTTAGATTTCCGAGACACGGCCATGGACGGAAAGCGAATCTTACCTTAATTAAAAGTTGTTTTTTTGAGCAGATTTGACCCAATGTTCGGATTTGATGCATTTGAGCTTGAAAACTGGTCTATCGTGTTCATATATGAACATTTTGGATAAAATGGCGCATATGGACTGTGATTTTGCAGCAATAAGACGGGAAACGATTGGTCTGACCCAGTCGGAATTAGCCAAAAAGCTGGGTTGTTCGAGAGCAAAAGTACAGAGAGTCGAAAAAGAACAAGCTCATTACACCCCTAAAGAGTTAGTCTCACTTGCAAACATTGTAGGTGTTGGGCTTGATGCTCTTTTGAAAAATAAAGTGGTAGCGTCAATGCCAAAACGAAAGAAAACGTTAGACGGCATAGCGCCCGCGTGGCTAAAAGATTATCAGAAACTAGCGCCACACCAGCGACGTCTGGCAGATGCACAATTAAAGTCACTGATAAACTGGATGCTCAAATATAATTGATTCAGCTGGCTTTCTTGACGCAGACCTTTTTATAACTACCGTAAATAACTTTAGCTTTTTTATAGCCCACATGATGTCTTTTCATCAGGGCTCTAATAGTCGGCCCTTCGGGATAAACCCCTGCACTAATTTCTTCCTGCAAAAGCCTTTGGTGATCAGCAATGTTATGACAGCAAATGAGGGTGGGTTTTGTGGCGGTGTTATTTAGAGAAGTGTTTTGAATAGTAGCGCTATTAATAGCATTGCTTTCAGTAGAAATGCTTTTAGCGGGAGCGTTATCACGGTTAACGCTCTTGAGCGTAGCGGGTGTTTTCACTGGCAGCGGTGTTACTGCTGATACTTCTGGTGCTTCTGCTGAGATAGCTGGCTGTGTGGGTGTTTTTACGGGCAGCACTTTAGGGTTTCTAAGAGAAGCAAACCCCAGTAACGGGCAGAGGTCTATCAGTGCAGCCAAGATCACCCAGAGTCCCCAGCGAAGCGCGTTATTCTCAGAAGCCAAGGATTGGCCGCTATTTTGAGGAACGCTTTTGATGTTCTTGAGCATGGCGAGCGCTTTTATGCGCTGTTCATCCGCTTGGGCGGCTTCTTTTAATCGCTCACCCGCACGCCAATGATTGCCAGTCTTTCTATCAAGAACGGCCTGCTCTCGTAAAGAGCTCGCCTGCTGTTCAAAATCTTCTAACAGTTGAGTCACTAGCTGATGCTCTTGGGTGCTTTTAAGAGCAATCTGGTGCTGCTCTTGATAACGGGTCTCGAGCCAAGCAGCGGTTCCAGCCACTGATATTCCCAATAACAGCGTTATTAGTAGAAACACCCCCGTTGCTAGGCCCCGTCGTTTCTGGTGTAGGTGCTCTTGAAAGACACCGACCAATAAAAACTGACTGGCGACCAATCCTGCCCCAGTGACAGCAGCTAGGTATTGGTCTAACTCCGTCTGAGCAAATCCGGTAAAAAGTGCAATTTCGCAGGTGATAGAGACGGCCGTTAAGGCCAGAGATGTGGCAACTAAGCCAACATTGAGAACGGGATTCATACAACACCTCCCTATATTGATTTCCTATGCAATGGTTTTACTACACTTTAAATGCTGACGAATAAACTCTGTTCTACCCTCCCTGGTTAGATGGTCCCAAGTTTATTCATGACCGAGCCACGCCTGGACCGCCATTCGATTGTGGCCCGAGACGAGCCCGGTCGACGTCAGCTACTGAGCGCCACGGACTTTATCCCAGTCTTGTCCTGTGGCGCTCTACTTGTTTAATCCCCATTGATTCCTAAACGGCAGGTGCCCTAGAATCTGGGCACCCTCGTTAAGTCAGTAGTGGTTCTATGTGGCTCCTGCGCTTCTTCTGGTCTTGGTCGGTGGGTGATAGAGCATCTGGAGTGTGAGTCGCCAAACCTTCTCTCCAGGTGCTCGCTTTCGCGATCAATGATTGCTGTACAGCTTCCGGTTTATCAGGCCGCGTCAGTTCTTCCGGCTGAAAAAACAATTCCTTCTTGCTGTTGAGTGGTGTCACCCCGTAGTACTGATTTAAAAGGGTGGTGACTTTCCCCGTCCGCCGCTTGGCTTCATCTGAGTGCTTGGTATAGCTGTCGTAAAACTGAACAAACTCCCCAAGCTTGAAGGTTCTTCTAGTGTCCATTGAGCACCGCCTTAAGTTCTTGAATGTTTAAAGAGCCCTCACAATATTGCAGGATGGCGTTAACAGATTTTATGGTTTGGCTTGGCACGAAAGCCTTCATTTGCTTGGTGTTTTTCACTTTTAATGAGGTACCACCTTCCCCCTCTATCCGTAGGGAATAGTCGAGTTCATAGCTTTCTGTAACTTTCAGAGTTGCCCACATCGCCAGGCAATTACCCATGTAGCGATTTCTTTCATAAATGAGGTTTTGTACTTCATTGATTTCAAGCTCTGCTTGTTTGACTCGTTCTTCATGCGTCATTGTGATTCATCCTTGTTATTGTCAATGTCAGCCAAGGCTTGATCGATGGCTGCGAGTTCTTGTTCGACTTTATTAATCGCTTCACCAATCAGATGGGTCGGCGAGTGGCCTTGGAGCTTGTGTAATTCCAGTACTTTGTAAGCTCGTTTCACTTCCAGCTGGTCACGTTTAGCAATATTGGTTTTCATAATCGTTTTGCTCTTGCAGAATGCGCTGATAATTCTCGTTAAAGGGATAGGGCCAGTTCTTAGGTTCATCGCCCCACCTTAGAAATAGAGCCCTAGCCCACATGTCATCCAGTTGACTGAGACGCCTTTTAGAGGCTTCCAATGCTGATTCGCTAGGCCCGATGGCTTTTTTTAAGTCTTCTAAAGAGTCAGCTTTTTGAATCGCCAGGAGTAATTGCTCAACACTTAACGAACTCATGCGAATTCCTCCTGGTGCACGCTTTGGGTGTAGGGATTTCTTGGGTAAATCAGTGGCTGCACGTAGGCAATGTGGGGCAAACAATTATCAAAGATGCTGTAAGGCACGGTGGCAGCGGGGAGAATTTTCATTTCATGCACATCACTGAAGACTTCGATCATGATCTGAAAGGGTGTAATGCCTTGGCCGCTGTCATACAGGTCTCGCTGTTTCATCCCGACAGCCCAGTACAACCCCGGCTTTAAGTCGGGATGCTCATGATTAAAAGGGGTCCATTCGCCATCGAGGGGAGTGGCTTGATTTTCCCGGTTCACACTTTCTGACTGCTTTGCACAGCTTCCTTCAACGTTTTGGCTGTTTTGCGCTTTTATTGTTGGTTTTTTCATCGTTTTTGGCCTCCTTGGCCCTTTTTTGCAGATTTCCCACTTCCCTAGGGGGGTGGGGGTCTGAAAACAGTGAACTTTGTGAACCGCCCTTAAAAAGGTAGGTTAAGTTGCTGTTTTCATTGGGTTTTCTCGGTTCACTGATTTTTGAACCCGATTGAACCCATTTTAAAAAAGTCAGTACGGTCCTGGCCTAGCGGCCGTTTTTGGGTTCAGCGAGTTTTGCACTTTGGTATTGCACCGGTTCACTCTGAGTTCACTTTTCTTTGAACCGAAAAACGCTTGTAAATGCCTGTATTTATTCATGTTATTTCCTTATCTAATCTATGGTTCACAAAGTTCACTGTTTTTTAACCCCCCCCTAGGTTTTGCTGTCTTTGTTGAAGATCCAACAGAACCTTGTGCGTCCATCGGGTAATAGTTGGCTCTTTACATTGCCCTTACGGATAAACTGATATCGTCTCGATAGGGGTAACTGTTGCTCTAGTAGGGCGTAATCCACTCTGGGTAAACGCATCTGGTTGCAGGTGCGTTCAAAGTCGACGAGTTGAATAGCAATCAGGTGATCGTTTTTGCTGTGGTTAAAGAGAATCCTTTTAACCGAGTCATCAAAATGGTTATCACTGAACTCGTTGTAGGTGTCGTAAATATCCCAGAAGAGTTTTACATTGGGCGGGTCATTCGATAGGCGTTGCTCTCGACTTTCAGCGCGTCCCTTAAGGTAATCAACCTGTGCATTCAAGCGAGCAGGACTGAAGGCCTTGTGATCAAACATCATGGGTAAGCAATGTGCCCAAGCCGCTACCTGTGAATGGTTTTTAATAAGGCGGCTTTGCATTTTGGGGAACTGCGCTTTGAAGACATTTTCCATTCTTAGAAAATGCTCGAAGTACGCATCCAGTAAGGGCTTTTCCATACGCAGGGCTTTATCCAAAAAGGCTGCGAGTTTTTGAACGGGCATTTGGAAGAGATGATTAGCCGCCGCAAAGGATTGATCGTTGTGATGCTCACGAGTGAAGTGGCAATGCACAATCCTTGATAACAGTGCTTCAGACCCTTGAACGGTGGCATTTTGGGAAATACAGATGGCGCCTCGAAAAGGCTTCTCATCAGTCGTGGCGGAATTAGAACGAACCCCCATGGCCCGTACAATGCGGCCATTATAGGCGGTCTTTAATTCATCAAGATCAAACTGACTGCTGCGGTCATTTGAATCTCGATCGCCCTCGATCAACACCACCGGCATATTGGCTAGCTGAACCAGCTTCCTTGCCCGGCCTGCCTTTGAAGACTTCGAAGGATCAAAGCCTTCTTCGTTGATGATCCCTAACGCGCGCCAGAGAATTTCAAGTAAGGTGGATTTACCTGCCCCCTGTTCACCGGTGAATTCCAAAAAAGGCCAGCTTTGTTGAGCGGCTCTAATTTGTTCGGCGAAGAGCGTTCCCAGCCACCAAGCCAGAAGAGCAATGCCTGCTTGATCAAAAGCCAGTGCATAAGCTTCTCCCCAATCCAAAAGGCCATCACCGGGAACCAGTTTCCGTTCTTTAAGTTGGGTTTTAAGTTTGTACTTAGCCGTGCACACATAACCTTGATCATTAACTGGAATGCAGCGCCCTTTGTGATACCCAAACTTAGGAAAGACGTAAGTTTCACTGTCACGGTCGTATCCGATAAAAGGAACTGAGGTGACCTGGCAAGATTTACGATCAAACCAAAGCTCATGGAAATGTTCGAGGTCAGTGGCAGAGCCTGAGAAGGTGCCACCGGCAGTACGGTTTAAAAGCGCTTTTTTGAGCGCGCTTGGGTTTTCCAAAAC
Source organism: uncultured Saccharospirillaceae bacterium (assembly GCA_947499545.1). GTDB lineage: Bacteria > Pseudomonadota > Gammaproteobacteria > Pseudomonadales > Oceanobacteraceae > CANMOZ01. The sequence goes on from CANMOZ010000022.1 coordinate 8,708, forward strand.
GGACCCCTCAAGCCCTAAAATCTGCTCAGGGTTGCCAGAGGCAAAGCGAACTCGAAAGCAATAAAATTGCTCATCCGTTAGAACGTCTCGTTCAAGGTAAAGAAACTGAAGTAAGCAGTTGGCAATACGGCGCACTTTTAAATGCGGAGATACCTTTGCATAGAGTTCCTTGAAGGGTTGCTCACCCTCTCTTGCCCAAATCAACCCAAGGTCAGCCAGAGGTAAGTCGGACTTTTCTTTATCGTCTAAACGGCTGGTATAGAGAGCATTGCGATAGCCAAAGCGGTGCACGCTGGAATGGGGATATTTAGCTAACTGCCAAAAAGCCGCTTCTCGGACAGAGCTGGCAAAAGCAACCGCCCCTTGCCATAAGGCATCATCGATTAAGCTCTGGTTTAATTTGCCAAGGCGCCACTCATCGTCCCAGTCTCGACCTGGTTCACCGACCGCACAGCGAACCTTTTCCCCCATGCCTTCCACTTCCGTCTGGAATTTCTCCATGGCTCGAAGCCCTGCGGGGTCATTATCAAAGGCCAGTACCCAAGTAATGTTTTTACCCTTGTGCAACTTAATAAAATCGCGTGGCAAGTTACTGCTGGAAATGGACGCAATAACCTTGATGGGCCAAGCCAGATCGTCCGGGTTTAGATGCGTTAAAGCCGCACTTTGAAAAATACCTTCCGTGATAAAGACCCAATCGCCTTCTTCAATTTCTTGCTCGGGCGGTGTCCAACCTTTGTCTTTAAAATCACAGCCATAGCTGATGTGGGCTTTTTTACCGCCATTACGCTCAATGTCTTTGCGATCAATGATGCGCTCCCAGTAATGCTCGCCCCACAACGGAAAGCGAACCGTTAACACCTCACCAATGCGCTGCCGTTTTGCATTAAACAGAGTGCGAATCCCTTTGGAATACCAACCGCTGACCTTAGTGGCTCGAAAGCCTCGGTTATAGGTGAGATAAGCCCTAGCCGGTGCGTCCGGATCATCCTCAGTCACCGGAAAACGTTCGGTTATGGCTTCAAAGAGTTCTGGGTAACGATCCCGAGTGTTCTCGGAATAATTACAGTTGTTGGCTCGGTTGCAGCGGACAACCCAGGGTTTTTCCTTTGAGACAAAAACCTCTGGCTTACCACAGTCAGGACAGGTGCCCCCGGATAGGTATTTACCTTTTGATTTTTTAAAAGCGAGCTGCGGGTCTTGCTCCAGCTTGCTAAGTAAATCCAGCGCTAGAGAACTCATGACTGCTCCTCCAAGGCAGCTAGGTCTTCATTCAGCCCACTGTTTGTTAATTTGGAGATTGGATGAGATTTCCATTTCAGCCACTCCTCAATGCTTGAAAGAAGCCATTTGTCCCTTCCAGTCATGTTTATAGGTTCAGGGAACCCCTGGTATTGGTTTTTCCTTAGCTTGGTAAAGGTTGTTCTTGATATGCGTAGCCTTTGACAAACCTGGCTAATCGTTAAGAGCTCATCTGAGGTTTCAGTATTGTTTTTATGCATGGTGCTGCCTCCTAATTGCTGCGCATGAAAATCAGTGCTAAAAATACGGCTCGTTCTGTACGCTTATTTGCAAAACTTTGCACTTTTTTGCAAAACATTGAACATATGTGCAAATAATTGCGTATATGATTAATATTGTCCTTTATGCACAGGGTGTCAATCCATGTGCTGAAAAGTTGGCGCATTATGATCAAACCGCAGGATTTAAGTACGATAGGTGGCCGCATTGGTCATGTGGCACACCTGATTGGGGGAGCTTCGGAGTTAGCAAGGAGGGTTGATACGAGTCACTCGACCATTTCAAGGATTATTCAGGGGCGAGAAACGACAGTATCAATCATGATCAGGGTTTATCAGGCTCTTAAACCAGCAGGGGTAACGCTTGAATGGCTACTGTTGGGAGAAGGGGATAGTGATGTAATGGTTCCAGTGACACATAACTCTGGTTCTAGCGTTGTGCTTAAAGTCTACAGTGAGCATGAGAGCTCAAAAGTAGCCCCTATATATTTTGATCTTGATTGGTTTAGGGCATCTGTTAGTCAAAGCCCTGAACGATGTTATGCATTTCGAGCATTAGAAGATGAATTGAAAGGAATTCGTAAGGGAGCCTGGACTGTAACAGATACATCGGTGTTATTTGGAGATGGTCTGTACTTGATTGGAATGGCGGGGACAACTTCAATACGTCAACTTCAATTCCTACCTACTGAAGAAATAGTAATTAAAGGTAATAGCGACTCGTTTCAGGATTTCACATTATCACCCACTCAAAAGGGGCTGATTAAAATAATTGGCCGCTTAGTGTGGTGGGAAACACACTAAAAGTTATATGCAGTAAGAGGCAAGGGAGTATGGCCAGAAAACAGATTTTTAAACAAGGTAAATATTATGTTGCAGAGTTTCCGCATGACCCAACAGTTGGGTGGGAAAAAAATAAGCGTGGTATACGCAGGCGCTTAGGCTCTGTAGAGGAATTAGAAAACCTTACTCCCGAACAAAGGCAAATAGAATTAAAAAAACGTTGGTTTGAAGCAGAAAGTAAGTTACGTAAAGACCAAATTGATAGTCACAATCAAAAAGAAAGAGAACGCAGCCAAATAAAAAAACTAACGGTCAGGGAAGCCGCTAAACGCTGGGAAAAAGCTTTAGATATTACGAATGCTGAACGAACTAAAAAGCAATATATGCTAAGCATTGATCATTATGTAAAGGCTGTTGGGAATCATCAGGTATCTAAATATTACGCTGAGTATGATACTGAATTTAAGCACTACCTTAAAACCTATACGAAGTCAGATGGTGCTGGTCTAAGCGCAGATACTCAGCATAAACATATTCGTCAAGTGAATGTCTTTTTTAAGTGGGCTTATGATCATGATATGACGACAAAGCTTATCAAAATGAAAGGCATTAAAGTACCTAAGAAAGACATGAAAACCCTAAGTATTGATCAGCTTGATGATGCGATAAGGTTTGCAACAGTAAAATTAAAAGAAAGTACTGATCGGCGGCATAAGCTCCGTTATAAAAATCTCGAAAGGGCTATGATGTTAGCCAGGCATACGATATTAAGAGCAGGTGCCATTTGGTCTTTGAAACTTCAAAACATAGACCTAAGTGATAAAACCATTACGATTACAGCAGTACCTGAGCTGGGCTGGGAACCCAAAGCTATGAAATTTCCAATCAAACCCATCAATGAAGACCTGTTTGAATACTTAAAAGAAGATTTTGAAAGCAGAGACCCAAAAGAAATCTGGTATCTAGACAACGGTCAAGGTGAGCTTTGGCGGAAAGACAGTGGTGATCTCAGTCGTGAGGGAGCAGACTTTTTTAAAGAAATTGACTATCCCAAAATGAAGCCCTTTCATGAAGGCTTTAGGTCTACCCTTATCACTCACATGATTAATAATGGTGTACCTATTACAACGGTTCAGCAGTTGGCTGACCACTCTTCAATAGCCACTACACAAAGTTACGTTGATAGTAGGCGCATACAGCAGGAGGTGGCGGTTGATGCTTTAAGCTCAATTAAGAGGCCCAAGAAGTGAGTAAGCGCATGCAAAAATGTCAACTTTATGTCAACAAATTTACATGATACACTCAAGCCCTTGATTTTACTGGCCTGTAAGTGCTCTCTAGACACGCTGAAAATCCTCGTGTCGGTGGTTCGATTCCGCCTCTGGGCACCACAGAATTCCTTAAAAAACAGGCCTTTAGAGAAATCTAAGGGCCTTTTTTTTATCATGCCAAGACAATGCCAGAAATCAAAAATCAATAACTTACAGACCGAAAATGCCAAATTCATGCCAGATGAAATCTGGAATTTGTCCTCGTGCCTCCCATTTATACAGTGCTTTATACAGTGTCTTAAGTGGGTCGAGTGCTAACTCATGAGGAGCTTTAGAAGGATTGGTTTGCTTGGGTGTCACAAGTGGTGTCACTTATGTCAACTAGCCAATAGTTGTCAGTTTTCTGTCCAGTTTCAGAGCGTGTTCACTGCATGGGAAGTGGAGGGCTTCAGAGGTTTAGTCGAGTCTTTCATGCGGCATGAATTCGGCATCAAACTAAACTATTAGTCTGCTTTCGTGGTTTCCTTATTTACAAAAATTTCTGGGAGATTTATCTAATTGGAACAAAAGCATTAGGTGAGATTCCCGATAAATAATACTCTAATATGTGTGCAGATAGCCTTGGAGAAGATGAGATTACACTACAAGTCTTCAAAAGAAATGCTGGCAGAGTATAATTTTCCCAGTTTTCAACAAAAATTCCCAGCGATTTATCTGAAGCTCTGCTAAGCTCTGGGATTTTGTAGTTGCTTATTATCCCTTGTTTTATGGATACTATAAAGTCAAATTGATCATCGACTGATATGTTGTTATTGTTATAGTAATCTAAAGCATTTCTAGCTGTATCTTCCAGCGTAGCGTTCGCATTTATTGAAAAAATAAAGGAAGGTATTTTTAATGAGTATTTCTTTACATGCTCTTGTTTTCCTTCAGCGACGTTAAATAGGGGTGTTTTGTATCTACTTAGAGATTTTACTTTTTTGATTTGATCCAACGCCGTGGTTAACTCTTTCTTCTTTGATAAATCTGGCTTTATTTCAATAGCCATATCAACGCCATCAGCTAATATTAGCGAAAATTTTCCTTCTGTATCGACAAGATTTGGATGATTTGGATTGAGAATTAAACAATCTATGCTGCCAGATCTTGAACCAAATGAATCAATTATGATTCCTTTTGTAATTGTGTATGGGTATGGAAAGTATCGTCTGATAAATTTTTGGAAACCAAATTCACGAAAATCGGAAACTTCTTGAGGCGTCCCCTTTCCAAGTTCTGATGATTCCTCAAATTCATCTATAAGTTTTTCGAATTGTCTTTTGAAATATTTCTCAATTTCTTCTTTCATTGTGAACCCTTTTCAAAAATTAGAGTATTCATATATTGCTCCAATTAAGTAGGTAGAGCATGTTCTTGGATTAGCCAATCTACAGCTTCAGTGTCTGTTAACACATTGATAGCAAATCTAGATTTTAATAGTTCTCTTCTGCCTTCATTTACAAAGTGCTTCACATTTAATGTAATAAACGCATCCTTGCCGCTATGAACATGTGACAATAGATGCATTACATCATTCACGTCGGAGATTTGTAATTGATCAAATTTCTTAATATTAGGGAATAAAATAGACGCTAAATCCCTAAAATCTGGTGAGCGCTCTGATTGAAAGTAGCAACGATCCCAGTTAGATACGCCCCAAACCATTGGCTCACTGACATTCTCTATCGTGCCTAACTTCTTTGATGCTTCAACGTGGGGGGCTTCTTTCTCTAAAATTTCAATCCTTAAGCGTTCTGTGCCTTGCAATGCTACTAAACCATCATCTCTCCATTTTTCTAGTAAATTCATACCATTGCGGCTCTTTTTCGCATTAATACAACAGGTGTCAATTGTGAGACATATCATTGTTGGGATCTTTATCTGTAGCCGAAATATTTGTGAAGGGTAGACCATCGGAATCGGCTTTTGAAAATAGGAATTGGCCTACTCCCACGCGCCTTTCAGAGCGATTGGCGCTTTCTAGCCGTGCAATTAAAGTGCAAAGGAGTGCAAACCTGTGCAAAGGATCGGTGTTTCACTTGCGCCTAGACCCAGGATTCATGCGGGTTCGCTGGGGTCTTGCACACCCGCGCATTGCACAAAACGTTCTCTACACGAAACCGGCAGTGGGGGAGGAGCAGTAATTTTTTCTCGGGTTTCATTTTTTCCGCGCCAGCTCTGGGCTCCCGAGCGACCTGATTATCAAATCGGTTGAACCCTAGGCCGTCACTGGGCTGCTGGTGGGGTTTGGGCGGTCGGATGGCTGTCTTGGTCTTCTGTAGGTGGGGCGTGTTCGGTGCTCTGGAAGTAGGGAGCCCGTTGCACTCAAAGGATGTTGTGCAATTTGCGGTCAATCAAGCCAAATGGCTAGAGCCGTTTACTTTCTTCAAGGCAAAAAAAAGCGCCATTCCGTTAGGCGCTAAGATCAATACAAAAGGATTACTAAATAAGATTGCGCAGAGTCCTACGCAAATCATGCCAGCAAACAACAAGGCTCATAGGGGGAAGCCTTGAGTTTTGCGGGGCTTACTTTATCTACCCTTGTCTTACCTGACACCTAGCCACCTGGCTAGTTTTGTCACAAACCCGCGTGATATTCGTCAATCTCCTATCACCTGATCTACATGACGGGATACGACTTTGCTAGAGTAAGCCACCCTTTACTTACCTCGCTATCAGTCGTGGAGAATTTGATATGCCAGCATGTGCACGGATGGGCGACCCTCACGCTTGCCCAATAACAGGTCATGGAATAACACCCATTATTATGGGATCACCCAATACCTATTTTGATGGGCAACCGGCCGCCTGTGTTGGGCACAAGACTGCATGCGGCGCCACCATTGTGGTGGGTTTTCCTAAGTTTACCGTGAACGGATTACCGGTGGCTTATATGGGAAGCCCAACCACACACGGCGGTTTAGTCATTGCGGGCTCCCCGGATATATTCGCAGCCAGCATGGGTGGGAACCCCATAGATTTTCAGAAGATGGGAGCCATTGACGAAGCAGGTGAGCTTGATAAAACCAAAATGGCTGAGCTGTTAGCGGACCCCGGCTTGGAATCTAAAGCCCTGATGGCAGGCGCGACGGTAAACCTTGAAGCGCAAACCTTTCATTTTCTCGACCCGGTGATGTCAATCTTTCAGCGACGAGCGGCTGAGATACCCACGCTCAGCACCACGATGGCCAGGCTCTCAAAACAATTAAAAAACGAGGGCAATAAACTATTAGATGCTGAAAACCCCGAGCAAGGCCCACCGACTAAAGAAGAGCAAGACGAAAAGCAGTTAATTGTTCAGGTCGTGGGTAAAGAGCATAACGACGATCAGCGCATTCTGATTTGTGATGAGGGCGGTAATAAACTCGGTAAAACCGAAGAACGCAGCAAAGAGCCCTTTAGCTACCAGAACTCAAAAACCGAAACCGAATCCATTGATAACGAGCTGCATATTTGGCCCTGGCCCAAGGATGAACCCGAGCGCGTACTGAAGCTGGAAGTGCAAGCGATATGCGGAGGTCCCATTGAATTACCCTTAATGGATAAAGCCATTGCCACCTATAAAAGAACCGCCCGTCAATCCAATGTGATTTGCCCAGTCGTCCCGGCTTCTTTAGTTGAAAATGCTCGCCCATCACCCATTGAAGGCAAAGAAGGGAACCGCGCCATAAACAGCGTTCTGGCTAAAACCCGTACGGGTTATCTCTATATTTTTAATCATGGAAAGCTTTGGCGAGAGTTGGAAATACGACAAGAAGAACAAGAAGGAAAAATCACCACCTACCACGACGTCCGATTGAGTGCTCATCGAGAGGGCCCGAGCCCAGATGCCCCCTTTAAAGAACCATCAGGCGAAGATAAAGGCATACGTGAGGTCGAAGGCAAAGGCTTAAAAGACATTTGGTTACCAATCCAGTGGAACCAGAGACGTCAGCAAATCGAGGTCATGTACACAGAGGCCCAAATACCGGCGGCTCGGTTAAATCGCTTTGAACGTGATCCAAAGCTAAGAAAGCGCAGAACCCAACCCATTGACCTCAACATCATCGAAGCCAGGGTTGAGCATGAAAAGTATCGCCGCGACATTATCCTAGGCGATTGTATGCCCAAGGTGAGGCCACGTTCTCCTATTGAGGAATGGGAGTTTGATTTCCCCGCCGCTCACTTGCTGAGTCTGCACGGTGCTCACCCCTTTCAGGCTTACAAGAAAGCCGAAACCTATCAGCTGGGTAATATGAAACCCAAGCAATACACCGATCATTATGGCTATGTTGAAAAGGATTACGGCATTGGCTATCAGGGCATGAATGAGAAGTTCGCTGAGCGAGTGATTGCTCGACACTACAAAAAAGAAGAGCCCCACATTGAAAGCAGTGCTTTAGCCATTCATATCCAAGAGGCCCTTTTAAAAGAGAAAACCCTAAATCAAAAAGCGGGCAGCCCTAAGAAAAAGCGTACCCCTGAAGAGATTAAGGCAGCTAAGTTAGAAGACAAGCAAAAGAAAGCACAGGACAACCAAGAAAAAGAAGACGTGAAAAAAGACCGTAGTTTTTGGACGGATGGGAAACACGTCACCATTGCCGAAGCCGAAGAAGCCTTCTTCGATGCAAGAACCCGTAAGATTGGGGTGATTCAAGTCGAAGACCCCCTTTATAGAGCACGTCACTTAAAAGAACGCTTGATCGAAAACAAAAACCTACTAGAGCTATTAGGCGCCTTATCGGAAAGCCGGCCGCATTACAAAAGTGCGCTCTTAATGGATCGCTATCTGGCTCCTAAAAAAATAGCCGGTCAGAAAAACCCATACTATACCGACTTTGAAAGCATCTCCGAAGAAGGGCGCAGGCGCCTTGGGTATACACTCACCAAAACCGAACGCGCACTCATCAGTAAGTACATTTTGGAAGTGCAAGACGGCCTAGCCACTTGGATTAAAGCGCACTTGCATCATTATGCGTTAGCGGATTTATTTAGCATGAGTGGCGTGGATTATATGGGCGCCTTTAAGCTGACTATTGAACTCATTCAGTGGGCTTCCATGCCATTGCACGTCATAAATTCCATCGATGGTGATATTACTCAGCGAGATACCACCAAAGGTCAGAAATGGCTGTATCAGCTCGTCACACAACGATCAGCCCCATTATTTGAAATGCTGTTTCCTGAAACCAGCCTAGAAATCCTGCAACAGCCTTACATCGTGCCAGAACAAGATGAAAACCTGGGGGATGGAGTCTTTCGTGGGGCTGAAGTCGCTAAGCTCATGGCAATGCCTAAATTCGAAGAACCAGCAGAGACCATCGACGGAATGCTGCTGTCGAGTTTAGACCCCGTCAACGACTTAACCTTTTCCTGGCTTAAAAACTACAATGGCTTTTTAGCCTTACTCTACAGCAACTTCTCACAAATCATTAGCGAATCCATTGATGCAGCGACGGGCATCCAAAAGAAAATCCAAACCAACGGGTCACAGCTTAAGAAAATTAAAGCGAGCATTCCGGGTGCAAGTGATCTTCTAAGAAGAGCCAAAGGCAAAGAGGCCAATAAATTAAAAAGACTCTTGATCGATCATGGACGGGAGTGGATTGACTTAAACCAAGTCAACATTAACTTACAGCGAAGCTGTTTCCCACATGAGTTAAAAGATTTAATACTCAAAATCGTCCAAGAAGGCGAAGATTTAAATGACTACTATCTTGTGACCCTTCAGGATTTATCTGGCCCTAATGAAGCCAAGTCTCTCTATGCTAAAGTTCATTACTCAGCCCAGGCATATGACTTAAACGCCAAGCCTTTAGGCAGCTCGCAAGGGTTGGATGATTTTAACAAAGAGTTTTTTAATAACAGCGATCTATCACCACAGCATGTGATGGTCATCAAGAAAAGTAACAAAACGCTGATCAACCAAGTTAAAAAGATTAATGAACTCCATACTCAGCGTATCCAATACGAAGGCTCTATAAAAACCCTTAATGAACAAATCAAGCACATTCATCATAACACGCCTTACTTAAAGAGATTGCTTGAAAAAGCAGAAGTTGAAAAAGCTCGTGTTGAAAAAATCATTCAAGAAGACGAAGTCTTACCCAGAATTAAAGGCAATATATATTTGCCAAGCATTATATCCGCGATTGAAGTTATCAACTTATATTGCAATGAAATTGAACCGCGCAATGAAAATATTGAATTTAAAGGGAAGGTAAGAACGAATTTAGGCTTGCTTGGTGCTGCCTTAGATACGGTAGTGGCTTTAGAGGTGCTGGCTGCTAAAACGATAGAAGGGAATATATTCTCCAAAATGATGGCGGTGGGTAAAGATACTCCACCAAGCTGGTGGAGAAGTAAAATACCCTTTTTAAGCTATGACTTTGCAGAAAAGTTAGTTCGAAGATTAACGGTAGGGACGGTAGTGGGTGCCGCAGCAGGTTTCCTGGCATTAACAACAAGTGTAATGGATACCTGTACTGAATGGAATCGGCGTAACTATGGTGCGGCAGTGGGCTATGCGATGATCAGTACCGCTGCACTGATTGGCTTAGGTTCTTTATTCTTTGCAATTAAACCAGGTTTGGCGGTAGCCAGCATCCCTTATATTGGTGGTTTTCTTGGGGTATTGTTTTCCAACCCCCCGGCGCTTTTGGTGATAGGGCTTGTCATCGGCGGTACCGCTCTCATTATGGCGTTTGATAATTCACAGCTGGAGCTTTGGCTTTCAAACGGCCCCTTTTCAACAAAACCTAACCAAAGTAATCATAAACATTTAACCCAGAATGAAGATGAGAGTTTTTACCGTTTATTTATATTACTGGTGAAACCTAGTATTGAAATACGAGTAAATCCTTTGCCACCAGAAGCTTTTGATGGTCCCAATGCCGTTGTTAGGGTGAATAATCCTTTAAGCAGTATGGGAGCAGAAATAGATGAAAAAGATACACTCAATGTAGTGATCCGTCATTCGACTTGCCGGGCGCATCATGGGTTGGGTCACACCTATCATATGAATGATCGATCACTGAATAAATGCACGGTCTCGACCGATGTGAAGGTGCCCATTCTTAAAGTGGTCGCTCATGCGGATTATAACGAATACTACGTTCGAATCATGTCAGGATGTAATGAGCGTATGTGCCCACATTCAGATGCCAAAAGACGTAATCGAATTGATCACTTAAAAGTATGGGCACAAGCTTATTATCGTACCAACGAAGGCGGCGTTGAATATACGCGTATCTCTCCAGGGCTAGACCCTACAGATAAAACTCGAACCCTAACGATTGATGACATACAGGATCATACAAAAGAAGCATCTAAAAAGTTTTGGGTGACGGAAGATAAAAACCAAGCAAAAAAAGCATTACAAGATTATTTAAATGAATTAGAAAAAGAACTGGAGCCTGCTTAATGATCCGAGATCGTCAACCCAATGTGTACGCCGCAACGGCGTACAACTCTGAACACTTGCCTGTTTTAACTGAAGATGACATTCCTGAAAGAAAGAAAGAGCTGTTGGGGAAACCTTTGCCTTTTGGACATACTGATATCAATACGGTTCCTTATTATATCTACGACACTGAAAACATTGACTCTATAAATGAAACCGAGAGTAAAAGCGATGAGGAACTGATAGAAAATAGTGAAAAAAGCCATATTAACATTGATATGAAATGGAATCATCGTTGTATTCGATACGATTCAATCAGTTCATGGTCTCAGGCTTTAGTCATGCTCTACATGCTTTGTAAATACACTACCCCTTTTATGTTTGGATTCATGTTTATAGCTGGAATGATTCTTGATCTTATAGATGAGGGAATCCTGTTTACACAAGAGAGTTTCGAGCTTACTCTTATGATGACGGCAATGCCATTTTCACTCTATCTTTTATCCTGGTTTATAATGCAATTACCGACCCATTGGTGGCTGCGTAATAGTAAAGGTGCCGAATGGGAATTAAACCGTGAAACTGGGATGGTCAAGGTTTTTGATTATAAAACGGAACAGTATTACGAAACGAAAAAACCAAGTGTTTTTGAACGGCCATTCTATGAATTTGAGCCCGTGATTTTTAAAGTACCTAACCGTCATGGAGGGCTAGAAGAGTGCTTAGTATTGCGTCACCGAAAAAAAGCCTATGCCGTTAACTTTGGTTGCTTCACTACTTCATTACGTGAGCCTGAATGGGTCAAGTTTTGGCATTACATCCAGAATTATATGGATATAAGTAAACCCCTTCCGGATACACCTCAACTTGAAAGTTCTAGGCAATACGATCCGACGACAATCGCTTACGATGCAAAGACTGGACGTAATCCTCGTTACTGGCGAGATATGAGCGAAGAGGAATATAAACGAATTAAAGATAAAGCAAACACGCCTGGGTATATTATTGCGGATGCATATCCTTGCATCATTAAAGAGCGTGCTAAACAAGGAAGCCTGGCGACTGCTTAACAAATAGATGGCGCATCCCTGCGCCTCTTGAGCACCAACGCCTATGGGCCTAACTTGGGTCTGCTTTTAAGCAAAGATACCCATTGACGTTAGATGGCGAATCATATCGAATGTTTGATTCGTACTCAAGGGTAGTTAGGGTTTTAATAAAATGAGCAGCAGGATTAGTATGGAAATGTAAAAAAATACCAATAAGACGAGGTTGATGATAATAATAGATTGAATTTCCTCAGCGTTTCCGTGCATTTGCTTTTTGATTGCATCCCCTAACTTCTCATTGCCATTAGAATATACTTTCTTGTGTTTTTCGTATTCCTCACCGAATACAATATCTCGAGCATTTTGCAAATGCCCGTCCATGATGTAGTTAAAGGCATCTAATTCCATTGCAACCAGCTTTTCATTTGCAGAGACTATCTCTGATGTTGCTATGGCTTGATAACTGGTTGGAGCTATGCGCTGTATATCTGACAATGTTCGATCTAGCTGATTCACTAATGTTTGGTATTCGCGGTATAAACTGTAATCTCCAGAGAGAGACGCAATCTTTGTTGTTTTAGTTAAGGACTCATCAAAATAAAGGACTTTGTAGTAGAGAGATGTAAGGGGCAGCTCTTCTGATCGTAAAATAGATGCATTATCGTTAATAATTGAAGTGGTATATAAACTCCAAAGTAATTGAAAAGTCGCTATGACAGCAAGACCAATGGCAATTTTGGTTTTGGATACTTTATTCATGTGATCAGCATTTTGCATGCAGCGTCCCAAAGTGATCCCGGATGAACAGTGGTTGGAATTTGCCAAAAACAGCCGGTTAAGCATCTCAGGTTAGCCGGGTCTGCCCAGGAAGCTACAAAAGCGGACCCGGCTATTAAAGGAGGAATGCGTCTTCCCTCCATATTCAAGGCTAGCCTATGAACCGGATTCTTATTCTTGGTGAACTTTTCTGAGAAAGCTTGCTAGGCTCTCAATGTCAATCTCGCTTGATTTATACCTTGACCAATTATCATTCCTGTCGCATGGCACCCATACATGTTGCCCGTTCGCAAGCGCTAAACCTTTTGCATAAATGAGAGCATTTTCAAAATCCTCAAACTCAATGCTTAGCAAAGGCTCTTTGAGCTTTGCGGCTATGCAACCAGAACTGCCTTTTAGTTGATAAACTAAGTAGTCACCGATATCGGCTTCTATTGGCGCTTTTCCTCTTCCCGGTAAAATAATGAGTTCATCTAGCATGAGTGACCTTATATTGTCATTATTATGAAAGTATGAGAGGTAAGAGAAAGTCACCGGTAGTGAATGGAGTGCTTTAAAGTCAAAGCCGGTCAGGCTCATGACCGCTTAGCTACCGGCAACTCTCTAACTTTAGAATAGACAAAAAGAAGCGCCCATTTGGGCGCTGAAAGGTATTTTTATTGTGGGATTGTCTTTGGAGTGTTTAAAAGAAAGTAACACTCTTGTTTAATCCTGCCACCTAGTCGACTGGCTAGGTTTTACTGACTGATGCTGCTTAGCTTGCCTTTGCTGCCATTGGCTGCGGCTTGTTTACCGCTGATGGCTCCTGCTTGATTGGGTGGCGGTGAGTCACCATGATTGTGGCTTGCGATAATCCCTAGCGCATCCGCAATGGTTTGCATAAAGTCCCCAATGACTACAAGAGCATTGGTGCTGCCTGTTCCGATATGAACCGCTGAGCCTTGAAGCATTAATGGGCCTGAAGCAATTAGACTCATAGGCCCACCGGATTGCTGATTAAATTGACTACCGGCTTGCTGGGTTACTTGGCTGGCTGCATTGAAAGTAGCGTTGCCACCAGCTTTTAGGCTGACGTTGGCTTTTGCTTCAGTTAAAACGTCTGCCCCTGCGGTTTGATTGATATTGCTGGCAGCATTTAATATCGCATCGACCTCTGTTTTTTGATGAATATTCTTTTTAGCTAGCTGCCTGATTTCTCCATTGGCTTTATCTTCTATGTCTTCCCCAGCGGTTCGGGTGGCTCGGTCCGAGGCCAGCTCATTTATAGACCCCCCTGCAATCAGGTTGACCACGCTTTCTGATAAAGAATGGATTGCACCGGCCTCTGTTTGTTTCGTTCCTTGGATTTCTTCTGTGGAATGCTCAGCTATTTTCTTGATTTCGTTGCCTAAGTTCGATATTTTTTGCGCCGCCTCCTCGAGCATGATTTGTGTGGAATCATGAATGACCTCGTCAGTGGTGCGCGTCCAATTCCCTCGGTTGCCAACCTGCTGTGCTACCCCTGGACGCTGCTGCCAGACTTGATCTCTCTCCTCGAGCTGAGGCAACCCTTTTCGTTCACCGAGAACCGCGCTTATATAGGGCCGTTCAGGTAATCCGTAAAACCAATTGAGCGCAACCAATACTCCGATTTCCGGCAACCCAAAAAAACCACGCTCATGCCCGGCTGCAGGAATGCCTAGAGGTACGGCTTCTAAAATAATATCGAGTGGCTCCAGGTCTTTATTAAGAATTTGCACGTCGACGGCATAACGTGGCCTAAAGTTGTTCGCTATTCCTCCGGACTTTGAGGCGTCTTGGATTTTGATCACTTCAGCCATCACCGGCAGATGATAACCCGCTACCAGTTCTGGAAATTCCCGCGCTATTTGTTTTCTTAATGTCTCATTCATCGGATGGCCTTTAAGTGGGTATGCCAGGGGTTTTGCGACCAGCCCAAACGCATGACCTCTCCTTGCCATTCAACCTTAGTGACCCAACGACTAATGCCTTGGGTTTGGATTTTGACGCCAGGTCTGAGCCTTGGAAGGACAGGAATGCTGGCTCCTTCATGGGTTGGGTTTTTAAGAAGCTCGACAGGTAATGAGATGGCCTTTTGGCCCATTAATGATTGTGGCCAGCTTCCAACGTATAAACGCCCATCGGGTTGCTGGTGCCAGCAATATTGGTGAGTCCGCCATAGGGTGCCGATCATATCCAGCGCCATATAGCCCCCGCCGATGTGCTGGAATCTAGGGATCAACTGACTCACCCAATCGGCTTGCTCAAGCACAAACTTGAGCCCGGTTTTTTCACTGACGACTTCCAGCACCTGCTGCACATTGCAGTGCCTTAGCGAGATCGAAAGTCGTTGATTCAACGCTGCGGAAAACTCTCTAGCCAGTACTGTATAAACATCAGGCGCCTTACTGGATACAGACTCAACATAACCCCAAAACACCCTTCTTGGTGCTAATTCGTCCACTGAGAGGCTAATTTCGAGTAATTGACCTGGTGTTGGCGTTTGCGTGACATCTGTAAAAGTCACCAGTGCACGACCAGGCGTGGCCCATTCCAACAAGACTTGTTGGCCAATGAGTTTAATCGATTGATCATTAAGCTGAGCGAGCGGGGTCAGTTTCATCAGTCGAATCCGGAGCTAAGAGCTGATCCACTTTTTTTAAGAACTGCTCAAACTGGTTGTATTGTTTTTTGATGGCGGTTTCGTCGCTGGATTCATTCCCAGTCGATTGGGCGATGGAGGTGCCTTGAGTGGTATCAGCTTGGGTCGTCTGTTTTGCTTTGAGTTCTTTTTGTCGAGCTTCCTTAGCCTCAGCGACAGAGTTGTATTGCAACAGGGAGAAGTTAACCGACCAGGCTAAGAGCCCTTCGGTTTTTCGATAACTTAAATTCCCATCAAAGATGACTTCCCGAATATCCGCTACCTTGGCTTCATCGTGCTGGATGCGATACACCCGGCGGCGGCCATCTTCTTCAACGGCTTCGGCGAGTTTTATTAAATCCGTCAGATGTTCCCCTTGTTCAAAAGGTAGCTGACAAGCAACAGACAAGGTTTTGGCCTTGCTGCCTTCGGTCGTGGTGAGGGTGCTGCTGGTGTTGCCATCAAGCTTTTTGTTTTTTAATGGCAAGGTCACTGAGGCAATAATGTTTTTGGCTCTTAATTCAAATAACTTGCCTTGATGCTCAAAGATCATAAGCCCAAGACCTCTTTCATTGTTTCAAGGGAATCAGCCGAACCTGAATAACTCAGTACTGCACATAAAGGGTGGCTTGGGTTAGGAGCGGCTAGCTTTTCAATATCAGAATGTGAGTGACATAAAGCTATTTGCTGAATATTGCCGGATTGTGCTTTGAGTTTATTGATAGCCTCTAAGCGGTCTTGGTATTTAGATAACCGTTTGGCTTTAAAAGCGGCCGCTATTTGTTCGGGTGCTTGATCAGAGCTGTAGGCATCTGAGGTTGCTTTAATTTGATGATGAGCGGCATAAAAAGGATTAAGGGCGGTTACTCGATCACTGGCAGAGCGACGTTTTAAATCACGTTCTGATCGCTGTATGTGTAATTGCTCTTGTTCGATGACGGCTAAATGTTCGGCATGCCTTAAGCAAAATAATAACTCAGCAGTTGGGAATGCCTTACAGACCTCAGACAAGTTGCTGCAAAAAGGTTTAATGCTTTCCCCTGTCACTAAAATAACAATGGCTTGCTCAAACTCAGCGCTTTCTAGTTGCTTGGTTAAGTAGGTCAACGCGTCTTTAGATGAGAGCCAATAATCACAATTACGATCTTTGCCCGCCCATTGACCCATATTCCAAGGATGTATCACAGTGACTTGTATGTCACCTGATAGCCAAGCCTCAACATTTGATCCGTTCAAGGGATTTGGTTTAAAGCCCGTCGCAGGCCATACAATATTATCTAGCCGGCTTTTGGCTTCTTGAATGGGCGTCGCATCTAATGCCTGCCAATTTAGGCTTCTGCTTTGAAAGCTCATCGGTACAACACTTCCACGCTGAGTAGCGTAGTGCGATTACCACGTTTGCCATACAATTCGAGTCCACGGTTATAGGAAAAACCGTAGTAAACCGTGCATAAACCGCCTTGCAAATTCATCCACGTCAGCACCCTTTGAAGGGAATATTTGCGCATCATACGGGTAGACAGTGAGAAGGTTTGAATGCCGCCGTAGTGATTCGGTGGTAACCCACCGGAATCACCCACAGTGACAAGAAACATAAATGAATTGTTGTAGTACAAATGAGGGTCTGGAGACTGCCAACCCCAACCTTCGCCTTCAATGATGCCTTCATGCAGGGTTTTCATTTTCATTTGGTTTTGTTGCAAGTTGCCGATCAAATCAAGAGCGTACTTGACTTGCCCAGCCGCGCCTTGGCCTACAGCATGAGCTAATTTAGCAGCATGGCCACTGGCGTACTGATCTTTTCGACCGTCTTCTGGCTGATGCACTATGGGTAGGTTTTGCACGTTTGGTAGCCCCACCTCGTCCAAGGTGTGAGTGTGATACCTCTGGGCCTTTTGTTCATCCAACTTATACGTGACAGCACAAGTCGGTATTTTTTCATTACTGGATTCTGTTAGTTGCGAGGTCGCTGGGAAATTATTCACTTGCCCTAAACCGACCTGATGCTTACTTACCTGGTGCGGATTATCTTTGCGGTTTTTAAAACTTTCGAGATTGTTGCGCATCTCATCGAGTACCGGTTTTAAAGCACTAGGCGTTACTACCTTTATTGCAGAGTCACCTTTTTTTATTTCCTCAAGTGAAGCAATGGAGACGATGCCTTTGGTTTCTTCGGTGGCTTGCTCAGTGCGTGCATAGAGTTCATTCACTTGATCCGCAAAGTTTAACTGCCAGCTTTCCACAGGGATTTCGATGCCAGTTAAGGCTTGCGCACTGTTGAACTGAATAACCAAGTTCTTAACCAGGTTATTCCCAAAGACCCCGTTTTCCGTTTTGACCTTCTTTTGTGGGGCAGTGTACTCAAGGGCCACCAGGGTTTTATGCTCAGAACAATAGAGCCCAAACCAGTTAAAGGTAAAAGGCCCAACAGTTGAATTTAAAAAGGCTGAATATACAACCGCGCTTTCATTGACGAAGCTCGCTCTGTAAATAGGCGCTTCATGCACGATTAAATCAGCGCTAGGTTTTTCAGTCTCTCGATCTATGTCTCCCTCAACCTCTAAATCCGGGATATTCGCAAAGACCACCTGATCAATCACCAAGCGTTTACCGGCTGCCATAAGTTCAGCGACCAGTGCTTGTCCTTTATAAGTGAATGCCGCCATACCTAAATCCTTCTTATTTTAAGCTGTTTAAATTAATCACTCTCTAAAACCAAGGTTGCTACGCTGTATTGGAACTCCTGATGCCAACTACCGGTTTGCATATAAAGATTCATAGGCGTCAGAGTGCTGTATTCATAGCGGCGGCATGTACGCCCATACAATCGGATAATGTCTCGAAGCAATGCCTCATTTTCGGATAGAGCGTTCTCGGTGACCTCTAACTGAATAATGTCCCACTCACGACCCTCTAAACGTTCCTTAATGCTGAGTTCCCCTAAGCCCAAGCGGCGCCAGATATTTTGAAAACCCTGAACACTGCCGGCATCATTCGCATTGGCTTTTGCGTGTTTAACTCGAAGCCTATAAAGCCATTCGGGCTCTTCGGGTAAGCGGTCGATATTTCGTTGCCAAGCCAATAAATCCACAATGGGTAATGCCGCTACCTTGGGATCAAATTGCTGTTGGGGCCAGCTCACCCAACTTTTGACTTTGAGCCACCAGGTTTTAAAAAGACTTAATAAAGATTGGGCATAAGGCCCATGCATCCAAAAGCTGAGTGAGTAATTAAGCGGTTTCATAAGCTCTTAATCTCCATACTCAGCTGATTTAACCTTGGAACATTTAATTCACTGACAATATCACCTTGTCCCCACTCGATGGATTCAATTAAAGGTTCTAAGCGAAGTATTTCAGCGCCTAAGCGAGCGAATGAGAAACGGTCATAGGGCCAGGTTAAGGTCATGGGGTAATCGGTATTCTTACGGAAAGCCGCTTCGATCATATGGCCCACCCGCTTTTTTATGGTGCCTTGCTGCTTGACGGATAAATTACTTGGAAGCCAAACCGTTAGGCTTATATCGTGCTGAGTCTCTGGCAGGGGTTTGACTTTTAAATCGTCGCCATGACCGTGGTGACCCTGGTCTCTGATATAGAGATTGACCTTGGCGATGTAATCTTCCGAGGGGACTTCAGCATCAAAAAGGACTAAAGCATTCACGGCACCAGGGCCACGCTCTTCGGTCGCGTATTTAAAAAAGATTCGATTGGTATTAAAACCCGTTAGTTCGGCAATCATCCGAGCATAAACGGCGTTAGTGTGGTAATCGCTGGATGCCTGGAACTGATTCCGAATGCGTAAGCGGTAATTATCATCAGGCTCTTGATTATCCCCAGGGGATAAAATCCAGTCTTCTGGATTAATCACGCTGGCAATCCCACTGATGGGTGTTGGCAGTATCACAAAGTACCCAGCCCCTAAATTGAACTGGGCTCCTTCTTTTTCCGCTTCGACTGTAGCTAATGCCTGATAATCTCCCTCTTTAAAGTTAACCTCTTGCAAGGTCTGGACTCTGTAGACGGTGCCATTAATAGGTGCGGTCTGTATCCAGCTGCCTTTAGGGATCACGGGAGACTGATCCAAAGACTCACGCGTAAACTGGATTAAGCCTTGAAGCTTTTTAGCGGGCTTACGTTCAACGCCATAGCCCCAGCCGAGCATAGATAAAAAATCACCGGTTGCGGTTTTCACAAAAAGATTGGGCATCAATTCCCTAACCATAAAGCGCATCAGCCAAAGGGTGGGTTTAATCGCAATGGATTGCAGCAGCCGCTGCCAAGGGGAATACTCGGATGGGTTATTAAAAGGTAAACCTTGTTCATGAGCGAGGCTTTGAAATTCATTTTTCAATTCAGACTCAGTGGCAGGCAACCCACTGTCCAGCAAAGCCCGCTCAAAGGTTTTAGCGTCTTTCATTTGGCGACCTCAACGCTTGAGCGAATCACCCCAAACTCGCTTTGTGCAGCAATGAATAATTTCCCTTTATCCCAATCCATGCTGACAGAGCCTGGTTCTATACGTGGGTCGCTTTCGATAAGGTTTCGAATGTCTCCCAATAAAAACTCTCTAAGAGGTTCACTGCGCTCAGCAACCAGTCTTTCAAGGTAGCCACTTTCTCTTAGCGCATGGATCAGGTCTTGGGCAATGCATTGACGGTCTTCTACAAAGTCCCCTGTATTAATCTCTGGGAGCTGTATGTCATCGCCTTCTATTAATAAATCTAAATAACGCTCAAAATCATTCATATTAGCCTCCCTGCAATAAGCCCCATTCTTCTAAGAGTTCAGGTGTGGGTGCTTGATCGCTTTGTATATAAACGTCCCCAAATTGAGCACCTCGTTTACCACTGGAAAAGGTTTGTGACAGTTGGGCACCTATGCTTTTATTCGGGGCTGGGGTTTCTTCTGGCATGCGAAGCGGTGCCAAGGGTTGGGGCTTTTCTTCAAGACTTGGAGATTCTGAGAACGATAGCGGTGCTAATGCTTGAGTTTGCACTAGCTGCTTTTCAATACGGGTATTAACCTGCTCTGTATTTATTTTGGTACTGACTTTAGCGTCCAGGTCTTTATCCAATACCCCAAAGTATTCCAGTAGCCACTTGGCTTTGCCAATCAGCTTTTCAAACCAAGCCAAAACCCCTTTAAAGAAATTACTGATATGAGTGGTCCAGGTGCCGTCTTTAAAACTCTGTTTAACCGCATCCCAGTTTTCCCACAGCTTATAGGCGCCATAGGCAACGCCGCCGATAACCCCAGTGATGATTAAAAACTTCGATGTCAGAAGGCCAAGCGCAAACTTAAGCCCGGTTAAAGCAACCTGACCAACACCCATGGCCATAGAACCAAGAGACACCGCTGCCGCAAAAGCCAGCAGGCCAACCGCTGCATAACCGACCCAGCGCGCAATATTGGGATATTCTTCTGACCAGCCTTTTAGGGTTGCCAGGCCGTTATTCATTTTGGTTAATAAAGTATTAATGGTCGGGAGCAATAATTCGCCAAAGCTTCTGCGTAAATCCGTAGTCACCGCCCCTAATCGCTCCCAAGGGTTGGTCATGGATTTAGCCATGCGTTCGGCTTGTTCCATCCCCCGGACGTCACCCAGTCGTTGCATGGATGTACGGAGGCCATCGGTTTGATTCATGAGCAGCTTAACCAAACTCACGGCTTCGTCAGAACCAAAGGCTTTTTTAAGAGCATCGGATTCGGCAACGTCTAAGGTACTGCCAAATTTCCCTTTTAATTTGTCCAAGATATCCAACATCGGCAACATACGGCCTTGGCTGTCTGTAAAACTTAATCCCAATTCGTCTTGGGCTTTACCAATCCCGGCTAAAAAAGATTTGTATTTAGTGCCCGCTTCACTGCCGGACATGGTGGCCTGTAGCGATCCTAGAATAGCGATTTGTTCAGAGAGGCCGACACCTGCTGATTGAGCATTAGCCCCTAGCGAGGTAAAAGCGGAAGACATTTCGGCACCAGTGGTTTTAAAGAGTTTGACGGCAGTAGCGGTTTGTCCCGTTAATTGTTCAACCCATTGAGCTTTGCCCATGGCATTGGCTTGTTCAGAGAAAATGCCATACATAGTTCCCATATAAGCCGTCACTGTTGTTGCATCGGCTTTAGTAGCCTTAGCCAATAAATTAGAGGCCTCTGTAAACTTGGCAAGCTCTCCTTGATTTAATCCTGCGATAGCTGATTGAATATCATAGGAAGACCTTACGAAATCCGTCGCACTGGTGCCGTAAGCAATAGAAAAGTCACTGGCGACTTTTTTAAGTCGAAGCAACTCAGATTCTGCAACTCCTAATGAGCGTACCTCCCCGAGAGCGTCTTGCATTTCATAGACGGGTTTTAAAAACCCATAAAGACCAGCACCAGAAGCAACTAAGCCCATAGCGCCGCTTTGAATGCGACCCATCCCCGCTTTCATGCCTTGGGAAAAGCTCTGGAATTTACGGTTAAGATCGTCGTGCATCCCATGCAGGCTTTTCGAAATCTTGCCAATCGATTTACTGGCAAAGTCTTCGACTTGGATGTGAAACTTTAATTTCTCTAGCCAGGTTGCACTCATTACTTTTTCCCGTTAAACGCCATCACAATCCCATTGCACACCGCTGTCTGTAATCGCTTGCTTAAATCTTCGTACAGCCAAAGCGCATCGCCTAAGTTTTTGGGGTCTATATCATCGCAACCAAAAAATAGGCGACTTAATGCCCGCGCCTGCAACAAGCCATCGGCTTTTATAGATTCGACTCGTTGCTGGATGGCTTTACCTTAATATCCAGCTCTGGCTTAAACTC
The DNA here is from genome assembly GCA_947499545.1 of uncultured Saccharospirillaceae bacterium. GTDB lineage: Bacteria > Pseudomonadota > Gammaproteobacteria > Pseudomonadales > Oceanobacteraceae > CANMOZ01. The sequence goes on from CANMOZ010000022.1 coordinate 30,974, forward strand.
CATGGCTAAGGTGCTGGCAATTTCCACGGCATAACCTTGATCTAATAAATCAATCAAGGCTTCACTGTCGTCTGGATGCACGCAGGCAGTCACAAACTGATCGGACGGTGTAACCTTATTAGAGAAATTAAAGTTATTGATATAACGATGATATTCGTTAAGGCTTACATTAAAGCGATAACGGGTGTCATTGATTTCAAGATTGATAACCTTTTCAGATTGGCGCTTGTCTTTGATTTTTTTGCTCATGATATTGTCCTTTTAATATTCTTATTACTGATCTATTGCCAGGGTTTAAAGGCGTGTTGCAGAATCCACCACCCCATTGCAGCTGTCCCACTGACGAATGCCGTTATAATCGCAAAGCGCGTATGCTGTGAAAGCTTCTCAGAGGTCACCCGCTGGCTGTGCAAGTACTTAAAATCGGTTTGCTGAGCGTGCGGGTCGTTTATATTAATGCCGTACCGTTCAAAAGCTTTTTCAACGGCCTTTGTGACAGCCTCATTTAATTGCGCTTGTCGCTCAGCGGGTGAAAGCTCAGATTCTGGCTTCTCGCAATCCTTTTTGCCGTAATCCATCTAAGATGTCCTCTATGGTTTCATCGACCAGCTGATTACTGCTTAATTCTTTCAGCCACTTGAGGGTGCCTACTAATAGCCTTGTTAAAAATCGCTCAAGAACCACAGTCCAAGTAATTTGCGACATAATGGCTTGCAGGATTTCCCACAATAATTTGAATAGGGTTGTTGAGCCGCCGCTTACAAGACTCAACGCCTTCGATAAAATAGATTTAACAGTGCGCATGGGTGCCTCCATGTTGCTGGTATGCCGTGAGATATTGCTGGGGCGTGGCCTTGCCTAATTCGGTGTTCCAGTATTTTTTAGCGTACCGGGCAAGTCCTTCCTTATCCTCAATATTAGGAATGGGTTCTGGTATACGCAGGAAAAAAGCACGAGCCATTGCCGTAGCGTAATTAATGTCGAAAATTAATCGCTCAGGATTGTGGTATCTCAATAATGCTGGATAGCGTTCAGTGCGTTTTAAATAGTCCTTTACATCATAAAAAGTGGCAGGCTCCATTTGATAGATCCCCAGCGCAGGGCCACGCACTTGTTTGCAATAGGTAAAGCCGCCGGACTCATGAGCCGCGATCATAATCAAAAGCTCAATGGCTTGCGGGCTAGAAGGCAACCCATACAAAGTTAAAGCCGCTGTTATGACTTCTCTTAAGGTGTTTCCCATTTTTATACTCCATTTATGTTTATGATGAATGTTCAGCTTTCCCTTTAATTAATCTGCTAAATAGGTAAGCGAGTCGGCGAATAAGGCACCCCATTGATTTCCACAAAGTCCTCGCTTGTCACATCAAAGGTCAGAGTGTGCATAGTGCGTTCGCTTGAAGTGGTGTCGATGTTGATTAATTCAGAGATTTTTAATCGGCACCCGTATGCTGCTATGGCGAGTGCTTCTTTATCACCCACGCCGTAAGCATGAATATCAAAGGCCGGTACATCTTGATAACTGCCTGCGGCTTTAGCTGCTGCGGTTAAATAGGCAAGGTTTTGTGAGTTGATTTTAAGCTCACCACTGGCAGATACATCCCCACGCAAATAACCGTCGGGCTTGCCGCGATTCATGGCGACCTCTGAGTTGTCTTCAATGCTGAGACTAAAGCTTTCAAATTCGATTAAGACGCCCATTATTCGGACGTCGAAACTTTTTCCGTTCAGTTTAAATAAAGTGTCATTGGCTGGCATGGCTTATATCCCTATAAAATAGTAATTGGATGATTTAGCTAGTACTGACGCGATCTAAATCCAGCGATAGTTTGGCCCCGATCTTTTTAGGGCAGGCCACTGGAGCGGCTTGCATATAAAGATCAACCGTGGTGTTGTTTTTCCACTGGATCACAATGTCACCCTCAGCAGGCTTTTGGATCATGCCAGGCACTTTACGATCACCAATGGTGATGCTTTGGGCGGCTTCACGGAGCGGGCGCATAAAATAGTTTTCATGGAATTTGGTAGAGCTGGGGCTGTTATTGAGTTCGCGGTTTGCGATTTTATTCAGCATTAAAATGCGAACCCGGCGAGCGATATAATCTAAAATCCGGCGATACTCGATGACCTGAAAATCTCCCCCTTCTTTATCCAGCAGCGGGTGATCCGCCCAGTACATGCCGTCAAAGCCTGTGTACCACTGAGGCACTGAGAAACGGTTGTCGGCGAGTTCTTTAATAATGGCCATGGTCAAAGGGTTGTCTTCGGCATCCATGGGTGTGGACGCAATACCAACAAGTGCACCTGTAGCCACTCGCATAGGCGTATCGGCTATCGAAACACCGTGCTTCGATAATCGGCCCATCACTGCACCTAATGCATTCGAATAAATCAGAGGCACCAAGGCCACACGGTCCGCAACCACACCTTCCTGTAAAGCTTTAATGTCGGTTACGTATTGGCTCCAGGATTGTTCGGCCTTTAATCCTGGTACGGCTAGTGTGATGGTTAAAAACTTGGCTAAACGATTTTGAGCGTCTGCCATTAAAGCTTGCGCGGATACGATTTCGTCTTGGGTTTCGATGGGATTGCAAAGGGCGATCATTTCAGCGTCGCAGTCGTATGGCTTAGCTAAAGCGGTTTTAATAGCTTCCTGCCAATCGTCTTCTGCCTTAATAGGCCAGCAGTACGCTATCCAATTGGTGTCGGCGTTTTGCCTGGCTGCAATTAATTGGCTTTTAAGCGGGCTATCATTTGCCCCTAATAAGGTATCTAAATCCGTTTCAACGCCAATGCTGTGCAGTTGATTATTGTTTTGATTGAGTGAAGGTGTACCCACAAACAAAACTTTGCGCTCAACTTCTTTAAAGCCGCCTTGCCCTAGGTTTTCCTGTGTGACGCTGACCTGTCCTATACCCATGATCTTATTTCCCTTTAATTTTGTTTAATCTTGATTCGAATAATTCTTCAGCCATCGCATCGGCTTCTGAAATACTTAACCCAAAAAAAGGTCGCTCGGGGACTTCTACCACCCAAGCGGATTTGCTCGGAGGCAACTGGTCTGGGTTCTGGGTGTTTTCACGCATCATACGAAGGACTAAGCCCGCTTGGCCTAGCGTCATGTTTTCTTTGATCCAGGCTTTACTGACGCGCCTTTGTCTGGCTTGGCCTTTTTTCTTACCGCCTTTGTAGCGACCAACATAACGCTTATAGCCTTTTTGAATCAGCGCTTTTGCTTGAGCGTCCGTCGCAGGAGCCGAGTAATCGGGTTGGCCTTTTTGTAGATCACGCTTAGTAAAAGATTCTTTAAACCCTTCTTGCTGGCCTCGAGCAATGGAACCCGTTCGGCTGTTTGGCCAGGTTACGGTTGCTTTATTCGCTCCGACATAAGCTTTTATGTTGTTTCCTTTTAATAGCTTTTTTAATAAACGCTTTTTACTGTTGTATTGACGAGCCTTAAAATGACGACCGGATAATTCTTCCTGGTGCTTCACTCTGGCCCGACTTTGGGTAATGACTTGGCGGCTGACCCACTGGTGTATGTATTTACGTTCCTTCGGTGTGGTCGTCACCAAAACCAGTTGTTCTTGTAGCCGCCTGTGGCTGCCGGGATGAGTATTAATCTTTAACATGGCTTAATATCTCATCCAGCTGTTCTGCCACATCAAAGGGATTGCTTTTAAAGCTGTAGTTGCCTGAGTGGGTTTTAATAGGCCCCTGGTCGTCTTGTTGAATATAAAGTGGGTCACGCACCTGCAAAGAGGCATCTAAGTCAATTAAGCGGTCGCTAACAGCGGTGACTTCTATTTGTAAATCCGATAAATCCCTGCGGTCTAGATTTCCTGAGAACGCCTGCAAGGCAGCTAAAATGATTCCACCATTGACGGCTGGAAGTGCGTCTATGGTTAAGGCAATGCGATATTCAAAATCCCCTAGGTGTTGTCCTTGCTCTTCTTGTTTGCCACCGCCTGCTTTAACTTCGCCGGATTCCATAAACACAGAGACTTGATGCGGTTCTATATTAAGCGCATCCATGTGTTGTCGAATCATCTGAGCAAAGGCGGTGAGGGTTTTCATAGAAGCCTCACCTGGATTTTGCCGTGGCCGGATAATTGCCCTAAAGCATAGGTGCTTTTTTGTTGATAAATAGCTGCGCGGTCCAGTCTTTCTGACGCTTCCACCAAATGACGCTGTGATCTATCTTGGGTGCTGCAAATCTCTGCATAAGCTGCAAAGTACACTGCGTTGTTATAAAGCATCTCGCTTTCGGGTTGATTGCCCAGGGTTTGGGTTGGATCAACCTCTGCTAGTTTTTTGATGCCTTTTTTTAACCATTGGCTTTTATTGCGTTGCAGGGCTGCATTACAGCGGCTCATCGCGAGCTTTATAAAACTCACCAGTAGGGACTGCTTAATATCCCCATCAATCGCAAACCGATCCGTTAAACCCTCAAGCGACATATCGGGATAAAAACCATCATTCTCAATAATGAGGTTGTCGCGGGTATCCGTGAAGACAGCGAAGTTGGTGTCCATTAGCTGTTTTCCTTGTTAGAGGTAGAGGGCGATTCCTGTTTATCCTGATTCGGTAGACCACTGTCTTCCGACAGGGACAACAGGATGCCCTCTGTGGGTGGAGAGCCGTATAATTTGTTTAATTGATCAATGCGGGTTTTGCACTGAGCCTTGCCAACACTCATGGCTTCTTGATAAAGGGCCAGGGCTTTTAATTCGTTTTCCTTTCCCCCTAGGCCATCAAATAACTTGCCTAGGGTTTTCAGGTAATTCATCTTGGCGTCGTCTTTAATCGGCCACTCCCTTATTGGGGTGAAGGCTTTTAAAAGGAAATAGATCGCTTGTTGTTTTTCTTCTGGGGTGTTTGCCTTTTCAGCCCATTGTCTCAGCTCATCGGTGAATAGGGTTCTCATGTCACGCTTAAAGGGTGTCAGCTGGTTTTCCTCGATGGCGAGCATCCCATAGTCAAAGGCTTGTTGAATTTCCCCCACATCAAAGAACCAAATCACCATCCACACTAAAATGGGGTTGGCGTAGATTTCCTCTTGCTTGCGATAGGATTTCAGATGCGGGGTATAGCGTGGAATCAATTGCTCTCGAATATGATCCCGTTTAGCGTCCCCTTTCCCCAACGATTTAACATGGTTAACGTCTTTTTCAAGCGCCGCTTTCAGTTGCTCAAAGACCGCATAATCCTTAGTGCTTGGATGAATCACCGGTGCCTGTAGAGCTTTTAAGGCTTCATAAAACACTTCTTGTCGACGCTCAGCCTGTTTGCGCGCTTTAAATCGTAATGCTGGGGAAAAAGGAGGGGCACTCATTACTCAGCCCCTTCTGCTTCGCCTACAAACTTCAGGTGATCGGCTTTAATACCGGAGATGGCTTTAAGATCGCCGATGGTGTAGGCCTCATTCGAGCTGATATAGTCGATGACGCAATTACGTTTAGGCGTATCTTCGAGCTGACGACGCATACGCCCGGCTTGGTAGTAATGGTGCAGGTTTTTAGGATCAGTGATCATGATCCCCCGCTCTGGGAAGTTCGCGGGTGAGACAACCGGTAAACCTGCATAGGAGTTGGTCATCCCCATGACACCGGACTTACGTCTAGGATCGTCAACATTCAGCGAGAGGTTTTTATTGGCATCGTAAGCGAGTAACTGCTGCCCAAGAATGGCAACCTCTTTACCAGTACGATGGGCTTTAGGGATCATGCTAAAGACGTCGTACACCATCATGTCTAGATTTTCATAATCGCCGCCTTTACCCAGCAGGATTGTGTTTTCTTCTTTTTCACCTGAGAGCATGTAGTGATCTGGGTTTTTATCCGCTAAGCGTTTAATCCAGCCGTAATTCAAATCTTGGCCTAGGGTATTGGTTCTTGGCTTGGATTCCTCTTGAGCGCCTTCGCCGTACCAGCCGATGGTTAATCGATCCAGAGCTATTTTTTGATAGACCATGGTCATGTAGCGTTGAAAAAAATCTTTATAACGCGCCCAGGTATCCAGCGTGGCGTACTTAATGCCAACATCGAATTCAGTGAGGTGGGCTTGCCAGTTCGTCGCTGACATATCGCCCAGCCATTTAGGGGTGCGGTCGTTTTTTTCAGTATCCGTGCGTTTGGCTATCATGCCCCCGACTTGCAGTAAGATAGCCTCGCCCTGCATATCGACAACGCTTTCAGAGGTGATGCGGCTTAAGAAGTTTTCTTGTTCGATGATGGCATTATTAAGAGTACGCGCACGGGGTGGGTCAATGCTGAATTGTTTTTCAACACTGCCGACGCTATAGCTTTCAGCCATTTTAGAGCAGAGCTTTTCATATAAGAGGCGTGTTTGATTTTCCATGGTCCTATATCCTTGTTAACAATCGAATTCCTGAGCCGAATAAAGAGTCGCTTACCCAAAGCCTTAAATGACTTGGATATCAGCCTCACCGGTGTTGTCATCGAAGTCTGTGCTGGGTGCAGCTGAGCTGAGTTTTTCGAACGCGGCTTTCATTTCATTAAATTGAGTGCCCAGCGTTTGCAGTTCTTTTTTAACGTCTTCGAATTCGGCGCTTGGTTGATTTACGGTATTGGCCGTTGTATTACCGGTTGTAGTGCTAGACGCAGAATCATCTTGAGAACGGTTGCCCGTTGGTTTTATATCCGGCTGAGTATCGGAACCCTTTTCGAGTTCGGTATTGGGTTTAGCGGCTTCCATTTCTTCTTTAATGACAGTTCTTAGTTCTTCCAAGGTGAAAGGCATGATTTCATTCTCCGTTGAAGGGTCGGCTTCGGGTGTGACCTGGGGCTCTGCTTCAATACCAGCATTGACACCCAAGGCTGTCCCTAGACGGTTAAAGGTTGAGTTTTTATGAAAAGGTATATGCTCAGCTTCGAGTTTCATGGGAGTAGAAAAGGAGGGTTTTCTATCTTCTCTAGAAAACTCAATACGATCAGTGCCCAGCGAAGCAGGCATGTCAGTCAGCGCTAATCCACTTAAATAGGTTTTATTGGTAATTGGGAAATTAAACTCCAGCTCGCAACTGGTGTGCAGCCATTGCTTTTCCTGATTAAGTTCTAATAAAAACCGATTGGGTACAATGCGGACTTGCAGGGTTTTCTTTTTATATTTTTGACTCTCAGATAAACGCACCTCAGCGACGCGGCCATAGCGCATTCCATTTTGAAAGTGTCTTCCGTTAATGCTGGCCTCATACAACTCTGGATCGTAGGTTTCAGCGATATCAATGAGCCACTGCTCTTCGATCGCTCTCCCGTCTACGGACTCTCCTTCCATTAACACGGTGATCCAGTCGCTGATTAATTGAGTCATTGCCTTTTCCAAAACATCAATAAAGTGATTTGAGGCCTTGACAGTAATCCCTTAAAAAAATAAATACGAGTGGATTTTATTCGATAAAGTTATCTCTAAAACTCTTAGATTTATAGAGAGAATTAAATCAAGGGAAATCCGAATAAAAGGCTTTAGACTGCAAAAAAATGATTAATTATGTGATGCCATGCTTTATTCCAATAAAGAACGCGAACAGGTTAAACACTCCTATTTGTCACAAATACCTGTGCCTGTGATTGCCAACGAAACCGGCATAGCCAAACGCACCATATACCACTGGATTAAGCTTTACGATTGGGATGAGCTGCCACAATACGAAAACGTCGAACAGGTGTTGGATAAGCTCATCATCAAGAAACTGAAAAGCAAGAACCTATCACTTGACGCTGTTGAAATGATTGAGCGCTTACAAGAAGCAAAAGAGCGTGAAATCAAAATGCAGCAGCTACGCGAAAAGGCTTTAAATAACGAGCGCAGACAAAACAAGAAATCAAGCACAAGTGAACAAGACAATAAAGAGCATTCAGGAAGTACAGGGACCAAAAAGAATAAATCTAGAAAGACCTTGGCCTTGCTAAGCGAATCTGAAATCTTAAGTGCCTTTAAAGAAGACCTGTTCCAGTATCAGCTGGATTTATGGGATTCGCATCATCATAGAACCCGTCATATCCTAAAAAGCCGTCAGATAGGCTTAACTTGGTATTTCGCTAGAGAAGCTGTGACCAATGCGCTATTAACGGGTGAAAATCAAATCTTCTTGTCGGCCTCTAAAAACCAGTCCGCTATTTTTAATGGCTATATTAAAGACTTTGTAAAAGAGAAATTTGGCGTTGATTTAAAGGGTACTGAAAAGGTTAAGGTGCCAACCGCTAAAGGCGAGGCGATATTATCATTCTTGAGTACGAACTCTAGCACCGCCCAGGGGTACAGCGGCCACCTCTATGTTGACGAATGCTTCTGGATTAATAACTTTAAGAAGCTTAAAAAAGTCGCCAGTGCCATAGCGAGTCACAAGCAGTGGCGTAAAACTTTTTTCTCAACGCCTAGCACAAAAACCCATGAGGCCTATTCGTTATGGTCAGGGTCTGATTATAACGAAGTGGCCAGAGCGCGTGGTTTAGTAGAACTCGTCTTACCTGATAACAAAGCCCTCTCTAAGGGCTGGATCGGTCCCGATACGGAATACCGCAAAATCATTACCATCCATGATGCACTGGACGGAGGCTGTACGCTCTTTGATTTGGATCGTCTGCAAATTGAATACACCCCAGATGACTTTGCACAGCTCTTTGAATGTCAGTTTATTGATGACAGCCTAAGCGTCTTCAGCCTTAACCAACTACTGGCCTGTGCAACAGAAGATACCCGCTGGATGGATTACAAGCCCAATGCTCCTAGGCCATTCGGGAATAAACCCGTTTGGGTTGGCTATGATCCCAGCCGTTATCGCGACAGCGCTGTGATCAGCATCGTGGCACCGCCCAGCTCTCCAGGTGGCAAGTATAGGGTGTTAGAAGTCATTACCATGCATGACACCCCCTGGAGCGATCAGGCAGATCAGATTAAAAAGATCACGGAGCGCTATAACGTTGAGCACATCAGCATTGACCGTACAGGACCAGGGCTTGGGGTCTATGAAGCGGTTAAAGAGTTTTATCCCTCAGTACAAGGTCTGCATTACAACCCAGAGATTAAATCCAGGCTGGTGCTTAAAGCCCAAGACGTCATCATTAACAAGCGTCTGGTCTGGGGAGCAGAGCACAGCACCATTCCTCAAAGCTTCTTAATGATTAAAAAGATCGTGACAGGCCATGGCATTAGTTACCAAACCTCTCGTGATAATAAAAACGGCCATGCCGATGCTGCTTGGTCCATTATGCACGCCCTCTTTAAAAACGGTCTTAAAACCGATAATGCCCCTAAACCCAAGGTTGTTTTTTCTAAGGAATACTCATGAGCAGAAAAAAGAATAACTCAAAGCGAGAGCCTATGATGTTTAGCTTTGGTGATCCAGAGCCCGTATTAAATAACAGCATCACCCAAGCCCTGGGCTGCTTTTACTCTGATTGGCAGAAATACTATGAGCCTCCAATCAGTTTTTCGGGTTTGGATAAGATGACCCATGCAAACCCCTATCATTCAACCAGCATCTTTTTTAAACGCAATCAAATGGTCAAGCTCTTTAAACCCAACAGCTTGTTAAGGCTGACTGACTTCCACCGTTTGGCCTTGGATTATTTAACCTTCGGCAATGCCTTTGCGCTCGCGGTGAAGAACTACCTAGGGCACATCATCCGCTTAAAGCATATTCCAGCGCTCAATATACGAAGGGGAAAAGACAATATTTATTATCAGATTAAGCAGGGAAGTTATGAACCCGTGCCTTTCAAACGAGGGGAAGTGCTGCATGTGATGACCTACAGCACCGGTCAAAGCCTTTACGGAGTCCCCGAATGGTACAGCGGTTTGCACTCAGCTTTATTGAACTCAGAGGCAACCCTCTTTAGACGTCGTTACTATAAGAACGGTGCACACCTTGGTTATATCCTCTTTACCAGTAGTCCTGACATTACACCCGAAATCGAGAAAATGATTACGGAACAGGTTTCTAAAGGGAAGGGCGTCGGTAACTTTAAATCCATGTATATAAATCTTCCCAATGCGAATGAAAAGGCATTGCAGGTGATTCCAGTGGGGGATATTAATCAAAAAGATGAATTCGAGAAGATCAAAAATATATCAGCTGACGACGTGATTGTTGCGCATCGAGTACCCCCGGCCCTTGCCGGTGTTAAACCGACGAATACAGGTGGCTTTGGGGATATTGAAAAAATCGACAGCGTTTATCAAAAAAATGAAGTGATTCCCTTAACCTTGCCGTTTTTAGAATTAAACGATCAATTGCATAGTTCTCAACGGATTGAGTTTAATAAACCGAACGGCACTCTTTAAACTCTAAAGATTCTAATTGTTTTACAAGAAATTATAGAAATAATGCGTGAATTTAAGCGGAATGTTTAGATATTGACGAATAATACAGATAAAATAGAGGCTTCATCTGAATGGAAATCAAAGCGATGAGAATCCTATGCCCTTCCTGTCAGCACACCATGAAAATCTTAACGTCCAAGCAAATCAGTTCTCAATATAGGGAGCTATTTTGTGATTGCGAGAGCTTAACTTGTGGTGCAAGAGCGGTAATGAATGTAACGCTTTCGCACTACACAAGACCCCCAGAATCTGATTATAAGAAGATGATCAGCAACTACATTGCCAACCTAACGCCCAGTGAACGCAGACAAATATTGCTGGATTTAGAAGAAAGTAACATCGAGGCGGGGTCATTAAACTAAACATTGGTGTCAATTGGGTAGGTTCTCATGTGTTTGCTTGAATGGCGCCTAGCAGGCGCCATGAGAAAGTGATTATCGATTATTTGCACTTTCTGCTTGATGGTCACTCGAGTTGCTTGGTTGGCACTGAGTAATCAAATCCAGATAATCTGCAAGACCATCTGCTGCTTTTTGTTCTAATACGAGTTCCTTTTCTGGCTCTCTCGTTAATAGGTTTTCCAATAGCCTTCCGAAGTTAACTAAAGTTGAATCGGTTATTTCAGACTTCATTGTTATTCCAAGATCCTTATTAATAAATATATTGCTGTGACACGGCCTCCAGAGGTGTTGCGAAATACTAACGTAGTTTTCAGCCATTACGATAAAAAAATTAAATAAATTATTTCGTTGTAAAGTTTTCTTGCTAAAAACAGCGCTCAATTACATATTTAAGTGTCTTATAAAACTTCAATATGCATTTCAGTAGCATGTTGGTAGCTATCTAGCGCAGACATCTGTTAAATGCCATTTGGTCAGGCCAAGCGTCAACGCTACAACATTTGATATTATTCCTTCAGGTTAATGAAAGTTTATGCCCGTTTAAGATTTTTTTTGCTTTATGAAAGCCCACATGATGCCGTTTCATCAGCGCTCTAATGGTTGGGCCTTCTGGATAAACGCCTGTGTTTATTTCTTCCCGCAAAAGTTTTTGGTGATCAGCAATGTTATGACAAAAAATGAGGGTGGGTTTTGTGGCGGTGTTATTTAGAGAAGTGTTTTGAATAGTAACGCTATTGATAGCATTGCTTGCAGCAGAATCGCTTTTAGCAGGAGCGTTATCACGGTTAACGCTCTTATGAGTAACGGTCATTTTCACTGGCAGCGGTGTTACTGGTGATACTTCTGGTGCTTCTGCTGAGAGCGTTGGCTGTGTGGATGTTTTTACGGGTAGCGCTTTAGGGTTTTTAAGAGAAGCAAACCCCAGTAACGGGCAGAGGTCTATCAGTGCTGCCAAGATCACCCAAAGTCCCCAGCGAAGCGCGTTATTCTCAGAAGCCAAAGATTGCCCGCTATTTTGAGGAACGCTTTTGATGTTCTTGAGCATGGAGAGCGCTTTAATGCGCTGCTCATCCGCTTTGGCAGCTTCCTTTAATCGCTCACCCGCACGCCAGTGATTGCCGGTCTTTCTATCAAGAACGGCCTGTTTTCGTAAGGAGTTGGCCTGCTGTTCAAAATCTCCTAACAGTTGAGTCACCAGCTGGTGTTCCTGGGTGCTCTTAAGAGAAACCTGGTGCTGCTCTTGATAACGGGTCTCGAGCCAAGCGGCGGTTCCTGCCACTGATACTCCCAATAACAGCGTTATTAGTAGAAACACCCCCGTTGCTAAGGCCCGTCGTTTCTGGTGTAGGTGCTCTTGAAAGACACCCACCAATAAAAACTGGCTGCCGACCAATCCTGCCCCCGTGACAGCGGCTATCTGCTGGTCTAATTCCGTCTGAGCAAATCCGGTAAAAAGCGCAATTTCGCAGGTGATAGAGACAGCCGTTAAGGCCAGGGATGTGGCAACTAAGCCAACATTGAGAACGGGATTCATACAACACCTCCCTATGTGCGTGCCTTTTGTGGTTTGTCTAAACTGGTTATTGCCAGGATTGAATGACCTTTCCCCTGGCTCTCTACTGAACTTAAGCGCGCGGTGTATTTTTCCTTCAGAAGTCACCGTAGCGCTCTTTTTTACCCTCTCTTTTTTCGCCGTTGATTCTTAAAAGGAAGGTGCCCTAGAATCAGTGCGCCCTGCCAAGCCAGTTGAGGCGTTTCCGTGTTCTCTCAACGTTTCTCCTTGTCTTGGTCAGTGGGTGATAGAGCATCTGGAGTGTGAGTCGGCAAAACTTCTCTCCAGGTGCTCGCTTTAGGGTTTTACTACACTTTAAAAGGCTGACGAATAAACCCTGATCTGCCTTCCCTGGTTAGATGGTCCCAGGTTTATTCATGAGTGAGCCACGTTTGGGTCGCCACTGGATGGTGGTCCGAGACGAGCCCGGTCGACGTCAGCTGCTGAGCGCCACGGATATCTTGATTCCCGAATATCCTGTGGCGCTCTCTAACGTCTGATTTTTCTGCTGGTCTTACTTGTGCAATTAAGCCAACTTTGTAACGAATATTCATACAGTACTTCCCTCTGTACGTATCTACTGGTGGTTTGTCTAAACTGGTAATTGCCAAGGTTGAGCGCAGACACTCAGCCTCTGGTGTTTTTCATGAGCATTAGGCGCTCGGTGCACTCTTCCTTACCTTTGCACCGCAGCGCCCTTTTTTATCCTCTCGTTTTCTTGTCGTTGATTATTAAAAAGAAGGTGCCCTAGAATCTGGGCACCCTCGCTAAGTCAGTAGTGGTTCTTGGTAGCTCCTTTTCTTCTTCTGGTCTTGGTCCTTGGGTGATAGAGCACCTGGAACGTGAGTTGGCAAATCCTCCCTCCAGGTGCTCGCTTTCGTGATCAATGACTGTTGTACAGCTTCCGGTTTATCAGGCCGCGTCAGTTCTTCCGGCTGAAAAAACAATTCCTTCTTGCTGTTGAGTGGTGTCACCCCGTAGTACTGATTTAAAAGGGTGGTGACTTTTCCTGTCCGCCGCTTGGCTTCATCTGTGTGCTTGGTATAGCTGTCGTAAAAGTGGACAAACTCCCCAAGCTTGAAGGTTCTTCTATTGCTCACGGAGCACCTCCTCTAGTTCCTGTAAATTGATTTTTCCTTCACAAAAGCGGATCACTGAATGGATGGTGTTAAGGCTTAAACGCGGCACAAAATGTTCAAGCTCTTTAGCGCTGTTATAAATCTTGCACTTACCCTTTTTCGGGTGGTATTCAAGCGGGTATTCCAGACCATGATTTTCAGCGGTTTGAAGCGTTGCCCACATGCTGATGTGATTCCATAACCATACGTAATGTCGGTACAGCACAGTTTTTACTTGATGGATGTCCGCTTCGGCTTGCTTAATCTTTTCTTCAAGCGTCATTTTTCTTCATCCTTGTTATTGTCAATGTCAGCCAAGGCTTGATCGATGGCTGCGAGTTCTTGTTCGACTTTATGAATCGCTTCACCAATCAGATGGGTCGGCGAATGGCCTTGGAGCTTGTGTAATTCCAGTACTTTGTAAGCTCGTTTCACTTCCAGCTGGTCACGTTTAGCAATATTGGTTTTCATAATCGGTTTGCTCTTGGTGAATGCGCTGATAACTCTCGTTAAAGGGATAGGGCCAATTCTTAGGTTCATAACCCCAGCCGTTTTGCTCAGCCTTCGCCCATAAGTTATCCAAATGATTCAGGCGAATACTGGCCTCGACCTTGTCCGCTTCACTCGGGCCGATCAGTCTTTTTAATTGCTCGATCGAATCAGCTTTTCGGATTGCCAGGAGCAATTGCTCGGTGCTTAAGCTCATGCGAATTCCTCCTGGTGCACGCTTTGGGTGTAGGGATTCCTTGGGTAAATCAGTGGCTGCACGTAGGCAATGTGAGGCAAGCAATTGTCAAAGATGCTGTAAGGCACGGTGGCAGCGGGTAGGATTTTCATTTCATGCACATCACTGAAGACTTCAATCATGATCTGAAAAGGCGTAATCCCTTGGCCGCTGTCATACAGGTCTCGTTGTTTCATGCCCACGGCCCAATACAACCCCGGCTTTAGGTTGGGGTGCTCATGATTAAAAGGGGTCCATTCACCATCGAGGGGGGTGGCTTGATTTTCCCGGTTCACTCTTTCTGACTGCTTTGCACAGCTTCCCTCATCGTTTTGGCTGTTTTGCGCTCTTGTTGTTGGTTTTTTCATCGTTTTTGGCCTCCTTGGCCTTTTTTTGCAGGTTTCCCACTTCCCTAGGGGGGTGGGGGTCTGAAAACAGTGAACTTTGTGAACCGCCCTTAAAAAGGTAGGTTAAGTTGCTGTTTTCATTGGGTTTTCTCGGTTCACTGATTTTTGAACCCGATTGAACCCATTTTTAAAAAGTCAGTACGGTCCTGGCCTAGCGGCCGTTTTTGAGTTCAGTGGGTTTTGCACTTTGGTATTGCACCGGTTCACTCTGAGTTCACTTTTCTTTGAACCGAAAAAAGCTTGTAAATGCCTGTATTTATTCATGTTATTTCCTTATCTAATCTATGGTTCACAAAGTTCACTGTTTTTTAACCCCCCCTAGGTTTTGCTGTCTTTGTTGAATATCCAGCAGAACCTTGTGCGTCCATCGGGTAATAGTTGGCTCTTTACATTGCCCTTACGGATAAACTTGTATCGTCTCGATAGGGGTAACTGTTGCTCTAGAAGGGCGTAATCCACTCTGGGTAAACGCATCTGGTTGCAGGTGCGTTCAAAGTCGACGAGTTGAATAGCAATGAGGTGATCGTTTTTGCTGTGGTTAAAGAGAATCCTTTTAACCGAGTCATCAAAATGGTTATCACTGAACTCGTTGTAGGTGTCGTAAATATCCCAGAAGAGTTTTACGTTGGGCGGGTCATTCGATAGACGTTGCTCACGACTTTCAGCGCGTCCCTTAAGGTAATCAACCTGTGCATGCAAGCGAGCAGGACTGAAGGCCTTGTGATCAAACATCATTGGTAAGCAATGTGCCCAAGCCGCTACCTGTGAATGGTTTTTAATAAGGCGGCTCTGCATTTTGGGGAACTGCGCTTTGAAGACATTTTCCATTCTTAGAAAATGCTCGAAGTACGCATCCAGTAGAGGCTTTTCCATACGCAGGGCTTTATCCAAAAAGGCCGCGAGTTTTTGAACGGGCATTTGGAAGAGATAATTAGCCGCCGCAAAGGATTGATCGTTGTGATGCTCACGGGTGAAGTGGCAATGCACGATCCTTGATAGAAGTGCTTCCGACCCTTGAACGGTGGCATTTTGAGAAATGCAGATGGCGCCTCGAAAAGGCTTCTCATCGGTCGTGGCGGAATTAGAGCGAACCCCCATAGCTCTTACAATGCGGCCATTATAGGCGGTCTTTAATTCATCAAGATCAAACTGACTGCTGCGGTCATTTGAATCTCGATCGCCCTCGATTAACACCACCGGCATATTGGCTAACTGAACCAGCTTTCTAGCCCGGCCTGCCTTTGAAGACTTCGAAGGATCAAAGCCTTCTTCGTTGATGATCCCTAAAGCGCGCCAAAGAATTTCAAGTAAGGTGGATTTACCTGCCCCTTGTTCACCGGTGAACTCCAAAAAAGGCCAGCTTTGTTGAGCGGCTCTGATTTGTTCGGCAAAGAGGGTTCCCAGCCACCAAGCCAGAAGAGCAATGCCTGCTTGATCAAAAGCCAGTGCATAAGCTTCTCCCCAATCCAAAAGGCCATCACCGGGGACCAGTTTTCGTTCTTTAAGTTGGGTTTTAAGTTTGTACTTAGCCGTGCACACATAGCCTTGATCATTAACCGGGATGCAGCGCCCTTTGTGATACCCAAACTTAGGAAAAACATAAGTTTCACTGTCACGGTCGTATCCGATAAAAGGAACTGAGGTGACCTGGCAAGATTTACGATCAAACCAAAGTTCATGGAAATGCTCGAGGTCGGTGGCAGAGCCTGAGAAGGTGCCACCGGCGGTACGATTCAAAAGCGCTTTTTTGAGCGCGCTTGGGTTTTCCAAAACGGACCCCTCAAGCCCTAAAATCTGCTCAGGGTTGCCAGAGGCAAAGCGGACTCGAAAGCAATAAAATTGCTCATCCGTCAGAACGTCTCGTTCAAGGTAAAGAAACTGAAGTAAGCAGTTGGCAATACGGCGCACTTTTAAATGCGGAGATACCTTTGCATAAAGCTCTTTAAAGGGTTCTTCAGCTTCTCTGGCCCAAATCAATCCAAGGTCAGCAAGAGGTAAGTCGGACTTTTCTTTATCGTCTAAACGGCTGGCATAGAGAGCATTGCGATAGCCAAAGCGATGCACACTGGAATGGGGATATTTAGCTAACTGCCAAAAAGCCGCTTCTCGGACAGAGCTGGCAAAAGCAACCGCCCCTTGCCATAAAGCATCATCGATTAAACTCTGGTTTAATTTGCCAAGGCGCCACTCATCGTCCCAGTCTCGACCTGGCTCACCGACCGCACAGCGAACCTTTTCCCCCATGCCTTCCACTTCCGCCTGGAATTTCTCCATGGCTCGAAGCCCTGCGGGGTCATTATCAAAGGCCAGCACCCAAGTAATGTTTTTACCCTTGTGCAACTTGATAAAGTCGCGTGGCAAGTTACTGCTGGAAATAGACGCAATAACCTTGATGGGCCAAGCCAAATCATCCGGGTTTAGATGCGTTAACGCCGCACTTTGGAAAATGCCTTCCGTGATAAAGACCCAATCGCCTTCTTCAATCTCTTGCTCGGGCGGTGTCCAACCCTTGTCTTTAAAATCACAGCCATAGCTGATGTGGGCTTTTTTACCGCCATTACGCTCAATGTCTTTACGATCAATGATGCGTTCCCAGTAATGCTCGCCCCACAACGGAAAGCGAACCGTTAACACCTCACCAATGCGCTGCCGTTTTGCATTAAATAGAGTGCGAATCCCTTTGGAATACCAACCGCTAACCTTAGTGGCTCGAAAGCCTCGGTTATAGGTGAGATAAGCTCTAGCCGGTGCGTCCGGATCATCCTCTGTCACCGGAAAACGTTCGGTAATGGCTTCAAAGAGTTCTGGGTAACGATCCCGAGTGTTCTCGGAATAATTACAGTTGTTGGCTCGGTTGCAGCGGACAACCCAGGGTTTTTCCTTTGAGACAAAAACCTCTGGCTTACCACAGTCAGGACAGGTGCCCCCGGATAGGTATTTACCTTTTGATTTCTTAAAAGCGAGCTGTGGGTCTTGCTCCAGCTTGCTAAGTAAATCCAGCGCTAGAGAGCTCATAGCTCATCCCCTAAGCCAGAGAGACATTGATCAAGCTGAGAGTCGATAGATGCTTTCCCGTAGTCTGGATGTTGCTTATCTAGCCAATCCTTAATGTCGTTTTTACTGAACCTAATTGATTTACCTATTGTGATAGGTTTTGGAAAGTTAGCTGAAGGATTTTTTCGAATTTCCAGTAATGTGTATCTGGAAAGGCTTAAGACGGAACAGACATCAGAAAGTGTCATGTATTCATCATCGAGTGTGTTTATGCACTTTTGCATAAGTCAGCCTCCAATTGCTGGTTCTTATTTTTGGTGTTAAAAAGTGAGGTTTTGGGCTCACAAGTGGAAATCAGCATGAATTGGTGTATTCTTGTTGATACCCACATGTTAATTTAACTTAAACTTATATGCGGGTTTGTCAACCCGCAAAGTAAAATGTGGCGGAAGATGACAAATAAGTTTGATCTTAAAACCATAGGAGGGCGCATTGGGTATGTATCCATGCAGATGGGAGGTGCCACTGAGCTGGCCAGGCGAGCAGGTACAAGCCAATCAACTTTATCCAGAATTGTTCAAGGACGTGAAACCACAGTGTCGATCATGATTGGCATTTACAAAGCGTTGCAGCCGCTTGGAGTCACACTGGACTGGCTTTTACTGGGAGATGGAGACCCTGATCAGTTTGTTCCATTGCCTCAAAGAAATGGCCCTGGAATTTATTTAACGATTTACGGTGAAGAAAATGAAGCACCAATTTATTTTGACGAAGCTTGGTTTAAATCAGCAGTTAGCAGATTTCCTCATCGTTGTTATGCCTTCAAGTCAGCTGAAGATGAATTAAAAGGAATTAGAAAAGGATCATGGACAATAGCGGATACGTCGGTGATATATGGAGATGGCATTTATTTAGTAAAAATCAGAGATGCCGCACTTCTTCGACAATTACAGTTTTTACCAACTGGCGAAATAAAAATACGTAGTCATAACGACTCGTTTGAGGATTACACTCTTTCATCAGACCAGACGGATTTAATCACTATTATTGGTCGGCTGGTTTGGTGGGAGGCTCATTAAAAATGACTTGCTGAAGTCAGATGTAAGGACAAGTAGTAATGGCAAGGAAGTTAATCACCATTGAAGGCCAGAATTATATAGGTCACTACCCGCATGATATTGAGGAAGGTTGGCGCCCCGATCGAAATGGATTGAGGCGCAAGCTTGCAGCGGTGGCGGATTTAAATCACCTAGAAAAACACGAACGAAATTCACTTTTAAAAAACCTTTATTATCAAAAAGAGCAAGAAATACGTAAGCAACAAGCGCGAGCGTATGAGGATAATCTTAAAAAAGAAGCCAGCCGAAAAAGGATAAAAGTCCGAGACGCGCTTAAAGAATGGATGGATGAACTCAGAGTTACTAACGCAGAAAAAACCCTGAGAAACTACATGCACTCAGCGGAATATTACCTCAAAAGCTGTGGTAATCACCCGCTCTCTGAATTCAAACGCTCCCATAACATCAAGTTTATGGATTACTTACAAAGCTATCGCAAGGCCAATGGTGAAGCGCTCTCGCCAGTTACCATTAGCAAGCACATCCGGCACTTTGGGGTGTTTTTAAATTGGGCTTATGAGCATGATTTAATTTCTAAAAAAATTAAACTTAAGAACGTCCGGGTTCCTCAAAAAGACATGGATACCCTAGATATAGAAAAAATCGTGCAAGCACTGGTACTGTGTAAAGAAAAAGAACAAGCCCAACACCGGAAAGCGGAAAAGCATCGTTATACCTCTTTGTATCGGGCCATGATGGTTGCTAAAAATACCTTGTTGAGAGCCGGTAGTATCTGGTCATTACCTCTAGAAAATATTGATCTTAATAACCGCATCATCAAAATCAGGCCCGTACCAGAGCTCAATTGGCACCCCAAGGGTATCTTGCACCCTGATAAACCCATCAATGATGAACTCTATCGGTTCTTGAAAGCGGATTTTAAAGATCGAAACCCTGAAGAGCGTTGGTATTTGGATAAAGGAGATGGCGAACAATGGCGCAAGGATGGTGGTGATTTAAGTCGAGAAGCCGCTAAGTTCTTCAAAGAGATTGGCTACCCCAAGATCAAGCCTTTTCACCATGGTTTCAGGTCTGCATTGATTACTCACTTGCTGGTTGATCACAAACTGCCGATTTCTATTGTCCAGCACATGGCTGATCACTCAACCCCGGCAACGACAGCAAAGTACCTAGACTCCAGAAGAATCAGCCAGAAAGAAGTGGCAAATTTGCTATCAGGGTTAGGCGAGCCAAATAAAAACGACGATAGCGAGTGAATGCAAAGACGGAGTTGAATCAACCTAGATAACAAAGAATACATATTCAAGGATCATGATTTATAAAATGGCGTATAATTAATGAGATTATGATGATTTGAGGAATTCTTCCAAATTAATGCAAGAAAATTCTTTCTCTTCATTAATGTCGTTTATTGATTTTATCATGATAACGCACGCATCGTTGATTGCTAATCGCCAAGCTCTATCAAATTCGGAAGACCAGGATTTTCTCATAACATGACGCAGTGCAGAAAGTAGATTTTGTGCGAAAGCTCCAAAATGTCGTTCATTGAGATCTAACTTTGAGTGTTTTAATCCAAGGCGGACAAAAAATCGTTTCGCTTCTGGCTTTCTTTCTTCCCCCAATAGTTTAACTATCATTTCTAAAATATCAATTATGGTGTTTTTGTTGGTGTTGCTGTTATCTTCAACAATTAATACATTCAATTCAGGGTGCTGGTTTAATAGTTTATGATAGAAAACATTAACTACTCTATCCAAGTGAGGGAGTAATATTGCGTGGCTGTTGCTCAAAATCGTGTAGTCTTGGTTCATTTTAAATATGATAGCAAATTTAAAATATTCAGCTAGTCACAAAAGATCATGTGGGCGACCATTTGCATGCTTTCCGTTAGTGTGTTTGTTATTTTAACTCTTCCTCTTTTATAGCCTTTAACATTAGTAAGCAAATGCTCCACAAAGCAGCTCTCCAATCATTTTCGATTTCCACAGACCAGCTTTCCTGGAGTATAAATTTCATCGTTAATATCAGATGATTAATAAACAATATTAAATGATCTTCATTGAGATTGTATTGAGCGTGCCGATGCCCTATATGTTGCAGGCTTATCATTATATTAGGATCTGGGTTATCAACAGCAATGTGTTTAATCACTAGAGACAAAGAGCCCATTAACATTTCTTGTTGAGTATGCCAGTCAATGCCTGAAAATGCCGCGGAAAACTCGGGGTGCTTACTTAGCAAACCATCGTAAAACACCCTAGCAAGCTTAGTCTTGTGTGGAGCAAGCTTCATGAAACTGTTACGTAGGGCCTTTCGATCAATTTCCATGGAGACAGTATGGTTCATATATTTCTTACATTATTTTCAGCATCCTGATATGTAAGCACTAACATAATCCTTGGGTTCTATCATTATCGATGACCTGCCTACTGGTTAATCATATGTCCGCTTCGTTAATTTTCCAACTTGTTTGCGCTCATGCAAGCCCGCCTTCTGTTTTTGATAGGAATTAGGTGCTTGGATACCCAGCACTTAATTAAATATGTGTTGGAAATATCCCAGTTTAGCTATGATTATAAGAACATGCGTTCGTGATGTACGTAAGTGAAATTTTTTAGTGCCTTGATAGTTACAACTTTTTTTTGTTCTCAGGTCATAGCTGGCTCTGATATTCTGCTTACGACAGAAAATTACCCTCCTTTCAATTACAAAGAAAATGGAGAGGTAAAAGGTACTGTAACTGAGAGGGTTATCGCATTATTGTATGCAGCGGATATTAATTTTGAAATTGAGGTTCTACCTTGGAATAGGGCCTATAAAAAAGCCCTTTTAGAAAAGAACGTGTGTGTCTATACAACAGCTAGGACACAAGAAAGGGAGCCCTTATTTGAATGGATCTCACCTTTGATTATGAATAATTCAGTGCTTGTGAAACATGAAAGATCATTGATAAGACCTAATAACTTAAAACATGCTTTAACTTTGAAGATCGGTATGCAATCTGGATATGTAGCTGAAAAGCACTTGATGAAAATAGGAGCAGATTCAAGAAACTTTCATAGATCAGTTGATCTTGAAGCGCCATTAAATATGCTGTTAATTGGAAGAATAGACTTCTTGGCTATGGCTGAATCCCGTTATCATAAACTGAAGAAAAAGTACCCGATTGAGAAGGCTTTTATCCTATTTGAGATGGAAATGGGATTGGCTTGTAATAAGGAAACTGATATGAACCTATTGGTCCGAATGAGAACAGAGTTAGAAAAAAGGCCATACCAGTGAAGTTTACATATAATCTGCTGAATAGATGACAGTGATCAATTAAAGCTTTGAAACCCCATTCAATTTCATGACATTAGTCAACACAATAAACGTATATCCGATTTGATGGCGTTCCTTTCTGATGGTTACTCATAGAATCAATAGTTTATGGGGAAAACGTAAGGTTGATGCTATGAGCATGTGGAGCGTTGGAAAGGTAACCATCAGGCATGTGGAGCTTATCAAAGGCACGAAACCAAATGGGGACCCTGAGTGGGAAATCTTTGACGTCATGACGGATGGCATCAAGGTGCGTCAATACAAAACCGATGAGCTGGCTGCGGCAATCTCATTAGGGGTTACGGGGAAGGCTGATTCAGAGCCAAACATTCACTTCACTGAAAATGGGACGGATTACACTGTCCCATACGAAGTGGCTATAGAGCCAACTGAGGTGGTGGAATGGCTATTTGAAAAGAAACTTAAGAGGGCTTAGAGGTGGTTGTCAGACCTGAAGTGATTACCTGCATTTTAGGTCTGAGGTTGGACATAGGATTTATGCCAAATCAGAAAAAATCGTTGTAAATCTGCCAGTTAGCTGCCAGAATATGTTCAGCCTTTAGAAAAATCGTTAGAAATCAGGTGGTTAGAAGAGGTTTCCAGCTACGCTGAAAATCCTCGTGTCGGTGGTTCGATTCCGCCTCTGGGCACCACAGAATTCCTTACAAAACAAGGCCTTAGAGAAATCTAGGGCCTTTTTTGTATGTGGTGTCACAGCGGTGTCACAACACCAAAAATCAATAAGTTATGGCTGCCGGTGTCACCAAGGTGTCACAAGAATTTGCCGCGTTTTTACTATATCCCTCCCTCTATAGTCCTCGTGCCTAATCCAATGATGTTTGGTTGATGCCATTGTGTTTGAGACAACCAATATTCACACATGACAAACAATGGGGAGTGGTTGTGTCGGCATTTCTTGTGAGATATTCCTTTCTAGCCACCGACCTGGGATTTTGGAGATTAAATGGGTGTGTAATCCATTACAGTCATAGTTAAACTTCAAGCGCTCTTGTTATGTTGCTGCGACTATCGGTTTTTAAATATTAGCTCCCCCCTATAGAAAGAAGACGGTTTTCAGTAGGCGCTATTTGGCTTATTATGGGGTTTCTTATTTAATTTAAAGCGTAGCCATGAATCACTCACCTTCTCTAATGAATGAAAGCGATGTTAGAAAGTCGATTTTGATTAAATTTATTGCTTTTGGGCCCATAATCCCTATACCAATCATTATGCTATTTACTGGCCCAGTTGGAATCTTATTGATTCTTCCAGCCTATTTAGTTGGGTTTATTCCGGCTCTAGCATGCGGGTATATTTTTTCAGCAATATTAAACAAGCGTTTAATTAAGACACCGGGGTATCTTTTTAAAGAGAATGGAATAACGCTTGGTCTTTTTTCTGGGATGTTATTAGGTATGGTGCTATTTGTACCTGCTGTTATTTATTTTTATATACAAAATGGCTTTGATGTTGTTCTGCCATTATCACTACAAAGTTCAGTAAGTTACAAAGTTTCAGAGTGGAACCTGCAAACCTCAGTGTTATTTCTGTTGGTATCAGCAACCATTGGATGCATGTGTGTGATTGCCAGTATGCTGTGTGGATGGATTAGCGTTAAAAAACTGCGAGAACAAGAGAGTCTTAAAAGAGACAATATCTAAAATACACGGATTTTCGGAGAGTAGTTAATCCTTAAACCGTTTTGCCGACTGCAAGAAATATTATTGTTGCGGTCAGCAACAAGATCGATAATATTTGATGTTTGATCATCTTATAAGAATAAAGTCATCAATCAATATTGAGTACTTGATATCTAAAGATGCTGTATGGTTTTAATTTAAGATATTTATTTTAGTAATATAGCCTGCTTCAAAAACGAGCTCTCTTGTAAGCGCCCCTTTTTTAGTGTACGTCCACTTTTCAATTGGTCGAATTTCTGTCATTGTATCAATATCTTCACTTGCCATTGCATGTGTGGAGGTAACTTTTCTTTCGATAGAACCAGCTTTTACGACTAGGTCAGGCTTGCCACAACGAGAAAGTACCCGAGCTTGAGTATCGCCCACCTCGATAACATAAGAATTAACGCCATTTTCAGAGGAACAGCGGAAATCAGCATGTGCCAATATTGGGATGCTTGATAAGCATAATATCCAAATATTTTTCATAAAAATGCTACTCTTTGATCATTCTTTCGACATTATAAAATCATTATTAGTCCTACACGCATCGCAAATCGGTCTAAATAATATTAAATAAATGACATCGCCAGCCCCTGAATTGTAATGCCTCTACTATTTATATGGTTCAAGCATTGTGCTAGTTGCTCTCTTGTTCATCCACATCACTCTTCTTTAGGCTTTGGTTTCCTCGGAATCGCATCCACCGCCTTGCGCTGATTGATCCGCCGCGAGTCCGAGTACTTCATGGTGGTGGTGATGCTGGAGTGATCCGCGATTTCTTGTACGGCATGCAGATCCACCCCTAAGTTAATCATTTCCGTCATAACCGAGGCTCTAAAGAAGTGGTGGAAGGGTTTGATGTTTTTAATCCCAAGTTCTTTAAGTAGCTCTGAAGCTTCACGACTGATGTCTCCACGATCTTTGCGCCACTGCTCGCCATTGCCTTTATCCAGGTACCAACGCTCTTCTGGGTTTCGCTCTTTAAGGTCTTCCTCTAAAAACTCAAAGAGTTCATCGTTGATGGGTTTGTTGGGTTCTTTGTAGCTTTTGGAGACCCAGCCCAGTTCTTTTACGGACCGGATACAGACCACTCGGTTTTTCAGATCGATGTTTTGTAATGGTAATGCCCAGATAGCGCCCGCCCTTAATAAACAGGTTTTGGCCATGATCATGGCGCGGACGAGATTTTTATATTTTAGTCGGTCGGCTTTATCTTTGGCGCTTTGTGCTCGTTTAATGGTTTCATCGATGACGTAGTGGATGGTATCCAGGTCAACGGTCTCCATGTCTTTTTGATGGACCCGAACGTTTTTCAAGTTGAACTGTTTTTTAACGATGTCGTTGTCGTAAGCCCACTTTAAAAACACCCCCAGGTGTCGCACGTGTTTATGGATGGTGGTATTGGACAGCGACTTGCCTCGGTTTTTGTGTTCTTTTAAGGCTTGGATATAGGCGTAATTATGATCCAGGTTAAAGTCTGATAGCTTATGATCGCCAATGAACTGGAGGTAGAGCTCAATGGAACGGCGATAGTCTTTTACCGTGAGAGGGCTGTTGATGGTACTGATGCCTTTGACCCAACGCTCCAGTGCTTTGCTGATGGAGCAGGCCCTGGCTTCACGACGCGCTTTTTCTTTTTGCCAGTCCTGCTGTTTGATCTCGTCTTCGTATTCACGCAGCTTTTCTTGGTAGAGGCGATACAGCAGGCGATTACGCTCCTCGACGTCGAGATGTTCAACGGCTTCAATCTTAATAAGATTACGTCTAGGGCCACGTCGTGCTCTTGTCCAACCACCTTCGTCTTTCGGTGGAAACTCACCCACGTAATACCCTCTCGCTTTTGAAATGAGCTTCCTACTCATAGCTGACCTCTACTGCTCAGTCTGTCAGTGGTTCTCCCACCAAACGACACGACCTACGATCTCAATCAAGGCCATCTGTTCGTCGTTTAAGGTGTAGTTCTTGTAAGCCTCACCGTTGGTTCTGACGTTCACCTCACCGGTGGGCATAAACTGTAATCGCCGTATCTGGGGGGCATTTTTGATCTTAATCAGATAAATGCCATCACCCTCTTTTAACCCTGTATCAATGGTGGTCCAGGCCCCTTTGTTGATGCATTGGATCTCACTGTCCAGCGCCTGAAAGGCAAAACAACGTTTCGGAAACCGGCTCACCACGTTCTTAAACCAGCTCTCTTCAAACAGAATGGGGCAGTGATAGGCCTCATTCTCAGCATCTTGTTCGGTGTAACCGTAAATCCTCAGCTTAAAATGCCCTTGCGTCAGGTCGGTGTTGGCCACAAAGGTCTCAGGCGAGCCTTTGCCTCTTAACAACCAGTCCAGGGTTACCCCCTCTTTTTCCACCACTTCAAATATCTTCAGAAGATTACCCACCGTGGTCTCATTACCCCGAGTAATCCGGGACAGGGTCGACTGACTCATGTCCGCCCGGCGGGACAACTCGGCGCCGCCCCCTACGCGACTGGCGATGTGTGCCACCCGTCCAGCTAAGGTCGATAGATCGTGCTTTGTAGTCATATATGCCTATCGTGCAATAAATGGGTTGACACTAGACCCTGCTAGTGACTAGCCTAATCATATACTGGTAAATACTAGTATACGGTAAGATCCAGTAGTAAGTAATAGTATGTACCCAAATTATTAACCCCCCTAACAATAAATCTCAATCGGGAGGATTGGCCATGCATGGACGGAATGATTTAAGTAAAGATGACTTATTAACCGCTGGCGAGGTTTGTAGAAAATTTAAGGTCAGCTATAAGACCCTGGATAAAATGCGAAGAGACCCTATTAAGCGCTTTCCTCAACCCATCAAAGTCGGACGCAGCTGGTTGTACAGTTTGGAAGAACTGAACCAGTGGTATCACAGTGCTAAGGAGCCCTCACCTCACTCCCTTGAGTCCGATCTCGTTCGAAGTCTCGAAGCCCTTGGGGGTGAGGCATGATCCCCTTGGACAAACAGGTGCTGGCCAAGCTCACCCAGGACCCTCAGCTCAACTTTAAAAAAGAGTCAGGTAAGTACCTCACCCAAGGCACCTGCCCAGGTTGCGGTAAAGCCGAAATCTTCATCGCTCGAGCAGAACCCTGGGTCATTGCCTGCAATCGCGCCAAAAACTGCGGCTATACCGAACCCACTCGGGATCGTTACCCCGAGCTGTTTGAGAACTTCACTGAGCGTTATCCCGTCACCGAAGACGACCCCGATGCACCGGCGCGGGCTTACCTGTCCATTTATCGAGGCTTTCGAGCCACCAAGGTCAGCGGCTGGTATCACAAAGGCATTCGCACTTTATTCGATGAACATCGTAAGCGCATCGGCGAAGTTCTAACGGTGCGTTTTCCATTGTGGGGCGAACATTATTGGGAACGCATCCTGGATCAAAAAGACGTTGAACGTAATGGGGGCAAAAAAGCCCACATCAGTTATCGCTGTGACTTCAAAGGCAAAGGCTGGACGCCCCCCGAACAACGGATCGAATCCGGGGACTGGGTCTTCATTACTGAAGGCATTTTCCAAAGCATTGCCTTGGCTCATCTTGATCCAGCCAACCTTGCTTGGCCCTTAAAAGTCATCGCATCGCTTTCGAGCAGTAATCTCCCTCGAGACATTATCCAAGCCAATCAAGGTAAAGGCATTCATTGGGTGCTGGCTTATGACCATGATCCCGCGGGATTAAAAGCCATGCACAAATACCTCAAAGAACTGAGAGACATGGGCGAAAACGTCCATGTTGCCTTGGGCACCACCGGACGAGACTGGGATGATGAGTGGCGCGCTGAACGACTGAACCAAAGCTATTTGGATAAAGCGCTTTGGGACGGCGCCGTGGCTTTTTCCAGTAAACCCAATGAACGCGCTTTTTGGCATCACGTCCGTTACCCCAGACAAAAACGCTATCGCTTTGCACACAAAAATGCACTGTATCGAGCCCAACTGTCAGAAAAAGGCGAAGAGGTCTTAAGCGAATACGAAGACGGGGCCTTAAACCTCTGCTGGGCACGAGCCGACTTTGATGAAGACTTTAACCTTGCTGACTGTTTAAAAACCCTATGCCCTTACTTTGAAGTGCGCCGCATTGCCAACTGCAACCCCATCTTTTTGTACATTCAAAAAGATCGCTTTACCGGCGAGCAGCAATACTTTTTTCGCGTCTCTTTTGTGTCGGGTAATCCTGACGTCAAAATTGCACTCGACGGCGGTGCTTTAGACAGTCCTGCGGCCTTTAATAAAGTTCTCTTGAGATACACCCCAGGCGGTACTTTTGATGGGGACATTCAGGATCTTAAATACCTGCGGGATCTTTGGTTTGATCGAAAATCCAGTGAAGTGCAAACCTTGCCCTTTGCCGGTTATGACAGCACCACCGAGGCTTATGTCTTTCCAACCTTTGGCTATTACAAAGGCCAGCGCCTTTTACCTACGGAGCAAGGCTATCTCCTAGCGGGCAAGTCTCGCATTAAAACCCTGCAACAGGTGGATATGACCCTACCCAAGGGCGAACTGAACTGGGCGCCTTTGTATTTAACCGCCTTTCAACTGGATGGCATGGCCTTGATGAGTTGGTGCCTGGGGACCCTCTTTGCAGAACAGATCCGGGCACGTTATCAAAGCTGGACCTTCTTTGAACTCACCGGTGAATGGGGCTCTGGTAAATCCACCATGCTGGAATTTATGTGGCGCTGCATGGGAATGGATCAAGCGCTTCGATTAGAAAAATCCTTACTCGAACACTTTGATCAGCATTTTAAGCGGCTCTTTGAGAGCTATAAAACCCATGCACCCAAACTCGCTGAACGTATTTTAAAAAACCATGCGCAGATCGCCGCTTGGGGAGCCTGTTTACCCATGTTGTTTGGCCAGGATCAAATCTCAGACGACTGGGTAAAACGCCTCGAAGGGTTTTTATTAGAACGTGCTCAAGATCGGCAGCACCGCTTAGACGGTGATCCCCCTTTGCTGGAATCCTTCTGGGATATTTATGAAGGCTACAACCTGCCCGAGCAACTGACACCCAGTTACAGCTTAGAAAAAGAGATGCTCTTTAATCTCTCCAAAAACCCACAGCTGATTGCCATTCATCTGATCGAGTTCAGACGGATTTGTGCTGAAAAGAAACTGCCCTTGCTGGATATCGAAGCCCTAAAAAAGGTGCTGCCCTTCAGCAAACGTTATCCCTTTGTGGATCAGCGTAACGTCAAACACAACGGCAAAGCTAAGCACTGTTGGGTCTTTCAGAACCGAGACCCAAAAAGTAGCGGGGGGTCGGCAAACACCTAACTGACCTAACCTTAGCTTTTTTTAATCATTAAACCCTTTAAATACAAGGAGATAAGACTAGAAATGAGGTTAGGTAAGTCACCTAACTTTGACCTAACCGGTTAGGTAGATCGGTTAGAACAGCCCCTAACCTGAAAACCCTCTGGAAGCCGCATGGTGACTGGGTTTTTAAAATCGGGTTAGTTGAGGTTAGGTCCAGCACCTAACCGCCAAAAGTGAGTAAAAACAAGGGGTTAGTCATTGATTTTCCCCTGGGTTAGGTAGGTTAGGCGTTTGCCGACCCACCTATCGTCAGCACTCAAAAATGGCCAAGGAGGCCCAGAAAAATGCAACACAAAACATCGAACCTCGACGCATTGCCCGGTGATTGGATGCCCTTTGATCCAAGAGACCCCAACATTGCTCCCGGTGTGTATTGGGCCGTCGGACAAAGACAAGACGCCCGCATTGGAATGCCAGGTTTGCACCCTTTTCAGATACTCATGGAAGTGTCCGACAAAGATGGGGATCTTCACTTTTTTCCACCCGGACAAACCTGCTGGAGCACCTTTAATGCCTGCTTGCCTTTTATCGAAAAGGTGCAGCCTCTTTATTACCCCTTAAACCCCATCACGGGTACTCGAACACCTAAAGAGTATGCATGAGGTGATTTATGACAGAGCCCAGTGAGGTGGTACGAATCAATAACCTTATTCAATACAACCAGCGCCAACTGAAGTTTTTACGGTCATTGCCTGCATCACCTGTCACCGATGCCGCCATTGCCAAAACTCAGAAAGACCTGGCTGAAAAACAACAGCAACTGAAACAGCTCCAACAACAATAAAAGGAATACGAACCATGCTGAATTTATCCGCTGAAAAAATACTCGATCTCACCGAAGACCTCAGCACCACCGATGCGCTCATCAAAAAGCAATTGGATTATTTAGCCGCCGCGGTTATTCCCCTGGTTGAATTCAGAACCTTTAAAAACCATGGGCTGAAAATGGAAGTCACCACTCGCTTGAATGGCGGTCCAGCTGTAGGGGCTCATGACTGGGAAGCCTGCCGAGGTCATGCTGCTAAAGAAATGAGCGCCTTTTTGGATATTGTCCTGGAGTACGCTGCAGGCAAACTGACGTTACAACAGTGGGAGTCCAAGCATTATGAGCGATAAAAAAGCACCCCAAAAACGCTACCAGATTGGCGAGTTTGTGCACTTTGAAAGCAGCTATCACGCAGAGCCCCAATCAAGCGACATCAAAACCGGTCGCGTGACCAGCTACTTTGGGCAGTACGTTGGCGTCAAACCCATAGGGTCTGACAAGGAACTGTTTTTTAGATTTGATGAGCTTAAGCGCCCTAGTGAATTCACATTCTTAAAAACGGAGAAAACCGCAAAAGCAACCACGCCAAGAACAGAAGCACCCAGAACGGAAGCACTCGAAATGGAAACGCTCACAACAGAGGACAGCTGTCATGAGTAACTCAAAACAAGGGAGCACCTGGAGCGACAGTTTGGCGACTCACTCTCCAGATGCTCAGAACACCCACTTTGATCAAAAGGAAACCCAAAGACGATAAGCCACCTGTGAAATCAAACGGGGTATCCGGGAGTCTAGGATACCCCCCTTTGAACAGCAACGAAGCAAGGCAATAGAACCCAGAAACACCCACAGAAATACATAAACCCACAGACCCAAGCACAAGGGAGGTGTTGTATGAATCCCGTTTTGACTTTTGGACTTGTGACCTCTGCAGTGGCACTCACCAGTGTCTCCATCAGCTGTGAAATTGCACTCTTTAGCGGTTTTGCAGAAACCGATTTTGATCAAACCTTGGCAATTTTAACCGGCGGTGGGCTAGTACTCAGCCAGTTTTTATTGGTCGCACTCTTTCAAGAACACCTGAGACAACGTAGAAACACCCTGGCAGCAGGGGTGTTAATGATGATTCTGGCGTTACTCCTGATCTCGGTATCCGGTACCGCCGCTTGGCTAGAAACGCGTTATCAAGAGCAGCACCAAATAACCCAGCAAAACACCCAAGAACAACAACTGTTAACAGAGCTGATTCAAGATTTTGAGGCGCAAGCGAATACCTTAAGAGAGCAAGCCCTTCTGGATCGCGACACCGGCAATCATTGGCGAGCTGGGGAGCGTTTAAAAGACGCAGCCAAAGCCGATGAAAAACGCCTTGCTAGCATCGAAATGCTAAAAAACACCCACAGAAACACAAACAACTCTGTTTCCAATAACAGCGCCCAAACCCTGGCCTTTGAAAACGATGCTCTCAGATGGGTGCTCTGGATGTTATTAGCCGCCCTAGTGGATCTCTGCCCCTTGATGATTATTGCGTCCTTAAGAAAACAGACTTCAAGCTGTGAAACAGCAGAAACAGCAGAAACAGCAGAAACAGCAGAAACAGCAGAAACAGCAGAAACAGCAGAAACA
>CANMOZ010000023.1 GCA_947499545.1 uncultured Saccharospirillaceae bacterium
GAGTTGGTCTTAAAAGTGGCCGGGGGAATAAGTCCCCCGGCCGGTAGTCAGCGGCTTAGCTCTAAAGAGAGCCGTAGATCGTTGCTTTCTAGGTTAAATTTGACCGAAGTCGCACTCAACGCAAGAATGGCAATAACCGTCACCACTGCGATCATTAAGGACTTTGCGTTCTCCTTAATGAACGTATAGACTTTCTCTTGCATTAGGAAAGTCCTTTTTCCAGGACAATCAGCGTGTGGTGATTGAAATCCACTCACTGAACCTTTCAGCTACCGCCAAGCTGCTAACTTGGCGGTAGCGATATTCTGCAATATCCCTTCCTTAATTTCGCCACACCCATCAGCCAATGTGCTTCCTGATTGAATAGGTCACAACACCTTCTATTACCATGTCCAATTCCTCGGTAATTGGTATTGGCTTAAAGGCTGGATTGCATGGGACCAACTGTCGATTGTGCAGGTCCAAAATTTTGCAGGTGAATTCCCCGCCTACCGCAGCAACGACCACACTCCCATGTCTTGCTTCAAGCGCTCGATCAACTATCAGCAGATCACCATCATAAATGCCCTGACCTTCCATCGAATCACCCTGAACCCGGCAAAAATAGGTGGCTGCTTCATGCTTGATTAGATACTCATTGAGGTCTAATGGATTCTCCATATAGTCATCAGCAGGACTCGGAAATCCACATGGCACCTGGCTTCCGAAGAACGGAATGCTGAGTTGTACTTCCGTTTTAGGGGCTGCCTTTAGTTTAATCATCGGCTCAAATACTGGTTCAATATACAGTATAAATATACAGCGCTATTGCAACCCGGTCAAGCCGACAAAGGGGCTAAAGTGGTCAAATTCAATACAGTTAAACGCTTGCTATATCGTATTCTGAAAAGCAATACCCGCTTTCGTGAATCGGATAGCCATCGACGAACATCGGAAAGTGCCAGCTTCAATATCACCGCAAACACGGCATTACACAACAGCAACTGACAGATCCTTTATGAGAGACTCATGTGAATCAAGTTCGACGCTATGAAGCTGATACCAATCAGCCTTCTATTGAAGCAATGTGATCAATTGCAAAAAAACAGCACCTATCAACAGACTACCTACTCTTTGATGATTGTGATTTCAGAGAAACAATGAGTTTAAAGTCTATTTAGAAGCGTTGAATGACATGCCTGATAATGAAAAGCTCATACGCACTATCTTATTGAAGGCATGCCGCTGAAACTCTATTCCGACCTCTATAATTGTGAACGCAAAGAATCTCCAACGGTGTAACTCTCGTTGCACCTTAATATTGCATGCAAATGGATTAAATATTTCCTAGGCTTTATATATTCGTCCACGCAACTTTAACGGGTCAAGGGTTGCGTGTTCGAATATTAAACAAGCCTTGGAGTCGTTTGAGTGTACTGAGGCTTGTTTGCTTTTGAAAAGTTTCCTAACAGGGTTATGCACACAATCTGTGGAAAACTCATGACCTCTATAATTGGTCATGAGCTAGAAAGGGTTAAGCCAATTTTAGCTCTAAAGCAGCGGCTTCAGCGATCAAATCAGCATCTAAGTCTTGGAGTTGGGCCAGAGCGCGGTCAAGTACTTCCATCGCATTTGAGAAGGGTGTAGAATCAATTGTCCACATCCATTGGATATTGTTCTCAGGGTTAAGTTCCCGTTTTGCGTCGGATATCGCAATCATCACTTCAGATTGACACCCATCCTCAATTTCGTAATAACAATCGTTCTCTTTCAAATCTTTGCGCTTGCAGGGCACCCACCTGTCTTTACCATTTGCCAACTGAGTTAATTTCATTATTTTCATTGTTCACCACTCATCCAGATTGCAGCCCCCTTCACCTCACAACGCTTGCTTGTACTAATTCGCATGAAGCTGATCACCATAGTCAGACCCTGTAAAATCAGCATAACAACCAAAATAGGCAGAAATATGCAAGGGTAAAAACATCATTAAAACTTCCCCAAGCACCTTCACGTCTGATGACACTTTCTCCCAAGCAGCGGCGCCAATGTCGGAAAGACTAATCGTAGCGCCCCCTTCAAAACTAACCGGGCGGCTAGGATAAAGATCAGGGTTTCCAAACAACGTTATCAGATAAACCAGCACCGCCATTATTAAAATATTTTTCATACAATGCCCCTACCTATAAAGAAAGAGCGGGCCAAGATGCCCGCTCAAAAGATTCAGCGTGATACTTTGAGTTGGGTAGGTTCTAACTGGTGCGTAGTCGCTTTGACCACTGAGCCCCACTTACCATCCAGAGTCTGAACCCGTGTAGAGACCTTGACCGCGCCACCGATGTCAGCGAAGACTTGGCGCAGGCAGGTTTTCACAGTCTCATAGACCCAGTTGCAATCGCCCAATGTGACGTCAGCAGCAAACTTAATCGAACGGCTCACGTTGACAGACTCACCTGGGTTTATGAGGTACCAGTTACGCTTATCAATCTCTCTTACTTCAGGTGATCCTGAGACGTTGAGTTCAGTTTTCTTGGAGGGGTAACTGTTAGTTTGATTTTCTAGTTCAGGCTTGGGATACCCAGGCATTACCTCGTACTGAGTGTGTTTTCTGACCAAGACAGATTCATTATCTTGGATAAAGTAGCCTCCATATTTCCCCTTAAATGTCAGGGTTTTTGTACCTGATTCCTTCCAACAATAATCTGGCTCGGAGGGACACCAGGGAGAGTCAACTTGCACATAATTGTCCACCGTTATTGACCCATGACTATTAACAGCCATGAAACTTGGCTTGCTGATAGTATTTACGGGGGCGTTGCCATAATGCTTTAAATAGGCTTTTTCCACCCGTCCTTTACTATTTTCAATGACCCCTAAAGGAGTTGTGGTGGAACCTGCCAAGACTTGGGTTTGCGAGTCCCATTGATCACCTGGGAACTCAATCTCAACCAGATAATAGTTAGGGTTGTATCCACGTCCCTTTTCATAACGATCCGCCTTCACTAAAGCGCGATCGTAAATATTTACCTCGCGATAAATATTTGCCATACGGCCGATATCGCGTGTCACCTTAACTTGATCAAGCCCTGCATTTTCCAAGTTAACCCAGACAGGATAAGGGCGTGTGTTGGTGAGTTTCAGCTCATGCGTTTTGAGACCACGATTAAGCGATGCAACGTTTGTAATGTTGACCGTGCTCGCCAGAGAAGTGGTTTCAGTGTGAATGAAGGAGGTTGTCGCGGGCACACCCGGATCAAAGTAGACCTTAAAATCCACTGAATAGGTCGAGGTATGCCCCACCCCATCTTTCAAATGAATTTTCACTGTTACATCTGTGATTTCATTTACCCGATAAAACTCATCGCCCATATCTTCACGGTTCAGGGTAATAACTCCTGAGTATCCAAAACGTGGCTCGTTTATTTCGGCTGTAAAAATCGGATTTTCTATACCATCAACAAAGACTTCGTAATAAACGTCTAAATGATCACTTCCAACACGCCCCCATTCACTGACGTCATACCTGTCGGTAAACGAAGGAGCAATAAAGGGTCTCCAACCCACCCGGTCATCCCCAAAGGGTCTAAAGCCCTGGAAAGATGCCTGACCTGTAGGTTTGAAATTGATCATTTCGTCATTAAGATATAGCGGGTATGCCGTCCCGGTTGGTACAAAAGGCTGAAGAACTACAGGGTTGTGTGGGTCATTCTTGCTATACCCAAATACATGCATGGTATTGTTTGGATACGTCCAAGTAAGAATTGGTGCGCTGGCGTCATAGCCCACATTTTCAAACACCATTTGTTGTTTGTTACCCACTTTATCCATGAAATCGAATACTAGCGGGTTTATGCCTGGTACTAGATCAACAGCAACCGTATAAGTACCCCTATCGGTTTTGAATACCTTGTCGAAAGTTTCCTCATCTAAGGACCGGTTAGAAACAACCAAGCTTTCGGGATCAAACCCAGCACCCAGTCCATCCTCAACGCCAAATTCAATTACATACCTTTCAGTACCAGAGACCGGCTTGCTTATTAGGTGTGCTTTAGGGGGAGTATTATCTATCCGAAATTTAGTAGGCTCCGTTTTTAAAATAACCTTGCCATTATCTTTAATCACAAAATAGGCTTCATGTAGGCCATCTTTAAACTCTTCAGCCGCTATATGCGCTCGGCCGTTTTCAAAGTCAACAACACTACGGTGATATTCCCCATCGACGAATAATTCAACCCGATCAACACCTTCCATTCCGGTTGCATTAAATGTAATCAGGTCGGCATCCGCACTAAAGTACACATCCTCACCCAGCACAGGTTCGAAAACAGTGGGGCTCTCAGCAAACTTAAACTGAAAATCAGTAGTGCTCTCATTACCAGCCTGATCTTTTACGAAAAAGGTCAGTTTTGCATCTGCACCACGGTCATTGATAGTCCACCACTCGTCGCCGAGGAACTCCTGGCAGAACGGTACGACATGGCGCTTGCCAAAACGAAGAGTGCCGGCACGTTGGTTGATTCTGACCTCATCACCTACCTCGTAGGTATAAGTCACTTCTAAGTCGTAAGGACGCATTTCACCCGTGTGGAAATCCCCCGCATCAAGCGCCGAAATCGCTACGTAAGGCCAGCCCTGATCTCTTAGTTCCTCTTCTTTCAAGTGCGTGCTTCCACAGAAACGACGGTCGCGCGGAACAAAGATACCTTCTTCACTTTTTTCGCGGAAGTTACGCCATACGGGCTCTTTAGCCCCGTCAGGTAGGTAGCGGACCTGAAATTGTTCCTCTGGGTGCAAGCTAGGTACAAGTGGATCTAGCGTTGGTTTAATCACATCCAGAAAAACATTCATGTAATCTTCATGGCGTACTCCCATGAGATCTACGAGCGCAATATCAACTTTGTTTTTGCCCTGTTTGAGAGGGACTTCTCCCCAAACGTAAAGGCCATCAACGTTGAGTTGAACGCCATTAGCGAAAGCAGACTTTAACCCTTGAGGCAGGTTTTCAACGTTCATCTGAATGGGATAGGTGCTGTCTTTTACCAGCGCATCCGATTTGAGGTTGATGATCGGTTTTGCGTTTTGAATGTTTAATGTAATGACTTTTTTGGAAACATTATTGAGGCCGTCAGTCGCTTCAATCGTGACTTCCAGTGGGCCGTCTTTGAAGTTTTTTGACGAAAACCCAACTTCAGAGTTATCACCGTTCACCACGTCTTCAAACTGATCCCCGAAGCTGACCTTGACCGCTGTGACACCGGATATGTCTTTGGCGTCTACTTGGAAATTGACGTTGCCATGTACGTAATCGCCATCGGTAATGCTGAGTTGAATAAATGGCCCCTGATCGTCCAACGGCTCGGGCAACGCATCACCAAACAACTTGGCTGTGCTGCTCGCTTGCTGGTTCGCGTACAACACCAGATCCGCACTGCTGACGCGTGTTACGTTCTTTTCACCGTTCATGAATTCCAGCATTTTTCGCGGGATTTCGGTGCGATAAACATTGGTATTCAACAAGCGTTTACCGAAGGCTAAGTTGTAGCGAGTGCCATCGGGACGTGCGCCATAACCATCTAAATGACAATCCGCTTTTATGTCGTTGTACATAGCCAGCGCTAAATCAATAGAGGTCATTCCAGGTTGGTGGGGTTCCACTTCTTGGGCTAGAGCTTCATCATGCGTCCACTTTGATATACCCGCCGCCAATGCACCAAACTTGATGCTGTCATCAACGACGTCCAAGTAGGCGTTGTCTTGGTAAGTAGGGTTACTTGGGTAAGTCGAGAGTACTGGCACCCCAACAATTGAGGACATCAGATCCAGTGAGTCGCCATGCGCGTTGTTTAAATTCACCCCCTGATTCACACGGCACTCAACGTAACCAAATGCGATTGTGGACCATGGATTAGGGATCACCTCAATGGGTTTACCCGATTCGTAATAGGTTAAAGCCTTTAAGGCGTGTTGATTAGCGAGGGTGATGACCTTGCCGGTTTCTTCCTCGACATAAGAGCCACCTTTGGCTACCAACAAGGCAAAACCGCTTTCACTGTTGATGCTTTGGCTAAACTTTCCTTGGCCATCAGTAGTCACGGATTCTGCCA
Organism: uncultured Saccharospirillaceae bacterium; assembly: GCA_947499545.1. Lineage (GTDB taxonomy): Bacteria > Pseudomonadota > Gammaproteobacteria > Pseudomonadales > Oceanobacteraceae > CANMOZ01. The sequence continues at coordinate 6,084 of CANMOZ010000023.1, forward strand.
AGAACTCTTTTTTGCCGCTCTTGGTGAAGCGATAAAAATCGACGGTTGAATTTGTGACGATGGCGTCGGTGACGATGCCTTTTAATTCACCATCCGGCCGATAATTATCTTTGGCAGTGTTCCCGCCACTGCCTGAACCACCGCCGCCACAGGCGACCAGACTGGTGGTTATAATAGGAATAATCAGTTGTCTCACTCAGTTTCTCCTTTATTCGTGAGTCTTGAGCTGCCGACAACTCCCTGGCAGCCATTTCCTTATGTTGTTTGTTTATCAGTCGTAGAGAATGGACAACCCGATAGAGGTTGCGCGTAGGTTTCCGCCGAAGTGGTACTCGTATTGAGCCTGTATGCCCAAGAGCCAATCGGTGGCGATTGGAAATTCACGTCCGACGCTCGCCAATGCGTAAAAGCCAACGCCGTTTAGGTCTTCGTATTCGCGGGTGGTGTAGCCTTCTTGATCGACTTTAAAACGGTCGCTATAGCTGTACTGAGTAGCACCCCCACCAATACCCGCCCAAATAAAGGCAGAACGCCCGAAATTAAATTTTTCTTGGTAAATGGTTTCCAAAGACAGCAGCTTAGCGTCCTGACCTACGACGTTTAAATCAGGGTCAATGTTGAAGCTGCGATAACTGAGGGCACTGACCGCACGGGTATCACGATCAATATCTGTTATGAGTTTGAGTTTCAGTGCATTGAGTTCGTTAAAGGTGCTGGCCGAGCCTTCCCCTTCATGATCTTCGAAGTAGACGTTAGAACCGTCAACTTGAACCCCAAAGGTCCAGAAGTCGTCCCGGTTGTCCGCCAAAAGCGGTTGATGAATCACCAAAATGGCTAGGGCCAATTTTGTTGTTGTTTGCATTAAGCATGTCCTCCTTAACATCTTATTAATACATATTAACGCGATCATCATAACCCAAAAAAACCCTGTTTTTAAGGCTTCAAACGCAGATTGGCAAGCCTATACCAGGGTTTATTAGGTCATGTTTTTTAGAGGATTTTTTCCAAAGGATTCAATAATTTTTCAGGGTCTTTTACTTTGGAAAAGGCATCCAGCTCACGCATTTTTTCCATATTCTCTGGCGCCACAAAAACAGTCATGCAAGTAAGGTTTTTGAGCCGGGTGAGCTTTGCCATTTGTGCCTGAAAACGTTTTACAACGTGATGAATTCGACCTTGTGTAATGCCGTATTTAGTCGCCAAATCGCTTTGAGTGAGATCCTGATTTTTCATGTATTCCCACAGCATCGAAGCGGTGGCTTCATCAAATCCGATGGTGCTCACGATATTTTTATATTGCTCCGGTGTCAGTTCTAAATGCTTGGTCCGCATTCTTATTAAGTTCCAAGGTTGGTTGATCATAAGCGGTCACATCCCGCCGCGCATTAGAGTGTAACGACTTATGTACCGAGATACATATCGTTGCAGCTAACCACCAGATAAAATAACCAACCTAGCCAAGCCATTTTCGCCAAATCCCATATGATCATAATAAAGAGAGCCTCCTGCTCAAGTTTGTGTAAGGTAAGGCATCATTAAACATTATTTAATACGTATTAAGATGCCATCCTTTGCGATTAGAACGATCTTTCAATTTTGACCCAGACGATTTGGGGCGAAACCTCAATCGTGCCCCTAGGCACCTGACTCAAATAGTCTTCTTCCTGGTCAACCATGTCATCCCCAAGCCCCGTTAAGGCATCCCCTACCAGGGTTTCCCCTTGCGGAATGGTTTGACCTAACGTCTTAAGGGCCGCTTTGGAACCGAGCGCTTTGATTTCTTCCTTGCGGCGGCGTTTTAAAATTCCATTCAAACCTTCCCGTTTGCCTAAATCGTAAACCTTGGCGCTGATCCCAAACTCGTCTAATTCCGGCGTAAGGACTTTGCTGATGCTAAGGTCCATGCGCTCCGTCCCCCAGTTAAGGGTTTTTCGGGCAAAGAGTTTTGTTCCGCGTTTTAAAGTGCGTTTAGAGCCTGACACGCTTTGCAGCAAGATCAGTTCGGCGTAACCGCTATCACCTGAGTTTGCGCTGGTTTCTAATTCCGCTTTGATCCAGGTACCAATTGGGATGCCGTACTTTCGTCCCTCGTGTGCATCGTGCACATAAAACTGTGTCTCACTTTTTTGCGCCGACCGAATCGGGTTGTAAATATAGGGGTTTGAGGCTTTGGGTTTCGTTGCAGACCTTGCAGCATGATGGCCGTTGTTATTTGCACTTTGACTGCTTGATTGACGACGGCTCTGGGACTTGGCTAAAGGTGTTTTGTCAGGCTCATTTGTAGAACTGGGTTGAGTTAATCCCCCTTGATTCGCCATCCGTGCGGTCACACTGCCCGCGCCTCCTACCTGCGAGTTGCCCGTTTGAACGACCACCTGACTTTTTTTCTTTTTATCTAAAACGTATTCACCATCCACCATCGAAAAGCCTGCATCACTGGCATTGATTGGGCTGCCATCGCTAATAACCGGGTTGCCTTCATTGTCGACCTGCGCCACTTGTGACGATGCCATTTGGGTTTTGCTGGATTGCTCTGTCACCAGCATGTCCACCTGAGACAGATTGCAAATCAACTTCCTCTCTTGCTCGTTCCAAGTCGCTGGGTGCAAATTGAGTTCTCGATCTATACAGGCTGGGCGTTTATTACGGTATTCATCAAGAAGAGCAGGCGCTGTCAGCCCGTTGGGTAACAGCATCCCTGGGAAACGACGCCTTTCTGGCTCCTCGATCACGTACCAAATGCTGTCGCTCATTGGGTTTATTTGGCGAGCAAGGTAAGCCTCATCAATCACCTTGCCTTTGGACTTCGCTTTTTTTTCGTAGTAGTTAAGTAGGTCTTGCCCTGACCGGATATTTTTCATGGGCGACTCCTCGCCCATGACTCCGCTGCTAAAGGCAACCAAAAGCAGGCCGCCCATGAGATGATTTCGTTTCACCATTTTGCCACCATCTCCCCGCCTGTTGTTTTAACCCGAAGCTCTAAGCGTTCGTTGTCTTTGACTTTGGCGTCGGTCGTAACCATGGCGCAGCGAATGGATTGGTTAGGCAGGATGCGATCCGCACAATTGACGTGCAGGGGTGACACCCACTGGGGTGCGACTTCGTCTTTGTCCTTGTAAACGCCCAGTTGATATTGTTCTAGGCCAATGGTTTTAAGCCCTTCGTGCTCTATCTCAAAATCAATGATGAAGTACTCATTGCCATAATTGACCATCTCGCCAAAATACAACTCAAACTCATCCTGATTTTTAATGGTGACGTCACGATTCAAGTTGAAACGGGTGTATTCAGGCTTATAGATCGCGATCTCAGTGAGGTATTTAAGGGCCTCATCCTTGGCCTTGCGCTCTAACGCAGCCACTTTAAGTTCGTATTCCTCTTTAATGCTTTGCACCTGCTGTTCCGCCATCTTTTCCAGTAGGTGCGTGAATTTAACGTCGTTCGCTTCGTAAATAATGTCCGTGATGTGCTGACGAGTATCGTAGGTCAAGGCCAACGAAATGGTGAATTGATGTCCGCCCACACTCACAAAAATTTGTCCCAAAGCATCACGACCATCCTCACTTGGCAAGTTCGCGGTGACAACCAACTCATTAGTGTTGGTTTGAATCTCAACCCCATTGCTGCCATTGATGGTAAACATCTCGGGGTTGGTGTTGGTGATTTTGGGGGCGGGTTTTTGATCGCTCAGAACAAAGGGGAAACTGATGCGGGTGCCTTGCTGGGGCACCACTTTCAGCTTTAGATTGTTGAACTCTTTTAAAGGCAAGCGTTTCGAACGAGGTGTCAAGACGTCGATTGCAAACGCCTGCGCCGTGAACAACACCAAAATGATGCAAACTAAGCGGCTCATAGGGTTTCCTCCAAATATTCAATCGAACAGATTGCCAAGCCAAGTGAATGTTTTTGATTGCGGTCAACAAGGTCACCCGTCACTTTAAGCGCCACCCGCTCTTCGGTCGTTTTGCCTTTGGCGTCGGTCACCAACATATTGCCGCGCACTATGGCTTTGAAGGTGTCCCCTCTTAAATCGAGAATGTCGACGGCGGGAATTGGGTTTTTGCCCCGCTCAAAATCAAAAGCCATTTGATAGGAAAGATCCGAGGCCATAATGCCGTGGATCAGCGAGAGGGGCTGGGCATCTTCAGAACCGGGCTTGCCGCTTTTTTTATCGTTCCCTAGCCACATATTGAGGTACCGAGTGGAAAGGTCATCACACATGTTTTCGAGAGCCACCGTGCGGTCATCGGCGATGGTGATGGAATTCACCGAGTAAAAATTGCGTAAAAAGTTTTTTAAGTCGCTGCGGATCTCTTTATACGAACGCACTTGAGTGTCGTTGTAGTTGATGGTGCCCACAATACGGCCGTTCTCAACCGCGAGAAGCTTGTCATCGACGGTCAAATACCAGTTGTTCAATGCCAGCAAAAGCAATAAAACCAGGGCAAAGCCGTAGCCCATCCACTGCACCTTAGCCGCCGCTGCCGAAAAATTTCCGGCAGGGCTTTTTAGTACCTCTCGCATTTTGATATGGGTCGTATTCCCATCTCGCTCAGTTATTTGCATAGATTCATCCTTGATTAACTTTCAGTTTCGGTTGATTTGTTTTTCAGTACATTGCGTATGATGGCGCTGCGCCTGTCTTTCTTCTTTTTCTCTTCCAAAGAAAGCCCAAGCTGTTCGGGTTTCGCTTCATGCACTTGACTGGATTCAGAGGTTGCTTGCGAAGCTGCGGGCTTGGCTCCGACACCCATCGCTTTATTAATTGAAAAAGGTTCTGCCGTTGCGCTGGACTCTCCCGGCGCGGTTGAACTCGGTGGGCGACTGTCGGTGCTTAAACCGACGCCATACCCAAATTCGGGCTTGGGTTTGACGTCGGGTTGGATACCCAAGGAACGACCTATGTTTGCATTGGGTTTAACCGATTCCGTATAGGCTCCCGATGATTTTGAGTTTGAAGTGCTAAGCCCCACCCCTACAGATAAGGGTTTGGGCGCTTCAACCGGTTTTACCCCCAGCATTTCGCTAACGGATTTTGTAGGTTGGCTTGGCGTTGCACTTGAGGTTCCGGGTTGTGTTGCACCGCCAGAACTTGCCCCAGAGGAGGTCGACAAACCCACCCCTGTGCCCAGATCCGGCATGACTTTTTTAGGAGACGATCCCAGCAGTTCGCCCACGGATTTCGATGGGCCGCTTCCAGTAGAGCCTGAATTGGCGGAAGGATTTATATTCGGTGTACTGCCAGCAGACAGCCCCACCCCGGCTGCATTTTCAAAACTTTGAGGCGTTGGATTCGCAACTTCTGCATCCGTCGGCCATTGAGGTCTTTCGCTAAAAGAGAGGGGGCTTGATTCTGGCTTGGCATCACCGACAAAACCACGGACACCAGAAACACCGGGACCAATGCCACCCCCCTGGGGTGAAAAGCCACCACCACCACCGCCGCCGCCGCCGCCGCCCATTGGACTAAACCCTGAGCGACCAAAGTTTTCAGGTTTAAAATAATTCGCGGCGTTTTCAGCGGTGCGGGCGCCTAAGCGACCAAAGAAGTCTCGCCCCTGACCCATGGCTTTATGGGCAAACATACCCGCAGCGGCTCCAATCCCTAGCGCAGCAAATCCAAAGGGACGTGTTGCTGAAGAGATGTCTCCATTTCCGGCTATAAACTTGGAGGTCAATATAGGCGCGATAAAAATCACAACGCAGATTAAAATATTGACGACGCTGAACGACATTAAAGCAAAGTACAGCCCTGGAAGGCCATTGCCTTTAATGCCTATGGTGGGGTCATTGATAAAGCTAAAAAACATGCCTGCCAGCAGCTTCACCATAATGACATCTATGACCGGCCAGAGCATGACAATCAACAAAGCTCGCCACCAATTAGAGGCGATATTACCCATGTCTTTCGTTGCAAAACTTAGCGGGATGAGGATATAGCCAACGATCAACAACTCGGTGTAAATCATGGCGTGCGCGACTTCAAAAATCAGCAGAAAGACAATAGAAAACAGGGTGGTGGTTTCATAAACCACCCTCGCGAAAAAATACAAAACCCCATCTTCACCGATGGATTTCCAGAAGGGTATTTCTTTCCACCCCTCTTTGATTTTGGCATCCAACTGAGCCGCCAGTTTGGATACATCGCCCATAGGAAAGGCTTCTTGAAGGACTCTAAACCCATCAGCCAACAAGCCCATAAAGAGCTTGTAAGACGTCATGAAAACCATGATGGCAGCGGCCTGAATCATTAAATTGACCAGGCTGTCATTGCTTCCTTTGAGGGAAGCCGCCGAGTTAACGGTGATGCGCACGACTAAGGTTACGCTGAGGATCAGAGTTGCAAGCATCCAGAGATTGCCATTCAACCAAGTCTCACACAGCGCGAAAATCACCTCCCCGTTAAAATGCTTGTAGACAGCCTGAATGTAATTAACGGTATTCGGCAGAGATTTAAGTAATTCATGTTCGGCCATTATTCAGACTTCCCTCCGTACATCTTAAAAGCGCCTGAACGCCCCAGGGTCATCTGATTCGCGGCTTCTCTGCCTTTCAAAGCTCTTGCTTCTTGTGCCAATTGCTCTTTTTCACGACCCACCATGAGTTCCGCCATAATGGCCACGTTGTGTGAGGTATCGCGAATCGCTTCGCCTTCGGTTTGTCCTTTTTTTAAGCGATTAATCTTTCCGAGCATGATCGCTTCGTCCAGCACAGCAACGTTATCCGTCCGCTCCAGCACCGCGCCCATACGATCAATGCGATCCAGCAAGATGGGGTCATCGCCTGCACGTTTGGCTTGTTCTTGCAATTCGACTAAGTCCTCCCGCATTGCATTAATTTGTTGATAGGGGTAATTGATAAGCCGAAAAAAACTGTCTTGACCGTTGTAAAGTCCAGCTACGATGCGACGCATTTCAGATCCGGTTCCGGCCAGCTCACGAAGCTGTGACAACTCTTCCCAGTCAGCCATTTTTTGTGCGAGGTCTAAATTTTCTTTTTCTTGCTTCAGGCGTTTTACGAGTAATTCAACGGACTTCGCATGCTTAGCAAGACTGGCTTTTAAGGTTGCTAAAATCCCCGCGTCGGTCGCTCCCATAGGGTCCGCTAGAGCCAGCGTTGAGGCTGAGAGCAGTACCCATACATAGGGCCTAAGCAATAGCGGTTTCTTCTTCTGCAATTTCTTCTTCTGTAGATTCTTCATTGGCGTCCTGCCTTAGTAAGAGGTTGGGGTTTGATGCTTGCCAAGCCCTGAGTCGATCAAAGCGCTCCATAAACTGCTCTGGCGGAACCTGTTCGCTTATCAGGGCTTTTTGGTTGAGGATGGCTTTGTTGCTGGTGTTCACGAGTTGCAACACAAATTCAGGTTGCGATCCGAGAATTTCGTACCAATGGCCGTCCAAGCTCAATAAAATGTCGCGGTACGGTTTACTGCACCGTTTGGGGTTTTGAAAACTTTTCCAGGTCGTCAAAACGGGCTCTGGCAAGCCATAAGTTTCGGCGACGTCGGCGTGATATTTTTTTGTATAAAAAAGCTGCACATAGTCGATTTGACTATCGGTGTCGGATTTGTTGGATTTATCCGCAAACTGAAACTGGCTAATGTCCTGCCCGGATAGTTCAATGGCAGCAGAGGCTTTACGCCCCATTAACGCCACGTCTCGGGCAAGCTTGGAAATGGCTTTAGGATCAATGCCTTTGGCGTTATGCACCTCTTCTAACAGCACCCGGCTGGGATGCTCAGAGGTAAAGGTCAATTGCCCAAAGCGCATGCATACAAAAGTTAAAAAGGCTCTGTACAGCGCTTCATTCTCACGCAAGGGTTCGAAATCAATGCCGACGATTCCGGCTTCTATACTGAGGTTGTTGTCTTGCTTAAAGATTTTGCCCACTTCTGTATCAAGGTAGGCTTCAAGGTGCGCCAACATGGCATCAGCGGCTTTTTGCTGCGGGGGTTTTAAAAGACCACTTTGACCGATGGTTTCCATCGCAAAAAAGTAATCTTGCAAGTTAGGCGCTGCTGAACCTGAGCGCTCCGCACCCGGTGCGTACAGGGCCAGCATGGCCGCTTGGGCAACGCATTCGTAAAACACCAGCTCTTGCTCTGGAAGATTTGCAAATCCGCCGGGACCTAAAAAGGTAAAACTAATGCCCTGCACGGTGCCGACGACAATGTCTTTCGGCAAAGCATCCTCTTCTACTTTTACGCCTTTTTCCTTTTGTAACTTGTGCAATAACTTGCACATGCGTTTGACGTCGGCGTAATTCGGGAAAGGGTTAATTACGTGGTAATCAGGGTCCAAGCTAACATAACGGCCGCCAAGGTGTTCGACTGTCCAGCGGTGCGTTTGCCCCACTTCTAAGATGTACCAATCCCAGCCGATACTGCCGAATTCGATGACCTCAACGGATTTGCGGACGCCTTTACCAACGCCCGAATTGCCTGAAATCATCGCATGAGAAGTATCATCCGTTGGGTAGTCAAGCCCTATTAATTCACCGTCTTGTGTGACCTGCATCGAGGTCGCATCATGGTGGCCTTGATCGAACTGGACAGAGGGCACCATACAGCTTACGTACAAGTGTGAGTGTTGCGGCCAGAATGTATTGAGATACCCCTGTCCCGGCATTGCATTACGCCACACGCTTTCAGCCAATACGCTGTTGTTAACGAGTTCGGCGTTTTGCCGCTCCGTTGCGAACCATTTTTTTAAGTCCTTCACTCGGTGCTTCAAAAACTCATAATCTTTGGAGTACAACTGTATTTGAAAAACGTGCCGAAAGACTTTTAATTGCTTGTCCGAAACTTCGTGCGCAAAGGCCACTTCGTCCCCGGCCTTGCCTCGGTTTTCGGTGCCGCCTGCAACGCTATTGGTTTCTTGCGTTTTATACGCCGCTTGCTCCGCCTTGTTCGCTGCAAAACCGGCAGAGGTTTTTTGCATGACGTGACTGACGTGCAGCTCAATCTCAGCGACCCCTTCAGCGCCGCCGCGAATGGTACGAATGAAATTATAAAACCAATGCGGGTCCACCAGGTCTGGGGTTTGTTTAAGGATTCCAGACCAGCAATAGGTATCGCCAATCTTGTGTATGTTGTCCTTTGCTATAAAGTCAGGTTTGATTGAGGCCCATTGCTCATTTAATGCGTGATGGGTTTTAACCTCTTTAAGGGTTTCGACCCCCTCGTCAAAGTAATCTCTGTTGTACGAACGCCAGACCGCTTGCCCATAAACGTCGAGGGGTTCCAGCTTGAGATCCGGCAAAGTGCCATCAATCAGGTCAAGGGCATTCAACAAACGATTGCCAAGCTTCACCTGTACTATGAGCTTTTCTTTTGCGCTCACCTTGCCCCAGAGGTGTTCCCAAAATTTGGGAGCCATGGACAGCACCAAACCCACGCGATTACTCGCGCTTCTGGGATAAAGCTGTTCAGCAATGCATTGGCGGGCGTGATTGGCGAATTCATGACCGCGAATGGTCCGCTCAGCATTTGCCAAATAACGATCCATGACTTCACGGTTTTTTCCACGCCACAAGTGAAACTCGCACGTCACGTCCTCCGGCAAGTTATTCATAAAACTTCTGAGAGCCTGCAATTGATCGTCTTGCTCGTTTTGTGTTTTTAGAGTTGGATCAATGCCTCGATAACTGAGATAACAACTGACGCGTCCGTCGCTATGAGCAACAATGTGCTCATTCAGTGGATGATGCCAGGTGTACATTGATTGATAGGTCTGCATTATTTGACCTCCGCAAAATTGTCGGGGGCATTTTTAAGCCTCAAGCCGGTGTAATAGGCGGCGATCAAACGCTCGTGTTCGAGAAAGGACCAGTACAACATGGAAAGAGAGAGGCCAATGGCCCCTCCAGCAAAAAGCGAAAGACCAAGGATTGGGTTGCCGGATTTAAAAAAACCGATTCCCAACACGCCGGCCATCAGCGAAATGAGCCCCCCCATTAAGACAGACACTGGGAAATACCCAACTTTTTTGGCGCGGTAGCGGCGATTGTGGGCTTGATACAGATAACTCATGGTTAACCCCACATCGCGTAAAAGGACTCGCGATTAATCAAGATCATCCCAGAAATCAGTGAGGTCGCCATGACGGTTAACCCCGCCCCCGTTCTCTGTACGCCCATCAACACGCACCCGATAATGAAAGTAATACCAAGGGCAACGTACCCAAAGGTGGCCGCAGCGCTTGAGAGTTTTTTCCCTTCTTTTTCGGCCACTTCGTTGATCGAGCTGCCACTTTGTAAAAAGTTAGGCATTTCTTTATTTGCGTAACTGGCAACACTCATGAGCACCGCTGGACTCATGACACTGAACGCGATCACAAAATTGAGAACGTATGCAGTCAGTTTTTTCATTAATTTGCACTCCTTGTGCGTTATTTATTGGCGAGATCTACAGAACGCTGCCATGAGCGTTTGTAGGTGTTATTCACCCACTTGACCCCTTCCCCCACATAAAACAGAGGCCAGGACAACAGAGCGAATAGGTTGAGCGCGATCAAAGCGCCAGTGAGAGATTCAGACTCATCCGAGGTTTGAGCCCACCAAAGTGCAAAGCCTCTGGCGTTTTCGGTTGATAACCAGCTCATGAGGAAGGTATTTAAAAAGCTTTCGCGCAGCTCCCTGGGGAAATCAAACAAGCCCACAAAAAAGGTGTTTTTTTGCAGCATGATGGGCAGTTGTTCGCTGTCTCCAGGAAAGCTAAAGATACCCAATAAAAGCAGGGCTACGACCAATAGAAAATACCAAAGCTGGTGCCACGTCACCATATGCAATCTCCTTTGCCAGTGACTCCCATGACTGCATTCCTATGGGGGTTTTGTGCAGGTTTTCACCTGTAAATTGGACTTGGATATAATACATTAATACGTATTTACATGAACGGTTCAAGCTTAAAAATGGCAAGGAACACCAAGGTTAACCTTGCCTATTTTCGCGGGAAATTAAAGGGTTTCCGTCTCGACTTTCGTCGACATTTTTGGCGGCTTGGATTTTTTTGTTTTGGGTTTTTTATCGCTTGGTAACACTTGCGCCAATAGAGCTGCAGCCTGAGCTTCATCTTCTTCCGTTAATTGGGTTTCAACGGGTGCGACGTCTTGCTCCACAACGGCCTCTCCACCTGCATCATTCGTGGTTTGAGCTTGAGAGGTTTCGGGGGTTTGGGACGGCTCGGCATTATTCGCGCTTGGCTGTGCAGGGGTTTGCGCATCTTCTTCGTGTAGGGCTTCAACGTCAACGGTTTGAGTAAACCGAGTTGCGTTTCTTGCTGCAGCCGCCTGTTCGATTTTTTCCCAAAGCCCAAGCCCTTCGCCAACGGGTTTTTCTATGACCGGCCAATCCACCGTGCTGGGATTTTTAACTGAGGGTAAATGCGGAAAGCGGACTTTGTAGTAGCGACGGTTTACGGTTCCATTGGGGCCGTTTTCAGCGGTGGCGATGTAACACTGACCTTTGGCTAAGGCGCCAAAATCATCCGGGGCCACTCTCGGCACCAACACCCTTTGCGTACTGGTGCCATCAAAGCTGGAGCCGGTTTTATCAGAAACGGAAACTTTAGCGGTTTCGTATTGGCCAAACATGTTCGAGCAAAACTGACGGGTTTGCACGCCCTTCACATTAAAGACAAAAGTAGTCAGCAGAGAGTCGTCTAAGTCGTGGGTCATGCCCACCTCATCGGTTTGCGAAGTCGACTGGAAACTAAAGCTTGCAGGCATGTTCACTTCGCGCGTTCTGGAAATGATCGTGGCCCAGTTATCGTGCATTAAACCGCCCCAGTCTTCCCAGATGGTCGGGAATAAAGCATGTGCAGCATCTTGCCCCATCGCTTGGCGGTGGTTGGAAACGACTCGCAGCATTTCGGTGATCGCAATCGACACTTTTCGGGAGAGATCCGAGATTTGCATATGGAGATAAATTTTTTCGCCGCGTTCGACTGCTCTCGGGAGATTCAGAGTGGGTTCTGGGTCGCACCAACGATCGGCCATGGGCCCATCAGTAAAAAACTCAATGCGGGTTTTTAATCCGCCTAAGTTTCTCATTCGATGCTCTGAACAATTCCATTCGTATAGGGCTTCAATGGCTGTGGGGTTTCTATTGAGTTGGGCCGCTTTTGTTAAAATGTCATTAGCAATATCGGGGTCTGCCATAAAGGCTTTAAGGTCACGAAAGGTTATTTTCTTGTTTTCTTCTTGCGCAACCGAAACCAACACCTGAACCATGCGCCTTAAAAATTGCCCCTCCTCGCTCGCATAGAAAGCGGAAGGCCCCGTGGCTTCTGGGTTCAATAAGATTGCACAAGCGGCTTCTTCCACTTCGTGTGCGGCTTCAAAACCAATTAGATTCAGGGTGTCCGAATAATCCAAAGTCGTTGAAACCAAATAATCCGGCTCAATGCCTGCGCCGATCATGATCTGATACAAGGAAATGTTGCCCTTACCGTCGGCCATCAGCCAGCCAAGATCCGGGTGCTTTTGATTCAGAAAATGCAGGTACCCCATCAGCAAGCTTTTGGTTTTACCTGAGCCTGGGTTGCCATAAACAATAAAGCCCTTATTGAGCATGTCTTCTTCGATGGCTACTTTGGCTTTCATGGGTTTGTCCGGGTTGGTGAGTTCAATACCGGTATCTATCAGCCACCCATCATCCACCTCATGCAGCCGGGTTTGACGTTTTCGAAAACGCCACACCCAAGCCGCCCAAGCCAGCCCAGCGATGATGGTCACGACTAAAGCAAATTTAATTAATCCAAAGGCCCAGAGGACGATGGCATCGAGGGTTAACACCAAAACGCTAATCAGCGCTATCCATAGCATGATTTTTTTTGCTCCTATCCAATGCCCCAAAAAGGCTCTATAAATTCCAAATCCAAGCGCAACTTATGGCGCTTCGCGTATTCAAAATGTCGACGCATCATGACTTCATCGCAGACATAAAGGCGCCAGTCGTGAACAAAATCCCCATAGGTTAAATTGCCGCCTTGGGCCACGCAGTGACGTCTCTCCCAGATTCTTTTTAGCCTGGAGGGCGGCATGCCGTAATCGTCTACCACGATTAAAAGGCGCTGACGTGGGCTTTCAGGCGTTGACCAGACTTCAAAAACGTACTCGCCGATGGCGTTATTAATGAGGTATTTTTTGAGGTAATCCGCCGATAAAATCCGGGCCTGACTGAATTCTTCACGAAGTTGGATCTCAACCTGATTCCGCAAACAGTATCGTTGCACCGGGGTCAGACTTTTGGGCCAACGGCGTAAGTTGAAGCCGTACATCACGCAGGCTTTATGGGTGAGCCGATAGACATAGGGCTTTTGCTCCGTCGCGGCATCCACCAACCCCTTAGCAATCAAACGATTGATTCGATCCGACAGCCGCCCCTTGGAAACCGACAAATACCCCAATAGATTTTGAGTCACACAAAAGCCTTTGCTGCCTAGGATGTCGATGATGTTTTGATCCAACTCCGTCATCACAACTTTGGGTTTTGTGGTCATTCTCCGAGTTTCAACAACATCCATTTAGAACCTCATCACTTCAACATTTTCATCGCGGGGGACTCGGCAATTAGCCTTATTGGGCTGCACCCAGACTTGAGCGTTACCTGCCCAGGAGGCTTGTTTATGGGCAATTTGACGGCTGTTGTATTGGCCCGCATCCGATTCGAGCAACACCACTTCCCCATCCCGCATAAAATAAGCGTCAGGGGTGACGCCTTCGCTATCGCCACGCACGGGCATTAATAACGCGCGCTTTTCTAGATGGGTCATTTCATCGCCCAGCTTAAAACTCTCAGGCCGCCCCAGTGCGAAATAGGCTTTGCTAACCAAGAGTTCATGCAAGTCCGAGCGCTTGGAGCCAATGCCCGCCGTACGTCCACCATAGAGTTTTGCAATGCGGTCTGAGGCAAATTCATAACATTTATCGACTTGCCCTCTTCCCGGCTGTGTTACGGTCCGCTCTTTTAAAAGCCCTAATTCCACGAACTTTTGCAGCCGTTTACGGCAACCGTCGAGTTTGCCGCCGTAGTGCTGGCTTTGCGCATCTTTCAGTCCCACTAAACGGACCTTTGCTAAGTCCGCCAAAAAATCTTTGTCTCTTTTGGTGAAGCGAATATTGGAGGCATCCATTTGCTGGAGATGTTTTTTTAGCGTGACTGTTCGAACGTTTTTCCTCATGGTTCCGGTGTCTCCAGATCCACCAAGGACTGACGAAACCCTGCCACCTGCTTAATAGGCATAGGGTTTTCGTGAACGATTTTGATGGGGTTACCGTCGTAGAGCTGGTACCAAGACTTGGTGACATTGAGGTTTTCGTAAAAAGGGGATTCAGCAACGTGGAAGACATTAACCATGGTGCCCCGACATTCAAAGTAACCCTTTGCGTTTTCGTAAAAATGAGGGCCTCTGATCAAAAACCGATAGGGTTTGTCGGCTTGAAAGTCGGCCAAGGTTAGTTCTTTTAGGGAGGCTGCTCGCTCAACGTGTTGAATGCCTGCAATGATTTCGGGTGTAGCCGTGAATGAAAGGCGTTGACGCTTATAAAGGTATTCACTGCCGTCGCTTGCCACCTCAATTGAGGCTTGGATCTCGATCAGGAAAAGGGATTTGATGTTTTTAATGTTGAGGATCTGCCCTGTCAGCATTAGCTTCCCAGGCTTAAGCTCCGTTGCGGGTATGACAGGGTCATCAATCCATAAAAACGAAACCGACAGTTTTTGGTCTTGAGCACCCTTGGGTGGCTTACTAAAGCCTGCTAATTCGTAAACCGTTAAAAGCCCTGTTTCTTCAAAGTGCTTTTTGGAATGCTCCAAACACTCATCACTCAAAAAACCGGGGTCACCATGAAAGTAGACTTTGATTCTTGGCCAATCTTCTAACGGCTTTTTGGTGTCAATGGGGTACGCGGCGGTTGCGATGCAATGCGATTGTCCTCTCAAGACAGTTTCAAAGAGCAACGGCAATTGCCACCTAGGTAAATTAAGGTCATAAAACATAAGCTCTCCCTAGCCATATGAATCACATTAATATGTATTAATCTGATTATTATGTATACAGCAATCCCGGCCAATGATTGGCCAAAACCCTGTATTTAAAGCTAAATGGAGAGCAGAGCGAGCAGTGTAATGAGCGCCCAAAACCCTAGGAACAATTGCAGGAATAAATTCAAAACCGACTGAGTCATTTGGAAACGATGCGAAAAGCCAATAACAGCTACCATCCCCGTCAACATCAAGGTGCCATTCACAAGCGCTCTTGCCGCAAAATTGACCCCCAGAATGGATGAGCTAAAGACCGCTGACCCCACTAAAGCCATCATGTTAAACAAGAGACAAATCCCATAATAAATCACTGTGGCAGCCAACACCCACACCAGTACCTTGCGAATAACCGAGGGAATTAACTCAATGCGTGCACTTATGATGTCAGGGTTAATCGGGCTCATCAGCATTAAAAGCGCATAGAGCGATGCAACGCCCATCCAAACGCCATAGAGAATCCAAAGGTCAGAGCCTTTTAGTCCATTAAGGGGGCCAAGCACTCCAGCTATCAGCAGCCCTATGACCAACAATACCGACGACGTTTTATTCGTTAAAATCAGTTCTTTGTTCATATATAAATCCCTCTTAGGGCGCAGACCGCGCCCCACTCCTATTGAATAAATGACATTACATCCAGGTAAAAGCGACTGCGAACATCGTTGCTGCTTCGGGGTGGTTGTTAGCGAACTCTCTTAAATCCAGCTCATCGTCTTGATAACGAGTATCAAAATCACGCCAGAACATTTGCTGCAATGCGTAAAGTGTTGAAACAATGCCGACAGCCTCAGCGGTCAACAATACTGATTCTTCTGAATCTGGATAAATCCACTGATAACAACGTTCTGAATCTTGCCCCGGCATCAAAAACACCGCCCCACCCTCTGCAACCACGGGCACCAAAGCAACCTTATCTGCAATGCCTACGTGGTCTTTCAACAGCTCGCGCACAATCGCAACTAAATCACGATCAAAGTTGCTTTCTAGGTGTTCGTAAGGGGTTTGGGTTTGTTGATCAACCAATGACGGCGACCAAAGCACCGTCTCTTGACGTTCAAAATCGACCTGGGTTTTTGCGTTCATGCTGCGCCCCCGATCAAAGCCGAAATAGTGCCCTCTCTCAAAAAGGCTTCAGCGTTGGTCGCATACTGTTTTGCCAGGTCTTTGACGAGATCATCGTTAACATGAGTTTTTAGCTGCTGCGCAAGGCTTGCGAGGAATAGGTCTTTTTTGCTTTCATTGAGTATGGGAGACATAACCGAGTCCTTTTCAGTTGTGTTTTCTTGGCGGGGCGGTGCAACGCCCTGCCTTCTAGATGATTACCTCATCCATACAATTAATCCTATGTATTATTTCACCTAGGTTCAAGGTCGGTACTTGCCATATTACAGGCACAAAAAAAGGGCTTTTCGCCCTTTGGATTCATAGCTGTTAGTTTCTGCTCAGCGCTTGGAAAGTTTCTCTATTAAACCAAGCTCAGGGTGCTCAAGACTCAATGCCAACACCTTCCTGAGTAGTTCGTCATTATCAGATTCAATCGACTTTCTAACGCGATTCGGTTTTAGATTGAGCTTCGCTGCAAACTTATGCCTTGTCGTTCCTAATTGCTCAAACAGTTCTCGAATACTGGGGCTTTTAGCTTCAAGCTCCAATTGCTCCAGCAAAATAGAAACGACGCTTTCACAAGATTCACTCAAAGGTTTCTCGCCGGCTTTAAGCTGCCTGTAAAGCTTAGGTTCAACACCTAAACGACTGGCCATATTAGTGTCTGAATCATCCAGATCACGCTGTAACTTTTGAAGGGTTTTGTGGTTTATTATTTGATTAGTCATTGGAGTATTTTACCGCTATGACTAACCTTGGCAAGCCCTTCCTGGGGGCGGGTCAGTTTTAAATTGGCATTGACACTAAGGCATTGCTCTATTGTTTTTGCGCCTGCTCTCGCAGGCTTAGAATTTTGTTGAACGCTTAGAGTGATTGACACCAACCTTGCTTTTTCCCTCCGTCATACGGTCTGGCAAGCCCTTTGGAAAGCAATAGACTTCCAACCGACTGTCCATCTACTTTAACCGATGCGACAAGCCTAAAGTACTTACCCCGGTCAACATCCAAAAGTTCAATTTCTTTTGCTTCAGCTAACTTTTTCCTCAAAAAGTCACGAGCCTTTTTTGCCATGGCTTTTTCTTCTGGGCACTTGCCTCGAATCTCTGGTGTGTCTATTCCGCGAATCCGGATGGGCATGTTCTTTCCAATCACATCCGGGTATCCATCAATATCTACTCGCAAAGTATCACCGTCATAAACAGACACAACCCTAGAAACTTTTAATGCATTTGCGCTAATCGGCAGCAAAGTAGCTATGGTCAAAACAAACACCAAAACTCTATCCATATAAAATTCCCTTTAAGTTTGAGGGACAGGCTGTAAGCCCATCCCTACCCATCTCAGTCCAGTATCCGACGAATCTTGCCCTCTTCAGGCGATGAGTTTATGTACTCATCAAGCACATAAAACACATCCGCAAGTCTTTTATCATTGGTTGATATAGATAAATTACTTAACGCCATCATACTCACACAAATTCCGGCGCTGATCGGTGATACCGTTTCCTCGGCGTAATTATATTGGTTTGATAACTTAACTGAGGTGGCAGAAGTTGATGGCACCATAAACATTGCCCCACCACTCACTTCATAATAATCCCATAGCCCCCCATAGTAATCTTCATTCAGCATCGAATAAAAATCATACACGCTCGCCTCAAAACGCAACCCCAGCATAATTCCAAAGTACTTTGGTAGCAGTCTGTTTTTTTGAGTCAATGAAGTGATCTTTGTGGCTTTTGTGATGTTCTGCCTAGCGTCTAAAGCTTCCATGTTTTCATTCCTTTGTATTGTTTCGAAGGATGCCGACTTGGGCTAGGTAGTGGTGCCCTCATCGACCAAAACAATATAACATCGTTCCGATGTTATTTGAAGGCCAAAAAAAGGGGCGTATTCGCCATATTCTTCTTATATTTTTATGCGTTTACTGACTTCCTGGTTGGTTAGCAATGTACACTTTTTCGGTAATGGTTTTAGCTTTATAGTCGCTTAAACCTGCCTCTTTCAGAAGATAAGGGAGCACAACCGACATCATATAGTTAATGACTTCCTGGCTGGGTTTTCGCCCATTCAGAGACTGTTCCCACTGGGTAATGCTGTCATGCCTGTATCGAGTGCCAAGTGCCGTATTTAATTGGTCTAGTGCAACGACTAAGGGCATCTCCCCACCCTGAGTAGCAATTTGTCTCCAGGTCGACACAAGATTAGGGCCCGCAGGGATTACCGTTGCGCCTAGCCCACGCTTTCTCTCCATACCCATATCTAATCCCATTTTTTGAAATCGTCCCGAAAGCACCGCATAATACCACTAACGTTCCTTTAATGTTTCGAAGGTCGTTACCGACACGAGGGAGTGTAGTGGCTCCCTCGCGTCATCCTACAAGTTAATACCAATAAGGCTTGTCCAAATTTTCCAAATAGGCTGCCTGTTCTAAGGCGACCAGGTCAGTAACCTTCCTTGATACCTTGAAGTAGGCGGTCAACCTCTCAGCATCGCCAGGAGACATAAAGTTCTTCATTCCTTCGCACCTCTCTAAAGTCTCTTTAAGACCCAGAGCACCGCCCAAAAAATATACGTTACTGTCTTCGATTACTTTCAACAGCTCCTCAAGTGTCATAAAACGATTGCTGTCTCCTCTACCTGATCCAGGTACCCAATGAACATAAACCACATCCTCAGCCTTCGGGCTTATCCCTCTCGCTGCAAAATTCAAGGAGGAACTCAACCAAGATTGCAACTGGTCAATATATGCATAGTCTTCGTTTGTAAGCTCTGAAGTGCTGTGAATGTTCATAAGCGTCATTCCTGTTTGGGTTTCGAAGGTAGCGATCAATTTAAGGCTGAGTAGTGGTGCCCTAATTGATTAAACTATAATAACTGCGTTGCGATGTTATTTAAATGCACAACTCCGCCAACTTTGATTTTTATGAAAAAACCACACCTAGCCATACCACGCCCCAAGCACGAAGTGCTGACAGCGCGCCACAGTCCCGTTAAAAAAGAATTCGTCTAAACGCGCGTAAACTCGCGCAGCGACCCGACTCGTTTAATTCATAAAAGCCCAATCCTACAGGTACCCGAATACGCCGCGATGCGAACACCAATGGCTAGGTCTTAAACGCCTTAGCCCCGCGCCATGATTAACCCAAAAAACATTGCGAAACCCTCCCCTGACAACGATGAAAATTGACCCACGGATACGGACCGAATGAAGCCCCCCTTTGGGGGACTGGCACCAGCCAGGGGGAACCCTTTTTAGCTGTTACGGCAACGCCGTTAATTGTCCGATGGCCTTCAAGAGGCCAACGGCAATTTCTCATAACAAGACCAAGCAAGTGCGAGAGCACGCAGGTCTTGTATGAGAGATTGTGACGAGCCTCCACCTTGATAAAAGGTGGATGGACGAGGAGCAAGAACGAGAGGGTTTTCACGCGAGTTAGGGCCGCAGGACTAACCGCAGTGAAATCCCGTACCCCATTAGGGTTTTCCATTATGCGTGCGTAAGCAACTGCATGATGATGAAAACACTTTTGGGGTACCGAGTTCCCGAAAAAACGTGCGCCACACCAAAGATGCTAACCTACTGATTTCGGTGTCATTTTCACAGAAAATGACGCGATAAGTTTACGAATCGCCCGGAATAGTGATTTTTAATGGACTTGTCAGGTCAATACACTTACCTAGATTTTTTCATGGATTCCTTATATTTCGGGCTCTGTAGAGCACCTATGACGTGACTAGTTGTTATCTATTTTTGATGCTTACTTAAAAATCATCTAGTCCCGCCAAAAAGGATGGCGTAAACCTGGCGAGAATTGGAGTCTGTCCGGCGTTTTTGTCGCGACAGCGGCGAAAACGCCGGTCATATTCGGCTGTCAAAAGCAGTCTATTTACGCCCCCAATAGATCCTCACGGACCAGTCGCAAGCCGCATACCGACTAGATCATAAAGAAGGTGCTACTTAAAAATGAGGCTTCTTAAAATTTTGGTACAGGCTTTTTGAGGTGATTCGAACCAGCCAGAAAGGTCGTTAGCAGGCTTAAGTTCTTGGCTTTTTATTGTCCCCAGAATGGCGAATATTAATACCTATTTTGAGTGTCTATATGACGCCAACATGGCTGGCATGGGCTTACCTAAAAGTGCGCCATAATGACCTATTATATCCTCTTGGTTTTGCTTCAAGTTAACGGACGTATTGAGTCATATAGGCGGGCATATTCTGACATCTAATGCTGCCATTTTCGATGCTGTTACCTTTTCAAAAAGCAGTCTCTTGCAGACAACCTAGCGCAATATAAGCGGAAAAACTGCTGGTTTTATGCGCTATGTCATAAGGATGGGTTCACGAATTCTGATCGGATTTAAAATAAACTTTGTAACAGCCTTATGTGAACATAATGCAAACAACATATAGATATTAGCTTGGATTTCGATGCATCAATACAATCAATATATTCATATTAAGAGTTTATATAGTAAGTATATTATAAATTTAGAATGCATATATTATCTATGCAAAGCAATAATATTGGCATTAAGCTGCCTTTATGTTCCTTATATATTAACATTACAGTTGTTTTATGTAATTATAGGAACTGCATTAAATAAACAATATGAGCAAAAGGAATTTATTATATGAAGCAAGCCAATATCGTTGCGATTGATACCGGAAACAGAAGGACAAAAACCGCTTATTGGTCAACAGATGAGCAAGGCAATAGCGTTATTAAGACGGACGTATTTTCGTCTAGAGTCTTTCGCAATACGGGAGGATTCGCCATTAAACCTGGCGAGTCTAAGTTTTACCCCTTTAATTTTGCGCAAAATAGCTTCACGGTTTACCCAGATGGTCAGGGCGGTAGCGGCCACCCAATAGACCTATTGCGTGAAGGCCGTTCAAATGGGAAAGCCATCAAAGCGCTTTTCTTAACGTCTTTGATTCGAAATGGCTTTGGCTCAAAGCCTGTTGCGTACATCAGCAACTTACCTGTTGGCGATTATTTCCAAAATACGGCTATTGGTATTCAAACCAATGAGGCTCTTGTGAATGAGAAAGTGGAACTGTTGTCTATCCAGGGGAATGAGTTTCATGACGCCTCTGCTCTACCTTCATTGGTTTCAGGGCGAGTCTTTGCTGAAGGCTGTGCGGCTTATATTGACTTCGTTATTGATGATCATGGGAATGAAAGACCTAAACCAAAAGCGCTTAAAATCGTTGATATTGGCGGTGGTACTATCGACGCCTGTGTTGCACATGACGACTTTTCTATCTCAGATGCACAAACACTTGAACTAGGCATGCTGAGCTTTTATGCCAGCCTCCGTAAATATCTATTCGAACAAGAACCCAAGCTTAAAAGCTTTGGCTCCTATGAGAATATTGATTTACATGACGTTGAGACCTGGTATCAAAACAAATACGCTGAGGTCTATGATTTCCAAACGCAGCAACATCAACGCATCGACATCACCGCGATCTGCGAGGCTTGCATCAAAGATTACTGCACGGAAATAGCCCAAAAAGTCGTGGTTCAACCAGGTGTTTCTGGCGTATTGCTCATGGGTGGTGGTGCTTTAGACCCTTTAATACAGCACTACTTAACTGAGAAATGGCAAAATGTTTTCGTACCTAAAGACCCTGATTTCGCAAATGTACGTGGGCTTTTGAAGCTAGAAACCTTTATATTTGATAAAAGTTATACGCAAATAGCTGAAGCTGAGGTGACAGCGTGACCCAAAAGAAATGCATGGTCTACTTCAATGAAGAAGACCCTAAGCATCAAAAGATTCTCAATTTTATGAAAGAAGCTGGTTCTAAACGAGCCAGCCCTTCCATGATTGAGATGGCATACGCAGGCGCCATATTGGCAGAAGCGGGTGCCCTTCGCATTTTTGTCGATGGCTATGACCATGCGGGCGCAGAAAAAGCAATCGAGTTGTTACAGGTTTTAAGGGGCAATTCTCCGACTCAGCAACAGCCTGTTCAACCTCAATCTACTATACCCACTCCTGTAGAACAGCCAACAACCTCTACGCTTGCCAATACTTCAGAACCGTCGAAAAGCTATGGCCACTTCACCTCGCCAGCTAAAGTGTTCTCCGATTAGCCTATAAAAAAGCCCCTATTCCAGGGGCTGAGTAAACTTACCCAATACTTGTTTGTCAGTCGATTACCATGCGAGATATGCGCCACCAGGCACTTTATTGTGAGAGTCTCATTCTAAAAACAGTAAGGTGGTATAGCGAGGTACTTGGCGCTAATTAATAGATAACAACTCTTAATCACACTTTAATCATTACCCTCAGCTAAACGAACCGCTTCAGCAAACATTTCTTTAGTTTCAATGAGTTTTTTGTAATTGTTTTCCGGGTAACAAGTGCGTAATCTTTCTAGGTTAACCTTGTTTTTCTTTAACTTATGGTTACCCACTTCCCTAGTCATTTCAAAAAACTGCACATTTTCGTATCCCTCCAATGCGATACAAACGACATATTTTAATACACAAGAACAACGCAATCCAAACGTCACATCTTTTAAGATTAATGGTGAAGGGCGCAAACCTAGTTTATCAATCATTCGCCATTCTTTTTCATACTTCCAAGACGGCGCTTTATAACACAAAACAGCTCGATCCAATTTCAGCTGTTTGTCTTTATCGTTACTTAACAAAACATCCAAAATATAGCTTGTCAAAACTTCGTGCTTAGCACCATATTCTACCTTCATAAGGTTCTTATCAATTTCATTATCACTCTCGTAGCCAATACAAATTCCACGATGCTCATCGCCGTAGTGACTCCAAAGTAGAAGGCAATCATCAACAGAAGAAAAACAACAGACACCATGCTCATAACGCTTAAGCAATTCAGTCTCAATAAAGCTAATTAGGCAGGAGGATTCGGCTTCACCTACATCATATTCATGGCCTTCATCTAATTCCATATGAGCAAGATGAAGTGCATGCTCTATTTCATACTGTGCAGCGCCGATAGACAATTTTTCTGCATACCCTTCCGCACCCTCTTTATGTTTTAGATTCGCCTTAGAAAGTGCATCCAATGTTTCTTGCTTGACTCGGCGAGAAACTAATTCAATCAATATCTTTTTCAGACTGTCTTTGTCAGAGTCTTCTTTTACAGAAGGCCGACAATCCATTGGATCGTTAAAGTCAGCAGGACTTGAGAAATACAACTGGTCAGTACATAGGGTTTCAATTGTTTGACAATTCAGAGACCTGTAACGATATAGTTTCATAGGCCAACCTCGCCCAGTAAGCCACCAATTAATAGTTATTTCACGATCATTCAAGAAAAAGGCCGTTGAGGGGTAGGCAATAATAACCAATAAGTGTCCAAATTCTGACCTAATTTCAGGTTCTTCCACTGGACCCCTATTATGCGCAGACGTCTGGTTGTCAAACCCATTCAACAACAAAAAAAGGGGCCTCGGTAAAGCCCCTGCGGAAAACGACGACAGATATTGCTAGTTATTATGGAGAGATTCAGGCCAATTTTATGCCAGATCAGTATGCGATTCACTGACTCTGCATTTGAAGCGTTGCCAAAGCTCTGGTGGCATCAGCTCACTAGCGGATTCCCAAGCTTGCCAAGAGTAAATCTGCGCGCCAATGAGTTCAGCACAATGCTGTTGAGCCCCATTGGTATCAAGATCGAGCTTAGATTGAATTTGATCGCGGTAGTGGATCAGTTGAAAACTCAAAGGAGAACGACAACTTGCCCCCATCTCATCCCCCTAACCCATAAAGGTCCAAAGACGCCATTATGGCAGCTTTTGCACTGACGAAAACACCGCATAAAATCAGCATTTTTTTATTTTTTAGTCAGTCATTTTTATAACCATCTGATTTGTAAAGGTAAAAACTGCTTTTTCGAGTGACTAAAAAAACGATTTTGCAAAAAAGTCGTCATAGCTATCTATTGCCAGGCCTATTTAGAGCAATTCCTAAAAATCAAGCAAAGCCCTAGAACCATGCGGCTTTCAGCCCGATTAGCGCTATTTTGATGCGCAATGAACGTGCAAAGGAGTGCAACGCAGCGCAAAGGAGTGTTGCTTGGGTCACAGTAAGGCCCTGGTTTTATGCGGGCTTTCTGGGGTATTGCACCCCTGCGCGTTGCACAAAACTCTTCAAACAAGAAACCGGCAGTGGGAGAGGAGGAGTACTTTTTTTGAGGAATAATCTTTTTAAAGCACCGTATTAGGGGTCTTCCACTGGACCTCTATTATGCGCAGATGCCCTTAGTGTACGTTTTCGCCCCGTTGGACGTCAGACAATGTTTAGGCCATATCGGGGGATGGGTAATAATAACCAAGTGCGAAGCACTGACAGCGCGCTACGGTTCCGTTAAAAAAGAATTCATCTAAACGCGCGTAAACTCGCGCAGCGACCTGATGAGATAAATACAGAAGCGCCCAATCCTATTGTTTCGGATGCGTTTATCCGCGAACACAACTGTACAAGACACAACCAGCCTTCCTTCGCGCCCTGATTAACCCAAATCTTTTTGTGCTCTAGGTCTTTTGCTGATAGAGGCTTTTTGCTTCCTCGATGTGCGACAGGTTGAAAGTAGCAAGCTGCCCGATGCGAGCTAGCGAGCCGGCAGCGTAGCCCTGCGCTTGCGCAGGCCTTTTACCATCTTATTAAGTAATAAAAAGCTTTAAATCTTTATAAGAGATAGATAACAACTGTGCGCTCACTTAGGGGGCTTCTATTTGTCTTATGGGGGGTTAACTATCTACTTAATTAAAAGCTGGCTATGTATAAATTTGGGTTTAAATAGATTTCGGGAGCCGCTGGTCTTTTTTGAGGGTTCGTTAGGGAAATGTTGGGCATTGTTGTGGCGTATTTCAGTTCATTTTAGCTGGGTTTTGGATGAATATTGAACAGCAAAAAACATGCAGAAAGGGGTAAGCCTCCCGGCGCTAACGGGATCGCTTAAAAACTTTATCTAACTGGAATTTAAGGGGTAAAGGTCGTCGAGGTTGAATTCGTGTATGACAGGAATTTGGAGTGCGCCATGAAGAGTTCGGGCAATCTTAATGCCCTTCTCTTTTAACTTCTGAAGATGACGACCGGCCGCTTGCAAGCGTTCTAAGGGTCTAAAGTGTTCATTGGTTAAGACTTGGATACGCTTCTGGATACGCTCTGTGGTGCTTTTACTGCTAAGGGTGCGTAACTCTTCAAGGCGCTCTTCTTTTAAACCTAGAGCGATCAGGAAGTCTTTAGAAAGGCTTTTAAAGCTTGGTATGGCTTTGTAGTCACCGGTGCGATCTTTAATGGCTACGGCTTTGGATTGAATCACGCCCTTTTTCTTTAGAAAAATGACGGCGTCCCAAAAGCGAGCTGTCGGTATCATTTGTTTGCGTTTCGGGCAGAGATACTGCTCACCTAAAGCTTTTGCTATCTCGTTCCAGCTTTTGAGGCTGCGGCGTATCCCTTCGTGTTTCATATCGAGATATTGGAAGCTGTACGTCAGGGTTGCGAAGTCTAACCCATCAATTAAGCGCTTCAAGATGCCGACCACCAACGCTGAAAAGCTGTGTTGGACTAAACGACGCTCACCGTTCTTATTGACTCGCTCATGGGTTAATAGCCATTGCAACACTTGAGGAGCTTTGCGTGGGTTAACCAGAGCCTCTTCCATTTTTTTATAAAGGCTAATTTTATCGTAAGCTGCAAATTCACTTTCAACAGGGCTGTTTGCTTGCAGCAAAACGGCGCCAGAGCATTGAGGCTCACCAAAATCACCCAGGCTGAATTCATCATAAACGCCCATGTGATTTAAGTAAGCCGCTAAGCAGGCCGTATCAGTTGCTAAGATGCCTTTTTCAGACAGACGAGGACCATAAACTTCTCGAACAACTTCGAAGTTAATAGGTTCGCCGCGATCGAGTTCGTACTGACGTCCAACCTGAACCAGACGACGAATCGAAGCTCTGACTTTTGATCGTCGAAACTGTTTTAGGCCAGTGGGCAAAATGCTTGGTTGCCCGGTTGGTAGCGCGTTTTCTGTCACAAAAACCCCGTAAATCTCTTTTACGAGGCCCTACTTTTGATCAAATAAACGCCAAAACGCAGAAAAAGGCTGTGTTTTGCACGATTAAGAACGCCAAAATTGTTGCGTGCTAACCGTTATTTGCGTACTATTAATCTCCAGTAGGGCCTCTTCTTAATTGGACGGTTGAGCCCATTTGAATACTGGTCGTCGCCAAACTTCCCAGTATTCACGCATTCAAAAGCCCGGCTCATGCCGGGCTTTTTATTTTAGAAAGCGTAGGTCTTTTCATATCTTCCACGCCATCCAAATCAACTTTTAACTCACTACAGCCAATATACTTTGCTGCTTGAGCAGCTCCATCTAGCGATTTAAAAACTCTACGCTCACTGTCTCCAACATGCTTAGTTACGTAAGTTCTACTTCCATCCCTTCTTCGAAAATGGAGATAGTATCCACGATCATGCTCCTTGGCCCTAGATACCATAGGATCGCTTAAACCTCCGTCCTCACAAAGTATCACTAATTGCCTAAGTTGCATGTTCCCTCTGAACAAAGATGTGTTGGTTTACTAACCTAATTCAATAAATTGGATTTTGCAAGAATTAATTATTCGATAGATTAATTGGCTTATTTACTCATTCACTCATTTACTCATTTGCTCAATTACTCATTTACTCATTTACTCAAAGCTGTTCAATTGGTAACCTAAATTAGCCCTTAAATTAGGAGTCACAAAATGCCAGTCATCGCCATACTCAATCAGAAAGGCGGTTCAGGGAAAACAACAATTGCAGTAAACCTTGCTCACGCGCTGTATTTGCAAGGCGGCAAAGTACTACTTGTTGATTCCGACCCCCAAGGGTCAGCACGAGATTGGAACGAAGCGAACGAGGGTTCTATTTTGCCTGTGGTTGGGCTTGATCGAGAAACTCTCCCAAAAGACCTCCAAGCTATAAGATCAGGGTACGATTGGATTATTATTGATGGCGCACCTCAAATTGCCCGCATGAGTGCAGCAGCGGTAAAAGCCGCTGATGTTGTAATAATTCCTTGTCAGCCTTCTCCTTATGATGTCTGGGCTGCGGCGGATTTAGTAGATATCGTAAAAGCTAGGCAGGATGTAACAAATGGTGATCCAAAAGCTGCTTTTGTTGTTTCCCGCCGGATACAGGGAACCAAGCTTGGTAGGGAAGTGGAAGAGGCTCTTAATGAATACAACTTACCTGTCTTAAAATCGTCTACATCACAAAGGGTCGCATACCCTACTACAGCATCTGAAGGCCAAACTGTCTTTATTGATCCAAAAGGGCCTGCAGCAAGTGAAATTAATGCGATTGTTGACGAGATAATGGAGTTAATTAATGGCGCTTAGCGTTAAAAAAGAGCGTCGAATGTCATCTGGCAAATCCGAAGCTCTTAAAGAAGTATCGAAAGAAAAAAATGCTAGATTTAATGCGAACGTACCAGAGTCTTTGTATGCCAAAGTAAAAATTAAAGCTGCCAGAGAAAATGTACGTCTAAATGACCTAGCTATCAGATGGATGACCGAGTGGGTGGAGGAGGATTGATCTCCCCGCCGACTCATTTACTCATTTACTCATTTACTCATTTACTCATTTACTCATTTTGGAATAGCGAAAACATTCGAACTGTACTTTAACTGGAGCAATGAAGAAGTACTTGTAATCCGATGGCTTATAGGGGGCTAATGGAAGAACCGGCAAGGCCGAAACCGTGAGTTTCTGCTCGAATGCCCCCGCCAGTCTAAGTTTTGCATAGGCGTTAACAAGAAGGGAGCCAGTTGAACTCCTTGAAGTAACGCTCTTCTGCTTTTAAACGTTCTGGAGTACACTGTACTAGGCGGCGACCAATCTCATATAGGTATCCAAACTCTTTATACCTTGGCTTACCTATCACCTTATTTAATTGGGTATCAATCCAGTTGAACCCATTAAATTTCACATACTCATACAATTTAGAAAGGTCAGCCCCATCTTCTGCCTTTACCGCTCCTTCGCATAATACGATTCCTTGAGTTATGGAGTGGTTTCCTCCAACAACCCAAAAAACATTCAACGGAAACCACCAAGTTAGTTGGTGATTGGCATCTTGTTTCCAGGGTTTCGAGTTCTTGCGTGAACCATATTGACCGATATTGCTAATAATCCTTGTATCGTTCCAGCAGGTTGGAAGAACTATATCTCTCCCAAGAGATGCTGTAGGAAGTTTCTCATTATGTATCTTTTGAGCGCGCAAAAAATCAAAGAAGCTTTTCTGTAAGCTTGGAATTCCATATAAACCAAAATCAGTATATGGATTTATTTCACTGATAGCGCAATGATTATTTTTCAAATAGGCGTCTGCCATATGCTTACTCTGAACTGGACGAATGATC
The DNA here is from genome assembly GCA_947499545.1 of uncultured Saccharospirillaceae bacterium. Taxonomy (GTDB): domain Bacteria; phylum Pseudomonadota; class Gammaproteobacteria; order Pseudomonadales; family Oceanobacteraceae; genus CANMOZ01. Next base: position 34,642 of record CANMOZ010000023.1, read on the forward strand.
AGGCGCTGCAAGTCAAGTAAACCATTAATATTATTTTCCCGAGCTATGGCATCAGTTCTTTCAATAAGGTTGGCAAATAGTCTCCCTTGGTCTTTTTTTCGTTTCAAACTTCCTGGTAGATGCTTAGTTAACAAGTGCCTCATGAACTTGTAGTTCCTTCTTTACTATTGATTGCCTGACCCAAGTTTAAGCTAGTATTTGCCGTTATTTCGCATTATTGGCGGTTGCCCTAGAGGTACCAAAGCAGTACCGAATTTGCATCATTATGTCTTAGGGGGCGGTTCCAAATCATCTTTAGCAGATTTCGACTTCAATGGGAGCATTGAAATACGATTATGAGTAAATGAGTAAATGAGTAAATGAGTAAATGAGTAAATGGACTTGAAACCACCACCAAGAGACACATCACTAAGTTCTTTTCCAAGGAAAGTACTTTGTGTGACGCATTAATTGTAAAAATGCGCCGCATGGATCTCAATCTCCAAATATTTAGAAGGGCAGGGATAGCTTTGATTTATGGGTTTGACAACCAAATGAGTCAACGCTCTTAACGTTTTTTTATATCTTACTAGCTGGTTTATGGATTTCATAACCGCGTTTTTCAAGCGCTTCAACGGATAGACGTTCGTTTTCCGTTGGGTCATTTGTCTTGTGGTGAGGCAGCAATACCCACATTAAGAAGTAAACTGCGAGACTAATAACGGTTGAAGCGAAAAAGAACGCTACAATGAAAGCAAGTCTGAATATCCAAGAGGGGATTTTTACCGTTTCACCGAGCCCACCACATACCCCGGCTATTTCAACATCTTGATAACTGATATGGAGATCACAAATTAAGCTCCACATCTTCTTTAAAACAGTGAACATTGACTACCTTCAAAATAGATCGATTGCATTTTCAGGTCATTAGGATAGCTAAAGAAATAAATCCTGAATAGACTGATCTGGCAAAACGGATGAAAAATTGCTTAACCGGCCAGGGAATCGATTAAAAATCTTTGTAGTAGTGAATAAGCGCCATTATTGAAAAAACCCGATCAATTCGAGTTAATTTAATGTCAATATGGGTCAAGTTGAACAGCAATAGATGCCACAAACCCTATATAGATCATAAGGATATGGGACATCTATTCTACAGCACTGGGATTTGTGCACCAACCGGAACAAGTACATCGGGCGAGCGAAACAAATTAGATTCTACAACACTGGGATTTGTGCACCAACCGGAACGCTGAGCCTGGACGTTGGAACAGTCGGCGAATTCTACAGCACTGGGATTTGTGCACCAACCGGAACAAACTATCAGTATTCAACGTATTTAAAGGCATTCTACAACACTGGGATTTATATACCAATTTGGGGTCTTGATAAATCGGACTAAAATTGAAGTGGCGTTGTGAGGCTAAGACAAAAACCTAATTGCGTTTAGGTTTTTAGTGGTTTAGAAAGAATAAAGGCCGCATATAGCGGCCTTTCATTTAGTGCATCCAAGCTAAGTTAGCTTTTCAGCTTGTTAGCGGCTGGAGCACAAATCCCAGTGTTGTTCGGCGACACATTATCAACTTGGTAGTTATGATGTCAAGACCCATAGGAAGCTCATTCCCCTATATTTTGGCCATTGATGTAGGGGGTAAATCGATTGGATTTGCGATTGTTCGATTAAGCAAGGATGGCATTCCCATCGCACTCATTAGGCTTGGTGTTCGGATTTATTCAGATGGACGAGATCCTAGTAAAAACACCTCTAAAGCTGCAGGTCGAACCGAAAAAAGGCAGGCACGCAAAACACGATATCGAAAAATTCAACGCACTAAGCATCTAATTAAAACATTAGTTCAGTTTGGTTTTTTCCCTAATAGTAAGCAGTCACAAAAAGCTTTAGAGAATCTCAACCCTTATCACCTCAGAACCAAGGGGTTAGATGAAGCTTTGACACCATACGAAATGGGCCGAGCCATTTTCCATCTCAATAGAAAGCGTGCATTTCAAAGTAACCGCAAAGCGGATAAAACAAATGATGATTCTGGTCCGATGAAAAAGGCTATCTCTACTTTAGAGGAAGCTATAAACGCAACCAGTATGCGAACCGTCGGTGAATGGCAGAATCAACGCCTACTGGATGGGAAAGGCGTGAAAGCGAGGCTCTATGGGCAAAATGCAAACAAGCACTATGACTTCTACGTCAAACGCTCTCAAATTAAAGAGGAATTTGATCTACTTTGGAACAAGCAAAAGTCGTTTCAGCCAGAAATCTATACAGATGAAGCTTATGAAGCCCTTCAAACTGCAGTCTTCTTTCAACGCCCACTGAAACCGGTAGAACCGGGTCGTTGTACGCTTCAGCCAGACGAACAAAGAGCTGCGAAGGCAATGCCCATTGTCCAGCAATTTTTACTGTATCAGGAAGTCAATCACCTGAGAATCATTGGCAAGAACCTAAAAGAAACCCCCTTAACCCTTGAGCAAAGAGATCTTCTTATTTCGGAACTTAATAAGAAAGATTTAACGTTTAAAACAATGAAAGAGCGTCTCTTGAAGGCTCGGCCTGGCTTAGACATTGAAAGCTTTAATTTTGAAAAAGGACCTACTAGTAAGTTTAAAGGGAATGCCATTAATAAAACCCTTGCTCAGAAGAAGCATTTCGGTAAAGCCTGGTATGGTTTTAGCCTTGAGCGACAGACTGAGATTGTCAATTTGTTGCTCAATGAAGCTTCTGAAGAGAATGTCATCAAGTGGTTAACAACGCATACAAGTATTTCAGAAGAGCAAGCCACTGTTATCTCTTCGGCTAACTTACCTTCTGGCTATGCCCGGCTCAGTTTAACCGCCGCTGAGAAAATTACGGAAGCACTTAAGAATGAGGTGATCACCTACGATAAAGCCGTCCTCAAAGCGGGTTTGGGGAGCCATAGTCAGTTGAGTTACAAAGAAAGAACCGGTGAGTTACTCAGCCAGTTGCCCTACTACGGAAAAGTGTTGGAGCGACGAGTCAACTTCGGAACCGGTATTCCAGGTGAGTGCGATGAAAAGCGTTACGGGAAAATAGCAAACCCAACGGTTCATGTGGGTTTGAATGAGCTTCGAAAGGTGGTCAACGAAATTCTTAGTACATATGGAAACCCAACGAAGATAGCCATTGAGATGTGCCGAGACATCGCAAACGGTCAAAAGAAAAGGCAAGAAATCAAATCTCAGAATACGAAGAATCAAAAGGTTAACGAAGCACTTTTGACGGAAGCATGTGAAATACTGGGGGCAGCCTCAGACAATCTTGATAAATCGAAAAAACGTCACCTCATCCGCAAAATGAAACTTTGGCGAGAACTCAACCCCAATGATGTTGCCGATCGTAGATGCCCTTACACCGGTCAGATGATCAGTATGACTAAGCTGCTGTCAGAAGAAGTTGAGATTGAACACATCCTGCCATTTAGTCGAACCCTCGACAGCAGCATGAATAACTTAACACTTAGCATGAGAGGAGCGAACCGCTACAAATCGCACCTCACACCTTATGAAGCCTTTGGAAAAAAACCGGTAGATGGTTTTGATTACGAGGCGATTTTACGAAGAGCATCAATATTTCCAACACCGAAAAAACGTAGGTTTGCAGAGGACGGCTTCGACTATTGGTTAAATAATGAAAAGGACTTTACAGCACGGTGCATCCACGACACCGCTTACTTTGCTACAGTCGCCAGAGAGTATCTAAGCTGTGTATGCTTGGCGGGTAATATTCAATGCATCAGTGGCCGTCAAACGGCTTTAATTCGAAAAATTTTTGGCTTAAACAAGATCCTTGCAAATGAATCAGAAGAGAAAAACCGTGATGATCATCGTCACCACGCGATAGACGCTGCCGTCATTGCTATCACTGACCACTCTTTAATGAAAACCATTGCTAAAGCGGCTAAAGATCTAAACACTCATGACCCAAAGAAACTTTCAGAGCAAGTGGAATTGCCTTGGCCTCGTTTCTATGACCAATTAGATCAATTGGCTGAGCATATTAAAGTTAGTCATCGGCCAGAACACGGTTATCAAGGGCCTATGCATCTAGAGTCTGTATGGAGCCCAGGATTAAACGGGTCTCATATACTTCATAAGCGTGATAGTAGTAATAGCTGGAAACGAGAAAAAAAGATTAGCAAAAGCACGCATCCACTCATTCTAATAAGGGATGCTTCTCAAAGTGAGCGCCATGGATTGGATGAAAACGGGCAACCCAAGCCTTTTAAAGCTATTGAGGCTCAAAATAACTACAGCACGGAGATATATCTTGATCCAGAAACCGATAAGTGGTGTTTTGAAGTCATAACAGTCCATCAAGCTTACCAGGTCGTTAAACGGTTGGGAGAGAGCAAAGGCATAAAACGGCTTTTACATCCCAAATTAACCCAATCCGATAAACCATTGGTTATGCGCTTAATCGCGGATAACCTTTTAAAGTTAAAAATAAATAATGAGTATGGTCTATATCGAATAGTCAGCTTGGTCAAAGATGGGAATATTAACCTGGTATCAAGCCATCTTGGAGGTAAAGGTCACACGTTTAAAAAGAACTTCAATACCATTATGGATCTAGCACCTATTCCTGTAACGGTTTCGCCCATGGGTATTTTAAAAGAACAACGCATTAGGGCTGTAAATAGACATGATCGAACGGATAATCGAGATTGCGCAATTTCAACGCTATCTGTCAGTTAACCGTGTTTTTTTGGTGGTTTGGGATACCAAACCACCAAGAGCAGAAGTGGGTCGTGTACCGCTTAACGATATAGGAGCAGTTATTGCGCATGCGCACGGTTTAAGTTATTCCAACAACCTCCTCGTCGCTTTAGCTGAAAGGGGTGTCCCTTTTGTGCTCAGCTCTGATCACCATCAAGTCGTAGGAGTGTTATGGCCAAGCAAGGGCCATCACCTACAGTCAAAACGCATTCGTGCTCAAATAAATATGAAAAAAAGGCAACAGAACCGTATTTGGGCTTCTTTAGTTAAACAAAAAATGGCCCATCAAGCAGGTGTTTTAGAAACGATTGATCAACCCTCTAAGGGGGCAAGTTGAACAGCAATAGATGCCACAAACCCTATATAAATCATAAGGATATGGGACATCTATTCTATAGCACTGGGATTTGTGCACCAACCGGAACAAATGCAGGGCGGAGGGTCCAACACCTTGTATTCTACAGCACTGGGATTTGTGCACCAACCGGAACGCCTGGGTTTTTTGCGTTTTAGGGGTCGGTATTCTACAGCACTGGGATTTGTGTACCAACCGGAACCAGTACGCAATGATGGAAAAAGAAGATTATTCTACAGCACTGGGATTTTTGCACCAATCGAAACTACCAGAGGGTTCCGGCGGCTTCGTTGCAAAACTTTGATTAACTCCATCAATCTAACAAAGCTCTTCTTCCGAGATAGATTCTTTCCCAAGTATTTTGGTTCCATGAGGCCTAAGCTCACCCTTTGGCCCAACGTACTTGTACAAAGCTTGTCTGCTTATCCCTAACTCCTCACAGAGTTCACGCACCTTGGTTTTGGGGTCTTTCATTGCACTTTGTGCCAATAAAACCTGATGCTTTGAAAGCGCCATTGGACGCCCCCCTAACCGGCCTCTGGCTCGGGCTGATTTAAGGCCGGCCATCGTACGCTCATAGATTTGCTCACGTTCGTACTCAGCAAGCGCCGCAAAGATTCCAAAGACTAGTTTGCCGGATGGGGTTGTCGTATCAATGGTAGCACCTTGACCAGTGAGCACCTTGAAGCCAACCCCTCTTTCGTTCAACTCATGCACAACACTTACAAGGTGCTTAAGATTACGCCCCAGCCGATCTAGTTTCCAAACAACAAGAGTGTCACCCTCTCGTAAAGCTTTAAGACAGGCATCGAGACCAGGGCGGTCATCTTGCTTACCAGAGGCAAAGTCGCGGTAAATATCTTTATCCTTGATCCCAACCTCATTCAGAGCATCTATTTGGAGGTCTAAAGTCTGACTACCATCTGCTTTCGAAACCCTGACATATCCTAACTTCATGAGATCCCCAATTTGATTGATGCTTGAAGAGAGCAGAAGTGTCAATTAAACCAACGTTTTATTGACAACTCAAAGCAAAGAAGTTTTTCGAGGTTTTCACCCTCAAAACTGTATATATACCCGTCTTTTTATCTATGTCTATTTAATCATAGAGCTGGCTTTAATAACAATTGGTGAGAATGGCCACAATGGCAGTGGTAATAGCTATAGGGAGTCCTGTGGAAGAACCATCATCAAAGTGAGTAGTTGCTACTATCCTGGTAATATGGGTGGGCTTCTTATTCAAAAGTTGCCCCACGCATTTAAATTTCTATTATGTCTTCTCATATAGGATGGTTGTCGATTGACAACCATCCTATATACAAATACGCTGCATAATGTATGGGAATGGGTAAATGGGTAGGTCTAAACACCCAAAGAAAGAGATTGAAGACGCTCTCTGTTTCTTGGAAAGCAAGAACTGGACAGTGACAGAAGGAAGAGGTCATTGGGGTTTGGCACTCTGCCCATACAATAGTAGCGACTGCTTGTTAGGGAGGTGGTGTCAAGTATCGATTCCCGGAACTCCGAGATCAGCTCAAAATACCGCCAAGCAGCTTCGTAAAATTCCAGTCAAATGTATAAAGTCTGACTAAGACCGTGTGATCAGAAGTGAGTGTGCTGCCATGAACGAATACGAATTTTCGCTTCACTTCAAATTAAATACTGAAGAAGACCCTTCGTGGTATGTGCAGCAACTTGAAGACGCTGGTTGTGACGATGCATTAATAGGCATTGGGCGCAAAGGATTGATTAGCCTTGATTTCATTCGAGACGCTGATCATGCAGAGGGTGCTGTGTATGGCGCGATTGAAAATGTCCTTCAAGCAATCCCACATGCAGAGCTTATCGAAGTTACACCGGATAAAATGAACCTCTCAGGGCTTTCAAATTATATAACAGAGAATTTATTCAAAATATCTAAGCAGGCTGTTCAGAAATTTGCATCTGGTAAAACTGGAAAAAAACTTACAGAGTTTCCAACTGGATATGCTGTTAGTGAAAACACATACTGGCACTTACAGGATGTTCTTGAGTGGTTGATTGCCAATAAGAAGATACCTGCTATTAAAGTTAAAGAAGCTGAATTACTCTTATCGTTATCTAAAGTGATAAAAGAATGCAATATCACTAGTATGTATTACCGGCTTACTGAACAAGTTACGTTCAATACTGCTCTGAGTGGCGATTGGCAGACAGTAGGAGGATTTATAAATGACAGTGAGTACAACAATCGCCACCTTGAGCAGCCGATAATGGAGAGTAAGAAATATGCTTAGCAAAGCCCTCCAGAGCGCGATTGATTGTCTTAAAATCAAAGATATAAATTTATACAGCTCAAATGTCAGTCAGTCCACTAACGATGATGAAGTGCCCTTTTTTCTCCAAGCGGATGTCTTGAAACAAATTGATATAGAAAATAAAGTTGGCATGAGCAAGACAACTTCCTTTGAAGATAAACTTGTTCTTATTTATTTTGATTTAGGTGCAAGATACACTAAAGATAACGAAGTTTTAGCCACAATAGAGGCGAAGTATGTCGCTATTTATAGCTGTGACAGCAAACTCAGCGATGAAGCTCTCGAAGAATTTGCGATGCGCAACTCAATAATACATGTATGGCCTTACTGGAGAGAATTCTTATCCTCTCAAAGTTCTAAAATGGGGCTTCCTAAACTTATCGTGCCGACCTTACAATTGGAGCACCATGCCAAACGTGAGTCAGAGCAAACTTGAAAGCTTATTTTTCAATCAACACTTCAAACTGATAAAGGGTTTGCCTTTATAGGAACATACCTTCGCAAATCTATTATTTACCCTGCTAAACCAAGCCCTCCTTGCGTTAATTTTGGCTGAGTATACATCTACATAGAAAGTCTCTTTGCGTCTTTTACGGAGCAAAGTGACAAGGTCTTTTAGATTATTGGCTAGGGGGGGGTGAGTTAGTGTTTATGTCAAAAGTAATAGTTAAGTTTCGCGTAATGCCCCGCCAAGTACTAGCTAGGCGGAGCGGGTCACTGATAGGCTTCAAGTGCAAGAGTTGGTCTTAAAAGTGGCCGGGGGAATAAGTCCCCCGGCCGGTAGTCAGCGGCTTAGCTCTAAAGAGAGC
>CANMOZ010000024.1 GCA_947499545.1 uncultured Saccharospirillaceae bacterium
TTTGAGTTCGGGTTGTAACCTGAGTCAACCAACATGACTTTAATCACGAAGCCCGCATACTTTTTAGCTCGAAAAGCGGCCAGCTCATTCCAGATTTCGTCCTCACTCGTTGGTCCATAAAGTTCAAAGGCATCTATCAACCAACTGGTGCAGCCGGCGCCGAAACCTCGAATGGCGACCACTAGGCGATCAGCCTGAACATCAACGCCCGCTACTATTGTCTGAACGCCCGCCGGTACCTGACCCCGCTCGTATTTGCGGCGGCGATCTGCAACCAATTGCCACGCAGGCGCCTCGCCCGAAAGCTCGTAGCATTCACCGAGCATGGTGTTGTAAGCCGCTTGTATTTTTCCGGGGTTCATAGATCGCTTCGCCTGGACAATGCCAGTAGCACGCTCACCAAATGTGCGCCAGGGCGAACAGAGGCCCGAGACCCAAAAACTAGCCACTTTATGGCAATCATGTGGCGCCAGATAAAATCCAAACTCGACCCATTCCAGGCTTCCGTCCGTATTCATCACGGAGCATCCAGAAGCCTCTAAATCTTCGAGGCGTTTAATGCTCTGCCCTGGCGCTATGAATAAGCCGCGCGCGTTCATCCAGTTTTTGAAACGACGCTTTTGGTAATGCTCGGCGTTTTTATGATCATGGTCGATGACCTCTGAGCCGCAATGAGGGCAAATAAGGGCTGCGTTTTTTTCAATTTCACGAAGAGAGTCAACGTCCGGTATGTGCAGCAAGGAGCTTTTTGCAATAAAAAATTCAAGACAATGAGGGCAAGGAAAAGCCCACTCAAATCGAGTGCCGCCTTGCCACAAATCCCAGATCAATGAGTCGACATGATCGTCTGACAATTGCCAGCGCTTTAGAGGGTCAGACTCATCAACATGAATTAAGCCATTCGTCGGGGTCGAGACCGCACAGGCCATCCCTCGCGCTTTATAGGTCGAGGTACGTGCTTTTGCGAGCGTGTAAGGATCGCCCTCCCCTCCTACGTCCTTAGGCATACGGTCAACTTCATCCAGCAACACGTTTTGCACGGGATGAGAAGCCAATTCCGTAGGTGAACCCGCCCAAGCCAGGCCAAGTCTTTGGCCGTTGATAAACTTTTCGTGAACGGTTTCGTTGCGTCCCTTGGCAAGGGCTTCTAAAAGGCTAGGAACGGATCGGATCATCTTAAAGAGACGATCCTTACTGATGGATTCAATGTTTTTTTTCGTTGGCCCTATGTACATTGTGGTGCTAGGGCACTCGTCCATTTTCCAACCGATGGTATTCATTAAAATGCCATCGGTTTTCGACATTTGGGCGCCGAGCGCTGCAATTATTTCTGAGAATCTTGGATCTCGGACGGCTTCAGTGATACCCAATACCCAAGGGGCGCGACGACTGTTCCAGCGTCCAGGCTCCGCTGAGCCCGTCGGTAATATACGTTTTTCATCGGCCCAAGCATGGGCTGCACGCAGCAAAGCCGGTTTTAAGCTGTCGGCTATGATCTGGGATAAATAACGGACCTTATTCAAGGCTTTCTATCTCACTAATTTGTTCCGCGCTCTCCGTTAAAACCCGATTCATTTCAATATCAAAGCGATCAAGCCCCAAACTGACGTCACGCGTCTCTAAAATTTCATTTACTAAAGAACTTCCAATTTGCTTCAGATTCTCCGATAGCACCGAAAACGCCGTCGAAAATAACTGTTTAACCTGTTCCAACTCGACCAGGTCTTTTTCTTTTTGCCGACGCTCTAGCTTGAGCGTGAGGTGTTTTTCTTCCATGTGGCGCCGCTCGGCGCGTAGATAAAGCGCCTTCTCGCGCTCTATGTCGATGACTTGACCGTCGTCATCTTCAGCCAGTCCGTCAGAATTAGATGGCAGTGCTTTTTTTAGCTCGCGTGACAACTCCCACTTGATGGCATCCAGTGGATGTATCTCGATGGGCTGACCTTTTTTGCCAGATCCTTTGGCTGGCAAAGGTGGATCACACTCGTTTAGATAGCGTCCCACGGTACGCTCACCGACCCCCTTCATTCGGGCAAAGTCAGCTTTGGTCAGCGTGGGCAAGTGGTTTTGGTAGTGTTTTAGGGTGTCATCCAAAAGCTTGTCGATGTCCACCTTTTCACCTTATTAATGTTTCAGCGTTTTCAGAGTTTTCAATGGCTTAGCCTTACTTGCTGAGTAAAATTTGAACGTTTTTTATGGAAGAAGGGCGCGCGGTTTTGAAAATTGAAAAATTTTTTTTGCCCGCGCCTTCCGGCACCGCATAGGCCTAAACTGGCTCAGAAGGACCCGTATTTCGTCATCAACTGTTGTATACGGAACATAATCTTAGCCAACCAAAATCTTTGGTTGAAATTACAGCGGGGGTATTAAAGCCCGTTGGCCTGATTTCGATGATGTATGATCCTATATCGTACCTTATTTCCAAACCATCAGCGTAAGATACGCTGTGTTTACCAGAACAAGGTGGCCCTAAATCAATCTCAGATAATCTCTCCCCTCTGGCGTCAGTCACTCCCCTGTCAATTCGCTCCACATCGTTTTCAGAAGACCTATGCTTAAAATGCATTTTCACGTTGCTGATTGCCCTACCTCGACTATCTACAACCTGTGCTTTCCAAGAAAACCTTGTAAAATTTTGTACTCTCCGATAATTAGCAGAACCCTTCCTAACCCTAGCGCCTCTTTCCCCATCCGGAGTCTTATCAATTATTTTTTTTGGGTAACTACCGGCTTCAATGCTATAGAACCCAGACTTTAATGTTTTGGTAACATCCCTAGCTCTTACTCGTATCAATACTGCGCTGTTATTTTCAAGATTAGAAAAAATAAGACCTAAACCAGGTTTAAGTGGTACCCATTCACCATTTGCAAAAGCTTCGATTACAATTTCATTTTCATATTCTTTTTGTGGCGTTATTCTAAGGTATAAATCCTGCCCCCAATATGATTGTAGAAGGTAGTTATCAACGTCCTGAGTGTCGTGAAGATAAGCATATTCACCAGTAAGAGTTCCGTTTTTAAAGCGATAGGGCGATATATCATTACCTGTGTAATCTTTGCCTACGGAAATGTCTTCTAGGTTATCTGCCTTCACATAATTAACAGCAGCGCCGACCTTAATTGCAGTACCGTCACCAAGAACGGTTTCTAGATATACATAATAATTTCCAGGCTCAGCAAAAAACCTGTATTTATCTGAAGTTGAAGAACTATTCGATGTGCCTATTGCAATGTAATCATTGTTATTAAGAGGGTCATCCATCACGGTTAGCTTGACTTGTTTGGTATCCGTTTGATCAATGGCAAAGAATTCTAATATTGCATTCGATTTTATAGTTATGTAGTAACAAATCGGCTTATCGCTTCTAGGTATCACAGACTGCCAAAGATTCTCCTTTATTGTGTTGCATTCGGGATCTGGTTCATACTCATCATTACCCTCTGGGTAGTACTCTGATTCAGTGGAACTTTGATTTAAAATAGTTTTCGCAAGGTTGAGATCGTCAAACTCAGTCAAGCCTTCTTGCGCCATACCTGATATAGACATTAATAACAGTAAAATAACTAAAACGAATCTCATGTTTCTCCCTCACTATTTAGTAGTATGAAATGTAACCAAAAGAAGTTTTTGGTTTTTTTGTGAAAAATAAGTAGTTAGCAAGCATTAATCGCTAAAGAATTGAAAGGGATTGCCGATAATCCCTTAGTGCTAGAGATTAATTGTTAGAAAATGGGAAATTTCTCATGGATATTAGACACTTAAGCTATGCTGGCAAAACCGAAATGAAGACCCTTTCAGAAGATTCCAAAATTCTCGCTGCAGCTCGTAGAGAACCGATTCAAGCGACTTATGTTTCCGACAATATTCAAAATCCGGGTATGGTAATATCCGCTTACAACGTTGATCCAATGACGGGAATCGAGTATGAGAAAGCCTCTAGAGAAAGGACTGATGCTTATTTTGCTCTTTCCTACCCAATGGATAAATTGACTAAACCGTACCAAAAAGCAATGGAGGATATAGCTCAGTCGCACCCCTCATTGGTTCATAAAGATTGGGATTTAGGCGTTAATAAAAATGATGAACTGATCATTTTTCAAGGAAATAATAAACTTTCATCTGAAGAACTTAATGTGCTCACTACAACCTTTGATAATCTCTTTTACAGAGAGAACATCAAGGCATTCCAAGATGCATCGATTAAGGCCAGCTTTATAGATTTTAGACTTGACAAAGAGCCAGGCTCCGTATCTCACTACAATCTCAATACCGATAATATTAATGATGTTTTACGGGCCCGTGACTTTATGAATGCAAAAAGTCATCAAACAAACCCTTTTGATCTTCTTAGAGATCAGATGGTTGAACGCGGAAGTGAATTTATCAAGCCAGAAGCGGCTGATATGAAACTTGTCGACATTTATACCTAATGTTCTCCAAGATCATCAAATTCATGAATTCAATATTTCATGAATTCATGCTTTAGCTTCTTTAAGACCCTTTTCTCGTAAAGACTTCAAGACATCATCTAAGGTTTCTTGAACAATTTTATTGGTGCTCAAATCCCGCAGCCACTTCAGCACGCCGACCAATACACGAGTTAAAAAGCGCTCTAGCACCACGGGCCAAGCGATCTTCATGAAAAGCGCCTGTACGATCTCAGCAATCAACAAGCCCGTCGTTTGAGCACCGCCAATCACCATGAAAAAAAGGCGCTTAAAAAGTGCCTTAATGAATAGAGTCAATTTCTTCACTGATTTTCCTTTTGTTATCGTCAAGATGCTTTCAGGTAATATGGGTGCCACTGGCCAGTTCGCATCTGTTCAGCATGTCTTTGTGCTCGTTCTGGTGTCTGCCTGGCCCAGCGGCTGTCCAGCATCTCATTAGCGGCCTCGATAAAATCGCCCTTCTCAATGGCATTCATCATCTTCGTAAATTTATGAAGAGCATGATCACCCATTTGATAAGCCATAGAGATGAAGATGGCTTGTCTTTCCTCGGATAATTCTTTGAAAAGTTGAGCTGGTTGGTGAGAGGATTCTTTTAGGAACCGATAAGACTGAGTAATGGTTTCTTTTAGGACCTGCCTGGCAACCGTCTTACTCACTTCCATGAACTTAAAGTTATCAAGGGGGGCGTATTTAGGCCCGAGTTTCCAGCCGATTCCTATCGTCGGATACCCTTCTGAACACCGATAAACTTTTTTCCGATAGCCTTCTTCTTTAGTGATCAAATCAACCGTTGCGTTCGGTATCCGAATGAGTGCTTTTCTTTTTGTCACGTTGCGTCTTCCAAAATTTATAAACGTCAAAACCAGACCGCCAGATAAGAAACCCGCAACCGATCAAGGTAGTCCCATCGCTCACTGTCACATCAAACTGGAATTGCAGCAGCTCACTCACTTTGGTTTCCAAAAGGGTCTGAGAAATTTCTGTTGGCTCAGTTAAACCAGATGCGATGGACATCCCCGAAACATAGGTGCCAAAGACGTAGGAAAAGCAACGCCAGGAATCAACTTGAATCATGCGTATCCTTCGCAAATGTTGAAATGTTGAAATACTTAAATCATGAAATAATGAACAAAAAAAAGCCGCAGCGGGGAGCTACGGCCAAAAACAATTTCCACAGAGGTTCAAGATGAGAGAGGGTTGGAAAAGGGCTGCTGGAATAAAAGGATGAAAACCAGCCGCACCAATTCCAACCTAGGGTTTTAATGTAAAAAAAAGGAAAAGCGCTGTCAACATTTATGTGTTACTTTTTTAGGTTTTTTTCATGCAGGCTTATGTTGACTATTTTTATACACACTTCTATAGGTTTTCTTACACACAACCAAGTCTTTTTCGTCGTTTTCATCAACTTTAAATATCATATAATCCATTTCCGACACGGAATTTCGCATCATGGCGTCAATCAGGTGCAACTCAAAAATATCCCAGCTTTCATACATCTCATTACTGCCTTTGAAAGAAAAAAACTCAGTTCGCATAGCCGGTTTTCTCCTTAAGCTGTACCTGCCTCTGCACTCTCTTTAAAGCTATGCTCAATGGCTACTCGCTCCACTGACTGCAAAAGCACTGGTGTCATCGACCCTTCAACGTAAATCAGAGCGGCCTGCACTTCCCCTGAAAATCCGAAGACCTCCGGCCATCGTTTACAAATGAGCTTCTGTCCTGACTCCCTAGCCTTTTGTAAGGTGTTGAGTGCCTGCTCAAATTCTTCAACCGTAATATTCATAGTTTAGCTCCGTCTTTTTATTAAGAACTTGGTATTGATAGGGTGTTTTGTCATGAGCCCATCAACAACCTAACGCCTACCCGGTAACGCCTTGCCAGGGCCATATCGCTCCAGCCAGCTAGATCGAGGTCATATTCTTTTTGAGAGGCAACCATCTGTATATCCCTCAAAGCTTGTAAGGTTTTTTTCTTATCAGGGTCTTGAGTCGAAAGCAGAGCCCGTGCGGTCCGCTGTTGCTGGCTGGCCCAGTATTGACGTTTTGCATCAAAGCCGTAAGCGATGAGATACATCTCTCGAAGCTGAATCTGATACTGGGGATCGGGCCAGGCTTCGGCGATGACTGGCCAACGACTGACAAACTGAATGGAATGTATCTGACAGATGATGTTCTTTGCCCAGACCGCAGACCCCTCCGCTGACTCAGCTTTTTTTGCGTCTTTAACCATTGACTCGACAAGTTCCATCAAGTCTTGCGAAAAGGTCGCCTGGGGCTTTGCGGTTTGATTTTCAAAAGCGTCTAGATTCATAAGAGGTCCTTTTTATTGTTTTGCCGACTCCTCAGTGTTAAAGGCACCTTAATGCAAAAGTTACACGCTTTTCAAGCTTTAATTACACATTTAATAAACTTTTCGTGTTGTATCTGTGTTGGTATTTTATTTAACAAACACATAGACACAAAAAAACCGGGGTAGGCCCGGCTTATCGTGTAACTTTTTTGAATTTTTTCTGATTACCGCTTTAGGAATGCATGGTATTGCGTCAGCGCCGCGTGCATCTGGGAGCCCACCGCCCCATGCAGATACGTCGAATCCAATTGAGACCGACCATGATTCAAGAGCCTTTCTGCTACGTAATAATCCACGCCCAACTCTTGCCAGCGGCTTCTGGCGTATTTTCTAAGATCGTGCGCCGACCAAGCACCGCCGCTTAGACTTTGAATGCATCGACTGGCATCGCGCGCGCTCAGCGAGCGCCCTAATAAATAATCCCCACCCTCTTTCTTCCATTCATGAAAGTAGGATTTCATGATTTCAGTCACCGGCAGCGCATGGGCTTGCCGAGTTTTGGTGTGCGCCGCCGGAATATGCCAAAGCCCCGCTTCCCAGTCCAGATCCCGAAAACGCGCTAAGCGGGTTTCACCGATGCGGGTCCCAAAAGCAATCATCAACAAAGCCAGACGCCCAGGCGCATGCTCAAGGTTTAAGGACTCAACCAACGCCAAGCCATCGGCTCTTGTGAGCGCGCATCCTTTAGGCACCATCTTGCCACTGTGAAATTGCCCAAACACCAAAGACTGCAAAGGGTCTTCAGCAATCAGGGTTCGCCTCTTCGCCTGAGCCGTTAAAGCCTTTAGCGCTTGAAACACCAGCCTCAGCGTTGAGGCCTTATAGTCCTTTTGCAGCTTTAATATGAGTCGCTCATCAATGAGGCGTGCATTTAATTCCGACATCGAGACATCGCCTAACAAAGGCATTAAGTGTTTGCCATAAAGGCTTTTTAACTGTTGACGCCTCGCTGCACTCAAACTCTTATCCAGCGCCAAGCGCTCTAGGTGCCATTCAATCAGCGCCCCCAGGGTTTCGAAGCTGTCCAAGGCTTTGGGTTCTGCCTTTAAAAGCAGGCCCTGCTCTATTTGAGGCAAGGCTTTAAACAATTTACTGCAGCTTATCTCGGGCCAGCGACCTATTTTGCGGCGCACTTGCTTGGCACTTTGATAACTCACATAGAGCCAACTGCCCTTCTGTCGATCCGAAGAAAAGCGCAAATACAAAGGCCGAGAAGGGTCTTTTAGTTGGTACACATCAGGATTTGCCTGGTGTTTTTTGATGGTTGTTTCATTTAATGGGAGGCTCAGGGTCTTAGTCATTTAACTGCTCGTTTAAATACTCCTTAGCGCTTAATAGATGATAGCGATAAGAGCGTTCGTGCACGCCCAAGGCTTTCGCCCTTTGCCTTTGCTTTCTAAGACAAGGCGGATACTCAGGGTTATAACCGTAGCGCTCTAGAATTTCTTCAAAGCCTGCGCCGTATTCCAACCTTAAAATATCGGCCTTCTTAGGTGCCTTCTGCGCCATGCTCATCACCAAGCTTTCTATTTTGGATTCCCTCTCACACTCCGGCGGATGCCCTCGGACCTCACCCAGACTTGCCAAGATGGAGTCTCCAATGGCGCCCTGATTAAGGGGTTTTCCGGATTCCACCCAGCGCGCCCAGGCATGAAGCTGTCGATCCAAGCGATCAGTGTGCGTCTTTTTATCTTTTTCTGTGTAGGAATTATTCATTATTTCTATTTTCTGTGTAATTTTTAGGATTTTTTCCTTATTTTTGACTAGGTGTCAACGTTTTTTGCATAATATGCATTGCGTTTTTGCGCATAAATAAGTAATTTGTGCCGAAATTAAAAAAATAAATCCAGTTTGTGTGTCGTCTGCGCCAAGTATGCTTTAGACTGACCGCAATCTTTCCAAATGCAAGCACTGTTAATCATGAGGTGATCCATGAGCAATCTGGCCTTTGAGCAATTAGCGACCGATTCAATCCCTGCGTTTCCGCGGCGCTTGAAAACGACTTATCCGCAACGCAAAAAAGCCCGAAAAGCTCTGATAGCCGCCAAGGACCCTAGCATCCAGCGCATGAAACAGCGGCGCAATCAGCTCGGCTACAAATCCTCCGACATCGCCAAAGCGGTCGGCATGAATTACACCACCTACACCAATTACGAAAATGGCGTTCGAGAGCCCAGCCCCCTCGCCCTTGAATGCATCGCTGAAATCCTGCACTGCAATCCAGCTTGGCTTGCAGGTTACAGCGACCAAATGGAAATTGAGGCAGTACCCCCGAAAGTCGGCCCAGAAGGCTGCGACGTCCAATTCAGCGATACCTTTTTAAATAAACATGGGCTCAGCCTCGATGCCATTATGGAGATCGAAGTCTTAGACGATGTCATGGAGCCGGTATTGACCCGAGGCGATATGGTCATCGTCGACAAAGCCAACACCGACGTCAAAAGCCGGCAACTTTTTTTAATTGAGCTCTGGGGCAACCAAAGCGTACGTTGGTTGACGCCCAACTTTGGGCCAGAAGGTGGCTTTGTGATTTCCACCTCAAAGGACGCAAACCGAGGCGATGAAATTAGGGTCCCTCAGAGCGAGGCCGAAAACTATAAGGTGCTAGGTCGCGTGGTCGGGGATTACAAAACGATTTTTTGAAACTTTTACCCTAAAGCGCCAACTAAAAGAGCAACAATGCTCACCAACCTCCAAGGGCCAGCAAGGCCCTTTTTTTCTCGCCGCCCACTTTTACATAAAACATTACACGTTTTATTTAATTTAATTACACGTTATCTAAATTTACCTAGCTATTATATTCTATTTTTGATTATTTTTCGTGTTGACAGCCTCTTTTTTTGGTAGTATTACTAGCCGAGAACAAAAACAGCGATAACAAAATATACTTTTTGGTGATTTATGAACAAAAAGCACCTATTACGTGTAACACCCTGTACAGGCGTTAAACCAGAGGCATTCGAGGGGGTTCAGCAAAACCTTGGCAGCTGCTTTGAATTTTTTAACTTTCTATTGGAGGACATCGAGCAAGAATCGAAAGCCATACCCCTAAAACAAGAGTTAGGAGATCAGGACGCCAGCGCGCATGTACTGCAAAAAACCTTTGATCATTTATTAACCCTTAAAGCCATGATCCGAGAAGGCACCGACTACTTAATGAATTTTTACTGCGACCTGAGCAAGTGCTGTGTCTGCTATTTCAATTCAGTGTCGCACATTACAAAGTCCTGCCTAGAAATGGCCAGCGAAGACGAGGACAGCGCCCAGCATTTAAAACTGATTCAAAGCATCAAAGTGCGTTTAAAAATCGCTTTCGACCTCGTCAAAAGGGCCACTTCTCAACTCATGGATGGAGTTCTGACGCATGGACGCGGCCAAACCCTTAACCCTGTTTGATGTAAATGATTTAGGACCCCTCTCCAACAAGGAGGGGGTTTATCTGCAAGCGTTGGCAGAAGGCTTGAAATCGCACGAAGCCGCCAATTGCGCCGGCATTGATTGGGAAAACCAGAAAGCCTTTGAGCAAGAACTCAAGCTTAAATTAGGAGCGCGCACCCTACCCGCTCTTATCGCAAGAGCCCTGGCTTTTAAGGTACTGAGAGCCAAAGCCATTGGCGCTTTTTTGATGTGCGCACTCTGTTTTGGGGCCCAGTTTCAAGATCAGCAACTGAGGCGGCCACCCAGAGCCCAAACACAAGCATCAAGACGTCAAGAGCAATTGGCTTAAAGCCAGGCGTTTGCATAAGATCATGATTTCAATATTTCATGATTTACTGAAAACAACAATGAATGATTTCATGCATAGGAAGACCCAAGTGGACTCAAAACACATAGCCAAAACCACCCCAGAGCAAGTCAAACTTCAGAAAATCAAAGTGGATGCTTGGCAGACAGAATTTGGGGGCATATACGACAATGAAAAACAGGCCCGCATAGCAGGCGCAAACACCTTTAAGTGTTATTCAAAGGATTGCCGGGAAACCGTCAACGCTTATGCTGAGTTTTGCGGGACCTGCAAAAGAGAGCAAAGGCTTGCTCGATGGAGGAAAGCAGCCAAAAGAACTTGGGACAGCTCCAAACCTTTCTATTCGGAAATGTTGGATCGGTATTTCGACACCCTAGAAGAATTCCAAGAGGAATTAAAAACCCTAAAAATTGACGATCCCAACCCAAACCCGGAAACCTATCTTATTTACCAGTCGAGGCCCATCCCTCAAACCACAATACCACCCGAAGCCATCCTGGAATACTATTACCCAGACGGTTACCGCCCGGAAGAATGCTTAGATGAGGCTGTGCTCGACAAGCTGGATGATCTCAATGAGGCTATCCGAGCGCACCCTGCCATCGTGTGCGTTCGATCCAATATAGCGATTAATAGCTTCGAATGAATGATTGAAAGCATGAAATAATGAATTCATGCTTTCATGAAATAATATTGATCAGCCTGCGTTCCATTTTAACCAAGGGGAAATAATGACAACTAATCTCAATAGCGCCGAACTAGAGGCCAGCAATCAAGAGAAATTCCAGCTCTTAAATTCTTTTGCTGTGATCTGTGATCGGCTGAGTTTATCTGAAAAAGAGATGGAGGTGATCACCAGACAGCCTCACTTTCAGCGCTTGGTTGACTCATCGAGAGGCTGGTCAGAAGAGACCAAGATTCCCCTAAGTGAAAACACCTTTACCCGAATGATAGAGTTTACTCTCATCGCAATGCATCTTAATCGGATGCAAGTCGGTTTCAATTGGGTGCATGAGCCCCAAACAGCCTTTAGTGGTAAGAGCGCTTGGGGGGTTATAGAAAGCACTAATGGCGGCCTAAGACGAGTACTTGAAGTATTGAGCGCCCAGCCACAAGATCAATTAACCCCAAAGGCATAGATCTTTATTAAAAGGGGTAGGGGAACCTGCCCCTTTTTCCAATCCATACCTTCATGAAATATTGTTTTCATGTTTTCATGAATTAATCATGGACATGTATCTCGGTTGCTTGTTCAAGCACCTCTTTCAACTCCTCGGAGGAAAGATTTTGTGCTTCAATCCGACCTCCACGAGGAAGTTCAATTGTTAATTTACGACTGTTTTTCACTCGAATGTATTCAACCAACACCTTAGCCAAGAGGGCTGTTTGGCTCAGCAATACCGAAATACCAAAAACGGTTCCGGGTGACATATCCATCGAGAACAACATGATCTTGCCCGTCTGAAATCCAGCCCCCTCCAGCTCAAGCTCTAAATCGGGTTCTGTTGCTCTTACCGTCAAATGAAACATTTTCATCCTTGAATCCTTTCTGATGACTTTGGCTTTTATTTTCCTAGAAGCGCCTCTGAATGTGAAGCCAAGCTAAAACCTTTTAAAAAAAACACTCATGTTTTCATGAAATATTGAATTATTGACTTCATTCTTGCATGATTTCATGAAATCAATATTTCAATAATGAAAGGGGTCCATGAGATGATTATTTCTGTTTTAAGCCAGAAGGGGGGTGCCGGGAAAAGCACTCTCGCGCGCGGAATTGCTGTTGAATACATAAAAGCCGGCTGGGACGTTCAGGTCGCAGACATGGACGTCACTCAACAAAGCACAGTGCGTTGGTCAGAGCGCCGCGACGAATTAAAGATCAAACCAAGCGTTGAAACGGCTATGTACCGCACCCCAACTTCGGCTATAAAAGCCGAAAGTATCTATGATTTGTTGATCGTTGATGGCACCCCTTACGCCACCCAAGACACCCTAAAGCTTGCAGAAAAAAGCGACCTTATTGTGATCCCAACAGGCGTGACCTATGACGACCTAGAGCCGTCTCTGAAGTTAGGTCAGGAACTCGCGCTTAAAGCAGAAGTGGATCGATCAAAGATTTTATTTGTCGTTATGAAAGTGCCCGAGTCTGGCGAAAAAGAAGCCATGAGCAGCAAGAAGTCGATTAAAGGCTTCGGGTTCCAGGTGGTCGATACCTGGATGCCATTCAAAACCGCCTACGGCAAAGCCATGGATTCTGGCTATTCCATGAGTGAAACCCGTTTTGCCAGTCTCAATGAAAAGGCGGGAAATATTTTAGAAGCGATCGCGAATCACGTAAAAACCGAAGAGAGTGAAGAGGTTTAAAAGAAATGGCTGAGATAAAAGAGAGAATGGCCAAAATTGCGCCACCCAAAAAGAAGAAGGTGGAAGCACCAGAGCACACATCAAAGTTAGGCTCTGAAGATATGAAAGCTTTGCAATTCCGAATTCCTGCCAAGCTTCATCAAGAGTTGAAGATTTACGCTACGGAGCAAAACAAGTCCATGACCGAGCTTTTCTCGGACATGTATCACCAATACCGCGAGTTGAATGATTGAAATCATTAATTCATGAAAGCATGATTTCATGAAAACATAAAAGCGTGGGCATCCAAGCGACCAAACCGAAATGCCCACGCCAACGCACAACCTAATAAGCAAAAGGAGTATGCGCATGCGCCATCCTAAAGGACTATCAAGCAGGTTGCTAGTGGATCTATGTAGACTGGATTCAAACGAATTGAGGGAGTACTTGAGGCAAGCCCCACGCTGCATTCAAGCGGCTATAAAAAGGAGCTTCCCTAATCTTTAACGAGGACTTTCATTTGTTCGGCTGCCTCCCTGAAGCCAGGGAGGGCCAAAACTTCGGAAGGATCTACGCTCAGGTTTCCACGCTTTCCCACTCGCACCTTGTTGTACCGACAGTTGTTCACCATTGCACGAATTGCCAGGCCTGACTCGGATAGACCGAATAGTTTTTTTAAGAACCTCACCACTGAGGAATACTCCAAAGTTTCTAGGGGTTGTATTCTAATATCTGAGAACTATAGCTGTTTCAAATCAGCCCAAATGTTCAACAAATCTTAGATACCAACTAGACTTACATAGCCTTTTTTCTTTATAGAATTGCTTAGAACGTATTTACTTAAGTAAACTTTTTCAAGGTCACAAAAGATCATGGATGGTGACCCTATACACCTTCTGTTCGGCAGGAATTGATTCAGTTACCGATCAGAATAAGGATGGATCTGATGCTTTCAAAATTAAAACGTTATTTAAGAAGCACTAGTAGTTCAAATAACACCATCAAACCTGTTTCTTTCGATCTTGAGTGGCTGAATGCTCAGCCTGCTCTGTCTCCTGAAAGATCTAGGTATATTGAAGAAATAACAAGAAAGGCGTTTTTAGCCGTCTCTAAAGACTAGTGGCTGGTCAATGCCCCAGCCTTGGGGCATTGTATGGAAGAAAAAAAATGGGTTTTTGACGAAATCGTCCACAATGAGACTGATGTTGTCGGTCTCATTTCGTACTCACTGTATAAAAACAAAAAACGCGCACTCGCAACGTCGTTAAGACAGAAAGGGGCTTCAGAAGAGGTTATCCAATCTGAGGTTAAAACTTTTCATGACCAAGCCCTCATGTCTAACTCACTTGATGACTACAGAAAAGCAGCTGAGAAGTTTATATATAAGCTGATAGAGGAAAATAGCGCTCATCTTGTCAGTTGTTACGAAGACGAAATCCTTAAGCAAGAAAAACGTCATGAAAAGGAAGTTAAACGTCTAAATTCTCAGCATACGAAAACCTTGGATGCTCAAAGTAAGAGCTTAACTAGAAAGCTTTATAAAAAAATCCAAAGCTATCCAATTGAAAAGAAACCACTATTCTATAGGTTCATGTTTTGGACCTTTTCGGGGGTCCCCTCGGCTTTAGCTTCTCTTTTCTTGATGGCCATTTTGTGGGGAGCTATGACCATGTCGGTTTCTGAAGAAACAAAGCAAGCTATTTTTGTTGAAGCTATGGAGCAGCTCATGGATATTCGATCACAAAAGTCTAATGTGTCAGCCAACTAGGGTGTCTCAACTGCCTCATAGAGAAGGCAGTTTCAGATTCAGTTCCTGAAACTGAAAGGGGAGGGGGCTGCTATCCTCTGCCGCAAAAACGATGGATCCGGCTGACAGAATCAAGGCCGACAATAGTTTCTTGATCATAGAGGCGTGACAACTACTTCTTTTGGTTGAGGCATTTGCCCCGCCGAAGCGGGGCAGTTGTCGCTGCATTGCAAGACATGTGAAGTCTTAAAAGAAGGCGGGGCAAGCAAGCCCCGCCTAATGTCAGTGGTGAGTCTCAACCCGAAGATTGAGGCCCTTTGCGTCTATTCCAAGCTCTAGTTTCAACTCAGTTGCAATTAGAGCTAGAAGCGCCAGGGTCACTACTGACAACTGGGTCAAGAGCTTTGCATTTCTCTTTAACCAGTTGTAGACTTCAGATGTCATGTTTGAAGTCCTTTTTGTAAGGACATCCAGCTTGCGGTGGATGTTTCCGCCGCTGAGCTACAGCTACCACTAGCGTCAACTAGTGGTAGCGCTATTCTGCAATATTCCCACCATTAGTTAAAGCTTACTCTCAAATGAGCATTGAGTTCTATCTCATTGATTACTAATGACTAGTCTCTAACTTAACGCGAACCCGTTTATCGGTTACATCCACTTCGATTTTCATACTGGTTACAAGAATCGAAATCGAAGCTAGGATAACGATTAAGACCTTAACCAAAGCTGTTGATTTACCTTTGATCGAGGTATAGACTTCACTTAGCATTGTGTGAGGTCCTTATTATTAGGACACCCAGCCAACGGTGGATGTCATCCGCCGCTGCGCTAACAGCTACCGTTGAGCGCGAACTCAGCGGTAGCGCTATTCTGCAATATCCTCGCCCCTTAAGCTAGTACTCACAATCACACAAGCCACAGATTGCAAGGCGATACCTTCTTCAGAGAACATTGCAACTAAACGCAACGCCCCCCAATAAAGCTTATAGACCATTCAGGCATTAACAATAAACTGCTAGCTTCAGAAGGGTAGGAGCTGCTGCTACTCAAAATAGTAGTGTCGGGTTAAAGCTTACAATAGTGTCTCTGTGCTGACTTATTTACTATAGTGTGGTTCGTTAGAGGAACGTTCTCATTAAAAAGGACTTAAAATGAGTAAAACAATCTCTATTTTTAATAACAAGGGCGGTGTTGGTAAAACATCAATAATCTGGAATTTAGCTGTCTCTCTTGCTGACAAAAACAAAAAAGTATTACTTATTGACTTTGATCCCCAGTGTAATCTGTCAATAGCATTTCTTGGTGATGAAGAGTTCTCCGTATTGTTAGAGCCAAAAGACCAAACTCCATTTGGTGAAACGATAAAAGCATTTGCACTTCCATACATTCAGCAGAGCAAAATGGGGAAGGTATATACACACGAACCAAAACAGAAAACAGACAATGGATTATTACATTTAATAGCAGGCGATTTTTGGCTTAACACCTTTTCTGATATATTGAATGTTGGTACAGATGTAATAAGTGGTTCTGGATTATATCGTTTTATACTTCCAGAGTTGATCAAACAAGAAGCGTCCAAACTTAACAGCGTTGATTATGATTATGTGTTGATTGACCTGCCCCCGTCGTTTAATACGTTAGTTAGATCAGCACTATATTGCTCAGATTTCTTTTTAGTTCCGTGCACTCCAGATCTCTTTTCTGCTTACTGTGTAGGGCTTATTGGTGAAATGTTGCCAAAATTTATCCGAGATTGGGATCAAGGAACTCAAAGATATTTAGAAAGTGACCCAAATGACTCGGTTATCCGACAAAAAGGTCAGCCAAAATTTGGGGGCTGGATATTCAATGGTTTTGACACAAGAAAAAGAGATGGCGAAAAGCGCCAGGTGGGTGCAGATGCTGCTCATCATAGGAAAATCTCATCGGCTATAGACTCCAAAATGGTGCCTTCTCTGAGGAAGATTTCAACTTATCACGCTATTCCGCAATTCGTGATGCATGAACCTTTAGCAAGCATTGAAGATCTAAATGTAATGGCTCCAGATAGCATAATTCAAAATGCTCCTATAAAGTACCTCCAAAAACACAGGCCAACAAATGAGCTAAGGGGACGAGGTCAATGGGCACAAAACCAAATTGAGTTAATGAATCAAATGGGAGAGGAATATGACAAGCTAGCTGAATTCGTGATAAACAACTTCAACTGATTAGATAAACCCCGATTTCTTTATAAATAGCTAATAGTTATTCCGAAGCGTCCAAATAGAGGCATCCTTTCTCTCTTAAGCAAAGTGGATGCCCCGATAGTCCTTATTATAATTATTTTATTACCAACACCACCCCAGCCTTTTACCTCCGTCATACGCTCTAGCCATCCCTTCAGATATCAGAAGCTTTCCGACAGATTTCCCGTCAACATAAACTGATGCCAGAAGCCTAAAATACTTACCTCGATCCACATCCAGAAGCTCGATCTCTTTTGCCTCTGCTAATTTCAACCTTAAAAAGTCACGAGACTTTTTTGCTAAGGCTTTTTCTTCTGGGCACTTGCCCCTGATCTCTGGTGTATCTATGCCACGAATTCTAACAGGCATGTTCTTGCCAACCACATCGGGATAACCATCAATATCTACTCTCAGGGTATCTCCATCATACACAGACACAACCTTTGAAACCTTCAATGCATGTGCACCAATCGGCAACAAGGTGGCTATAGTCAAAACAAACAACAAAAGATTATTTTTTATACTCACGTTCCAAATCTCACTTTGATAGGTTTTTGATACATTGATTTTGTTATCCTTTTTGTTACAGTTTCTCACCTAAAAACCTCATATAAAAGATATTGTCTCAAAAACGGTCGTTTTTGGAGCATAAGTAGGCGAGAAAATGCTAATTGGATATGCGCGCGTTTCAAAGTCGGATGGCTCTCAAAGTCTTGACCTACAAATTGATGCTTTAATCAAAGCCGGTGTGCAGGCCGATAAGATTTATCAGGACATGTGCGGTGGCTCTGAGATTCATCGCCCTGGTTTAGACGCTTGTTCGAAAGGATTTAGAAAAGGTGACCTCTTGGTTGTTTACAAGCTGGACCGATTGGGGCGAAGTATCAGGACCCTGATAGAGTTTGTGGAATGGCTAAATGAAAAGGGGGTTGGCTTAAAGGTATTGGCAGGGCAGGGGGCTCAGATTGACACAAGCACGCCCAATGGGCGTTTTGTATTCAATCTATTCGCAGCTTTGGCGGAGTATGAAAGGGAATTAATAAGTGAGAGGACTCGTTCGGGCTTGGCTGCTGCCAGGGCAAGGGGCAGAAAAGGAGGCAGGCCAAAAGCGATGACCCCAAACAAGCTGGCGATTGCTCAAAGCGCTATGAAAGACCGTAATACTTCTGTGCAGCAGCTTTGCAAAGAGCTTGGCATCTCTCGCCAAACTTTATATAGGCATTTGAATGCTGATGGGTCTTTGAAGTAGTACCTGAAACACTCTTCCTACAAATTCCTTTTTTACTGGTTGATCGGTGGAATAAATTTTTCTTTTTCCAAAATTTGAATCAGGCTCCTCATAAGGTAGTTGTTTGTGAAGCTAACAAAATAAGTCCTTCCCCCTTCCTCAAATGGACGAATAAAGCGCTCCTCCTTCATTTTTCGAAGTAAGTGTGTGCGCTGTCTAGAATTAAATCCTGTCAGTTCATTCGCCAGATCATTGGCTTTAAACTTTTTCATTTTAATTCCAATACTAAGGACTTTTGCTTCTTCTTTGTTTAAATATCCTTTCTCAATCCCCAAGTTGATTGTAGGAACCAGAATCCGCCCATATAGGTATTCAAAATCAGTTAATTTATCAACCTTAGTTACTTCTTCAAGTATTCCTGTAAGAACATAATCACACCAATTCAATAAGGACTCATCATCACCTTTATCTGCCTCCGAAAGTTTTTCGTAATACAGATCTCGGTCATTACAAAATACAGCTGTAGGGTTTAGGATTTTATGGTCTTTCACATTAAACCCATACTTAATAAGCAATGCATAAGTTAACAACCTGACTACGCGCCCATTTCCATTACCAAATGGGTGTATCCATGTGAACCTATGATGAGCGATTGCTGTTTTTAAAAGGTCATATTTGTCTTTCGCTTTTTCATTTATGAACGTCAGTAACTCATCCATGAGTGATTGCACTTGGATGCTATCTGGCGGTGTGTGTTCGGATTTAGATATTTGAACATTCCATGATCTATATGCGCCAGGCGTTCTATCCCCTTCATCAATCAAATCTCCAACAACCATTTGATGAAGATCTCTGATAAAGTGGTGAGTTATTTCCGCCCCTTCACTAATGCTGCTTTCAATGTAATGCATTGCATCTTCTACATTAGCTATTTCAGAAAAATTTTCCCGTGAACGTTCTTGATGTTCGATTTTGCTTTCTATGTACTCAGAGATAGTTGTTCTATTGCCCTCAATCCTTGCGGAACCGACGCTTTCCAACATATGGAAAATATTTTTAAGCTGAAAGAATGTCCAAGGGGGTGTCGAACCCCGCAACTTTAGCTTTCGCAGGTGATTAAGTTCCATGAGAGTATCAGTTAGTTGCGAATCAAAATTGGGGCTTATCAATCTCAAGTTAAACTCACATGGGTCATTCATACTATCTACACACAAATCCTTCACTCTATTGATATATAAGGCTTTTTTGAAATCACAAACAAGCTGTTATCTACATTATATGTTTGGGTTTATCTACATACAAGAGAAACGCGAAGAACAAGCACTATACGAGAAATGAGGATAAGCACCGGCGTTATTAAGCACTTACACAAATACACTATAAGTGCCCATAAACATGACGCTAAGGGGCCAGAAGCTGACAAGGAATCTCTCCACCTTCCATAAAATTACGAATCAATCCAAGCAAGGAATCTCTCAACCTTTACGGCATGAATGATCAGTTAGGAGTTAAGAGCAAGGAATCTCTCAACCTTTAGAAGCCCTAAAAGGGGTGATTTTAGCCTTACATCATGGGTCACAAGGAATCTCTCCACCCTTTAATAGGACCTGGTTGGCTTGCTGAATTTCCAGGGAATTTCTCCACCTTGATGTTAAAACAAGTCAAATGCAGCCGACGGACACTGAACGATAGCCCGCATTTGATTAACCGAATCCTGAGAGTTTATTCTGTCGACTTTCTTAATGGCCTGATATAGCCGCATTTAACTATTGAACAAGTTGGTTATTTATTGCTCTTTATATTTTATAACCTTGTTATTCTAACCTTGTTTTTAACTTGTTTTTATCTCTTTTTAGACCCTCTGAATCCTATGCAGCACTAAGGCTTGATGACTATTTGGGTGGAGAGAGTCCTTGCTCAAGGTGTAGGAATTCCTTGGAAACCAGGGCTAAAGGTGTAGAGAATCCCTGTAAAAGGGTGTAGAAATTCCTTGCCTAAAGGTTGAGAGATTCCTTGCTCCATCAACAAGGTTATCCACGCGTTTTGGGGATAAGTCTACAGGTTGCAAAGATCGCCAGGATTAAGGGTGGAGATTGCAATAATTTTCTCATAGTTATATAAAGTTGAAAAATTGATAAGCGCCTCCACCTATGAGCACTTCAGACCTAGCTATTCAAAAGCCAAAGTCGCCGACTGTTACTCAGTCAAACATCCTCGTCGAAGCTTCTTACAGGCTTAACCTTGAGGAGAAGCGGATTATCATTGCTGCCATTTCAAAAATCGACTCAAGAAAAGGCGTGCCTGAAGCGATTACCATTACCGCTGAAGAGTACGCCAAGCTATTTGAAATAGATATCAATTCAGCCTATCAGCAGATGATTGATGCGAGTGCCAAGCTTTTTGATAGAACCATAAGAAACCTAGGAGGCAATGAAAACAAACGTACCAGGTGGATTTACGATGAAGAGATATACAAGAGTGGAGAGGGGAAAGTGGTGATAAGGTTTTCACCCAATCTTCACCCTTACCTTGGAATGCTGAAAGAGCAGTTTACGGCCTACCGCATTGAAAACGTACGTCTACTTAAATCTTCCTATGCCATTAGGATGTTTGAGCTGTTAACCCAGTTTAGTAGTACTGGCCATCGGTATATAACCCTCGACAAATTCCGAGACATGCTCGACCTTAACGACAAATATCCGAGATTTGCTGACCTGAAACGATGGGTTATTGAACCCTCAATCAGTGAGATTACGGAAAAGAGCACTTATGAAGTGAGCTATAGAACGGAAAAGAAAGGCCGCAAGATCCATAAGCTTATTTTTTCCTTCACGGAAAAAGAGCAGCTCAGTATGGAGCTATAATTTAATTGGCGTATTTTTCGCATGGCTTTAATCTGACAAACAAGTATTGAGTAAGTCTAACTCAGCCCTTCGGGGCTTTTTTCCTGAATAACTATTTTCCTTATCAACACTAACTACCTAGTTAATTTAAGCAACTCAATATACCACTATAGATATATAACAGCTTTTGATTTACCTAATAAGCAAATCCTTGCTTATCAAACAACCTAAAGCTTTCTTACATAAGACCTACAGTGATTTATTTAAAAATTTGGGGTGCAAGTCTAAATATTTAGCCTATGGGGAGTAGGTGGGGTAGGGTAATGACCGAGTAGCTGGGATAAACGCCAACTTATTGAGGGAGTTTGGGTTGTTTTTTGTGCAGTATTTTGTAGGCAGGCAGGGGAAAATCTCCAGAAAATCTGGATCGAAAAAATGAGTTAAGAGCTATTCAGCTTGGATGGAGTATTTGTTGCCTAGCTCATGGATAATGGGTATTTGCAAATGAGGGCAAACACTCTTAAAGAGTGCGCGGCCTTTATCTAAAGCCTTTAAGATAACTTGAGCCTCACTTTTCATTGCATCAACGATGCACTTGAGCTTGAGACCAAGCTCAGCATTCTTATTGATTGTATCTGCCTTCAGCTTGTTAAGATGAGCTTTAAAGGATTTGAGCTGACTTTCTTTAGCTAGCTCTTGAGCCTTATCTAGGCTTTCTTCTTTGACGCCGCAATCGAGCAAAAAATCTCTATTGATGGTTTTAATGGACGGTAAAGCTCTAATTTCGCGCTCTTTTTTTCTTCGAATATCATCGGGAAGGTTTGCGCTAGGCATTTTTTGCTTCACCTTTCTGGCAACCTTTTGCGAGGAAATCACATCTTTATCTTTTAGGAGGGCTACGGCTCCCCAAAAAGCAGAGGTTGGTTCTTCGATTAAGCTTATTTTGCCCGTTTTAGGGTCCTGAAATTCACGAACATAGGTACCGCCCTCGATTTCCCGCGCAATTTCCATCCACTCAACGTTAGCTGTGCGAATGCCTCTCAGGTTTTTATCTTGGCTGTTCGAGCAGATATAGCGTTTGCTAAGACTCAGTGTTGCCCAGTCTAAACGCTCAAGAAAGTACTTGATAATGGCGTTGGTCATATCGACACGCGAATGTCTGACGTTTCTTCTTTTAAAACTGCCCTCTTTTGGTTCATGAGTGTATAGAATTTGAACGTATAGAGGAGCAGTTTCTGGCGCAGCCAAGGCCATCTCCAAGGCATTATGCACGGTATTTTTGATTGCGTGCGCAAAAGGGTAAAGCCTTTCTTTTGGATTCAACTCATTTTGAGTGGCTTTATTAATGTACAGGGCAGAGGAAGCAAGAGCGGCGGCTGGATAATGATTAATCCTGCCAAAATTATTGCGGGCGCCAAAGGCTTTATATTCGCCAGATTCTTTTAGGTAGGCCGCAATACAGAGTTCAACCGTGGGTTTAATCCCGGCGCGCTCAAGCTGACCTTTATAGAGGTCAAGCTTTTCATGGAGTGAGTCGAAATCGAGGTTTTGCCCCTCAAATTCCAGACTTTTTTTGTGTTTTAAAAGCTCATGTTTGAGCGTTTTATAACCCGTTCTTAGGGCTGCATCTGGCGTATTTAGAAAAACAGCCAGGGCCTTGGGCGACAAAAAGGCCATAAATCCTCTTTTATTCAACGTTTTTGGTTGAATAGTTCAGAGAGGGTCGCCTATAATGCAAGCATTCTACTTTTTGCTTGTGCTTGTTTTGGCTTGCATTAAGACTCGGTTTAAAGAATGTTGGTAGCAGACTTTAAACTTCTCCCCTCTGGACTCCGATATTATCCAGAATCCAAAACCCCAAGGCTCCGCAAAAGTCTTGGGGTTTTTCATTTCTGCTGTTAGCGTGTAAGAACTTACACGCGCATAGCTCAAAAATCAAGAACAAACAAGAGTCTTTGATCTGCTTTTTGAAATGGATTCAAATTCGTACGCCTCTTGCAGCTCAATGACATATCGCTCAAGCGCATCAAGAAAAGTAGCTGTAGCGTTCGCCGTTGGTGATACTTGATCGTCATCGCTGTTTGCAATGAGTGATGATATGCAGCGTGCGCCATTGAGGCTGGCCTGAATCTTAGAAATCAAAACTTCAATATTGTTATTTTGCATGCCCGTCATCCTTTTTTTGGCGGTGTGCGCAACAGGGTTAACAGTACCGGTCCAAACGATCCGGCCACCACAAGGGTGCCCCGCTGCGCCCACCATTGAAGACGAGCACAAAAAAACACGCAGGCGCGTGTCATGCCGTTTGGATTTTCGGGCTGTTAATCCCGGCGCTGGATTTTGCCAGCGCCCTTGGAATGTAGAGCATGCAAAAAAACAAGTCAACATTGACGCAATTCATCCCTCATCGACTTTTGCTAAAAGATCATTTGCAATCAGATTAATTTGATTGGCGATTAAACTTAATTTGGCTTCTTGCTCAGTATCATTTTCTTGGATCACTGAAAGCATGTAAGCCCAGTCGCAAAGCGTTTTTAAACCTTGGTGCAGTTCGGCTTGAG
Organism: uncultured Saccharospirillaceae bacterium; assembly: GCA_947499545.1. Classification (GTDB taxonomy): domain Bacteria; phylum Pseudomonadota; class Gammaproteobacteria; order Pseudomonadales; family Oceanobacteraceae; genus CANMOZ01. The sequence continues at coordinate 23,500 of CANMOZ010000024.1, forward strand.
GGGTCATTTTTTGTTGTTTCCTTTCTGCGTTGGGGTGGGTGAATTTTATCAAAAACTGTATGAAATTACAGTAATTTTATTCTTTGATTTGGAGTGTTATTTGAGTGCTTGAACCAGATCTGTCTAGGCGATGCTCACAGCGTTCTACGACCCAATCGCCATCAACACCCGGTTTGTGATTAGCAATGCTTAGGGTCATTTCTGGTAAGATTTGAGGACTCAAAGGCCTGGTTAAATTCAGGCTGGCCTTACCTCTTAATAAGTTTCTGAGTTTTGAGTTGGCTGCTTTTTGAGCATCTGCTTGAGTTGTAAACGGGGTGGAAAGTTTGAACATAGGATCGCCTGATCCTGCTACAACGGTTTTTATTTGTTCAGTGTTGGGATCAACATAGCTTGATTGGCAAGATTTGAAATGGGCGCTTTCTGTGATTCTCAGCTTGCCTTTCGAGGATGCAGGGTCATCAATTCTAATGATGGGTAATTTCTCCCCCTTTGCATTTTGATTGTCCCCTTTTTTTAAAAATAACAATCGACCCGCTACCGGCTTGAATATAGCGTCAAACTGGTTTGCTAGACGACTTAAAAAAGCGAGGTCTGACTCTTTTACTTGGTCTAGATGGTCAATGGGGATTTCTGCAAGAGAAGTGCTGCAGCTTGGCTCTAATCCATGATTTACCGCAATACTGGCAATTATCTGTCCCAGTGTCGTGCTATCCCAGGCACGGTCTTGAGGCGATTTGATGTTACCGGTTAGTTCAGCCGCACGAGCATGTATATGAATTAAGTCCTGTTCAATCGGAATTTCCAACTCGTCGACGACATAGAGCCCTTTATAAATATCATCCAGCCATATTTTAAGCTCAGCACCTGTGCGGGGAAGAGCTAACACCTGTCCGCTATTATCAAGGCTTAGGCTTAAGGAATCCGAACTTGTGCCGGCCTCATCAACAATCGAGAGACTAAGGAGTCTTTTGTTAATGTGACCAGTAATATCCTTGCTCTGAGCTTCCAGTCTAAACTTCATGAATTCATGAAATCCTTAAATGTTGAAATAATGATAGGTTTGTTTAGAAAAGGTAAGCAATCAATTTGACAGGGGTGGTCGGTATTTGATCAGTGCACTGTATGTACGGAGCACTTTAAATATTTCCGATAATAATATTTATCGGAAATATAAGCCCTAATTGAGCTTGATCGCTTACTAGAAAAGCTGTATTTGGGCTTTTTCAGTTTTTTTCGTAGGCGGTAAATTGATGAGGGTGCCCTCTGGTAACAGCAGCCCTTTAGCTGCTAATCCAGGGTTTGCTTCATAAACCCAGCCAATAGATTCAGTATTGTCTGGCCCGTAAACTTCTGCGCAGATTTTATCCAAAGGCTCGTTTTCATAAGTCCTATATGCTATCAAGAAAGCTCCTCGTGACGGCTTAACTTTAAATCTATTTTTTGAACCATAGCCAAGCCATCGGCCATAAACTCAGATTTTTGGATGTCGATGGATTCGATCACCCACATCCCCAAATTAGCCCCCTGTCCTTCGAATCCGCCGCCTGAAATGAGTCTTTTAGGCACACCCTCGGACGCCATTTTTTTTAGCTCTTCAAGGGCATCAAAGCGATTTTTTGAGTCTGTTGGGATTTCGACGGATAAGCTCAGCGTTTCGGTGGCGGGACCCGAAAATTGAAGCCCGGGCATCTGGCCAAGGCGTTCATGCTTTGACCACCTGAATCCTAGGTTATGGTTCAGAGTTTGATAGGGCAAGGTGCTGCTTTTAAAGTGTAAGCCGCCAAATGACAGCATGACCTCGTTCATAATCTTGACCTACGTTTCAAAGAGCAAATGCTCCCCTCATGGATCTTTCTTGCTGGGATTCACGCTCAGCCATTTGCCGGTTAATTTCATGGGCAAGTTTCGCTTCATCAATATTCGCGGGGAGCTTTTCTACATTGATGTTGATTGTCTTATTGTCCGTATAGCCGCCATTTGGGCTTGATGTTAAACGGCCGTTAATGATTGATCCCTTAGCCTCTTCAAGGGATGGGGTCGTTAGGGACGAGGTTTCAGTAATAGCCTTGTGCGTGCTGCTTTTATTGATGGAGACGTCATTATCATCACCAAAAAAACCAAAAAAGGCTTTAATGTCATCCCAGTAGGCAAGAATGCCGGCAATTGCTGCTCCTAATGCAGTAATGCCTGCGATGATTAAGCCTATAGGATTGGCTAGCATCGCGGCGTTTAGAGCCCACTGCGCGGCGGCCATCGCTTTTGTCCCTACTGCTGATGCAATCATGACCGCTTTGTGTCGAATGGTGGCTAATGCGGCTAAATTGGTCACGCTGGCATAAAAGGCTTTGGCACTGGCAAGACCTGCTAGCGCAAGCTTGACGCCGATCATAACGCTTTTATATGCAACAAAAGCTGTAAATGCGGTAGCTATGGCTTTCGATAAGAGCGGAAACTCATCGAGCAAATTCGCAAAGGCGTTTGCTGCATCACCAACCGCGGCGCTGATCATTAATAGACTTGGGGCCAGTACTCGCCCAAGGCTTGCGGCTGTATTGAATAAGCGCTGGTCCAGAATTTCTAGGCTTTCACCAGTCCCTTTCCCAATGGCTTCCGCCATCGCTAGGGTGGTGCCCATACCTCCTTGAAGGCTTGTTTGCATGTTTTGGGCGGCACTTTGAAGCTCTCCCACCTTCGGCAGAAGCACGTCAATCATATCGACAGCCTCTTTTGTACCAAAAGCTTTCTTTAATTCTTGTTTCTCAATATCGTCGAGCGTGTCACCGTATTTTTCTTTTAGGCGGGTGAGTATGTTGCTGGTTGATTCCAGGTTACCGTTTGCATCGTGAAAATCCAGTCCAAGCTTTTGGGATGCTGCACCGGCTGAAGCTAAAAAGCTTGCGTACTTGGTAGCGGCCTGGCCGCCTTGGAATACTGAGCTTAATAGGCCGCCAATCGCTAATTGTTCGTTAAACGTTTGACCTGCCTGTGTGGCTGATGCACCCAGGGTTTGAACAAATTGGGCAAGTTTGCCTCCGTCAGTTTTAAAGGCTTGAACCGATGAAGCAATGCCTGCGCTAAGGTATTCAGCGAACTTCATATCCTTCGCGGACTGATCTAAGCGCTCCCAATCGTTAATCGTGGATGCACCAAACTCATTAAATTGCTCACGGTATATTGCATAACCCGACGCAAATAGATCCGTCATCTGAGCAACTGTGGCTTTAGTGCCCGTCGCTGTTAATGCCGCTATTTTAGTGAACTCACCCACCGCCTCATCGGACAAACTTGAAATGCCTGATTTTATATCATAACTTGCGCTTATGAATTCAGGGGCCGTGGTGCCTGCCCACTCGCTGCTAAAAGCTCTTGCCTGTTCGGTGATGGCCTTAATGCCTTCTGAGTCAATGCCGAGTGAGGCTATTTCCCCCTGAGCGCTGCCAATTTCTCCATAAGCTTGCACCAAACTTTTGGCAGCGTATAAGGTGCCGCCCAGCGCTAATGCATCTCCACCCGCCGATCTAGCTAAATCAGAACTCTTAGATTTAAGACCTTCTATTTTTTGCTGTTCGAGCCTCGCTGCTTCTAAAGCCTTTTGCTGCTGTTCTAAGGCTTGTGTTGCATGCCTGGTTCGTTCAGACAAGCGTTTGGACTGGCTCGAAAACTCTTCGGTTGCAAAACCCGACTTTTTCAACTCTTGAGATAAAGCCTCTAACTTTTGCTTTTCGCTGTCTTGCTTGCGCTCCAAGCGGTCTAAAACTTTGACGGCTTGGGCGTGTTCATTGATCAGCCTTTTAGTCGGTTTTTGCTGCGCATTTAGCTCTTTCTTGAGTGCTTCAGCTTTTGATTTTGCCGTTGCGAACGCTTGTTCCGTTTGCCCTAATTCTGCCTTAAGACGATCAAACTTTTCGGCCTGTTTTCCTTGGCTTTGAAGGCTGTTGAGAGCTTGTTGCGCGCCCTTTGTTTTCTCAGCTAAGGCTTGCGTTTGAGCAATCACCCCCTTCATCGGCTTGGTATATTGATCTACAAGGGACATCACCATTTCGAGCTTACTTTGCTGCATGGGACTCCTCGGCATGCTCAATTAAGGTTTTGTATAGATCGCAAAAATCGCTGATGGGGAGGGTGTGTGCATCATAGGGGTCACCAAAAAGATATCGCCTTATGTCAATTAAGGCTCTGGTATAGCAATCTGGCTGTCCCGCAATTGAAAAAAACTTATGATCTCCATATGTAGATTAATTAAGTCAGTAAAACAAAGGCTTTCAATTTGCTGCTTGGTTAAAATTGGGGTTGTTATTCTTTCCAAGAGAACGTTCAAAGAGTTTGAATCGGATTCAAGTACCTTTACACTTTTCAAACCCCGCATTTCGCCTGCTTTGGGCTCTCTGAGGGTGATTTTTTTGAGGGTTTCTTCACCATTTTCAAGTGGTTCCAATAACTCGTATACAGATGTTTTCATAGTTTCTCTTATTGCTGTTTATATTGTGGTGGGGCGTTATAAGCCTAGGTTTTCTTTTAGTTTAAGGTTTCGGTCTTTACCTGCGATTCGAATTTCATTGTTGAACAAGTCAATGTGGTAAAGCTCTTCGTTATCAATAAAACGCTGATACAAGTAAACATTGATCGTTAACTTTGTGCTGACGTCCGAATCGTTTTTGAATTCGTTTTCCTCACTCGCTTTCACATATCCACGCAAAATAATTTTGTGCGATCTTTCCTCCTGACCATCGCTGATTGAGCCGTATAAGATCAGATCCTCTTCCAGATCCGATCCAACCAAATCCGCGAGCCTGGATGTGGATTCACGAAAGGTGACTTCCGCTTCGAGCGACTCCAATCGTCTAAGCGGTCTAGTGATCACACCACCAATGCCGCCCAAATCAAACTCCTTAATTTTGAAGTCAATTTTAGGTGGCGTGAAGCTTTCTATGGTCCCAAGAAAGGATTTAGTGCCATAAAATGCATTGATTCCGTCTAGCGCTTCTGGCCTATTCATCAAACGCCCTCAAAAATTTGTGTGTTGTATTTATCAGTGACTTGTTGTCTGAAAATTAAGTGTTCAGCAACGCCGTGAAGGCCCAAGTCGTAATCCCAGACCAGTTGCCCAACTTTAATACTTTCTGTATTCATCTCCTTATCAAGCCAAACATCTCCGTCGATGATGTCTCCTCGAATCTTTAGCGACCTTAGAAAGTTCTTAATGCGGCCTTGGATCGTTTGAATTAAAGCGGGGCTTATTTTTTGGTCTAGAAAATCTTGGTGAAAGGCAACAATGGCGTCTCCCACCATATAGCGGATTCTCAAGTGAGTGATGAGTTTGCCGTCGGCGAGACGGTTACCCCAAAGCTTTATGCCGGACGCATCCCGGACAATGCAGCTTATGTTTTTTGAATTCAGAAGGTTTGATCGAGCGTTTTTGTCGGTGATGGAGTGGTCAATCTCAATACCTGAACCAAGCACCTCTAAAAGATGTCTGTTGCTGGGTGAGTTAGAATAGCCTTCTTTAGCGTCTACTCTTGCTATATGGCCTGCAATGGTTGCTGAAGCTGGCCGTACACTGGTTTTTCCTTGGTCATCTATTACTTTTACGCCACCGGCAATAAAGTAAGTGTTTTTAAGGTTAATAACCTCGTTTATCCAACTTTCATAACCTGCGTCGCTCCCATCACAGAGGGCTATGCCATTGAGCTTTTGAGCCATGGCATCAAGAGCTCCTTTAACACCTTCGAGCGTTGTGTATTCAGGCGCGATGAGGATTCTGGGTTTTAAGCCAATACTGGATTCAGAATTTAGCAAAGCTTTACTGCCTGAATATTCGCCATTTTCTGAACTTAGTTTGCCTATAATTTCTGCAGCCTGTTTGGCCGCATCGTTTTGCTCTGGTACTCGGACGACGATAACGGTTGCTTTTGTTTGTCGAAATATATCTTCGAGCGACTTTCCTAAGCTGCCTTTGGTGCCTGCCTTAGAAATCATCGCGGTATTAAGGACTAAAGTCGGTTTGTTTATTGGAAATACAGTTGCGTCAGCGTCCTTGGCTGTTGCAATAAGGCCTATGACGGATGCGTTTGAGATACGTATGGCTTTGCCACCAGGGGACTCGATCCACTGGTGCTCTATTCCGTGGTGAAAAGACATTATTTTACCTTTAAGGGGTGAATTGTTTAGTGGTTAAGGGGGAGGGTTACTGCATTCGGATCGCGTAATGAAAACCTAAGCTTTTAACTCTATTTTCAGCTGGGTCTAAATCAAAGAGGGTAAATTCATGGGTATGACTCCCCACGTGCACTGTATGCGAGTGTTGTCCATCGTTGCTCGATTCATGAGTGGTAAAATTAACGATTCTAGGTTTTCGATAGTCGTGAGTCTGTCCTGTGCCGGCTCCTCTATCACGATAACCCCAGTCGGCTACGCTGTGGTGATGTTTCCCCGCCGCTTTTAAGGTCGCCTTTAATCTTGCCGGCGATATATTTGCCTGATGATTATGGCTTTTAACTTCGTCCCCTTCATAACTTAAAGGAGCCCTAGAGGCGTTCGCGCCTTTTACGACCATGCCTCTCAAATCGGGTAATCGACCGCCTGGAAGAACTTTAGCTAAGCTCGGGTATTGAGACTTGCTGAAGCTTTGCCCCTGACAAATTGCCCAGTCTTTTGGGGGCTTTTGAGGCCAGGGCAAAATAACGCCGATTGGACAAATTTCTGCACCAACCTCCCGCCATTTTATTGCCTGCACAAGCTCGACAAGCTTTTGCTGTAATATGGCATTGTTAGCGGTTTCAGCTTGACCACTGAGAGTAGCCCTCAAATTAAATAAGGTATTGGAAACGGTATTTAATAGTTCAGATCCCCATTTTTCGTTGAGGGCTTTTGAAGCATTGAGGACACTTGCTTTTGCGCCTTGATCGGCTTGGTCATCATTGTCCAGCATGAATTGAGTAATATTTTCTGATGATAATATGAAAGCCTCACTCAATTTCTCAAGCTCGTTCGAGGCTAGTTTTTCGTCAGAATGGGTCGAGTAAAAAGCACTTGCAGGTTTCTCTAGGGTGAATTCATTGGCGCAATGCCCTCTTTCAACCTGTATTTTGGTCCTAAACACATGAGCCTGAGTGCTCTTTGATTTGTACACCCGTGGGAGGCTTTGAAAGCCGACAACCTCTTTTGCAGGCGTTAAAAAAAATATTCCATCCATCCAAAAATCGCCAACACCAATGGGGATTTCAAAGGTCAGCTCCCCCCCATCCGTCAAAGGTGTAACGTTGGCTTTGCCTATGTATATAGGGTCCATTAAGGGCTGCAAATTGTCGGTTCCATTTGAACCATCAACCATCGCCGCTAATAGCTGCACGGGTTTAGGCTCTAGCAGGCCTTTGGCTAATAGTTTTTTGCCGAGCGTCGAGAGAATAAAGTCCATCAAGCCATCCTTACGATAAAATGCATAGCGATGTTCTTGACCGTGTTTTCAGCGGCTCCCGAGGCCAGCACCTGCACCTTATGGGAGTGCGAACCTAGATCCACTTCGTGACTATGCTCGCCAGAGGTGCTTGTTGGACCATTGCGCTGCGGCCCTGATTTAAAATCGCCCAACGGCAAATTACCCTCATGCTCCGGCAAAAAATTAACGCCTGTAATATTGTGACGGTGTGCGCCATTGATGGATGTTCTTTTGGTGCCTAAATCAGTGTTACTCATAATAGAGGCGTGATTGTGGCTTTTGATTTGGTCAGCTTCGTAACTTAAAGGAGCCCTAGAGGCACTCGCGCCTTTAATTACCATGCCACGTAGATCAGGCAATTTACCGCTAGGATAAACCTTGGCCAGTCTTGGATATTGAGCCTTATTGAAGCTTTGACCCTGACAAAAGGCCCATTGAACGCTAGGGAGTTGATTGCTTGGCCACATCAACGGAGACCCTATTGGGCAGATGTTGTCAGCAAAATGGGGATAAGACTCGGGGCCCCACTTTGTATCAATTAAATGAGCCAACTCCGCATCTTTATCGTTAAAGGTCTTTTCCAGCTCATTGATCAGTGCTAGAACTTTTTTTTCCCAGCCTTTCTTGGCCTCTGAGAGCGTCTTCTGATCTTGGTCTTTAATCTTATCTAGGACAGCTTTTTCAAGCGTTTGAAGCCTTTTTACATCCTCAGTTTTTGCGAAGGATTCCAAAGCGGTTTTTTGCTTCGAAAGTTTCTGATCAAGAGCTTTCTGCAACTCTTTTCGGGTTTTATCGTCGCCGGCGTCCACATAGTTTTTTGTAGCTAATATATCAGGCAAAGAGGTCGCGCACTCAATACTGCCTTGATCGTCTAAAGCAAGACAAATGATCAGCTCGGCTTGGATATCTGGCGTCTTTTGAAATTCTGATTGCGGAAGTTTAGCCGCCGCGATCAGCGTTTCATCCTCATCAAAGAGCCCTATTTCTTGTGCCAAAAACCCCGCTTGAACGTTCTGAACAAAGCCTTGAACTTCAATTTGACCCGCTTCATTAATTTTAACCGCGTTCACAGGCCCCTTATGCTTGCTGCTGTACAGCTTCTCTTGATCTTCATTCGGGAAATGTTCAGGGGCTCCTTCCGCGCTTCCTAGCTCAAAATAGGAAAGTGTAAGGGCTTCATCAGGGCGAAGATTTGCGAGCTTCGCCTGCCCTTTTTTCGTCAAAATTGCTTGCATGGTTAAACTCGAATGGTGCGAAAAAGCTTAGCGGAAGAGGCGCTGTAAAGATTGTTGTGTATGGTTGAATCAACGCTTATCTTGCTGAGCTTCCGGCTAATGGGCTTTGCATAATCTACGAAGGCTTGGATCTGATGTTCATTGCCGTTGTCTAATTCATCTGACTCCCCTAGAACCTTTATCACCTGTATTTCAAAGGTCCCAGGTGGCTTGGGTGGATCGGCTTCAAACCACTCGATTATTTTTGCCTGCAACCCTAGGTCAAGCAAAACTCGCTCGACGGATTGCCTAGTGCCTTTTTCTGCATGCACTTGAGGCGCGTTGGCGACGACCGATCTTTGGGTAGATTCAGACCAATCACTCGACCAATGATGCACTCCTTGAGCCCAGCCTAAATAAGGTAAAACCTCTGAGGGACAGCGATAAGCGTCCCAAAGAGTAGAAATAAATTGAGGGTTTGGGCGATTCTCCAAAAACGCAGCAGCGAGTTTTTTTTCCAGAAGGCTAGAGGCTTCTGGTAGTAGCTCATCCATCATTGATTGACATCCACCCTCCACTAAATCAAAGATTCTAGTGGGGGATTCCTCCCCCGAGACGCTCATGCCCGAGCGCAAGAATGTTCCTAGCCGCATTGATATCGCGGTCGTGCTCAGCTCCGCATTCTGAGCAAGTCCATTCTCTTATTCCAAGGGCTGTTCTACCTTTCGGACTACTATCAGGAATGACCTGACAATACGAACAGCGCTGGGTGGAGTAGGCTTCGTTGATCTCTTGGAAAACCACGCCTGCGTGATCGCATTTGTATTCCAGCAGGGTTTTCAGTGTGCCCCAACCTGCATCTAAAACCGATTTTGCCATTTTGGTTTTGACCAGTTTGAGGCTTGATACATTACCAACGAAAATAGCCGCATTTTCATTCACCAACTTGCGGCTGTATTTATGCAGAGCATCTTGCCTGCGGTGTTTGATTTTTGCGTGAATGGCTTTGACTCGACCTTTGTTTTTGGCGCGTTGAGCAATGCCCAGTTTTTGCTCTAACGCCCGATATTTACGACCTATTACGCCATCGCCATTAGAGTCTACGGCCGCCTCTTTGCAGCCTAAGTCAATGCCTACGCTGGATGTTCCCTTTCTTCTTTCGGTTAATAATGTCACAACCACGTTAAAGTACCAGCGGCCCCGTGCATCTTCCGAAAAACTTCCTGACTTGAATGTGTAATGACTCAAGTCATAGGAATCCCAAACTCCCAAATAATGGCCATTGTGAAATATTTGACCATTTTTCAGCTTTGCACAATCACCACGAAAAGGTATCCACCCTAGTGATCTACGAGCGCCGCCTGACTTACGCCAATTGAGTTTAGTTTTTTTGAATTGTTTGCGGCGTGTAGCGTATTCATGTCCGATCATTTGAAGGGTTGCTGAGTTTAACCCTAACGCTTTACCAGCGCCTTTCGTGTAGTTTTGAAGATCGTAGCCAGACAAAAACCGGCCACGTTCTCGAATAAAACGGTGGCTAAGTTCGTTGATGTAGTTCCAGACATAATTCACGCTTCTTGCCATTTGGTTGAGTTGCTTGGCGTGCTTGTCTTTCACTCGTACTTTGAGGGTTTTTGTCTTCATTGCAGATTATCCAATCACTCGCAAACGTTTCTCGGTTTCGTAGGCATGCTGCAATTCCGCAATTTGGCGTTCAATGAGATCAAAGTAATGAGCAACCGCAACGGCGGTATTGGCAGCGCTTTCGTTGTCACTCTGGATGATGAGCCTGGAAATACACTTAGCGCCGTCAATCGTGCTGAGTACTTGAGATATGGAACCGTCGACATCTTTTTTGTTGTTCATTGGTGCAGCGTCCTTTTGCTGGTGATGGTCGCAACAGGGTTCGAACTACCGGTAATCAAGAACCGGCCACCCGAAGGTGCCCCATTGCGCCCACCATAGAACGAGCACAAAAAAACACGCAGGCGCGTGTCATGCCTTGATTAACTTCGGGGTTCGAATCCCGGCACTGGATTTTGCCAGCGCAGTGAGCAAGCTAAAGGAGCAGAAAAATTTTGTCAATGAGTTTTTGCGCGCTTTTTGATAAAATCGTGGCTATCCATCCCCTTCTAAATCAATAGATTTTAGAAGGGGAATTCCGCCACATCCGTAAACTCGACTTTAACTTCCGATTCATCAAACAGGCCTAATGGTGCCTCGTGCTTTTGACAGCGTATATCAGCCCAGTTTTGCAATTGCACCTCTAGCACCCCCTCAACCGAAAGTACGTGGTGGACAGCACTTTCTACAATGTCATTTCCGAGCAGATATTGATCAGTCATAAAACGCTTTAAATTATCGAGAGCGGCATTCTTCAGGATGTCGGGTGAGGGTCCAGGCCTGATCTTGAGCGTTGCTTTTAAAGACCAATTTTTGATCGCCGCTAGCTTTACGCTGACTTTGTCTGTTAAGGGTCTTTTGGTTTCCAAATACTTCTCTACCGTTGGTATAAGCGTGCTTTGATTGGAAACACCTACAACCGGCAACAAATGCACTCTAACTTCACATACACCAGGACTTTCAACGTACACGTCTTTTATCAAAGAACTGGCCGCTTTAGCATGTGTTTCGTAAGCGCTTTTGGGGCCTGCCACGCTCATTGCGTTGGGTAAGCTGTGCAATCTTTGCCGATAGGCGTCGTCGTCCTCATGCAACCTGCGCCGCCAATCGCTCGTGAAATTGCTTCGATAATAAGTTTCAGCCAACTGATCCAAAGCCTTGTCCCTCGCCTGAGTCAACAGCAGACCATTGGCTAAATCGTTTATTTCAGCTCTGGCGCGTACGATTTCAAGGGCTGCCACCTTTAAAATTCTTGAGGCTGGATTGGAAGGGCTTAGGTCTGTTAATTCCGCTTTCTCAGCTAAATTCGAAAAAACGCTCTCAACGCTCTCTTCAGCGACCAGTTTCAGCTTTTCATAACGTGATAGGTCCAGGCGGTTCATGTTCTAAGGTGACCTCTACAGACTCTAAATTTTCTTTTAAATGACCCGTCAATATGATTTCTAAGCTGCTCGCTGAGCCTTTTAATTGGATATTCTGGAGCTTGAAATCTTCCAAACCGTTTTTTGGGTTTTCGACAGCTTCAGTCATGGATTCATAGAGTCTCATCATTTCGGTTTGGGAGATTTTCCGGTCCAACAAAAATCTAAGATTAGCGCCGTAAGCACGAAATCCAGGAGCCTCACCAACTCCAAATCGAAAAAGATCACTTAAACGCTGTTTTAAGTATTCTTGCCCGCTGATGCTAGCGCCTGTCTCTCGATGCATGCCGGATTTCATTTGATGGCCTGCTGATAGGTTCCCGCGCTGGAACCTGATTTGATGCTTACTTCGGCGTTTTGTTGTATCTCCAAAATCACCCGCGCCACTATCGAGTCAATAAGTCTTTCAGTTACGCAATTTTTATTTCTCACCAGCCAGCCATGGCTTTCCAGATCAGCCATCACCTCTTGGGTGACCTTACTCGGATTCATGGGCATAAATTAACCTGCTGAAGACGCAAAAACGTTTGGGGATGGGGCGCAGTGTGGTCCACCTGTGAGCATACACGTGGATTGCTGAGTGATGATGGGATCATCACCGTTTAAATGGATGCTTTCAGCCTTGACCTCAGCTTTTCCTTTGACTTGTGCGGTTAGATCGCCACCAACCTCAGTATTGCAGTGACCTCTAATATTAATATCAGCATTGCCACTAACGGCAATCTTTAAATCGCCACTTATGCGATTGTGTTCAATCTGATCGCCATTGCCAAACTCAATCAAAAACTGATCGGGGTCACTGGAGGGGGCAGGCTGGTCAACACTGTGTAAGCCTGGGAAAATAACGCCCTGGGATAAGTCGCCGTCACTTAAAACCAGTACGGCTTCCCCCAGCTCAAGCGGCCACCATAAAGTAGCTGTACCCGACCTTAGCGGCTTAAAGGATAGCCAACCCGTCACGAGATTTTCGCCGTATTGAACCCTTGCTTTGGATTTTGAGTGGTCAATTTCAGCGACCACACCTCGCACAAACTGTTGCCTTTGACGTCTTTCAAGTTCGCTAATACGGGTCTGAAGCTGTTTGTATATCTGATTTGTCATAAATAATGTGCCCTGGTTCTTCAACGCCTGAGAGGTCTTGTTTCTCCAGCTTTAAGCTGTTGAGAGCGGCCCCCTCTTCGTTCGTAATCGTTTCGATTTCAAATAACTGAGTAAAACTGATCATCGCACCGGCCATATCATGGCGTTCATTTTTAAATTGTGCGGGATGAAGCTCCATGTTTTGCGGTTTTTTTAAAGATGACTCGCAATTAAAGTTTTGTAGCTCGCTAAACACTCTCAAACCAAAATCTAACGCGAGGGAATCGCCTTGTTCGGATTCACTCGACACCAAGCAATCAATTAAAAACTCAAATTCAAAAATCCCCTTGTTCCTACTTGGCGAGACTTTTTCGATTGCCAGTAATAACGCTGGCAGCGCAAGTCGGTCATTTTCGCTTATATCTAAAAGCCGCCTGTCATATCCGGAAGCTGTTCTGACAAAGGGCATCTTCTTGGAGAGATACTCCAGAATGTCGGCTTGTATGGCTTCAACTTTTGAGGGCAAAGTTTAATTCCTCCGATAATCGTTTTTGAAAAACGGCTCCTAGCCCAGGTAAAAAGCGCTCAATCACAGACACCGCATCCTCTTCCACATTTACGCCCAAAAGATTCACTGGGAAACGCCCCGGATCATGTTGATTAGACAAACGCTTTTTTTGTTTGGAAAAGTGCACCAGTGGTATACCCAAAGCGCGGGCTCTTGTTGTACGCACATAAGCTTTTGGCTCATCTGTAAAAACGCTCTGATAAAAGCCACCGTCGAAGCTGAAGCCTTTCACTTTGACGCCTGCTTTTGACTGGCGCACTGATCCAAGTTCGTTTAACTCGATAGGCTCTAATCCCATCCAAAGGCTGGCGCCAGACCCTGAATTCAAGACCTTGGATCGGATTCGATGCCTCATGACCTTCATACCAACACCGGAGCGCCTCGCGACCTCCCGACTCACTCGATCGGCTAAATGCCTAAACGTTTTTTTAAGGGCTCTAGCACTGGCTTTTTCTAATTGCCTAGGCGTTGCCTCATAGCGCGCAGCAATGCGCGCCAATTCGGTGCTAAAGTCCTTTGCTATCACCTTAGTCATCTGCTGATTCCCAAAAGTTCACCTTATTTTCATTCGTCTTTGCATGACTTAAATACAGCGTTAAGGTGCCAACGTCAGAGGTTATATCCGCGATTTCCCAGTGCTCGCCAGAGGTTATTACCGACCAATCGGTGGTTACCTTTTCAGGTATTGAGTCGCCTGATAGCTGATACAGCCTTGTGTAGGCCTTGAAAGTATGAGAAGCGCTGCCCTTTCGGCTTTTAAAGTTCAAGCTGGCAGGTGCCTGGCTTGGAAATGCCTTTATGTTGTAAGTCCTTCCTTGAGGGCTTTTTAAGGTGATTGTTTGATGAGTAAAGCTTGCTAAGATGTCGCGGCTGATTTGTTCAAAATCAATCATTGCCAGCGTTGATGACTTCTAGGGCTTTATTTAAGTCTTGAATGAGAATACCGCACTCTTTGGAGATGATGATTTCATTGAGACTTTCCGCAACCCTAATCCACTGGGTCCCAAGCTGTCCCTGTGAAGTCATAAACTCTATCGCACAACGCTCAAGACTTTCTGCCGTTATGCCCCAAGTCATGGCAATTTGATCAAGGTCTTTGATGCCGTCATCAATGTACAAAAAGGCCGCATGGTTTTGCCAAACGCGGGTGATCGCGGGTTGCCGGTTCAAGGGATTCACATTATTGATGCGGGATTCACCGACAAGCACCTGCTTGATCTCTAATTTCTCGGCGAGCTGTTCTTTGGTGATGGCGCCATCACCACCATTATTCGCATTGACCCATCTTACGAGAGCGGGGCAGGTTCTTAGCTGAGTCCATTCACCTTGACCTAAAATCAGAGAGTTGGGTCTTTGCAACGGCTTATCCAGTACCTTTAATAGCTTTTCACCTAGGGAGGTTTTAATTTCTTCCGCTTTGAATTTTTCGATGTGGTTGTAGTTGGCCTTATCAAAGGTCATTTGTGCGACTCTGATTTCCCTTTGATTCGACAAACAATCGGCTACAAAGTTGCTGGTTGTGGATTCGTGGTTGAATGACACCTTTTTCTTTTCAGAGACCACAACCGGCGCTTCTAGAGCATAATCTTTGGTTTTATCCGTGCGTGGCTTGGTTTGAAAGTCGACCTGGGGGACATCGCCCGTTCGGGAAATTTCCCCGCCCGCGGCGGTGAACTCGATACCATTCACGAATTCTTGATAAGAGAAAACAGAGTCAGACTTGGCCCTCGGCATCACCTTGTCTGCAATGCGAGCACCATTGCTGTGAGATAAGACAACGGCGCTAAGGTCTTGTCGATAAATAGGTTCAAAAGGAGTGGCTGTTGGCATTAAGTATTACCTCCATTGGCTGCCGGTTTTTCTAATTGATAGGGCTGAATAAAAGCATCTATGATTTGACCGTCTTTGCCGGATTCTTGTGCGATCAAGTAAGACATATCCCCCGCCTCTGCTTTCATTGCGCGGCCCTTGGGAGCCGGCTTGAGACGATCACCTGCTTCAACATCTTGCGTCAGTTCAATTTGCACGTAATCCGACTGGACGACAGATATGGGTTCATCCAATGCACTAGGTACATATCTGGAGCTGACACCAATCACGGCTTTTGAGTCCTTCGGGTAAGCCACCTTTCCTTCTTCATTGATGCCTACAAAAATGCAGGGGGGTAAGATTTCAGCAGCCCACTGGGTATAGGTATTTCCTGGTTTTCTCACTGATTAACTCCTTAGTTGCTCTATGGCCGCTGTAATATCTTTAGCCTCACCTGCCGCCACTAACTTTTGAGCGGCGGCTTGCAGCTCTTTAGCGCTCGAAAACCTTTTAGGCGTTTCTTCGGCATCCTGAGATACATTCACGGAATCCAAGCTTTCTGCTTGCGAAAGCAACTGCTCAAGCATTCTGCTTTTCGATGTTTGAGGGTCTTCCGATTCGCTTTGCCAAAGCTTCAAGGCCGCCGCTTCCCTTGTCATTTCAGGGTCCTTTATGAAGCCTGCAATTTGTTTTTCATAGCCAGGTTTATTAAGTTCCAAAATGCCCGTAATTCTGGCTTGCTCAGCTTTAATGCCTTCCGCTTTTGCAGCATCGACGGTGGCTTGAGCCGCTGCCTGGCCTTCATTAAATACCGCTTGATAGGTCTCAGGATGCTCGGTTTTTAGTTGATTTAAATCCATGTATTTCCCTATTGTTTGAAAAGTTGTATTAGCTTTATTCAGGTCTTTAATCAGTTGATTTAAGCTGGAAAAACGATCACCAAGCTTGGCATCTAAGGCCCTTCGACCTAGCATTACTCCGCCTTGCCCAAAGTCTTTCAAAACGCAATCAACACTAACCCCTCGATTACGCGCGACCGTGCCTACAAAGACTTCTGTTATGTCGTCAAGCTGTTGCTGCATTTCGGCTCGACCTTCGTCGCTTTCCAGTCCCAGCCGCTTTTTGGGCGATTGACTTGAAACCATTTCGATGCGCTCATATGGCGACATTTCAGACTTAATTCTTTGGTAGCTGATGGCAGTGCCTATTGAGCCAAGAGTGGCCGTTTTATCTATGACAATTTCGGATGCCGCAGAGGCTAGCCAGTAACCAGCACTTGCGCCTATTCCTCCGACGTAGGCCACTATCTTTTTAGCCTTTCGCGCCTGATAAATGCGCTCGCCTAATTCGTGGATGCCGGAGGCGATCCCGCCGGGAGAATTGATGTCTAAAACAATGGAATTAATACTAGGGTCATCAAGCAACTCTGAGAGCATGCTGTCTATATTTTCGGTAGCGCTGCCCACGTCACCACAGATCATGCTCAGATTCTTGCTATAACGAAAAATAGGGCCATGAATAGGAAGAATTCCAACGGAGCCATTACGCCAAAGAGCCTCGGTGTTTTGTTTTTCCGTTAGCTGGGTCGTTGCTTGATCGCTGCCTGAGATTTTTGTATTAATGCTGTCTTGAATGCTTGAAGCTAATTGTTGAGTGATGAGCCAGGGCTCTGATAATAGATAGGCTAATATACGTTCAATCAATCAAAGATTCCTCCTGCCGTTTTTCCAGTTTTCGTTCTTGTTCAATTTGATCAAAATCACGATTCCACAATTTCTCCGCTTCCATGGCCTTTGATGAAAGCCCATTTTCCAACCTTATTTGAGCCGCTTTTGCGGCTTTGACTTCGTCAATATCGCCCTGTATAGGTCCATACCAAAAGCACTGACACCAGGCGCGGCGCGCCATTGGGTTATCTAAAAACCCCGGAAGGTCAATAAAGTTTCTAAGCACGGCTTCAAACAACACCTGTTCATAGACGGGCTGGCAAATGGATCTGACAAAACGAATACGATGCACAATTACTCGTTTGGCAAACTCCAATAAGCTTGCTTTGCTCGCTGAGTAACTCGCGTTGAAATTCATGATCAGGATTTCATAGGGGATACCCAATGCTGCGCCCAGTTGACGCCACATGCTTAAAACAAAGGGCTCAAAAGCTACGCTTGGCCTACTTGGGTTAGCCAATTCAACTTCCTGATCGGGATCAAGCTGAACACAGCCACCTTGCTTTAATTGAAGCTCTGAATCAGCACTAAAGGTTTCTGATGCATCTTCACTTACAATGCCCTGAGGTGCCGCATTAAGGTTTTTTATGAAAACAGTGAAATGCGAAGCAACTGCGGATGCAGCAAGCTCGGCTTGCATATAAGTATCAACTTTTTTGAGCGCTTCAATGACTGGGTGTAATAAGCTAATGCCCCTTAGTTGGCCAGAGCGTTTCACGTGATGCCTGTGTATCAAAACTTGGGCGCGCCCATTTTGGTATTTCAACGGCACCCGTTGGAAGTCTGAACCGTTAATCGATGCACTATTTTTGGCTATATGGATAGCCCTAGGAACCCCTGCCGCACTGAGTTCAAAGCCGGCACACATATTTTCAACGTCTACCGAGAGGCCTGGGTTTTTAACTCGATCGGCTTCAATGGTTTGAAGCTGCGTGTAAAACGCGCGCTTTTTGCTTTCCCTAAAATTAATTAAACAAAAAGCGTCACCATTTAATAAATGACTATGGAAAAGCTCTGATTGAAGATCGTAAAAACTACTCAACCCAACACGATCCGCATCAGGGCTTTCGGCCCAGGTTTCAAAGATTCTACGAATTTCTACCTGTTTTCTGTCGGCGATTGCTTTCGAAAGCCCTAGATATTGCCCATCGACTTGAGGTCTCACACGAAGTCCGGGGCCAATGACGGCTGCATTTAATACGTTAAATGCAGCGTGGGCGAGGGGTGCATTGCGCTCTAAATCCCGTGCCATTTCACGCAGCGGCACAAGCTCTTTATCAATGTCTGTATTGACATCATTGGTTCTTTTATAGAGCCAATCTTTAAGAGAAGGCCTATCTCTTTTAGTCGCGTTAAAAGCTTGCGTCATCGACATCTGTTGGCGCGCCTGGTAACGCTCTAAACCGGCTTTGGGGTTTACGTAATTGACCAGCGCATCAATGGGATTCACTGACAGACTCCTTGGTACATCTTTAATCTGGGCGCTCTTGTTCGAGATTGAAACGATTTTTCTAAGGCTTCTAGGTCTTTTAAATTAGCCAGGGTGTAGCTTCGGCTACTGCCGTCAGGCGTTGTGATGCTTGCGCTTTGGCCATTTAGCAATACCTTTTGAATAGCCGCTCGTATCTGCTTTAACATTTCTTGGTCAGTCATAATTGACTCCTGAAGACAATCTTCGCTTGAGGGGTTTTGGCTTATTCAGCACCGTTTTTTGGATGGCGATAGGGTCCGCTAAGTTTGGCGACTCATCGCTAGATAGCTCACGAACCCTCAAAATATCGGACGCGACTAAACACAGGACTTCAGAATCTAAATAATGGTTGTCGCGGCGGATTTTTTTCCAAACAAAATCCCGGTCTGATGAAATCCGCACCTCTGAGACCACCTGGCGGCAATACTCATCATCAATGGATGCCGGGATGACCCAGTTAATTCGCCCATCCTCCCGCCCAAGCTCGCCGTAGAGCGATTGCTTGTAATAGTCGTTTGAAAAATGCACTAGGTTTAGGTTTTGACTCACCTTTTTGTTTTTGTAAGCGTCAATTCGATTAAAACGCCAAGGCTTGTCTTGATCTTTATGGCCTTTAGTGGGGATTGCCCAGCCTTTTTGCTCCAGACAAAATTGATAGACTCTATGCTTTACGGTCGCGGCCGCTTTTGAGTTCGGGTTGTAACCTGAGTCAACCAACATGACTTTAATCACGAAGCCCGCATACTTTTTAGCTCGAAAAGC
>CANMOZ010000025.1 GCA_947499545.1 uncultured Saccharospirillaceae bacterium
GCAAATCACCTACAAAGAAATTACGACCAGAAAGTCTTCACAAACGAGCTAGTGGAGCTAAGTGGATACCCCGTATATACAAACAGTATTATTATGTGCACGAATTATTACCTCGTCAAGAACAGAGGCAGTGAGCGCCTGGCCCGATCACTGAATGTCAGCCAAGATAGCTTTCAATTCAGCCGTAACTTCAAACCGGCAAGCCAGATCAGCATTGTCATTGAAGACAGAAACCAAACACGGCAAGTGATAACTGCCATTTGGTGGCTTTATCTACAACACACCAAAGAAGGGTTTAAACCACATCCTGACTACTTCAGTGTTAACTCCACTTATTCCAAACTTTCCAAAAGGCCCGAGTATCAAAAGACACGCTGCATCATCCCTGCCTCGGGTTTTGTTGAAAGCCAGTCAGGCAAAGCCCCTCATACACTCGCTCCTAAAGATCGCAGCGCAATTGCATTTGGGGGACTGTACAAACGCTGGCATGACAAAGTGAGTGGTGAAAGCTGCTATTCCGCTGCCATCATCACGCTACCAGGACACCCTGCACTTGCAGATATTCACGAAAAATCAACACCTTTGTGGCTTTCACGCACTTCTTTTGATGCTTGGTTAGATCCAAACAACACCGATACACAAATGTTCGAGCCACTGCTCACTCCAAGATTGCACAAAACCTTGATCGCGACTCCCATTGATAAAACCTTCACCAAAAAACCTATAGGACGTGGGTTTGAAATTCCAAAAGAGGATGATTGAAAATTTTTCAACTAAGCTTGTTAACAGTTTGGTGAAGCATCACAACGGGTCAATGGTGCTTTGACCGAACCTTAACCAAAGCCGCTGGAGCCACTCTGTGCCCAGCGGCTTTTCTTATACCCACAAAATACCCACAACATTATCGACTTCTTGTCCACGAAAACTGGGGATAACTGAAGACTAAAGGTCCGCACTAAAACACTCATTTGCGTTCTGCGAATGACCTAAACGAGGGCTAACCACCTGATGAACATCATTCAAAGCTAACCAGGTACCAACCCATGGGTGTAAAACCACCTGCCCCGCTTGCCAATGTCCCTCATAAGCCAATGACAAAGCATGAAATGCGATAAAGCCCGAACGAAAGTAAAGCGTCATCACTGCGGCGCCATCAGCACCTACCATTTGCGCATCCATCACACCGGGTGACAGATTCAATTTCTTTTGCTTCTCTAAAGATCGCCACTGCAATTGGATACCCGGCTCAGCCTCTGCATTTGCCAATCCAAAAGCACAATCAATGCTCAATTTCATCGGCATAACAGAGGCCAAGGCTTCATTGACATACCAGTGCGTAATCTCTGTTTGCTGAGCGGACAAACGCAGTGAATGCGCATACAACAAAGGCCCTAAATCTTGACTACGGCCCCATTGTTGAACGTTAGGAGCACCCTGAGTTGACCAGTGTGTACCTATCCCGATGAACTGAATGTCATCATGGCGTGAAAAAAAATCGGCATTCAAAGACGCTTCTTTAGCGCCTGCTATCAAGATGGGTTTCATCCCCAGATGAATGAGCTGTTCAACCAGTTCTTGCGTCGTTTGTCCTCGTACCGGCTGTACAACCGTCACATGAATACCAGTGCGCTGCTCGAACAAAAATTGCCCATCCATCAGAAGAGATTCATTAATTCCAAGATCAAACCAGGGGCCTGGAGCTAACAGAATGGCAGGCCGAAAATCTTCATGAGGCAATGCCCACTCGGTCGTTGATTGCTGATCTGCTTTGACTGAAGAGCCCGAAGGTTCATCCGTAGCACTGACTGCAAAGCAAACCAAAAAGACAAGCAGGCTCAACCACCCCAACCCTGAGGAGGAACCCTTAACATCCTTGTTGTTACTCGGCGTCTTGCGTTGAATCAGGCGGGGAAAGTATGTCATCAATTCGAACAGCGGCTGATACGCTTAAGGCTTTCACTCGATCCAATGTCTGATTGAATTCGCTCACCGCTTCAGACAATACTTCAGACTGCTGAGGCAGCATCGGCTCAGAAGAGGTAGGCTCTGAGCATTGAGCATCAAGCTCGACCAAATCCTCATCAAACTGCGTCAATTGACGTTGTAGTCGCTCAAAGCAGGCGCGCGAGCTTGATACTTGCTCTGATACCTCCCCTACACGACCGGCATTAGACTCAATCACCTGAACGATATCTTGCACTTTTTCATTCAGCGATTTAATCATCGTGCGAATTTCATTGGTTGCAGCTTGGGTACGGATGGATAAGCTACGGACTTCATCCGCAACAACGGCAAACCCTCGACCTTGCTCACCGGCTCTAGCAGCTTCAATTGCTGCATTCAACGCCAACAGATTCGTCTGTTCGGCAATGCCTGCTATCGTTGCCACAATACCGCCAATGCGTTCGGTTTCCGTGCTAATGTCTCGAATCAATTCCGTCGCATCACCGACATCCTGGTTTAAAGCGGCAAGAGACTCACAATCTTGATTAAAGCGAGCCTCCTCTTCTGACAATAACGAGCGATACCCACCTAGATGATTTTTTAAATTTTGCGTTGAAGGTAAATCAACGGATTGCGACCCCTGCATTTCTGAGACAACTGTTTCAAGACTCCGTTGCAGGCTCGCTAGCGATTCAACCTGTGTGCGATTAAGCGATTGGGTCAGTGTTGCTAAGTCTTCATTCGTCGCTTTCAGTGCATCGGCCAGGGTACTGCGCTGATCTTCTAAACGATGGTGCTCTTGTTGCCAATATTCCGTTAAAGGCCTTAACCATCGTGCTTTTATTTGACCGGGAGATCGCAATTGACGACGCAAAGACCAACGCGTGCGAATGACTTCTTCAAACAACAGCAAAATCGCCAATGCAACCAAGCCAAACAACCCCCACTCAAACCGCTGTAAACGCTCTTGCATCAATTGCTGTTGATTCGAGTAAAGAGTGCCAAGTGCATGATTGTGCATGCCTTGCGCACGAGACAGTGCTTTGGCTAATTCTGAAAAGGCGGTTTGCGAAGCTTGAAGGTGCCCTGTGATAGATTCAGCTTGAGATTGCATATCCTGCTCTAACTGATCTAAAGAAGCTTTCAGTGCAAACAACCCCTCCTTTCCAGAGCCTAATTGCTGCAGGGCTTGAAAGCTTTCCAAAAGGTTATCAATCCCGGTTAGAGGAAGATCGTCTTGCTCTATTTTATTTTCTTGCTCTCTTTCAGGATTCGAAGCGGCATCGCCCGTTTCTTCCTCTAAGCCATTCGATTCTTTTTTATTTAACAAAGCCGTAGCAACCCGAACACCGCCCTCTAAGTCTTGCTGCAAACGTTCCAACGCTTCTGGATTCGACTCAACCACGGCTTCACTCATCACCGTATCTAAACGCGCTAATTGCTGTAACAAAAATTGTGTGCGTTCAAATACTTCAAAAGAAATCCCTTGATTCAAGCGATTTTCTAACTGGTCATTCAGCAACCCTAACCGTTGTTGGGCTTGTTGATGCAACTCAACCAACCGAGCACGATGCTTCGCTTGCTGCTCTCGTAGTGCGACAACATCATTCAAAGCTGTAAGCGTCGATTGAATAGGTGTTTTCAAATCATCAGAGGGTTTGGATTCAGAGGCTTCAGGTGTGACCTTATCTAAACCCTGAGTGGCCGTTTGTAACCTGGCTTGCAACGCTTTTGTATCAACGCTCAAACCGATCGCTGCTTGGGAAAAACTGAGCATAAGGGCGCTAACCGCTTCTTGAGCTTGATTCAATTGCTCTATCGCAGAAAAATCAGATAACCTAGCGCTTTGAAAAACCCCTTGGTTTTCAGTCTGT
The DNA here is from genome assembly GCA_947499545.1 of uncultured Saccharospirillaceae bacterium. GTDB lineage: Bacteria > Pseudomonadota > Gammaproteobacteria > Pseudomonadales > Oceanobacteraceae > CANMOZ01. Next base: position 3,819 of record CANMOZ010000025.1, read on the forward strand.
TGCTGTAAAGACTGTGCCTTAAACTCTAGCCAGCCAAAAAAGGCCAGAGCAACAAGCACCAAGGATTTCAATACAACTGAAAACATAGCCAACTTCGAGGAAGGGGGTACTCACTTCAACTGCGCCCACGGCAGACACTTCCCCACCTTTTAGTAAAGAGGATGCCGAGCGGGAGTGTCAATATTAGTCTTTTTAGGCCAATATCGAGGGAACTTTTTAAACATTAAGGCTGTTGAGTCGTCACCCAAACAATGCTTGCGAACACCCTACAATCGAACAACTCGCACAGTGCCTATTTGAAAAACCAGAAAATACTGTAAAGCGAATTTATAGAGCAGCCTACCAACTGACAATAGAATTAATTAACGAGTTTCTTTTAATTCAATCCAGCGACTGAAATACTCATGCCCACGATTAGACTCCTGGCAAAGCAGTTGTTTAAGCAATGGTCTATGCGGCAATTCGCTATGTACTTTTTCAATGTGTTGCAAAGCTGATGGGAAACACTTCGAGTGATGAAAAGCTTGTTTGATGGATTCAAACTGCTGGCACTGCAATGTCTGCCAGTGACTTTCATGGGAGTAAGCCATCAAGACTGATTCAACAAAACTGGCTTCTGTATTAGCAACACCTAGACTAGTCTCGGGCCATAACCCTTCACAACCAACGGCAGTTGTAATCGTTGGCGTTTTCCAAAGAGCTGCATCAAAGAGTTTACCTTTTAATCCTGCTCCAAACCTTAGCGGTGCAAGATTTAAGCGTGCGCTCTCGACCAAATGTTTGATTGAGCCCTCAACCTGTCCTTTTATCAAAAAACCTAGGGCATCATTATGTAATTGATTCACTTTATCGCGGCAAAATGCACCATAAATATGACACTCAACGGTTGGTAATGCTTTGCGTATCTGTGGCCATATTGATGATCTTAACCAACGAACAGCATCCCAATTTGGTTCATGCAAAAAATTCCCAATAAAAATGAGGTTTTTACGATCATTAAAAGCAGGTGGTGTTTCTTGGTTCAGATCTTCATCAAAATAGGTAAAAGGCAAATAGGACAGTGAAACAATTGAAGGCAGAACTCCTGCTCGGTTAAATACTTCCTCTAACAACTTCAATTCATATTGAGATATGACCAGGCTAACATCAGAGCGGAGAATTGAAGCTAACTCTCGAATGAACGTCTTTTGCGATACAAGATCGACTTGCGATACGGGCGATCCAGTCGCTTTTACGACTTCAGCTCTGGCATAACGCAGGCTATGCAAGTCTTGCATATCTAAAATGCGCATGGCAGAAGGCAAATGCTTAGCCACTCGCCAACCGTACTGTTCTTCAGTGATAAAGCGATCAAAGATCACCCAATCAGGTGCTAATGCAACCAACCATGCATCAAATGAGGCTCTGTTCAGTTCAATGTTATGTATATCGACAGGGAATGGGGCATCAAAATGCTCTGTTGTCATTTCAGCATGACAGGCAACATCGATACTGGCCCCAGTTTCTATACGAATGGCGTTTAACAAATCCCAGGTACGTTTACCCGCAGCGCTTAAATTGGCACTCGGCCAATGAGCAGCTAGATACAAACACTTCACGGCAAAACATCAATTTATAAAAAAGGGGAGGCAGAATACTGGCGCAAACCTGCCTAAGCAAGGACTATCATACACAAATGAAAGCTTATGCAGGGGTGTACCCTGGCTGGAAGCCCATACCCCACATAATCACCGTTACGGCCATCATCCCAACCAACACGCATAAACCGACGGTCAATATGGACGAAGCAAAGATGAACCCTCGCTCTTCAGGGATATCCATGAATATGGGTACTCCTATGTACAAGAGGTAAACGGTATAAACAACGGCCGCTAAGACTACGAAAAAATCCAGCCATAGGATAGGCAGAAGACCTGCTAACCCAGCAAAAAACATGGGTGTAGAAGTGAAAACCGTAAAGACAATGCACCTTTCCATGCTGGCATCTGCACCAAAGGTTTTTTCCATCCAATGCACGCAGTAAGCCATAAACCAAACGCCTACTAGAAGTGCAAAGTAGAATGCAACTGCAATAGGGATAGCACTGTCCATCGTGAGTTTTATATAGCTTGTTCCACTTAGGCTCCAGCCAACTTGTGTCGTTCCAATCAACAAAGCCAAAGGCGGTAATGCGGCAAGAAAAATAAGGTGAGAAAAATAGACGTGAGAAACAGAGTAGTTCTCTTTTTTAATTTCAGCCCACTCTTCTTTTGGGTGGTACATTAATCCGAACATATGTTCAAAGTACATAGAAGGGCTCCCATTCGACTCTGTTTTCACTGTTTATAAAAAATATGACTGTCAACGTCTCCACAAGTAAGTCAATGCAAAATTCGACTCCACTTACACTTTCAAAGCAATTAAGGGCATATCATTACCAACGGGAGTAATGATCTAACAGCATCACGACAAATAACCAAAGTATGTAAAGAATCGAAATTTTAAATAATGACCAGGCATGTCCATTACTGGGCTGTCGCCATAACTTCCATGCTGCTCGTAGAAAAAAGTAGTTGCCAATATTGGCCCCTATAAAATACAACCCTCCTAAGTAATAGCTTAAAAAGGGAAGCCAAGTAGCCAAAATCATTAAAAGGGTGTAAAGGAATGCATGCAAAGAGGTAAAGGCCTTTCCGTGAGTAACCGACATCATTGGTAATCCAGCCGCGCGGTATTCCTCTTCTTTTGCAATGGCTAAGGCCCAAAAATGAGGCGGTGTCCAAAGAAAAATGATCACAACCAGCATCATCGGCAACGGATCGAAACTGGGGGTTACACTTAACCACCCCAATAGTGGCGGAGCTGCACCCGCTAACCCACCAATCACAATATTTTGCGGGGTTGTTGGCTTTAACCACCAGGTATAAAGCACACCATAACCCACCATGGCCAAACTGGTCATGATGGCTGTTAAAGGGTTAACTTCATGCCATAGAATAAAAAAGCCACCCACCCCAATCACAAGAGAAAATACCGCTGCATGCGCTAAAGGTACCCGCCCAGCAGCAACCGGGCGTGCAGCCGTTCTATCCATTTTCCTATCTCTGCTCTGATCAATGCAGTGATTCATAACGGCACCGGCAGCAGCGCAGAGACCTACACCAATATTTGTAATGACCAACAAAGCCCAATTAGGCCACCCCAATTGGGCTAATAACGCACCCACTGTGAGAGTAATCAGCATCACCAACACAACTTTGGGTTTACACAGTTCCCAATAGTCCTTTAAAAGCCACTCTTTTTTATACGTTGAGGCGACGTGCAGCATAAAGATGCTCTCCCTGATAGGTTAATCGAGCAATCAAAACCCAGTGGCTAGCCCACAGCAAAGCGGCGCCCGTATTGTGTAACAAAGCCAAAGTTAACGGGAGATTAAAAACGATGTTGGCCACTCCTAACAGCACCTGCAGAAGCAAACAAAAACCTACCAACAACATCCAATTCCGTTCATGTGGCAAATACCGGGCTATCGTAACCAACATCGTCAACTCAACCACAAACAATAAGAGAGCAACGAAACGATGCGTCATATGAATAGCCATACGATCCGCCATAGTCAATAACCCTCCTAACGCATCCTGACCATCCGGCCAGGGCGCTGCCCATGGAAACTGAATACGATCAGGCCACCACTTTCCCTGACAATAGGGCAAATCTGGACACACTAAACCCGCATATTGACTGCTCGTCCAACCACCAATAATCACCTGTAACAAAAGCAAGCCACTACTGAACATAACCAGCCTCTTTACTCCAATAGGTAATAGCGACCAATACGCAAGCTTCTCATTTTTTAAGATTATTCCTGGATTTGCTGCGATCTGGACCCAAATCCAACTTTGAAGCATCAATAAAATAAAACCACCTAATAAATGGCCAGTCACGACAGGCGGCCAAAGCTTCATTGTGACTGTCCAGGCACCAAATGCACCTTGAATGCAAACACACCCAAGCTGTACCCACGTCAACATTCTGGTTCGTGTATCCCAGTTTTTTAGTAGGGCAATTTGAAGAATAATCAGAAGCCCCAACGCAGAAGCAAAATATCGATGAATCATTTCCATCCATGCTTTCGTGTGTTCCACTGGCCAAGAAGGAAATAAAACATGTGCAAGCGCCACCTGCTCAGGATCAGTAGGTGGCATTAACCAGCCGTAGCAACCAGGCCAATCTGGGCAGCCCAACCCAGCATCCAGCAATCGCGTTAAGGCTCCAAGCGTAATAACAAATAAAATACCAAACCACAGGCCTGCAACAATTAGCCTTATACGTTTTGACGGCATCTCATTTGAGTGTTTCTTAGTGAGTGATTGACTCATACGACTACTCCATTAAGACCTAAAGCCACTGATCTCAAGTCACACTATTGTGGATTATGCTTAACCAGATGCTTAATATCATCCAACAGGGGTTTTCCAATTTGGCTATAGTGATAGGCCATTAATATCATTCCCATAGGATCCGCTATATACACAGGCCGCTTAGATTGAACAGATTCAGGTAATTCATTGGAATCTCCAATCAATTTTCTTATTTTTTTCCCATCCATTTCAGTTTTCTCATCCATGGATACGTCACTAAAAACGGATGATACCGTCTTTGCATCTAACCACTGCACTTCAACATGCTCACGGTTTTTCCCTAATGCTCGATGTAAATTACTAAGCTTAAGTTGTTGCTGATTATCAAGCCGATCTTTAACCCCCAAAATTAGCCATTTGTGATTTGGGTTTTGAATTTTCACATCCGACGTAAGCCATTGCCCCTGTGCTTTTGATTGTAATTGATCCAACCCACTAGGAGTGGATAAAATCCAATAGGCAGCAATAAATGGAGCAAAAAATACAAACACTAATGCTATCAGTGCTAGAGGACGTCGTTCAGTTGGGTTTGATGGCTGCATTTTTTCTCCTAGGAAATATAAATCGAATCATAAAGAAAAATGAAACTAAGCACAGTCCGGCCCATTGCAGTGCATATCCGAAGTGAGTATATGGCTTTAAATAGGGTTTACGTACAGCCGGTGTTTGCATTCCATGAATGGCTTCTGGAAGTGTATACAGAGTCAAACTTGATGTTAGAGTTTGTCGAAACAACTGTTTTTCAATCGCACGCAGTGATTCCCGATTTAAAGATTGAACCCTATACTGCCTATCGGAGAGTTTTTCAACGTTCTGGCCATGCCCCCAAACAAAGTGATCAGGCCAACCCAGCAACTTGATCGATATAGAGTCATTTTTCTTTGAAAATAATCGCTCAACAGGAACAACTATCTTCTCCCTGTCTTGAGTGGCATAAAATCCAAGCCGAATCCAATACAAATTTTTGGTTTCTGCTAAAAACGGAGCAAACACCCAATAACCAGCGGCTCCATCTTGTGTTTTATTATCCAACAGTAAAACCGCTGATTGCCATTCGCCATTGAGTGTCAGAAAAGATTTCTTTATATGGGATAGTTTCTGATCTCGATCATAAGCACTCATCCCCCGCTGTAGTTGCCAAACAGATAGCGATAACGTCACAATAACGGCTGACATAAAAAACAACGTCGCAACAGATATTCGACTAAGGAAAGATCTCAAAATGCAATGGTTAATTGTTATCTTATTGGTTGCTATCATCGCAAGCCTATTTGTAGGCTTTTACTTTCTAATCACACGCGAAACCACAGGTAAAAAATTACTCAACAGTCTGATCATTCGCGTGGGACTATCAGCATTCCTACTCATCATCATCTACGGTTACTTAAGTAGTGTCCATCCTTCTAAGACAGACGCTGCCCAACAAGATCAACAACAGGAATAAACATACCGTTTTAAAGTACGTACACAAACACAAAAAGTAAAAGCCAAACAACATCAACAAAGTGCCAATACCAAGCGGCAGCTTCAAATCCAAAATGTTCGTTAGGAGAGAAGTGCCCTTTTAATACACGAATTAGCATTACCGCTAACAAGATTGACCCTATCGTTACGTGAGCACCATGAAAGCCTGTCAACATAAAAAAGGTTGAACCATATATGCCAGAATTTAATGTTAATTGTAATTCGTGATAAGCATGGTAATACTCATATCCCTGAACAAATAGAAATACAACTCCAAGCATCAACGTTCCAAGCAACCAGGCTTTACATTGCTGACGTTTCTCTTCTTTTAAAGCATGATGTGCAAATGTTAACGTGATACTGGACGTTACCAACATCGCCGTATTCAAAAAGGGAAGTTTCCACGCATCTATAACACCTGAGGGACTTGGATAAAGTTCAGAATTTGGGTTATTCAATAACGGCCATTGCGCTTGAAAACCCTCCCATAACATGCCAGAAACACCTTTATCACCTTCGCCACCTAACCAGGGAACTGCTAGCATGCGTGCGTAAAATAGAGCACCAAAAAAAGCACCAAAAAACATGACTTCAGACACAATAAACCAACCCATACCGATACGAAATGAACGGTTCAGTTGATTTGAATATAAACCCTGCTGATCTTCCGATATCACATTACTGAACCATCCGACCAACATGTATATAAGCAACACAGCCGAACCCAGCGCTAAAATTTTTGTAAACCAAGAAATGCCTGTTTTGGATTCAAAAATAGCCATTGCTAATGAAAAAACAGTTAAAAATACTGCCGTAGCGCCTATGATCGGCCATTTACTTTCAGAGGGTACATAATAATTTGACATATCCATCCACACGCCTCCTGGTGCGTTCCTTCACGCTTATGATTCGGGTGTCTCATCAATGACATATAGCGTATAGGCCAACGTCATTTGATTAACATCTTGTGGTAGAGCTTGACTAACTTGAAAAATCAATGGCATATCAACTGTTTCACCTGGTTTAAGAACTTGTTGGTTAAAGCAAAAGCATTCCATCTTGGCTAGGTACTGCGCCGATGGACCAGGTGAAACACTGGGTATCGCTTGGAACGTCATTGTGTTACCCGTTGGGTTATGCAGCTTAAAAGATGTTTTATACATCTCACCAGGCGTAACCCGTAGCAAATGATCATTAGGCAAAAAATCAAACTGATCTCGCGCGTTCGCATCCGAAATTAATTGAAATTTGATGCTGCGTGCTGACTCCACGGTTTCTTCAAATGTGCGTTTTGCTAAGTCAGGTTTACCATTTAACCCCGTAACATCGCAGAAAACGTCATAGAGGGGTACCATCGCAAACCCAAACCCAAACATTGCCACCGGAATCACACAAAGCTTCCAAGGTTTCATGAGCATCAACTCACTTTAGGGGCTTCTTCAAACGTATGATATGGAGCCGGCGAAGGAATCGTCCATTCCAATCCCTCTGCTTGTTCCCATACTTGTTCCGTCGCCGGTTCGCCTTTACCACGAACACAACGCACAACAACCCAAATCAATAACAATTGACTGAAACCAAACACAAACGCACCTACGCTTGAAATCATATTAAAATCTGCAAATTGCAACGCATAGTCAGGGATACGTCTTGGCATTCCTGCAAGTCCTGAGAAATGCATCGGGAAGAAAGTTAAGTTCACTCCAATGACGCTCAACCAGAAATGCCATTTACCCAAGGTTTCAGAGTACATTCGACCTGACCACTTAGGTAACCAAAAGTAGACCGCAGCGAATATGGAAAAAACCGCACCAGGAACTAAAACATAATGAAAGTGTGCAACCACAAAATAGGTATCATGATACTGGAAATCAGCAGGTGCTATCGCAAGCATTAATCCTGAAAAGCCGCCTATCGTAAATAAAATGATAAAGGCCAATGCAAACAACATTGGGGTCTCAAAGGTCATAGAACCTCGAAACATAGTGGCAACCCAGTTGAATACCTTAACGCCTGTTGGCACCGCAATCAGCATAGTAGCGAACATAAAAAATAATTCGCCAACCAAGGGCAAGCCAACCGTAAACATATGGTGAGCCCACACGACAAAAGACAAAATAGCAATTGACGCGGTTGCATAAACCATAGAGGTGTACCCAAATAAAGGTTTTCTTGCGAAAGTAGGTACAATATGAGAGACAATCCCGAAAGCAGGCAAAATCATAATGTAAACTTCAGGGTGTCCAAAAAACCAAAAAATATGCTGAAACATAACAGGGTCGCCGCCACCAGCAGCGTTAAAGAAGGATGTACCAAAGTGTCTGTCCATTAACAACATCGTTACCGCACCCGCTAATACCGGCATAACCAATATTAATAAAAAAGCGGTAATTAACCATGTCCAAACAAAGAGTGGCATTTTCATATAGGTCATGCCTGGCGCTCTCATGTTGACAATGGTTGCAATCACGTTCACTGCACCCATAATGGATGATACACCCATCAAGTGAACAGAGAAGATAAAAAAGGTCGTGCTCGGTGGTGCATAATCAGTCGATAAAGGCGCATAAAAAGTCCATCCGAAATTAGGGGCTCCGCCTTCCATAAACAGCGTTGATATCAACATAGTGAAAGCAAAGGGAAGCAACCAGAAAGACCAGTTGTTAATCCTCGGTAATGCCATATCGGGTGCGCCAACCATCAAGGGTACCATCCAATTGGCTAGCCCTACAAAGGCTGGCATCACGGCACCAAAGACCATAATCAATCCATGCATAGTGGTCATTTGATTGAAAAAATTTGGATCAACGAACTGTAACCCAGGTTCAAATAATTCCATTCTGATGACAAATGCCATCAAACCACCAATGAGAAGCGACGACAAAGACAGCACCAAATACATGGTGCCTATATCTTTATGGTTGGTGGTAAATAACCAGCGTCTAATGCCTTTCGCTGGCCCATGGTGATGATGATCCGTTAAACTATCCGCAGCAGTGCTCATCACAGATTCTCCTTTTATTATCATCACTCATTAATTCGACAATGCAGCTTGTGTTTTTATCGTATGCACTTGAGCGGGTGTCACCGATTGCTCTTTTTGATCGCCCCAAGCATTGCGCTCATAAGTGGCCACAGCAGCAATTTCTGAGAGTGATAACTGATCCCCAAACGCAGCCATTGCCGTTCCAGGCTTACCTTTTAAAATGATATTGATCTGATCAGTAGGATCTTTATTGGTAATGTAATCACTGCCATGTAATGCAGGAAAGACACCTGGCATACCTGTTCCTGTAGGCATATGACAAGACGCACAATTATTGGTATAAACCTGCTCACCTAGCGCGTAAAGTTCTTCATAAGACATCTCTTTGATCGACTTAGCTTCTTCTTGTGCTTTTAACTGTGATGCAACCCATTTGTCATAAGTGTCTTGAGCCACGGCATACAACACGACAGGCATATAACCGTGGTTTTTTCCACAAAGTTCGGTGCATTGCCCTCGATAAATCCCTGGCGTATCAATGACGGTCCAAGCTTCGTTAATGAAACCAGGAATCGCATCTTTTTTAATCGCTAGATCAGGCACCCACCAACTGTGTATGACGTCATTAGCCGTAAACAGAAAGCGTATTTTTTTCTTGATTGGAACAACAACCGGATTATCAACTTCAAGCAAATAATGCTCACCTTTTTCCGTTTTATTTTCAATTGAATCCCAAGAAGTCGATAGGTTTGAAAAGAAATCAACCCCTTCATCTAAATACTGATACCGCCATTTCCATTGATATCCAGTGACTTGAATATCGATATCGGATTCCGATGTATCGTACATCGCTTTAAGCGTTGAAGTGGCTGGTATAGCCATGCCGATCAAAATCAAAAAGGGGATTGCTGTCCAAATAATTTCAACCGTCGTATTTTCATGAAAATGGGCCGCTTTTGCTCCTTTGGATTTTCGGTGGTGCACGATCGACCAAATCATGACAGAAAAGACAACAACGCCGATGGCAACACAGATATAAAAAATCACCATGTGTAATTGGTGAACATCTCGACTAACTTCTGTTACCCCTTCAGGCATATTCCATTGCAGCTCAGCAAAGCCTGGCCCAGCCATTAGAAGCAACAAACACCCAGTAAGGACTCTCCACATCGCTGGCATTACTGCCCTCCTTGGAACCACCTGATACATAATTGTTGTTTTAGAAAGTGTTCGCACAGCAAAAACAACGCTAATCAAAGTTCTTTTTAGAACTTAGGTTTTAATTTATTGTTTTTATTGCGGCCGCACGTTTACTTTCTCACAAAGTGCAAGCTCAAAACGCAAATGCGCACGCAGTATAAATAGGCCAGATTTTAGATAAAACCCAAAAACGAAAAATGTCCGCACAAGACTAGTCTTTAATTGTCACGCATTGCTTATTCCCGCAAAAAACTAGGGTTTTAGGCAAATATACGCCAGCATGTTATAATGTCGGCCAACCATTTTTTCTAGATTTTTTAATATGCTTGACCGTATTCGAATCGTATTGGTTAATACTTATCATCCTGGCAACGTTGGTGCTGCTGCTAGAGCAATGAAAACCATGGGGATTTCTCATTTAACATTGGTTAACCCTCGTGACTTTCCTCACTCTGAAGCGACGGCATTAGCGGCAGGTGCTCAAGATGTTTTAGAAAATGCAGAGGTATGCACAACCCTAGAAGAGGCCATCCAAGATTCAACGATTGTTATAGGAACCAGCGCGAGAAACCGCTCTATACAATGGCCACAAGAAAGTGTTCGGGATCTCAGCTCACACTTAGCTAGCCATCACTCGCAAGAAAACATTGCTTTTGTTTTTGGGCCAGAAACCATGGGGCTTTCCAATGAGCAGCTCCAGCAGTGCCACTTTCACTTATACATACCCGGCAACCCTGATTATTCTGTGCTGAATTTGGCCCAGGCCGTTCAAATATGTTGTCACGAAATGTTTACTGCGTACCAACTGTCCGACAAAGGTTCTGATCCTTTAACGGTTGAGCCTGAATACCCCAGAAAAGAAGAACTCAGTCAGTATTTTGAGCATTTAGAAAGTACATTGAGCCGTGTTGGTTTTTTAATACAAAAGCACCCAGGCCTCGCCATGACTCGATTACGTCGACTCTTTACCCGAGCAAGGCCCGACAAAACGGAACTCAATATGTTGCGTGGTATTCTGGCAAGAATTGACGAGCGACTATCTATGACTCCAAAATGTTCGGCAACTCAGCCTCAAACCTTCGAAGGAACTCCCCATGACAGATCCGAGCCTTGATTTAAGCCCGACCCTACAAATGGCTCAAGCGCTGATGTGGCGAGAATCAGTCACACCAGAGGACGCTGGCTGCCAACACCTGATGATGGAGTTTCTCAAAAGCCTTGGTTTTGAAATTGAAACTTTAAACGAAGGGGGCGTGTGTAATTTTTGGGCTCGAATAGGCACCGAAGGCCCCCTATTTTGTTTTGCAGGCCATACAGATGTCGTCCCAACAGGGCCTGTCGACGCATGGAAACGCCCTCCCTTTCAACCAACGATTGAAGATGGCTACCTTTGGGGGCGTGGCGCGGCCGACATGAAAGGCTCTCTTGCATCCATGCTCATTGCTACAGAACGTTTTTTAAGTAAAACCCCTGCACCGAATGGAAGCCTCGCTTTCTTGATCACCAGCGACGAAGAAGGTCCCGCCATTCATGGTACGGATTATGTCGTTGAACGCTTAATGGAACGGGGTATTCATATTGATATGTGCCTCATTGGAGAACCTTCATCAACGGATTTATTGGGAGATGTCGTTAAAAATGGGCGCCGAGGCTCTTTGAGCGGTGAATTAACCATCAAAGGCAAACAAGGCCACATTGCCTACCCACACCTTGCAGAAAACCCTATACACCTTGCTGCGCCAGCGATACAAGCCCTGACGAATACGCATTGGGATGATGGAAATGAGTTTTTCCCTGCAACCAGCTTTCAAATCTCCAATATTAAAGGCGGCACAGGGGCTGGAAATGTGATCCCTGGCAGCGTTCATATCAGTTTTAATTTCCGGTACTCAACAGAAGTAACAGCCACCGAATTGCGTCAAAAAGTCGAGCAAATCCTTTCTGATCATAACCTTAATTTTGAGATTGATTGGCGACTCTTTGGTGAACCCTTCTTAACCCGTGAAGGAGGGTTGATCAAAGCCGCTCAAGCAGCGATCAAAACAGTCACTGGACGAGAAACCGAGCTTTCGACATCGGGAGGCACTTCTGATGGGCGCTACATCGCGCGAATGGGTGGGCAAATATTGGAATTCGGCCCCTCCAATGCAACCATCCATCAAGTGAATGAGTGCGTAAAAGCCCAAGATTTAAACGATTTGACTGAGTGCTATGAGTCAATATTGACTCAATTGCTGACTTAATGTGGTTAAAGCTAAACGAATAACCCTGTTAAAAGGTCTGATGGATTCAGGCCTGGCCACATCAGGCATATCACAGGCATAATATGCATTCATCGAACAGGACCGCTTTACTGAACATGAGCACTTACCCCGATTTAGAAGTCTACGTCGAGCACATGACAATAGACGATATCGTTGCCTGGCTAAAACAGCATTTCGCGCAAGTCTCAGCGCAACATCAAAAAGGGAAGACTACTGCTCTCGTTGTTGACGAGATGGCTGTTATGGTTTTGGCGGAAGCAGCGGGTAAGTCATATCATTCCATATGGTTCAAAGAAAATCGCACTCCATGGACATGCGATCTTGATATCGCCAAAACACTTGCTCACGATTTGAATATCCCTGTTCGCTGTTCAACGGGGGGATGGGAAGAAGCAGCGGATGCCAAAGCCGAAACAGCACATGATTGGCTTGAAGTAACCCCCTCCGGGGCCGTTCAACCCATTCATTGGCCTCACTGAATACACGGGGTTATTAGATGTCTAAGCCGTTTGCCCAAGTTCGCACCAAAGTCAGTATCCCCATCATGAATTCAGGCTTTCAAGGTGACTTTTACAGCTTTGAACACTTGAGTGATGCACCATCCGAACACCTAGCCATAGGATTGGGCGATTACCAAAATACAGCTGACCCGCTGGTGCGTATCCACTCAGAATGTTTAACCGGTGACGTCTTTGGTTCCAGACGATGCGACTGCGGAGAACAACTTAAAGAAAGCCTCGAGCGTATATCGAAAGAAGGGGGATACCTTCTTTACCTACGACAAGAAGGCCGTGGAATTGGGTTATACAACAAGCTAGATGCATATCATCTCCAGGATCAAGGTATGGATACCTTTGAAGCCAATGCTCACCTTGGCTTTCAAGAAGATGCTCGCTGCTACCTCTCAGCTGCCGAAATGCTTCAGGCATTGAATATCCAACGCATTCGATTGCTATCAAACAACCCTGAGAAAGAACGCCAGTTAAAAGTTGCAGGAATTGAAGTGATACAGAGGGTTCCAACGTCTACCCATCACAATCCACATAACGTCAAATACCTCAATGCGAAAGCGTTAAAGGCGAGCCACAGTCTCAACATTACGCATCCAGAGGAAACTAAAAATCTTGATTCGACTCAGTGAAGATCGGCATCATTCCGATAATGCTCACTAACAAAAAAGGCCCTAAAAGGGCCTTTTTTGTGCTAAATACCGGACAGTTAAACGACTAGTATGAACCGTTAACTGCGATATCTTCCTGTTGATGTGATGACTGCCCACCACGAACAACACTCACGTTTTCTGCCTGAAGCCCCTTGTCACCTTCTGTCACATTGAATTTGACCTGCTGCCCTTCAGTCAATGATCGATGACCGTGACCTCGGATTGAGCGGAAATGAACAAAAACATCATCCCCCCCATCACGCGTAATAAAACCGAAGCCTTTTTTCACGTTAAACCACTTTACGGTACCGCGTTCACGGCCATCATCCGTATCTTCTTCAACCATTGTTCCATAACGCTTGAAACTACGGCGCTGACTGCCACCTTGAACATTCCCCAAGTAAGTACCCGCAAAAATCAGCGCAAAGAACACCAATACCGCTGAAAAATAAACGCCCATGGCACCTGGCAATGAGAAGAATGCGATCAAGCCGCCCTCAGCTATAACCGACTGATGCGCCTCTGCGATCAAAATCAGACCGTCTATTCCAATAGAACGAGCTACCAATGCCAACAACAATGGAGCGGGAAGCGCTAAAAGAAAACTCACTATCGCACGTTTCACCAACATACTATTCATAGTTACCCTTAAAATGATGAAAAGAAGTTAAATATCGACACCCTAAAATACTCAGGTTTCCGGTGCCTATCCATGCCGCTACTGATTTAAAATAAAAGCAGGCATAATGACAGCAGGCACTCTAATACGCCTCATAGCAAGAAATCAACCACTGACAGGTTAGCGTCTGTAATACTCGGCGCTGGAGAAACCTACCAAATGACTCAGACCGATTTAGCCGAGCATATTGCTCATATCGAGACCAAGCTGGCTTACAGTGAAGAAGCGATTGATACCCTCAGCCAGGAGGTTTTACGTCAACAACAAGACATTAAACGCCTTGAAAGCCGCTTGAATGCCATGGAGCAGTGGTTGAAGTCAAACAGTCACTCATCGGATGCTATTAGAAGGCCCGAAGACGAGCCTCCTCCCCCTCATTATTAATGAGGGATCAGTGCCAACTTACTCCTAAATTGAGGTCACTCCCAATACTTTTGGAGCCTGATGACGGAATTTTGGCATGGCTTGGCCAACACCCGCATTCATGTAAGTTGGATCAGCCACCCAATACACTTTACCTCTATGCCGAATTTGGTCGCCTTGCCCTTTTTCCGTCAAGGCTACAGCCGTAGCCACGTGACCAGGATAATCTAAAATCACCACGTCCAACCCCATTAGCTCTTGCACCAACCAGGAAAACAAGGCAGATCGATCTTCACAATCAGAATAAGGGTAATGCAAAGTTTCAACCGGGTAGAGGTAGTTCTCTCGCTTAAACTGCTGCCCATCGGTTTGATAAGGAAAAGCTTTTTGCACAAATCTCAGCAGGAAGTTCACAGCTTCCACTTGCCCCATCCCCTTAATCTTCGGTGCTAAGTCCGCTCGCATCGCTTCTTTAACCGAAGTAGGCATACCCGCTTGAAAATAGAAAGGCAGATCCATCTGGGGCAGAGTGTTCAAATACTCAACCCACTCTTTAGAATACTGGTAGCTCATTGAGTAAGATTGGTTTTGATATGAAAACTGTAATTTTCTTGCAGTGGCTGAACGGTCTTCAGGAATCCAGCTGAGATCGGAAGCTTTACTTAAATCAAAACGACGACTCGCATTAGGGTATTGCCCTTCATAGGTATAAAGCCTTCTTCCTGGCGTCGTTACTTGACCTTTCACAAGATGAGCAAAATCCAGAACGTAGTATGGCTTGCCTTCCAGCGTAAAATACATCACCCCAAAAAGTTTTTGGGCCGTCGGCAGCATCAAATATACACCCTGAGCATCATAGGCAATCCTAGCCTGATACCCCGATTTTAAAAGCAAGAACCACGTCAACAACACTTGCTGGCGTTTTGCTCTGGGTTGAATATTCTCTGCGACACGACTGACCAACAAGGCATAACTCCAGTCATTCAGCCTTAAAGCCTTTTGAGTTTTCTGCAAATCATTCACTAACGACTGGTGTGGAGTCCGTGCTAGCTGGGTGTAATACCCCGTTATACCACGATCGCTGGCTTGAGGCATTGAAGATACTTTAAGCGCTCGATCATAAGCGTAAGCAAGCGAATGGCCATAAAAAAAGAACTTAATGGACGTTCCCTTAGCTAAATCGACTCTTGGAGGCTTGGGTGTTGGGGGTTTCGGTTTAGGTGGTTGAACGGGTTTGGGCGGCTTAACAACGGGTTTTTCAGTTACTTGTGGTTTGGGCTTCACTACAACCGTTGGCTTAGTGGGTTCTGGAGCAACGGGCACATCGACCGGTTTCGGGGATTTATCCAACTCCGAAGGCGCTTGTGTTGGAACCGCCTGCCATTGCTTCTCAAGAAACTTAACAAATGCCTTGTCTTGTTCACTAAGGTAATTTTGAAAATCTGCTTGTTCTTGTTGTTTCCAACTTTCAAAGTCATCCGTAGCATTCACAGACAATGACCAAAGCAAACTGATGACACTAATGCGTCGAACCATACGTTTACGCTTCATATACACCGCCAACCTATTTCATTAAAAAAGCCCCTAATCCGGGGCTTTTTTGGTTACAACGTTTTTCATGCCCATTAAGGCTGCATGCTTGAGATTGCTTCTGCCAACTCTTCCTGCCCTTTTTGAGCTTGGAATTTCTGCCAAAGCGCTCGCTCGTTATTCATGCTGGTACGCAATGCGTTTTTCGCCGCTAATTTCGCGCCTTCCCCGTCAAGACCGACAAGCACGTAGAGGTTTCCATTCGGACTCATACGCGTTTTATATATGCGCGAACCCACCAAAGCTTCATTGGTGATTTGCTTAGTAACAGACGTATTCACTTTATCGACGGTTTCAGAATCCCCAGTACCCGTCGTTTCAGCATACTGCTTAATCATATTTTGGACTTGTACACGCATCACCTGCGCCAACTGAACCCGTGCAGCTGTCGCCGCTTGCTGCTTCATAAAGTTGATTCCCGCTGCGGATTTATCGGCATAACCAACAGCTGATAGCTCAATACCGCTCACAGGCTGATCGCAGACCCAACCAGGTGCCTGAGTAGAAGGGGCATCAGGAAAAGTGCAATCAGCAACTTCTTCTTTTTTGTCATTGCTTGAGCAAGCTGCTAGCAACGTCAGTGAAGCCAATACAGGCACAAGACGTTTTACATTCATTGTGATCTCCAAAGATTTCATGTCCGCAACCAGTACTCCATAAGAGCACGCGAAATACTTTTCTAGTGGCTTTTAGCGGCTAAAGTTTACGTCAATCTGCTCATCAAAAGCCAATGGCTCCAGCAAAGGCACTCTAAAACAAGATTCTTGCTTTAATGGTACCGTCGACTTCACGCACTTTTTGCAGGGCCAAATCACTCATTGCTTCATCAACTTCGATAACGACGTAACCAATATCCGCATCTGTCTGCAAGTACTGGCCCCCAATGTTGATGCTATTGTCGGCAAAGACCTGGTTGATCTTATTCAAAGTACCAGGTCGATTGTGATGAACGTGCAATATTCGGTGCTTACCAGGGTGTTCAGGCAATGAAACTTCAGGAAAGTTCACCGCAGAAAGCGTGGTCCCGTTATCAGAATAACGTATAAGCTTTTCCGCGACCTCTTTTCCAATATTCTCTTGAGCTTCAAGCGTAGATCCACCTACATGTGGCGTCAAAATAACGTTATCAATGCCTCTTAACGGTGATTCAAATATTTCCGTGTTCGATTTAGGCTCTGTTGGGAATACATCAATCGCAGCACCTTGCAAGTGATCACTTTTTAAACTCTCAGCCAACGCTTTAATGTCGACCACCGTGCCACGAGAGGCATTAATGAGAACAGACCCAGTTTTCATCTCAGCTAACTCCTTCTCCCCAATCATCCATTGAGTTGCAGGCGTTTCTGGAACATGCAAGGTAACGACGTCGGATTGACGTAACAACTCCGACAAAGAGTCCACTTGGCGAGCATTTCCCATAGGAAGCTTGGTGACAACATCGTAAAAGATAACATCCATCCCCAACGATTCAGCCAAAATGCTTAATTGGGTTCCAATGTTTCCATAGCCCACTATCCCTAGCGTTTTACCTCTGGCTTCATAGCTTTTAGCTGCGGATTTAGTCCATTCCCCTCGATGGCAGCCCATGCTTTTAGCTGGCACACCTCGTAGCAACATGACGGCTTCTGCTAAAACCAGTTCAGCGACTGACCGAGTATTCGAATAGGGCGCGTTGAAGACAGGAATACCGCGAGCAGCGGCTGATTTAAGATCCACTTGATTCGTGCCAATGCAAAAACAGCCAACCCCAACCAATTTAGAAGCAGCGGCAAACACCTCTTCCGTTAACTGTGTGCGAGAACGTATGCCTAAGAAGTGAGCGTCTTTAATTGCGGACAGCAAAGAGTCTCCCGACAAAGCGGTCTTAACGTATTCCACATTGGAGTAACCAGCGGCGTTAAGAGCATCAACAGCCGAGGTGTGTACTCCCTCCAATAAGACAAATTTAATGAGACTTTTATCGAGCGAGTTCTTGGTCATAATTCATCCCAAGCTTAAGGGGAAAGGTTAATCCAGGGTTAGATTACCGAAGATTTAACACAAAGTGCAGATGCATGGCATGCCAGACAAAGGGCTATGCACTCCGGCTTATTCACCTGCAACATCTATGGTACCATAGCGACCTTCCCTAACGCGCTACCCTCTTGTTGGATACATCGCATGTCAGTTGAAGATCGTCGACTTCCAGAATCTATCATCAGCCAACTGCAAGCCATTGTTGGCTCAGAGCACATCAAAACCTCTGCAGAAGACCTAGCACATTATGGCAAAGACTGGACTTCAGCGGTCGATCCGGCACCTGGCGCAATTGCTTTGCCTAAGTCCACATCGGAAGTACAAGCCCTCGTGCAACTGGCGATTACAGAAAAACTCAGCCTGGTCCCCTCGGGTGGTCGAACAGGGTTGAGTGGAGGCGCTGTTGCAGCCAAGGGTGAGTTGGTGATTGCGCTTGATCGCATGAATCAGATCGATTCTTTCAATGAAATCGATCGTACGGTTAGCTGT
Organism: uncultured Saccharospirillaceae bacterium; assembly: GCA_947499545.1. GTDB lineage: Bacteria > Pseudomonadota > Gammaproteobacteria > Pseudomonadales > Oceanobacteraceae > CANMOZ01. The sequence continues at coordinate 22,432 of CANMOZ010000025.1, forward strand.
GGAGCCGGAGTCATCACGGAGCAGCTTCAAGAATATGCAGCCACTAAAGGTTACTATTACCCCGTCGATTTTGCCTCTTCGGGCTCCAGCCAATTAGGGGGTAATATCAGCACCAATGCGGGCGGTATTAAAGTCATTCGTTATGGCATGACCCGGGATTGGGTCGCTGGTTTAACGGTGGTCACCGGGACTGGAGAAGTGCTTACCCTTGGCAAAGGCCTCATGAAAAACAACACAGGTTATGACCTGATGCAACTTTTCATCGGTGGAGAAGGCACTCTGGGTTTTATCACCGAAGCCACCATGAAATTAACCACGTCTCCTAAAAATTTAACGACACTGGTGTTGGGCGTTGATCAACTTGAAGACCTGATGCCCATCATGACTCGCTTCCGTAAGGATTTAGAATTAACTGCTTTCGAGTTTTTCTCGGAAGCTGCACTGAGTAAAGTCATCGAACATACTCAATTGCAACGCCCTTTCGAATCGACAACGCCTTTTTACGCATTGATAGAATACGATCAACTCAATGACGAGCAAATGGAAACAGCTCTTGAAGCCTTTGAAGCTTGCATGGAATCGGGCTGGGTCGTGGATGGTGTGATCAGTCAAAGCGAACAACAAGCAGCGAACTTATGGCGCCTACGTGAAGACATTTCTGAAACCATTTCTCGCTGGACACCCTACAAAAATGATCTATCGGTACGCCCCTCACAGGTGCCAGCGTTTCTTAATGAAATAGAAGCTTTGGTAAGCGCCGCTTACCCCGATTTCGAATGCATATGGTTCGGGCATATTGGAGACGGCAATCTCCACTTAAATATATTAAAACCAGATGCGCTTGACCGAGCGGATTTTATCTCTAAGTGCCAAACAGTCAGTGAACAGGTGTTTCAAATCGTAGAGCAGTATCAAGGTTCAATATCAGCCGAGCATGGTGTTGGCTTGCTTAAAAAACCTTACCTAAAATACAGCAAATCATCTGCCGAGTGCTTATTCATGAAAAACATTAAAAGCACATTTGATCCTCATGGCATTATGAATCCAGGCAAACTGCTAGACAGCTAAACAATAATCCATGCAACGGGCAAGTGAATTAACTCATGCTCGTTGCGACCCCTTCAATGCGCGCTTAAACCCAGAGCTTGCTGCTCATATTCAAGGAGTGAATGGTATGAAACTGCAATGGCAAAACGGCAACCCTTTATCCTGGGACTCTCAAAAAGTGGTTTGCGTTGGCCGCAATTACCAAGCGCATGCACAAGAACTCAATAACCCCATTCCAAAGTCCCCGTTCTTTTTTATCAAACCCAGCAGCGCTATCGCCTTGTTTTCAGGTTCATGGGAATACCCCAAACACTTAGGGGAAATTCACTACGAGTTAGAGTTAGCTCTGCTGATTGGAAAGCCTCTGCGTTATGGCGCTTCAACTAACGAGATTAAACAGGCCATTTGTGGGCAAGCACTGGCTTTAGACTTGACTCTTCGACAACTGCAAACAGAATTAAAATCGAAAGGTTTACCTTGGGAACAAGCGAAAGCATTTGATCGCTCTTGTGTCATCAGCCCCTTTGCAGAAACCGCCACCATCCCTGGGGAAGAGGTAGAGGTTGAAATAAGGCTACACATTAATCAGCAACTCCGCCAGCGAGGCTTAAGTTCTGATATGATTTTTTCACCCATTTCGCTGATTCAATCTGCATTGACCTATTTTTCATTTGAGCCGGGCGATATTCTTTTAACTGGTACGCCTGAAGGTGTTGGAGCGCTATCCCTTGGGGACCATTTAAAGGCTGAGTTGTCTCAGGCCTTGCCAGAAACATCATGTTATTCCAGCACTATTGAAGCCGAATTAAATATAATACAGTGATCAACCACATAACGAAAACCCAGACATAAAAAAAGGAAACCGAAGTTTCCTTTTTTCTGAACAACAAGTTTACAAGTATTTTTTCAACATTTCTTCAAGCTTGCCTTCATCGCGAAGCTTTTTGAAACCATCATCCAGCATTTTCTTGAGTTCCGCTTTTTGTTCAAATTTACGAGAGATCAACATATAAAACTTATCGCCCTCAATACCAGGAATCGCTGCATAGGCAACCGTGTCATTCAATACAGGCTTGCCGATGACATCAAAACCTTTGATAATCTGAAACCGAGCAACAAACATATCGCAACGCTTTGCACCTAATTTTTGTACCAACTGGTCAAAGCTGCCTGTCCCGCGATCAACATCATTATCCTGAAAACCAAAACCTGCATAGTTATATCCACGTAACCCACAGATTTTATGTTTTTTCAAATCATCAATAGTTTTAGCATTAAAACCATCGGGGTGAACTTCTTTGGAGTAAAAGTAATAGGGATTAAGCGTGTAATAAAACTCGGTTAATAGGTATTTCTCATTACGCTCTTCACTGAATGAAGAAGAAACAGCCAGATGATATTTCCCTCCATCAAGACCCGCCAAACAGCGTGCCCATGGTGGCATATCAAAGCTGTACTCAACACCGCCAGCTTTTAGAACCGCATCGAGAACATCCAAATCATACCCAGCAAATTGGTTATCTTTTTTGAAATGATACGGCGGCCAACCGGCTCCATCTCCACAAACTTTAACCGGTACCGTGACATCGGCAGCTTGCGTTTGAAACGTTATCAAACTTCCCAACAATACTGCTGCCCATTGAGCGCAATATCTACCCATACGTAGACGCTTCATAATTCACCTCTAGCTGATTCAAAGTGTTAGGTTTCCCCCCTCGCCCCGCAACAAATAAAGATGGTGAATCAGATTTCATTTATTCACCCCATTAATAAAGTATCAATTTCGTCATGTGCTGGTTTACAGACAATTGAAAAGAACACATCTGAATAACTTTGCTCTTCGCGATTAAAATGATAGAAGACCGCCCCAGCAATTAACAGAAAAACAACCAGCAAGAAATAGACTAATTGCCGAATGGTCGCTGCTTGTTCTTTTTTTTTGTCTCCCACCGCTAGCCTTCCCTGCTAATCGCTTCGTTAACCCTGTGATTCCATATCTGTTTTAACTTCAAGTACAGCATTTACCTGCCCCATCGTTCCCATGTTGGCTTCCTTCAATCTTGCTAATATCTCGTGATTAAGCCAATAAGCCTCTCGGCTACTGTTCTTTAGCCCTCGTAAAGCAAAGAGAGCACATTCCATTTGAGGCAGTGCTTCGGAATATTTTTCCATATAGAACAATGTTAACGCACAATACCCCTGCCAAATGGCAGGAGGCGACACATCAGGATAGCGCCGGTAAGCAGCGGTGAAGGCATTATAGGCCTTCTCGTACTGACGCTGACCAAATAGCGCTTGTGCACGATAGGCCCATATGGAAGCAAGCACTCGAGACTTCATGCTCCAACCTCTCAACATCGGATCACTTCAAAGCGCTACCATCCGTGGAGACACCCAAGCTGACACAACCCTTTACGCCAAGGGCATACGGCTTAACCTAATGTCAGTTTAGTCAATCAAGGTCTCATTACCGGACAGATTTGTAACCTTTTAAGGCTCATAGCTTCATTTCGGATACGCACAGATCGCCATACCCATAAAGTGTGTACTAACAAATATTTAGCGAGCGTGAACATAAGCATTTATGACTGCTCAGAACAGGCTCTATTCTCACCCTATACTTACAGATCAATGACCTAGAGTTTTACGTGGTTTTTGCAGCCGCTACCTACGGACAGACTGAACTAAGGGAATGGAATTGTGATTTCTAAAAATCAATGGAGCTGGTTTCATCTGCTCGCAAGCCAAAGAAATACTCAAAGTCTTAATGAAACCCTCAAGGGAGTATTGGCGACGTTAGGTCAACATAGATCCTTTTTTTTCTTTACCCCCAAATACTTAGTAGCCGATCAGTTATTTCCTGAAGATTTGTCACTTGCATTTTCACACGGGCAAAACTCTACCCCCCCAGAGCTTTCACATTGCTTGTCTCATTTGTCACTTGAAAACCCCATTTACCAACTAGATGAGTGGACCCTTTTTCTTACCCATCAATTGTTACGCCCCTTAAGCCTCTGCATTATTGAAAATAAAAAAGACTTAGAAATCCCCTTAATACATGCCATTCTTGAATTACATAGCCAAATGCACTTACTCCTATCGAAATACCCCATCGATCCACTCACAGGGTTATACAACCGAGAATATTTTGAACGATGGGTACGCAGAATCTATGAACGCAATCTATTTGCTACGATGCGAACCTTAAAAGATTCTCAGTGGTGTTTAGCTTTATTTGATCTCGATCACTTTGCGGACATTAATCGTCAATACGGCTCTTTAAAGGGGGATCAAATCTTGGCAGAAATTGGGAAGCAAATTGCTAACGCTTTCCGCCCAGATGATGGATTGTTTCGGTACGCAGGCGACCGCTTTGCAATATTACTAAGAGAATCCAATTTAGAAACGGCTTTCCAAGTAATGGATCGATTCCGTCAGAAAATAGCCTCCCACGAATTCCCTGTAAAAACGACCATTACAGCTTCCATCGGCATGACTCAACTCGATGACCGCTTATGGGTAACGGTGATAGGCGATGCTAAAGAGGCATTGGAACAAAGCAAAGCAGATGGCGGCAATAAGCTGCATATATATGAGCATTTACTGACGTCAGGTTTTATCGAAGAAAAAAGTGATTGGTACGGATTAGAGTGGCTGGATTGACGACTACACAGGATACTGAAAGATATAAAAAACTTTCTCTCCGACCCTGATTTATGGTAGAGTGGCGCGTTAATTTATACCTGTATTAAGCTGAACTTGTCTGGCAGCTTCAGTCAAATAGGAAACCAGCTTAAAATTGTCATTAAGGTTCCCTGATGCTAAGAGTAAACCAAGACGCACTGACGTTTGACGACGTACTTCTCGTACCCGGCTATTCCGAGGTTTTGCCTGCGGACGTTAGCCTTCATACTCATTTGACACGAAGCATCAAGCTTAACATACCTTTGCTATCGGCTGCAATGGATACCGTTACTGAATCTCGCCTGGCTATTGCCATGGCTCAAGAAGGCGGTATCGGCATCATCCATAAAAATATGTCTATCCAGGAGCAAGCCAGAGAAGTACGCATCGTTAAGAAATTTGAGAGTGGCGTTGTCAAAGACCCGATCACCGTTCCTTCCAATACCACTATTAACGAATTAGTAGAGCTAACCGCACGTAATAATATCTCCGGCGTGCCGGTTGTTGATGGCGAAGAACTGGTTGGTATCGTCACCAGCCGTGACGTTCGCTTTGAACGCAATCTAGATGCTCCAATATCTTCGGTTATGACCCCACGCGAAAAACTCGTCACCGTCAAAGAAGGGACAGCGCCTGACGAAGTACAAAATCTACTGCATAAGCACCGCATTGAAAAAGTGCTAGTGCTGGGCGAAAGTGACAAGCTCGTTGGCCTAATGACCGTTAAGGACATTAATAAAGCTCGTGCATTCCCCAATGCCAGCAAAGACAGCCAAGGACGCCTCCGAGTCGGCGCGGCTGTTGGTACCGGTGGCGACACTAACGATCGCGTTAAAGCGTTAGTGGAAGCAGGTGTTGACGTCATTGTTGTCGACACAGCTCATGGCCACTCTGCCGGCGTCATTGAACGCGTTCACTGGGTTAAAACCCACCACCCTGACGTTCAGGTCATCGGCGGCAATATCGCCACGGCCGAAGCAGCCGAAGCTCTGGCCGATGCTGGTGCGGATGCTGTAAAAGTTGGGATTGGCCCTGGTTCAATATGCACCACCCGAATCGTTGCGGGCGTTGGTGTGCCTCAAATTAGTGCCATCGCTAATGTTGCCAAAGCGCTTCAAGGTCGTGATGTAGCTGTTATCGCCGATGGCGGCATTCGTTATTCGGGTGACTTTGCAAAAGCCATCGTTGCCGGTGCCAATTGCGTTATGGTCGGCTCTTTATTGGCGGGAACGGATGAGTCTCCTGGTGAAGTCGAAATCTACCAAGGCCGTGCCTATAAAGCCTACCGTGGTATGGGCTCTTTGGGCGCTATGAATCAAAAACAAGGCTCTTCCGATCGCTACTTCCAAGACGCACAAGCTGGGGTCGAAAAATTAGTCCCCGAAGGCATCGAGGGACGCGTTGCGGTAAAAGGCCCTCTTACGAATATCGTCCACCAATTAATGGGCGGCTTACGTGCGGCCATGGGATACACCGGTTGTTCGGATGTTGAAGCGATGCGCTCAAAACCAGAATTTGTGCGTATTACCAACGCAGGCATGAAAGAATCTCATGTACACGACGTTCAGGTCACAAAAGAAGCCCCTAATTATCGTTTTGGTGATTAATCAAAACGGCTAAGCGTCTTTCTTTAAATCGATTCGATTAGAGAAACGTCAGGAGAGAGCCTTTCTCTCTCCTCTGCTGATTTACTTAATTTAGATTCACCACCGGCTTTTGTAATCGCGCTTCTCAACTTGCTATAGCTTTAATTATCAGGATTCATTCATGACACAAGACATACACGCTCAACGACTGCTTATCTTAGATTTTGGCTCTCAGTACACCCAGCTAATTGCACGCAGAGTCCGAGAGATTGGTGTCTACTCTGAAATCCTTCCATACGATCTATCCCTTGACGACATAAAGTCTTTCAACCCCAAAGGCATTATTCTGTCGGGAGGCCCCGAGTCTGTCACAGGTGGAGATACATCCCCAAGAGCCCCTGAAGGTATTTTTGAATTAGGCGTACCCGTTTTAGGCATTTGTTATGGCATGCAAACCATGGCCGAACAGTTGGGTGGAAAAGTACAAGGTTCAGATGTTCGTGAATTTGGTTTCGCGCAAATTGCAGTTGAAGGTGATGCACCTTTATTGGCTGACATCAAAGATCATGTATCCGACACAGGCAGCGCCTTACTTGATGTATGGATGAGCCATGGCGATAAAGTCGTCTCTTTGCCTACGGGTTTTAAAATCCTAGCATCTACATCCAGCTGCCCCATTGCAGGGATGTACCACGAAAGCAAACCCCTTTACGGTCTGCAATTTCACCCAGAAGTGACTCACACCCTCCAAGGGAAACGCATTCTTGAACACTTTGTCAAAACAATTTGCGGTTGCGAAAGCCTTTGGACACCCGCCAACATCATTGAAGACGCGATTGAAAAAGTTCGCGCACAAGTTGGCAACCGCAAAGTGTTGCTTGGTCTATCAGGCGGCGTTGATTCATCCGTTGTAGCAGCACTTCTCCACAAGGCCATTGGCGATCAGCTCGTGTGCGTATTCGTCGACAACGGCTTGCTTCGTAAAAACGAAGGCCAACAAGTGATGGAAATGTTTGCTCGCAACATGGGGGTAAACGTTATTCGCGCCGATGCAGAAGCGCTATTTTTAGGGAAATTGGAAGGCGTTAGTGACCCTGAAGCCAAACGTAAAATCATTGGTAACACTTTTATTGATGTGTTTGCAGATGAAGCAGCGAAATTACAAGAAGTGGATTTCCTTGCCCAAGGCACCATATACCCAGACGTGATTGAGTCCGCTGCATCCAAACACGGAAAAGCCCACGTTATTAAAAGTCACCACAACGTTGGCGGCCTACCGGATGATTTGCAGTTCGAACTGGTTGAACCTTTACGCGAACTCTTTAAAGACGAAGTAAGAATATTAGGTTTAGAACTCGGCTTACCTTATGACATGGTCTATCGACACCCCTTCCCCGGTCCTGGATTAGGCGTGCGTATTTTAGGAGAAGTGAAAAAAGAATACGCCGATATTCTACGCGAAGCAGATGCTATCTTTATTGAAGAGTTACGTGCTGCAGGCTGGTACGAGAAAACCAGTCAGGCGTTTGCCGTTTTTACCCCAGTAAAATCGGTGGGCGTTGTGGGTGACGGCCGTCGTTATGAGTGGGTCGTTGCACTTCGCGCCGTCGAAACCATCGATTTCATGACGGCTCGCTGGGCTCACTTGCCTTACGAACTGCTAGAAAAAGTATCCAATCGTATCATCAATGAGATTGAGCACATTTCACGCGTCACTTATGACGTCAGTTCCAAACCTCCTGCGACCATTGAGTGGGAGTAACCCTCCCACTTCTGAGCCTGAGTATGTTCTCAGGCTCTACTCACGCCAATGATTGCAAATATGCGATTATATCCAAAGACTCATACATCCACTGAACTTGCTCATCAACTTCAATTCGCAAACAAGGAACCATTGGCTTACCGCCCCCCTCGATCAACTCCTCACGAAACGCCGGCTGCTCCAATGTGTTTTTCAACTCGACTTGAACAGCGGGTAAAGAAGGCAACACATGCAACACTCGCTGACAAAAAGGGCAAGCATCATAGTAATACAGGGCAAGCTTCACTGAAGGCTCCAAAACAATCGTATCCTGATGATTAAGCAATAAGTACGCTATATCAATTTCAATAAAAGGCTATCAAGAGCCGCCAGCCAATGCCAGCAAATCATTTTGATTAGGTTTCACCCGATGCATTTTTGAACGCTGGTGTGCTTTCAATGCGTTTGCTGATCCAAGGGCGAAGCTTATGTTCTAAGGTCTCAAGCCCGAAGGGCTTGGTCATAAAGTCATTCATTCCCACATCTAAACAATGTTGTTTAGCTTCAGGTGTTGCATTTGCCGTGACTGCAATAATAGGTAAATCACAGTAATATTCACCGGAAGCTCTGATGGCTTGTGTTGCTGCAAAACCATCCATAATAGGCATTTGACAGTCCATCAGTATGATGTCGAAAGGAGTAGCACCTTCCTGTGTTGTGCCTCTCAGCATCTCAAGCGCTTGCTCACCGTTATCAGCACAATGCGGAGTCAAATTCATTTTATTCAGCATTCCCGTCAGGACAATCTGATTAACCAGGTTATCTTCAACCACCAATACCTGAATGGATTCACCTGACTTGAGCATGGCTTCGGAAAAAGATAAACCCGATTCGCCAACCGCTGCATCGCTTTTTTCAAGTGTTACCCAAGCAACGACCCTTGTGCCTTGACCCGACTGACTCTCAATTTCAATTTGTCCGTTTAAGAGTTCGCATAATTGTTGACAATAAGCAAGCCCGAGACCCAGCCCACCAAATTGCCGACGATCCATTTGCTCTGATAAGGCATATGGGTCAAACAAATAAGGGATTCGATCAGACGGAATACCAATACCCGTATCCGTTACTTCAAATCCTAGCTGGACCAGATCCCCCACCGATATTTTCTTTGGCATTCGAATTCTAAGTTCAATTTTTCCGTAAAATGTAAATTTGACAGCGTTATTTAATAAATGAGAAATCAGCTGCGTGATACGCTCAGAATCTGCACGCACTCGATCGGGGATGCCTTTATCTTGACTCAAACTCCACTCAATCCCTTTTTGTTCACACAGATGCTGATATTTCCGACTTAGTTTTGAAAGGAGTTCCATAAAATCAACATCTTCTACCTTTAATGAAATTTGCCCTGATTGCACTTCAGTGAAATTTAACAACTCCGTAACCAACGAATGTAATTGATCAGCCGATTGATGTGACATATCCCAGTGTTGCCGCTGTTTAGGGGTTAGTTCTGTTGTTTTTAAAAGATCCATCCCACCGATGACACCAATTAAAGGTGTTCTTAACTCTTGACTGATGAGAGATAAAAAATTCTCTTTTATTCTTCGATCTCGAATCAATGTTTCTTTCTCTGCTGTTAGCATCTGAATTTCTCGCACATTGTCATCGTTTTGTTGTTTTATTAATGATAAGAAACGCATTAGGATCGTAATAAACATCAAAGCTTGAGCAACCAACAATAACGCATGCACCGCGTGTGAATGGCTGGCAAACAAAAGCAGCGGACTCTCTTGCCCCAACTCCAAACACAATGATGTAAAAGCAATACTCCAAGCTAACATAAACGACACTGGCAAGGATTCTTGATTTTTTCTTGCACAAATGGCTGGCATCACGCTCCCGTAAAGACCAATGATTAGGGCGTAACCAATCAGAACGTATTGACGCCATTCTGGTGATAAAAACAACGTGGTGATTAAGCAAAAGCTCCCGAATCCAACCAAGCCCCAAGTTAAATGCTTCATCCAGCTCTGCCAGCGCTTGGCAAACATGGGAAGCAAACTCAAACAACTGATGCCTAGCCCTAAAATACCCAGTAATTCAACCTGCTCACGCCAATGAGGACTCTCTGGCCACAGCCAAACTAATGCAAAACCTGAGAAAATGAGTTGCAGGAACGCACTGGATATACCAAAAATGACGAAACCAAGATAGTAATGCGACCGTACAACAAGCCACAGAATAAAAGCTAGAATGACCAAAAATCCGCTGGAACCAGTCAACAAGCCTTGCTGGAGTGCTTTTTCCCTACCATGTTGCAGATAATCACTTTCTTGCCACAGCCTCAAATCAACTAGACGATCATGCTCGCTAAAAAGACGCAGCAGAAAGCCCTTTGTCCCTGACGACAGATCAATGCGAAAGTGATGATAAGCACTAAGCGCATCGCTGCTAAAGTCTTGATACCTAAGTCCACGTGTACCCTTAGCGACTATTTCAGTCTTACCTTCTCTAGACTGGGTGACCTCAAATAGAGTAACGACCTCGATATTCGTCTCTTGTAATTCTAAAACCAACGAATGCTCTTGCTCTGTTTCTAGGGCGAAGTAAAGCCAGTAAATAGAGGGGCTCTCCTTTATTAAAAGAGGCTCTCCCCTTAATGGCTTAAAAGCATCAATATTCTGGTAAACCTCAAAAGGTGGGATATCTCGCTTTCCAAGAGAATACCAAGCCACATGCTCAGAGAAGATGCTTGGGTCAATATCAGACTCTATGAACAAGGGCTCAACGGGTTTTGCCAGTGAAGAATACGACAAGCAGAGCAATAGAATAGATGACAACAAACGAAGCATTTGCGAAAGGGAATCAATAGGAACAGAGAGAGCCCCAAAAACCGAATGAATACCCTTCATCCAGGAGCTACCCATTGTCCCTTGATGTGATGACGCTCGAACTCGATTCACTGCATCCGTGCCTGGCGTGTCGCTTTCTATAACTACTTTCTGCAGTATAGGCTAGGGCTCTCTGGCTCTGATGTCCCCACACATAGGTATTTTTCAGCCAAGTACTGATTATTGTCTTATTAAGAGTGAGGATGGGGTCAGCTTTTGGGGGTTACGCCACCTTCCTTTGCAGCGCAGATCTTAGAGAGTGAGGCAATCTCACGATAGCCTTGTGTTTAAAATCAGTCAGTTAGACTTAGGTTCTACGTACAAAACGAGGCTATGGTCAACAAGATCATAGCCATATCTCTCCGCAATCTCATGCTGGAGTCGCTCAATCTCTTCACTTACAAATTCAATCACTTTACCCGTTTTAACGCACACCATATGATCATGATGCTCACCACGAGCCAATTCAAACACAGAGTGACCACTGTCAAAGTTATGGCGAATGACCAAACCCGCATCTTCAAACTGGGTCAAAACACGGTACACCGTTGCCAAGCCCACATCGTCGTTTTGATCAATAAGGGCTTTATAGACATCTTCAGCACTCATATGACGATTTTTGCAACTTTCTAGTATCTGCAGAATCTTGACTCTTGGCAGAGTGACTTTTAACCCTGCATTTTTTAACTCTTGGTTTTCATCAGCCATTCTTCACCTTAGCAGCGAGTATCGAATTGAGTTAAGATTGGGCACCATAAGGTGACACATTCAACTAATAGAGCATTGTACGATGTTTAGACGTTCAATCACAGCGGGCTTTGCCGCTCTTATTCCGTTCTTTATGAGCGCATGCTCCCTTGGAGTTTACAAAGTGCCTGTACAACAAGGCAACTTGGTCAATGAGAAAATGCTGTCTCAGCTAGAGCCTGGCATGACGCAAGACCAAGTGCGTTTCATTATGGGGCAACCTCTCGTTGCCGACATCAACAACAAGGAGCAATGGCTTTATCTATATCAAAAAGAAAGGGGAGCCAAGAATGTTAAGGGGTATCAAGTACGCATTCACTTTGATAACAGCGGCCAATATACCCACTACACAGGAAGCCCTGAGAAAAAGGCCCTTCCACCGACCATCAAGGATTAGGCAAAGTCGCGGTTTAGATGAAAACAGTGTCATTTTGTTTTAGAAGGGGTTCCCTTGTTTGCTCGATTAATCCGAGCCTGCTTGGGATCAATGAGTAGGGGGCGATAAATTTCAACCCTATCTCCCTCTTCCAATACTTGAGTCTTTGGGTCTTTAGCACGCTTACCAAAGACTCCCATTGGCGCCGTTTCTAAATCTAAATGCTCAAAATGCTGAGTGATGCCTGATTGAAGTGCGGCTTCATAGAGTGTCGTGCCTTCTGGTACATCCAGCTGCAACAACACTTGGTTATCTGGCAGTGCGTATACCACCTCTACCCACATAGACTTACCCCTCATCATGTCTGGCTTTAAGTGCCGTAAACTTGCTCAGCACGCTTACAAAAACTATCAACCATCAATGAGGCTAACTGTTCCAATACGGGGCTAAGGGTTCGAGCAAGCAACACGCCTTTCACTTCAAAGTCCAATACAAAGACCACTTTTGAAGCATCTTCTCGCAAAGCATGAAACGCCCAATGCCCGGTTAAATGCTTAAAGGGCCCTTCCACTAACTCAATATCCATTTTGGAAGGACGATTAAGCGTGTTCCGTGTCGTAAAACTTTGGCGAATACCCATTTTAGCCAAGGTCAATTGAGCCGTCAGAGACTCTTCTCTAGACTCAATGACCTTTGAGTCGACACACAAAGGTAGAAATTTAGGATACTCAGCAACGTTATTGACCAAATCGAACATTTGCTCAGCTGAGTGCAAAACCGTTGCACTGCGTTCTACCTTTGGCATTCATACCTCAATCAACCATTAATCAATCAATCCCACTCCTTTAAGCCCAACATAGACAACCGCAAGTGGGGAGATAATTCTAATGGTCCACAACCAAATGGGGAAGATAGGAGAGCCATTCATGCGTAATTCATCATGACTGAATTTTTCTTTATAGAACCAACCAGTGAAGATCGCTATTAACAAGCCGCCTAAAGGCAACATGATATTAGCGGTTAAATAATCCAACACATCGAAGAACGTTTTACCCAGTAACTTGGCTTCTGCCCAATGATTAAAGGATAAAACAGATCCCAACCCCACAAACCAAGCCAATGCACCCAGCGCAATAGTGATTTGTGGACGGGTAAAGCGAGTACTTTCAACTGCCCAAGAAACCCCAGGTTCCAACAGCGAAATCGCCGAACTCCAGGCAGCGAAGGCAACCAAAATGAAGAATAAAGTCCCAAAAATAGTACCGCCAGGCATTTGCCCAAAGGCCAAAGGCAAGGTCTGAAACATCAATCCAGGGCCAGCACCAGGTTCTAAACCATTTGCAAAGACAATGGGGAATATCACTAAGCCAGAGATCAACGCTACGATCGTATCCAATGCTGCGACCGTGACCACTGTGCTTGCAATAGATGCTTTTGCAGGCATATAAGCGCCATATGCCATCATAGCGCCCAACCCAAGGCTTAACGTAAAGAAAGAGTGCCCTAATGCCACGACAAAGGCTTCTTTTGAAATCTTGCTGAAATCAAAGGTGAACAAGAAATCAAAGCCTTGCCCAAACGAGTCCAGGCTTAAGCTGTAACCTAATAGCACCACTAACAGCAGAAATAATGCAGGCATTAAAAACTTGGTTGCTTTTTCCAAGCCTTCATTAACGCCCTTACCAACAATATACAGTGTGACGATAATAAAGATGCTGTGAAATAAAATAAGCTCACCTGGGCTTGCTAATAAATCACCGAATATCTTTTCTGAAGTTGCACCGTCAACACCATTGAAGGCACCACTGCCCATCTTAAAGACATAATCGATGGCCCAACCGGCGATAACGCTGTAAAAGGTTAAAATTAAAAACCCCGCTAACGCACCCATCCATCCAATGATTTGCCAAAGCGGTGTACTGCCCGTTTCTTCAGCCATAGCTTTCATTGAATTAATTGGGCTTTGCCGCCCACGGCGACCGAGCATAACCTCAGCCATCATGATTGGAACGCCCACAAATAAAATACAAAGCAGATACACCAAAACAAAGGCGCCGCCGCCGTATTCTCCTGTGATATATGGAAATTTCCATATATTTCCTAACCCAACAGCTGAACCTGTTGCGGCTAAGATGAAAATTATTCGGCTATTCCAAATACCGTGTATCGATTGTCGCTGTTCACTCATACCAATCCCCTAAAGATCTGTTCGTTATAACTTTATATTGCTGGCTATCCATGCCTTGCTATTATTGGGCCCTCCTAGGTGCCTCTTACCCGTAACAAACCATATCTTTTGAAGAAAAAAAAGGTATAATCGACCACTATGGCCAAAAAACAGAAAAATCCGACAAAAGGTAGCGCCTCCATCTGCGTTAACCGCAAAGCGCGCCATGAATATTTCATCGAAGATCAGTTTGAAGCGGGTTTAGCACTGACCGGATGGGAAGTTAAAAGTCTTCGCGAAGGTAAGTGCCAACTAATAGACTCATACGTTTTAATCAAAGACGATGAGGCTTGGCTGGTTGGAGCATTAATTACTCCACTAGGGCACGCTTCATCACACATCGTGGCTGATCCAAGGCGTACGCGTAAATTGTTGTTGCACCGGCGCGAAATCGATCGCATTACAGGGCAAATTCAAGCCAAAGGTTACACCAGCGTAGCTCTTGAATTGTACTGGAAAGGCCCTCGCGTAAAATGCAAAATCGGTATCGCAAAAGGCAAGCAGCTACATGACAAACGCGCAACCGCCAAAGAACGCGATTGGAATAAACAGAAAGAACGACTGATGAAACACTCGGTCTAAAACACAGCAACCAAGCCGCTCAGACAAAGCGGCGTTTTACTTCTTATACTCTTGGGTGATAAAAGCGCTGACGTTCAGTAGACAAATGACAGTAAGCCTTTATTTTTCAAGCACCTTGGCATACAATGCCTGGGTAACCTTAGCGGGGGTGATCATGGATTCGACGTTGATTACAAGGCTAAGGGGGCATGCCGAGAGGGTATTCGATCTCGTTAATCCCCGAATACAAAAAGATAATCGCAAACGACGATTCTTACGCTCTAGCTGCCTAATAGCGCGGCTAGCCTCCAAGCGAGTTCGCCTGTGGACTTGTGCGGAGGAAATATCACACAGGCTCGCCCGGATGTTTGCCTAAGACAAAAGGGTTAAACTTTTTTAGGCTCGCGCTAAACACCCTGCTCCTCGGGCGGTGAGGCGTTAACCTAGTAGAGAGAGCTAAGCATGTAGAACCTTTAGGTGCGGATTGACGGACGCGGGTTCAAATCCCGCCACCTCCACCACTATGCCCCGGTTTCCGGGGCTTCCCGGGTAACCAAGTACTAACTAATACCCCTGAAATACCCTGTTTTACCCCCCTGTTTCCACAAAAATTCCACAACTTTGACTCAATATACCCCTGATTTACCCTGGGTTTTTCGCGTTTCATTCCTTCTCTCCATTTAGTGTCATTAGTGGCATGTAAAACATCGCTTCAGCTTTGTTGCCTGCTATGAACGATTCCCTAGGAACCCAGCGAGCATAGGCCTGTGTGGTCATCAGCACGGTTGAATGCCCCATTTGGTGAGAGACCCAAGCCAGAGGCTCACCGGCAGAGAGCATCATCGAGGCATAGGTATGGCGAGTCTGATAGGGGTATCGGTATCTTACTCCAGCCCTTTTGAGCGCTGGACTCCAAAGACCCCGTCGTATTTGTCTATCTCCTGACCAGGGCATATTGGTCTTAGGGTTATGAAAAATCCTGCCCGCTGCCTCACCTGTATAGGCCCATTGGTTTCTTAGGGCATCGGCTGCCGGCTTCAGAAGAGCAACTTCACGGGTGCCGGCTCGGGTTTTGGTGCTCTCAGGTTCGACTGAATCCTTGGTGACAGCCTTGTTCACCGAAATAGTCTCCCGAACAAAATCAATGTCGGACCAATTTAAGGCAATTAATTCTGAGGTCCTCAATCCAGTCCAAAAAGCGAACTGTATGAGGTTCCTGCCCTGCCCTTCTAGTTCATCCAAGATGGCCACCTGCTCCTCGGGAGTGAAGGGGTCAACGGTGGATGGCTTCGGGGGTTCTTGTTTCCGATAACGCCAACCTTCCAAAGGATTTCGATCAAGTAGATCATCTTGCACGGCTTCCTGGAGAGCAGCCCTTAGCGGGCTGATTAAGTTGGCAATGCGTTTATTGGAAGCTTCTAAGCTGCTTACCCAATCTCTAACGTGTTTTCGTCTTAGCTCCTTTAGGTGATAGTGGCCAAGGTTTGGTATCAGTTGTTGCTCAATGATTTCTCGATAGCCTCTAAGGGTGCTTTTCTTGAGTGTCTTTGATCGACGTTCCAGCCACTCACGCAGCAAGGTTCGAACACTCCTGTCATTGGGGTCGGGTATCTTGGCTAATCGTTCTCCTCGTTTACTGTTTGGGAAAGTGTTTATGTAATCAAACTCCCCTCGTTCTATGGCTTGTATAATCTCCATCCTGAACATGAAGGCTTTTCTTAAGTTGCCAGGTGTAGGCTCAAGCCGGAGGGTCTCACGACACTTCTCCCCTTTGTAGATGAAGTAAATCTCGATACTTTTAGAGCTTCTGCTGTCGACTCCTTCGTATTTTCTACCCATTCTGATACTCCTTTGATGCTGATTAAAATTCGGCTATCGGGTGCCTTAACCCATTGTTTTCCTTCCCTCCATTGTTTGCGGTCAATCTTGTGTCTTATGGCTTTGGCGGTATAACCGGAAAGCTCTGCATATTTTTGAACGGTGACGTAATCTACTGCTGTCATAATTCCTATTGTTTTCTGTTGACATAATTCACCCCCACCGATGGTCAGTGTTGTTTTTTAATCGCGTTAAATCGGTTGAGTGGTTAGCTACTGGAAAAATGTTCTAAGGCTTGGAGAGCACTTGAGAACATAGCCGGGCTAA
>CANMOZ010000026.1 GCA_947499545.1 uncultured Saccharospirillaceae bacterium
GGTATTGGGTTCTAACTCTTGTTCATAAGGTCCGTCGTCTTCATCCGGTATTGGCCCATGATCCGCTCGCCACTGTAGGAAGCCACCCTTACTGGCAGAGGCCCTGGCGTTAACGAGGGTTGCGTCTTCCATCCCGCTCAGCATTTTTAAACGCATCAATGCGGTAGCTGTCCAAGGCAGTCCTCTTTTTTGCTCTAAAAGATCAGGCAAAAAGCCGTGAATGATTTCGGCGGCAGGTATACGAACAAAAGAATGACCGCCCAGGTTATAATCGATGTTATCTGTGCCGACGTGAGTGAAGTGATAAGCAACGGGCTGACCCAAAGCATTAAACTCAATGCCTTGTTTGACGTAGTTGCCGTTGGGAAGTTTCTCTTCGTTGTAGTAGATAGGGCAACGAATAGAGTCTAACACTTGTAAGGCAATGCCCCAAGGGTTTAAATCACTACCGATTAATAACCGAATAAAGAACTCACCATCGCGAGCAGCACTGGTAATGCACGCATTTTGAATAGCCCTAAGCGATAAACGGCCTTGAATATCACAGTGCTTTTTATTTGAGAAAGCTTTAAAGGATTGTTCTAACGCAGTGTTGGCAAAACCATCGGATTGACCGTTGGTATCTTTGATATTGGCTCTAAGCTCTATGCCTTTTGCCCCCACCACATTGTTGCGGCACATTTTCAGGAATTCTTTTGCGTAACCGTCGTTGGCACAGACTTCACGGCTTTTTGCAATCAACGGCATCCAATGACGTTCAACGATGTGATCAGCCGTCATGGGAAAATTCATGGAGCCGCCGATTAAGCGCTGGGTTTCACCGGCGTTGACTTTGTAGACACGTGTAGCGATTCGGTGATTTTTCAACTTGATGCGAGGCTTCATTGAAACCTCCATTTAATCGAGCGTAGGTGTAAGCTGGTTCCGTACTTTTTAACGCGTCGTTTTTGTTCAACCAGCCATTCGTATTTGCTTTTAAGTTTGAGCAACTCTTCAATGGGCAAACGATCAAGCTCACGATTATTAATGCGATAGCGTTTTTGCCGAATGGTGGCCGTGTCTTCTAAAACCGCATTGATGTTATCAAGCACAATCTCTTCATGAGAACGAGCATCATAAGGATTGGTTAAGTGATCGGCATTGGCCTGTACTTTGATTCGCCCCGCATCGAGTTCGTGAATCTCTTGGCCACGATACAGCCTTAACCAATATTGATAATGACCCGGTTGCCAATCCTTCGAAGAGGATGCGCTGATAAACAAATGGTGTTGGTTGTTCTGAGGTTCGGCTTTTAAATTAATGACTTGAGGGCCACGCAGTAACAGCTTCAACGCCCAATCTGGAGCTGGGTAAGCTGTCAAAGTAAACACATGGCTAAAGGTCACCCCCGCCGTGATCGAAGGTGGTAGGGAAATCGACACAAAGGTACCTCGTAAGGGAATCGTAGCTTACTGGTTAGCCATTGTGTCTAAGTGAGTGAGTCATTTCCTCTGGCGGTTTTTCTTTTGCAATGGTACATAGTTTTATTAATTGATTGTGCTTTTTTGTAATTATTGGTATACCACTTTTGCTTTACTATTAGATTTTTTTGTATTGGAATACTATCATGAAGTACTCACTTACATCTCTCTCGTTTGTTTTTATTTTGGCTAGCCTATCCGCTTGTGGTGGTGGGAGTAGTTCAGGAAGTTCATCCAGTTCAGGGGGGCAAAGCTCTCTTACTCCAGAAGAAAGAGCTGAAAATGAAGCAAAACTGAATCGAGCTACCAACTTATGTAGCCTTGCTGAGCCGTCAGTTACCAACCAACCTCCTGGTTTTGTTATGGACATTAAATATGGCTGCTGGACTCAAGCACCATTGCACGTACCAATAATGGAAAATAATCATTATTTCCAAGATGGTATGGTCATGAAAATTGGCAAAAGTGGAGAAATGGGTTCTCACAGTTTGTTTATTGCTCTACCAGAGTTCTCTAAACCAATGTACGAGCTCATGAAAGAGGAAGCTAAAAGAAATCAAAAGAAAGATCCTAGTATCATGATTCCAGGTTTTGTTAGTTTCCATGATGCTACCAAGTTTAATGATGGAAAATTAGAAGTTAACCTAGACCCTAAGTGTGAAGATTATTTTAAATTAGATATCACAGGCACAGACAATAATGGTCGCTATATAAAAAGTTTCTCGGTAAGTCCAGTAAAAAATCCAACCGAAAAGAAAGATTGCTCGGTTAATTTTGACTTTTTCTACAACTGGGAAACGAAAAACGATAGTGCGACTCCCAGAAAGAAAATTGCAACCCTTAAACTATTTATAAGAGCAATCAATTCACAAAAAATTCTAAGCTGGATGGATAAGTAATTCTATTAAGTGGGGGTGAAGTATTCACCTCCATGCTTCTATATCTTCATCAATAGTTGTATACCCAGTTGCTGGATGGACGTCTGGAGCGCCTACTTACTTTGCGTCTGGTCTGTCGTTTGGGAGTGGTTTTTTCCTCTGGCGGTTTTTCCTTTGCTTTGGGTTCCTGACTTTCAGGCTCGTTTATTTCAGGTGTTTCTAATCGATCATGCAGTTTTTTTAGATTGGGGTTCATGATTTTTAAAGCCGCAAGTGCATAGACCCTACAATCTAAGCCTTCGTTGCGATCACCTGAATTCTTATGCCACTCTCGTTTTGGGTGACCTTTTAAGAATTTAGTCAGCAGCTTTTCAGAGGTGATTTGTTTGAACCAATCCTCTTGGCGTTCAGATGGGAAATGACAATAACCAGGCCCTTCGTTTTGAATGCCCCAGCGGCGCATGACCATAAGTTTTCCTTCATCGACACCGACCGGGAACAAATCGATAGGCCTTTGGTGTTTGCTGCGACTCTTGGAAGGTTTGGCAACGATGGGACGACCCCAACCGGGCATTCCTTTAATGCCGAACAGTTTGCGGCCTTTGCGAGTTCTTAAATATTCATACGCGCATTGTGTATAGCCTGAGCTGCCACCGGTATCTAAACAGGCTGAACTGATCGCGAGCTGTGCACAGGATTCATGTTGAAAGGTTTGTTCTAAGTATTCGTCAAGGTCGTCCCACACATCGCCTTGAAGGGGATCACCCCATAACACTCGATAATCGATTGACCAAGATTCTTCACCAAGACCCCAAGCAACGGTTTCCACTTCGAGCCGGTTCTCTTGCATGTCGATGCCAGATGTTAAATAGACCCCACCGGCAGGGACTTCAGCCGCATAGGTTTCTGCACGTTCTTGTAAATCGGCACAGTCGACTTTTTCGCATTCTTCTTCCCAGGTTTCGCCGAGCGAGACGTTTACAAAGGTTTGTAAATCGTTTGACGCTTTCTTTTCTAAGAAAGAGGTAACAATTTGGGATAAAGAAACGAACAGGCTATAAAGCTCACTCAGGTGAAAGGATGCATGCCCTCTAAAAGGTTTTTCTGCTTTCCAGCCTGCGCCCTTTGCTTCTGCTGATATAATCGCGGTAACTCGTTCAGCATTACTCCATAACACACCGCACCCTTCACAGGCATACTTTGCGGTTTTAGGTAGATGGTTGCCTTGATCATCTTTATCCCAAATGACATTGCGCCAGCGTAAAGGTTGATGGTGCTGGCAATGAAGGCAGGGTACATAGAATCGACGCTGGTCGCCTTCTTCAAAAGCTGACTCAATCCAGCTTATACCTTTGATAGTAGGTGTGCTGATTTCTAACAGCTTGCGTTGATCACCAAAGGTTGCTGCCCGTTGCCAGAGTAGATTAACCGCATTGCCTTCGGGTGTGGCTTCATAGCCGTCGGTTTCGTCACAGACAATAAAGGGAGCCGAACGACCCCTCATGGTTTTGGTTGATCCAGACCAAGCAAACATCAAAAACCCGCCTGGGTATGACTTCATGCGTTGGTTGTTGACGCCCTCGCGGCCTCTGGGTTTGGCAATAAGGTTTTGAAGGGTCTTATTGTATTCCACCATGGGATTGAACTTGGTTTCGAGCCAGGTTTTCAAATCCCCTTCACTGGGTTGCATCATCATCTGATTGGAAGGGCGATGAGCGATGCGGTAAGCCTGAGCGCACAACCCCAATAGCGTTTTGCCTACCTGAGCACTCCACATTAAGGAAATGCGATGACAGCTTGGATCTGCTGTTAAGTCTAGGGGTTCGCGTTGATAGGGCGCGTTATGAAAGTCGATAGGGCCAGGCTTTGCGTTTTCGGCCGGAATGTAAATATTCTGCTCAGCCCATTCGCTAGGCTTTAAATTAGGGGGAGGCCTTAGAGCCGCTCGGCAGTCTAACAAAGACCTGCGGATCCGGTATGGGTTTGAGAAGGTTTCAGCGTCGATCATTCATCACCTGCAAAGGACCATTCTTCCGCATCGGATAAGGATCTGAGTGCTTGATCAATCTCTTTAAGTACCAATACTTTGATGTCTGTCTCGTTATCAAGGCCGATCAGACGAATGGCAAGACGATCAGGGATAATCCTTAAGCGTGCCTTTAAATCGAGGTAGTCTTTGGTCACGAAAGTCATCATTTCATCGATGGGGGCTACGAGACTTTTGGCTTTAGCCAGTTGCAATTCAGCGGCGATGGTTTCGGCTGCGAGCTTACGAAGTTTGAGTTGTTGCTCGTTGCAGTTTGCAGCGGAATCCACAACCTCTGCATTCACCTCTTTTAACCAAAGATACACCTCAGAGGTTTTGAATTCCCATGGAATGCCTTTACTGCCTTTTTTATGGAAAGGGCAACCGCGTGCCACCCAATCGTCCACGGTCGGAGCAGAAACCCCAAAGATTTCAGCAAGTTCGCTGCGACTGACGATCTTGCCACGCCCCAATTTCGGCACTCATAACCTCCGAAGTAATAATAAACCCGAGAAATTTTTTTCTCGCACACTGAAAGAACCGCGCTGCTCCTAACCCACTAGCAAAACCCTCCAGTAAGTACCTTGGAAGGCTCTGTAAGGTCGCACAGCACAATTAGTTTTAATTCAAACGCCTAACGCTATGCTCTGCTTTTAAACGCCCATAAATCGCAATCAAGCCACCTACGCCAGAGGCAACGGATAAAATGTATTGCACGATGCCATCTTGAGTTGAGGCATCAATGTCAACGCCAAACAAGCCAGCTAAACCAGCACCGACTGCAACGGCGCCACCCCAAATGGTTTTTGATTGCCACCAAGGTTTATCGGTTGATCTCATGATTCAATCCTTTTATTTTTTTGCTTTGAAGAGTAATTCGAGGATGCGTTCTGGGTGCTTACGCAGTTGATGACCAATGCTTAGTAGGGCTGCGATCAAATCTTCGGCTAACACAACGGCCACACCCACAATTGCACCGCGTTCACCGTCAGATAATGAAGCCACATCGCCCAAAGCCAGGTTGACCATGGCACCCACAAACAAACCAATAATGATTCCACGGAGCACACCGGCAAGCGACAGCTTATCTGCTTTGAAAAACAGCCGAACGGCCACCGCAAACAAAGCAATGATGATGGGTAGACCCCATTGAATGGTCAGGCGTTCAGCTTCGGATTTCACTTGTCCCTATCCGCTAAGTCATTGATGGGGTTTAGTATTTAAGAGGTGAGCGAGCATTTCCTCTAGCAGAATTTCTTTAAAGAAGTCAAACCAGTATTGGTCTATTATTGTAAGTGTTGAATTCAGAAGAAGATTTCTTATGAGGGTTGATCTTTCGAGTGTCAAACTCAATAGATTGGCTCGTGAGGCAATGTTAGTTGTTTATGGCAAATGATATTGTTCAAGAATTCAAGCACCAATAAATTCATACTAGAAAATAAGGATGTTTTAAATCTGAGTTGGCTTACTATGAAAAGAATGAGCGTTCTAGATTTGATACCAGTGCTCAGTTTGCTCTACGCATTTAATGGCTATAGCTCAGACAATACAATTCAACTTACAACTTTGAATTGGCCTCCATACTATGGTGAAAAATTAAAAGATAATGGAATAGTTGCAGATATAGTATCCACGGCATTTTCTACTACAAAGTATTCTGTAAAGGTTTACTTTGTGCCATGGGAAAGAGCTTTATGGGATGTTAAGTCTAATCAGAAGGATGGTCTTTTAGGTGCGTATAAAACTGATGAAAGAATGCAGATTATGCACTATTCAGCACCAATATTTTATGCGGAAGAAACTTTTTTTCAGCTCTCAGACAAGCCACTTATAACTTATAAAACTTTAAAGGATCTAACGCCGTATACTATTGGAACTCTCGCTGGAGTGTCTAATTCAATAGAGTTCGATGAAGCAGATTTCTTGAAAAAAGAAAGTAGTCCAAATGTGGATTCACTTGTAAGGAAGCTATTGGCAGGTCGAATTGATCTAATTGTGCAAGGTCGCCTTGTGGTTCTTGATCACATAAATAATCACTATCCAGATTCTTTAAATAATATATTCCAAGTTGAACCGGTTCTTAAAAAAAGAGCGTTATATGTGACAATAAGAAAAAGCAAAGAAGATGGTTTGGAGGTGATCGAATCTCTAAACAACGCATTAAAAAACTTAGCTAGATCAGGAAAACTGACAGAAATTATCAAGAAACACAACTTTTTATAGTATACGTTCAAAACCTATGGGTAGGGATGGCTTTGTATATTCCACATTGATTGATTCATAAACACCGTCTTTATGTCGGTGTTTACTTTATGCTTATCTGCCTTGAAAAACAGCCGAACGGCCACGGCAAACAAAGCAATGATGATAGGAAGGCCCCATTGAATGGCAAGGCGTTCAGCTTCAGATTTCACTTGTCCCTATCCGTTGTGTTGTGGATAGGGAGCAGTGTTATAGAAGGGGTAGAGGATTTCCTCTGGCGGGATTTCTACTATGAGTTAGGAAGCTTAGCGATTTTTGGCCGAACAGTAGTTGCTTTTCGTTTGGCAATCTAGCGATATTTCACCTCCAAGTACAAGAGGTTTGTTTTTCATGCCATGACCAGAAAAGGGGAAGTAATATACAGGCTTGTTTAGGGATTCTGCAAAGGATTGAATGACTGTTTTGTAGATCAATCGCTCGGCATCGGTTGGATCAACAGAGTAGAACTGGCCAAAGATAACAGCTTTAATATTTTTAAAGGACTTCATCATTAATAAATGATGTAAATCTCTATCTAAGTGCCTAAAGCTATCGCCTACATCTTCAATGAATAGAATTTTGTTTTTGAAGTCTGGTTGAAATTCAGTGTCAATGGTAGCTTTTACGAGAGTAAGATTGCCTCCAATGAGTTCCCCTTTAACTTTTTGCTTGCTGGCTTCTTTGTTTAGAGGTAGTACATTATTGTAGGTAACACCATCATTAAGAATTTCATTGATTGAAGGGATAGGCTCAAGTTTATTAATGTCACTCGAGTTTGTACCCTTTTCACTTTTTAATTTGTAGGTATCTTCATTTAGACTAGCTACAACTCCGTGTACTGATCGCCATTTGAGATATTTGTTAACAAAACCATGTATAGCGGTTACATCACTAAACCCGACAATGGTTTTTGGTTTAACGTTCTGTAATTCGGATACCTTTGACTTTAGTTGAGGGAGTAGATTGAGGGCACCCGCTCCACCTCTAACAAACCAAATGATGTCGACGGATGGGTCTTTCATTGCACTGTATAAGGCATTTGCTCTTTCATCATCCATATTGACATAGCCGAAGTCTGATACAACTTGATTTAGATACTTTAATGTAACACTGTACCCTTTAAGCTCTAGCGCTGTGGTTATTAATGGAACATCTTGCTCATTGTATGCGCTTGATACGGATACTAAAGCAATGTTTTGATTGTTTGCTGTAAAACCTATGCATGGAATGAATAGAAGCAATAGAAAAATTAAATTTTTCATTGTTATACTCCAGAATGGGTGGATGCTCATAATACAATCAAAAAATTAAGCTTGAAATTCACATTGAAGTTCACAAATAAGTCGGTCGCATTCTTTGATGTTGGTTGTGATTGCGGCGCGTGTTTTTGTGATTTGACACGGCAAGTTCATACCTCTTGCCGTGGATTCTATCTTTATATCTAGTTGTTTATTGAAGGTTCGAATTGAACGAGCAGTAGCTACCAGGCATTGAGCAATCGATCGAGGTGTTTGCATTCAATACAAGTGGCTTATTGTGAAGCCCATGGCCTGTGAATGGAAAATAATAAACTGGCTTGTCCAGTCTCTTTGCAAAACTCTCCATCACTGACTTGTACATAATGCGTTCGTGCAAGGTAGGTTTGAATGAATTAAACTCTCCAAAAATAACCGCTTTTGCATCCTTGATGGATTCAACCATTAAAAGTTGGTTCAAATCACGATCAATAGTCATTTCATTATCCCTTAGACCTTCAAGCAGTATGATCTTATCCTTGAAGTCAGGTTGAAACTCCGTTCCAAGCGTTGCTTTCAAAAGCGTCAGATTGCCACCGATCAAGGTGCCGGAAATAGACTTTTTCTCGTTATCTGCATTTAATGGCAATAAGTTTTCATACTTTACACCTTGAGTCATCAACGTTTTGACGGAAGGTAAAGGTTCTAACTTATTCATTTCAAGTGTGGCGATACCTTGAGCCTTTTTCAAATTGTATACATTGGCATTTAGTTCACCAACCACACCGTGAACCGATTTCCAGCCCAATTGATTGTTAACAAACGTGTGGATGCCTGTGACATCACTAAACCCAACTAAAGTTTTGGGTTCTAACTGCTTAAGTTCGGACAACTTCTCTTTTAAAGATGGAAGCAAGTTGATTGAGCCTCCTCCACCGCGAACAAACCACAGAACATCAACATTGGGGTCAGCCATTGCCTTTGTAAGAGAATCCACACGCTCATATAGCCGGTTAACATATCCGAAATCGGATACTACTTGGTTAAGGTATTGGGTTGTCACCTGATAACCTTGATCCTTTAATGCCGTTTCGATTAGAGGTATATCCTGTTTGTTGTATGCCATAGACACAGAGACAAGAGCAACATTTTGATAGCCTGCTGCTGAAGCAGCCATAGACGCACTTAAAAGAAAGGGTAAGAATTTTTTCATGTGTACATCACCTATTTATTTTCATTATGAATATTTGAAGCTGATAGTTGAGTAACTAACGCTTCAAATAGGCAATGTACTGGTGGTTCTTATCAAAAGCCTCTAGCACTTTTTCTAATACTGTTAATTGCTCACCACATTCACCACTTGTTTAACACTTAACCCAACTTGCTTTGCAATCAACTCCACCGGTATTCCATCCGCAGCCATTGCAGCTATGAACTGGTTGCGATATGACCGAAGCAGTGATGCGTATCTAGGTAAGTTCAAAATCATGCCTGGGAACTCATTCGACATCCGCTTAGCAGCTTCCCACCCAAGTATCTTCACCAATCGATGATTGCTAGGCAGCTTCTTCGGAACATAAATACTCACAGCGCGTGAGCGGTACTTGCAGGGGGGCCAATGGGTGATCAGGTGAATGGTTTGCCGTCGGCCGATCACCTCAACCACTTCTTGTAAACTTTTCGGAAGCTTTGGGTAAACGTGATGCATAAAGGTATAAAGCGCTCAATCATGGCCCGATTAAAACGACTTTATATATACAAAACCCTCTCTTAAATGGCAATAAATTCTAAGTGTTAATATCCGACTCGTTGGTCAGCTTTTAAGGCATCAACTTCTGCTCTAAGGGCTTTAACTTCAGAAACAAGAATTGCAGCAATGCCAGTCAAGTCAATATCTGGTGTGATGCTTGTTTCCATATTATCAATAAGCAATCTGGTATCGACGGTTTCTAAATTCTCTATTGAAAACCCCAATGACTGTGAGTTGCCAGATGCATCCTGTAGTGCATATGGTTGGATGATATGTATTAAATCTGGATTGTATTTCAAAGGTTCAATATTTTCTTTCAGTCGTTGATCACTGAACCTAAGCTTGGTAACCCATTCATGAATATTGCTTGTGTTTACAGCTTCATAAGCGCTTAGTGTAGATGAAAAAATTAAAATAATAGAAGTAAGAGTGTAATATAAATGCCTGTACTTCATTTTTCTTATCCTCGTTGAATGAAATATGATTATTACTCTTCTATCCTTGGAACCCCATAAGTAAAGCAAGGTATGCGTGAGTGATAACAGGTCGTTTCGCCTGGTTGCGTGCTTGTACGATGATCTGTCAATAAAGGGACGGGATTAAAAATTGTTTCAAAGGTAAGTTCAGCAGCCAAAACGTTATTTATAGAAAATATCCCTGTTATGAATATGACTGCTTTTAACGTTTTATTTTCCATCTTTTTATTCCAAGGGCTCGGGTTAACTTGGAAATAGCTTACGTTTGATATCCAGAATTATTTTGATGCAAGTCAAGTCTGGCGAGTGGATATTGAGTAAAGAAATAGCTCTATGATATGCATCAAAATTCAATTTACGCAAATATTGCAGGTGATATGTATTTGACTATATAAGCAACAATCTCATTTATATAAGATTGTTGCTTTGGTCTGATGATCTGGTTTTAGCTTTGAACGGGTGCGTTTATGCAGGGTATGCGAATGGTGCACTTAATGTTAGCAATTTCTTTGATTTGTTCTGCTGTCAACTCCATCGTTTTATCTTTTTCTACGACAATTGGTTCAAGATCTATCTCGAAAGCTTTGGTTGGCAAGGAAACAGCGATTACAAAAGCGGGTAGTAAAGTTTGGAAGTGTTTCATGCTTATACCTTCTTTAATAAATGGAATTCAACGATCTTCCAATACTCTACCTTGATGACGGTGGCGTATAATGACGTGTGTCAATATTCAAATATTTCATTAGCAATATTTGAATTTGTTTTTGATTTGAGTCAACCTTACCTGTATGGCGCCTTGTAATCCGCTGTTCATTTTTTTAGGCACCCCTGCCTCGCACGGGTGCTTTTTTTATGCTTGCGATTAAGGCGAGTAGCTTCCCCCAAACAGCATCGCAGTTTCCTCCCTTGGGTCGATGACGTAAGGTTGTTCGGCTGCAGATACCACCAAACTCTGCAGCCAAATAGTATCAAATCCTAAAAAACTGATTACTTTCGCTCAAATCAAGCACTACATTGCCGTCAATCAAGCTTTTGTCGATCTGTTCGGCTCTGCTACCCAAAAGCGTTAGGATGTATTGCCCATCAAGCTTATTAGCCAGTTCCAGGAGGGTGCAAAGTTTGTTTATGTCGAGATTCTCTAAGTTGTCTTGAGCAGCAAACCTAGGGCAGGGCAAGCGTTTCTCTCGGACGAAATCAATATAAGCCAAATTAAAAATCGCGATGATCCCTTTTCGCATGCCGCAGCCAACACCATAAGCATTATCCGATAATCTGAACTTTGCATTGTCTGAATCGTACTTAAGAGATATATCTTCACCATAAAACTTTTGCATGTACTCAGAAAAAATAGCATTGAAAAAGTTTAGCTGTTCACCAAAGCCATTTTCTCTTGAAAGTTCTTCTTGAAATCCAAATAAGAATTGGTAAGCGGAGGCTGGAGCTTTACTGGATTCGGTTTGCATCAAATACGGCAATGCATGGGTTATCTCTGTGGTGTGCCGAATCATCATGGGGGTGAGTAAACGAAGATCAAGCTCTTGGCCGGCATCAGGAAATAAAAAAAACTTTAATGCCTCTCGGTAGCTTTTGGTGTTTTGACAAGGAATGCCATCAACCAAATCAAAGCGGTCATGTTTTTTCGCCATAAATGTACGTTCTAGGTTTAATATGCTGCCATTATCGTACTGAAGGCTTAGGTTTGCCGTGACTTCATTCGTTTTCAGGTAATGAAATATGAAGGGGTTGATCTCATCTCTGCTTTCGGGGTTGGAATAGATATTCTTAGTTTTTGCCCCCAAGCAAAAATCCAGCACACGAATGGCCGTTGTTTTGCCGACAGAGTTGCTCATATGCTGATGTGGGGAATCTGTACTGCTAATGATAAGGTTTAACCCTTTCTTAAAAGAAATATTCCGAATAGTACGATTCTGGTTGGTGATGTTAAGACTCTTTAATAACATACAATGCCCTATTTTATTTAACCCGCAATCCCTTAAAAGCCACCCATGGTTCACCTAGATGTTTGTGAAATCCCGCACCTTAGGGTGGCATACAAAGCCTAGTCTGTTTTGCTTACTCGAAAAAGGTTATGAAGCTGCTTCTCGTGTAAGCAGAACGCTCGCCCACATCTTCTTAAGCTTGGTGAGCCCTTTTCCTGTGACTAAAGTGGTCACACCTTCCTTTAACCCTTGTTCGGGGTGTTCGAAGCGGCGGAGCTTCACGTCGAGCAGGCCTTGTTCGATCTTGTGCTGGTAGGGTTGGTTTTTGCGGTTGATCCATCCGTTCAGGCGTAGGAAGGAATACAGCCGATTCTGACCGGTGCCGATGAGTTTAGCGGCCTCTGCGACGCTGATGGCATCTGGGCTGACGGCGACTTGATCATGAAAGGCGACCTTGGGGCTGTCGGCTTCGAGTTGCAGTTCAAGCACTTTGCATTCTTGCTGAAGCTGTAGCTTTTGCTGCTCGGACTCCAGCGCCATTTGCAGAATTTCAATTCGTGAAAGCTCGGTCTGAGGTTTGGCTTGCACCAGCTCATAAAAAGATTTCACCAGGCGTTTTTTGAATTCGACAACGATTGGCGAGTTGCGCATTAAGGTCAGCAAGAAGGTGGCTTGGTGTTCGTTGAGTGTTACGTACTCTGTTGGCCTTCCTGTGGTTCTAGATAGTTTCTCCGTTTTAAACGTAGAAACCCCTAATTCCCTAATGTCACGCGCATTTTTCGCAATAAGCTCCATAACATTTTTATGCTGCACCCCCGTGCCTTCGGCAATCGCCAGCGAGGTGGTCACGGCTTGTCCGTCTTTCAGGGTCACCAGGGCGTTCATAGGTCACCCCCTTCCAGCGCGGCGGCTTCTTTCTGTTCGCGCTCAAGCTGTTCGTCTAAGGCTTCATACAGGCATTGGTGATCGGGCGGGGCGTTGGCCAGCAGGCGCTCTAAGTGTGTGAAAAACCCAATGTGATACCCGCGACGGTGCTTATCTTTGTAGTCGATGGTTTTGGCGATTTGCCCTAAGAGGTTTGAGCCAGCTTCATCTGGATTGGCACGCAAAAACTGCGCAAGGTGCACGGCAAATTCGGCGCCCATTTTGTAGGCAGAGTCGTAATCCGAAGCGGGAGGCAAATGCCAATAATGCGGACGCTCGTTAAGTGACCTTGGGCCTCGAATAAAGGGCAAAGCATGATAAGGAATGGGTTGAACTTCGGGTTGATAACGACGGCGCATAGGCATGCGCAAAGGTTGGGTAGCCATCCTGGCCTCCGTGTAAGTTTGAGTTTTTTACGATCACCAGTTAGTAGCTGGTAGTCGGGTGTCAACTAGAGCCTTACACGAAGCTCCGGGCCTATTTCCCTGGCGGGTATTGTATTAACGCCTCTCCACCCGACCATAAAGGTCAAAGTGCGCCTATTGTAGGCACAAAAAAACCGCAAGTCTATCGGGTGCGGGAAGCCGCGCGTAAGTTTTCTAGTGCGAATTAAACTAGCGGGGTTTGGGTGGGGTGTCAAGGGTTGAGCAATGCCTATTAGGTGCTTGGTCTACACTGAATCGAAATGCTACAAAGTACAATGAGTCATCTATGAAAATTGTAAATGAAGATTGCGGAAAACCGAAACCATCAATTGAATTCTTAAAGAATAATCTTAGCTTGGCACTTTTGTCGTGGAAAAAAGTAGAAGCTTATGTGAGGAGATTTAATTCCTGTGTAGATCTTTTGGAATTGGAGAAAGTAAAATTTGATATTGATTTTAATTTGAGTCAATGGTTTGAATCATTCAAAGATGGAATTGATCAGAGTGATGAGAAGAAGTGTATTTATATCCCTAAGAGCAATAAGTGGGAAATAAAAAGTAAAATATGGCAGCCATGCAGCGGTCAATTTAGAGTTAGAAAAATTACACACTTGAGAGTTGGAGATCAGGTGAAAGGAGTAATGTTTGCTACATGTTTAGCAAATATTGTTGAAACACTTTCACGTAGAACAAGTAAAGTAGATAGCTATTTGGATGCCCAAAAATTAGGTGTTTTTAGCTATGGAAATAGATTGGCTTGCATTTGGGATTCGGGATGTGAAGTTGAAAAAGCCAATTTTATGTGGGGCGGCAGTAGAATGTACCGGGATTATCATGAAGATTACGCATATTTTCTGGATAGACCAGTAAAAACATGCCGTCAGTTGGAGTTGTGTCAGTGCGAAAAAAATATACATATTGTTTCTCTAGATATTAAGAAATTTTATGATCAGATAAAAGTGTCGAAGATCATTGAAAATATTTGTCGTATGAGGAAAGAATATAAGAGTAAATTCTCTGATGAGGTTGATGATGCCGAGTTTGAGGAGTTTGTTTTAAATCTGAAAAGATTTCTGGAGTCTGTGTCAGGTGAAAACGGAATTGGTTTGCCGCAAGGTATGGTTGCATCTGGTTTTTTTGCGAATATATATTTGTGGGGTTTGGATGAGAAAATAAAATCAGATCTAAGTAATGATGATGGAGGTGAATTAAGTAAAATTAGTGTTGTTGATTATTGTAGGTATTGTGATGACATTAAACTGGTACTGTTGTCGGAAGAGACTGGGGTTGGGGTAAGCCGTGCTATTAAAAAGCACGCGGTGGATTGGTTAAAAAATGCTTGGAAAGATTCGGTTGATTCGGGGGAGGGTGAGTTCTTAAACGAAGGTAAAACACAAAATATAAATTGGGAGTGTTATGCTGATAAAAAGAGAACGTCTGCATTAGTTAGAGAATTGCAAGCTAATATTAGTCGTTTTACGGATGTTGATGTTCTAAATAGTTCTCTAAAAAGCTTAGAAGATATTCTTGAGTTTGTTGATAATAAAACTGGCTCAGTATCGGAGGTTGGAGTTGAAACTTCTGGTTATCCAGCAACTTTTGTTGACCTTGAAGGGTTTGAATATCTGGGGTCTGAAGAGAATGATATGAATTATGAAACTTTAGCCAAGTTTACTTCCATGAAGATTAAGGAGGTGATCTTCGAAAAATCTAGGGTTGTGCAAGAAAATAGCAAGCAAGATTGCAAGCTTGAAAGTGTATTTTTCTCTAATCGCCTAATAGCTACTTGGCTTAGAAATCCATCATTAATATCTGTTCTTAGAGTCGCTTTTCAAATATCGCCTTGTAATAAATCGTTGAGCAATATACTGGATTTGATTTTAAATAATTTAGAAAGTTCGGAGGATGAAGAGTGTGCACATATATTATCGTACTTGCTTGGTGAAATATATAGATTTTCTATAACAGATATAATTAAGGAAAAAGTGTCACCCGAATGCAGCGAGTCTGTTTTGCTGGAATATAGAAGGGTTTTGAATAGAAAGTCACATGTTTTTCTTGAATTAGATAAGGTTGAGTTTTATGCCAAGCAAAACATGCTGTTGTTTTTATATAGATACAATTTTATGCAAGGCTATAGGTCAATAAAAATAGATGCTTTTTTTGAGCAATATAACTATCTCTATTATAGAGTTGATTACAGTGATGAGATGAATGATGATCAATTGTTTCAAGCGTATTTGGATCAGTTGGTTTATAATGATCGAGTTGAGATTTCTAGTTTTCCTACGAAATTGTTAGAGCTCATGGAGCAAAAGTGCGAACACGCTCCGTGGATTTATATGAGAAAAATAAAGCAACAAAAAGAATATTCAAGCGAGTGTGTTTCTAATGCAAGCCAGATGTCTTTGTTAGATATTCTAACAGCTAGAAATAACCCTTTATATGCTGAAGAGAATTTTTTAAAGGTAGCGGTTAGTTATTTGAACTGGTTTAAAAATCCACCAGATGAGTGTGGTTTTAACCTTGCATCGTTTAAGATTAAATCCTTTGATAATATATTTGATGCAAGTGACCCATATCCGGTGCTCGTGTTCAATAGGGAAATGGATTCTAGTAATGAAGAGTTGGAAGTATGTCGCTGGTTGAATAAGGAAAATTTGTATGGCTATTGTCTCGGACAATTTTTGTACCGAATGATTGTGGTTTTGTCGGGTGTCAATGTGTCTGGCCACGTATTGTTTTCTAGTTACAATAATAGGCTCTCATTTGCGAATAACAACCTTTCATCAAAGCCTCTTTGGCTTGTTAATAAAAACCAAAAAAATAATTTATATTTTATTTCTTCGTGGATGAATAATTTAATTTCCTCTTTGATAGATTGGCCGGGGAAAGGTTTTAAATCTCTGGATCCGAATTTAAAAGAAATTGAATCAATTGATGATTTGATAGAGTTGCTGAAAAGTAGGGTGGAGGCACTTAATGGTCTGTATGGAAAGCTTTCGAAATTGCCGGTATATGAAATTGTTTCAACCAAGAGGGGTGGTTATGATAATTCAAGTTTTTCAGTAGCAATTGTTCAACCCTCTATGCCAAAAACTGGAGACTTTAATAATAAGCAAATTACATTTCATGATAATAATGATAGGAGGCAACAGAGGCAGCACTTGCTGGAGTGTATCAGTCTTTTGAAAATGAATATGAAGTTCCAAAAAAGAAGTAGTATTGATTTGATCTGCTTTCCTGAAGTTTCAGTTCATCAAGATGATGTTGATATATTGATTTCATTATCTAATAGTTTAAAAGCATGCATATTCTTTGGGCAAATGTTTATTGAGGATGAGTTTGGTCAAATAATAAATAGAGGAGGGTGGATTGTAAGACAAGATACAAACAGAAGGAATGGGTATCAGATTAGCTATCAGGGTAAAAAACATTTAACTGATGATGAGGAAAAGTGCGGTGTTGTTGGTAATAGGCCATATCAATTATTGGTAGCATTTGTTGATGGAAAGAAAGGTGTTTCTACTAGAGTATCAGCTTCAATATGTTACGATGCAACTGATCTTAATCTTGCTTCGGACTTGAGGGAGTTGATTGATTGCTTTATTATTTCAGCACATAATAAAGATACAAACACTTTCGATTCGCTGGTTACTTCAATGAATTACTTAATGTATCAGCCTGTAGTCTTGGTAAATTGTGGTGAGTATGGGGGGTCTACAATTCAAATGCCATACAGGGAAAAACACGAAAGAGTGCTTACGTATTTTAGAGGAAATAATCAAGTTGCTGTTGGAATATACGACCTAGACCTGCAAGCTAAAAAGAGAAAAAAACCAAGATCATTTAGTGAATTAAAAACCCCGCCGGCAGGTTTGGGGAAGCGCAAATAATTATGTGATTATGTATAAACCCACTCAAACTCCCCCTCACACCACCCAATAAACTGCCCCAGGCTCGGAAAGTAAGGGCTGACGCTTTGCCGGGCTTTGTGTAAACCGCGTTGTACTTGTCGCTCGGTGGTTATCTGATTTTCGATAAAGCCTTTGATCCATTGCGTTTTCGCGCGCTGTAACAATTGGTCGGTCGGAAAACTTTGTTTCCACGCGGGGAAAATACACTGCAAATCCAAAAACAAAGCGTTCACAACTTGGGCGGTTTGCTCGGTGCTATCCGTTTTTGGTGTATCCCTCTGTAAGGCCCTGAGCGGGCCTGTATTCGATTGTAAGTGACAACCTATGCATCGGCGTGGGTTAAGGCGTTTAATCGCCATGTACGTACACCTCAAGGTCTTCCGCGCGTAACCAACTGGTGTCGAAGGGGTCGTAAGTTTCCCAGCAGGATTTATTGGCCGACATGTCTTTCGGTTGGGTGCGGTTCTGTAACCAGGTCAGGTTGATACTTTTCCAACCGGCGCCAATGGTTTGGTCAATCACGTCGGAAGGGGTGAGCCCGATGCTGGCTGCTTGAGCGGCTTCACGCATTTGGATTTCGAGTGCGTGTTGGGTCAAGGGGGCGTTGAGGGCTTGCCGGTGGTCGATGAAGTTTTGCACAGCGCTTTGATCAACGCTTTTGGGCAGCTTGCTGAAATCAAAATGTTTCGATTTTGGCGAAAACTTTTTTTTATATACTTTTTTTTTATTATTCTTGTATTTGTTCTTACTTATGTTGTTCAGTACCCCACTTTCGGGCCCATCTTCAAATCCGTTTTTGCCACCCCCCTCCGTTGTTTTTGGGGTGTCATCGACTTCGTAACCTACCTCCAATTCTGGTGCAGAGTCGATCCTTGCTCGATACGTTTTTGAGCTGATTTCGCTCATGTCACACTCCATCGTTTCTAATACTTTTTCAGTTTTTTTCGGTTGAGGTTTTAACGCAACATTGAGCCGATAACGCTTAACAAAACCGCCTCTCGAAGCGACTCGACCGGCGTCCAAAATAAGCGTTTGGGTCGAGAGAGATTTCAAGGCTGAAGCAACGGTTTTGATGTTTAACCCTGTATCCGCTGCAATGCGTTTTTGAGAAGGCCAGCAAGTGAATTGTTTATTGGCGCGTGACGCGAGAGCCAGTAGAACGAGACGCTCTGTGGCTTTATGGGTGGTCATGCTCCAAGCCCATTTGGATGCGATTAAATTCATATAAAACCTTCCTTAGTGACGATGATGTTATTTGCAGGTGCTTAACGTTTCTTGAGGCGGTGGTTAAAGATCGGCTTCTTTTCACCGCTCGTGCCTATAGCCACCTGGGTGATGCGGCCGCCTTTGGCGATATAACGCGCAATGTCGCGCTCAAAGGTTTTGCGGTATTTCTCTTTAACGCTTGCGGGAATGACGGGTGCGTGTTGAGGGTTTGAATCCATAGTGGCCTCCTGCCGGTCTGTTTTGGGTGGTCGCCGTTCACAAAATTTAAGGGTCGGCGGGTTATCTCAATGAATTGTTAGAAACAACGGGTTAGACTTCATTGACAGATCATCATGAAATCATGAATTAGATGGCATTTAGTTGCTTTGCTGTAAACGCTATGCGTAACCTTGCCGTCTGGGTCCATGATTACAGCATATTAAGTAAATTAACGTAAACAAAATATACGTACAAAACAATAAGAGGGCAGGCTATGACTACGGTAGGTGAGCGTTTGAAGCGCCTGATCAATCAATCAGGGTATCGTCAGCATGAGGTGTCGGATGCCTTGGGTATCGCACGGGCAACGGTGACGCAGTGGGTCACGAATCGCAATTCGCCTAAGCGATATATTATGGAATTATCCGAATTATTGAACACTACACCCGAGTTCATTTTGTACGGAGAAGAAGGCAAAAAGCCTAAGCAACGGGTTAAGGTTGAACTGCCCAGCGAACGGCCGCACTTTCAAATTACTAAACGCACTCAGACCGATCATCATGCCCCTTTAATCGACAAAGACGAAATTGCATCCTTTCTAAAAACCGGTAAGCATCAACAAGATAGCGCTGAAATTCTTTCCACCTTTCCAGTGAGCGATCAAGCCTTTTACTACCGTGAAGACCTAAGCGGCATGAGCCCTTTCATCGAACCTGGCAGCCGTGTTTTGGTAGACCCGCAATTGCCTTTGCACGTTGGCCGTTGGCCCGCGATGTTCTGTGTAGAAGGTGAATACGTCGTGGCGAGTACCAAGCGAGTGCCCGGCGGTTTGTTGTTGGAATTCACGGAAACCGGCGCAGGCTGGGAGCCGATTAAAACCGACTCTTCAGGCTATGTGGGAATGGTGGTGTCGGTTATTCCCGATTGGCAACAGAGTTTGCTTAATGATGAATGATAATAATTAACAAAGAATGCCAAAAACTGAATTAAATTCATTTAAGGCTTGACTCGGCCTAAAAACACCTCGTAACGTTATAAACATAACAATAAAACGAGGTTCATATGAACATCATCAATCTTTACTGCGCATCGTCGCGTGACTTAGCTCGACTGGAGGCTGACCAAGCCGCTGCTTCCATTCGGGACGCCGCCATCGAGCGCTGTCATAACAATATCTTCGATTCACTGATCGCGGGCGAGACCGTTCGGATTCGACGCGATCAACTCAACGCAACCTCTGTGCTGGAAGCCATTAACGAGCTGCCCGGCGATCCGCTGTTAACCTTAGCGCAAGCCACACCTGAATTAGACGACGAAGCTTTGGGCAAAGGCTTTCGTCAGCTCATGCGCGACGGCTGTGATTTGCTGGCAACGGAGTGGGCCGAACCGATGTATGAGGAACAGCTCGAAACCAAAATAGCCATGCTGATCACCAGCGCTTAACCCTTCTTCTTCAACAAAAATAAAATGACATAGGACCAAACGGAATGTTGACGCCTAAACAACTGGAACAACGCAAACAGGGCATTGGTGGCAGTGATGCTGCGGCCGCTGTTGGTATAAGCCCTTATAAATCACCCCTTGAATTGTACTTTGAAAAAATCGGCGAAGTTGTGATGGAACAGAGCCCGACAAAATACAGTCACTTTGGTCAGCGTTTAGAAGAAGTGGTCGCCGATGAATACGAAGACCGCACCGGCTGCAAAGTGCGTCGTCGTCATCACACCTTTGTGCACCCCGATCACGATTTTATGTTGGCGCATGTCGATCGCACCGTTGATAACCAGCGTTGTGTGTTGGAATGCAAAACCACTGATAAGTTTGCCGCCAAGCCGCATTTGTGGGGGCAGGGGAATCGCTATAGCCCCTCGGGTCAGCTCGTCAGTATTGATAACCAAGTGCCCGAGTATTACCTGGTGCAGTGTTGCCACTACATGTCGGTGTTGAATTACGAGCGTTGTGATCTGGCGGTACTGATTGGTGGTAACGATTTTCGAATCTACACGCTTGAGCGCAACTATGCATTAGAAGCGCAACTCATCGAAATGGAAAAACGCTTTTGGTATGAGCATGTTTTGAAACGTAAGCCACCAAGGCCGGTAAGTAAACGCGACGTGCAATTGCTGTATGCAAAAGCCAATGGTGAAGCTCGCAAAGTCAGTAAAAACATTGAAAGCACCGTGAACGCGTTGAAAGAAACCAAACAAACCATTGCTGAATTGAAATGCGAGCAAGAAGGATTGGAGCTGGATATCAAACGGTTTTTAGGCAATGCCGAAGTGCTGCTCAATGAAAAAGGGCAATCCATTCTTACTTGGAAGCAAAGTGCGGCTTCTACGCGTTTTAACGAAAAATCCTTCGCAGCCGAACACCCAGACTTATACCAACGCTATTGTGAAAAGCGCCCAGGGAGCCGTCGCCTACACATCAAAAAGGAGCTTGATGCATGAAAAGCCTAACCCCAACCACATTACAAGAAGCGCAAGACTTTGCAACGCTGATCGCGCAAAGCCATTTTATTCCTAAAGAATACTGCGGTAACCCGGGCAATGTATTGGCTGCGGTATTGATGGGCGCCGAGCTTGGCTTGAAACCTTTGCAAGCCTTGCAAAACATCGCCGTGATCAACGGACGCCCGTCGATTTGGGGTGATGCCATGAAAGCCTTGGTCATGAGTTCAGGTCAGTGCGAAGCCTTTGAAGAAACCTTCGACGAGCAAACCTTAACCGCAACGTGCAAGATCATCCGCAAAGGATACGAGAAACCCTTCGAAGCCAAGTTCAGTGCCCGCGATGCCGAGCAAGCAAAACTTTGGGGGAAGCCGGGCCCTTGGACTCAGTACCCAACACGCATGTTGCAGTTGAGAGCCAGAGCCTTTGCGTGCCGAGATGCCTTTCCCGATCGATTGAAAGGATTGGCCGTTGCTGAAGAGTCGCAAGACATAGAAGAGCAAGCGCCCGAAGTCAAAGACGTTACACCAGCAAAAAAAGCAAATGAAAGCAGCAGCATAAAAACCCTAAAAGTGATGGCCGGGGGTCACGAAGCGGAAGTGGTTTCACCCGTCTCGCAATTGCTCGGGCGTTTGGATCAAGCCACCACCATTGACGAATGCCGCGAAGTGTACAGCGCCATGCAAATCTTCCCGCGTGAAAGCAGTGATCGCAAATTGTTAAGCAAAGCGCTCAAAGCAAAACGCCTTAAGCTCGAAGCCGAACTCAATCCAGAGCCATAACGTTTACAGAACTCACAAGGAGGTCGTCGAATGGAACATGTGAAACAAATGCTCAACGCTGAAGAAGCTGCCGACTACATCGGCTTATCAAAAAGCACCCTCGCCATATGGCGATCCACTGGACGCTATGAATTGCCCTATGTAAAAGTAGGGCGCTATGTACGTTATCGCCGCAAAGACTTGCAAGCTTTTCTCGACAACCGCGTTAGGACGCATGTGGGGTGAGAGTGTTGGAATATGCCACCTACAGCACCGGCTGTAAGTGGCTCGAATTGATCTTATTCTTCAAATTCTTCTTCGTGTTCTTCTGGTATTTCGGCGTGGTCAGCTTATTTCGCTGTAGGAGGTGTTTACTTAATCGTTGGAGACTCCGGCAGATTGCTGTATGGCCTCAATTGTTGTATCCATTCCTGTTTTCATTTTGTCGATTTGCAGGTGGGCATAGACTTCTGATGTTACTCGAGTGTCTGAATGACCAAGAATCTTTGAGATGCTGAGCAGGCTTTCGTTTTGCATCGCTTGCCAGCTTGCAAAGGTTCTTCTTAAATCGTGAATGGTAAGGCGCTTTGTTTTGTCATCGGAGTATAAGCCGGCCCTTGTTGTGACCCTTCGCCAGGGTGATAGGGTGTCCGTCATATGGGTTAAGACCCCATTTTTCTTTGCAGGGAAGACGTATCGTGGGGATGTTCTTTCTTTATTTCTGCGTTTTAGAATATCGTAAACCGTGGAGGGGAGGGGAACGGTATGAATTCTTTTGGATTTGAATTTAGATGAGGGGATTGTCCAGTGCCCTCTTTCAAAATCGATTTCTTCCCACTCCATTGAAAAGACACAGTTTTTTCTTTGCCCGGTAAATAGCAAACACAGGATGATGTCTTGGTAATCTTGATCTTCATTTTTAAGGCTCTCAAAAAACGCTTTCATCTCGTAAGATTTTAGGTATCGATCACGCTTTAAGCCTGGTGACTTCTTAAGAGTTTCGAACGGGTTGACCTCAATAAAGCGTTCTTGTTTGGCTTTGTTGTAGGCAGCTTTGCAGAGGGTTAAGCATTTATTGTAGGTGTTGGGTGCTTTGGCTTTGATTTTGTTGAGAACATCTCTTGCCTGTTCAAAGCTTAATTCGTGAATTTTGGTTTTAGCTAGAGATGTCTTCTGTAAGTGTACTCGCCAGGTGGATTCAAAGTCATCGTAACTTTTTTGTCGTTTGTGCCCTTGGCGAACTGCGGCTTTAAAGTCATTCATGTAAATGTCGATTAATTCGTTAAAAGCCATATCCTTGTATTTGGTCTTGGGTTCTGATTCTTCGGTTAGGGCTTTTTCAAGTTCCTTCAAAGCAAGCATTCGTGACTTTTCAAGAGGCAGTTCTGGAAATGTGCCAAGCGTTTTTCGTTTGGTTTGGCTACCGACTTTCTTTTGAAATAGGAATTTTTTTGTCCCGGTTGGGTAGACGGCCAGGGCGTGGCAGGGCATGTCTGAATCGAAAACTCTGTAAACTTTTTCTTGTGGTTCTAGCTGCTTGAGAGCCAGTTTTGTGAATCTAACTTTACTGTTTACCATAATTCGCCATACCTATAATTGACGCAAAATATCATAGCAGCACCCCTATTTACTGTCACCCTACTGTCACCCTCACGAATAAAAAATGGTTTAATTTAATTTAAATTGAAAAATACGAAATATTACAAAAATCCTTTATTTATAGGGGTTTGCGTATTTTAAGAGAGTTAAATGAAAAATAATTAATTTTGAAAAAACGGCATTTTTATAGCTGGTGGGGAGGCCATATGTGTCAAAAACCCAGTAAATACGCGGCTTTCAAGGTAAGTAAGTGCTTCAGAGTAACAGCGGGGTAACAAATTTTTCCCGTTTCAAAGTTGGCAATATATTCCCCAAATCTCTTGTCACCCTCCGAATTCTTCAAGTTTCCCTAGCACTCATTGCTGTCATTGTGACCAACTCGCCAAATGCTTCTGGCCTATCGGTATATCCTTAGAAAGTAATATTTCGTGCATTTGGAATATTGATGAGTCTTAGAGTTAGTCATCTAGTCATTCTGGGCACCGTCTTCTGGGTGGCTGTCATTGCGTTATTTGTCTTCATGCAAACAGACACCTTTCAGAAGGAGCTGGCCGCTAGTGGTGCCGACGAAGAGTTGGCATTAGGAGATGGCTGGCAGGAAACTAAGGGTAGGGTCAGCTCTGTCATGAAGTTGAAGACAGGTGATTATGCCTATGTTCTAACCTATGAGATGCCCCATAAAGAAAAGAACAAGGAAGGTAAATTCCCTACCATGTGGGCTATGGTTGCGGGAGCAGAAAAGGCGCCCCTTGAAGGGCAGGTCATAAAGATGGCCTATATGACTGAGGAACCCGTCATCTTCAGACGCTTAGGAGAGCTTCAGTTTGTTGATGAAATTGAAAACCCAATTCCTGAAATGCAGTCTCTAAATACTGATCAAAAATAAGACTATCCACCATCCAAAACCCTTCTGAAAATTGATTGTTATTAAGCATTGACTTACTCACTTTATCGTGAATAATACACCATCTAGTCACGGAATCGTTACCAATAAAATACGATACTCACGATACCGTGCATCACGATAAGAACGACCCAAAAGAGGCAAGATCAATGGAAGCTGCATCAATCAACATTCCTCAAACATCCCCACATGAAAACGAAATGAAGCTTAAGCAAATGGAGCTTGAGTACGAAGGCAGAAGCATAGCTGCTCATAGGTACAACCAAGCTACCGACAAACGCATACTCAAAAGTGAAGAGCACAACAACACCTATGGAAGGTCACTCATCAGGCACAGCGTTGAGAAGGTTGCAAATGCTTTAGTTGA
Organism: uncultured Saccharospirillaceae bacterium; assembly: GCA_947499545.1. GTDB lineage: Bacteria > Pseudomonadota > Gammaproteobacteria > Pseudomonadales > Oceanobacteraceae > CANMOZ01. The sequence continues at coordinate 24,778 of CANMOZ010000026.1, forward strand.
AAGATTTCAAGCGATGGAATCTTCAAAAGCAGCTCGACATGCTATTGCTTATCAACTCCTTAAAGACACGATCAAACCCACCCAGGCTGCCTACTTAGCTCTGCAAGTTGTCATTGGTTCAATTTCCACCAGAGCACCCGCCCTCTCAACTACAATCTCAATCGCTACCAGAATCGAAGATGAAATAAGGCTTGCCTTCCTACGCAAAGCTGACAAACGAGCCTACAACCGGCTTGTAGAAAGTTGTAAGAACAAGTTTAACTACAACCGCAAACACGACTCCGTTATTAAATACACTGAAGACTTAGTGCCCATTGATGTTAAGTCGTGGACGCGTAGCCAGAAGATACATGTGGGTACGTTAATGATTGACTTGATCATTAACTCAGTAGGAATCATTCAAAGAGACAAGGAACGACTCGATAAGCGCACAATCGAAATCTTAGTGCCAACAGATGCAACGCAGGAGTTCATTTCAGATCATAGAGAAATCGCTCAATTCATGAGGCCTTTTCGTGACCCAATGATTGTAAAACCCTTGCCGTGGGTGAAAGGTAAGATCAAGGGCGGTGGTTACTTAACTCATGCTCAACGACCTCTCTTGCTCATAAAGACTCAAGACGAAGAGCAATTCAAAGCGGTACGCAAAGCTTGGATGCCAGAGGTTTTAAATGCAGTTAACTTGGCACAGTTCACCAAGTGGAAAGTAAACAACAAGATTCTAGAGGTAGCTAAGCAGATTGCTTTAGGTGCTTCTGGTTTAGGTGGTTTACCAAGAGGTGAAGACATTCCTTTGCCGCCTGCTCCAATTGACAAAGATACAAACGAGCAAGCCTTGATTGAATGGAAAATTCGCACTCGTCAAATCTATATCGACAACAATAAACTCAAATCTCAACGCATCGGCTTAAACCTCCTCTTAGGCCAAGCAGAGCGTTTTAAAGAATACGAGACTATCTACTTCCCTCATCATCTAGATACTCGTGGACGGCTTTATAGTGCGACTAACGGGGGACTATCACCACAAGGCTCTGACCTATCAAAAGCATTGATTCATTTCGCTAAACCAGAACGCATAGGTAAAGATGGAATCTCATGGTTTAAGGTGCATTTGGCAAATCTCTTTGGTGTTGATAAGGTTTCATTCGCTGATCGCATCCAGTGGGTTAATGACAATCAAGATAAGCTCTTTGCCTGCTCAGAAGACCCTTACACCAATACCTTTTGGGCTGAAGCCGATAAACCCTTTCAAGCGCTTGCAGCCTGTTTTGAGCTTGCACAAATTATTTATCATGGTCCTAATCATCTCACTCGCATCCCAGTTGCTTTGGATGGTTCATGCTCGGGCTTGCAAAACTTAGCCATGGCACTTCGCTGTGAAGAAACAGGCAAATCAGTCAATCTTATTCCTAATGACAAACCCTCAGATATATACACAGATGTTGCCAATATGGTCACTGAATATTTGCTCGATAGTCACGGTATCGTTCATTGCTCTACGCAAGCAGAGGCTAAGCGTAAAGCCAAGGAGATCATTGCAAAGCAATTAAGCAAGAAGGCAAAGAAATCTAATGCTCAATTACTCAACTATATCGACAAAGTTTTAGAAGGAGAGGCCAGAAAGAGTAAGCACTCTGATGAGGTAAAAGAGCTGTATCATCGACTCATAAACAGTTGGAGCTGGTTAACCTTTGGTGTAACACGTAAAACCTGTAAACGTTCAGTAATGACCTTTCCCTATGGCTCCAATGCTTATGGGTTTTCTGAGCAGTTGAAGCAAGATGTTTTGTACCCAGCTTTTGAAAAGGAAAATTCACTGTTACAACGTGGCGAAATAACTGATCAAGAATTTCAAGCTCGATTCCCCTTTGAAGGGAGGGGCGCTAAAGCCGCTCATTTCTTAGCGGATATTCTATACAAGGCAGTAAAGAGTAAAGTTAAGAAAGCTTCAGAAATAATGGAGTGGATGCAAGCCTCAGCAAAAATTATTGCTAAACATAATCAAGCTATTTGGTGGAAAACACCGTTAGGATTTCCTGTGAAGCAATGTTACTTCAAGCAAAGCTCGAAAAAAGTCACAACCACACTGGGTGGCAAGGTGTGGTATGCCTCTTACCTGGATGAACTGGACGAAATAAACGTTAAACGCATGGCAAATGCAATCTCACCTAATGTCGTTCATTCATTGGATTCAAGTCACTTGATGCTAGTTGTTAATCAGGCAGCAGGTGATGGTGTTAGAGATTTTGCTTTAATTCATGATTCGTTTGGTGTTCATGCCAATAGAGTTCCTAGATTCTTTCAGGCAATCAGGGAGGCCTTTGTTGATCTCTATGAGGAAAACCCATTCATTGAAATTAGAGAAGGGTTTATCAAGCAGGCAGAGAAACATTCAAGTGAAAGGGTTCCTGAGTTACCGGCAGAGGGGAATTTGGCGATCACTCAAGTATTAAATTCTGACTTTGCTTTTGCTTAAAAGTCATTCTCTCTAATGCCGCGTAAGGCTTAATAATGTCTGAGCGGTAGAGTTGCATTGGCGTGCTGTCATGGCGGCCTTAAGGAGGCTTTCAGGGCCTCCTGAATGCATAAGTTTTAACGGTTGTATGTGGGGTAAAAAATTCCTGTATCATCTTCCACATTGAATGGGCCTATTGAGCCCACGCATCCCATTTGGGCTCTACAATAATTTTTGTCTTTTGAATCTGTTTCTTCCATGCATTTGTTGTAGCGATTTAGGTATGGGAGTGGGAAGTACCTGCACTTATTGCTTAATCCATTGGAACCAATTCCCATTTCTTTACCATCAAGAAATACTTTAACCCAGAATGTGCCAAATTCTCCGCTGTTAAATAAATTTATCAGGTAGGTTAAGTCGGTTGTCCCGAAATCATGTGAATAGCTAATATATTTACCTTCAGCATCATCGAATACACCATCGCCATCTGTATCCCAGCGATATATATAATCGTCATTATGTGGTTGTGCAGTGAATATGCTAGCCCGAATGGTTGCCGTTGTAGGTGGGATAGGCATCATCTCGATAGATGAATACGCAGTTACATAGAATTCATCGTCAGCATAAACCAATGTGTTTTTTCCCAAGAGAAAAACTAGCAAGCAAGCTAGAAACATTGAAGTTGGTTTCATTGGAAGGCCCCATATGAATTTTATTTAACAGATTTGAAGGTCTGTTTTGTTGGTCCATATAACCAAAAGAGGTCGGCTGTAGGGTAGGGCTAACAATGCCTTTTTAGTTTATTTAATAATCAGGTTTTCCTCCAGGCCAGGTATCATCAGGCTTCCGACTTTAGATCACCCTGATCTCCTGGAGGCCCCGTCATCCGTGGGCTGTAGAGGGTGGACACTATAGAAGAAATATTCTTCGGGGGCATACTGCCTACGCTGACTCTCAAAGCCAATCCAAGTGAAACACATTCACTTGGATTGGCTTGAACATGTTCGGATGTAGTGCTGATTTTTTTACCGCTTACCTCGTCAAAACTGAATTCTGGTACACTTTAGAAACTATAAAGTGACACAGAATTTGGGGGGTAAGGGGGGCACCTATCTAACAACTCAAGTCTTCCCTAAGTGAATACCTTTAATCATGACTATATATTAAATTATCTAATATTATGTAAGTTATAATTCAAGATTATCTATAATTCATTCTTACTTATTATTAGATTACTTAATATCTGCTATGACTAGAAGCTTTGTAGAGAAGCTAAGAAATAAATTAATAAATATATTCTTAAAATATTTATTAACAATCATGAATGTATTCTTAATAATAATTATAACTAATCATGAATACTTCCTGATTGGCTTAATGAGCCAGCAGGCTAGCTAGCCAGGAAACCATGAAGAAATAAACCCTAAATATAACCATGAATATCATGATTTAATTATGACTCTACAAGATAGAGTTTTAACCAGTTAGCTTGCTAGCTTCCTGAAGATGAAAAGACTTGGAGCCAGGAGGAATTGAAACTAGTCCAATACAGGGTTCAAAACTACTCCACTGGCTCTCCCTTCAGCAAAGCATTCAAGGCTGACTTGTTTAAACCAATAAATTAAAGGGTTTAATGACTCAGGGTTTAAACACATGGCTTTCGCGTTGCTAACGCGGAAGTTAATAAACCAGAGAAGCCCGCTAGAGGCTCTCTGAGAGGCAAAGCCCTTGCTGGGTATGGGGGATAGGGTTGGCAATAAGTTAAACTCGCCTTGGAGGCTGATACAGTTCGTTAGAGTGTTATGTTTGATAAAGACTTTCTCCATTTAAAACGGAGAAACTAAATTATTTATGATTATCTCCTGATTTGTCCACCTTGCTGACTACCTGGGTTATAAAGTTCATCAAAGGTTCCATTCTCATGCAGCTTGCTCAAAGCTTCATCAAGACGTTTTAACATCTCTGAACTTTGAGGATGTTTCTTTGAAAACATGATGAAGGCTGGTATGGGAGGAATGCTTGAAGGCTTAAAGCGTAATTGTTTAAATTTCTCTGCTGGTAGATACCGCTCAGCATCATACTTTCCAGCCAGATAAGTATCAGCAAGTATTTGAACTCGACCTATTTGCAAGAGCTGCCATGCATGCTGAGCATCTCTAGCTAAGAAAGCTTTGGAGCCCATAGCCTCGAATTCTTTCTCATACCAATAACCCTTTACTCCAATCAAACTAAAACTGTTCAGGTTGGTGTATTGTTTCCAGGTTGGGAGCTTCAGGCTTTCATCCAGATAGAAAGCTATGTTGCCACCTTGAGAAACGGGAACCTTTGAAAAGGTAAATTGAGCTTCTCTCTCAGGTGTTTTTCTCCATGGAAAGCTGGCTACGTATTTACCTATCTCAACTGCGTACTTTGCCTTGTTCCAGTTAAAGAAGTCATACTTGGGTTCAAGGTTGACTAGCCTGCAAGCTTTTGTCACAAAGTCTGCCAGCAACCCAAAATCTTCCCTCTGCTCAGTCAATTCAGGAGGGTATTCGCCAACAGCAAAGCGAATGACTTCTGCTGAGGATTTGGCTTGAGTGGAGCAAGCAATAAAACAAGTCAATAATACCCATGCTCGTACGTTCATGATGTTCAATGCTTGAAGCCTGTTTTGGTGATTATGATTCACTTCCTTGTGCAGAGACCGGGCCAGCTAAGCTCATTGCCGATCTAACTGTGGCGTAATAGGTGTTAGCCTTTCTCCTGATGAAAAGACTCCAGGAGATATGTCACTATCATTCATCTGTATTGGCAAACAAATCTAAAGGGTTCCGTTCTAAACGGAGACCCTTACACAACATAGAGTCGCTTCCCATGACCATCGAGCAATCACTCTACGAAGCAGCCGTGAATCTTATTAAATCCAGATACCCAACTGGATACGGCGATGCAGCAGCCGTCAGGACGGTTTCAGGTAAAATCCTCACCAGTGTATCACCTAACACTAAAAACGATGCTACGTCGCTTTGTATGGAGACTGGGGCCTACTTGGAAGCTCATAAACTCAATGATGCAGTCACTCATTCGCTAGCGTTATGCAGAGAAAGCGAACAGGATGAGTTTTTGATTCTTACTCCGTGTGGTATTTGCCAGGAAAGATTGGCATTTTGGGGTGGAGATGTTCAGGCAGCGGTTAGTAACAAAGAGAACAAGCTTGAGTTTAAAACTTTGAGGGAGTTGATGCCTCACCATTGGTCAATTGTGAATGGTGAGGGGTTGTAAGGCGCTTTATGAATCACGCAAAGTCGCAACATTTCATACCAAATTTTTACCTAAAGTTTTTCTCGAAAGTTGTTGAAGGCGATAATAAAATCAATGTGTACGTTCCTGATCAAGATGAGCACTACAAAGATAAATGCTCAACAAAGACTGAAGCTAAGCAGAAAAATTTGTATGACAAGCACGGTAAGATTGACGCTTTATTTGATAAGCATATCGAAAGCAAAATAGCAATTCTTTTTAGATATATCGTCAGTGGGGTTTATCTTCACGCCATGCCAGAAATGAAGATAGAGCTGGCATGCTATATAAACTTTCAGAGGATGAGAGTCCCAAGGTATATTTCCTTTGTTAAGAGAATGGCTGAAAAGTCTCCTGCTAGTGGCGTTCTAAGCGCTGATGAGATTAATGATACAGCAATTGCCCAAATTGTTGACACTTCAATTAGGGCGTATATTTCAATGCTTGATCTTAAGTTAAGTTTTGTGGAAAACAATACTAGCTTGCCCTTCTGTATTAGCGACAACCCTGTTTTGCTTTTAAATCAAGCATTTTTTGGCAATTCGAAAGCAGCAAGTATTGATTCTCTTGGTTTAATCACATTTCTCCCTGTTTCTCCTTTTTTAGCTATCATGTTTTACGACTCTGAAATATACAACACACGAAAGCATCAGCATCCAAGTGGAATGGTGTCTCATATCAATAAGAGTGATGATATTTCACTGTTGAATGCAATGCAGGCTGCTCATTGTGAAAAGAAAGTTTTTTATAAGCCTGCATCTGAACTACTTATAGAAGCTCATTTGACAGAAATAGCAAAATACAGAAAGGAAGCAAAGAAGGTCTGGGATAACATTGATGAGACCGATGCTTTTATACCAAACCCGGCTTATTTTAAAAGGTTACATTTCATTAATCCTAAAAAGCATGTTACCAAGTCAGGTAATGAGAGTTGGCAGGGTAGGAAGCAATCAGAAGCTTTAAGAGAGGTTGGTAAAGTTTTTTTTCGTTATGTTGATCAGGGGAGATTTCAAATCAATGAATTCCACAAATTTATGAAATCTCCTTTGGCTCAGGAGTATGAAATCTATTTGAATAATGTGTTTGCCAAAGGTTCTCTTGGCTAGGAGGCTAGTCACAGCCAAAACCTACACTCTCAAGCTTCAATATCTCGCGAGCACGCACATGTCTTAATTGGGTTTTGAGAGTAGCTTAATAAACAGTTTAATGTATGATTAACTCTGATATATCATTCAAGTCATCAATGATTTCTTTCTGGGGTTTGAGTTAGTTATACATATCTTTTTGACAGTACACTTTTGATTTTTTCTGCAGATGGCTTTTAATATCTTTTCATGCCTGTATGTCAACCGTAATAAGGGCAACACCGTAGTGCCGCCTTTTGGATTTAGCCGGAAGTTTACAAACTGTATTCTTCAGGTTTATAGAATTTCACACCAGTGATACCCAAGTTTTCAAAAGAATCCTTCACTGCCTGATGGGCAACCAGAAGAGGTAAGTAAGGTTTTAATCTAAAAATCTTTGGTAAGCGTAGGTCGTCCGTCGGGATGAATGTTAAAGACTCTATATCAGCAATGTCTTTTTCTTCGGGTGTTCCGTAGTATTCAATTTCTGACTTATCATAATCAATAGGGTCGAATGAGCCAATCACATTCATTATGTAGTAATCATCAAGCTTCTTTTCCGCATTCTTATGATATAGCTCAACAGGAAAGAATTGTATGTTATCAACTTCCAGCTCATCAAAAGAAGCTTTCACATATTTACTTACAAGCGGCCCTTGAAAAAGAGGAGCTATAATTACCTCATTAATTTCAGAGCTGCTGCTTGCTTCGAATTCATGATATATCTTTGGTATTGGCTGATACACAACCTTACCTTCCTCAAAAGATATTCCATCATGGGATTTCATGTAGTCAGGTTCATCTTCTATTACCAAATCATCGTCAGAGTCTAACTCTTCTATCATCATGTAATACGTCATTAGAAATACCTCTAAGGTGAATTAGTCGATCAGTTCTTTTGCTTCTTCTTTTCTCTTCAGATGGAGTTCTTGCATACGCTCAAACCTTGCATCTGAATCATTTTGAAGCTTAATTTTCCAAGGAAGCTTGCTTAGGCCTTTAGCAATTAATGCAGCTTGTCGATCAAGCCTCACTATTAACTCTTTTTGCGGATGCAGGTTGCACTTAAAATCTTTTTTGCAAAAGTTTTTGCAATCAAGATCTATCAGCTTCATCCGTTTGTGTATTTTTGAATAGTAGAGAGATTGCGAGTGATTCCCTCTGTGACGTTGAAGATCATGCCAAAGCATGTCTGGTGAGAAACATGGAAGGCAAATGCCGTTTTTATGGCTATTAACATCGTATCCAATTAGTACTGTATTGTGCTCAATGTATTTATACTTGGTGAACTTATTAACTGGAAGTATGTGGTGTTTTTGGGTTTTATAAGTTGACACTTCACTTTCATAAGCTTGTTCGTAAGCTTCCTTGGCCTCTTTGATATTCTTTGGACTTTTCTTGAGGTCATTAATGTAATCTTCCTCTTTAAAATAGAGAGTTTTTCCTGGTCCATTAAGGACCCATGGCTCTAGACCTTTCTCAACCCAGTCAGCGGCATAATCACTTTCCTTCTTATCGAGATTGCCGTCATTTGGATAATTGATTTTTTTCTTATGCCCACCTTCACAGCCTTTCCAATCACACTTATAGGTGCCATCTTCTTCAGGCTTATCTTCATCGCCTTTACTCTTATCGTCGCGCTTGGGGTCAATCTTATGGTGGAGTTCTGGTTTTAAATCAACAACAGCTTTATTGGCTGCCTCTTTCAGTGCAGGGCCTAATTTATCAATAACATTAACCACTGCTTCAGCCGCTTTGCCGCTACGCCTTCCTGTAAC
>CANMOZ010000027.1 GCA_947499545.1 uncultured Saccharospirillaceae bacterium
TTGCGTAAAATCTCATTGGCCTGCTTCAGTTCGCGATTTTCACGCTCAAGCTCTTTTAAGCGAGCGACATGATCAGAGGGGGTGCCGGGTTTAGCACCAGAATCGACTTCTAAACGATTCACCCAGGCCCGTAGTGTCTCAGGCGTACAGCCAATTTTTTGGGCGACAGATTGTATGGCCGTCCAACGAGATCGGTGCTCATGTTCCGTGGTTAATACCAACCGTACTGCACGTTCGCGGACTTCAGGGGAGTATCCAGGTCGTTTGTTCATGGGCTAATTCTCTCAAGAAAGTTAGCCTCCGACAAACCCGGGGGGATTCAACTTGCCTTATCAGCTTGCTGTTGGTTGTGTTCATGACCAATCACTATGTATCTCTTCTTAAAGATCGACTGCTAAACGAAGCCAGCGTTAACGATCGTGATTTGTATTACATCGGTGGCCTGCCTAGAGAAGTTTTAAGGGCAATAAGTTAAGCCATAACGTAAATAAGCAGGCTAAAAAGCCTGCTTTTATTCCATTTTAATCGATCAACAAGGAAAGATGAATCATGACGGTTGAAGCTCTAAAAGACCAAAAAACTGAAAGTCTAAAAGACCAAGAATCTGAAACCTTGCCGTTGTTGGGGCCGGATGAGGATTTTCTAATCACTGGAACGGGAAAGTCATTTACATCACGGGTCAATGTGACTTATAGAAAGCCCATTGATATTGATGGGGTGATAGTCCCAGTCGAAGTGACAACATTAGTCCGTGTCGGCGAAATGGAAAATCTCAGGTTGGAGTCTCTGGATGGAAATATTTATGTGCTGTCCGATGACAAAGATAACGCTATCAGCCTCCATGTGGAAAATGAGCGTATTGGTAGGGCGTTAATAAGAGCACTGGTGATTGAACGGAATGACCCATACGAAGAAATAAGTAAAAAACATGTTGAAAGGGTTACAGAACGTCTTGGCTTAAATAAAAACCTAGCAGATTACCAGGAGTTTTTAGTGGCATACGCGCCATCAATAGCAATCTTATGCAGTATGGCTATGACGTTATCAGTCTGTGTATGGCTTCTTTTCTTATAAAAGCAGTGCAGCTCAAAACAAAAGGCAGGCCGAAAGGCCTGCTTTCTCAAACACATAAAAAAAGGAATAGTTACATGAATAAAATTATCGCTATATTTGCCGCCTGTCTCGTTACCGCGTGCACCAGTATTCAGCAGGGCACACCGTTCACAAAAAATGACATCAATTCATTCAAAGAAGGGGTCACCACAAACGACCAAGTCCGTACTAAGCTAGGAATTCCAAATGGTATAAGCCACGGTAATAATGGTGAAGAAATATGGAGTTACTCTTTTTCCGAATCTAAATCAAACGGAGCCGAATGGATACCAGTTGTTGGGGCATTTGCAACAAAAACTAATTCTATCAGCCGCAATGCTCAACTGATTTTCACCAGTGACGGTATTCTGAAAAACGTATCGTATGCCGAATCGAAAGGTGGTTCTGAAACCAAACTGTAAGGCTCTTTGCATACAACACTATTGCCCCCTTAAGGGTAGTTTTGCCCATTCCTCGATACAGCCAATCTGTGAGGGAACTACGCGCATTAGGGTTCTGGGTGAGTAGAACGACCAGAACCCCTGCAGCCAGCACCAACTGGACCATTTTTACAGATAGATGGTGGTTTTGCATCGTCAAAGCGTAAGTTTCTGTTCAAATGCCCCCGCTAGTCCGAGTTGGTGGTTTTCCACAGAAGAAGTGTATAGGTCATTGGATGTACTGTGAGGTAGCTGTTGAAAAGAAGAAAAGCCCTAGGAATATCTAACTTCTCTAGGGCTTGAATAATTTTCGCTCAAACAAAAGTTGACCCGTTAGCTTTTGTTTAAACGAATAAATTCCAGTCTAGAAAGCCTCTCTATAACTTCAAATCGAATGAATGAATATTGACCACTTTAGCCCCTTTGTTGGCTTGACCAGGTTGCAATGGCGCTGTATATTTATACTGTACATTAAACCAGTGTTTGAGCCGATGATTAAACTAAAGGCAGCCCCTAAAACGGAAGTACAGCTCAGCATTCCGCTCTTCGGAAACCAGTTATCATGCGGGTTTCCGAGTCCTGCGGATGATTATCTAGAGAATCCGTTAGACCTCAATGAGTACCTAATAAAGCACGAAGCAGCCACCTATTTTTGCCGGGTTCAGGGTGACTCAATGGAAGGGCAAGGCATTCACGATGGTGACTTGTTAGTTGTTGATCGAGCGCTTGAAGCAAGACATGGGAGTGTGGTTGTAGCCGCTGTAGGCGGGGAATTTACCTGCAAAATATTAGACTTGCATAACCGACAGTTAGTGCCATGCAATCCAGCTTTTAAGCCAATACCGATCACGGAGGAGCTGGATATGGTGATCGAAGGTGTTGTGACCTATTCAATCAGGAAACACATTGGCTGATGGGCGCGACGAAATAAAGGAAGGGATATTGCAGAATATCGCTACCGCCAAGCGGCAAACTTGGCGGTAGCTGTCAGGTGCAGTGAGTGGAAGACGATCACCACACGCTGGTTGTCCTGAAGAAAAGGACTTCTCAGATGCAAGAGAAAGTCTATACGTTCATTAAGGCTAACGCAAAGTCCTTAATGATCGCGGTGGTGACGGTTATTGCCATTCTTGCGTTGAGTGCGACTTCGGTCAAATTTAACCTAGAAAGCAACGACCTACGGCTCTCTTTAGAGCTAAGCCGCTGACTACCGGCCGGGGGACTTATTCCCCCGGCCACTTTTAAGACCAACTCTTGCATTTGAAGCCTATCAGTGACCCGCTCCGCCTAGTTAGTACTTGGCGGGGCATTACTTTACTGAAAGGGGAGTTGCAGAGAATTTCCTAACCTACTTCAAAAGAAAATATACGCCTGTAATCAAGCAAAGACGTCAACGAGCTTCATATCAGCAGCTTCTTGTTTGATAAAATCACTACCTCGCTCTAAGAGTTGTTCACGAAGAGATTCGAGGGATTGAAATTGATGCTTGCTTTCTTGGATTATAAATTCTCTTGGTCTAACAACGTCATTGATATTGTCATTATTGAGGTTGTAATGGGCCACAGCACCTGGCTTTTTATCTAAACGAATGTCCCCTTTAGTTGCTTCAATTACAGCATCCTGGAACGCTTTGAGGTTTTTTGTAAATACCGGTTGGTCAAAGGACTTTTCCAATAAGTTAATCTCTTTCAATGAAAGGCTATCAGAGCCTTGTATGACAATTAACTCACCATTATTAATGCCTAGATCCCAATCTTTACTGGCCAATAACGGGTCCGCTTTAGACAGTTCCTGAAGTGTTTGTTGATAGGGGGCTACAAGGTCTGTAATAGGGTTCGTGATGTCATAGCTTGCAGTGATTGCGTGATTTATAGCAGCATCAAACTCAGCGCTAGTCATAGATTTGACGTTATACGTCATAATTCTTATCCCTAACTCTTTATCTTTTTTTGCTGGGGGAGACTGGACCTGCCTTTCAGGCTGACTGGGTTCAGCTTGAACCCTTCCCGCAAACTTCGACTCAGCATAGGAATTCCCAACAAGTGGGCTCCCTGTTTTTAAACTATTAATATCCATCGTAATTTTTCCCAGCATAAATTAAACCTTAGACTTTCTGAGTTATCGGCTCACTGTTGCATTCCTTTAAAAAGTGAAAATCGAGCAGCTTTCCAACTGTTGTGACTATCGGAGATAAATGGCGGGAATTTCACGGAGCTAAGTGTCGGGTAACCGCTTCTATGATCAGGCTTTCAACATCCTAGTGGGCTCCCAAAGCTAACTACTCCGTTGCTCTCATAAGAGCTTTCACAATCCAAAACGGTACATGAATGCTTTAGTTTTGTCTTATTGTGCCTTTTGATTTCATGCCGGCTTCGTAATGCCCTGGAATATTGCAAGCAAACTCAACTTCATTTGCTCCCATAAACTTCCAGGTCAATTTTTTAGTTTTGCCAGGCTCTACCGTAATAGCACTACCGCCATCTCCATGTTTCATGTGCGGCATTTCTCTCATCATCTCTCTGTGTTTTGATTGCTCTGATGAAGATCCAATCGAAAATTCGTGGGCTACTTTTCCTTTATTGGTTACCTCGAAGGTAATAATTTCCCCATGATCGACTTCAAAGTTTTCGGGTAGATCAAAGCGCATGGTATCCATCATCGCTATAGCTACCGTTCTATTTGCTTCTGCTTCCGATGCGGGTTCACCTACCACTGAATCATGATGAGCATGATTGTCATGGTGGCCATGCTTGGTATCGGGGGACTTTTCTTTATGATGCTCTGAGTGCCCGTGTTTATGACCAGATTCATCGGAGACTGCTTTCATAGATATGAACAGGGTCATTACACCTAAAAGAGCGAGCTTTCCAACATTGCTAGCGGTGATTTGCATGATTAAATGTCCTTTGTTAAGTTTCTGGTCAGAACCAAGCTTCAAAGCCAATAACCATAAGTGTTTCAGATGAGGGCTCACCTTCATGACGAACAAACTTGGCTGTATTCCCATAACGTTGAAAATGCCGTACGCCTATATATGGGGTGAACTCGCGAATGATTTCATAACCGAGAAGCATGGCCCAGGTAAGGCTGGATAACCCCTTGCCTACTTCATTCGTCTCATCTTCTTTAGCATAAAAGTCCAGTTCGACACTGGGCATCACCACCCATTGTTGGGTGATCATTAATTCTTGCTCAACTTCCAAAGAGGCTCCCCAGCGTCCTTCGTTACTTACCATGACATCGGCTGCTACTTCAAAATAGTAAGGGGCCGTTCCTGATAGGGAGATCACTCCCCAGTTTCTTGAAGGCGTTCCTTTAAAATCTTTCTTTAACCCAAGGTCGATATCCCAAAAAGGTGAGATCCCTGTTCGGTAAAACAGCCCCCACTCTGACTCTGAAATATCGCCGTCTTCTCGCTCTATATCCCATGACAATACCGCTTTATGGAAGTCGTACCCGCCCCAGAGTTCGCCTTCTAGGGTTTGAAGGGCATCATAACGCCCAGGAGCCACTTCAAAATGATCAATGGAGAGCATCGTTAGAAAGGGGTCGTCTTTTGCTGAAGATTCAAAGGAAAGCAAAAGAAAACATAACCCCCCAAATAGCCAGCCCTGCTGCTGTTCAGTCATGAAAAGCATTCTATAAACTCCTTTTTAGCTGACCCTAACTTCACGCATCATGCCAGGCATGTGGTAAAGCAAATGACAGTGATAAGCCCAACGACCAATGGCATCAGCTGTAACCAAATAACTGATGGTGGACCCTGGCTGTACTAATATCGTGTGTTTCCTAGGGATATGTTTAGGATCACCCGTTTCTAGCTCACTCCATACACCATGCAAATGGATAGGGTGTGTCATCATGGTATCATTGACTAAAACAATGCGAATCCTTTCACCGTATTTCAGTTGGATGGGATCAGCGTCAGCAAACTTGATTCCATCCATAGACCAAAGGTATCGGCTCATATTGCCTGTCAAATGAATTTGTATTTCACGTGAAGGCTCTCGCGGGTCAAGGGTATTTCCAAGGTTTTTAATATCGGCATAGGTTAATACTTTGCGCCCATAACGCTTTTGATGATCACGTAAACCTAAGCCTGGATCATTGAGGCCTGATTTCGGAGAGGTTGCCAACATATCGATATGAGCGCCTTGCTCCTTTGGCCCATGCTCAATTGCGGATGTGCTGCCGAAACCTGCTTTTCCCAAAGCAGTCTTCATAGACTCTTTCGACATTTGCATGCCTTGGTGCTGAGAATGGTCCATCGAATCATGATTCATTTTACTATGGTCCATTGAGCCATGATCCATGCTCTTGTGATTCATACTTTCATGGTCCATGTCCTTATGATTCATTGAGCTGTTATCCATATTGTCATGCCCCATGCTCCCATGATCCATTCCTTCATGATGGGCCATCCCCATATCTCGGTGCCCAAGGATCGGCGCATGGGCCATTTCAGGGATGCTCGGCATCCAGCTTAAATCTGGGGTTATACGGCCCACGGCAAAACCTGTTCGATCAATGGATTGTGCAAATAAGGTATAGGCCTGATCGCTTTTTGGAGTGATGATGACGTCATAGGTTTCTGCAACGCCAATTCGAAACTCATCAACGGTAACGGGCTCTATATTTTGACCGTCTGATGCCACAACTTGCATTTTCAGACCAGGAATACGCACATCAAATATGGTCATGGCCGCAGCATTGATAATGCGAAGTTTGATGCGCTCTCCTGGTTGAAATAATGCCGTCCAGCGATTCTCAGGCGTTACGCCATTCATCAGATAGGTGTAAGTGTGGCCAGTGACATCAGCGATATCGGTTTCACTCATGCGCATCTGATTCCACATCTCACGTTCATTCCACGTTTTAGCAACACCTTTTTCTTTGATGTCTTGCCACAAGTCACCCAGAGTTCGTTCTCTAAAGTTGAAATAATGGCTTTGCTTTTTCAAAGTCGAATAAAGTTTTTCTGGGGCGATGTCACTCCAATCCGATAACACGACAACAACATCTCGATCAGCTGGGTGGGGCTCGCCGTCTTTAGGGTCAACGATAATTGCACCGTAAACCCCGGTTTGCTCTTGGAAACCAGAATGACTGTGATACCAATAGGTGCCGCTTTGATTCAGTTTAAATTGGTAATGATAGGTGCCACCCGGCTTGATTCCCTCAAAGCTAAGCCCTGGTACGCCATCCATGTTGGTAGGCAAAATGATGCCATGCCAATGAATCGAACTGTCATGAGCTAGGTGATTGGTAACCTTTAAGCTAACCGTGTCTCCCTCTTTCCAACGAAGTGTGGGGGCAGGCAGAGAGCCATTGACCGTCGTTGCCAGTTGTTCTGATCCTGTAAAGTTAACTTTTTGGTAACCGATGTTTAGCTGAAATTGATTGCCGGTGAGTGTGCTGAGCCCTGATTGCACAGTACCAGCCGATAGACGGTAATAGGGAAAGCCTAGTGCAATTGCTCCACAGCTTGCTCCCATCACAAACTGACGCCTACTCGGATGCCTGAACCTTGATTTGCTTTTTATTTGCATTTTTGGCTCCTATATTTGTCTACGCTTGTGAATAAATATTTAATATAAGTACATTTTTGATGAATATGCTGTCGTTTCTGAACTGCTCCCACAACAGTGGACACCTGACTAACGAGTTCAATCTTAAGTCTTCTAGGTAAACTATAAAAAAAGGCCGTACGGAATCGTTGAACATCGAATTCAAACCAGGGCACTAAAGCTCGCTGATCACACAATGACCACTTCTATTTTGGCCAATCCCACCAACTGTCTAAATAGCAAGATATATGATTAAATAGACATAGATAAAAAGACGGGTATATATACCATTTTGAGGGGTAAAACCTAAAAAAAACGCCGAGCTTTGAGCTGTCAATAAAACGTTGGTTTTAGAGCAGGTGAGAGACTGCCCCACCTGCCTTTGTTAGGTTGGTTTTTGATCAGCTTCTGATCCCGGTTGTGTTCAATCACATTTTCATCTTGATGGATAGGTATTGATCTTGGCTTCATGGAATCGGGAAGTTCTCTTTTCAAGCTGATACTCAACAAGCCATTGGATAAATCAGCTCCTGTTACCTCGACATATTCGGCTAAGTGAAACTTACGTTCAAAGGCAGGGCGTTTTCATGAAGGATTTGATGTTTGCTTTGAGAAGGTAGCAAAAAAACATTATCCAGACTATTTTGGCTGGGGTCTCTGGCTTCATCAAGGGAGTGATTTTGAGGTGCTCCAACTCATTTGGCCAACAACTACAGGGTGTTGGCCTTGGGATGATTCGGATGACACTTTGGACTACTACAAGTGGGCACAACCCATTCTAAATGAGGCAGGAGTTCTTGAAGCTTTGAATGCGAACTAGCCTATGTGTACGAGGGTGTTGATTTAGGTTGTACCCTAACTTGACACCCTTGCACCCCATCAAAACGCGTCAGTTTAGAGTCTATTTTTGAATTTATTGACAGATGTTAATCAGGATCTTAGAGTCTATCCTGAAACTTTGGCCGCTAACGCCTGCTAACTGACATATTAGAAAGCCCGATTAGATTTTTTGCAACGGAGCAGGATTTTGTGCAGCGGCGCCAATAAAAGACCCATTGCTTAATTTGGCTGGCACAGATCAATAACTGCGAGCTGTACAGACCGACCCTTGTGCCGACTGTTGACGCCTTTTACAATTCGTGAAACAGCAGCTTTGCAACCATTAGGTGATATATCTGCACCCACAGGGTCGCCTTTTAATAACAAAGTCGTTTTTTTGGTTTTTAAATCGACCATGTACAAGCCAAATTCGGTTAATGGGTGTGGGCTTCGGACACGATTTGACGAAAAATATAAATACTTATATTTTGTGATTGGGTAAACATCAAACCATGGCCTGTCGCCTTCAACCACATACAGCCAAGGAAGGTCCCACTTAACAGCTTCTGATTGTCCATTTTCATCAACAAAAAATGAATAGTTGTAAGGTTCCCATGAACAACTCGATTCTGTACATAGTTCGTTAATTGCGCGATTAACCATGTAAAGGTTTAAGTGATCCATATACTTAATTGTAGTTGTCCATAAACCCCTAAAAGGCAAAATGTTTTTTACTTCGTTGTTTACAATCACTTTTCCAGCTATACGAGCACTGGTGCTGGTTGGTTGCCAAAAGTACATATTAGGATCTAAAGTTCTTGCTAGTTTACCGCCTATTTCCATACCGCTAGGAAAAGTTTTCCCACCCCCTACCTGCACAACTTTGCACTGATAATGAGACACCCCTTTTCCTGGAGGAAGAAGCTTTTCTTCTCCAAATTTCCCGAAATATCTCTCCCGGTTATCATTACCTCTTTCATACGATTTATCTTCGATATAACCCACCAATCCGTTTCTGGCACATAATGCTCTTACTTTTTCACGAATAATTCTTCGCCCTTCCTTTTCACTCCATACAACCAAACGCTTTCTACCTTTTCCTTCTTTGGTGGTAAAGTTTTCAAGAAACAATAGCCTTTCATTGTCGACCCATGCGATATAAGGCCCTTGCTTAACTGACATCTCATAAGGCAGGGTTGTTACCTTGAAAGGGTATTCTGCTAAGTTTTCAACCACATCTCGCGGCCCAGGCTTTTCTTCAAATAATCCTAAAATCATTTGAGCCGCTGGTTTAAAAAAATAGACACTGCTTACGCCGATCAACAGGCAAAGCCCAATTATGGTTAAACGTGTTTTCAATGTTTGTTGCTCATACACTTAGTTGTTTTGAATCACGGGTGTCTTGCGAGATGTCGCCACTAACGTCTCAAATAGTCAAGACAAGCTCATTTAACAACCAGAGATGGGTGAAGGTTGTTCTTATCGCGCCTACTTGAATGAGGTTAGAGCTACTCCTGCAAAATGGGTGGCGCCAAAACCGCCATGATAGGTTGATAGTGAATCAACATACCCGACAACCTTCTTAGATAAAGTATAAGTTAAGCAAATTGCGATTATCATGGATCAATGGCGAGCTTTGCGCAGCATCCCGTGTCAAGAAGACACTGGATGCTGCTGTGAGTCTGCGATTAGAGGCTTACAGATTTTTAGGCTTGTTCGTTTCTGGCAAGGGCTCTGTACACAGTTGGCCGCGATACTGAAAATAATTCCGCCAAACTGCTAATGGAATACTCTCCAGTACCATGCATTCTAACCAGCTCTTGCTGTTGCTTATCTGATAACTTGGGTTGCTTTCCCCGGAGCTTTCCCTTTGATCGAGCAATGGCCATTCCTTCACGAGTACGCATTCGAATCAAATCAGCCTCAAACTCCGCGAAGGTGGCGAGAATGTTGAAGAACATTTTGCCCATGGGGTCTGCTGGATCATAGATGCTTTCGCCCAGAGCAAGCTTCACTCCTCTTGAAACCAGTGAATCTGCAATTTCGCGAGCGTCCGGGACTGACCTTGCAAGTCTGTCTAATTTTGGTACAACAAATATGTCTCCTTTTCGGACTGCTGCAAGAGCTTGATCGAGTCCAGGTCTAGCTCGGCTTGTACCGGTCAATCCGTGATCGGTGTAAATTCGGTCAGGGTTAACACCTAACCCAACGAGTGCAGAATGTTGTGCTGCAAGATCTTGTTTATCAGTTGAGCAACGAGCGTAGCCAATCAGTGTTTTCATGCTTATAGTGTACGCTTAAGGAGCCTTCAATGAGAATTAAATCGTACCACCTATATGAGACAGAATAAACAACGGTTTATCAGGCTTAGAGCCTGGTTGTGAAACTGTCCGTTAAAGGAACCTCTTTCGTACACTTATTGGGTCGGGGTTTTGAAGATGAATCCAAAGTGAAGGACTCTACCTTGAGACTGAAATTAGAACATTCGGGAAGTACGCATTATCGAACCTCAATTTTGACTCTAACGGCTGGCAACCAGTAGATTATGAGCCCCGTAGATTTTTTGCAACGGGGCCAACTGATGCCATACTTACAATACCAACGCACCGCCCAAAGAATGATGTGGCCGGTATAGTGCTGCCATTTGAAATCAGCCATGAGTACTGCTCAAAGGATTTTTGGGTAGTCTGCCTGAATGGCGATTTTTTGCAACGGAGCCGCCCCTAGTGTGTGCTGGGCCTTAACTTTTTGCTCAAAGTGTTGATCTATTATTTAAAGACACGCACGGGAATAAATATGGACGTTAACTTAATAGAAACTACTTTTTCTAAAATTGCACCGAAGAAGTCAGAGTTTGCTGATACATTTTATGACACGCTGTTTGAGCGCTATCCAGCTGTGAAGCCATTATTTCAAAGTACGGATTGGCCAAAACAAAAATCCATGCTAGTTGCTGCCCTAACAACCGTCGTAAATAATGCAAGAGATCCAACGACCATTATTGGCACACTTAAGAAAATGGGTGCACGTCATCTTGCCTATGGAGCTAAAGAAGAACACTTTCCGGCTGTTGGGGAATGTCTTTTACATGCACTAAAAGTACACCTTGATGAAAATTGGAATGAGAGTGTTGAACAGAGTTGGATTGAAGCTTACGGTTTGGTTTCAGGAGTGATGATAGAAGGGCTTAATGCTGAGAAAGCCTAACAAGTGTAGAAGCAAACAAAAGGCTCCGTTGCAAAAATCACGATTGATGCTGATTATCTAAAAATCTTCTTGAGCAGTACTCATGGCTGATTTCAAATGGCAGCACTATACCGGCCACATCATTCTTTGCAACGTAGCCCTACATCACATGACTCTAAGTGGATTGTGCCAAACTAATGGCAGAAAGATAGAGTTGGGACGGGGTTATGGTTATGAGTCTTGCCAAAGTGACAACCGAGCAGCAGGTTCGGGCTTTGAGTGCCAGCGCATTGGCATTTACGGTGTGTTTCGCTGTTTGGACTATTTTCTCAATTATTGGTGTGAGAATTAAAGCGGAATTGGGCCTTAGCGACACAGAATTCGGTATTCTAGTGGCCACCCCTATTCTTACCGGATCATTAAGTAGAATATTTCTTGGTGTTTGGGCAGATCAATACGGAGGTCGACTGGTTCTAACGCTGCAGATGTTGGCCACAGGGTTCGCGACTTATTTACTCACGCTTGCTTCTACTTATCCGATGTTGCTGCTCGCTGCGTTAGGCGTAGGGATAGCGGGTGGTAGTTTCGCGGTTGGAGTGCAATACGTATCATCCTGGTACCCTAAAGCGAAACAGGGAACAGCGCTTGGCATTTTCGGTGCGGGGAATGTGGGCTCTGCTGTTACAACCTTTGGAGCCCCTATTTTACTTAGTGCAATGGACGGCGAATGGCAAGGGGTAGCCAGGATTTATGCCGTTATCGTAGCGATTGCCGGTGTACTGTTTTTTATCTTCACCCAAAATGACCCAGCTTTGCAAGATCGCAAAGAACAGGGCATTAAGCATGTTCCCTTCCTGCAGCAATTAGAACCGATAAAGAATGTGCAGGTGTTGCGTTTTTCTCTTTATTACTTTTTCGTGTTCGGCGCTTTCGTGGCGTTAGCGCTATGGTTGCCGCGCTATTACGTGGGTGCCTACAAGCTTGATCTTGCAACAGCCGGCATGTTGACAGCGGCTTATGCCATGCCTGGTAGTGTTTTTCGTGCATTGGGCGGTTGGATGTCCGATAAGTGGGGAGCCCGTGCGGTTATGTATTGGACGTTTATTTCCTGCTTTGCTTGCACCTTCATCATGTCCTACCCAGATACAAAGTATGAAGTGAATGGCATCGGTGATTACGCCCTGATCAAAAATATTCAGATGATCGACGGTGAGCCAATGGTCGCGACAGGTGAGGTTGCAGAAATCTTGGCCAATCTTGGAAAAAAGGAGGCACAATCTGTGCTTCCATCCTATGAGAAGGTATCCGTGAAAGCCTTATATCACTCATTACAGAAGGTTGATGGGCTAAATGTGGTGTATGACAAGAATAAAAATGCTGTTCAGGTGATTGCCGAGAAGAAATTGAGTTTTAGTTTCGGCATACCCTTGTGGCTATTTGTGAGCCTGACGGTTGTGCTTGGTTTTTTTATGTCCCTGGGTAAAGCGGCTGTGTATAAGCATATTCCCGTTTATTACCCTAACCATGTGGGTTCCGTTGGCGGCATGGTGGGACTTATTGGCGGGTTAGGGGGCTTTTTCCTGCCGATTACGTTCGGATTCATGAACGATATGATTGGCGTGTGGACAAGCTGCTTTATGCTGCTCACTCTGATTATTGGGATTGCTCTCACGTGGATGCACTTTGCGATTAGGTGCATGGAGCGGAAGCGACATCCAGAGCTGTGTGGACCAAAGTATCTCCCTGAGTTAGCAACGGACGAAGAAAGCATCATGGCCTTTCTGGAATGTGAAGCCCTGCGCCAAAGAAGCGAGTTGCTGGCACAAGAAAGTCAGCAGATGGAGCAGCGTGCCGAAATGCTGAAAGCACGAAGTGCCGAAATGCTGGAACAAAGTAAAACTTTGGGCAAGGCCTAGGTAAACCTAAAAAAAGAGAGTTTATATGGCGCAGGATCTGCAAAACTGGAATCCAGAAGACGAGCAACAATGGCAGTCTTCTGGAAAAACCATCGCAAACCGTAATCTGTGGATCTCCATCCCTAGTTTGTTGTGTGGGTTTGCAGTATGGCTCTATTGGGGCATAATTACCGTTCAAATGCTTAACCTCGGCTTTCCTTTTAGTCGACCCGATTTATTCTCACTGATGGCCATTGCCGGACTTTCTGGTGCCACATTGCGCATTCCAAGCTCCTTTTTTATTCGACTTGCTGGTGGCCGCAATACGGTTTTTCTGACCACCTCTTTGTTGATATTGCCCGCATTGGGAACAGGCATAGCATTGCAAGATCCGAATACGCCCTTATGGCACTTCCAGCTACTGGCGTTGCTCTCCGGTTTTGGTGGAGGCAACTTTGCCTCATCCATGTCGAATATCAGCTTTTTCTTTCCAAAAAAAGTGCAGGGTTATGCGCTTGGGATGAATGCTGGGTTGGGCAATTTTGGTGTGACGACGATGCAAATTTTAGTGCCGTTGGTCATGACCATAGCGATTTTTAGTGGTAGTTCTTTGGTTCTGCAAAATGTCAGCGGCACATTGATTGGTAAGATTGAGGCAGGGTCTGAGACATGGATTCAAAATGCAGGGTACATCTGGCTGTTTTTTTTGGTTCCCTTAGCTATCGCCGCATGGATCGGTATGAACAACATTGTTGATGAGCATGTTTCTCCCAATATTGGATCAACCATCAGTGCTTTTTTCAAAATCATCGTCATGCTGGGCCTCGGATTGTCGATAGCGGCTGGCGGCTTGTACCTTATGCTGCCGGAAAATGCCAATGGCTTGGGTGTAGAACTGAACAAATGGATTGTGTTGCCGCTAGTGATTGCAGCCACTGTGTTCACACTGAAGTTACTTCCACTTGGGAGGGCTTACAAAGAGGGGCTACAGCGACAATACCGAATTTTCAACAACAAGCATACCTGGGCGATGACGATCATTTACACGATGACATTTGGCTCTTTTATTGGCTACTCTGCGGCTTTGGCCCTTTCTATTAAAGTAATTTTTGGTTTTCAGCATCTCATTGTGGATGGGGTGATGACGCACGATACCGTCAATTCTAACGGTCCATCTGCCCTGATGTTTGCTTGGATGGGACCCTTCATTGGGGCCTTGATTCGTCCAATTGGAGGGAAAATTGCTGACAAAATAGGGGGAGCTTTGGTTACGCAGATTATCTCAATCGTCATGGTTATCAGTGCGTTAGGCGTGGCTTATTTCATGAAAGCCGCTTATGCCTCAGCCACGCCGGAAGCATATTTCTATCCGTTCTTGATTTTGTTCCTAATTTTGTTTGCTGCAACCGGTATCGGTAATGGCTCAACTTTCCGCACCATCGCCATGGTATTCGATAAGGAGCAGGCAGGACCAGTACTGGGATGGACCTCTGCTGTGGCCGCTTACGGAGCCTTTATTATTCCTAAGGTGTTTGGTGAACAGATTAATGCGACGACCCCTGAAATTGCGCTCTACGGTTTTGCGATTTTCTACGCTGTGTGCATCGTAATTAACTGGTGGTTTTATCTGCGTAAGAACGCCTATGTGAAAAATCCATAAGATTAAGGGATAGAGGCAATGAGTCACATCGTCGACAGGTTGACTTTTTTTACTGAAAAGGCTCCCGAAACTTTCTCGGATGGGCACGGCATCATGACCGAAGAAAACCGTGATTGGGAACGTGCCTATCGTGGTCGTTGGTCGCATGACAAGGTGGTACGCTCTACGCATGGCGTGAATTGCACAGGCTCTTGCAGCTGGAAAATTTATGTCAAAAATGGTCTAGTGACCTGGGAGACGCAGCAGACGGATTATCCTCGTACACGCCCAGACCTTCCCAACCATGAGCCGCGTGGTTGTGCACGCGGTGCTAGCTATAGCTGGTATCTCTACAGTGCAGCACGCCTGAAATACCCGATGATTCGCTCCCGTTTGCTAAAACTCTGGCGTGCAGCGAAAACGACTCACTCGGATCCAGTTGATGCATGGGAAAGCATCGTCACAAACCAAGAGAAAGCCACCGAATACAAGCAAGTCCGTGGCTTGGGTGGTATGGTGCGTTCTCATTGGAATGAGGTGAATGAAATCATTGCTGCCTCAAATATTTATACGGCGAAAACCTATGGGCCGGATCGGATCATTGGCTTTTCACCGATTCCTGCGATGTCGATGGTTTCCTATGCAGCAGGTAGCCGTTATTTGTCGCTGATCGGCGGCACCTGTATGAGTTTTTATGATTGGTATTGTGATTTGCCCCCTTCGAGCCCTCAAACTTGGGGTGAGCAGACAGATGTACCGGAAAGCGCTGATTGGTACAACTCATCCTACATCATCGCCTGGGGCTCAAATGTTCCGCAGACACGTACACCCGACGCTCACTTCTTTACCGAGGCTCGGTATAACGGTACGAAGACCGTAGCCGTAACACCCGATTACAGCGAAGTGGCTAAGCTCTCTGATAACTGGTTGCCGGTGTGTCAGGGTACGGATTCCGCACTGGCAATGGCGATGGGGCACGTCATTCTGAAAGAATTTCATTGCGCCGGTAAAAGTGAATATTTTAGTGATTACTGCCGTATGTATACCGATATGCCATTTCTGGTCCTGTTGGAAGAGCGCGACGGTAGCGGTAATGCTCCAAGTAGCCACGTTCCAAGCCGCACCTTGCGTGCCGCTGACTTTAAAAACGCGCTTGGAGAGCAGAAAAATTCGGAGTGGAAGCCGGTTATCGTCGACACCAATACCAATAAAGTAGTGGTACCCAACGGTACGATCGGTTCTCGCTGGGATGAGAGCGGAAAATGGAATTTGGAGGCTAAAAATGTGGCGGATGGGTCAGACATCTGTCCGCAAATGACCTTGATTGATAGTGCTGATGAAGTGGTTCCAGTTGGTTTCCCGTACTTTGGCAATTTGGAAAATGATCAGCCGATCTTTGCACATACGAGTCATGAGAGTGTGATGGTACGCAACGTGCCGGCCAGGCGCATTAAACTCGACGGTAAAGAAGTTTTGGCAGCGACCGTTTTTGATTTGATGGTTGCTAATTATGGTGTTGACCGAGGTCTGGGTGGCGGCAACGTTGCGGCGTCATTGGATGACGACATTCCTTATACTCCGGCTTGGCAAGAGAAAATCACGGGGGTTTCAGCCGGTCTGGTGACCCGTATCGCCCGTGAGTTTGCGGACAATGCGGATAAAACGCAAGGTCGTTCCATGGTGATATTAGGAGCGGCGGTTAATCACTGGTACCACATGGATATGATCTATCGCGGCATCATCAATATGTTGATGATGTGTGGGTGCGTTGGCAAATCGGGTGGTGGTTGGTCTCATTATGTTGGGCAGGAAAAATTGCGTCCACAAACGGGTTGGCTGCCGCTTGCCTTCGGGCTGGATTGGCACCGTCCACCACGCCATATGAATTCCACCAGTTTTTTCTATAACCACTCAGACCAGTGGCGTTATGAGAAGTTAGAGATTGATGAGATTCTCTCGCCTTTAGCAGATCAGGCGAAATGGCAGGGTTACTCACTGATAGACTGTAATGTGCGCTCTGAGCATATGGGTTGGTTACCTTCAGCGCCGCAGTTAGAAGAAAACCCGCTAGAACTAACTAAAGCAGCAAAGAAAGCAGGCAGAGATACGAAAGACTATGTGGTGGAGCGCTTAAAGTCAGGCTCGCTAAGATTTTCCTGTGAAAACCCTGATGATCCGCGTAACTTCCCTCGCAATCTCTACATTTGGCGATCTAACCTGCTGGGTTCTTCCGGTAAAGGGCATGAATACATGCTTAAACATTTGCTTGGTACATCACACGGCGTGCTAGGTAAAGATTTGGGAGAGTTGGGCGGCAAAAAGCCTAAGGAAGTCGTCTGGCATGAGCGTGCGCCCGAAGGCAAGCTTGATTTGGTTGTGACACTGGATTTTCGCATGTCCACCACCTGTGTGTATTCAGACATTGTGTTGCCATCGGCGACTTGGTACGAAAAGAATGATTTGAATACGTCCGATATGCACCCTTTCATTCATCCATTGTCACGAGCGGTTGATCCTGCATGGGAGTCGCGCAGTGATTGGGATATTTACAAAGGCATCGCTAAGACGTTCTCTGAGCTGTGTCAAGGCCATCTTGGGGTTGAAAAAGATTTAGTGACATTGCCGATTCTGCACGATACCCCAGCAGAGCTGGGTCAACCTTTCAACGTGAAAGAATGGAAAAAGAACGAAATTGACCCAATTCCCGGCAAAACCATGCCAGCTCTGATTGAAGTAGAGCGTGATTATCCGAATACCTATAAAAAATTCACAGCGCTTGGCCCGCTTATGACGAAAATTGGGAATGGCGGTAAAGGCATTGCCTGGAACACAAAGAAGGAAGTCGATTTTCTTGGTGAGTTAAACCGAGTGGTCACAGAGGAGGGGGTGTCCAAAGGATTGCCACGTATTGATTCGGATATTGATGCTGCGGAGGTCGTGCTATCACTGGCGCCGGAAACGAATGGTCAGGTGGCAGTGAAGGCATGGGAGGCACTAGGCAAATTTACAGGCCGTGATCATACGCATTTAGCTAAACCAAAAGAAGACGAGAAAATCCGTTTCAGGGATGTTCAGGCTCAGCCACGTAAGATCATTTCTTCCCCCACCTGGAGTGGCTTGGAAGATGAACATGTCAGCTATAACGCGGGTTACACCAACACTCATGAGCTGATTCCATGGCGTACGCTTACCGGTCGTCAGCAATTCTATCAGGATCACGAATGGATGCGCGATTTTGGTGAGTCGCTATGCGTCTACAAGCCGCCGGTGAATACCAAAACCATTACGCCGGTGATTGACCAGCATGGCAAAGGACGTAAGCAGGTTGTGCTCAATTGGATCACACCACACCAGAAGTGGGGTATTCACAGTACCTACTCAGAAAACCTGCTGATGTTAACGTTGAATCGCGGAGGCCCGGTGGTTTGGATCAGTGAGGTTGATGCCAAGAAAATCGACGTTAAGGATAATGACTGGATCGAGCTGTATAACACTAACGGTGCTATATCGGCACGGGCAGTGGTGTCTCAGCGTGTACCAGAGGGTATGAGTATGATGTATCACGCACAGGAAAAGATCATCAATACACCAGGGGCCGAAACAACAGGACAGCGTGGTGGCATTCACAATTCAGTGACAAGAACGGTCGTTAAACCGACTCACATGATCGGCGGCTATGCTCAACTGGCGTATGGTTTCAACTATTACGGTACAGTGGGTTCAAATCGCGATGAATTCGTGATTGTTCGCAAAATGCAAAGAATTGATTGGCTAGATGACGGAAAACCCAACCTGGATCATGGGGAGTCTGTATCATGAAAATACGTGCACAAATCGGCAAAGTCCTGAATTTGGATAAATGCATTGGCTGTCATACTTGCTCGGTGACCTGTAAGAACGTTTGGACATCACGTCAGGGCGTAGAATATGCGTGGTTCAATAACGTAGAAACCAAGCCTGGGGTGGGTTATCCCAAAAAGTGGGAAGATCAAAAAGTCTGGAATGGGGGATGGGAGCGCAAAGCAAACGGTGATATTGCCCCTAAAATGGGTGGCAAGTTCCGTTTGCTGGCTAAGATTTTTGCCAATCCTGATCTGCCGGAAATAGATGATTATTACGAACCTTTTACCTTTGAATATGAGCGACTTCAAAAAGCACCAGAACAAAAGGCCATGCTAACGGCTCGTGCACATTCGATGATAACGGGCAAGAAAATGGAAAAGCCCGAATGGGGGCCGAACTGGGAAGAAATCCTCGGTGGTGAGTTTGAGAAACGCCGCGAGGATTATAATTTCAAAGAGATAGAGGCTGATATTTACGGCCAGTTTGAAAACACCTTCATGATGTACCTGCCTCGTTTATGTGAACATTGTTTGAACCCTACTTGTGTTGCTTCCTGTCCATCGGGTGCGATTTATAAACGCGAAGAAGATGGCATTGTGCTTATTGATCAAGATAAATGCCGTGGCTGGCGGATGTGCGTTTCTGGTTGCCCGTACAAAAAAATCTATTTTAACTGGCAATCAGGTAAATCGGAAAAATGTACCTTCTGCTATCCGCGCATTGAGGCTGGCGATCCGACGGTGTGCTCAGAAACCTGTGTAGGGCGAATTCGTTATTTAGGTGTGCTGCTGTATGATGCTGACCGTATCAAAGAAGCAGCCAGTGTTGAAAATCCAGAAGATCTGTATCAAGCGCAATGCGATATTTTCCTTGATCCCTTTGATCCAGAAGTGATTGCTCAGGCGAAAAAGGATGCCGTGCCAGACAGCTGGATCGCAGCTGCACAAAATTCGCCAGTTTATAAAATGGCCATGGAATGGAAAGTAGCCTTCCCGTTACATCCGGAATACCGCACCTTGCCGATGGTGTGGTATATCCCTCCACTTTCGCCCATCAGTAATGCAGCGGCTAATGGTCAGATCGAGATGAAAGGTGTGATTCCCGATGTGCACAAGCTACGAATTCCCGTGAAATACCTTGCAAACTTGCTTACGGCAGGTAAAGAGGATCCAGTGGTACTCGCGTTGGAACGTATGATCGCTATGAGGGAATACATGCGAGCTAAAAATGTGGAAGCAGTTAATAATACCGGCATTCTTGACCAGGCGGGTCTTGATGAGCCGATGGTACAGGATATGTATCGTATTATGGCGCTGGCAAACTACGAAGATCGCTATGTCATTCCCACCAATCACCGTGAATATGCTGGGGAAACACCATTTGATCATGAAATTGCGTTTGACGTGCGTTCCTCTTGTGGCTTCAGCTTTGGCAATGGCTGTTCAAGCGGTCAGGGAAAAACCAGTTTATTTGGTACGAAAACGCATAAAAATACCATGAGCGGGCAGATACCCATTACAACGCTGCCCAAGTCGAATTGTGGTTCAGGTGGCTGCGGGAATTGTTCATGAAGACATTTAAAATACTAGGACTGCTATTGACCTATCCAGAAGGGAGTCTGTATCAAGCCGCAGAAGAAATCACAGCACTGTTACATGAGGAAAGGGTACTGCCAAAAAAGTCCATAAAGCGAATTGAATCCTTTTTAATAAACCAGAAAGGTAAAGACCTTCTGGAGGTTCAAGAAGATTACGTCGAGACCTTCGATCGAGGGCGCGCGCATTGTTTGCACCTATTTGAGCATATCCACGGTGAATCGCGCGACCGAGGGCAGGCCATGGTTGATTTAGGCGATGCCTATGCATCCAAAGGCCTGTACATCAACAGTCATGAGCTGCCAGATTATTTACCTTTGTTCATGGAGTATCTTTCTCACTGTCCCTTTGAAGAAGCCAGTGGTCTTTTGGGCGAGGCGATTGACGTGATCGCCATGATCGGTGCAAAACTGAGAAAACGCAGATCCCCTTATGCCGAGGTGTTTGCGGGTATCGAAGCCTTATCTGCGGTAAAACCCAATCAGGTGAAAATCGAAGAAGCGTTGGAACAAGCCCCCAAAGACCCTGAAACACTGGAAGAATTGGATAAAGAATGGAAAGAAGCAGAGGCTTTCAGTGGTGATCCGCTTCAGGATGCAGGGATGGATTGCAACAGATGTGGCACTCCCTTTAAGACAGCGGACCCTTTACAAAAAACAGACGGCTTACAAAAAATGGATGCTCTACAAAAAACCGTAAGGGGTGCATGATGGACGCTGAATACTTGGGAGTTTTGCTTTTTGAAGTGTATCCGTATATTTGCTTAACGGTCTTTATCTTGGGAAGCATCCTGCGGTATGACCGCGATCAATACACTTGGAAAGCGGATTCCAGCCAGCTTATGCGTAAAAAAGGCATGCGCATGGGGAGCAACCTATTCCACATTGGTATCCTTGTGTTGTTTTTTGGTCATTTGGTTGGATTGCTCACTCCTCATGCAGTGTATGAGGTATTCATTAGCACGAGTGCGAAGCTGATGATGGCGATGGTGGTTGGTGGTGTTGCGGGTGCTGCTTGCTTTGTTGGTATGACGATGCTCATTTGGCGTCGACTGTTTGACCCCCGTATACGCGCGACCAGCAAGCCTATGGACATTGTGATACTGCTGATTATCTATGTGCAGTTGATTTTGGGGTTGCTTACGATTCCCGAATCTGCAAAACACTTAAATGGTGATTCCATGTTGGCGCTGGCAGAATGGGCGCAACATATTGTGACTTTTCGAGGCGGTGCTGCTGAATACGTTGAGCATGAAGCTTGGGTGTTTAAATTGCATTTGGTGCTAGGGATGACGTTGTTCCTGATCTTTCCATTTACGCGATTGGTGCATGTCTTGAGCGGATTCACGGCACCTATCAAATACTTATCGCGTTCAGGCTATCAAGTCGTACGTAAGCGCTGGTAAGGAAGACAGACGATGCCAATCATGGTTAATGATGTTGAAATCACCGATGACGACGTGCACGCCGAGATGCAATATCATCCGGCGGCATCCGTTGAAGCAGCGCGTCATAAAGCGGCTCAGACACTGGTTATTCGACAGCTGTTACTACAGGCGGCACAAGACAACAACCTGCTGGGTGATGCCCAACAGGTTGACAGTCGAGAAGTAGAACGCAGTATTGATCTTTTGATTCGGCAGGAAGTGTCAGTCCCGCAGGCGGATGAAGAGAGTTGTAAACGCTATTACAAGCAAAACATGGAGCGGTTTGTCGATAAGCGTACCCATCAACTATTACCCTTCGACAGTCTCTACTCTTATATCAGGGATTATCTCCAGGCACGTTCTCTGCAAACTGGCATCAGTCAATACATCAAGCTTCTAGCTGGAAAGGCACGCATCGTTGGGTTTGATTTAGAGGGGTGCGATAACCCACTGGTGCAGTGAATTCGATCATTTTAGCCAGGGAAATAAGGGTTATCTTCCGCGTAATACTGAACCGGCCGAGTTAAGCGATTTCCCCTTGCGGATGAACGCGCTGCGTATTGGTCGTCATCTTCGCCCCAGCGAGAAGCCATCATGCATCAATGCATTGAAATCAAGGAAGTGGTATGAAAAGTCGCATAGAACGTAAGTCGTTAAGTCAGCTCGTGGAAGGCTACCGTGAGTTTCGTCAAGAGTATGTCGGAGATGACTATGCGGCCTATCGTATCTGGGCGGCAGCGGCACAAGCGCCCAGCGTGATTATGATCGCTTGCAGCGATTCCAGAATCAATCCTGCCATTGTGACTCATGCAGGGCTTGGCGAAGTTTTCATGGTTAACAATGTCGCGAACCTGATTCCCCCTTACAAGGAAGGGAAAGATACGCATCACAGCACCAGCGCTGCGTTGGAATTTGCCATCAATCATTTAAGGGTAAAGCATGTCATTGTGATGGGGCATAGCCAATGTGGTGGAATTAGGGCTTTGATGGAAGGGGTCGCCAATGCCACTTATGGCGGTTATAGCTTTATTGGGCCTTGGGTATCCATCGCCCATGAAGCAAAAGAGCGGACACTGCAAAAATATCCAGATCATAGCCCAGAAGAGCAGTGTGGTCTTTGTGAGCGAGAATCTCTATTAGTCTCGTTGGAAAATCTCCGCACTTTTCCTTGGATTAAAAGTGCACTTGATACGAAAATGCTTGCAATACATGCATGGTACTTTAATGTCGGAAGCGGAGACATGGAGTATTACTCTGAGAAAGAAGGGAAATTTTTACCCTTGTTAGACAAGTAGACGACCACGGGTTCATCAGGGAATAGTTCAGACCGTGTTCCATAATCAGGTAGAGTTTCATAAAAATGCACCGATATCTGGCGTGATTGTGATGGAGTGAAACGTGAAAAATAATAAGGGTACGCCAATCAACATATTGAATGATAACTTCGGGCGCAGCTTCCCTTATTTAAGGTTATCAATCACAGATATTTGCAACTTTCGGTGTAGCTACTGTCTACCGGACGGGTATCAGTGCAATGGAAAACCTTCATTCTTAAGTATTGACGAGATCGGGCGCGTAGTAGAGGCATTTGCAACACTTGGCGTTTACAAAATACGTTTAACTGGCGGAGAACCAACGGTTCGTAAAGAGTTTACCGATATTGCTCGTCGAATTTCTCATTGTTCTTCGATTAATCAGCTTGCGTTTACTACCAATGGCTATCGCTTACGCGACCATGCTCAAGAATGGAAAAGCGCAGGGCTAACGCATATTAATGTGAGTGTGGATAGCTTAAACGCGGAACGCTTTCATAGGATTACCGGACATGATCGGCTGCATGACGTACTGAAAGGCGTAGATGCCGCGCTTGATGCAGGTTTTGAGCAGGTAAAAATCAATGTGGTACTGCTCAAAGGGGTGAATGATCATGAACTAGAGGACTATCTTGTTTGGGCGAAAACCTCACCGGTCAGCATTCGTTTTATAGAACTGATGCAAACGGGCGATAATCTGGACTATTTTCGAAAATACCACCTATCGGCAGAAAAGATTGGTAGAACATTGGAAAAAATGGGGTGGTCAGCTAAGCCGCGTGCTATGGAAGCAGGTCCAGCCCAGGTTTACACACGCAAAGACTATCAGGGTTCCATTGGTTTGATTGCTCCTTATTCAAAGGATTTTTGCAAGGGGTGTAACCGGCTGCGTGTCACCGCGACAGGTGATCTGCGTTTGTGTTTATTTGGTTCGCAAGGCATAAGTCTGCGCCATTTATTGCAGTATGATGCTCAACAGCCGCTGTTGACAAAGCTCATTCATGATCAATTGGCGTTCAAAAGTTCATCACATTTTTTAGCCTATGGGGAGACAGGCATCACACCCCATTTGGCATCGGTAGGGGGGTAAATGGCAACACAAAACATCAAGAAATTCTTTGAGCAAAGCCAGTACCAAATGGCGGATATAACACGCAAAGCATCCAGTTTCCGTCGTGCAGTGGCAATGGGACGTATTCTTGTGGGCGAGGTGGGTTATACCCACATCAAACATCAATCCCTGCCCAAAGGCGATGTATTGAAACTGGCCGAAATCGCTGGTGTGCAAGGCGCTAAAATGGCATGGCAGCAGATTCCGATGTGCCACCCTCTGTTATTGGATCATGTAGCGGTGTACCCAGAGTTGGAGGAAGAAACGCACAGCGTTGTCGTTTATGCCGTGGTGTCGACTACCTCTAAAACGGGAGTGGAAATGGAAGCGCTGGCGGCGGTGAATACAGCTTTGTTGACCTTGTACGATCTGACGAAGCCAGTAGAGCCTGCTCTTACGCTCACCGATACGCGTTTGCTTGTGAAAGAAGGCGGAAAAAAAGGCTTGTGGGTTCACCCAGATGGCATTCCAGACGCATTCCAGGCGGGCTTGTCTTTGACATCGCGTCGCCCGTTGGAAGGAAGAAACGTGGCTGTCATCACCCTTAGCGATCGTGCTTTTAAAGGAGAGTATAAGGATAAATCCGGCCCGGCGCTTAAAGAAGCACTGGAGCGCTTAGGGGGAGAGATCACAGAGGTGCAAATTCTGCCTGATGAGCCTGACAAACTAGAGAAAAAAATCACAGAGTTGGCGGGAAAGGTTGAACTCATCATCACGACGGGTGGTACTGGATTGGCGCCACGAGACAGTACGCCAGACGTATTGTGCAAACTAGGTAACACTGAAATATCTGGAATTGGGGAATTGCTTCGCAGTAGTGCAGCGGAGTATGTGCCGACCTCATGGCTTAGCCGTTCGATGGCCGTGATTGTTGATAGTACCTTGGTGATTGCATTGCCAGGAAGTACCAGCGGTGTGAGAGATGGTGTTGAGGCACTGAAACCCATACTTTCGCATGCGCTTGATCATGTGCAAGGTAAGCAACATCTACACCCTCAGGAGGGTGTAGAGTGATTTTGTATGAAAAAGCGGTTGCGATGCTTCAGGCCGTCAATCCTTTAGGTACCATCAGGTTGCCAGCGCAGGACGCATGCGGCTACGTTCTGGCTGAAACGGTTGCAAGCCGAGTACAGATTCCCCCATTTGCCAATTCCGCAATGGATGGATTTGCTGTTCGGGCAGAAGATGTTGCGGCTGCGTCGGTAAGTGAACCGGTCGTATTAACCATCGCTGGTAGTACTCATGCGGGTGCCCAACCTGCTTCCGGTGAAGGAGGCGCATGGGAAATAATGACCGGCGCTCCCATGCCGAGTGGCTATGATTCGGTTGTCAAAATAGAAGACGTGGCGGTAGCAAAAAGCCATGTGCAGCTTTCCAGCCCTGTTGATATGGGAAGTCACGTTCGTAATGCGGGCGAAGATTTTGCAGATCAGGATGAAATCGCAAGCGTGGGAACTTTGCTCACGCCCTACCACATCATGGCGTTGGCGGCTATCGGACAGAAAAGGGTCTCTGTTTACCGAAGGCCTGAGATAACAATTTTCAACACCGGTCAAGAGTTAGTGGAAGACGCAGATGTAACTTTAAAGCCCGGACAGATTCGTAATGCCAACGGCCCTTATCTCATGGCAGCGCTTCAGGAAATGGGGTATGTTCCTCGCTATGCGTGCGCCATTGCCGATGAACCAGAGCATTTTGAGCGTTGCCTCGAAGCTGCATTACCTCAGGCGGATATTGTGATTTCCACCGGTGCCGTGTCTGCGGGTAAGCACGATTTCATCCCAGACTCCTTACGAGCGCTCGGTGCGGACATTTTATTTCATAAAGTGGCGATTCGCCCAGGAAAACCCATTCTTTATGCACGATTCTCAGAGGGTACCCACTATTTTGGTCTGCCGGGGAATCCCATCTCAACGGCTGTGGGGTTGCGTTTCTTTGTCAAACCCCTGTTGCGCAGCTTGCAGAACCGGTCACCAGAAACGCCGATAATGGCGCGTCTGTTGACACCATCACCCAAAAAAAAAGGTTTCCGTTTTTTTCGAAAGGCATATATCTCAGTGGCCGCAGGAGGTGAGCTGCAATTGCAAATCCTCGACGGTCAGGAGTCTTTTAAAATTCACCCAATGTTGAGAGCTAATGGTTGGGCGGTAATGACGGAAAATGCTGATGGAAATGAACCAGGAGAGGCGATAGCCGTTTACCCGCTTACGTCAAACCAATGGGCTCTATAAATAAATGGGTGTTATGGGAGAGAAGTGTCCTTAGGTTCCGCAAGAAAACATAAAGGAGAAGAGCGATGGAAATAACCATACAATGCTTTGGTCTGTTTAGGTCGTTTGGTGAGCAAATCAAGCTTTCAATCGCTGAGGGTGACCGTATTTCTGACATGCGAAAGGCGCTGCTGGATAAGCTGCAACAAATGGATGCCTCTTTTAACAAACTTGATTTGCTGGGCAGTGCTCGTTTTGCGTCAGAGACCGAAATTCTACAGGAATCTATGCCTCTGAAAGAGGGAATGGCCATTGCTATTATTCCGCCAGTATCGGGGGGGTAAGGATGGGAAGGGTTTTTGTTGATGTGTGGAATGTGACATCGAAGCCATTGAATGTGATGGAGGGTTTGGCATTTGTTACACAGCCTTCTAATGGTGCCGAAAGCTTGTTTGTTGGCGCTGTGCGGGAATTCAATCAGGGAAAATCGGTGCTGGGGGTCAGCTATGATGTATTTGAACCGCTTGCCAGGCAGTCATTTGCCGATATATGTAAAGAAGCTCAGGAAAAATGGGGCGAAGCCTTATCGCTCTATGTGGTACATGGTAAAGGCCGTCTGAAAGTGGGTGGCATCAGTGTTGTGATTGCTGTTGGTTCACCTCACAGAGATGAAGCATTCAAGGCAAGCCGTTATCTGATTGAGCAAATTAAACACCGGTCACCTGTCTGGAAGCTAGAGCATTATACAGATGGTGACAGTGAATGGACGCAGGGTTGTGAATTATGCACCGATGAGGATCAGGTAAAAGAACATCATCACTATGAATAGCTGATTGTGTGAAGGATTCTTTTGATCGCGGTGCTGCATGTGCCGGTGCCATATTAGCTGGAGGGAAGTCTTCCCGAATGGGGGAAGATAAATCAGCATTACGCTTGGGCAGCAGAACCTTGTTGCAATACATGGGAGAAAT
Organism: uncultured Saccharospirillaceae bacterium; assembly: GCA_947499545.1. Classification (GTDB taxonomy): domain Bacteria; phylum Pseudomonadota; class Gammaproteobacteria; order Pseudomonadales; family Oceanobacteraceae; genus CANMOZ01. The sequence continues at coordinate 27,108 of CANMOZ010000027.1, forward strand.
TTTTTCTGCAGTAGGGCTGAATAAGATCTATATCAGTAGACCCGATGCCATAGCGGACTATATCCCAGGTCAAGGTCCTTTAGGTGGTATTCATGCTGTACTGTATCAGGCTCTGCTGAGCCATGTAAAAGGGGAGCTCCATACGCACCTGGTACTGGTAGCCGTTGATATGCCTTGTTTAACACCTGATGTGATAGACAGGTTGATTCATGCTCCAGCGGAAAAAGATTTGGTGCGCTATGATGCTTACCCTATACCCTTTCGTTTGGCTGTAAAACCTCATTGCTTTGAATTGGCCGATCACCTGTTATGCGAGGGAAATAATGTATCGTTGAGACATTTCCAATCTCAAATAAAAAAGAAGCACATATTGGATACTCGTGGTCTGGACTTGCAGGTTTTTCGCAATCTCAATACACCGGAGGAGTGGCAAGATTTTTTAGAAAAGGAAACCCCATGAATTTACGTATAGAAGGTCAACAGTTACGTTTTCGAATCAGCCAAGAAGAATTAAAAAAGCTGTGTTCTGGCTTCCCCATCAAACAGTCTACTCACTTTCCAAGTTCTACTCACTCACCAAAACCCGCTCACTGGCCCTTAATGAGAGTGTTCAGTATTGATATTACACCCCAAGATATTGAACCCGATTTACAACTAACCTTTGAGAGTGATTGTATAAAGCTGGCTGTGCAAAAACAGATCGCCATGAATTTGTACGCTACTTTACCAAGGCGTGAAGGGATCAGGGTCAAGCAAAAGATGGATGCAGTGCAGACATTGGAATTATGTTTAGAAGTCGATATCCGTACCCAAAACCGCGAGCGAAGCAATCATGTATAAAGAGCAGCAAGTACGCTATTTAAGAAACACAACTATTCCCGAAGTGGGTATCGCCGGGCAGGAACGACTGCTGTCTTCTAAAGTACTGGTCATTGGTGCGGGAGGTTTGGGGTCGCCTTTGCTGTTCTACTTAGCTGCGGCCGGTGTGGGAACGCTTGGTGTTGTCGATGATGACTCGGTAGATCTTTCCAATTTGCAACGACAGATCCTTCATTCAACAAATGACTTAGGGCGAGTGAAAGTGGAGACAGCGAAGGAGACGCTGACAGCACTCAATCCGAGCATACATATCGTCCCATACCCTTGTCGTCTAACAAAAAATAATGTCGACACATTGATCACAGATTACGAACTGGTCGTGGTGGCTTGTGATAATTTTGAAACTAGACTTATTGTGAACGCTGCTTGCCTTCAGCAAGAAAAAACCATGTTAACGGCTGCTGTGTTTTGTTTTTTTGGGCAGTTATACACCTTTAAGCCTTATATGAATACCGCTTGCTATCAATGTGTCTATCCTCAAACACCGGCCCCAGATACACAGCCTTTCGGGCCTGATCCAGGCGTGATGGGCAGTGTCGTTGGGCAGTTAGGAAGCTGGCTAGCCACGGAGACTATTAAAGAATTACTTGACGTTGGCGAGAGCTTAGCGGGACAAATGATGGTGGTGGATGCATTGAATAACGCCATACGAAAAATAAAAATACCGCGTGACCCTACCTGCGCTTGCTGCGGAACACACTAATGCTACTTGGAGCGCTTTTTGCGCTTTTTGCGCTGTTTTATGCCTGTGTTGGCTTTGGCGGAGGATCGTCTTATTTAGCGTTGCTGGCGCTTTGGGGGGTACCCTATGCCGTCATGCCTGCTATTTCATTGATTTGTAATATTATGGTGGTGTCTGGCAATAGTTTTCATTACGTACGTGCCGGCCATCTAGACTGGCGTTTGTTACTTCCTCCAGCTCTTGCTTCTGTTCCATTTGCTTATTTAGGCGGACGAATGGAGATAGAAAAAGAGCACTTTTTACTGCTACTGTGCGTCACTTTGCTCGCATCAGGTATACGCCTTTTATTAAACTATCGAATGTATGACGACAATACAGAACCCTACCGTCTACTTTCCTATGGAGTTGGCGGCGTGATCGGTGCTATTTTGGGATTTGTTTCAGGTGTTGTGGGCATTGGCGGTGGGATCTTTTTGGCGCCGATCCTCTATAACCTACGTGCCGGCAGACCCAAACAGATTGCAACAACAGCTTCCCTTTTTATCCTAGTGAACTCCGTTTCTGGATTAATCGGACAGTTGCAAAAGAATGGCATAAGTGGGGCTGTACTTGATTTCTGGTACCTCCCATTTCTGGTATTACTTGGGGGACAGCTAGGCAACTTCTTGACTGTAAAATACATACCAGAACGCATCGTTGCATTACTGACGGCCTGTCTTGTGTTGTTTGTAGCCGGACGTTTGGGTTTACTGTTGTGGAGCCCCGCACACTTTTAAGGCGTCTACGCATTCTGATCGGCTCCGTTGCAAAAAATCTACGGGGCCTCATCATCCGCTGATGATCAATCGTTAGAACCCAAATTGACGTTCGTAAGCGATCAATTTGACAGGGGTGATCATTGTTTGATCAGCGCCAATTATGTTAGCCAAGATAAGATATTTCCGATAATAATGTTTATCGGAAATATGAGGGGACAGATCATAACAGCATGCTTAAGTAAGTTATGAAACTTAAGTAACTTACATAATTTTGAGGTTCAGGAACCTACGCTACCCTTCCAGTTTCCTGACGATTTATTCCTGTGTAAACGTTGATTGCGTTGGCAATCAATATACCTAAGTAAGTTATGTAAGTTACTTAAGTTGCATAAGTTGCATAAGTTGAGAATCATTAGCGAAGCCCCCCTGCTATTTATGGTGCTGTGTTGGGGATTTATCCACTGGACACTTTAAGGATAATTAAAGAAATTAAAAATCCAGCCGATACCTCCAAACGGCTAAGGTTTATTCCTTAAGGTGAGTTGATATTGGAAATCAATAACTTGAAATCCGGTGGAGCTTTTGATTTAAGTCTTCTGAATAAAGCCCGCAATGATATGAAGCCCGAAAAGCCGGTCGGAGTTATAGATGCTGCCACTATGGACAAAGTACGCAAAGAAATGCAGTTTGAACCACCAAGCAACATTGCTCCAATCTCAAGTCAAAATCCAAACATGAGGGTATTAA
>CANMOZ010000028.1 GCA_947499545.1 uncultured Saccharospirillaceae bacterium
GCTTTGAGCAACGGCGGTCTAAGCGAGATCCAGATTCTAACAACGAGCTGCAGGGCTTTGAGCAACGGCGGTCTAAGCGAGATCCAGATTCTAACAACGAGCTGCAGGGCTTTGAGCAACGGCGGTCTAAGGGGTCCAACAGTTAACTTGGCAAGCTTGGGAAGCCTCTCAAGGACAAATGCCTGCAGGTTTATGGATAAAATTTAGGATGCTGATTCGTTCCTTGCTTGTAAAAACGGGCTAGGGGACATCAAAAGCTCAGGCCATTTTTCTCTTTTTGTCTGGTAAGTAACGAACAATTGCCATTATTACCCATTGAGCGCCATTTTTTCGATATAATCCTTCTTTCAAATAACAAAAATCTCAGGTATTTATGGCATATCCTATTGATAAGAAACTCGTGATTGCTGTTTCTTCAAGCGCATTATTTGATCTATCGGAGTCGGATCGAGTCTTTAACGAAGAAGGGGAGCTGGCTTATCAGAAATACCAAGATCAGCACATTGACTCTATTTTGGATATTGGGGCTGTTTTCCCTTTTGTTAAGCGCTTTTTATCCATCAATGATAATTTGCCAGGGCAATCTCCGGTTGAAGTGGTGCTGCTTTCTCGAAATTCGCCTGCAACAGGGAGGAGGGTGTTCCGGTCTATTCAAGCTCATGGATTAAACATCACCAGAGCAGCTTTTCTTGCGGGGGCGTCACCATTCCCTTATATCCCAGCGTTCAATGCATCCATTTTTTTGTCAGCTAATGAGGCTGATGCCAGAAATGCGATACAAAATAAGTATCCTGCTGGTATCGTTTTACCCTCAAAGGTGGTTGATACCGATGATCATGAACTAAGAGTCGCTTTTGATTTTGACGGGGTGATTGCTGATGATGGTTCTGAAAAAATTTATCAATCTGGCGGCATTGATAAGTTTCAGGAGCATGAAAGTGAGCATCGTGATAGGCCACTTAATGCAGGTCCCTTAGCCAACCTGTTTAAGGGGCTCTCTAAGATGCAAAAACTGGAAGACCGAGCCCAAAAAAGTGACAAAAACTATAAGCGTATTCTGAGAATCTCGATCATTACAGCCCGTAATGCGCCAGCACATGAGCGAGTGGTATCAACGTTAGAGCAGTGGGGGGTTTCTCCCAGCGAGGCATTTTTCGTTGGAGGCATGAAAAAAGAGCGCATTCTCAGTGTTCTGAAGCCCCATGTATTCTTTGATGATCAAATGAGTCATCTACAAGATTCTGTCAATGGTTCTGCCATGGTTCACATTCCTTTTGGCGTAAGAAATACAACAATAGAAGAGAATTGATTCGCCCATAGATTGCCAGAAGAGTACTTTCAGAACAGCCAGCTTTGCGTATCCCAGGTTGGTTCTCTGTGAAGCACCTTTTCACGCAGCTACAGTTGACTCTATGGAAAATTGAGAACCGGTTATCTTTCACCCAGAAGATTGACTAGTGTGCAGCTGATCTTGGGTCATTCACAATGAACTCTGGGCTTTCAAAGCTCAGAATTTATAACAACAATTGTGAGAAGTATCATGTTGAAAACCGCACTCTATCTATTCGCTGCTTTACAAGCTCCCACCCATTCTGTTCAGGAAAGCGCTGTTGTTCAAACGGTAGCGATAGTGAAATTGGACCCTTGCAGAGTTCGAGTTAACGGGCGCTCTATTTGTCGCCCCAATTCTGGTTATCCTTTAAGTGCCAAAATTGAGTTTTTTCCTGAAAAAACGGATAGCAACCTGCCTACCTCTTTGCAATTTGCAAATATAGCCACGGGTAGGAGCAAACCTGATTTCAGGCCTGGGTTTCTTCCGATCAATTTTGCGGTATTAACCAACCCGTTTAACCCATGCAGTTATTTCCCTAATTTACCCGATTGTAAGAAAACACCTGGCTTTGCCATAATCGAATTTGTCCCAAGTGATATCGAGGGTTTGAATAGATTCGCTAATCTAGCTGTGGGGAAATTCAGTAGTTATCGGTTGTTTTATAGGACGATGCTACCTGAAAAGGTATGTGGTATGCGTTGGTGTACCAATACTAAAGGGGCAGCATAATTCATCAATTTTAATTGCAAGGGGAGGGGCTAATACCTTTTGAAGGTATGAATCTCAGGTTTGGCACCAAATTTTGCATTATTGAGCACAAAAATAATAAATATCTGTCGTTATTTACCATAGGGGCTTTACCGAGGCCCCTTTTTTATTGTTGAAAAATGGTATGAGTTTAACCATCTGGTTAGGTGCTTGTTCGGCTAGGGTTTACTAAAATCTGCAGCCCTTTTCATTAATTAAGTCGCATATTTTTATGATTGATTACGTTTTAGTGTTCCTTATCCTGGGTTTTCTCCTTGTAATATTTTTAAAATCCAAAGGAAAAGGGGGCCGTAAAGGTAGCCCTATTGGGGTCTACACTGCTCAGTCTCGTCTGATGTCTGTTGCTGAATTGAAATTTTATCGGGTCCTTTTGCTGGTTATTCCTAAAGATTGCTGGGTATTCTCTCAAGTTCGTTTAGCCGATGTGATAAAGGTTCGCTCAGATTTGAAGCTTAACAAACAGCAGTGGTGGCGGTGTTTCAGCCAGATCAGCCAAAAACACGTAGATTTTGTCATTGTTAGGAAAGAAGATACCCAGATTATGGGAGTCATTGAATTAAATGATCGCTCTCATAACGAAAAAAACCGTATGAAACGAGATGAGTTTTTAAGAAAAGCCCTTATGTACAGTGGGGTTCCTTTGGCTGAGATTAAAGCTCAAAAATACTATGACCAGCAGCAGTTAAAAGCAGAGCTTCCATTCCTATATCCGTCATTGCAATCAGTTATTTGAGTAGGTTGCATAAAGAATAAGATTCTCATCCTAAGCCTAAATGGCGCATTTCTCGCATGGTAATCGACTGACAAACAAGTATTGGGTAAATCTGCTCAGCCCCTTCTGGGGCTTTTTTAGGTACAAGCTAAACCCATTAATACCCATTAAAGTGCTTTTATGACGCCTGTTGAACGCCTGCTGGGTCTAAAAGTGTTTTGTATCGAGTAGTATCTTATTCTAACTTCTGCCCAAAGTACTCCTAAAATAGCCTCTCAGTTACTCAAGTTTATTTTGATCTTCTTGACTTCTTAAGCACGTAATAGCGCCTATATGGCGCCAATAAGGCGTCTTAAAAAAATCATATGGTGCTTTTTTGTTCTCTATATGTTTTCTGTAGCGCTTTTGAGTTGCTTGTAAGCTCTTTATGGCGCTTTATAGTATTGATGTAGCGCTCATGTGGCGTTAGCATGGCTCCGGTTATTTGATTTAATTTATTGAACTAAAGAGGAGTACATATGAGCAAACAAACTCAAATCATTGCTGTTGACACTGGAAACGGGAGAACCAAAGTTGCCTACTGGGAAGAGGGTAAAATTAAAACGGATGTATTTGCTTCTGTTGTCTATGAAGGGACGGGCGGGAAAACTCAAATAGGTCAGAAAGAAAACAGCTTTTACTCTTATTTATTTGGCCAAGATGGTTACTGTGTTTTTCCTGAAGGTGACACTGCTTCAGCTCGACCAATTGACCTTCTTTCAGAAGGTGGATATTCAGGCAATGCGGTTAAAGCGCTGTTCCTAACTGCCTTGTTGCGCAATGGTTTTGCTGGCCAAGACGTAGCCTTTATTTCGAACTTACCGATAGGTGAATATTTCCAAAAAACCTTCGAAGGTTATGAAGAAAATGGTGCAAAAGTTAACTCTAAACTTGACGTGTTAGGCCATTCCAGGGTGGATTATTTCACCGGTCAGGAGTCAGGAATTGAGCTTCCAAGGGTTGTAAATGGCAGTATTTATGCTGAAGGTGCGGCGGCATTTGTGGATTATTTGATTGATGATAATGGGGAAATTAACGCCGTACCCAGTAGTGTTCAGGTCGTTGATATTGGCTCGGGGACCATAGATGTTTGTGTGGTTCATGACGATCATTCCATCACATATACCCAGACTGAACCGCTAGGAATAGGGTACATGTTAGAAAAATTAAGGCTTGAATTGTTCAATAAAGTACCTGCTTTAAAACGCTATTTGTCCTCAGATCGAATCCCTATGCCCTTGGTTGAAAGCTGGTATCAGAGCAAAAATATTAAGCTATTTGACCCCCATACTAAGAGCCATACTGACATTAATATCGCTGACCATTGCAGCCATATAATCACGGATTACTGCAACAAGATACGCCAAAGAGTGCCGCTCCAGAACGGAGTTTCAGACGTATTTTTGCTTGGTGGGGGCGCATTAGATCAAGAAATTTACGCTAACTTGAGCGCTTGTTGGCCCAATATATACAAGCCAGAAGAGCCAGATTTTGCCAATGTTAAAGGTTTACTGAAGCTTGAAACCTTTGTTAATGATAAAAATTACAATGCTGATATTGTTGATTACTTCTCTAAAAGTAAGACAGAAGATGAGGAAATCGCATGAGTGCTGAGAAGTCTAGACTGCCTATTTACTTCCATTCGGGAAGTGATTTGGACTGTCTGCTACTGAAAAAAATCAATGAAAGCGATTTTTCCAAGAGTGATCAAATGAAAAAAATGGCGCTTGCGGGCGCCATTTTAGATGATGAAGGTGTCCTTGATGTGTTCATTTCAGCGACCAAATCTAAGGGGTTAAAGAGAGCATTAATGGCTTGTACTGCCTTTATTGACGATGAGCCTTTGAACGCCAGTCTGGCGCCATCAAGCCACGATATTTCACCGCAAAATACACAGCCATATGCGCCTCCTGTGGCAGCATCCAACCCTGTTCAAGTAGGCCAATCGGCGCCATTATCGGCGAATACGAACCAGGTTCAAAACAAGCCCGATACGAGTAGCAAGATTAAATCGAGCCTTTTTAAATCCCAAAACTCAAGGCAGTTTGAGCCTCAAGATTAGCAAGAAAAAGTCATATGAAAAGGATAGCGAGGCGCTTATGGATGCTTGTTTTATGGGTGTCTAAAGTGCCAATTCAAGCAAAGGATTGCTTGCTTTATCGCGCCATTTAACCCCCTTAGCTTTTGAAAGCAGTGCTTCTAAAATCTTCAAAAAAATCCCCCAAATTTACCCCTTTAAACCCTCAAAAATACCCCCAAAATGCTTGTGCATATTCGTTACTCCGGAAGTAATAAAGGGCCAATACCTTAAGCGCACAAATGACCTTTATGGCAGGTTTGGGTCATTTCGAAATACCAGTGCAAAAGTTTAAAGCAACCCCACCTTCAGGCAATGCGCTCTTTATTGTCTAGTCAGTATGTGGCTTGCGACTGGATCGTGAAGATCTATATAGGGTGCAAAAAGGCTGTTTTCGACAATCAAATATTACCGGCGTTTTCGCCGCTGCCGCGACAAAAACGCCGGAGTAGGTTTTATTTTCGTCTATCTATTACGCCCTGAGTTGGCCGGAACAGTTGATTATTCGGAAAGCCTCAATTTTAGGTAGCAACTAATCCTGCCAGAAAAGCGCTACAAGCCCCATAAAATCTAAGTGTTTTAATTTGTTTGATGTAAGACATACGTCCGGAACAGACCTAAAAAAACAACTTTGCAGGGCGATCCGTAAACTGATCGCGTCATTTCCTTCGAAAATGACACCTGAATCAAGCAGTTAGCACTTTGCCTGTGTCGCGTATTTCATCGGGAACTCGGTACCCCAAAAGTGTTTTCATCATCATGCCGTTGCTTACGCACGCACGATGGAAAACCCTAATGGGGTCCACGCCTTCCCGGCGGTTAGCCTGACGTCTAACTCGCGTGAAAACGTACTCGTTCTAAAGGCTTGCTCCTCGCTTTCCCTACCTTTGGGTAGGGGCTCGTCACAACTCTCACGACAGGCCTGCGTGCTCACGCACTTGCTTGTCCTTTCGTGAGAAATTGCCGTTGGCCTCTTGAAGGCCACCGGACAATTAACGGCGTTGCCGTAACAGCAAAAAAGGGTTCCCCCTGGCTGGTGCCAGTCCCCCAAAGGGGGGCTTCATTCGGTCCGTATCCATGGGTCAATTTTCATCGTTGTCAGGGGAGGGTTTCGCAATGTTTTTTGGGTTAATCATGGCGCGGGGCTAAGGCGTTTAAAACCTAGCCATTGGTGTTCGCATCGCGGCGCATTCGGATACATGAAGGATTGGGCTTTGACGAATTAAACGAGTCGGGTCGCTGCGCGAGTTTACGCGCGTTTAGACGAATTCTTTTTTAACGGGAACGTGGCGCGCTGTCAGCACTTCGTGCTTGGGGCGTGGTATGGCTAGATGTGGTTTTTTTCATCAAAACCAAAGTTGGCGGAGTTGTGTATTTAAATAACATCGGAACGCAGTTATTATGGTTTCATCAATGAGGGCACCACTACTCAGCCTTAATTTGATCAGTACCTTCGAAACCTAAATAGGAATTACTCATATGAGCACTCACAACACTTCAGAGCTTACGACCGAAGACTATGCATATATTGACCAGTTGCAATCTTGGGTAGGCTCCTCCTTGAATTTTGAAGCAAGAGGGATAAGCCCCAGGGCTGAGGATGTGGTTTATGTTCAATCGGTACCTGGAGCATGGAGAGAAATTAGCAATCGTTTTATGACACTGGGAGAGCTGTTAAAGGTGATCGAAGACAGTAACGTATGTTTTTTGGGCGGTGCTCTGGGTCTTAAAGAGAGTTTAGGGCGGTGCGAAAAGATGAAGGACTATATGTCTGCTAGCGATGCAGAGAGATTGATGACTTACTTTAGGGTTTCAAGGAAGGTTACCGATTTAGCCGCTTTGGAAAAGGCGGCTGAACAGGAAGATTATAACAAGCCTTATTGGTATTAACTCATAGTGTGACAAGAGGGAGCCACTACACTCCCTCTTTGTCGGTAACGACCTTCGAAACATAAAGGAACGTTGGTGGTATTATGCGATGCTTCCGGGATGATTTCAAAGTATGGGATTAGGAATGGGTATGGAAAGAAAGCGTGGGTTAGGCGCAACGGTAGTCCCTGCGGGCCCTAATCTTGTGTCAACCTGGAGACAAATCGCTACCCAGGCAGGCGAGCTACCCCTAGTCGTTGCACTAGACCAATTAAATACGGCGCTTGGCACTCGATACCGGCATGACAGTATCACCCAGTGGGAACAGTCGCTGAATGGGCGTAAACCCAGTCAGGAAGTTATTAACTATATGATGTCGATTGTGCTCCCTTATCTTCTGAAAGAGGCAGGATTAAGCGCCTACAAGGCTAAAGCGATCACGGAAAAAGTGTACATTGCTAACCAACCGGGAAGTCAGTAGACGCATAAAGATATAAGGGGAATATGGCGAATACGCCCCTTTTTTTGGTCTTTAAATAACATCGGAGCGATGTTATATTGTTTTGGTCGATGAGGGCACCACTACCTAGCCTGAATCGGCATCCTTCGAAACAATACAAAGGAATGAAAACATGGAAGCTTTAGAGGTTAGACAGAACATCGCAAAAGCCACAAAGATCACTTCATTGGCTCAGAAAAACAGACTTCTACCCAAATATTTTGGACTTATGCTGGGGTTGCGTTTTGAGGCAAGCGTGTATGATTTTTATTCGATGCTGAATGAAGATTACTGTGGAGGAGTGTGGGATTATTATGAAGTGAGTGGTGGGGCAATGTTTATGGTGCCATCAACATCTGCCACCTCAGTTACGTTATCCAACCAATATAATTACGCCGAAGAAAGGGTATCACCGATCAGCGCCGGAATTTGTGTGAGTATGATGGCGTTAAGTAATTTATCTATATCAACCCATGATAAAAGACTTGCGGATGTGTTTTATGTCCTTGATGAGTACATAAACTCATCGCCTGAAGAGGGCAAGATTCGCCGGATACTGGACTGAGATGGGTAGGGACGGGCTTACAGCCTGTCCCTCACACTTAAAAGGAGTTTTATATGGATAGAGTCTTGGTGTTTGTTTTGACCATAGCTACCTTGCTGCCGCTTAGCGCAAATGCCTTAAAAGTATCTAGGGTGGTGTCTGTTTATGACGGTGATACTTTGCGAGTAGATATTGAGGGATACCCGGATGTGATTGGTAAGAACATGCCTGTCAGGATTCGTGGCATAGATACACCGGAGATTCGGGGCAAGTGCCCAGAAGAAAAAGTCCTAGCAAAGCAGGCTCGTGACTTTTTAAGAGCAAAACTGGCTGAAGCAAAAGAGGTTGAGCTGCTGGACGTGGATCGAGGGAAGTACTTTAGGCTTGTCGCATCGGTTAAAGTAGATGGGCAGTCGGTTGGAAGTCTATTGCTTTCCAAAGGGCTTGCCAGACCGTATGACGGAGGGAAAAAGCAAGGTTGGTGTCAATCACTCTAAGCGTTCAACGAAATTCCAAGCCTGCGAGGGCAGGCGCAAAAACAATAGAGCAATGCCTTAGTGTCAATGCCAATTTAAAACTGACCCGCCCCCTAAAAGGGCTTGCCAAGGCTAGTCATAGCGGTAAAAATATCCCAATGACTAATCAAATAATTAACCACAAGACCCTTCAAAAATTACAACGTGATCTGGATGAGTCAGATGTCAACATGGCTAAGCGTTTAGGCGTTGAGCCAAAGCTGTACCATCAGCTCAAGTCAGGTGAAAAACCTCTAAATGAAGCACACCAGAATATTATTTCTACCCTAGCTCATCAATTTCAGTTGGAAGCTGCGAGCCTAAGCATAAGAGAACTGTTTGATCAGGTAGGTTGTGCCCGGCATAAACTAGCAGCGGAACTCAATCTGAAACCTAGTAGAGTCAGACAGTCAATTGAGAACAATAATGATCCATTGCTTAGGAAGGTTTTGGCATTAAGTATTAAACACCCCGAACTTGGATTGATTGAGAAACTCTCAAAGCAATAAGCAGAATCATAGAACCGTTTTTTAAAGGGCATCGCGCCCTTTTTTTTTGCTTATAGGGCTATAAAGGCAGGTAATACCCTGGCCGCTAGGCAAAATATTGCATAGTATAAGTCATCATGGATGAGGTAATTATCTAGAAGGCAGGGCGTTGCACCGCCCCGCCAAGAAAACACAACTGAAAAGGACTCGGTTATGTCTCCCTTACTTAATGAAAGCAAAAAAGACCTATTCCTCGCAAGCCTTGCGCAGCAGTTAAAAACTCATGTTAACGATCATCTTGTTAAAGACCTGGCAAAACAGTATGCGACTAACGCTGATGCGTTTTTAAGGGAAGGTACTATTTCGGCTTTGACCAGGGGCGCAGCATGAACGCACAAACCCAAGTGGATTTTGAACAACAAGAGGCGGTGCGTTGGTCGCCGTCCTTAGTGGATCAACAAACCCAAACCACTTATGACCATTTAGAAAGTAACTTTGATCATGATCTGGTTGCGATAGTGCGCGAGCTGTTGAAAGATCACGTTGGCATTACATATGAGGTTGCTTTGGTGCCAGTTGTCGCAGAGGGCGGGGCAGTGTTTTTGATGCCAGGCCAAGAATCTGAGCGTTGCTATCAGTGGACTTATCCCGATTCAGAGGATTCGGTTTTATTGACCGCTGAGGCTGTCGGTATTGTTTCAACGCTTTACGCATTGCAGCAAATGTTCTGGCGTGAACTCGATCACCGGTATCAAGACGATGAGTTGGATTTAAGAGAGTTCGCCAACAATCACCCAGAAGCAACAACCATGTTTGCCGTGGCTTTTACCTGGATGTAATTCTATTGACTCACTAGGAAGGGGGCGCAGTTCGCGCCCTAAGAGGGATTTTGATATGAACAAAGAACTGATATTAACGAATAAAACGGCGTCGGTATTATTGGCCATAGGGCTTTTAATCGCAGGAGTGCTTGGACCTTTAAATGGGCTAAAAGGCTCTGACCTTTGGATTCTCTACGGAATTTGGTTGGGCGTTGGATCACTCTACGCGCTTTTAATGCTGATGAGTCCGATTAACCCCGAAACCATTCGCACTCGCATAGATGCCATCCCCAGTTTTGCACGCAAAATACTGGTATGGGTCTTAGCGGCCACCGTGATGTATTACGGGGTTTGCCTCTTATTCAATATGTTTGTATTGGTGGGATCTGCTCTATTTGGTTCAACCATCTTAGGGGTAAATTATGCGGCTAAGGCGCTAATCAATGGCACCTTGACCTTGGTGGGCGTGATGGCCGTGATTGGCTTTTCAAAACGCTTCCAAATGACTCAGTCGGTCTTTAATTTATTGCTGCAATTTCTGATCGGATTCTGGGGGTTAATAACCTTACTCGCACTGCTATCAATATAGCTTTAAAAACAACGTTATTGACCAATAAAAGGCCGGAATAGCCGTATCAAATTTGACCAAAAAAAGGCATCTTATTTCAATAACTTTGGCGAGGGATGGCCTGTGTTTTATGACCTTAATTTACCCAGATGGCAACTGCCATTGCTCTTTGAGAATGTCCTAAAAGGGCAATCGCATTCCATCGCAACGGCGGCTTATCCGGTTGATGTTAAAAAACCCTTAGAAACCTGGCCGAGGCTCAAAGTCTACTTCCACGGTGACCCCGGTTTTTTGAGTGATGAGGTTTTGGAGCTGTCTAAAAAACACTTTGAAGAAACTGGGTTGTTGTCGGTGTATGAGTTGGCAGGGTTCAGCAAACCCCCAAAAGGCGCTCAAGACCAAAAGATGTCGGTGTCTTATCTGTGGGTGGACGAACCTATAGCCCCTGTCACGGAGCTGAAGCCTGGCAAATTAATGTTAACGGGGCAGCTGCTCAACATTAAAAACATCAAATCCCTTTACCTGATCGAAATCCAAGCCTTTGTCCAACTGGCCAGTGAAGGCAGCGAATATATCTACAAACGCCACCGCCTTTCCTTCACGGCGACCCCTGAAGTCATCGCAGGCATTCAACACGTTGAGCGAGCCGCTTCTCTAAAAGAAATGACCCTAGCCGATTTCCAAGCCAATAAGCCTTATCGGTTTTTAATCCGAGGGCCTCAGTTTTACGAAAATGAGAAAGGGTATTTCGAGTCCAGAGGCACCATCGTCAACGTCTTTAACGTGCCTGAATCTCCATTTTACGAAAATCTCAACGTCACCAAATCCTGGTACCAACTCTATGATGGCAATCCCATCAAGATCCTGCATGAAGACCGCATGCCATTAAAACAGGCTGTGGGATATTGCCAATCCATGGTGGATCTGGAGACGCCAGGGCCATGAGAAAGAATGTCAGAACGACCACGATCAAAAAGTATTTAAAGGGCATGGAAGAGGCCAACATACGGTTAACCCAAAGAGATAAGGCCTTTTTAAAGGATCTGGCTCAGGTGCGCTTGGTTGGGGCAAAAGACGCGCAGCAATACCACTACGGCGGCAAAGACAGCAGCCAACGACGGCTACAAAAGTTGGTTGAGGTTGGGCTTTTAAACGAGCGAACCGTTGTTCAACCCGGCAAAGGCAAAGTTGAAAAGTGTTATGAATTTGCCTCGGATCGCATCGCAAAACTTCATGGCGGTCGCGGGGCGGGAATCGGTTCAAAACGCTCAGACCTTCACGAGCTGCTCGTTAGCCAGACCTATTTTAAATTGGGACGCCCTGAAGGGTTTAAGCTCGGGGATCAAATGACCGAACTCGAAAAAAAAGCCTTTCTGCAGCCTGTGCGCGGCGATTCATCTGGCATCACCCCAGACGCTTACTACGAGCAAGGGGGTGAGTTGATTTTTGTGGAAGCCGATGCCGGTCAATACACCAAAAAGCAGGTTATGAATAAACAAATGTCTTGGACGGGTATCAAGCAAGTCTGGGTACAACCCGCAAAAGCCAATTGTGTGGTGCCACGAGTAGGGGATGTAGAGGTCATGCGCTTATGATGGTTGATCAGGTATTGGGTGCTCGCACCCCATCCAAAATGAGTTCAGAAGTTTTGGATCAAAGCATCATTGCCATTCTAGGCGCCAGACGCTTTGCGATACAGGATAATTTAATCGCGTATTTGCAGGTACCCCGGCAGCGCATCAGCGATCAACTCAACCGATTAATTGCTCAGGGCTGGGTCGATGCTGCAAAAGAAATGCGCCCCTATGCATACCGCCTCACCAACAAAGCTTGCCTCGCTTATGGCTACCCCTTAAGCCGTTGGCCGAAAAACCTCGCCGCCTTGCAACGGACCTGCTTGCGTAATCACATCGAATGTCTGTTGCGCGAAGAATATGACCAGGTGCGGCTGCTGTCTGCGGAATACCTCAAAACCCTGCTGATTTACAACGCCATCAGCGAATACGTTTTCGAAGTCATAGAACCCGGGAAAACTCAAAAAATACGTATGCTAGTGGTCTTGGACGATTACGGCATGCCGCCGTCCAGGCTTAAAAAAATATGGACCCGACGTCACTGCGTGTCTCAAGGCGGCAATTTAACCTATGGGCAGTTTGTTCACGACTGGCGCCTGTATGTCTGCAATGAATACCTCATGCAACGCCACTTTGAATACGCCAAACGCCACCAACTGAAAATGGACTTGGAAGTCATCGAACCGATTTGGGGCATAAGCTAAAACTTAGGAGATAACAAGAATGCTATGGATAGCCTTAATTAGCCTCTTAGTGTTTACCCTCGACGCCTTGGTGCTCTGGACCTTGGGTGCTTATCAATACGCTTTGGTGGTGACGCTTATCGTGGGTGCTGCCTGGATGGCTTGGGTATGGCGCCTGCGGAAGCAAACCCTTAAAAGTCAGGGGTTACAGGGGTGGGTGCTTGGGCCAGGCATTGAACTCAGTAACCCCGATAAGCCCGAAAAAACCAAAGTGGCGATTGAAGAAGAGATGCTCAACAAGGGGTTCATCGTCTATGGCAACACGGGTTCCGGTAAAACCAAAAGTTTATTGATTGGTTATCTCCATTACCTGACCCATCAGCACCCGGATTTAGGCTGGCTCATGGCCGATGGCAAAGGCAATGTTTCCCTCTACCAAGCCATGATCGGCGCCGGCATAGAACCGGATTATTTGGTTTCAACTGTGTTGGAGCATTCAGACACGATCAACCTCCTTGGCTTTGAAGCTGTGCATGAAGTCGAGCAAATGGCTTGCGCGCTCTTGTTGGATACCAAAGTCATGGGACCATCCAAGTTTTACATGGGGCAAGAGACCCGATTTCTAAGGCAAAGTGTGTCGGTGCTCTTTCATGTGGCAAAACAAGAAAATAAAAACATGACCATGAGGGATCTCAAAGCCTTTTTAACCGATGCAGACATTGCAAATGAGGTCTTACTAAAAGCCGCAAAATACAATCAAGATCCCGTTGCCATAAATGCGTTACATGAATGGAACTGCTCAGAAACACGTAAGAAAAATTTAGACGGTCTGGACGCAAGTATTGCAGCCTTTACCGACGGTCCCATTTCGGATCGCTGGTGCGATCCTGAACCCACTTTAAACCTACCCAAAGCTGTCGAGCGTGGCGAAACCATTTATCTCCACATGCAAAACAACGTGCTTTCCGAGAAAATGTCGATTGCGATTTCCTTGATGATTAAAGTGATTACCGATCGAAGACAAGGGCAGGGCAGTAATGCCATGCACTCGCTCTTTCCAACCATTTGGGAAGACTGGGGTGGGTTGATGCACGATGAATGGGCCAACATCATCAGTCAGTCGCGTGAAGTGAACATGCCCGCCAGTTTTAGCTTTCAGTCGGTTGCTCAAACCGATGAGGTCGACATGACCCATGATTTAGACGACTCCCTACTGACAACCTTTGTCTTTAATGTGAAAGGCGTTAAAACCCGTCAATTCTGCTCGGATATGTTTGGGCAATACGAAACCGCCAAGGTCTCGGTGTCCGATAAAACAGGGTCCAGTTTTGATGGCACCAATACGCAAAGAGTACTGGTCCCCAGAATTGCCCCCGATGATTTCGGTGCTTTGGCAAAAGGCCAATGTTATATCGCCACAGCCGCGAATGGGGACAGAGGCGCTGTGCAACGACGGTATTACAAAGTGCGTTTTCCTTATCTTGAAGCCGTTAAAAATCCCAGTAGTGTCGGTTGGCCTGTGATTGAAAAACCCATGGGGGAAGGGCTTGGGCTTTGGGATAAAATTGAAGCCGAAGCGGCTGAGCTGAATACGAAACGTTATACACAAAGTACGATGTTGGCAGCCCTTCAAAATGGGGAAGCGAATGCAGATCCAGAGAGTCAAACCAACGCTCAAACGGACAATGCCACTGAGGCAAATCCAGAAACCGGGTCAACATCAACAGCCACTGCTGGCAACGCAACAGAAAATCCAAGCACTCAAGGAGAAAGCAGTGCTCAAACGGAAACCGACTCCCAAGAGGAACCCCAGGTTGAGAGTCAATTGAGTCCTGAAGACGAAGCCAAGGTTGCCGCGATGTTTGCGGAAATACTGCCCACGGATAAAAAACCCAAAAAAACCAAAGCGAAAAAATGTTCAACCAAGACGGAAACGGAATCCGCTAATTAAAGGAAAATAGGCCGATATTCCCTTGGTGCATTGGGTCAATATAATGCACCAGGTATTCCAGGAAATACGTATTTCATGATAATTTAAACACACAAAATAACGCACCTAGAAAGCAGTCAGGCGCGTGGTTTAAGCAAAGGAGATGCTTATGCTCACGTGGCACAATATGTGGGGCCCGCTGCTGATCGTTGCATTAGCGCTGGTTCTGGTTTTTGGGTTCCCGGTGTTATCCGACACCCTGCCGATTGATTCTTCCTCTCCCTTTAAAGCTTTATTGGATTCCCCTCGTGTCCTACGAGAATCCGTTTTAAATCATTTACTCATGAGTTGGTTACCAATGGCTGATGCCAGGGCGCTGGCGATTTGGTGGTCAGAAACCAGTGTGGCGATGGAATCCTTCATTGGCGTTCTCATGGGTCTAACCTTTTTTGCCTTTTTGGTGTGGCCTCTCTTCTTTCTTGGAGAGATCGCCAAATGGGTAAACAACACCTACAAGCGCTCATGGCAGCGCTCTGTAGACCTCGCAAATAAATAAATGCATGGAGCACCACCTAATGAAAACTGTTTGCAAATGGATATTAAGCAGCTTGATCGCCTTACAACTGGCTGCCCCTTTGATGCTCATGAGCCAGCCTGCCAGTGCCAATAAAAACATGCCGGATTGGATTAAAGATGGCGGGGACTTCAAGCAAGCCGTGAGTGATAAAAGTGAAAAAATGAAAGATATGGTGATTTATATTTCCTACGCCGGCATCGGCATCTGGTTTATTTTTGGGCTCGCCCAGCTTGGCATGAGTCGACCTGAAGCCGGCATGTTGAAAATGGGACTGGCTTTGGTTGCAGGTGCACTCTTGGCGGGGGTCAGCATGTTCTTTGGATTTTGGGATTAAGCTCATGGGGATTCGATACCAAGCTTATAACCGTCGCTACCGCTCAAAAATGGTGAGTTTTTTTCCGATGCCCGTTGCTATTAGCGGGCTACTGTCCTTGGCCATTTGCATCGGTGGCGTTGGGATGTGGACCCTGGGCCACATGAATTGGGGGATCGTTGCGCTTTTCTTTGGATTGAGCGGATTAAGTTTGTCGCTGTTGTATTGGGCTTTTTTATCCAATAAAGCCCTTTTGACCACCTACCTACAGGGCTATCGCTTAAAGCGAGCCCCGGATAATGCTGAGGGGGTGAAATAAGATGTTTAATATGTTTTCCAATTATCAATCGACCTTCAGCTGGCGTCATCCCTTGAACGATTACGTCGTGGCACACAGCGATGGCCAAGTCAGCTGCTATTTGAGTTACGAGGGCATTGACCCCAGTTTAACCACGGAAAAGCAAATGGAGGAGGCTTTAGAGCCTCTTAACAATTTCCTCGCACAACTGCCTTATGAGCTGACCTGCGAGTTTCATTTTTGGCGGGGACGTTGCCGTGAGACAGTGGACAAATACCTCGCCAACTCCGAGCGAACTCAACGAGGCCATAACCTGGCCAATCGATCTCGCCACTTAATTGCGGAAACACTTTATCCCCGTAGTGCCAGTAACAAGGTGGGAATAGTGCTCTCGATGGCACCTGGATTTTTCGCTCGTGTGAAGGGGCTTGTCAGTGCAACCCAGCGACTGAAACTCCAAGCAAAACTGGGTAATCAATTAGTCCAACGGTTAGAAGAGCTTGAAGGTACCTTGCCTGGTTTAACATTAGAAACCCTTGATGCCTATGGCCAAGCCGTGCTGCGGACTTATCACCGTGATTATTTTGAGGATGGGGTAGGCGTCAAACGTAAACTACGAACCAGCCACCCAGTCCATGTGCAGTGGGCCAGTGTTAAGCCGGATACTATTGGTCAAGATCATATTACCAAAGTCGGCAACACCTATTGCTGGTCTGGGCTTTTAAAGCAGACGCCTAATCATGTGAACCCGCATTGGTTTTATGCTTTTAATCAAACGATCAGAGGCAACGTTGAAGGGGTCTCTGAGATAGAAGTGCACATCAGTCATGTGATGCAAAAATCGTCAGCGAGTTTCAGCGCTAATAAATCCGAACGCGCTGCCCAAAAAACTCAAGAAGCCAATGCCGTCGCAGGTGGTTCTGAAAACCGAGGCAAAGCCAGCGACGAAATAGGGTTTGCCTACGAAGTCTCAGATTTAAACAGAAAAGTTTTTCGTCATGTGTACCAGGTGCAGCTGTACTCGCAGGACTATGAGTTTTTAAGAAAACGGGTGAAAGACATTCGCAACTGGTTTGCAGGCGAGTTTCAAAGTGCTGAGCTGGTCACCAATAGATTCATCGCCGAAAGTGTTTGGCGCAACGCTCAACCCGGAATGGGGTATTTAAATCAGTTTTGGCGGCAGCACACCCATTTGTATTTGAGCTGCATGATTCCCAGTGTGCAATTTTCAAAAGGCTCCGATAACCCTGTGTCATTGGTGCTGACCCAAGACGGTGAGCTTATGGGCATTGATTACCCTTATAGCGAAGCCAGTCATGCGATGATTGCCGGCAAAACCGGCTCAGGCAAAGGCGTCCGCAAATCCGTTGAAATCATCGAGTTTGGCAGTGTTGGCTGGGACTGGTACATATTAGAAGTCGGGCAAACGCACCGCTGGACCGTGGAATCCATGGGCGGCACTTACATTCGTTTGGACCCCAATCATCACGTCATCAACCCTTTTCCGACCTACGCGCAAATTCGAGCGGCCGCCTCCTCAGAGAATACAAACCGCACAGGACCACCCAAAGAATTAGTCACCGGAACCATTAGAGGCATTGGCTTTACCTTGCTGGGCCCTGGAGGATTTGAAAACGTTAAAAAAACCGCCTTGGTGCATTACCTCATGGTGGCTGAAACCACGATGACTCTGCTCTATGCCGAAGGCGCTGAGCGAGAGGATGCCCAAGCCCCCAATCTCAAAGACTATTACGACATGATGCGGAGCTTGTCGGATTCCAACACCCTTAACGCACCCCAGCAAGACGCCGCGCAAGAGATGCTTAATCACTTGAATTCCTACCTGAGCACGTCCGTCGGTCAGATCTTTACGCAAGACAATAACATCAGCATTGAGCCTGGCATTGTCGGCATTGACTTCGAACCCTTGCGTGAAAATGAAGACCTCTATAAAGCTTTTTTGACCTTTGCATGCATGCGCTTTGGCCAGCTGGCTTTTAGTACTTCGACTCCCAGCCGGGTGCTGCTCGAAGAGGTGCATAACACCAAAGGGGTGGATTCAAAATCCGTCACGCAATTAGCCCGCAACGTGTCTTTGATGGGGCGTAAATCCTCTGCTGCTATTGAGTTATCAGGACAAGACATTGGTCAATTTCGATTCCGTGACGAGGCAGGCAGTTCCGACACCGAAAGCCAAATTGACTATATGCAGCTCTTCTACACAGAAAAAACACACGCCGAAGTGGCCGCGACTTACGGGCTTCCGGACCCTGTCAAAGAGGCCTGGGAAAGCTTCTCCAACCCCAAACAGCACCGCAAAGGCTACCGCGATATTTTGCTGGGCATGAACGGGCACTGGTTCACGACCCTTGGCCTACAGCCGGAATTTTTACTGACCTTCCTGAGCACGGACGGCGATGGAACCTTGGAAGAAAAAGCCCGCATCAGTGACCGCATTCCACCAGAGCATTTTTGTGAGCGCGTCGAAGCCTTATTGGAATGGCGGAAAAAAAGACATCTTAAAGAAAAGAGGCAGGAAGCCCATGAAACCCCTGAAGCCGAATTGGTATAGCCCTTATTTTTTGCTCTCCTTGGTGTCCATGCCGTTGGCCGCTGATCCTGCTGGGATCTCAGATGCGGGTATTTTGACCACATTGAGAGCCAGTCTGTCAGAGCACATCAGCACGACGGAAACCGTTGCGAAAACCTTTGAGCAAGGCAAGGAAGCGGTCGACATATCAAAAAAATTGGCCGAATGGGAAGGGCTTAAGCATGTCAAAGAGCTGGCCGGGGTCGGCTCTGATATGCGCCGTTTAATTGCCAACTTACACGAAGGCAAAGAAGGGTTCTTTCGATTAATTAATTACCCTTACAAGCAAGTCAATGAGCTTCGAGAAGACCTCGAAACCCTGCAGGAGCAGGCAAAGGCTGCTGGTAAAAATCCAGATCTTCTAGAAAAAATTGATCGATATTCGGCAGTGGTTTCGCGCATGGATAATCTAGCCATCGTCGAAGATGCGCTCATGGAAGCTAAGAAAAACCGTTTGCTCAAAGGGCAATCCGAAGGGGAAGCCGTACGCGAAAGCTCGCATAACCTTGCCATTATGGCAGAGCTTCTAGTGGGACAAGAAAAAGACCGTATGGCTCGTGAAGCAGAAACTCTGAGTGCTCGTGAGCGTGCCAAACAAATGTCCCTATCCAAAGGCGCTGCCTTTGGAATGTACGGGGAGAATCGCTGATGAGTGATGCTGCATCCAGTCTTCTGAACTCCCAGCCAAACACCATTAACTTTGTGCAGGCTGTTTTTAGGCACTTTAACGGCGAAGCCATTTTTGATCTTTGCGAAACTTGGTTAAGCGGGGATCTCTGGATTTTGTCTGCGGCCATTTTATCGGTGACCTATGGTGCCCGGCTTGGGCTGATGGCCTTCAATTCGATGCGAGGCCAAGACGATCACCTTATTCCCATCCTTATTGACCTGGTCACCATTATTTTGGTGCTCAGCATGTACAAACTGTTGATGGGTTGGTTGGCCGTCGGCTTTGAAGCCATCAAAGATTTTTTCCCGATGGGTGATGTAAAAATCTTGGCAGCCAAACTCGATGCCATGATCAATAAGGGGTGGGACGAAATACCCATCTTTGCCACCATTGGCGAAGACGGCATCCTGTACTGGCTTGCGCGCGGGGTTTATGTCGTGACCAACCAGTTTTCCATTGCCTTCTTGCTGATTTTTGAGATTGGCCACGCCATGGTGTACTCACTGATTTTAGTGTTGGGCTATATCCTCATCCCCATCGCCTTTGTCTCCAGAGGGTTAAACCAGCTAACCAAAAACTGGGGTCTGTCCTTGCTCATCGTGATGCTTTGGCCTGTGGTGGATGTGGTATTGATTAAAATGCTGGCCGGCATGTTTTTTAATTTGATCAACGACCCCAGCATCAAAATTGAAGGCAATGGCCTCCCCGGCATGTACATGGCGTTGATGGCTTTCAGTATCGTCAATGTTTTAATTTGCGTTGTGGTTTATTTAGCGCCAGTGGTCAGCTCAAAACTGATCGCAGGTAATGGTGATTTATCGACCATTACTCGCCCCTTTAGTTTGGCAGCACTGGGCGCGGGAGCGGCGGCGGCTTACGCGGGTTGGAAAACAACCTATGGAGCTAAGCTCGGTGCGATGAATCTTAGCACCCGAGCGGCTGAGAATATGATGAAGGCCAGCACTCCAGAAGCTTTTAATGCGGCCAATTTTAAAGGGACAGGTTTTAAACCCCCAGGCGGTGGGGTGGCACCCGGTGCATCGAGTGTGAAAGGTTTTGTGGGAGACCCCAAACCCGCGTCACAACCCATGTCCTTTGGTGAAAGACCCCACTGGCCATCGGATGCTGAAATCGCGAATCCAACCCCTCAAAGTTTTGGTCATGCGGCTGGGGTGGGGTTGTCTGCTGGCAGCACGCCGAATATAAACCCCTCCGCCAACGCAGGCGCTAGCAGCAGTGGTCCATCGAAATCCGTAGGTGAACTTCTGGGATCGTCTCCCAAAAAAGTCATGCCGGATTTGGGCACTGGGGTGGGTTTATCGACCTCCTCGGGTGCGAGTGCTAGCGGTGCAACGCAACCTGGCACCTCAAGCGCGACGCCAAGTCAACCCACAAAATCCGTTAGCGAAATGTTGGGGGTTAAACCCGTTGAATCACCCAAGCCCCTTTCTTATGGGGTAGGGCTGAGCACTTCAAACTCTAAAGCGAGCAAGCCTTATGTGGCGTCTACGAAACCCAATACCGGCGTGGGTCGTTCCTTGGGTATCCAACCGGAGGAGAAACCCAAGCCTGATTTTAATTATGGTGTGGGTTTAAGCCAAGACCATCGCCCGGCCACAAGAGCCGGTGTCTCCAAGGCCCAATCGTCAGAAAGCTTTTCACTCAATAAAGCTATGGGGATAGGGGCCCAACCTGCAGCGTCGCAAAGCGCGTCTGAATCAAGTCGTCCTGCAACCCCTGCGGCTGAAGCCAAACCCCAACAGCTTGGACTGTCCTTGGAAGAGAAACGAAAAAAAGATCAGCGTCACGCGATCATTCAAAACCAAATGAAAAAAAACCGGGCCGCAAAAGGTGAGCCTCAAACGGAATCATAAAGATAAGGAATATCGATGAGCATACTGGATAGGTGCGATGAATCGCCCAACATTGATTATCAAAGTGTCAAAGAATCCTCGGCTGGGAGCTTTGCAAAAGCCGCCGCTAGGGTGCAGTGGATGGGCTACGGCTTTGCCCTGGTTTTATTGCTCCTTCTGGCTTTCAATAATTGGTATTTGACGGTTGATCAGAAAATACTGGCCGTGGAAAACGGTCAGATCGTTGGCACCATTAATTTCAAAAATGAGCAAGTACGCTCCTACGCAGAAATCTACAGCGACCTAAAAAACTGGTTAAGCAAATACCACTCGGTGAATGCAGGGACCATTGGTGAAGACCGTACCGTGGCACTCCACAGCATGTGCCCGCAGCAGGTCGATCAACACATTGAGCTATGGTCCAGCAAAAGCGACCAAGAACTTGCGCCAGGTGAAACGCCGGTTTCCGTCATCAGCCAAATTGCATCGCTGGGACTGACAAGCCGCATGACCTTTGAATTTGAGCACTTTAAAAAGAACCCCTTGCCCGCGGTGGAAATCTTGGATTTGCGGGGCACTGCTTTTAAAGCTCTTATTCGAGGCGATTTAATCGTGACTTTGCCGGACGGTAAAATCACTGAAGAACGAGTTGCTCATCAGGTCAGTGGTCAACTGGTAAATCGTACCCGTGATAATTCGCTGGGGTTAAAAATCTGTGAGATCCGAGACGTGGAGGAAGGCATATGAAAGGCTTTCTTTTACTTCTGATCATAGCGCTGTCGTTAAATACAATGGCTTTGGAGCCGATCAAACCCAAAACCAAACGTTATCCTCTGAAAGAATTTAATCAATTGCAGCTCAAGGTGGTGCCACAGCAAGGCACCCGCATCAGCTTTCCTTTTGTGCTTGATGACCAAACACCAGGACCGCAAGTCAGTAATACCAACCCAACGGCCTTTGTCGTCAACGGCAGTGCCAACAACCAAATCAATACCGCGACCAATGAGCTGGTGATTACCGCGAATTTACCCAATGCTGATGGCGCAGGCGGAGATGCGTTGGGCCAGGTGTTCGTCAGTGTCGGCGGTCATCAAATTACGATTTCATTATCGCTGACCTATGACGTAAGACAACATGTGACCGATGTGGTGTACGAAGCCAAGGACATTAAATTCACACACTTGTTGGAAAAAATGGCTCAGCAACAGGTGCAATCCATCAAAGAGGAATACGACCTCAAGCTAAAAGAAATGCAGCAACAGGCCAAAGACGAGGCTCTTAAATACCTTACCAGCATTGCGATCTATAAACCGGAATATACCCGCTTTGATTCCAATCGTGACGTCACCTTAAAAAACCGTGATGAGTTTGAGCTGTATTTTGGTGAGATGGTCAACTACGGCAATGAGTACATTATCATCGACTTTGAGATTGAGCACGAAGGGCTAAAAACCATTGGGCTAGAGCAATATCAATTGGGCGTTTACAAGGATAAAGACGAAGCTGCGCCTCAGTGGGTGTCACCGCTGCACGTCAACTGCGCGGATCGCATCCTGCCTAATCAATCTATTCGCTGCGCAATGCTCACGACCGACACCAAGGTGCTGGATAACAAGCAACTCGAACTCAGGGTGCAAACCACGGGTGGGGAGATGGTAGCAAAATGGTAAAAGGACTTTACTGCATCGGCCTCTGCTTAATGGGAGCGGCTACGTTCACCGCGGCTGAGTCGCCTTTGGATGGCATTGAATCCGGCAAAGATCTGCTGCGTTTATTGGATCAAAAAGCCTCGGCCAATCCCAAGGCCCTTGATGATGTTTATTACACACGCCAAGTTGACCCGATGGCCAACAGTATTTTTTATTTGGTCGAAGAGCCCGTGCGCAAACGTTTTCACGGCATGCGCTTACCCAATGGATTAATTGCTCCTGCGATATTGACGGGGTCCCGAAAAACACCGGCCTGTATTGATCGTGAATTAACGCTGCATCCAGCGCGCTGGGATAAAACTGAGCAAAAACTGATTTGCAATCTGGCGCAAACAGAATTGTTGGATACGGAGCAAGTGAAGAAAACACAGGTGGCTTCGGAAAGCGTGCAAGGTCACTCCGCGATTGCCGTGGATGCCCAAGGGGTGCCCATGCACAAGGGTCAATACCTCGCAATGAAAGGGATGACTGCCCGAGCACAAACTGTCGCAAGCTCCGAAAAGCGCTCAGGGGGAATGGGCTCCATGACGGAGCGCATGGCGAAAGAGGGGAGTTTAACTGCTGCTGAATCCGAGCCGATGACAGCGAGCAAATCCAATGCGGCAGGTACGATGGCGTCAGATCCAAGATCCGCTTATGTGGAACAGTCTCGTGCTGCAAAACAGCAAAGTCGATACAGCGGCCAAGCGGCTCCCAAAAAAGCTCATCCTTATATTTACAACCCTGTGCGCTCAGCTCAAAACACTGGGACTCAATTTTACGTGCATGAAAAAAGCGGTTCACGCTACGGGATTCCCATCGGCACTTGGGTGAAAGCTGAATTAAGAACCGGAGTGAACTCTGCCGACAGCGGCGATGCGGAATTGGTGTTGCTGCAAAGCATCACAGGCACGCGCAAAACCTTGGAAAGAGGCACCAAACTCTTTGCTTCGAAAACCCTGAATTGGGGAACCGAGCGCATGGACCTCAGTGTCAGCAAAGTCCTGACGCCTGGGTTGGATGAGTTCAGCATCAGCGCCAGTGTCTATGATCTCGGTAAACGCGAAGGACTGAGCGGCATTTTAAAACGGCGCCGTAAAGAAGAGATCAAAGCCATGGGTGGGAAAGCAGCTCTCAAAACCCTAGGCAAAACCATTCCACAAGGCGATACCTTAGTGGGCGGGGCGTTAACGGATCTCGGCGGCGATTTGGTCGATCAAGAAGAAGGCTATTTGGCTCAGGTGCCCCGAGGGACCATTGATGTGGCGCCGCAAATGGTGTTCGTCAAGATTGAAAAGTCGTTCTAAATGGAAAAGGTTGACCGCAAACAACCGATCAAATCGGGTTTAATTAGAGTATTAGAAGGTAAACGCAAGGAGGCGTACCATGTTGCTAGACATGATTAAATTCGGGTTTTGGGTCAGTGTCCTTTGGGGCATGAGCCAGTGCTCGGATATGTATTACGGGTTTTGAGGTTTGATCTCAAGAGCCCTTTTTTTTATAACAGCATGCCAAGTATTACGTATTAAATGGCGTAACCACCACTACTTAAACGCATGGACAAAATAAGAATATGAGACTTCGTCAACTGGAGCTGTCACGAGAGCAATTTGACATCATTGTGCGCGGGACGGATTTTAATGAAAACACCAAAGAAATGCTTTGGGAGTACCTCTCGACTCAAGAAGATGTTACCCAAAAAGAGTTGGCAGAATCCTATGGGTTAACCCAGGGACGTTTAAACCATTGCATGAAACGCTTGGGCGATCATATTCGACGATTAACAAGGCGCCGTAAGCTCCATCACGTCACCATTTTTGTCGAAGAAAAGGATCTCAAAAAGGTGAGAGCGATGGATGCATTGACCCGTTTATCGGCTCAAAATAAGCTCGATCAAATGGATATTTTTGAAGGCGCATAACCTCTTAAAAAACCCTAGATAAGGCACGCCCACTTGCGATCAAAGCCTTTTTTAATAGGGTTTTTTTTAGGATAATGGCTTATAGGAAATACGTATTTAATAAAAGGTAAGGAGGCCTAATTGATGCGAATGTTCATGCCTTGCTTGGTGGTAGCTGTTGCCTCAGTGGCGCTGCCCACACAAGCGAATGATCGAGATAATTTTTGGGTGTTTGGCGTGCAAGCCGATGGCTCAAGTTTGTATTTCGAGGACATGGAAGGGGAAGGCTCAGCCAGCACCTTCAACGATGTAACAGCCTTAAAACTCAAATTCATCGCCGACATTGATCGCGAAAGTCGCACCGCCAGTGCCGTTAGTTATCGCAATTTCACCATAGACCCTGACGTCAACCGGGTTGGCCAGGACGTCACCTTGGTATCCTTTGAGACCCAATATCAAACCAAAATCGGCTTTGGTCGCGGTGCATTTGTATGGGCCGGCGGAGGCATTGGTGCAAACCAATACAGCTATAAAGAACGGCATTTTGTGGATCGCGATGGTTACACCACGCAAAACTTTGATGATTTAAATGGTATTGGATTTTACGGGGTTGCCAGTGCCGGGCGCGAATTTGAAATAAGCCCCAGTTGGTTGCTCGGGGTGCAAGCCCAGTACGAATACCATTTTGATGGGAACCTTCGCGCAACCTCAATCGGGTTGTCCATTCTCTACAACTGATTAACACCAACAGAAAAGGGCTGCCAGGGAGAATTCGGTGGCTTCAGACTCACGCATAAAGGAGAAACTGAGTGAGAAAACTGATCATCCCTATCCTAACCACCACCTTGGCTGCCTGCGGCGGCAGCAGTTCAGGCGGTGCTGGCAGTAATACCAAACAAGTGTATCGACCGGACGGCACAGTCCAAGGCATTGTCACCGATGCGGTGGTGGTGCGTTCTAGCGTCGATATTTATCGCTACACGGAAGATGGCAAAAAAGAATTACTGGCAGAACCCGTAACCACTGACGACGGTGGCCGTTACGAGCAAGCCATCAACTCGGATGACACCTATATCTTGGTGGAATCGGGCAAAGGCACGGGTTCTTATACGGAAGAGTTTTCGGGCAAAGTCATTCAGCTCAACAACCAACACGTATTAAAAGCCATCGGCTATTACACCTCGGGCAGCCATCACGATCTTATACCAAACCCTTGGTCGAATGTAGCAGCGGGTTACGTTGAGTGCCGCATCAAAGAAGGATTAAACCTACCGAATGCGGTAGCCGAATCACATGATCTGATGTCTGCTTTGGTGGGAATTCCGGTGACGCGCACCTACCCCATTAACCCCACTTGGACCGAAAACAAAGGGATTTCCGTTATTGATGACGGCATTAAATTCGGAGCACTGGCGGCAGGGATCTCGAAACTGACCTACGACTTGGCAGTAGAGCAGGGCGTCGAACCTCATGAACCTGGATTCACGTCTATTGATTTTGCCATGACCATGTACAACGACATCAAGAACGATTGTAAATTAGACGGCATTGGCTTAACGCCAGACGGTCGCAACAAAATGAATTTGGGCTTTGGTAATCGTCACCTCGATGCTCATGTCTACCGCACCTTGCTGCCTCGTAAAATATTAGAGTTCATGCGCTCTGAGAAGAATCTTACGTTGGTCGATAGCGAAGACCTGGTGCTCTACGTCAACACCCTCGCATCCAGTACCGCAGACGTGTGGGGTAAGGCGCAGCCATTGGCACTGGACGACAAAGGCCCGCAGTTGGAACACAACCTTAAAGATCAAAACTTCGTCCATGGTTACGTCGACATAAACGTCAACGCCATTGATCTGGCTGGGGTTGAATACGTTAAGTTGTTTATTAACGGCGAGGAAAAAAAAGTCGTCTCAGGTCGTAACAGCAGTCTTGGGTTTGCATCCATCGATTACCAAGACGGCCCGATTGAGATCACCTTTGAAACCAAAGACCGTTTAAACAACATCACCTCAGAGTCTCTGATACTCAACGTTCAAAACACCAAGCCCATTACCCGCGTCACCAGCCCTTTTTTGGTCAAAGATGAAAAATACCTGTTTGAAATGGAGGTTGAAAACCTGCCGCAGGGCGTGAAGTCCGTCGAGGTGGAAGGCAACAAAGCGGAGTACAAAAATGGCAAAGTGAAAGTTGAGCTGTACTTAACTCAGGGGTACAACGAATTAAACATTAAACTGATTGACACGATGGATCAGGAATATCCATACCGTGAGCTTGTATTTTTAGATATAACCCCTCCGCATATAGATTTACGTGTTCCTAGCCTTTATCCGGAAGAGCAAATGCAGGTGCTTTATCTGCCTGAAGGTGCGAAAGAGCCCATCATGCGCCCCTTTAAGTTAAGCCCTGATGAGTCTATTTATGTGGCTCGTGATCGTCGTACCTGTAATGGAATACAGCTAAACGAAGATAATTTAAAAGCATTGAACTGGGGGTATGTAGTGATTAGCCCTATGGACATTGGAAAGTACAACGAGAACGAACCGACTCAGCATGGCATTACCGTCAAATACAGTTATCAAATTGGTGACGAAGTCAGAGTTAAAGAAAGAGAAGGAGCCATACGTCAAGACGGCCGTTATCTGGTAGCGTTTTGTGAAGAGTTCTTTGGTAAGGACTGGTGGCAGGTTAATGATCGGGGCGGTATGGCAAGCCTAACTTTCCACGTGACTGATGAAGCAGGCAATCTAACGGAAACTAAATATGATTTTAAATTCACGGAAAGCGCCACTACTTTTGAACCAAAGCTAGGTGAGAATGTTTTTGTTGGATCAGGCAATAATCAAATTTACTTTGAAGCTGAAGGTGTAGAAGGCATTGAGCGTGCTGATTTGTATATTGATGGAGTTTATGTAGGGTCAATTGCTGATTTTGGGCTTGGACTTATTACTGTTCCGGTTGAAGAGTTTGAAGAGGGCTTACATGAAGCTCATTTTGTGCTCTTTGATAATGGGCGTGAAGTGTATAGAACTGAGCCGACTAAATTCCAGATTGATAAAACACCCCCAACCCCAGAACTTGTGGGGCAGCTAACTTCAGGTAAAGCACGTCATGTTGTCGAATTTACTATGGATGACGACAAAGGAGCTGGCTTTGATCCTGATAGTTTAGTGGTCGTGAACTACGCCTTTAATGATCAAGATTTTCGAAATGTGATAGCAAATGAATCAGGTACCTACTCAATAGTTGTTGACCTTGTGCCTGGTGAAAATCGTTTGGCATTTACGTATTCAGATTTTGCGGGCAACGAAAACAGAGTGGTCTTTCGTGAGGTGGGGTATGACGTTTCTGCTCCTGCAATTGATTGGCAATACCCATATCAAAAAACGCTGGTTTTTGGATATAACGAAGACTCTGTCAACAACAAAATTATAAAGCAGAAGTTCCACCCTGTGGGCACAAGTTATCCTCTCTATCTTAACGAAGATATGATCAATCTGAAGCCTACGAAATTAGAGGACTTTGCAAACTACCGCCTGCCTGATACACGTCGCGCCAATATGCCTTATTTTGTGTTGTCTTTAAGTGACCCAATGGATTACAGCGAATGGGGCTTTGTGTACAGCAAAATTGTGGAAGCTCGCTACGAGGTGAGAGTTGGAGGTGTGTTAGTCCACGAAGCCGATATAAAGAAACGCTTTGAAAAGAGTGGTGTTATTGGAGTTAATCGTCAGGATTTAGGGGATGATTTTTACCAAACCAATGAGACGGTGCAAGTCAAAGTCATCGTGACGGATGCAGTGGGTCATAAGAGTGAGTCCTATGCTGAGTTCAAGGTTCATTTTGAGCCCAATGCACCATTGATCACGTCCTTTATTCATACCGACAGCAGTGCACTATCAAGTGTTGTTGGGATGCAAAATGTTGCTTCCTTGAATCGGGCGCATACGACTCATAACTTCAAAGTCCATAACCCTCATGAATACCCCATTCTTGTACGTCTAGAAGACCAAAAACAGGACTCGTTGAAAGCTGAATGGCTAGAAGGTCAAAAGGTTAATAAGTATCGGTCTTTGGTTCACTTCGAACGTACATTAGCCAGCGGTTATGACGTTAACCCAGGTGGGCACCAACAGTCAGGCTATATTCGCAAAGCAAAGGTTGATGGTGCTAATTGGAGTCGTGAGCAGGTCAGTGTTTGGGATACGGCGGGTAATGTTGCCGGTATGGACGCCCATGCCCTGAATTCCAATGCGACTATTGAAGGTGATTTCCAAGAGGCGTTTAAGGATACACCCGAGCAAGCTATCAAGGATGCTGGGTATATGATGCTGAACTCAAAAACTGATAAAAAAGTCATTTTACAGCGATGGAAGCGTCGACCTAATTGTCATGATCCTGAACCTGATCGATGCTGGGAACGGGTCTCTGACAAAGAGCACACAGCGCAAGGGTTATTTCAGGGGTATTACTTACGAGTCTCAGAGTATCCTGAAGGGAAAATTAAAGTCCGTGAGGTCACGAATTATGAAACAGCGGCTGGTTTCCCTAAGCCTAGGATTGAGCAAAAAAACGCTGCTTATCTTCCTACAGGTGTTGAACTCACTGCTTCAGTGAAGCCTATCAAAATAAACAAAGAGCATTGGTACAGCTTAGAACCCGGTGAGTCACTGTTGGTCCGTCGTGTGGTTAACATTGATGCGCCTATTGATGGTAAGGCATGCAACTGGGTATATGAAAAGAAGACCCAATGCCTCAAGCAGTTAAACGTGATGCTGGGTGGGGCAATCAATGTGGTGTCTAGTATTAGAACCCTTAATGAACAGGCAGGAAACGCAGTCATAGCGAATATACATTCGCTTGATCCTATTCAATTAAACCTCTCGCGCTGATAGGTCGACATTAGGCGGGTCCTTTGGCCCGCTTATCACCAAACAGATGGATATTAAATCATGAAGAATTTGCGAGATTGTATCTCTACGAAGCGGCTCACACATCAGTGCACTTGGGGCAAAACAGCAGATGGTATGGGGGCTCGGAAGCTTCCAGAATTGCAGCACGATGACAAAATGGTACGTACATACAAGCCACGAAAGGAATCTAAAAAATGAAATTTTCTTTAAAAGACTATTTTTTTCGAGATGCGTTATACAGAGAAGGCAATGAGATCAAAGGGGTTGTAATCTCAAAATCAGGCTCCACCGAGCAGTGGACGGTTGGCGTGGACGCTTACCAAAATGCTAGAGATTCGATATTAGCTGACATTGACAATCATATGCATTTATTGTCCAGATGGATGTTTGTTGTTTTAAAGCTTTTTCCGATAATACTGTGTGCGGTTATAGTAGGTTTTTCATTTCTAGAAGCCATTAAACCTCCCTATGAAGGCGTAGATTTTTATATCGTTAAATACTCTCTCTCTGGCTTTATTTTTTATTTAGAAGTGGCGACACAACTTTGGCTGGGCACTTGAATCCCCCCGGGTTCATCGGAGAGTATTTTGTTTGAGTCATGCCACTGCAGACTCGCTTTGTTGATAATACAGCATTTCATATTCAGCAGGAGGCCTATCGCCAATCGGCTGAAGCAAGCGCTGATGATTAAACCAGCTCACCCACTGCAAGGTCGCTAATTCAACATCCGCAACCCCTTTCCAGGGTCCCTCCTTGTGGATGACTTCTGCTTTGTATAAGCCGTTAATCGATTCCGCTAAAGCGTTATCATAAGAGTCTCCTACACTGCCAACGGATGCTTTAAAGCCCGCTTCAGCTAATCGCTCCGTATAGTGGATTGATAAGTATTGACTGCCTCTATCGCTGTGGTGTGTCACACCGCTAGG
>CANMOZ010000029.1 GCA_947499545.1 uncultured Saccharospirillaceae bacterium
TGCTGTATTATCAACAAAGCGAGTCTGCAGTGGCATGACTCAAACAAAATACTCTCCGATGAACCCGGGGGGATTCATAATGCTAAGGCTGGATAGTCATTGTGATGTATGAGGCTTATAAAACTGAGCGTTGTAGTTTAAAATAGACATTCTATTTTAAATGGCGATTATTTATATGTATTTATGGAATATACGCAAGCTACTTAATCAGCTTGCTAATGGTGGTATTAGTGAAAGAGCCTCACTTTTCTACATATTGATCAATCTGGGGATTGTGTATGTGATGTGTGACATACTCTACTGGGCCCCTAGTGAAGTCGATGCTGACTTAATTAACATCTGGGATTACCTAGTATCAGCATCAGGCTATGTGTGCATCCTCGCGCTAACTCTTATTGCTTACCGTATCAATGGCGGCTCTCAAGGCAGAGATTTCATGGAAAGATTTGTCTCCATTTATACCGTAGTGGGTATTCGCATTCTTGCTGCAGGAGTTTTGATCATTCTTTGTGATTCTTTCCTATACGCATATGTGGAAAACTATTACGGACTATACAGTGAAGATTATACTTCTGCTTTGGAGGCCGCTTTTTACATTGGTCTTGAAATTGCCACCCTTGTCTTGGTTCGTAAGTATTTCAAGGCCTTGAAGAGAGAGCTAGCAGCTCTTGGGTGTACAGAAACGCGCGGATAGAAGTTGAACCTGGCAGAAGCTTGAGTAAGTTGGTGCACGCTAAAATGTCAACTTTATGTCAACAAATTTACATGATACACTCAAGCCCTTGATTTTACTGGCTTGTAAGTGATCTCTAGACACGCTGAAAATCCTCGTGTCGGTGGTTCGATTCCGCCTCTGGGCACCACAAAATTCCTTAAAAATCAGGCCTTTAGAGAAATCTAAGGGCCTTTTTTTTATCATGCCAACACAATGCCAGAATTCAAAAATCAATAACTTACAGACCGAAAATGCCAAATTCATGCCAGATGAAATTTGGAATTTGTCCTCGTGCCTCCCGTTTATACAGTGCTTTATACAGTATTTTAATAGCCTCAAGTTATGCTCTGGGCGGACTTTGATAATGGTGAGTTTGATTTCGTGTCACAAATAGTGTCACTGGTGACATCCCATATAGATGGGGCGCCGTTCAATAAAAGCGACTACCTTAGTGGGCTTCTAATGATTAGATTCGCATGCTTATAGGACTATAAATAGCGTAACGCTGAAGGCCTATTGTTCTCCTCTAAAGCTACAATCAAGTAGAGCATCCGTTTAGCTTAGGTTTTTGGAGGCCTTCCCATGAATAAGTTAGCTGTAATTCTAACGGCTCTTGTAAGTGCTCAAATACAGAGTGCTGAAGTAACAATTTTTTCAGAGAATGAAACCAGCTTTCCATGGATAGTGAAAGAAAGTAATGCTGGATTAAATTTCATTCTTCTAGACTTGGTAGATAAAAAAATACCTGAAGTAGAATTTGTTCATAAAAGAGTGCCTTGGAAAAGGTGTTTAAATGCTATGAAGCAGGAAGAGTTTGTTGATTCAAGTGGCTGCTTTTCTGCTAGCTATAAAGAAGTAAGAAAAGAGTTTGGGGTATACCCTGGTGGGGATTCACCAAATAGCGAGCTAAGATTACATTCCTCCAGCTATTCTCTTTACACAAAAAAATCAAATCAAAATGTTGGTGTTGCTGGCAAGTTAACTATTGATGGGTTAGGTGATGACGCTAAGATAGCTGCCCCGGCTGGGTACTCAATTTCATCTGATTTAGCTTCAAAGGGATATAAGGTTGATGATCAATCAAAAAATACTAAAGCAAACTTTCAGAAGTTGCTTAGCGGACGGGTTGAAGCTGTTACTGCACTAACGGAAAGTGGAGATTTTCATCTTGATACAAATCCTAAGTACCAAGCGGATATACAGAAGCTAACACCCCCATTGGTGAATAAACCCTATTATTTGATGCTCAGCCATGGTTTTGTTAAAAAAAACCCGGAGATAGCAGAAAAAATTTGGGCGACTATTGCAGAAGTTCGTGAATCAGAAGAGTACAAGACCGCGGGGCAGGAGTGGATGAAAACAAATACACCATCTGAGTAAGCTCGCATTAGAGGTATTTTCGGTAGGGGTGTATAAAAATTGAAAACCCCTACTCCCACGCGGCTTTCAGAGCAATTGGCGCTATTTGGCTGTGCAATGAAAGTGCAAAGGAGTGCAAACCTGTGCAAAGGATCGGTGTTTCGATTGCGCCGAGACCCAGGTTTCATGCGGGTTCGCCGGGGTCTTGCACACCCGCGCATTGCACAAAACGTTCTCTACACGAAACCGGCAGTGGGTGAGGAGCAGTAATTTTTTCACAGGTTTTATTTTTTTCGCGCGAGCACTGGGCTTGCGAGCAGCTCACTGATCAAATCCGTCGAACCCTAGGCCGTTACTGGGCTGCTGGTGGGGTTGGGGTATCCGGATGGCTGCCTTGGTCTTCTGCGTGTGAGGTCCGCGGTGCGGACTTTGGTTGTAGACACCATTGCACTCGAAGGACGCTGTGCAATGAGTATCCATATGCGCCAATGATGCGACAACAAGTCTGTTTCGAATAGAAGTTCTTGGATGAAAAAAACGCCAGATCCTCTGGCGTAGGAGTTCAGTTGTTAGCTTTATGGAGAGGGTGTTGCGCCTCATCCTTAAGGCACCACTCAGAGCTGTCTGGGGAGAGACTCTGAGTCAGATGTGGCTTACTTTATCTGCGTCTAATATCTTACACACCTACCCAACCAGCTAGTCCTAGTGTGTCAGATTTGAATGATCATGGCTGAAATTGAGCTGGGCTTATTTGCTCGCCAACAGACCCATAGCTGTAGGGTTTTCTTTTGTAGATATTTAGGGAATAGGGTATGGCCTCAGCATGAGGCGAGAGCATTCATTAAATTGAAAGATCGAAACTGATTGAGATGAACCCCAGAAAAGGGGTGCTAGGTAACCATTTAAGCGGATGTAGGAAATAGCAGATGAGTATTTCGATCAAAAATCTTGGTATATATGGGTAATGCTTTCAGGTTGGGTTACATTACAGCCAGGTTGGCCTTTTATCTTAATGACCATATCTGAAGCTGCAGCGCTTAACAGCATTGAGAACCCGGCTTCAGTAACAGCATTCTTTACATCAAAATACCAGTAAGTGTCATTGTTTTTACAGGGGCCTCCCTTTAATCGAAAAAATATTCTCTGATTGAAACCGTAAAAGCCAACAGCTTAGAGCCATATGTTTATTTAAAAATGCTGTTCGAGCAACTGCCGAGAGCTCTTAACTTGGAAGATTATGAGGCTCTGCTACCTTGGGAAATCACACCATAAATAGCAACCTTGATTGAGATTGATCGCTGAAGATCGTTTACCTTTAAACCAGGCCCATCTTTTATATAGGCACTCTTATAGATAGTATTTTTCCGACCGTGTATAATTCGCGCCATACTCTAGCTGGTCTTAAAAATCACAAGTTAACACTCATTAACTTTAAATAAGGAAACTCTTAAATGCGCTTAGCTGCTATTGGTTTATTATGTTTATCTTTAAATGCATTCTCTTCAGACGAAAAGTCACACACCTCAACCCTATCAAATGTCTACACACTTGCTGATGGCAGTGTGATTTTGGTTCCTAAAAATGATGTAGCCAACTGCCAAAACAATTACTTGCACCTTGCAGTAAACAATAATAGCCTTACCGAGAAAGGGCTCGAAAACATGCTCGCGGTAGCACTCACGGCTGGCAGCGCTGGTAATAAAGTTATAATGAAGTACGTTGTAAGCGGACAAAACTGTTACATTAATCGTCTCAGCATTCAGTTCTAAAGATTCTTTGAAGGAAGGGAATCCTTTTTAGCAATACAACACAGATTTTTCCAAAAAAGCCAAAATCAAACCAACTATCGCTCATTCCCAAAAAATTTAGAGTAATATAACAACTACTAAAAATATCGTGATGAAGACAAAGCGTTTGCTACACATTACCCTTCTCGATTAAAATCACCGACAATTTTTCCATTTAAAAAGCACGGTTATTTATAGATGACTTTCCATAAGCTCTTTTTGATTTTTTTTTTGTTATTTTTTATTGGCACTTCGTCAGCAAGTGATCGCAGACTATAAATGGATACGATTTTCAAGTCATATATTGAAATTGGAGGATCTTCAGCCCATCTGATAACTGGACTGAAGTCTTACTCTACCCGCAAAGAAGTAGCGTAAACATTAACTGATCGCTTTATAAGACTAGATTAATAAGCATTTTATGAGTTTAATACAGAAAATCCGAGACATGCCAAACCAGAGCAGAATATCCCCAATAATGCTTTTTTTTGGGCGTTCTGTAAGCTGGCTTAGTTATCAATAATTGATCTATTTTTCAAACTATACATTTGGTTGATTACGTATCAGTCAGCTAGTTTGGCCTAACGCGTACGCCAGTGATAACGGTTTTGCCGCCATTATTACTAACGCAAATATACTTTATATTATATTGCCTATTGGATACAATCTCTTCCAAATGCACATGCCAATTATATTTATTACCTGTCTATGAAAATCAAGACCTTTCTTGTTTTAAGCTTGCTCATGGGAGCAACTTCAGTTTATTCGAATAATTCACCCTCTCCCTTTCATGATCGTAGTTATGAGGTTTGGGAGGGGGATTATGATGGTGATGGAAAGGATGATCTTTATTTAAAAGCTAAGCGTTATACCACTATTGTAAAATTCCGATCAATTGTTATACCCTTGCCATTATATAAACACCCTTCATATTTACTTTCAAATTTTAAAAATAACCCAAAGCCAACGCGATTAAAGCAATGGGCACATAATGCAACAGCGCGAGGTGCACGTAAGCTCAGTTATAAATTGATAATTGGTGATTTCAATGGCGATGGCTTACTGGATATTTTATTTCAAGCCCCAAATGCAAGTTACCCAACTTTCACGCTTTATCAAAAAATCCGCTCTAACCAACAGAGTATTAAGCATTTTCCTCGAGTGATTGAATACCTTAAAGGGCATGGGCAAGGCAGTGAGCCTGTTGATGTTTCTCAGCAAGGAGCTGATATTACGGTAGTCAATGTAAATGGCGATCGTTATGACGATTTGAGAATAGAGCTGTCAGGGCGTCGTGAAATCATCGCTCAAAATGTACAAACTAACTTTTTTATTAACAGTTTTCATGCTTATGCAGAAGGGCCTATTGTTCCAGGAGCTATAGCTGGCTCAAGTAGCGTTTCTGAATTAGATGGTAGTTATAGCTATCAAATGCCGCTTTCATTGCCGGCAGGCCCTTCGGGTATTACGCCAAAGCTTAGTATTTCGTATAACTCATCCTCACAATCAGGCGTTATGGGGCATGGATTTAATATAAGTGGATTATCGGTAATCTCAGAGTGTAACGCGCCTTACGAAGCAGACGGAATCGGTGGCACCACCCGAGAAATTAAAAAACAGTTGTGTGTAGATGGTACCCCATTGGTCACACGAGCAGACGGTGCATTGTACCCAGAAAGTAACCCTGGCACTGTGTATAAACTGGTTCAGGGTGGTTATGAATCAGAATCCCTCCTGTATGAACGCAAACACTACAAAAAAACCAAGCGTATTGGTGATCGAGGTATCAAACAGTGGTACCTAAATCGCGTGGAAGACCCTTTTGGTAATGGGTATAACGTCACATACCAAGAATCGAACCATAAAATGCCAGTAGTGAGTACTATTAGGTACAATAATGTCAATATTGAATTTCAATATATTGAACATCCCTTTCCTAAAAAATCAACATACCACGGCTATAAAGTAGAAAATGACAGAATCCTTAAAAACATAAAAATCGAAGTAGCTAGTCAAATTTACCGCACATATAGCTTTGGGTACGAAAAAACTCAAAACTTTAAGAACTTACGACTTAAAAAAGTGATTGAATGTGGTGCGGATGGCACTTGCATAAAACCCACAACCTTCCATTACGAAAGGCAATCAGGCATTGAATTCGGCTTTGAAAGCAATAGCCGATCAACGGGTGGTATTTGTGCGGATGGTAGCAAACGCTTCGGTCGTTGCGACAGCCCTGCTGGGGATGGAAAACAAAAGAAATATAGCAGTCAGTTTGATGGGACCGGAAACCACGGTTCTATTCAGTACGCTGATGCCAATGGCGATGGCTTTCTCGATATTTGTTTTCGATCAGATAATCACGGTGTTCGTTGTCAATTAAATGATGGCCATAACCGTTTCCCTGAAAATAACCACATCATAAGTACAACCGAAATTTGTGATGACCAAGGGAAGCATAAATATGAACAATGCGATGACCCTACTAACTTCGGTACTATACGGTTTTTAGATTTCAATAAAGATGGCAAAGCGGATGTTGTGTATCGAGGCGATACCTATGGGCTGCACATCATCCCAAACATCAATGGTAAGTTCGTAACAGAAAAAGGCCTTGTCACTGAGATGTGTGAGAAAGGTGGTCTCTGTGATAATTCTAATAATTTTTTCTCAGGCCAATACCCTGAACTCAATGGCGATGGCATACCCGATGTATGTTATAGAGGGGATGGAGCAGGCATTCGCTGTAAAATCAGCATGGGCATTCACCCAACCAACAAAACTCCAATTTATTCAACTGAAATAACGGCTAAAGTTTTTTCAAACAAAGTGAGCGAACTACAGGTTCTACCTTTCCATGGTGTCACCGACAGCACCCTCCGAAATAATAGAGAACGTAGAATTTGTGGGCATGGCCACGGGGGTTATTGGGGAGGATGCCTTACTGACAGCATCCGCTTTGTTGATTTCGATCGAGATGGTTTGGACGATCTAATTTTTGTCTCTGGAAACGATATAAAAATATTCCGATCTAACGGTCGAGTACCACCTAAAACAGGTCGAGTGGGGATGGAATTCCAGCTGTTTGAACCTTATTTCTTTTCCAGTGAATGCGGTGAAGGCAGCGAGTGCCGCAAACACGCTGATACTATCCAATTTGTCGATTTTAATAATGACGGCTGGCTGGATATCTGTTATGAAGCGAATATGCAACAAGCAATGAAACAGTGCCAGCAAACGGAATTCAAAGAAATTCACAATAATTCTTCTTATCCTGTGTATGACATGTCCAGTAGCCATCCACAATTAAACCTTTCCTATTTAAAAGGCTTGCAATGCTCATCTTTAGTAAAACACGATCAATCCTCTGAAAGGTCTTTTAACATCACCACCGATGGCATCATCACCTGGAAAAGAGAGTTCGATTATGAAGAAAGGGTTTGCGAAGAATGGCATGAGCATGATGAAAGTGGTCACAAGACATGTATGGAATACGGCACTAGAAAAAAATATAAAATTGTTGAAAGGTCGGCTGAACCCCCAAGCGTTTATTCAGGAAGAGACCGTGGTTTTGAAAAATGTACCATTGATCGTCAATATCAGGGTCGCATTGAGAGTAAACCCAATCCCTATGGGCAAGAATTTGCATCCCATATAGAAGCCGTCCGTTGGATGGATTTGGATTACGACGGAGATCTAGATTTATTTGTTACAACAAGCCCTCAGCGCGAACAGTATTTTATATTAGAAGATGGACGGATCATTAATCAAGGCTTTCTAACAACCTGTCAAAATGAAGGTGGCAAGTGTGACTATAAAAATATTCGAACTTATCAATTTGTCGATTTCAATCAAGACTTTTCCCCTGACCTTGTTTACCGCAGCAAAGACGGCATTCGCTTTCGGTATGGTATCGCTAAAAATACCTACAAACTGAATAAATTAACCAAGGTCGAAAACGGCTTAGGGTTAGTAACAAAGATTCGCTATAAGCGATTGGAAAACGAAAGCACTCAAAAAGATAAAAAATTCAGCGTATCTCAAAACAGTTTACCGACAGCGGGTCGTTTCCGTTTAGTGGTGAACGAAGTAGAAACCAACACCATTGGTGGCGCTTCAAAACTTAATTATCAATATGGAGAAGCCCGACGCGACACTCAACGCAATAAAATCAACGGGTTTTCCTTTGTTAAAGTAACCAAGAGCGTTAAAACGCCTACTGGGGCATTTCAACCGATACTGCGTACGGAAAATGAATATGCGGTTGATAGCCATTATTTGAGTGGCTCTTTATTAAGTCAAAAACGTTTTGCATTGAGCTTGAATGCCCGTTTCCCAGGCATATTCTCTCAGTCGGAACGTGAGATTAGCCGAACCACCAACACCTGGGGGCTCTTTGTTGATAGAGGGCTAGCGAGACACTCTTTAACCAATAGTCTTTATCGGCAAGATCTATATCGTGCAGCGATAATCAACACTAAAACGCAAGATTTCGGATGGATTGGTCATATTAACGATGGGCGTTTAAGTGGCAGTGCTAGCTGGGGGCCTGTCAGCGAAGTAGAGCAATCATCGAATTATGATGCTACGAGGTTATCGGGTTCTAACAATCAACGATATGGCCATAACGCGAGGATTTATCAATTACAAGGCCGTTTCAATGGCAATCCTGTCGCAATGGAAATGCAAGGCGGCAAAC
This sequence comes from uncultured Saccharospirillaceae bacterium, assembly GCA_947499545.1. Taxonomy (GTDB): domain Bacteria; phylum Pseudomonadota; class Gammaproteobacteria; order Pseudomonadales; family Oceanobacteraceae; genus CANMOZ01. The sequence goes on from CANMOZ010000029.1 coordinate 8,561, forward strand.
GCGTAGAAAAGGACTTAATTAACCACAAAACCCATACTATTTTTACTGAAAATGAATTTTATTCAGGTCATCGTTCACGCCTAAAGAAAACAAAGGTTACCAAAGATTACCAACGCTTAGACGGTACCAAAGCGAGGAGCGTCAAAACCTCCGCTTGGGAATATTACCGCAATGGCCAGATGAAAAAAGAAATCGTAGAGCCAGGCCATGCCTTATCGACGGTTACGGAATATGCATATGATCCTAATAACGGCCAACGCACAAAAGTCACCGTAAAAGGCAAGGGTATTCAGAGTGCTAGCACGGTATATGAATACGATAACTTTCTACGTGTGAGGAAAATCACTAATGCTTTGGGCCATAGCGTTCAAACAGAATACGATCCTATACATGGTCTACCAGCTAAAGTCACAGATGCTAATGGGCTGGTTACAGCGACCGAGTACGATGGCTTTGGACGCGCTATCAAAACGCAAGCACCTAATGGCATACAAAGCTTTACTGAGTATGCATTCTCAACTTCAGAATACAGTCGTTCGAAATACAAGGTACGAACCTGGGATACATTAGGAAATGAATCTGAGGCCTTTCATGCACCCACTGGCCAAGTGATCTATTCCAAAACCAAAACCTTTAATGATCAATGGGTCGAGACCTTAACGCAATTTGATCACTACAGTCAGGTGAAAAGAACCCTAAGACCTCGATTTGTTGGTGATAGTGCTGCCCATTGGGACACTGTTGTTAAGCGAGATTATCTAGGAGCGGTTGTCGAAGCCCAAAATGCTGCTGGCCATACCGTTAAAACTCGACGCACCGCTCGCTATGTAGAAGAAACCAACGCGAAAGGCCAGAAAAAAACCAGCGTGTTGGATATGAAGGGTAACCTTTATAAAGTCTTCGATAACCATCGCAATGAATTGCAATACCTCTATTCACCCGACGGTCAATTACTGGAGCTCAAGGACGTTGCGGGCAGCCACAGCATTAAAATGACCTATGACAAGCTCGGCAATAAAACCCAGATCGACGACCCCGACAAAGGCCAGATTAAATACTGGTATAACGCCGCCGGTCAGCAAGTATTAAGCGAACAAGCAGGCGTTAAGATTTGTCAAGCTTTTGATAAACTTGGGCGTACCATCAGCCGCCATGACGACTATAAAGGCACCTTGGATCAAGCAATCGATGGCTGTAAAGGTACAACCTCAGGTATAACGACTTCTTGGCACTATGACAGCGCTCCAATGGGTGGAAAGCGGGGTAAAGGTTTACTGCATAAAGTCACTGACAGCCGTGGATATTTAGAAGAATATAAATACGATGCTTTAGGGCAAGTGATCGAATCTAAACGCCGCTTAAAAGGTAAAAACTACGTTGAGCGCTATCAATATGATGGTTATGGACGTCTCGAAACCCACACCTATCCCAGTGGATTTAAAACGGAAAACGAATACGACGGCAGTTTCTTAACCGCTATTAAAAACCCAAGCTCAGGCAAAGCCTATTGGCGCATGGAAAGTATGAATGCTGCTGGGCAACTCACCCAGCAAGTGTTAGGTAATAAATATCATGTCAGTCATCAGTATAATGATACAACGGGTTTATTAGCCTCCACTGGTGCTAACTTAAACGGCCGCAATTCAGCTGGAGAAACGACCTCTCAAAGTGTGCACGTTATGCGCTTTGAGTTTGATGAGCTGGGCAACCTCTTACAACGTGAAGACCTTAAATCTCGTTTAAAAGAAACCTTCAGCTACGACGGTATGAACCGTTTAAAAAGCTCTAAAGTCTATGGCCCACGGAATGCTGGTATACCAGTCGCAACTGATGCAGTCAGCTATTTCGATAACGGCAATATCCGAAATAAATCCGATGCTGGGGTTTACGTTTACGGCCAGAAAAATGAGGGCTGCCGATACACACCTGGCCCTCATGCCATCAGTCAGCTCGTCAATGGACAAAACGTTCGTAATTTCTGTTATGACGCTCGGGGCAATATGATCTCTGATGGTCTGCGTCGTGTGACCTACGCCGAAGCACATGACAAACCCATTCATATGCGCACCAACAGTGGTCAAACGTTTGTGGAATTTGAATACGGGCCAGATCGTGGACGCTATTACCGTAAAGACAACGAACGCGGCAAGGTCACTGAAACCTATTACGCAGGCAGTGGTTACGAAGAAGTTTACGAAAACGGTGAGATTCGTAAAAAGCACTACATCGGTGGAAATGCAGTCGAAATCCACACCTACAAAGACAATAAACGCAAAAAAGTTGAACAGCGTTATTTGATGAAAGACCACCTGGGTTCCATTGTGGTGGTAGGGGATGAAAATGGAAATGTGCTCGAGCATCACAGTTATGATGCCTGGGGTAAAAAACGCAGCTTAGACTGGCGTCGGGTCACCGGTCTTCCTGACCCCAGTATTGAACCTAAATTCGACGTTGATCCCGATTACGAATATTTTTACGGTGACCTCAATGGCGATGGCCATACCGATTTGGTTAAAAAAGCGAAAACCAAACGAGCGTTCGTGCGTTTCCGCAAAAATCTTATTCCGGTCACTATCCCAAAACGCGTTCAAGATGAAGTGCTATATGGCGATAAACAGGGCCTAGGCAGACCTCGAGCACTGGCTGCAAACACTAATATCAGCAAGCTCAAGGCATCAAGCGTTAATCGCAGTTGGGATAACGACAGCCTACCTCAAAACGTTCAGGCCCATCGCAACGAAGCAACGACACGCGGCTTTACAGGTCATGAACATATTGAATCCCTGGGCCTAGTTCATATGAACGGACGGGTATACGATCCGCTGCTCGGTCGTTTCCTAAGTGCCGATCCATTTGTACAAGCTCCAACCAACACACAATCGCCTAACCGCTACAGCTATGTGTTCAATAATCCACTCAGTTTTACTGACCCAACAGGCTACTTAACCTCATGGGGGGGAGGACTTTTTGGAGGAATATTTGGCACTGGACCTGCCATGCTGGGAGCAATGTTCCCTTCTCGATTAGGCAGCAGCCTTGCCCAGTTCGATTACTGGATGCATACCGACCAAGGGCTTGGGCCACAGCTCGTTCAAACCGGAATGAGAGTTGTTGCCTGTACCTATGGAACAGTCGTTGGTTGCGCAGCCGCAGCAGGAGCAATGACTTACTGGTTAACAGATGGTGATTTGTCCCAAGGCATAAAGTCTGCTGCCATTGCCTTTGCTAGCGCCTCAATAGCAGATGGTATTGGTGATAAAGTCGAAAAAGGGATTATTGATAATGCAGAAGCAGCTTGGTTACATGGATACACCCAAGGATCATTAGCCGTCATAGGAGCAGGCAAATTTTCTTTGAGAACGTTTGGCTCCTCATTCGCTTCAGCTTATGTTGGCCATAAAATGGGAGTGTTTGAAGATAACAAAGCTTTCGACATTTTCATGGCTGGTTCACTAGGGGGAGTCACATCTAGAATCGCAGGAGGCTCCTTTAGCGACGGCTTTATTACTGCAGCAATGGTTAGAATCTTCAATACGCATGGAAATCATGATGATGAAGAAAATACATGTGGTCGATATGCCAGACAATGCTTGTTTGATCAGTTGCCAGATGAAACCAAAGCTCAAGCAAGGGAAGCAAATTTAACGTTAGCTACTCTTTTTATTCCTGTTGGATCAGCAATTAAAGGGTTTTACTATAGCGTTAAAACATTCTTTGGATTTAAAACTGCCGCCACTGTTTTAAATGTGCCTGGTCGTGTTGCATCACGAATAAACCTAATGAAAGGTAATTCAAAAGCAGGAATGACGCATGCTCTTAAAGGGCATATGAGTGGTAAAGCAAACAAAAGTCAATTTACAATTAGCGAGAGTGCTTTAAGAAGCCTCTTGCAAAGTAAGCAGGTAGTAAGCGCACCTATAGTTAGAACAGTTGATAGCGCAAGTCATGGTGTGCTTTATGTCAGAGAAGTTAATATTGGTAGAACAATTGGAACAAACTATCTTCAAAATAACCAGCCAACCAGTATATTAACAGTTATGACAAACAAATATGGAAATTTAATTACAACTTATCCAGGATTATAAAATGAATCAGTCTGACATAGAGTCTCAATTGAAAGAGTCAAGTAAATGGTTAGCTTCTTCGGAAGCTTTCTTAATAAGAGAGTTTTTATTAACTAAATTTTCCACGCTAGACTCTCTATTTATTCTCCATTGGCATCCAGGTCAAACAGAGGAGGTGTTTGAGATTCTTGTAAACAGATCCTATATTGTTGGATTTGAGTTAATAAACGATAGCTTTGAAGAGTATGAGGAACTATCAGTCGAAGATTATTTAAAGAAGTATAAGCCATCAAAGATAATGTGGCATACTATAGATCTGGCAAGAAGAATATAATAATTTATAAAGAGTCGGCATAATGAATGTCAATCAAGTAGTATTGAGTTTCCAAAAATATGTTGTTGCTTGCTGGTCGCAGATAAGCCTTATTTTGGAAAATCTGGATTGGGATTCTGATCCATACTTTATTGATCATTGGCTCCAAAGTAATTGGGAACTTCTGGTTGAAAGGCAATTGCTCAAGGGTAATGGTTTTTTGCATCCCTATGGTTTTGATGCGAATCCTGAATGTAGGCAAACAGCTGTAGGTGAAGCAGCCACTCATCGTTTAATGGTGGTATTAAAGTCTGAAAAAATCAGTTATGAGTTTGTAAGTTTTGTTGCTTCGACAACTAAGGGAAATAGCCTTGAGCCTCCATTTGATAAAGTTGGAGCGAGAGACTTATCTAGTAGGGATATAAGTTACTTTTCATTGGAACTTGTAGAATTCGAGGTCGAAGTAATTTAAAGAGATGTATTGAAATTTTTGTTCTTACTCAAAGTAGGTGGCTAAAGAATTGATGCATTGGATATTAAAATATATCTGAGCTTGCCAAATTGCTGCCAGCTTATGCAAAAGCTGGCAATTCTTCTTTGATTGATCCTGCCATATAGCGGTATTTCTTCAACCCTTGCTTACCCTTCCCTTGCACAAAACTTTCCCATTGCGTAATCGGCAGTGGGGGAGGAGCAGTGATTTTTTTCGGGTTCAGTTTTTTTCCGCGCCATTGCTGACGCCGCTGGCTATTTCAATACAGAAAACGTTAAAACCCAGGTGGGATATGGCTTATAGAGGAATGGAGTGAGACATTTTACGATGTAGTTGGCGCATCCGTGCACCTCTTGAGCACCAACGCCTATAAGTCTGCTTTATCTCACTTTTTGCACAAAAAATGAGGTTATAAGCGTCAGTATGGACAGATTCTACATATATTTATTAAGCAGCTCAATAGCGCCATCGGGTGAAAGGTTTTAGTTTGATAAAAAAATAGCGCCCGAAGGCGCTGAAAGGAATTTTTATTGCGGGATTATCTTTGGAGTGTTTAAAAGAAAGTAACGCTATTGTTTATTCCCGTCACCTAGTCGACTGGCTAGGTTTTACTGGCTGATGCTGCTTAGCTTTCCTTTACTGCCATTGGCTGCGGCTTGTTTACCGCTGATTGCTCCAGCTTGATTGGGCGGCGGTGAGTCACCGTGATTGTGGCTAGCGATAATCCCAAGAGCATCCGCAACGGTTTGCATAAAGTCTCCAATGACAACAAGAGCATTGGTGCTGCCGGTTCCAATGTGAACAGCAGACCCTTGGAGCATTAAAGGGCCTGAAGCAATCAAACTCATAGGCCCACCGGATTGCTGATTCAATTGACTGCCCGCTTGCTGGGTTATTTGATTGGCCGCGTTTAAAGTAGCGTTGCCACCAGCTTTTAGGTTGAGGTTGGCTTTTGCTTCCGTTGAAATATCTGCCCCTGCGGTTTGGTTAATATTGCTGGCAGCATTTAATATTGCATTGGCTTCTGTTTTTTGATGAATGTTCTTTCTGGCTAGCTGCCTAATCTCTCCCTCAGCCTTATCTTCTATGTCTTCCCCAGCGGTTCGGGTGGCTCGGTCCGAGACCAGTTCATTAATGGAACCACCAGCAATGAGGTTGACCATTGTCTCTGACAACACATGGACTGCTGAGGCCTCTAATTGCTTAGTGCCTTGAATTTCCTCTGTGGAGTGCTCGGCTATTTGCTTGATCTCACTGCCTAAGCTCGATATTTTTTTACACGCCTCCTCGAGCATGGTTTGGGCTGAATCATGAATGACCTCGTCAGTGGTACGTGTCCAGTTTCCTCGGTCGCCAACCTGCTGTGCTACCCCTGGACGCTGCTGCCAGACTTGATCTCTCTCCTCGAGCTGAGGCAACCCTTTTCTTTCACCGAGAACCGCGCTTATATAGGGCCGTTCCGGTAATCCGTAAAACCAATTAAGCGCAACCAATACACCAATTTCTGGTAACCCATAAAACCCACGTTCATGTCCGGCTGCAGGAATAGCTAGGGGTACGGCTTCTAAAAGTATGTCGAGGGGTTCTAGGTCTTTATTGAGGATTTGCACGTCGACGGCATAACGCGGCCGAAAGTTATTGGAGATGCCCCCTGCTTTAGGAGCGTCCTGGATTTTGATCACTTCAGCCATAACAGGTAAATGGTAACCTGCCACCAGTTCTGGAAACTCACGTGCTATTTGTTTTCTTAATGTCTCATTCATCGGATGGCCTTTAAATGGGTGTGCCAAGGGTTTTGCGACCAACCCAAGCGCATCACTTCGCCCTGCCACTCCACCTTAGTGACCCAACGACTAATGCTCTGAGTTTGGATTTTGACCCCAGGTCTGAGCCTTGGAAGCACGGGAATGCTGGCCCCTTCGTGGGTTGGATTTTTAAGGAGTTCTATGGGGAGGCTTATAGTCTTTTGACCCATTAATGATTGTGGCCAGCTTCCAACGTATAAACGCCCATCGGGTTGCTGGTGCCAGCAATACTGGTGAGCCCGCCAAAGAGTGCCAATCATATCCAGCGCCATATAGCCCCCGCCAATGTGCTGGAATCTAGGGATTAACTGACTCACCCAGTCGGCTTGCTCAAGCACAAACTCGAGCCCGGTTTTTTCACTGACGACTTCCAGCACCTGCTGCACATTGCAGTGCCTTAATGAGATCGAAAGTCTTTGATTCAACGCTGCCGAAAACTCTCTAGCCAGTACTGTATAAACATCAGGCGCCTTGCTGGAGACGGACTCAACATAGCCCCAAAACACTCTTCTTGGCCCTAGTTCGTCCACTGAGAGGCTAATTTCGAGTAATTGACCTGGAGTTGGCGTTTTAGTGGCCCCTGTAAAAGTCACCAGTGCACGGCCAGGCGTGGCCCATTCCAACAAGACTTGTTGGCTAATGAGTTTAATCGGTTGATCATTAAGCCGGGCGAGCGGGGTCAGTTTCATCAGTCGACTCCGGAGCTAAGAGCTGGTCCACTTTTTTTAAGAACTGCTCGAACTGGTTGTATTGTTTTTTGATGGCGGTTTCGTCGCTGGATTCATTACCAGTCGATTGGACAATGGAGGTGCCTGCTGTACTGTCTGCCTGAGTAGTCTGTTTTGCTTTGAGTTCTTTTTGCCTGACTTCTTTAGCCTCAGCGACGGAGTTGTATTGCAGCAGGGAGAAGTTAACCGACCAAGCTAAGAGCCCTTCGGTTTTTCGATAACTTAGATTCCCATCAAAGATGATTTCCCGAATATCCGCTACCTTGGCCTCATCGTGCTGGATGCGATATACCCGGCGGCGGCCGTCTTCTTCAACAGCTTCGGCGAGTTTTATTAAATCCGTCAGATGCTCCCCTTGTTCAAAAGGTAGCTGACAAGCCACAGACAAAATCTTGGCCTTGCTACCTTCAGTCGTGGTGAGGGTACTGCTGGTATTGCCATCAAGCCTTTTGTTTTTTAAAGGCAGGGTCACTGAGGCAATAATGTTTTTGGCTCTTAGCTCAAAAAGCTTACCTTGATGCTCAAAGATCATAAGCCCAACACCTCCCGCATTTTTTCAAGGGAATCAGTTGACCCCGAATAAGTCAGTACTGCGCATAAAGGGTGGCTTGGGTTAGGAGCGGTTAGCTTTTCAATATCCGAAAGAGAATGGCATAAGGCTATTTGCTGAATAATACCGGATTGCGATTTAATCTTTGCGATGGATTTGAGTTTGTTTTTATAAGCTGATACTCGCTTGGCTTTAAAAGCAGCCGCTATTTGCTCGGGTGCTTGATCAGAGCTATAGGCATCTGAGGTTGCTTTAATTTGATTGTGAACCGCATAAAAAGGATTAAGGGCGGCTACTCGATCACTGGCAGAGCGGCGTTTTACATCACGTTCTGATCGCTGTATGTGTAATTGCTCTTGTTCGATAACCGCTAAATGTTCGGCATGCCTTAAACAAAATAATAACTCAGCGGTTGGGAATGCCTTACAGACCTCAGACAAGTTGCTGCAAAAAGGTTTAATGCTTTCGCCCGTGATGAGAATAATAATAGCCTGTTCAAACTCAGCGCTTTCTAGTTGTTTGGTTAAAAACATCAAAGCATCCTTGGATGAGAGCCAATAATCACAGTTTCGATCTTTGCCTGCCCATTGACCCATATTCCAAGGATGAATCGCAGTGACTTGAATGTCACCTGATAGCCAAGCCTCAACATTCAATCCATTCAAGGGATTTGGCTTAAAGCCAGTCGAAGGCCAGTGGACACTTTCTAATTGCCCTTTTGCTTGCTCTAAAGGCTGAGTATTTAAGCCAGAGTAATTCACAGAGCGGAGATTAAAACTCATAGGTGGATGATCTCCACTCGACGTAAAAATGCTCGACCCGCCGAACAGAAGACAGCCAGCAAGCTATTATCCTTCGCAAAGTACACGGAGATTTCGCAGTACTCATTGCTTTTATTGGTCCAAAACATGGCGCTTTCGCCAAAGGGGTTCAAGGATTTCAAATAATCGACCGGTAAAAGCTGGGTATGTGTACGACAAGGTACCTTGTCCCCAGCCGCTGCCGTTTCCGTTGCCACAAGCAAAATAAATCGAGCTTTGGCTAAATCAGTTGATGTGGTTTGGAATCTCCAGCGTATCGGTTGAAGACGACCATGAATGGACTCACTGTAAAGAGTTATAGGCTTCATCGACGCACTTGCTAATAGGTGAGCATCATTAGCTGTATTCCTCGCCATGGTACCGATGCCATGTGCATTTCGGGCGAGTTGGTAATTGGCTTTAACCGCGTGGCCACTGGCGTACTGATCTTTTCGACCGTTTTCTGGCTGATGCACAATGGGTAGGTTTTGCACGTTTGGTAGCCCCACCTCGTCCAAGGTGTGAGTGTGATACCTCTGGGCCTTTTGTTCATCCAACTTATACGTGACGGCACAAGTCGGTATTTTTTCATTACTGGATTCTGTTAGTTGCGAGGTGGCCGGGAAATTATTCACTTGCCCTAACCCCACTTGATGCTTGCTCACCTGATGCGGATTATCTTTGCGGTTTTTAAAACTTTCGAGATTATTCCGCATTTCATCGAGTACTGGTTTTAAAGCACTGGGTGTCACCACTTTTATTGCAGAGTCGCCTTTTTTTATTTCCTCAAGTGAAGCAATGGAGACAATACCCTTAGTATCTTCTGTGGCTTGCTCCGTGCGTGCATAGAGTTCATTCACTTGATCTGCAAAGTTTAACTGCCAGCTTTCAACGGGGATTTCGATGCCGGTTAAATCTTGCGCACTGTTGAACTGAATAACCAAGTTCTTAACTAGGTTATTCCCAAAGACTCCATTATCCGTTTTGACCTTTTTCTGAGGTGCAGTGTATTCAAGGGCCACCAGGGTTTTATGCTCAGAACAATAGAGCCCAAACCAATTAAAAGTAAATGGCCCGACGGTGGAATTCAAAAAGGCTGAGTATACGACTGCGCTTTCATTGACGAAGCTCGCTCTGTAAATAGGCGCCTCATGCACGATTAAATCAGAGCTAGGTTTTTCAGTCTCTCGATCAATGTCTCCCTCAACCTCTAAATCCGGAATATTCGCAAAGACCACCTGGTCAATCACCAAACGTTTACCGGCTGCCATAAGCTCAGCGACCAGTGCTTGTCCTTTATGAGTAAATGCCGCCATACCTAAATCCTTCTTATTTTAAGCTGTTTAAATTAATCACTCTCTAAAACCAAGGTTGCAACGCTGTACTGGAATTCCTGGTGCCAGCTGCCGGTTTGTATATAAAAATGCATAGGCGTCAGAGTGCTGTATTCATAACGGCGACAGGTACGTCCATACAATCGGATAATGTCTCGAAGCAATGCTTCATTTTCGGATAAAGCGTTCTCGGTAACTTCTAACTGAATAATGTCCCACTCTCGACCTTCTAAGCGCTCTTTTATGCTGAGTTCCCCTAAGCCCAAGCGGCGCCAGATGTTTTGAAAACCCTGAACACTGCCGGCATCATTTGCATTGGCTTTTGCATGTTTAACTCGAAGCCTATAAAGCCATTCGGGTTCTTCTGGTAGGCGGTCGATGTTTCGTTGCCAAGCCAGTAAATCCACAATGGGTAATGCCGCTACCTTGGGGTCAAATTGCTGTTGGGGCCAACTCACCCAGCTTTTAACTTTGAGCCACCAGGCTTTAAATAAACCCAGCAGTTGTTGAGCGTAAGGGCCATGCATCCAAAAGCTGAGTGAATAGTTAAGCGGCTTCATAGGATTTTCACCTCTATGCTTAATTCACCGATTCGAGGCACGTTTAATTCGCTGACAATATCGCCTTGTCCCCATTCGATGGATTCAATTAAAGGTTCTAAGCGCAGAATCTCAGCTCCTAGTCTCGCAAAGGAAAAGCGGTCATAGGGCCAGGTTAAGGTCATGGGGTAATCGGTGTTTTTACGGAAAGCCGCTTCAATCATATGGCCTACCCGTTTTTTAATGGTGCTTTGCTGCTTGTCGGATAAATTGCTTGGAAGCCAAACCGCGAGGCTTATATCGTGCTGAGTCTCAGGCAGAGGTTTGACTTTTAAATCGTCGCCATGACCGTGGTGACCTTGGTCTCGGATATAGAGGTTGACCTTAGCAATGTAATCTTCTGACGGGACTTCAGCATCAAAAAGGACTAAAGCATTCACGGCACCAGGTCCACGTTCTTCAGTCGCGTATTCAAAAAAGATTCGGTTGGTATTAAAACCCGTTAGTTCGGCAATCATCCGAGCGTATACAGCGTTGGTATGATAATCACTGGACGCCTGGAACTGATTCCGAATGCGTAAGCGGTAATTATCGTCAGGCTCTTGGTTATCCCCTGGCGATAAAATCCAGTCTTCAGGGTTGATTACGCTGGCAATGCCGCTAATAGGTGTTGGCAGTATCACAAAGTATCCAGCACCTAAATTGAATTGAGCGCCTTCTTTTTCAGCCTCAACCGTGGCTAATGCCTGATACTCCCCTTCTTTAAAGTTAACCTCTTGTAAGGTTTGAACTCTGTAGACGGTGCCATTAATAGGCGCCGTTTGTATCCAACTGCCTTTAGGGATCACGGGAGACTGATCCAGTGACTCACGCGTAAATTGGATTAAGCCTTGAAGTTTCTTTGCAGGCTTACGTTCAACGCCGTAGCCCCAACCCAGCATAGATAAGAAATCACCGGTAGCGGTTTTCACAAAAAGGTTCGGCATAAGCTCCCGCACCATAAAGCGCATCAGCCAGAGTGTTGGCTTAATGGCAATGGATTGCAGCAACCGCTGCCAAGGGGAATAGTCGGATGGGTTATTAAAAGGTAGGCCTTGATCATGCGCGAGGTTCTGGAACTCATTTTTTAATTCAGACTCAGTGGCCGGTAGCCCACTGTCCAGCAAAGCTCGTTCAAAGGTTTTAGCGCCTTTCATCTGGCTACCTCAACGCTTGAACGAATCACCCCAAACTCGCTTTGGGCGGCAATGAATAATTTCCCTTTATCCCAATCCATGCTGACAGAGCCTGGTTCTATGCGAGGGTCGCTTTCGATAAGGTTTCGAATGTCGCCCAGTAAAAACTCTCTAAGGGGTTCGCTTCTTTCAGCAACCAGTTTTTCTAGGTAGCCACTTTCTCTTAACGCATGGATCAGGTCTTGGGCAATGCATTGACGGTCTTCTACAAAGTCCCCTGTATTAATCTCTGGGAGCTGTATGTCGTCGCCTTCTATTAATAAATCCAAATACCGCTCAAAATCATTCATATTAGCCTCCCTGCAATAAGCCCCATTCTTCTAGTAGTTCAGGTGTTGGTGCTTGATCGCTTTGTATATAAACGTCCCCGAATTGAGCACCTCGTTTACCACTGGAGAAGGTTTGAGACAGTTGGGCACCAATGCTTTTATTCGGGGCTGGTGTTTCTTCTGGCATGCGAAGCGGTGCCAAGGGTTGGGACTTTTCTTCGAGGTTTTGAAACTCTGAAAACGATAGCGGTGCTAATCCTTGAGTTTGCACTAGCTGCTTATCAATATGGGTATTAACTTGTTCAGTATTTATTTTGGTGCTGACTTGAGTTTCTAGGTCTTTATCCAATACCCCAAAGTATTCCAATAGCCACTTGGCTTTGCCTATGAGCTTTTCAAACCAAGACAAAACCCCTTTAAAAAAGTTACTGATATGAGTGGTCCAAGTGCCGTCTTTAAAACTCTGCTTCACCGCATCCCAGTTTTCCCAGAGCTTATAGGCACCATAGGCAACGCCACCGATAATCCCGGTAATGATTAAAAACTTCGATGTCAGAAGGCCGAGCGCAAACTTAATCCCGGTTAAAGCAACTTGGCCGATTCCCATCGCTATAGAGCCAAGAGACACCGCTGCCGCAAAACCCAGCAGTCCAACCGCTGCATAACCGACCCAACGAGCAATATTGGGATATTCCTCTGACCAGCCTTTTATGGTTGCCAGTCCGTTATTCATTTTGGTTAGTAGGCTGTTGATTGTGGGTAAAAGCAGCTCGCCAAAGCTTCTTCGTAAATCCGTGGTTACCGCCCCTAAACGCTCCCAAGGGTTGGTCATGGATTTGGCCATACGTTCGGCTTGCTCCATGCCCCGAACATCTCCTAGGCGCTGCATAGAAGTCCGTAGGCCATCGGTTTGATTCATTAATAATTTGACGAGGCTAACAGCCTCATCTGAACCAAAAGCCTTTTTAAGGGCATCGGATTCTGCAACGTCTAGGGTGCTGCCAAATTTCCCTTTTAATTTGACCAAGATGTCGAGCATCGGCAGCATACGGCCTTGGCTATCCGTAAAACTTAATCCGAGTTCGTCTTGGGCTTTACCAATCCCTGCTAAAAAGGATTTGTATTTAGTGCCCGATTCACTGCCAGACATGGTGGCTTGTAGCGATCCTAGTATTGCGATTTGTTCAGAAAGGCCGACACCTGCTGATTGAGCATTAGCCCCTAGCGAGGTAAAGGCGGAAGACATTTCGGCGCCAGTGGTTTTGAATAACTTAACCGCCGTAGCCGTTTGGCCGGTTAATTGTTCAACCCATTGAGCTTTACCCATGGCATTGGCTTGTTCAGAGAAAATGCCGTACATGGTGCCCATATAAGCCGTCACTGTGGAGGCATCGGCTTTAGTCGCTTTAGCAAGCAGGTTTGACGCTTGGGTAAATTTCGCGAGTTCTCCCTGATTTAATCCTGCAATGGCCGATTGAATATCATAGGAAGATCGCACAAAGTCAGTGGCACTGGTGCCGTAGGCAATGGAGAAATCACTGGCGACTTGCTTGAGCTTTAATAGTTCTTTTTCAGCAACGCCTAGAGACCGCACTTCACCTAGGGCATCTTGCATTTCATAAACGGGTTTTAAAAAACCATAAAGACCAGCCCCAGAAGCAACTAAGCCCATAGCCCCGCTTTGTATGCGCCCCATCCCGGCTTGCATGCCTTGGGTAAAGCTTTGGAATTTACGGTTTAGATCGTCGTGCATCCCATGCAGGCTTTTCGAAATCTTGCCAATCGATTTACTGGCAAAGTCTTCGACTTGGATGTGAAATTTTAATTTCTCTAGCCAGGTTGCACTCATTACTTTTTCCCGTTAAACGCCATCACAATCCCATTGCACACCGCTGTCTGTAATCGCTTGCTTAAATCTTCGTACAGCCAAAGCGCATCGCCTAAGTTTTCGGGGTCTATATCATCGCAACCAAAAAATAGGCGACTTAATGCCCGTGCTTGCAACAAGCCATCGGCTTTTATGGATTCGACTCGTTGCTGGATGGCTTTACTTTAATATCCAGCTCTGGCTTAAACTCCATGGCTAAGGTGCTGGCAATTTCCACGGCATAGCCTTGATCTAATAAATCAATCAAAGCCTCGCTGTCGTCTGGATGCACGCAGGCTGTTACAAACTGATCAGACGGCGTAACCTTGTTAGAGAAATTAAAGTTATTGATATAACGATGATATTCGTTAAGGCTTACATTAAAGCGATAACGGGCGTCATTGATTTCTAGGTTTATAAGCTTTTCAGACTGGCGCTTATCTTTGTTTTTTTTACTCATGGTATTGTCCTTTTAATATTCTTATTGCTGATCTACTGCCAGGGCTTAAACGCGTGTTGCAGAATCCACCACCCCATGGCTGCTGTCCCACTGACGAATGCCGTAATAATCGCAAAGCGTGTATGCTGTGACAGCTTCTCAGAAGTCACCCGCTGGCTATGCAAATATTTAAAATCGGTTTGCTGAGCGTGCGGGTCGTTTATATTAACGCCGTACCGTTCAAAGGCTTTTTCAACGGCTTTAGTGACCGCTTCATTCAGCTGCGCTTGTCGCTCAGCCGGCGACAGCTCAGACTCTGGCTTCTCGCAATCCTTTTTGCCGTAATCCATTTAAGATGTCCTCTATGGTTTCATCGACCAGCTGATTACTGCTTAACTCTTTCAGCCACTTGAGGGTGCCTACTAATAGCCTTGTTAAAAATCGCTCCAGAACCACGGTCCACGTAATTTGTGACATAATGGCTTGCAGGATTTCCCACAATAATTTGAATAGGGTTGTTGAGCCGCCGCTTACAAGACTCAACGCCTTCGATAAAATAGATTTAACAGTGCGCATGGGTGCCTCCATGTTGCTGGTATGCCGTCAGATATTGCTGGGGCGTGGCCTTGCCTAATTCGGTGTTCCAGTATTTTTTAGCGTACCGGGCAAGTCCTTCCTTATCCTCAATATCAGGAATGGGTTCTGGTATACGCAGGAAAAAGGCACGAGCCATAGCTGTAGCGTAATTAATGTCGAAAATTAATCGCTCAGGATTGTGGTATCTCAATAATGCTGGGTAGCGTTCTGTACGTTTTAAATAGTCCTTTAAATCGTAAAAAGTGGCAGGCTCCATTTGATAGATCCCCAAGGCAGGGCCGCGCACTTGCTTGCAATAGGTAAAGCCACCGGACTCATGAGCCGCGATCATAATCAACAGCTCAATGGCTTGCGGGCTAGATGGCAACCCATACAAAGTTAAAGCAGCAGTTATGACTTCTCTTAAGGTGTTTCCCATTTTTATACTCCATTTATGTTTATGATTGACGTTCAGTTTTCCTTTAATTAATTTGCTAAATAGGCAGACGGGTTGGCGAGTAGGGCACCCCATTGATTTCCACAAAGTCCTCGCTTGTTACATCAAAGGTCAGAGTGTGCATAGTGCGTTCGCTAGAGGTGGTATCAATATTTATCAGCTCGGATATTTTGAGGCGGCAACCGTAAGCAGCAATGGCAAGTGCTTCTTTATCACCGACGCCATACGCGTGAATATCAAAGGCCGGTACGTCTTGATAACTGCCAGCGGCTTTTGCTGCGGCGGTTAAATAGGCAAGGTTTTGTGAATTGATTTTAAGCTCACCACTGGCCGATACATCCCCACGTAAATAACCGTCGGGCTTGCCGCGATTCATGGCAACCTCTGAGTTGTCTTCAATGCTGAGACTGAAACTTTCAAATTCGATTAAGACGCCCATTATCCGGACGTCGAAGCTTTTTCCATTTAGCTTGAATAAAGTGTCATTGGCTGGCATGGCTTATATCCCTATAAAATAGTAATTGGATGATTTAGCTAGTACTGACGCGATCTAAATCCAGCGAGAGCTTGGCCCCGATCTTTTTAGGGCAGGCTACAGGCGCTGCTTGCATATAGAGATCGACTGTCGTGTTGTTTTTCCACTGGATCACAATGTCACCCTCAGCAGGCTTTTGGATCATGCCAGGCACTTTACGGTCGCCAATGGTGATGCTTTGGGCGGCTTCACGAAGTGGGCGCATAAAATAGTTTTCATGGAATTTGGTGGAGCTAGGGCTGTTGTTGAGTTCGCGGTTCGCGATTTTATTCAGCATTAAGATGCGAACCCGGCGGGCGATATAATCTAAAATCCGCCGGTACTCGATGACCTGAAAATCTCCCCCTTCTTTATCAAGCAGTGGGTGATCGGCCCAGTACATACCGTCAAAACCTGTATACCACTGAGGCACTGAGAAACGGTTGTCGGCGAGTTCTTTGATAATGGCCATGGTTAGAGGATTGTCTTCAGCATCCATGGGTGTGGACGCAATACCAATGAGTGCACCCGTCGCTACTCGCATAGGCGTATCGGCAATCGAAACACCGTGCTTGGATAATCGGCCCATCACTGCACCTAATGCATTCGAATAAATCAGAGGCACCAAGGCCACACGATCTGCAACCACACCTTCCTGCAAGGCTTTAATATCGGTGACGTATTGGCTCCAGGATTGTTCGGCCTTTAATCCTGGTACTGCTAGGGTGATGGTTAAAAACTTCGCTAAACGATTTTGAGCGTCAGCCATTAAGGCTTGTGCGGATACGATTTCGTCTTGGGTTTCAATGGGATTACAAAGCGCGATCATTTCGGCATCACAGTCATATGGCTTTGCTAGAGCCGTTTTAATGGCTTCCTGCCAATCGTCTTCTGCTTTGATTGGCCAGCAGTAAGCTATCCAATTGGTGTCGGCATTTTGCCTGGCTGCAATTAATTGACTTTTAAGCGGGCTATCATTTGCCCCTAATAAGGTATCTAAATCCGTTTCAACGCCAATGCTGTGCAGTTGATTATTGTTTTGATTGAGTGAAGGTGTACCCACAAACAAAACTTTGCGCTCAACTTCTTTAAAGCCGCCTTGTCCTAGGTTTTCTTGTGTGACGCTGACCTGTCCGATACCCATTGCTTTCTCCTTATTATGAAATTCTGCTTTAGCCCTTGGCCTGCTTAATTTTTGTTAGACGCTCATCAAAAAGCTCTTTGCCCATGTCATGCGCTTCTTTATCGCTTAACCCAAAAAAAGGTCGCTCGGGGACTTCCACCACCCAAGCGGATTTGCTCGGAGGCAACTGATCTGGGTTCTGTGTGTTTTCACGCATCATGCGAAGGACTAAGCCGGCTTGACCCAGCGTCATGTTCTCTTTGATCCAAGCTTTGCTGACGCGCCTTTGTCTGGCTTGGCCTTTTTTCTTGCCGCCTTTGTAGCGACCGACATAACGCTTATAGCCTTTTTGAATTAATGCTTTTGCTTGAGCGTCTGTCGCTGGGGCGGAGTAATCGGGTTGGCCTTTTTGTAGGTCACGTTTAGTAAAGGATTCTTTAAACCCTTCTTGCTGGCCTCGAGCAATGGAGCCGGTACGGCTGTTTGGCCAGGTAACGGTTGCTTTATTCGCACCTACATAGGCTTTTATTCGATTACCCTTGAGCAATTTATTAAGAAGCCGTTTTTTACTGTTGTACTGGCGAGCCTTAAAATGACGGCCGTCTAAATCTTCCTGGCGTTTCACTCGGGCCCGGCTTTTAGTAATGACTTGGCGGCTGACCCACTGGTGTATGTATTTGCGTTCCTTCGCTGTGGTCGTCACCAACGCGAGTTGTTCTTGTAGACGCCTGTGGCTGCCGGGATGAGAATTAATCTTTAACATGACTTAATATCTCATCCAGCTGTTCTGCTACATCGAAAGGATTGCTTTTAAAGCTGTAGTTGCCTGAGTGGGTTTTAATGGGGCCTTGGTCGTCTTGTTGAATATAAAGTGGGTCACGCACTTGCAATGAAACATCGAGGTCGATTAATCGATCACTAACAGCGGTGACGTCTATTTGTAAATCCGATAAACCCCTGCGGTCTAAATTTCCTGAGAACGCCTGTAATGCGGCTAAAATGATTCCACCATTGACGGCTGGGAGTGCATCTATGGTTAAGGCAATGCGATATTCAAAATCCCCTAAGTGCTGCCCTTGCTCTGCTTGTTTGCCACCGCCTGCTTTAACTTCGCCGGATTCCATAAACACAGAGACTTGGTGCGGCTCTATATTAAGCGCATCCATATGCTGTCGAATCATCAGAGCAAAGGCGGTGAGGGTTTTCATAAGAGCCTCACCTGGATTTTGCCGTGGCCGGATAATTGCCCTAGTGCATAGGTGCTTTTTTGTTGGTAAATAGCCGCGCGGTCCAGTCTTTCTGCCGCTTCCACCAAATTGCGTTGTGATCTATCTTGGGTGCTGCAAATCTCTGCATAAGCCGCAAAGTACACCGCGTTGTTATAAAGCATCTCGCTTTCGGGTTGATTGCCCAGGGTTTGGGTTGGATCAACCTCTGCTAGTTTTTTGATGCCTTTTTTTAACCATTGGCTTTTATTGCGTTGCAGGGCTGCATTACAGCGGCTCATCGCGAGCTTTATAAAGCTCACCAGCAAGGACTGTTTAATATCCCCATCAATCGCAAACCGATCGGTTAAACCCTCAAGTGACATGTCTGGATAAAACCCATCATTCTCAATAATGAGGTTGTCGCGGGTATCCGTGAAGACAGCGAAGTTGGTGTCCATTAGCTGTCCTCCTCTGTTGAATCGTTATTGTTGTTTTCTTCTAATTCATCGCTAATAGAGGTAGAGGGCGATTCCTGTTTGTCTTGATTCGGTAGACCACTGTCTTCCGACAGGGACAACAGGATGCCCTCTGTGGGTGGAGAGCTGTATAATTTGTTTAATTGATCAATGCGAGTTTTGCACTGAGCCTTACCAACACGCATGGCTTCTTTATAAAGTGCCAAGGCTTTTAATTCGTTTTCCTTACCCCCTAGGCCATCAAATAACTTGCCTAGGGTTTTCAGGTAATTCATCTTGGCGTCGTCTTTAATCGGCCAGTCTTTGACAGCAGAGAGACCTTTTAAAAGGAAATAGATCGCTTGTTGTTTTTCTTCTGGGGTGTTTGCTTTTTCAGCCCACTGTCTCAGCTCATCGGTGAATAGAGTTCTCATGTCACGCTTAAAGGGCGTCAGCTGGTTTTCCTCGATGGCGAGCATCCCATAGTCAAAGGCTTGTTGAATCTCTCCAACATCAAAGAACCAAATCACCATCCACACTAAAATGGGATTCGCGTAGATTTCATCTTGCTTGCGATAGGATTCCAGATGCGGGGTATAGCGTGGAATCAGATGTTCTCGAATATGATCCCGTTTAGCGTCCCCTTTCCCCAACGATTTAACATGGTTAACGTCTTTCTCAAGCGCCGCTTTCAGTTGCTCAAAGACTGCATAATCCTTAGTGCTTGGATCAATGACAGGTGCCTGTAGAGCTTTTAAGGCTTCGTAAAAAACCTCTTGTCGACGCTCAGCCTGTTTGCGCGCTTTAAATCGTAATGCTGGGGAAAAAGGAGGGGCGCTCATTACTCAGCCCCTTCTGCTTCGCCTACAAATTTCAGGTTATCGGCTTTAATGCCGGAGATGGCTTTAAGGTCG
>CANMOZ010000030.1 GCA_947499545.1 uncultured Saccharospirillaceae bacterium
GGGTTTTGCACACCCGCGCTTTGCACAAAAAGTTCTCTACACGAAACCGGCAGTGGGGGAGGAGCAGTAATTTTTTCTCGGGCTTCATTTTTTTCGCGCCAGCTCTGGGCTTGCGAGCGACCTGCTGATCAAATCGGTTGAACCCTAGGCCGCAACTGGACTGTTGGTGAGGTTGGGGTGGTCAAATGGCCATCTTGGTCTTCTGTAGGTGGGGCGTGTTCGGTGCTCTGGGAGCAGGGAGCCCATTGCACTCAAGGGACGTTGTGCAATTTGCGGTCAATCAAGCCAAATGGCTAGAGCCGTTCACTTTCTTCAAGGCAAAAAAAAGCGCCATTCCATTCGGCGCTGGGATCAGTACAAAAGGATTACTTAATAAGATCGCGTAAAGCCTTACGCAAAATATACCTTTACTTACCAAGGCTTATAGGGGAAAGCCTTGAGTTGCGTGAGACCTACTTTATCTATCCTTGCCCGACCTGACACCTAGCCGCCTGGCTAGTTTTGTCACGAGCCTGCGTGATATTCGTCAATCTCTCATGACCAGAGCTACATGACGTGATTCGACTTTGCTAGAGTAAGCCACCAATTACTCACAAAATTAAAAATTAGAGTTGGAGAATCGATATGCCGGCATGTGCACGGATGGGCGACCCTCATGTTTGCCCGCGCGAAGGTCATGGTTTAAATGCGGTTGCAATGGGTGCACCTCACACTTTTTTTGATGGTCAGTACGCAGCCTGTGTTGGGCATAGAACCTTATGCGGAGCCACCATCGTGGTGGGCTTTCCTAAGTTTACGATTGATGGATTACCCGTCGCTTATCTGGGTAGTCCAACCTCACACGGCGGAATGATCGTTGGGGGCTCCCCCGATATATTTGCAGCCAGCATGGGCGGTAATCCCATTGATTTCCAAAAAATGGGGGCCATTGATGAGGACGGTGAGCTCGACAGAAACAAAATGGATGAGCTCCTAGCGGACCCGATTTTAGAAACCAAAGCCCAGTTAGCCGGTGCCACGGTCAGCTTAGAAACGCAAACCTTTCACTTTTTAGACCCAGTGATGTCGATTTTTAATCGCAGAGCCGCTGAAATTCCAGCGTTAAGTACCACCATGGCTAGGCTCTCTAAGCAACTTAAGAATGAAGGCCATAAACACCTCGATGCTGATCAAAACGAGCAAGGGCCACCAACCAAAGAAGAGCAAGACGAAGATCAATTAATCGTTCAGGTCGTGGGTAAAGAACACAACGACGATCAGCGTATTGCCATATTTGATGAGTGCGACAATCGATTAGGCAAAACCGAAGAACGAACCAAAGAACCTTTCCATTACCAGACAACCAGAACCGAAGAAACCGGCATTGATAATGAGCTGCATATTTGGCCATGGCCAAAAAACGAACCTGAGCGTGTATTGAAGCTGGAAGTACAAGCTGAGAATGGTGATCCCATTCAATTACCCTTGATGGATAAAGCCATTTCTACTTACAAAAGAACCGCTCGCCAATGCAATGTGATTTGCCCTATTGTCCCAGCATCATTGGTTGAGAACGCTCGACCCTCTCAATATTCGGATAGTCATATTGCTGAGAGTCATTCAGATCGAGCCAATAACAGTGTACTGGCTAAAGCTCGACCAGGTTTTTTCTATATTTTCATTAATGGAAGGCTTTGGCGTGAGCTCGAAATCAAACAAGAAGAACAAGAGGGAAAGCTCACCACTTATCATGACGTAAGACTGAGTGCTTATCGTGAAGGGCCAGCTCCAGATGCCCCCTTGAAGGACGAACCGAAGTCAAGCAAGTTCAAACGCGAAGTCGTGGGTAAGGGCCTAAAAGACATTTGGCTACCTATTCAATGGAATCAACGTGGGCAGAAAGTAGAAGTCATGTTTGCAGAAGCTCAAGTACCGGCTGTTCGCTTAAACCGGTTCGAGCGCGATCCAAAGTTAAGAAAACGACGCACCCAACAGATTGACCGCCATATCGTCGAAGCAAGGGTTGAACACGATAAAAATAAAAAAAATATTATTTTAGGCCACTGCATGCCCAAAGTGAGACCACGTATTCCGGCAATGGAATGGGAGTTCGATTTTCCAGCCGCCTACCTATTGAGCCTTCATGGAGCTCACCCCTACCAAGCTTATAAGAAAGCTGAATCTTATCAATTAGAGAATATGGACCGTAAAAAATACCATGATCACTATTTATACGTGACAAAAGTAGATGAAGGAACTGGCTCTGATCATCTCTTAGCACATCGCTATGCTCACAACCTAAAAATTCGTAATTATAAACCAAATGAACCTCACCTTGAG
The DNA here is from genome assembly GCA_947499545.1 of uncultured Saccharospirillaceae bacterium. Classification (GTDB taxonomy): domain Bacteria; phylum Pseudomonadota; class Gammaproteobacteria; order Pseudomonadales; family Oceanobacteraceae; genus CANMOZ01. The sequence continues at coordinate 2,320 of CANMOZ010000030.1, forward strand.
AGCAGTGCACTTTCATTTCACATTCATGAATCAATCCACAATATTAAGCCCAAATTGAAAGATGTATCTTCTCAAGAGCAAAAGAATGGTTCAGCGGAAGAAGATGATAATTATGCCCACGAAAAGGGATTTTGGACCAATAGCAGTCAGCTACATATCAGCATCACTGACCAACAAGAAGCTTTTTATGATGTACGCACACGTAAAATTGGGGTTATTCAGGTAGAAGATCCTCTATATCGAGCACGACTACTCCGTAACCGTGCGATTGAATGCAAAAAATTACTTGATCGCTTGAGTAAAATGGCATCAGAGCGTCCACATTATAAAAGCGCTGTAATCATGGATCGCTACTTAGCACCTGAAAAAATCGGAGGCTATGAGAACCCTTATTATAATGATTTTAAAAGCACTTATAGTGAGGGTAGAAGACGTATTGGTTATACCCTAATGAAATCGGAACGTGCTCTCGTAACTAAATATTTACATGAGATACAAGAAGGCCTGTATCAGTGGGTACAATCTCATACACACCAATATACGCTCGCTGACCTATTCAGTTTGAGCGGTGTAGATTACATGGGCGCCTTTAAATTAACCTTCGAATTGATTCAATGGGCTGGCACGCCTCTGCATGTGCTAAATAACTCAGATGGCGACATGCAGGATCGTGATAGTCCTAGAGCTATGAAATGGATTCACAAGTTAGCCACAACTAAAACTGAACCCTTGCATTACATGCTTTACCCTGATGCTGATCTCGAAAGCCTCGAACAGCCTTACCATGTCCCAGAGAGAGACGAAAATGTAGGTGATGGTTTTTTCAGAGCAAAAGAGTTTGCTGAGTTAATGGCCACCCCAAAATACACAGATAATCCTCAAACATTGGATGGTTTATTGCTTTCAGGTCTTGAATCTGTAAACGACCCTAAGTTTGGCCAAGCAAAAACTTTTAATGCCATTATGCTACAACTCAACAGTAATTATGGTGCAATAGCTACGCAAGCAATTGAAAGCGTTGAGCGTGTTGAAGAAAGAATCAATAAGCATCTGGCGAAACTCAAAGAGGTAAAAGCTGATATAGATTCGAATCAAGCCAAGTATAAGGGCAAGGAGCAAGAAATCTATGGGTACTATGAAGAGATAATTAAAAAAGAAAAAAGAATGCTGATTGATCTTCATTGCAATGAAGCTATTCGGTTAAGAGCATCCATACCAGATGTTTATGGTGAAATGCGATTAATGAAGCGCCCTGTAGGACAAGGATTTTATGTCATTGGTTCCTTTACTCCTGGTAGTAAGGTTGCAGACCGAATAGTCGGTGAGTTAAAGCTTCAAGACAAAAAAGCTGGAAAAAATGCCAAAGCATCCAGCAATGTTCAGAAAGTTGATAAGTCTATCATGACTGATAAAACAACGGTTGGGGTCTTCGCTATTCCAATAACAGCAGAAACAACCGCATTATTAAAGGAAATCAATACGACCTTTACAGATCATGTTCGCTTAGAAAAATTAATAGAGTCATTAAGAGAAAAAGTATCGACATTGGAAGTGTCTGGATCTCGATTACAGCAACTTCTAAAAGAAGCTGAAACCGAAAAGGCAAAAATCGATCAGCAAATTGAAGAGGGAAAAATATTTAAATCTGAGAACCTACGTATAATCTTGCCATCATTTATTCTTAGCATAGAAATCTGGAATCTCTATTGGAATGAGATTCAGAGTTTTAATGGAAATGTGGAAAGCAAAGGAGAAAGTCGAGCTAGGTTAGGAATAGCGGGAGCTGCGATAGATACAGTAATAGCATTAGAGGTCATAGCCAACAAAGTATCTGCCAGTAACCGTATCTCAATTCTTTTCGAAAAAGGCATTAAGGTAACTGCTCGCGATTGGCGCCGCTGGCTTCCGGGGCTAAGCATTGAATTGTCTAAGAAAATGATTGATCGATTCACCGTAGGTACAGCTTTTGGTGCGTTCTCTGGTGGGATTCTTTTAATCACCAATGTGATGGATGCCATGTATGAATGGAATCGACGTAACTATGGAGCTTCGGTTGGGTTTGCGTTAATCGGCTTAGGTGCCGCATTGCAATTAGCTTCAATGATGTTTGCAGTCCAGATGGGGAGTACAACACTTTTTGCTTCCATACCTTTTGTGGGAGCGAGTATGAACTCAGCTGCCGCCGCTTTAGGTGTGGGATCAACAGGCCCTCAAGCCGTATTAATATTGGCATCATTGGCATTATATGTAGCGGGAATTAGTGTTGTAACCTTTTTTGATAGCAGCCATATTGAACTGTGGATTGCTAATGGGCCTTTTTCATTTAATCCTGAAGCCAGCAATGTCAAACATTTATCAGCAGATGAGCACGAAAGTGAAAGTTACTATCGCTTATTAAGTCTGCTGGTGAAACCCAGTATCCAAATTTTTCCTATGGAAGAAGAAAACTTTGACGGGCCTAACGCCTTGGTGCGAGTAACGAACCCTCTTCAAAGTTTAGGAACGGCTGTCAACGGTAAAAAAGTCAACGTGGTCATTCAGTATTCTCCTTGTATACCTGCAAAGAATTACGCTAACCGCGATACTTACCATATAAGTAGGGTATGCCGTTCAAAAACGACGTATGAACCCAGAGTTCTTGCCTTTAATCGGTTTGGGGATGTAAGCGAGCATCTCGTACGAGTGCAGCCTATCTGTGATCAAGGTTTATGTCCACAATCCAGTGAAATGCGTAAGCATCGGATTGATCGTTTGCAGGTATGGGCACAAGCCTATTTTACTGCACCCAATGGTAGAATCGAAACTATACCTGCGCCAGAACCAACGACCGTACGAGAGGATATTGAAATCATAAACATTGATCACCCATCAAAAGAAAAAGCAGAACCTTATTGGGTTAGAGAAAATGAAGATCAAGTCAGATCAGCCTTAGAAAGCTTCTTAAAAGAACTAGAAAGTGAGGTAGAATCAATATCATGAGTATTCCTGATCGAAAACCCAATGTGTACGCCGTAACGGCGTACAACTCAGAGCAGTTGCCTCCCTTACAACTCAAAGATGTACCTAAGAATAAGCCTCCCATGTTTGGAAGGTTTTTATCCTTTGGACATGCAGACATTAACACAGTTCCAAAGTATATTTTTGAAAATTCCGATATTGAAGGAATTTGTGAAGAAGAAAGAAAAACCGATGAAGAGTTGATTGCAGACTGTAAAAAGAACCATATTACCATCGATACTTGTTGGAATCATCGATGTATTCGATATGATACTTTAAATATTTGGACTATTCTTATAATAAAATTATTATTACTATCCAAGCTTTGTATTCCTATTTCCTTTTTTACAGGTTTGTTTACTTCAATTATTTCACAAATTATATCTGACGCTGGCTTGGTAGATGAAATAGAATTTATACTACTAATTACAGGCGTACCTCTTTCTATATACGTAGTATGTTGGCTAATTACCAGATTGCCATCCAGATGGTGGCTTAAAGCCAGCAAAGGCGCTCAATGGGAACTCAATCGTGAAACGGGAATGGTTACTATTTATGACTATAATAGTCCTGAATACAAAAAAACAGGCAGGCCAGTTGCTTTTACCAAACCTTTTACTGAGTTCGAAGCTATTTTATATCAATTGCCCAACCGGCATGGGGGCACCCAAGATGCTTTATTATTAAGGCATCGACACAGTCAGATGGTTATTAATTTTGCATGTTTCAGTCAAGGAATACGCGAACGTGAGTGGATTCACTTTTGGCACTTTATACAGAACTATATGGATATAAGTAAACCATTGCCAGATATCCCTGATTTTGAACGCTATCGTGAATTCGACCCAGTGACCAAAAGCCATGATTTGCAAGCAGGCCGAAAACCACGTTACTGGCGAGATATGAATCAAGACGAGTATGAAGATATGATAGAAAATCCTGATATGTATCCTAACGTTGACCCCTATGCCTTCCCCTGCATAATACAAGAGCATGTGTGGCTAGAGGCAATTATAAAAAATAAATAAAAAAGTGCTAATTAGGCGCTGAAAGGTATTTAATTGCAGGATTATCTTTGGAGTGTGTAAAAGGATAATAAAACCTCTATTAAACCCAGTCACATTTTTTGGCTCAGAGTAAGTGAGTGCTATCGCTAGGTGCTTATCTAAGCGATCTAGAAGAAAAATTGGAGCCAGCGTAATGATACCGGATCGAAAGCAAAACGAGTACGCCGAAACGGCGTACAACTCTGAGTTATTGCCTTACTTAACTGAAGAAGATATTCCTGAAACGGGTAAGCAATTTTTAGGAAAATCATTACCTTTTGGCCATACTAAGATTGAAACTATTCCTCATTATATATTTGATACCGAATCACCTTCATCAGTTAATGCAGATGAAGCTAGATCAGATGAGGAGATTCAAAAAGAAATGGATCGCAGTAAAATAAAAATAGATATGAAATGGGATCATCGATGTATTCGTTATGATACCATCAATAGCTGGTCTCAATTTGTTTTTATGCTCTATATCGCAACATTATATATAACACCTGCGTTTTTATACTATTCTTTATTACGGCGTTCGTTATTGATTGTTGGTATGAAAGTGAATGTAGATTTTTAGATCCATTACTTTTAACTTTAGAACCTACCAGCGTTCTTCTATCTATTCTTCTTACGACATGGATAATTACAAGACTTCCCCCGCACTGGTGGATAAAAAATAGCAAGGGTCCCCAATGGGAACTCAATCGAGAAACGGGGATGGCCAGTATTTTTGATTACAAATCGAAAGAATATAAAAAAACCAAGAAGCCTATAGTTTTTAGTCGACCTTTTTACGAATTCCAAGCACTTATTTATCAAGTGCCAAACCGCCACGGAGGTCATCAAGAAACCTTGATGTTGCGTCATAGAAAAACCGGCAGTTTAATTGCATTTGATTGCTTCAGTACAGAGATAAGAGAAAAAGAATGGATACAGTTCTGGCATTACATACAAAACTATATGGATATCAGTAAACCGCTACCCGACACACCTAATTTTGAAATTTGTCGTGATTATGACCCAACCACTTTTGCCTATGATGAAAAAATAAATAGGAATCCACGCCTTTGGCGGAATATGAGCGAAGAGTCATACGAAAACCACCGTAAAATGTCATTATATCAAGAAGATATTAATCCAAATGCTTACCCATGCATCATCATGGAACGTGTAAGGCAATCTAAAGGATCGCTTAGCAAAAATGAAGCGCCCATTGATCGGTGAAAGGTAATTTTATTGTGGCAGATCATGGATAAGGATGCCATGAAAATAGAATTTAACCGAAATAAAATGGCAGCAGGCTTTGCGGTGGGCTGAACAATCCTATTAGGAGTTGTCGCACATATGCCCCCGGCTCAAACCACAGCCGCTTGCATGCACGCTTGTAAACTCGCAACGGAGGTATTTATCGATGAGAAGTAAGGGCAGAAAGGCCAATGGCCAGTTTAAGAAAGGTTACACCCTTAAGAAAGGCAGAGTAGTAAAGGCAAGAAAAAAGCGGCGCTAGGCCGCTTTTGATATTACTTTTTAATTACAATTTTGAAGGATAAATCGGGTCTTGGATTGAAAGTTTCTGCTAATACTTCTCTAACTTTTCTATCGCTTGGGTTATTAGCAAGCTTTTCTGTAGTTTCTTGGGTAACGATAATATCAAAAGCTTCATTTTCTGATTTATATATTCTTGGTAGAGCTGCAAAACTTCCCGGCATCTTCGACTTAAAACCAAACGAGAAATCTGTTATACCTACAATATACCAGCAAGTAGAGGGAGGGGTATGGTAATATTTTTCTTCAATAGCGACTCTAATACTGCCTTTGGTTATAGTGCTTCTAAGCTTTGTAGCATAGGGTAACAGCGCAGTATGGTCATTATAATCAAAAGCAGAAATATATTTTTTAGAGTCTTCAGAGGTTAGTTCTGTATCTCCCTTTATCAAATCTTTAAAGTGTTTTTTATCAATATACGGATGGTTCACTACAGCTTTCGTAAAAGCAATATTTTGTAGTTCTTCCGAAAAATCTACGTTTATCTCTCTGTTGGGTTCACTTTCTAATACAATAACCTTCTTTGTACTGTTTTCATTTATACACCCTCCTTTGACTGTTATACCTGTCAAGTCAATACCCGCCCCAGCAATCCTTTTATTGTCTAGACAGGTTGGGCTTGAATAAACAGCTCGTTTTGGAAGTGTGGGCTCTGGATTTCCAGATTCACCGCTTTCTGGCTTTTTGTCTTTCTTGTTGTCGCCACCAGAAGAGCTTTTTGAACCGCCACAGCCTGTTAGTGCGATAACTGTGGCTAATGCAATTGTTGATACTTTAAAAATGCTCATATTTCACTCGATTCTATGCATTGAATGCTGCAGCTGGAGGATTATCCATATGTGAGCGCATGCCGTCTAGTTTGATGTGGCGCCCGAAGTGGCGCATTGCACACATAGACAGCCCTCGCTCAACATGTAAGCATGCGGGCTATCGGTAATACCCGATAAATAAAGGAATGTAATTTCAATAAGTGGACATTATGAGAACAATAAGACTAAAGACAGGCTTAACACTACTAGCCGTATTCGGATTGACTGCCTGTGGTGAATCTTCCAATGAGCCTAAAACAGAGCTCTTTAAGCCAACATACGTCAGCGAAACCTGCATGAAGCCCCGATTTCTAACTTTAGCGGGCATTAGCTTAAATGGGCTAAAGATCAAAAATGCTTGTATACATGAATCAAGCACAGTTGATGAAATTGTGATTGAATCAGCCGTAGGTAAACAAATCGAATTCGAAGTATCCGATAACACCAACCATCAAGCTGTAGCAAAGTATTTCTTGTACATGGATGGTAAATACCCTAAATTCAGAGAAAACATGATTCGTGATATCAAAGAACTATACCAAGACATATCGCCAGATCTGCTAGTGAATATCCTTCATTTTCTTGATCAGAAAGACGAAGATATGTTGTCTTATATTGTAAAGAAATATCCCGATTTAACTAAAGGTGCTTATGTAGTCAATAGCGCCGTAGGGGCTTCTTTTGAGAATGATCCTGAAGAAATAGATTTCTCAATCAAAGCAATTTTTCACAAAACAGGTGAATACAATGACTTCCGTCGTAGATTCCTTTTTACCACGGAAAGTCGCAACAACGCATATAGTGAGGAAGAGTTAGCCTTGATCTTGGAGAATATGACGCCACGTGCTGAAACCTATAGATTTATAATCAAATAATATCAAAAGCGGCCTAGCGCCGCTTTTCTTCATTAGATAGAAATACTACTTTTTGCTATCGGGTTCTTTAATAAGAAAGCTTATTTTAGCGGTCAATGGACTTACAGCAGCAGCAAGTTGCTCTCGAGAAGAACGAGTAAGATAGGGTTTAAGTTTATTTTCTACAATTTTATATCTGCTTCTGAGCTCATGTTTAATGTTTCTATATTCGCCAGGCTCTCTAAATTTCACCTCAAATGAGAAATCAATACTGCTAATGTAGCTGGTAAGTGTAACTTGTTGCTTCGTTTCAATATAAGGTTCAATGTATAGTAATTGATCTAATGTTAGATCTTTAATAGAATTTTTAATGCTTGTAAGGTTTTCGCTTTTGAGAGAAGCAATAAATTCATTCCATTTGCTGTCACTGTAGACACTTGGACGGACAGATTTAATACAGTCTTTATCGTCATTTAAAAGCGAGGGATCTTTTTTGTACATGACTAAATAGTTGTTAGCTAGTTTCGTTAGTTGTAGATCCTCAGAAACCACAAATTTGATTTTAGAAGCGACAGGCCCTTCTATGACGAAATGATCTTTTGTGCTGTCTTTATTAAGGCAAGCTTTTTTAAGTGTGATACCCGACAATTCAATACCAGCATTCTTGATTTCTGTCTCATCCATGCAAGTTGGGCTAGTGTAAACGGCTCGCTTTTGAGGTATGAGCTCTGGATCTCTAGATTCACCGCTTTCAGGCTTTTTGTCTTTCTTGTTGTCGCTACCAGATGAGCTTTTTGAACCGCCACAGCCTGTTAGTGCGATAACTGTGGCTAATGCAATTGCTGATACTTTAAAAATGTTCATATTTCACTCGATTCTATGCATTGAATGCTGCAGCTGGAGGATTATCCATATGTCAACGCATACTGTCTAGGTTGATGTGGTGGCCTTATTGGGCGCCACATTGGACGGGCGCCATGAGGAGTAGTGATCCTCTGTTGGGGGGGTTAGAGATTTAATGAGGCGTAGTGGGGGTTTACTGCGGAACTCAGATGAAACTGAAAGTCCTCTTGTCGGTGGTTCGGCTCCGCCTTTGGGCACCACAGAATTTTCTTACAAATCAACAAAGCTTATTGGCATTACTCATTATTAAAGGAAGAAAAATAAAACCCATCGCCTTAGTGCGAGGCATCAGAAACAACAACCCAGGGAATATAAGGGCACCCAGCCAAAATTACTGAGATGGGCAAGAGGATATAGACGACGCAGGATTTGCGATTTTTCCATGCCCAAAGTGGGGTATAAGGGCCCTAGGAAATCTCTTATTGAATTACGAAAAAATACATGGCATTAGCACCGTGAATGGAATAATCAGCCGCTACGCGCCAACTAATGAGAATAATACAGACGCTTATATCGATGCAGTCTGCGACGAGTTAAGCGTGTTCTCACACTGGCCTATTGGCGTAGAGAAAGGATTGCTCGAGCTGGTGAAAGCCATCATCAAACACGAAAACGGACTACAGCCCTACACAGATGATCTGATAGACCGGGGCTTAAACATGATTGGATAAGGACGCCATGAAAATTGAATTTAACCGGAAGAAAATGGCAGCAGGCTTTGCGGTGGGCTGCACAATCCTATTAGGAGTTGTTGCACATATGCCCCCGGCTCAAACCACAGCCGCTTGCATGCACGCTTGTAAACTCGCAACGGAGGTATTTATCGATGAGAAGTAAAGGCAGGAAGGCCAATGACCAGCTTAAGAAAGGCTACACCCTGAAGAAGGGTAGAGTAGTAAAGGCAAGAAAAAAGCGGCACTAGGCCGCTTTATAGGTTACTTCTTCTCTGTTTTTCGTTCTTTAATAAGGAAGCTAATCTCTTCTGCTCCGCGTGGATTATGTATTAGGTTCGCAGCTTCCCTAACTTCTTGCTTAGTTATATCCCTGCCACGCTCAGCTTTCGCAGTTTTTATTGCATTCTCAATCATTAATTTGTCCATTTTTGGATCATTAGCATGTAGATCTCTAGTAATTTTAGTGATGCCCACTTTGTAAACTTTTGCTTTTATACTGAAGTCCATTGAGTCACTAGATGAATAAGTAGCCCCCTGCTGAATCTTATGACGAACATGGAAGCTTTCTAAGTATTTCATCTTATTGATGAGCTCTATAGTTTTAGGTAAATCTTCATTAGTCAAAGCTGAGATGTATTCCATCTTTTCTCTAATAGAAATACCGGGAGCTGTCATGATAGTAACTATTTGTTTTGAACGTGTCTCAAAAAACATTTCAGCCACAGCTTTTTCATGTTCGTACCGATTGATTCTGAATTCAAATGGTTCCTTAACAGCTGCTTCGAGAACAAGGTGTCCTTTCTTACTGTCTTTGTTTAGGCAAGTGTTAATTAATTTTACGCCTGTCAAGTCAATGTTTGCATTTTTGATGTCAGTATCATCCATGCAAGTTGGGCTAGTGTAAACTAGTTTTGCAGGTGTGAGCTGTGGATCTCTAGACTCACCACTTTCTGGCTTTTTATCTTTTTTGTTGTTGCTACTCGAAGAGCTTTTTGAACCGCCACAGCCTGTTAGTGCGATAGCTGATGCTAGTGCTATTACAGACATTTTAAATAAGTTCATTTTTCACCAAGATCTTGTGTTTGATATAGAAATATTGATAGGTGTTACCGCTATCATGTCCGCGCCATTATCCATATGCGAGCACAAACTGTCCAGGTTAAGCTGGCCTTTCTGGTCGCCACATTGGATGGGCGCCATAAGGATGAGCGGGGGAGGTAGAGATTTAATGAGGCGTAGTAGGGGTTTACTGAGGAACTCAGATGAAACTGAAAATCCTCTTGTCGGTGGTTCGGCTCCGCCTTTGGGCACCACAGAATTTTCTTACAAATCAACAAGGCTTATTGGTATTACTCATAATTAAAGGAAGAAAAATAAAATCCATCGCCTTAGTGCGAGGCATCAGAAACAACAACCCAGGGAATATAAGAGCACCCAGCCAAAATTACTGAGATGGGCAAGAGGATATAGACGACGCAGGTTTTGCGATCTTCCCTGGGGCATCAGAGCTCTAGGCAAGCTCTTATTGAACTACGAAAAAATACACGGCATTAGCACCGTGAACGGAATAATCAGCCGCTACGCGCCAACTAATGAGAATAATACAGACGCTTATATCGATGAAGTCTGCGACGAGTTAAGCGTGTTCTCACACTGGCCTATTAGCGTAGAAAAACGATTGCCCGAGCTTGTGAAAGCCATCATTAAACACGAAAACGGACTACAGCCCTACTCAGACGATTTAATCGATCGGGGCTTAAACATGATTGGATAAGGACGCCATGAAAATAGAATTTAACCGAAAGAAAATGGCAGCAGGCTTTGCGGTGGGCTGCACAATCCTATTAGGAGTTGTTGCACATATGCCCCCAGCTCAAACCATAGCCGCTTGCATGCACGCTTGTAAACTCGCAACGGAGGTATTTATCGATGAGAAGTAAAGGCAGAAAGGGCAATGGCCAGCTTAAGAAAAGCAGAGTAGTGAAGGCAATAAAAAAGCGGCGCTAGGCCGCTTTTCAAGGATCAAGAACGCACTTCAGTGCTTATTTTCCGTCCTTCTTTCCTGGCTGCTTGTCGTCTTTCTTTTCAGGTTGCTTGTCGTCTTTCTTTTCAGGTTGCTTGTCGTCTTTCTTTTCTGCTGTTGGATCCATAATCAAGAAAGAATAATTTTCATTTCTTGGTTGATACAATGTAGCCATGAGGATACGAGTTGCTTCATTTTTAATACTACGATCTTCTTTTTTATCAACGATATGCAACTTTCTAACTAAAGAAGAATGCTTTCCTGGTTTAGAAAACGAGAAGTTCAAGGAATAATCCATTCTTGATGACTCGTTTATAAACTTACCGTCTGTAGCTGAGTTGTCTACGAAAAATACTTTAAGAGCTTTCTTATCTTTTAAGATAACTTTAGTCAATTCCTTTCTGTCACCTTTCTTTAGTAAATCTATAACTCTCTGCTTAGTGTCAGAATCAGCGAAGGTGGAATTTACAAATTCTTCAGCTTTAATTGGAAGTAGCTTGTAGGATGCGATTAAACCTTTAGCCATTCCTGAAGCGTTAACTTCGTCAGAAAGCTTTAAGCTCGCTTTCCAGTCTTTGTTCGTTTCTAAAATCAAATGATCTTTTTTACTTTCCTTGTTTAGGCAAGTGCTAACCAAGGTTACTCCACTGAGATCTATTTCAGCATTTATTATGTCTGTTTGATCCATACAAGTTTCACTTGTATAAACCTTAGGCTTGTCATCAGAAGAGCTTTTTTTAGAGCCGCCGCAACCGACTAGTGCGATGGTTGTGGCTAATGCAACAGCAGATACCTTAAAAGTGTTCATATTTTACTCGATTCTATGCATTGAATACTTAAACTGACTGATTAGTCACCAGTCGGATGTGAGATTATCCATATGTAAGCGCAATTTGTCTAGGTTGATATGGCCTTGCTTGGCGCTACATTAGACGAGCGCCATGAGGATATAGTGGGGGGTTAGAGATTTAATGATGTGTAGTGGGGGGGCATTGAGGAATTCTGATAAAACTGAAAAATCCTCGTGTCGGTGGTTTGATTCCGCCTGTAGGCGCAGCAAAATGCTTTAAAAACAAGGCTTTAGTGAATCCTGGGGCTTTTTCTATCATACCAACACAATGCCAGAAATCAATAACTTACAGTGCTCTTGGGTCTGGGATTCAGATGACTTCTAGTCAGCCGTATTTATTCCGCCAGGTATAGAGGGTGGCATCTGACGCCATAGCGTCGGCAGACTTCTTTTGCTGACAGCCCTGATTCAGCCTCTCTTAAAATGGCAATGATTTGCTCTTCCGTGAATCTTTTTTTTTAATATTCTTCATCCTTTTATGAGTGAGAACACTACTCAGTTTGGGCTGGTCTAGAAAGAGGGGAGCAGGTCAGTATGACATCAGCTATTGGGAGTTGGCCGAGATGCTGAATGAACGAAGCACTCAGGTCGATAACACGACCCTTTACCGCTGGGTTCAAAAGTACGCGCCGGAAATGGAACGTCGTCTCCGTTGGTATTGGAAACTGAGTTGGAGTTCCATCTGGCAAATAGATGAGACCTACATCAAAGTGAAAGGACGATGGATGTACCTTTACCGGGCCATCACCAAAACAGGCAAAACCGTCGATATTTACCTCGCAGCCACCGGGAATCAGAAGGCCACTAAGCGTTTTCTAAGCAAAGCCCATCGCAGTGTCAAATCCTATGATCGCCGTTCAATCTTGAGATGGTCAATCCTACGATCCGGTTATTCATGGTTTGAAAGAAGAAGGTTTGTATGCCGAAGATGTTGAGCATCGCCAGGTGAAGTATCTGAACAATCGGATAGGGTCGGATCATGGCAAGCTCAAACGCTTGATTAAACCGGTCTGTGGATTCCAATCCAAAAAGATGGCTTATGCCACGATCAAGGGTTCGAAGTGATGCGAATGTTTCGCAAAGGCCAGATGAATCTTTGGTGTTACGGTCAGGGCATTATAGGAGAAGTGCGTTTAGTGGAGCGTCAACTTGGGCTATAACGATTGGTAATCAGCAGATTATGAGGCACCGTAGATTTTTTGCAACGGAGCCCTTGATTTTCATAGGCAGGTAATCAATATGATTGGCATGTAAATTTAGAAGGGACTATATCCAATAGGGAATATATTATAAAGCAATTAAATTCATTACAGATATTCTATTTGCAATCTAAATCAATTGAACCAATTTAATTTTATTGTTAGCATATTAATAAATCCATAAGACTAAAATTATACATTTCATGATTTATCTAATTAAACACCTGAAATCAACACAAAAGCTATTTGCCTGCCTCGCTTGCTTGATAACTTTATTCTGTCAATCAGCAATAGCCGATGAAAAGAAGAACACTGGTTACCGTACAATAACTGAGATTAAAACATGGCCTACATATACCGATATCCTGCTTGATATTGAAAGCCAATGTACTTCCTGGAAGCATAGACGGGTTTACCTGCTGCTAAAAAGCGATGAGCTTAAAAATCATGATGAGTACTATACAATTTTAACGGCAGCAATGATGTCTGGTGGCAAGGTTAACATACAGTACATTTGCGATAGTAATAATGGTGGCAAAACCGTTATCACTGGCGTGCGCGTTAGGCCAAACTAGCTGATTGATCCATTATCAATTATATAGCCTGTAAGATAGATTAATTTTTGACGAAACGAACCAGCGTGCAGAAAATCCAACAAAGGCTTTTTTAAGGATATTCTGCTCTGGTTGAGAATGATTCAGATGTATTATATTCAGCATTATTCAATGCTTTTGGTCTAGCTGAAGTAATTATGCAGTTAATGTTTGCGACAATTTATGCAGGTAGAGTAAGATTTCATCCCAGCTATCACATAGAGCTTAAGATCATTTAATTTCAATATATGCTTTGAAATACATATCCATTTTAGATGCTGATATTTTTTGATTTAAATTAGATAAAAAGCTCTCTATGAAAGAACTCCTTTTGCCTACTTTTTGAATCCTTGCAATGGTGTCAGTTAATGCATTAGCCAGTGCTTTCAATAATGAAAATTTTGTACGCGTTAATCAAATCAGTATTTGCTCGGGGTGGGCAGATGTTTTTTTGGAAAAGCCACATAAGTGTACATAGGAGTATAAGAATGTCTATCTATTAAATCAGAGCTCTGATAGTATGGATTTTGATGCCCATTTCTCAGTGTTAACTGCAGCGATGATGGGTTCAGGAAAAATAATGTTGAATTATACATGTGATAATGATGGAAAATCCATTATAAAGCCAATGTAGTGATTCTTACATCCTGATAGATGCTTACCTGTATTTTTTACTTAAAATACAGTCGCAGAGGAAACCAAGTGAGTAATATGAAGTTTACTGCTTATCTTTCAATGTACAAGCTATCGCTAATAGCATTGACAGTAGTATAGGCTGATTACTCTATATACTTTTTTAAAGTAACTTTATCTACCATTTACTGAAGTTTAAATAACACCATGACACTCAAACCGCTATTAACTATGTTTTGTATTCTGTCTTTATTCTGTACCGGTATTGCAACGGCTGCTGTTACAGACCACCAGCGTAATGGATACATTACAGGTAAAGTCAAACGTATATACCCAAAGGCTATCAATGAAAATCAAAGAATATTTTTTCGATTAAAGGGAGACCCCTGTAAAAACAATGACACCTACTGGTATTTTGATGTAAAGGATGCTGTTACTCAAGCCTGGTTTTCAATGCTGTTAACCGCTGCAGCTTCCGATACGGACATTAAGATAAAAGGCCAACCTGGTTGCAATGTTACTCAATCTGAAAGAATTACCCATATATACCAGGATTTTTGATCGAAATACTTATCTGTTATTGCCTGCATCCGCTTAAATGGTTGCCTAGCATCCCTTTACTGGGATGCATCTCATTCAGTTTCGAACAGGCTATTCTCATCTTCTTGGATGATTTCCAACCCCTGTTACCTTGGGAAGTCACACTATAAACAGCAGCCCTAATTGAGATTGATCGTTTACGAACAAATGAACGCTGATATACATAAGTTTAAATATTTATGGGACGGGTCGGAGCCTGGCTGGGCCTTGTTGCATATAAATGCAGGTGATGAGAACGAAATTCCTGATTACTTTGTTTTTAACACCGCTACTAGGCAGGGAGTGATCTTTGAGGATGAAAGTGAATTTAATGAGGTTGTGAAAACAATGTTAGAGGAAGGAGTTAGAGTGGTTTTAGAAGGAAATGGATTCTAAAATATTGCTCGATTTCCCAATTATCGCTATATCTATTTAAAACAATTCAGCACAAGTAAGCATGCCCTCAAAAAAGAGCGACCTATTTTCTATAAACCACTGTCTCTTCGATACTATTATTTACTTCAAATCCCAAGACAGGGTCTTCAAGACCAGCTATGGCGAAAGGTATGACTAATGTTTCTAGCTGCTTGTTTTCAAAAAATGAAAGTTGGCAAATCAGTGACACGTCTTTTTTTAAATGAACCTCATCCAATGAAGATGAAATAAGGTCCATTAATCGACCACCGTGACCGGCAATATCTACAGAGAAATGTACTGGAATAGGAATCATTCGGGAGCTACCAATCCTTACATACTTTCTAGATTTGAGTTTTGATAGCAAAACCTCTGCTTCCTCATGATTCAGATTTTGACACTGAATTACATCACATTTCTGGCCATCAAGAGTAA
The DNA here is from genome assembly GCA_947499545.1 of uncultured Saccharospirillaceae bacterium. GTDB lineage: Bacteria > Pseudomonadota > Gammaproteobacteria > Pseudomonadales > Oceanobacteraceae > CANMOZ01. The sequence goes on from CANMOZ010000030.1 coordinate 17,877, forward strand.
TTATACAGTATTTCTGTGATACAAAACTTTGTAAGAGCTTATCCCAGATGCCGTCAACCAAATTAGGATATATTGGCATAAACATATTCAATTTCCTCGTAATCGGTCAATCTCAATCAGGTTTCTGTTTATGGTGTGATTTCCCAAGATAGCAGGGGTTCCGAGAGAATGTGAATAGCCTGTCCGATATTGATCGCTTACCTTTGTTCTTTCTTTGATAATGAAGCTCATCTCTTCATTACCCCTGGGATTGAAAGCTGAAATTAACTCTTTTCTTGCATCATACTCATTCTGACCACGCTTACTTGCTCTGTTCATTAAATGCTTGTCTGCTTTTTCATTTTTTAAATAAGCAAGCCTTTCAATTCCATCAAAGCTACCTGTTTTCTTGATCTTTCCCTTAAGACTAAAATCCAGGCTGTCATTAGGTAAAAAAACTGCTTGCTGGTTGGCTCTATGCTCTATGCGGAGAGTTTCGATAAACCCATTGAGTTTTACGCACTCTATAGCTTCTGGCAAGTATTCTTGATCAAAGGCATTTATACATTTCTGTTTAACAGTTCCAGAAAGGTAGGGATTGTTTGAAAAGCGTTTTTTAATGCTTGATTTACGATTAAAGTAGACTCTAGCCATCTGCTTTTCTTGTTCTCTAGGGTTTATCCTAAATTCGAAAAACTCATTTACAGGGGCTTCAAGAACAATATGTCCTTTCTTGCTCCTTTCATTTAGACAGCTATTGATTAGCTGAATACCAGTAAGATCAATACCTGAACGCTTGATTTCATCTTGAGTCATACAGGACTTGCTGTTGTAAGTAGCAAGTTTGTTATCAAGATGCTCTGTTGAACTGCTATAGCCAGGTAACGCAATGGCGGAGATCAGTATAACTGCAGATGTTTGAATAATATTCATAACTTGACCGACCCCGTACACAGAACATTTTGGCTCGTTGATAAATTACTAACTAAGTCAGCAAATTATCCATATGCTGGCATATACTGTCTATTCGTGTAAGGGAACTTTTGGGCGCTATGAGGATGGGGACTTCCGTTGCAAAAAATCGCCACTCAGGCAGACTACCAGAAAAATGCATTGAGCAGTATTCATGTCCGACTTCAAATGGCAGCACTCTACAGGCCCTATCATTCTCTGGGCGGCTATGTGTATCCTGTGAACTGGCCAAGTTGCTGAAGAACGTGTCATTCAAGTCACTCACACCAGGGTTTATCGGTGCGCGCAGAAGTATGCACTCGAGATGGAACGTAGCCTGCGGTAGTACTGGAAACCCAGTTGGAGTTACAGTTGGCAGGTTGATGAAACGTACATCAAGGTAAAAGGTCGGTGGATGCATCTCTGCCGGACCATCACGGAAATAGGCAAGACCATTGACTTTTATCTCTCAATGACCGGATTGAATCGGATCATGGCAAACTAAGCGTTTGATCAAGCCGGTACGCGGGTTTTGAACCAAAAAGATGGCTTATGCCACGATCAAAGGGTTCGAAGTGATGCGGATGTTTCGCAAAGGCAAGATGGATATTTGGTTTTATGGTAAGGGCATTGCAGGAGAAGTGCGTCTCGTTGAACATCAATTTGGCTTTTAATGGCCAGCAACCAGCGGATTATGAGGCCCCGTAGATTATTTGCATCGGAGCCAAAAAACGCCAGATCCTCTGGCGTAGGAGTTCAGTTGTTAGTTTTATGGAGAGGATATTTCGCCTCATCCTTAAGGCGCCACTCAGAGCTGTCTGGGGGGAGACTCCGAGTCAGATATGGCTTAATTATCTGCATCTAATATCTTACACACCTACCCAACCAGCTAGTCTTAGCCGGTCACATACGAATGAGCACTTGTGCTCGTTCATTCGTCGTAGCTGACCTTAAACTCTCGAAGGAAAGGCTGGTTTCTTTACTGACCTGATCATTCATGGCTTTCCAGAAGTCGGCTCTTACAAAATCAGCAGCACTGTTTCCATCATCATATGCCATGTTGATCGGCATGCTGGTCACATCCATCCAGTGGTAGGCGGTGTTTCTTTCAATGCCGGGTTCCGCTCGCTCAGCCATAACGTTTAACAGGCTTTCAAGTAAAACTTTATCGCGACTGACACTGACAACGGCTTTTTCGCTTGCCGCAAGACCAACTTGTTCATGAATTCTTTCTTGAACTTCGCCGAGAAAATCAGATGAACAGCCCAGCTGCCAGCATTGAATGATCACTGGATGCTTGGTTAAGGTGTTCAACCATTTCTTAGGATCAATGTCGCTTTTGACTTTCATCTCATCAATGAACAGCAGATCTCTAAATTGGCTCGTTAAAAATTCAAGCCGATCTTGAGGCGCTTCAAAGCGTTTGCCTTTTACCAGATGCTTAAGTTCAAAGGCGGTGGACAGTTCTCTAAGGGCAGTTAACACTTCGCTGGGGGTGCTGCTCTTACGTTGGATGACTTCATTAAAGCGCTTAAATCGATTTCTAGCCCAGCCTGCAGGGTCATTTAAACGATCCAACATCAATCGTGCTTCAAACTTTAATTGTTGATGAGGAAAGCCAAACCCACTTTTATGGATCTCTTCACGGATCACGGCTTCTGATAAAGCGGTTAACACTTGTAGAGCATTAGAGTCGCCTGCTTCTGCTTTTTGAATCAGATCAGAGCGAATTCGGAAACACTTTGAGGCTGTTATGATTTCTTTTACGAGAACCGGTGTTTGAGCATCAATAATGGAGCCTGCTTTAGCGTAGTGCTGCTGAACCGCAAAAGCAGTATCTTCAGATTGCAAAGAGGCTTCAACACTTTTTTCAATCGCTAAAAATTCAGCATGGCTGGCAATTTGTTGGAACTTCCTCTCTGTAATGGGCTTTTTTATTTGATGTGCAAAGGTAGCATTCATTTGATCATGAATCGACTGACCGTAATGCGTTAAGACCTGATCATTTAAATGCTGTATACGCGCAGCTTGAGCGGCCTGTTGCTGATCAGCCCAGCGACGAAAAGGAGGAATACAGGTGCCTAAACCACGCGCTACACGAAACTTTAATTTAGATGCGAAGTTTTGAGCCTGATCTAGAAGTGAGTGCTTCTGTACAGATATGCTAGTTGGTAATTGAACGTTCGATGACACAGGAAACCCCATTAGAGTTCAAGGCAGTTATGCATTCTCGCTTAAAACTGTGACAAAAATACAACACTATAGGGCACATATTTTTACATTATGTGAATAAAAATGGGACGCTCACATCGAAAACAAATGAAATCAATTGCTTAAAATTTAAAGACTCATCGATTTTAATCAGATAAGAATGCTGGAATAAAAAAACCGCAAGCACTGTTGAGTGACTTTGGCTTGCCGGAGGCATCGAAAGTGACCGCTCAGGTGAATGAGAAGGCTAAGTGTCCACCCATTTATAGGTTGTCTGTAAATATTGAAATGAATGTGAAGCTAAAGTCTTTTTATAGGGAAGGTTTTAAAAAAGATATTCATGGATGTATTTTTACCAGGCGAGCATTGAGAAGACGCCTTTAATTTTATAGTGTTCTGGCATCAGGCTATCTTTTTCGGCAATGTTAAATAAGCATCTAATTAATGTGCCTGGATATCTTGGAAATGAAAATGATATCAAGCATAGTCTATTATCTGGGGTGCTGTTAGGTATGATACTATTTATACCTGAAATCATTTATTGTTACATGAAAGATGGCTTCGATGTTGTTCTACTTTTATTCATTCAAAATCCTATCAGCGAAAAGGTATCTGAGCGGGACTTGTAAGCTTCAATATTCTGCCTGATGGCATCAGTAATCATTGGGTGTATGTGTGTGCTTTCCAGCATGCCATGTGGATGTCTTAGCGTTAGAAAATTGAGAGAGCAAGAAAGATATTTAAAAGACTAATGTATACGCTTCTTAGGAAAACTACTAGACCAGACATTACTTTGTGGACTGTAAGGTCGTGATAAGGCCTTGTCAGGCAAGTCAGCATTCATCGAAAAGAGAAAGGGTAATTTTGAACTGAAAATTATCAGGCAGAGAAGATAAAAAAAGCGGCGTTAAGCCGCTTTTCGTAAATAGTTATTTACTCAACTATATGAAACTTTGTTGCATTTTTGTAGTTCATTATTCCCAAGTCATTCACACCGCTATAGCGTGCATTTGGGTTGATGCCGTTAGTAAATGTCAATCGAGCTCTTTCTCCCTTTGATTCTCCATTCGTGTCCCCAAAAAATTCCTTATCTGTTTTAGAATTGAGAAAAACATACTTAGGAGCGCTTTGGGAGTTATAATTAGTAGGGGTGTTCACCAACTGAGGGTGATCGAACTTCACTTTGTAACTGAAGTCAGGTTTTGAAGTTTCATATTTAACAGAAACATCGTTTCCTCTAACTGAGTGTTCGATCATGGCAGGAAATTCTTGTTTGAAACGCTTCACAAGCTCTACAATTTTATCGACGTTTTTATTGTTAATTGCAAGTAGGTAAGAATCTTTTTGAGCTGGTGTGAGCTTGGATGAATTAATATACTTAATTGTAGAATCAGGCGTACTGATAAGGTGCTGCGCAAATGCTTTATCTTGAACAGACTGATCTACATTGATTGACATCCATTGACCAGCTTTTAACTCATAAACGAGTTGATCTGCGGTACTTCTTTTGCTCACACAGCCATTTTCTAAAGTAACGCCAGTGAGTTTAATACCATGTTTTTCATAGTCCTTAGGCTCAATGCAGCCATAAGGTTTATCCTTAAGCGAGCGGCCTTTTGAATCTGAGGAGCTTCCTCCGCATGCAGTTAGGCCTAAAAGCAAAGTAGCGAATGTACCAATCAAAAACGATTTATTCATATATGTAAATACCAACTAAGCTATATGGATTAATAGTGCCGAGTGGCGCATTGTAACTTTTTTGGTTAACAAGTAAACAAATCAACCGCAAAAAATTGTGGAGTTTTCTTAATTGAGAGGCAAAAAGGATTGGTTAATAAAAGTGAGTGCTATCTTACTCAAATAAACTAGCATCTCTTTTGGTATTTAAACCTATACGGCAAAACGTGGGAACAAAATTGCTTATGGACAGCAAATTCAAAAGGGTGCCTCTAAACAACCCAAACCATGTGGAAAACAGCGTCATTCTCATTCTCGTTCGAAGCATTGCAACCCTCTTGCACAAATCATATATCCATGTCTTCTCCAATTTAAAGGGAAGAGTATGTTTAAGGTGCAAATAGACATTGCGGGTAAAAATTTAGTTATATCCTGCCCATTATCTCTTGTTTATAAGCAAAATGCTAAAGTTTGGCTATGACAAATATATGTTACAAATAAATGAAAAATGGAGTATTTGATGATGGTGGCTGTATTGGTAGAACAAAAAAATCGGAGTGGGAAAGGTGTGTGGGAAATCATCTCTGTTCCTGAAGAAGGAGAATTACTTGAAGATCAATTTAATTATAAGCGTTACGAGCGTTTAGGGGATGCCATTCATTTTTCAGTAGAGGGTAATGAAAATTTAAAACCCGCTATTTATTTCCACCTAAATGGGAATGATTATATGGTTCCATTTGAGATTGCAAAAGAAGAAAAATTGACCTTCAAGTGGCTTGAAGAACGTAAATTGATTGAAATCTAAAATCGAAATGATGTCTATTTAAGGGTTTTATCCTAATTGTTAAAATGAGAGCAACTCATCAATTATAGGTAATGAAGCCGGTTCATATTGTTGAAATGATCCAATACAAGTTCCTAAAATACGTTTTAGGCGTATCCAGTGTAAAATTCACGCTAAGCGCATAGGATTGTAACGAACGAATTAGTCAAGTTGGTGCTTTAACAATGGAAGGGGTACCCTTAATCTGTATTAGTTCAAACCCGATCTGACAGTTGCCCATTTTTAAGGTGCTTCTGTCAGATTAATTTGCGTTTAAATTCTTTTCATCCCAGAGACGCTTTCCGTCTTTTAATGTGTCCATTGGCGTCCTGCCACAACACATCTTGCCTTGATGACTTCGTTCAGTGTTGTAGTAAAACATCCATTCGTCCAGATCTTGCTGTAAAGCTTCCAATGACTCGTATAGCTTTTTCCGGAAAGTGACTTGATAAAACTCTTGCAGTAGCGTCTTGTGAAAACGCTCACAGATACCATTGGTTTGCGGGGATTTTGCTTTAGTCTTCGTATGATCAATATCATTAATTGCTAAGTATAACTGATAATCATGCTGCTCTGGACGCCCGCAGTGTTCTGTACCTCGATCGGTTAAAATACGCAGCAACGGCAAGGCTTGCTCGACAAAGAAAGGTATCACCTGATCATTCAGGATATCCGCCGCTGTAATCGGTGTTTTCGTTTTGTACAGTTTGGCAAAAGCCACTTTCGAGTAAGTATCAACAAAGGTTTGCTGATAAATTCGCCCTACGCCTTTGAGTGTCCCGACATAAAACGTATCTTGTGACCCCAAATACCCTGGATGAGCAGTCTCAATTTCACCGCTGCTTATATCATCTTCCTGCTTACGCTCTAATGCAATTACCTGGGCTTACGTTAGAATCAGGCCTTCCTTTGCTACTTTCTCCTCTAAGGCTTTTAAGCGCTTTTTGAAGTTTTCTAGGTCATGCCGCACCCAAATAGATCGGACGCCACTCGGAGATACGAACACGCCCTGTTTGCGCAGCTCATTACTGGCTCTAATTTGACCATGGGCAGGCTGCTCAATCGCATATTCGACGACCTGAGTTTCAATATCAGGGTCCACTCTATTTTTAAGATTAGGTACTCGGCGCGACTGATTAATCAGTGCCTCAACCCCACCTTGATTGACCAGTTCTTGATAGCGATAAAAGGTATCTCGAGAAATGCCCATGATCTTGCAGGCCTTGGACACATTGCCTAATTCTTCGGCTAAATTCAGCAAGCCGGCTTTATGTTTAATGATGGGGTTGGTAGTATTCAGCATATGGGTTGCCTTTTGGTTTGGTTGAGTGTGAACACCTTTATCAAACCGGCAACCCGCTCTTCATTCAAGAGCCGTTAATGTCAGATTAGATCGGAACTACTACACTTAATCAGAATGCAGAATGACGTCTTTGAATGATTTAAGATAGCTTGTATCGGGTTTTCTGCATAGTTATCCGAATGATTTTGATGTTCATGACATGAACTTATGGATGTGCTCGCTCATTCAATTAAGATGACTTTAATGTTTCAAAAGAAATATTGGTTTCTTTTCTAACTTGTTCATTCAGTGCTTGCCAAAAGTCATTCCGAACAAAATCTGCTGTATTGTTTACAGAGTTATAGGCATGCTGGTATCGTTCATCTAGTGATAAACCGAATTTTGTTCAATACCGGGTTCAGCTCGTTCTGCAAACGCAGTTAACAGGCTTTCAATTAATACTTTATCACGCTCAGCACTGCTGACGGCTTTTTCGCTTGCTAGTAAACCTAACTGTTCTTTAATCCGTTCTTTTACTTCATCTAAAAACAAAGGTGAGTTGCCAACATTGGATGATAACTGGATGCTTAGTAAAAGCACTCATCCATTTTTTGGGTGAGAGGTCACTATTGCCTTTCATTTCGTGAAAGAATATCAAATCTCTAAATTGATTGGTTAAGTGGGTTAAACGTGCTTTAGGTGTATCGGAATGCTTTCCATTAATCCTACTGCTTAATTCAACAGCGACTGAAAGATCTCTTAAAGCGCTCAGAATTTCTCTAGCTGAGCTATGACTTCGCTGAATGGCGTCGTTGAATCATTTAAAACGATTACTTAACCAACCAGTTGGATCATTTAGTCGATCTAGAATCAATCTTGCTTCTAATTTCAATTGTTTATGAGGAAAACCAAATCCTGTTTTATGAATTTATGCACGAATAACGGTTTCAGATATAGCCACTAATATATATCGCATCAGAATCACCGGCTTCTGCTTTTTGAATCAGATGGTGTTAAATTCGAAAACACTTTGATGCATTCAAAATTTCATCAACGAGAGCAGGTGCTTGTGCATCGATAATAGAATGTGCCTTCGCGTATTTTTTTGCCTTAACAAAGCTTCATCTTCTGATTCTAAAGAGGCTTCAATGCTTTTTTCGAGTTCTAAAAATTCAGCATGGTATTTGATTTGTTGAAATTTTCGATCAGAGATGGATCTTTTAATATGATAGTGAATACTTGACTGGTCATTAAGATCTTGTGGTAAGGATGCAGTATAAGCAGCTAGCTGTTGGTCGGCCCAGCGTCGAAAAGGGGGAATGCACGTACCCAAACCACGAGCAACTTGAAATTTTAATTTCGAAGTGAACGTCTAAGTCCGTTCATGTAGAAAATGCTTCTGAAAAGCTGATTCAATGGTAATTGAACGTTTGGCGGCACATGAAACCCCAATGGACTTGAAGATGGTTTCGCATTTCACCTAAAAACTTGCAGGTTAGGGTGAATGTGGAGGTAAAGCGATTTTGGTCGGTGTGAAAGTTAGGCCGCATGTTTAACATTGAAGCCAGAGCATCTCTAGCGCTTGGAATTGATGTTACATGTGAACCATGCTCCTGTTGTGCTCCTGAGGAAGGCTCCCTGAGTGGATGGGGAATGCTGCTGCCTGAGCGCTCACAATGTAAGTAAGCGCATACACGCATCGTTGCTTAATGAGAGCCTAAATGGTCCCTAGCATTATCCACTACAGTGCTCAAAGTAAATGTGTTATTGGTTATGATGCAGAGGCTTACTTATATCGAACGTCGAAACTTTCTGAATTCAATGAGCTCTCAATAGCAGGGTAAGTATCAGAGTACACTGAAAACCAGAAACCTCTTAACTTCATTTAAGAAATCGTCGTTCTTTTTTAGGAATGTAACAATAAAGAAACTTTTTGTGAAAAAATGTGAATAAGGTTGTAGCCTAAAGCTGCCTTGACGTGTTAAATGTTCGCCTGGGTGGGTATTCATCCATCCCTCATACATTCTATCAATGCATTGAATTGGATCAAACATGAACGTTTTAAAAACATCCGTAGTAGTTCTTGCTTCAGCGATTGCCTTGGCCGGCTGTGGTGATAAGAAGTCATCTAGCAGTAAAGCCCAAGTATACAAGAGCGATACTTGTATGGAAAAGGATGCTCAAGAGAAGCTGTTGGGTGAGAATACAACACTTAGTAAAAGCGCTTGTTTAAACAAGAATAGTACTAAAGACAATTTGGTTATCGAAACCAAAAAAGGCTGGAAAGCTAAGTTCACGCTGAATGAAGAAGAAAATGCTAAAGGTTTGGCTAATGGGCTTATCCATCTAGCGAAAGCTGACGAGAAAGATCTAGCAAAGAAACTTGAGACTCTTAAGCTAGGTGAAAAAGTTGAAAGCTCCATTCTTAAAGCTGCTAAAGCAGGCGAGAATGAGAAGTTGGCTAAGCTTCTTCTTGCGAACAAAAAAACCTTTAAACTGTTTTACGTAAAGAACGTAACTGATATATTTAAAAAACCTGAAACGGGTGGAAAGGGTAAGCAGGAAAATACTTTCATTGGAGCAACATCTGATTTCGATTATTCTTTTGAATTCAAATTTGTTGAAGCTGCAACTTACACCGGATTGGTAAGAGAGCTGCACCTTGTTGATGAGACAGCTGATAAAGCATTTGCTCAAGAAGAAGGCAAGAGAGTTGAGCTTGCAACTGCGTTCCAGCCTAGAGCAGAAACTTATACTTTCTTGATTAAAGACCCGAAAGCAAAAGACTCTAAGCCTAAGGAAGAGACTAAGCCTAAGGAAGAGACTACACCAGAAGCAGGTACACCAGAAGCAGGTACACCAGAAGCAGGTACACCAGAAGCAGGTACACCAGAAGCAGGTA
>CANMOZ010000031.1 GCA_947499545.1 uncultured Saccharospirillaceae bacterium
TGCCAAACACCTGGGAGCTTATGGCCTAGCATGATCTCAGCAACGTGCGGTTCGGTATACTTGGAGAAGTTACTTCTAGCAGTACGACGTAGATCATGCATCGTCCAGTCTTCCATAACCTCGCCAGTGACACTATGAACTATCTTATCGATTTTTACATTTGCTCTTGAAAAAGTAGGGGAAGAATATGGAACATTGTCATCTTTTAGCTTTGGGAACATAAGATCACTACACCCACTTAATAGGGATACGTGCTCTAATAAAGGAGTTAACCCCTTAATAATAGGACGCACAATATCTTTTTGAGTTTTCTTCCCTGTTTTATGGTTTTCTGCAGGAACTCGCCAAATCCCACCAGACATATCAAAATGTTCTTTCTTACTAAATCGCAACTCACCTAGTCTACACCCATAAAATAACGATAACTTAAACATGCATTCATGTTTAAAGTGTTTAACTGACAATGCCTTAACAATTTTTCTAATTTCATCGTCGCTTAAATAACGGGATTTTGCTTTGGGCCTAATACCCAAGTCACGCTTAGTAATTCTCGCAAGCGGGTTCTTCTCAGCCAATTCAAACTTAATTGCCCACTCATAAGCTCGCTGGATGTTTGAACATAAGATGCCGGCCATGATTGCTTTATCACGAGACAATGGAGATAAAAGTTCTAACCAATCCTGTAGAGTAATAGAATTTAAATCTTTTCCACTAAAGCGAGTATACACATACTTTTCTAGGGTTCGATATTGGGCCGCATACACACCTGGGGTCACATCACTTTTTCGAGTCTTATACCATTGATCAAATACGTGCTTAAGTTCCCTGTTATTCTCATCTCTTTCGGACTTATTGCAATCTTGGCGAAGTAAAATCTTGGGATCAATATTTAAGCGTTCTTGCTCATTACGCAATCTGAAGTGAATCTCACGGGCTTCTTTTAAACTCATTGATGGGTAACTACCAAGATCAAGTCGCTTAGCGGCTTTGTGATGATAATACCGCATCTGAAAAACGATCTTACCCTTTGGAGAAATTCGAACCCCCAAGCCATCACGATCATTTATGACCTCAGTTTTTGATCTTTCCTTATTGTGATTACTTTTAAGCCACGTATTTGTTAAAGCCATACAACACCCCACTATCATTATGTACAAACCAAAAATCTGTACACAATTTTGTACACATTTAGCCCGTCTTAAGGTGTATTAGTATAACCCAGGATGTCACAGCAAATTAGTAGAAATAGCTTATTTTAAAGGGTTTTTTTAATTATAAAGTACTCTAATGTCATGCGGCGTCTTCGTGCAAAAAGTCACTGATCACAACATTATCGTAGACAACATTTAATTGATGCTTATTAATGTTAGGCAATGTAATCTCCTAAAAGATATTTCCCTCTAGGAGAGTAAAGCACGCTCCTGGCTGGTTAAGAAGCGTGCATTATGGTCGGCACAAAAAAGAATTATTTATTTATGTTGAATATACCAGCACTGGTGTATCTTCTGATTTCGCTCAAAATCTTTAGGAATGCTTGACTGGGTTTTATTTTCAACTCGGTAGTGTTCAATTATTTCAGTTGCCAGCTGGAAAGAGCGTAAGTTGTTTGAAAACATAAGCAACCCTTCCGAGGCTAAACAACGCATGGCTTCCTGAATCAACACAACATGATCTCGTTGAATGTCCAAGGTGCTTTCCATCTTTTTTGAATTTGAAAAACTTGGTGGGTCCATGACAATCAAGTCATACGTTTTCTCACACTTCTTCAACCATTCAGTGCAATCGGCAGTGATGAGACGATAGCGATCAGCGGCAATATGGTTTAGGTTAAGATTTTCTTTGGCCCACTGCGTATAGGTCTTGGATAAATCGACTTGAGTAAGATGTTTGGAACCTCCTAAAGCAGCCTGCACCGTAATTGCACCGGTATAAGCAAATAAATTCAAAACACGCTTATCTTTTGATCGATTAAAAACCTCTTGTCGCAAGGGTCGATGGTCCAAGAATAAACCCGTATCCAAGTAATCAAATAAATTAACTCGATAACGCGCAGCGCCTTCTTGGACTTCAAGCCACTCATTGCGCTGATCCTGTTTTTCGTATTGTTGTGTGCCCTTTTGGCGCTTGCGCTGCTTGACTGCAATGTGATCCGCAGGGATCTGCATAACCTCTATGACCGCATCAAAGACTTCTCCTAAACGTTTCTGAGCTTGTTTAGGGTCAATGCTTTTGGGTGGGGCATACTCTTGAATATGAACATGATCGGCATAACAATCAATCGCAACGGCATATTCAGGCATATCGGAGTCGTACAAGCGGTAAGCATTGGTTTCCGATTGCTTTAACCACTTCGATAATTTCTTTTGATTTTTTCGAAGTCGATTTGCCAGCATATCTGCCCCTTGAGACAGTTTTTTTGCCGTTTTTTCTGGTTGTTCATCTAATGCGAAGCCAAGGAGCACGGCGTCCAGGGCGCCGTTTTTCACTTTCTGCCTCAGTTTGGCTTTTAAACCAGTTTGAAAGCCAAGTTCTACGTCGCTGGTAATTAAGACAAGAGACCAATTTGGGAATTGGACGCGTACGTGTTGGCCCAGATCACGATACAAGGCGCGCAGGGCAATTGGGTTTTCCATGCGCTCACCATAAGGAGGGTTAACGGCAATTAAGCCTGTAGAAGTCGATGCTTGGCTATTTTCAAATGAGCCGACTTGCCATTGGATGCAACCAGACAACCCTGCACGCTGTGCATTTTGCTTGGCTTTGGCGATCACTTTGGGGTTAATGTCCCAGCCTTGCAGATTGGGTAACCGTTCAAGGCCTTTGGTGCGTTCCACGCGGGCAGATTCAACCAGTTTTAACCAAAGTTTGTGATCATGCTGTTGCCAGTGCTTGCAGCTCCAATCTTGTCTGAACAAGCCTGGAGCAATATTCGCGGCCATTAATGCACCTTCAATGAGTAAAGTGCCTGAGCCACACATGGGATCAACCAAGCTTCCACCAGAAGCAGCTATCTCGGGCCATTCGGATTTATGTAGCATGGCCGCAGCCAAGTTTTCTTTTAAGGGCGCCTGCCCTTGTTCTTGACGGTAACCCCGTTGATGCAGGCTACCTCCTACCAAGTCAATAAAGAGTTCCGCTTGATTCTTGCGCAAGCGAACACTTAAGTGGAAGCTGTCGGTCGATCGAATTTCAGGGCGGAAGCCAGTCTTTCCGCGGATCTGATCCACAATGGCATCTTTCACCTTTTGAGCGCCAAATTGTGAGTGTCGAATGTCGGCGTTACTGCCCATAAAGTGTATGTAAAGTCCTTGCGAGGGCTTTAAGTGGTCAAGCCATTCTGTGCGCTGTACCCATTGATAGAGTTGATCCGCTGTGGCCACTTCGCCTTCGCTCAACTTCAACAAAACTCGGTTAGCGATGCGAGACCAGATCATGATCTGGTAGGCCATTTCGAGCATGCCCTCGAAAGCAATGCCTTGCTGATGGGTTTTTAGCACCGGTGGGTTGTCACTGAGTAACTCGGACAGCTCCGCTTCTAGAGTGCCTTCCAAGTGTTTTGGGCAGGTGACAAAAAATTGATAACGATCAAGCATAACAACCTTTTTTTCAGAAAGATTTTCACTGGTTGCGCCAAAGTAAGGAACTCTTCACATAAAGTGGCGTCAAGGTTTCAGTGACTTAAATCAATTAATAACCAAAGGGTATCTATTACCCTGCTGTTAACGCTAATGGATCGTTAACAGCCCGAGGGCTTAGCCCTCATACTCAAGTACGGTAGCGAGCAATTTGCTGCCGAACCAGTGATCGAACGACAAAGAGGCTTTCTATGAAGAGACAAAAGCGTGATCTGGAACAAAGAGCCTATAACCGAGGCTATATGGCTGGCGTTAAAGGTAAATCAAAAGACAGTTGCCCTCTAGGGCATCGGGACTCTTGGCTAGCAGGGTGGCGAGCCGGTCGCTATGACCAGTGGGATGGTTACATGGGCGTCGCTGGCGTACATCGACTTCCGTATTGAAGGTTACTGCCGGAGTGTGGATTTTTTTCTCACACTCATTAACGATCAATTGTTTTTTACCACTATCTACTTGAATTTACTGACATTGCAATGTCGATTTTGGGAGGGGTTTTCCCTCCCAATTCGTTCCGGTTTCAGCCGCTTCCGTAAGCCTTATTTATCCGCAATCGCTTGAGCACTGACCAAAGCGTCTGCAACCTCTGCGATCAGTTCTGGGCCACGATAGATCAAGCCACTGTAAATCTGGACCAAGTGAGCACCTGCTTGGTACCTTTCAGCCGCATGAGCGCCGTTCATAATACCACCAACGCCGATGATAGGCATATCATTGCCAATTTCTGCCGCCAGGATTTCGGTAACAGACTGGGCCTTTTGGGTCAGCGGTGCGCCACTAAGGCCACCCGCTTCATCCCTCAATGGGTGAACGCCTAACGCCGTACGATCAAGCGTTGTATTGGTGGCGATAACGCCATCAATTTTATGCTCCAACAAGGTGCGAGCAATCCATCGAAGGTCATCAGATTCCATATCAGGGGCAATCTTAATAAGAACAGGTTTATATTGACCTTGAAGGGCACTTAGCTCGGCTTGTTTCCGTTTTAATTCAATAAGTAATGACTTAAAGCCATCACCAAATTGCAAACTGCGCAGCCCAGGAGTATTGGGGGAAGATAAGTTGACGGTTATGTAATGGGCGTAGGGATAAACCTTTTCCATACAGACAAGGTAATCCCGGGTGGCGTCTTCTAACGGCGTATCTGCGTTTTTGCCAATGTTGATGCCTAAAATGCCTTTGTAGCTAGCACTGCGCACTCGCTCAATCAGATAATCCACGCCTTTGTTGTTAAACCCCATGCGATTGATGATGCCCTGGTATTCAGGGACTCGAAAGAGGCGTGGCTGTGGGTTTCCAGGCTGAGGTCTCGGCGTGACAGTGCCAATCTCAATAAATCCAAACCCAAGACGACCCAATGCGTCAAGATGATCCCCATTTTTATCAAGGCCAGCAGCTAATCCGACAGGATTATCAAAGGTTAAGCCAAAAGCCGTGACCGGATTAGATGGGATAGGCTTGTCGATAAAGCGGCCAAGTCCCAGGCGCTGGACAGCGCTGAGGCCATCTAAGGTTAGCTCGTGGGCCGTTTCAGCAGACAGTTTAAATAACCAGGGTCTCACCAAGTCGTACAGCATGAAGCCTCTCGTGGCAAAGCTATTCTATTAAGGGCTTAGGTCTTTCGTTTGGGTCATCAACCCAATTAAGGGTTACAAAGCGACTAAAGCCTGAGGGATTATACTGGTTAGCAGCGAGGGAACAAAGAACCAAGGCGGGATTTAGCATGTTGGCGTGGTTTCACCATAAAAATAGGTGTGAGCAAACCACAGTCATCGGCCAAACTCCTATTTAGGCAATGTAAACAAGGCGAACAAACAACAAGCGAGGCCAGCTGCATGCATTATAAAGTCCTTGTCATTGAGGATTCAGTAGCCTTTTGTAAGTTGATCAATCGAAAGTTGCATGAGTACCGCATCCCGATTGAAGTCACCGTTTGTTACACCTATGAAGATGCAAAGCGGATACTGGATGAGCAACATGAAATGTTTGATGTTGCTGTGGTGGATTTGAATTTACCTGATGCCCCTTCGGGGGCTGCCATTGAGCTTGCGCATCATTGGGATATTTCAGTTGTGGTATTTACGGTTCAGTTTGACGACCGCATTCGGCAGAGCTTTATCCAGCAAGGGGTTGCTGATTATATTCTCAAGCAAGGTCGTTACAATATGGATTACCTGGGTCGCAGTGTGCATCGGCTGCTGCTTAACCCTGAATTAACGGTATTAATTGTTAGAAACGATAAAACATCAGGTGAAGCGCTTGCAGAGTTAGTGAAAACACAGCGCATGAATGTAGAAACCGCCATCAGCGGTACTGAAGCGTTAGAATTAATTGAGCATAATCCTGATGATTATGACATCGTTCTGGTCGATTATGATTTAGAAGATACACGGGGCGATCAGCTTTCTGTTGCGATTCGTCATTTAGATAATCACGATCACATACAGATTCTCGGTATTATGAATGCGAATAATACCAGCGTAGCCCCTGCATTTTTAAAGGCAGGCGCAACGGATTTAATTAGCCAGCCGTTTGAACCAGAAGAACTGTACTCTCGTCTCGGGCAGATTGCCGACAATATTGAAACTATTGCTGAACTGCAGCGATTAAATATTGAGAAAAATCGTTTCATTGGAATGACCGCGCATGATCTTAGAAATCCTCTTAATATCATAAAAAATGCAACTCAGTTGATGCATCGTCGCCGACTAGATGAAGAAAAGCAGCAAGAGGTACTGGGCATCATCGATACTCAGATTGATAACATGAAAGGATTGCTCACGTCTTTATTGGATATATCCAGCATTGAAAGCGGGCAATTGAAATTGGATCCTCATCCATTCAATTTGGTTGATATTTTAGAAAAACGGCTTATGTTTTTCTCGGATGAATATGAACGAAAGTCTATCCAATGCACAATAAAATCTGAAAAATCTGTGATGATGGTCGTACTGGATAGAGGGCTGTGCATACAGGTGTTTGATAATCTGATCAGTAATGCCATTAAATACTCACCGCTTGGAAGTAAAGTTTGGATAAAAGCACGCAAAGTGGGTGAAAGTGTTCGAGTAGAGGTTTGGGATTCAGGACCTGGAATTGCCGAAAAAGATGAAGACAGATTGTTTCAACCCTTTACAAAACTCAGCACACCAACAACAGGGGGTGAATCCAAACACGGCTTAGGTTTATCAATCTGTAAAAAAATTATGGAAGCTCATGGTGGGCATGTTGAATA
Organism: uncultured Saccharospirillaceae bacterium; assembly: GCA_947499545.1. Classification (GTDB taxonomy): domain Bacteria; phylum Pseudomonadota; class Gammaproteobacteria; order Pseudomonadales; family Oceanobacteraceae; genus CANMOZ01. The sequence goes on from CANMOZ010000031.1 coordinate 6,868, forward strand.
TCTTCGTGATGATGGAATCACCCATTTTGACGCTGTGTTCCCAATATCTGAAGCCTAATGTTCGCTCCATCTCGATTAAATTTGACTGCTACACTTCATACACACGACAGGTACGTTTGGCAGCTGAGTATGAATCTGCTTTCTAACATCAAAATCATTTTTTCCCTGAGTATATTGCTGACTAGCCTACTTGCATTTGGCCAAGCCAACCCACAGTTAAAAGTGGCAACTGGTGAATGGCGACCATTCCACTCAGAGGCATACCAACATCAGGGAGCCGCTACTCATATCATAAGATTGGCCGCTGAAAAAGCGGGAATAGATGTGAGCTTTGGATTTTTCCCTTGGAAAAGAGCCTACTCGCTGGCCCAGTTAGCGGATCAATGGGACGCTACTGGCGTTTGGGGCGACAAAGAAGAAAGAAGAGAGTTTTTTCTGTTTTCAGACCCTATTGTTGTGATTGACGATGTGCTTTTTGTTCACATTGAACGGCCTATCAAGTGGGACTCAATGGAAGATATGAAAAACATCTCGATTGCTGCGGTGCGTGGATATCAGCCTTGGATTGGCTTTCAGAAACAATTAGATGCTGGAGAGCTAAACGTAAGCCTCGTGAACGATGATGTGACAGGTATTCGTATGCTATCAGTAGGACGGGTGGATGCCTTTCCTGTAGCAAAAGAAGTTGGATACGAAATTTTGTATACACAAGTTCCCGATCTAGTCGATTTTATTGTGCCACACGAAAAGCCTTTTTCCAGCACATCATATCATTTGTTATTCTCCAAAGCCTCCCCAACAGCAGTGGATTTATTAGTGAAGTTTAATAAAGGTCTGGAAGCCATTAAAAAGAGTGGGGACTATGATAAGATCATGAAGAATCTTAGAACAGGCAAGTATCTTCCAGATCCAAAAGAATAAATACGAGTAGTCATCTCACAAACAGGTATACTTTAAAATTAAAAATGCACTCAGCTCAAAAAAACTTAAAAATCCTTAACTTTATTATCAATAACAAGTAATCAATCGTCAAAAATGATGTGGCCCGTCAAATAGACGTTTTACCTTCCAGCATTGCTCTCGTTTGCACACTCGCCTGACTCTGTGAGGGAGCATTGATGTCGCTAAGGCTGAGGCCGGTTAACCTTAGAAACCTTCGTGTGTAAATATTGTTTGCGCTACACAATTACGGACTAGACTGAAGTTATCTGATACGACTATGACAGGGCAACCCCATGGTTAGAATACTTCCTTGTTTATCCATACTATTTTTAAGTTTGAGTATATCAGCAGAAGTTGTGCAGGTTGACATTGGTGATTGGGAGCCCTACACATCCTCAAAAGACCCCAATGGACGTATTGCTGAAACAATAGCGACTGAAGCGTTTAAACTGGTCGGATATGAAGTGAAGATTAACTACTATCCATGGAAAAGAAGTTATGAAAACGTGATGAAAGGACGCTCGGATGTAACCTACCCCTGGTTTTCTACTGAAGAACGAGCAAGCGAGGTTATTGTCAGTAAAGAGCCACTTCTAGCAGAAAAAGAAGTGTTTTTCTATTTAAAAGATACCGCTTTTGACTGGAATACATTTGAAGATCTCAAGAAATATAAAATTGGCGGAACGGTCGGGTATTCTCACGTTAGTAGGCTGGAAAAACATGGCATCAAGCTTATTACAGTGGGCAAAGAAGATGTTAATTTCAAAAAAATAATGAGCGGCAGGCTTGATGCTTATCCAGCGAGTTTAATACCCGGTCAAGTAGCAATAAAGAAATTATTTACTCCTGAAGAGGCTGAGAAGTTTACCTACCACAAGAAACCTACATTTGAAGATAGTATGTATGCATTATTTTCCAAAAACAAACCAAACGGACAAGCTTTATCCGATAAATTTGACGAAGGGTTAAAGCAACTTAAAAAATCCGGAAGATATGATGAGATATTAAACACGAAATAGCATAATGGTATGAACAAACGAATTTCAAAATGGTTGACGGTCCTATTTATTGCGCCATTAGTGTCTACTTTAGTTCACTGCAGCAATAAAAATGATACATCAATTCACCTGACCACGTTAGACTGGCCCCCATACTATGGAAGCTCACTTCAAGGCTACGGCGTGGTCAGCAATATAGTGCAAACCGCATTTTCTGATGCCAAATATAGCGTCAAATTCACCTTTGTTCCGTGGGCCAGAGCATTAAGGAATGTTGAAGCAGGAACCGCTGATGGGTTACTTGGCGCATACAAAACAGACGAACGAACAAAAACAATGTTCTACTCATCCCCTATTTTCTTTGCTGAAGAAGTATTTTATCAGCGTTCTGACCGCCCCAAAATATCATTCAAGACCATGAAAGATTTAGAGTCTTATACGATTGGTGTTTTAAACGGTGCATCACACTCGCAAGAGTTTGACTCTAGCGATTTCTTGAAGAAAAACTTAACTTCAGATATTAAGTATTTAATCGATATGCTATTACACCAAAGAGTTGACCTGATTATTCAAAGCAAATTAGTCGTTCTAGATTACATAAACACGCACCACGATGAAGATAGAAATAAAATTTCACAAGTAGAGCCTATCGTTGCTAAAAGAGCTTTGTACATTACGATCAGAAAAAGCAAGGAAAACGGACTGAAGATCATTGAAGATTTCAATGAATCGGTAAATATGCTAACCCGCTCAGGAAAAATCCGATCAATACTGGAAGACTATAACTTTAATTAACCTAAGCAACTTAACACGAAGTCAATCAACATACGTCATCGTTAATGGAGCATCGATACTCTTAAAATTGAAGTTATACCCGCCCAATCAAAAATGGATTCTTAATATTTTTCTGCTGAATGATTTGAGAAAATCAAACTGTGACCCCAGCAACATCTATCTGATTCCCAGGTTTGTAAAACGTAGATCCATGAAACACACCAACACTCTCATATTGCCATTAAATGCTTCACATTGAATATATTAAGAATTAAATCTATTTAGCGACCATGTTGTTTACTCTTCATCGAGCTGATTGGAAAACAATCAATATTATCATTGCTGAGATTTTCCATTGTGGCTTATCAATAAAATGAATATCCGATCAGTGAATGTTGACATGACTTACAATGAATAGATCAGCCTATCTTATTTCAGTAGACCGATCTATTTTCCAATATTTTATTTTAATTCAAAAAGTTTATAGTTCATATTTATCAAGGAAGCTACGAAATAGTTTTTGATCTTGTCGCACTTCAGACATTATATCGAAAAATAGCTGGCGTTTTTCTTCCTTGAATTCCGATTTTTTTGAGAACGTTGTATAGTAGAACTTACTTTTGTAGGCTAAATCACTGATCTCAAGCTGGTCATCAAAGTAAGCTTTGTTAACCAGTATCTTTGCCAGCTCTCGTAACATAACGACTGACCCATTCTTATCTTTTACCAAGGCAATGAGGTTAGCCTGATCACCACGGGCGCTATCGTCCACATTGAGCCCTTCCGCTTTTAGAACTTTCGCAATGCTGTAGCTTTTGGGTACTCTTACTGGTTGAAGAATGCTGGATGGATTTCCATTGTACTGATAATTTTGATCTTTTGTTGTAACGGTCACATATTCTACATGGCTCAAACTATAAACTGGGTCAGGCTCATTCCCTTTCATAGGATAGTTCATATAGTTTGCTCGGCTATCATTAAATGAAGCGCCTAAGACACCATCAACTTTTCCAGAGGCAGCATACTCTTGGCATTTACCCCAATCAATAGCTCTGACACGTAACTTAATATTCATTCTTTCTGCAGTAGCTTTGGCAATATCAACAAAGATTCCGGAGGCTTTATAGGAATCTAGAAAAGTAAAGGGATACCAAGCTTGGTCAGTGCAAAGGGTTAAACGCTCCATCTGAGCATAGGATAATTGGGCAAAAAGTATCAGTGGAATACCTATCGCCTTTGAAAGCCAATAGGCAATATCGTTGTTGGCTAGATAAGCCTTCATAATTACTCCTAAACTGCTCGGTAATTCTTGTAATTAGACCGCACGGGTCACCCCGAAAAGGATTCTAAAGATTTGTTTGAGAACTGTCCAAATTGAAGGGTAAAGTTTTTCGATTCCGTTACAGAAAAATGATTTTAGGGTATAAAACTCAATCTACCTTAATGGCTTTTTTTAAACAAAACCATAGAATATGATGGGGGTGGCTAATTTATGAACATCTTTAAGATGCAGACTGGTGCCGAAGCTAGCATCGGTATACAGGAAAAACTCTACCCATACGCAAATAAAGAAATATTAGGCTCAAAAAAACGGTCACAAATAAATTTATAAAATAGCGACGCAAGAGCGCATAAAGTTTCGAATAACGACGCAATCGGTCGGCTTGTTGTTTCAAAAAACTAGATGACGCCTATCAAATGATAGGGGACAATCTATAGATACCTTAATAGACTTACAATTCTCCTTTTATGCAGTCCTTTTTAATTCAAAACGCTTTCCATAAATCCGAAGCTTATCGTAAGGATAACATGATTGATCAACCACTTTCCCAAATGCATGAGAGGTAATGAGCATAGATGAATGCTCATTTATTATTGTGCATGATCAATATTCTAACAAGTCGGTTTGATCATTCTATTTTCTGAGCACATATAAGCTTGTTTTCTTCATACAACGAAACACCAACATCTCCAAAAATAGACCTCACTTCATTAAGATAAGTTGAAGCATCTCGGTTGCTCTGAAAACGACCCAATTCTGTTAATGGAATTCCTGAATTATCACCAGACCAAACTTTAAAGAGAGCCATACCACCTGGTTTCAACGCATCATATGCTTGCTGTATGTGCTCTAAACGAGCAGCTTCAGTATTAATAACATTTAACACCCCGTTGGACGAAACAGCATCAACGGGGTGATTGTCAACCCACTTTAAGGTTTTCTGATTATGTTCAGGTGGTCGCATAAATGGATCGTATACAGCGGCTTCTATAGCACGCTCTGCTAAGTAAGCTTTACCGTCATCATAGGCACCACCACCCAAATCCAACAGTCGAGTGTGGGGTTTTAAAAAACCGTTATTCAGGAGATCCTCAAAAGCTCCCAACCCTTCAGTGATATCAACATGCTTCTGATTACCTTCCCCTAGATAACTGAAACCTTTGACATTAGGAACCCCCCAAGCATGTTGGTTGTGATGAGGCCCATGAATTGGTTGTATTCCGCAAGCTTGTTGAATGCCCGGCATCTGTTTTTATTACTCATGCGATGATTGAATTAAAACAGGACAGAAATCTACCGATAACTGTTAACAATGGCAAGCTGACCGTGATCGCATACCTTTCAAGGGACTTATACTTCAACGCCCTTTCATCTTATTTAAGCGCTGAAGATGCATATTCTACAAATCTTTACCCTTTAGATTATCTTTAAAAAAGGTAATAACAGTTGGTCTGAACATGAATCAACCCGTACCTAAAAGTCATCCCAATAAGGCGTATTGCCATAGTATTTGCTTAAAAAATCGATAAATGCTCTTAGTTTTGGTGCCAATAATTTGCGATGTGGGTACACAGCAAAGAGCTTCAAAGGGTTGGGTTCATATTGTTTTAAAATAACCTTTAACTGCCCCTTTTTCAGCGCTTCAGAAACAATAAACGTTGGCTGTAATACATAACCTTCACCTGCGATCGCGGCTGCCGTTAGAACCTGCCCATTGTTCACTTCCAGTACTGAATCACTTTTGTGGCTTTTAGATTTCAGTGCATCCATCAACGGTTGTTGACTTTGGTGGTAATCTATATAGCTGTATCGTAGATAATGCTGAGGTATCAACTGACTAGGGGTCGAGGGTGTTCCATAGCGCTTTAGATAATCGGGCGAAGCACAAAGAACCAACCGTACAGGTGTCACTTCTTTTGCAATCAAAGATGAATCTTTTAGGTGGCCTATACGCAAAGCCACGTCATACCCCTCCTCTATGACATCAACCTTACGATCATTAAGCTGTAGATCGATATTGACTGCTGGATATTGCTTCTGGAAATCACGAATCAAGGGCGCTAAGTGCAAAATTGCAAATGAGACAGGAACGCTGATACGTAAACGCCCCTGAATATCACTTTGTAGTTGCCCAAAGTGTCCTTCCAAATCGCTAATAGATTCTAGAATTTGTTGAGCTTGCTGGAAGCAATACTCCCCTGCTTCAGTGAGATGAACGCTACGCGTCGTTCGGTTCAGTAGACGAGCCCCTAAGTGCTCTTCAAGCTTATTAATGTATTTGCTCACCAACTGATTTGAAGTGTTGAGCTTTTCAGCAGCCTTCGTAAAGCTGCTTTCAGAAGAAACCACCAAGAAAGTCTTAAGCAAATCAATACGATCCACGTATAGCTCCTTCAATCATACTACCAACATTATATTGATAATAGTTCAACAATAACAATATTTATCATTCAGTTCATTGGCATTAATCTTAATTTCAGTCAGCTGAGCTTCTACGGTCTCAGTCATCCGAACAAACAGAGGAAATAAAGCATGAACAACTTACAAAGAGTATTGAAATCAAATGCCGGAATGGGAGCGCTGGTCCTGAGAGTACCTATAGGAATCATCTTGGCAGCTCATGGTTCACAAAAATTGTTTGGATGGTTTGGTGGGTATGGCCTGTCGGGCACAGGTCAGTGGATGGCCAGTATTGGATTAGAACCGGGCTATTTAATGGCTCTTTTAGCAGGAAGTGCTGAATTTTTTGGGGGGCTTGCTCTGGTTGCCGGCCTGTTAACACGTCTTGCAGCAATCACCATCGCTTTTGCCATGCTGGTCGCCATCTTGAGTGTCCATATCGGAAATGGCTTATTTATCTCGAACAATGGATATGAATATGCCCTCACTTTATTGGTGGCAGGTTTGGCACTCGGGATTCAAGGTGCTGGCAAATACTCTGCTGACACTTGGATTGTTGAGAAGTTGAAGGCTAATGAAGATAAAACTCACCACATCAAAAACGTAGCGTAAAACTTAACGGGCGCCCTACTGCACCCAAATCGGGATAATCCCCATACAGATAAAGGTAACAACCATGTTAGTCAATGGCATTTGGACACAAAAATGGCAACCTGTTCAACAGAAAGATGAGCAAGGGCGTTTCATCAGACAAACATCCTCTTTTCGCAATTGGATTACACCTGACGGTACTGCAGGTATTACTGGGAAAGCGGGTTTCAAGGCTGAGAAAGATCGATACCATCTTTATGTTGCTTATATTTGTCCGTGGGCTTGTCGAACCCTAATGGCACGCTCTCTAAAAGGGTTAGAAGGCATCATTTCGGTGTCTGTGGTTAATCCTAATTTAACCGATCAAGGCTGGAAGTTTGGTGATTTCCCTGGGAGCCATCAAGACGAATTGAATAATTTTACCTATTTACACGAGCTCTATAGCCAGATCGACCCGTCATTTACTGGGAGAGCAACGGTTCCCGTATTGTGGGATAAGCAAAGCAAATCCATCGTCAATAATGAATCTGCCGATATTTTACGCATGCTGAATACAGCATTTATGGATATAGTCGATCATGGGCCAAACCTCTATCCTTCTATGCATCAAGCAGAGATTGAGCAAATGAATGCTTTTCTTTACGACAATTTGAACAATGGTGTTTACCAAGCGGGATTTGCAAGCAGTCAAAAAGCCTATGAGGAAGCCTATCATAACGTTTTCAACGCGTTGGATATAATGGAAACCAGGCTCAGTGATGATCGTAACTTTCTCTTCGGTGAACATCTTACTGAAACAGACATTCGACTGTTCGTCACGTTGGTAAGATTTGATTCCGCCTATTATGGGTTATTTAAATGTAATCGAAATACACTCAAAGAAATGCCGTATTTACATCAATATATGCATAGAATACTGGCAATACCAGGCATAAACCATACGGTCCATCTAGATCACATAAAAGCGGGGTACTACTCTGTTAAAACAATCAATCCAAACGGCATCGTGCCATTAGGCCCTAATACGATTTAGTATTTAAATACGGTTCGTAGAATAAATCACTGTCAGAGCTTTATAAGGCCTTTCGGAAGCCTACAACAGAGATTTTGTTCTGCGACCCTATTTTTGACATTACCGCCATGTTACAGGTGAAAACACCATGGAGTTTGTACTGATTAAAAAACAGGAAATAAGTCACGGTTCAAGTCACATAATACTGTTATCTTATATACAATAAAAGATTGTTGCCTACTTCATTAACCATCGAAATCCCTTACTTTCAGGAAGATTGATTGCATAAGGCAAACACAGCAATATCAACCGAGTTATTGGCAAATCGATATCATTCGTGTATTTTTTTCTAACATATTAGAAAAATGATTAATTTAAGTAGTCCCTTTGGGAAATACTACAATGTGTTAAGTCAACTCAAACTCTACTGACTAAACATTTTCTCAACGTTTAGAGACGTATTTTTCATGAGTTGATTTGCTTAACGACAACCAAAGAATACTGTGATGGCAATTACAAGCTATCGCTACAACATAAGCTTATAGATCCACATACGCGATAGCAGAAAGTTTTAGAGGCTCGGCTACACTGGTTACGCTTTTAAAATTAACACTTTGCTGATGATTAAACGTCAAGTGAGTGCCATGCCTCGCATATACAAACCTACGAAGGTATATAAATGCTATTTTGGAGATTCCAAATGAAAACGTACTTACTGGCTCTCATTGCAGCTTGCTCTCTATTTAATAGTTCAGTTTACGCCGAAGAGAATTCATCAAACCATTCGAACACGCAAACATCAACCTCTGAAAGCGAATCATGGCTTGATAAGCTCTTGAATGTACCACAATACAGGGATGGCAGTAGCACTCATTCATCAACATCAGATGCAGGTCAGATCGCTCGCTGATAATTCAGCGTCACTTTTGAAAAAAATCTGATATTACATACCACCGTATTGGAAACAATAAGGTGGTCAATTACTTCAATAATCGTCTTGGAGCTTTCCACTAAAGAGTAACGATCAGGTAGCTGCGATAACTGTCAATATTCGAAAACAGAATATACCTCCTTTTAAGTTTATTTTGTCACTGCATTGGGCGTGATCCTTAATAAGGAGTCTATTCTTCATTATGTCGTACCAGTATTTAGGAGAATAAATAACGATCAGAATATTCGGAATTCTACAAATAGCAAACTCTGAATGCTATCCGTTCACTCTATAACAGAGTGGACATTATGGCTATAACTTGCACTTTCATATTTCGTACCTTATAAAAGTAAATCTTGATCCACACAATCTGAATATACAGTAAGGAACGCTGTACGATGGCAACTATTGAGCTAGACGCATCTGGACTAAACTGTCCGTTACCTATTTTACGCGCAAAAAAAGTGCTAAACACCATGGAAGAAGGTCAATTACTGCGAGTCGTCGCGACTGACCCAGGCAGCGTTAAAGACTTCGATGCCTTTACCAGACAGACAGGCCATGACTTGCTGGAATCTTTGGAGCAAGGCGGCAAGTATGAGTTCTTAATAAAAAAAGCTTGATATTCTAGGAAAAACTCAACCACAATAACAAAAAAAACGGATGGTCTACTATTTGGTTATCCGTTTTTTTTCCTACCTTGTTTCAGTTATCTTATATAAATAAGACCTATCGAAATCATTTTCATAATGCACTCTGATTAGAAGTTAAAGTTGAAACCCTAATAAATTGAGAACCGGTTAACTTTCACCTGGAAGATTGACTAGTTGCAAAGAGATTATGGCTATTCACAATAGACGCTGAACTACTAAGGTTCAAAACCATAACAACAACAGCGAGAAGTATCATGTTGAAAACCACACTCTATCTCTTCGCCGCCTTGCAATCTCCAAGTACAATCATTCAGGATAGCTTTGCAACTCTAGAGGTGAAGTCCCAACCAAAAGCTTTTGATCTCCCCTGCCGTATAAAGGTTGAAGGACGATCTATCTGTGATCGAAGATTGGATTTTGCAAAGATCGAATTCTTTTCAAATCAAAAGGGTAAAAAACCTCTATTTGAGTTTGCCAATTTAGCGATTGGGCGGAGCAAGCCTGATTTCAGGCCTGGCTTCGCAAAAATAGAGTTTGTCCCAAGCGATTTAGATGATTCTCACCAGTTCGCAAGTATAGCCTTAGGTCGATATGGTAGCTTGAGACCTAGCAACGAGATCGTAGCACCAGACAGTGCTTGTGAATGGACATGGTGTAAGAAAAAACCGTACAATATTGGATGAAACAGCGTGCAAGGGGAGAAGCTCACTCCCCTTTAAACGATTTTTTTTAAGACATAGCCCTAGCGTGCTGTTAGTGCTAAGTCTCCACCAAAAAGAGCTTATCAAGCGTGTGATCCCAAAAGCTAAAATAGAGTACATTTTACCCAATGGATTGTGAAAAATCGTAAGGGTTTTGTTGTTCAGCTGATTCAACAATGGATTTGTATTTTATCTCATTTTTAATCGCTCTTGTCTCATCATATATTTCCATCTTAATCCTCAGAACAGCATCGAACTTAATTGCATAAAAGAAGTCTGCTCTTCGATTTCACCGATTTAATCAACACATATGACCCAATAGTGATGTTTTTCTTCTTATAAAAAATATATATCTTAAATCCACCATTCACTCAAACAGAGACAAATTGATGAAAAAATACCTTGTGTTGGCTACGTTAACTGCTTCTTCAAACCTTTTTGCTTACGGTGGTGTTTACGGTGACAATTATTATAGAGAAGCAGCACCAGAAACCCATACCGAAGTAGAGATTCAAAAAGAACCTATTAACGAAGAATTCAACCGTATGTTTGCAAACTTTATTGAGCACTGCAAATCACCGCTTGCTCGGGCAACCATTGTACCAAGAAGCATGGATGTTAGATTCAAAGAAATCAACAAATACCAATTATCAAATGGGCACGAAGGGTACGAATTTAACCTTGATGTTCGCTTAGATAGCTTAACTTACTACGATAGCGATATTAATAGACATGATGTCGTAAAGGAATATGGAAAAATTAAAATGGAAGGTAATTTCCAACAAGAAAACGGTACAGTAACTTGTACATTTGAACCATATCTATAAGTAATAATTCTCTCAGAGCGAGAGGCATGATATGTAAAATTTAAAATAGATCTGAAACTTTTTTATCAAGTAGAGAGGAGGGAAAATATTTGGTGCAATAGTCACAAGCCTAATTGAATAAGTTCCTTTTTTAAATGTAAAGAGACCTCTAATCCCTGCCTGCCAGGGATTAGAGCCCATATCACGTTCGATGAAATGCCTTTCTTTGCTTTGATCGGCTCTATTCGCTCGTATACGACCTGATCTACAATTGCTAGAGGTTACCTTATGAAGCGAGTGTAATCTTAAGCTGAAGTGAAACATAACTAAAGCAAGATACCCCAACTCTATTGCATCAGCAGATCTTTTCGTACAGCCCTTTTCCACATTCAATTAAACTTCATTTATATCGCTATCGTTAAGATTTTAATGGGCTACAGCGCCAGCAGTCTTTTATTTTTGGTCGCTGAGGGTACCTGGACCGGTCTTTCAGGCTGACCGGGTTCAGCTTGAACCTTGCCTTCAAATTTCGATTCAACATAGGAGTTGCCAACAAGCAGGCTCCCGCTGTTTAAGTTATTAATATCCATATGATATGCCCCTCTAGTTTGCGCGGGGTACATCAGTATATCGGCTTAGTCTACACATTCTTGAATCATAGACTGACCATCGTTTCTGATAAGGTAATATTTGGAAGGCGCTTTTAGCAAAAAACCAAGGCTGAGTTGACGTTATTTATTGAACTACTTTTAAGAAATAAAAAGCCCCATAGAGAGGGGCTTCTCAAATGCTTTACTTTTATGCGTTACCCTGACCTAGAGACAGCAAAGTTGCATTGCCCCCTACGGCTGTCGTGTTGATGGTAATGGTTTTTTCGGTTACAAAACGATGCAAGTAGTGAGGCCCACCCGCTTTTGGTCCTGTTCCTGATAGCCCTTGACCACCAAAAGGTTGAACACCGACCACAGCACCAATTTGATTTCGGTTCACATACACATTACCCACGTAAAGACTATCCGCAATGTATTGCGCGGTTGCTTCATTACGTGAATGAACGCCCAACGTGAGCCCGTAACCCGTTGCATTAATGCGATCAATAACCTGATCCAATTCATTCGCCTTATAACGCACGATGTGCAAGATGGGGCCGAATTGTTCTTTGGTTAATTGGTCAATACTCTGTATTTCAAACGCAGTGGGTCTAACAAAGTAGCCTTTTGTTTCAGCGTCCGAGATTGGCGCTTCAGCAACCAGCTTGGCTTCACGTTTCATGCGCTCAATGTGCAACATCAATCCATCAGATGCCTTTTCATCAATCACAGGCCCAACGTCGGTTGCATAAAAAGAGGGATCGCCCACGTTCAGTTCTTGCATCGCACCTTGTAATAATTCAATGATGCGATCTGCAATGTCAGCCTGCACGAACAACACTCTTAATGCGGAGCAACGCTGCCCTGCGGATGCAAATGCAGATTGCACAACGTCCTGTACCACTTGCTCAGGTAAAGCAGTGCTGTCCACCAACATAGCATTTTGACCGCCGGTTTCAGCAATTAGAGGAGCAATGGCTGCGTCTCTCGCTGCGAGAGAGCGGTTGATCATGTGTGCGGTTTGCGTTGAACCGGTAAAAGCAACGCCAGCAATGCGAGCATCGGATGTAAGCTGCGGCCCAATGGCACTGCCCTCACCTGGCAAGTACTGAAGAACATCACCCGGAATACCCGCTTCCAGCATAAGTTCTACTGCGCGATGAGCAATCAAAGAGGTTTGCTCCGCGGGCTTAGCAATCACGGTATTTCCGCTTACCAATGCCGCCACGACTTGCCCAGTAAAAATCGCCAATGGGAAATTCCATGGGCTAATGCACAGGAAAACGCCTCGACCTTGCGCTTGCAATGTGTTGCTTTCACCGGTTGGACCAGGCAATACAATCGGGCTCGCCCATTCGGTTCTGGCTTGTTGGGCGTAGTAACGACAGAAATCAACCGCTTCACGAATTTCATCAATGCTGTCTTGGAGCGTTTTACCCGCTTCACGACAACAAAGTGCCATCAATTCAGCACGATGGGTTTCATAGAGATCAGCGATTCGATCCAATGCTTCAGCACGACGCTCAACAGGAGCTCGATGCCAATGTTTGAACCCTGCTTGAGCGGTTTTAAGTGCCTGATCCACTTGCGTAGAACTGGCCCAATGCACCTGCCCTACTTCCAACTCACGATTGTATGGGCTGCGAACACTTTGACTTTGAGTATCGGTTAGGGTTTTTCCATTAATAATAGGGCCTGATACCCAAGTGCACTCTGAAAAATTCTGAATAGATGCCAATAAAGGATCTCGGTGCAATTCAACATGCAAGTTTAATCCTTCAGAATTTTTGCGGTCAGAAAAAATCTGTGATGGCCATGCAATTTGATGATTGGTGAGTGACGTGTAACTTTTAAGCATTTGTACTGGGTGAATCACCAAAGATTCAACCGGCGTTTTAGCATCAACTAAGCGGTGAACAAAGGAAGAGTTCGCACCATTTTCTAACAAGCGACGTACGAGATAGGGCAATAAATCTTTATGAGCACCAACGGGTGCATAAATGCGCACAGGCACGTCGTGTTCTTCCAGCACCGCAGCGTAAAGCGCATCTCCCATACCATGCAATCGCTGGAATTCATAAGCTCTTTTGTACGGACGAGCAATGGTCATGATCGCAGCAACGGTGTGAGCGTTATGACTGGCAAATTGCGGGTATATTTTACCACGCGTGTGATCACTCAATAAAAAGCGCGCACACGCAAGGTAAGCAACGTCTGTCGCTTCTTTACGGGTAAAAACAGGGTAACCTTCAATGCCCAACTGTTGGCATAATTTGATTTCGCTGTCCCAGTAAGCGCCTTTCACCAAACGAACCGGAATGGTTAAACCGACTTCTTCTGATACTTTACTGAGCCAAGCCAGAACGGGTAGCGCCCGCTTTGAATATGCTTGGACTACCAACCCTAGCTGGCCCCAACCTTTATTGACGTCAGACCGATAAAGTTTTTCAAACAAGATCAGTGACAATTCTAAGCGATCGGCTTCTTCAGCATCGATGGTAATGCCGACATTTCGTTCACGTGCCAGTTTTAATAAACTCAACACTTGCTGGTACATTTCAGACAGCACACGCTCGCGTTGCGCTTCTTCATAGCGAGGATGTAAAGCGGATAATTTTATCGATACTGTCGGTGCAGGTGTCTCACCTTTGGGTTCGAAGGAATCTTTGGAAACGGCCTCAATGGCTTTGGCGTAGTCTTGGAAATACTTGTCTGCATCACGTGCCGTAATGGCCGCTTCACCTAACATATCAAAAGAATAGGTGTAACCGGCTTCGCGCGATTTGCGAGCATTCTTTAACGCTTCTTCAATGGTGCGCCCCAAGACGAACTGCTTGCCCATGATTTTCATGGCTTGGTTCATGGCACTTCGAATAACCGGCTCACCTGCGCGGTTGATCAAGCGCTTTAACACATTCGCAGGGCGTCCGTCTTCATCCGCGTCCATGCGCACGACACGGCCGGTTAAGAGCAACCCCCAAGTTGAAGCATTCACCAATGCAGACTCACTGTTGCCCAAGTGGGTTTCCCACTCAGCAGCACTTAATTTGTCTTTGATTAAGGCATCAGCGGTATCGGCATCTGGAATACGCATTAACGCTTCAGCAAGGCACATCAGCAAAATGCCTTCTTGGGTATCCAAACTGTATTCTTGCAGCAGGGCGTCCACTACATGGGTGGCACTGTCCATTTTGCGCACGCTTTTCACCAGTTGCGTGGCGGTTTCAGTGATATTCTGCTGTTCTAGATCGGTCCCCTCAGCAACAGGAATGAGCTCACCTAAATAAGCTTCTTCATCCACAACATAGTTATTGACGATGGCAGACCAGAGTGCAGCCTGATCAAGGGATGGATAGGGTTCTTCGATTAATCGTGATGCTGAAAACATTGGCAACCGCCTCCAGGTAAACTCAAGATGCGAACGCTAGCCTAAGCCGAGGGCCAAGTCTTGTAAAATAGTACACCTAGTTTGCAAAAACCTTCGCTATTTCGACCCCTTTAATCCAAGAGGTGTCACCCCCCAGCGGCGCTTGACCGCATTCGATAATGCACTTTGACTGGAGAATCCAAGTTCAAAGGCAATATCAGAGAGCGGTTTACTGGAAGACTGTATGAGTTCCTTTGCACGATCCAGCCGCACATTTAGGATGTACTGGTGCGGTGAAAATCCGGTGGCTTCACGAAAGCGCTTGTGAAATTGAGTGTGGCTGAGGAGCATCAACTTCGCTAATTCATCAACCCGCAACGCATCTCCAATATGATCGTGTATGTAATCAATCACTCCAGATACCTCTTGAGCCCCGAGAGAGGTTAACCATGTGGATGCTGTTTGGCTTTGCTGGCTAGAGGCCAAAGCAATCGATTGTAAAATACTCATCCAATAAAAAGGAGTGACGGCTAGCTTCGAATCAGGCTCCATGAAACGCTCGATTTCTCTAATCGTTAGCTGAATCCACTCGTATTGACTGGGACGAAGACAAAGCCGATGGGTTTGCTCAAAAAGCTCCGTCAACGGCTCCAGATAATGCGCCCACCCATCCTGCAACTGAGGGGATTGAACATTGATTAAGAGCAGTTGGTTATGAGCATATCCCTCAAAAGCATGGGGTTCATCTGACGCCAGAATTAAGGCTTGTGAAGGCACCAGATCATACGCTCCGTGGGCCACATTAAAGGCCACCTCTCCCCGCTGAGGCAACACTAACTGCCAGTGGGAATGCGCGTGTTGATCTAATCTATTAGGTAGGGAAATGAATTGTGCATCAAACATCGCTGTCGCCTCAATGAGCGCTCAATTTTAGGGACTGTTGCCCTCTGGCTCAATGGAAAATGTTTCCAAATCAATAGAAAATCGCATCCTAGAAGCGAAGGACGTTGGTAGATAGGCAACCCAAAAGGAAGGATAGGCTCAAGAACTGGGCAGACAGTCACAGAAGATGAACCACCCAATAGTTCCCTGGACGCGTAATTTCGTTTACAGTGCGCGCCATAGGAATGAGGCAGTGATGGCAAACGTAAAAGTATTATTACTCTCTTTTGATACACCGCTCAGCGATGCGGTAGAGGAAGCGGCTGCACAAGCGGAGATCCATTGTTCGCGCCAATCCATTGAGGAGTGGCCTTGGCATGACCCTCAAAGCATGACCCAAAAGCTGCGTCAAAGTGGGGCCAGCATCTGCATCTTTACAGGGCTTTTGGAAGCACCTACCCGTCAATGGCCTGCCATTCAAGAATTGGCGAGTGCCTGTCACCAGAGTGGGCTCGCCCTCATTTTTTCTTCAACGAATGAGGTTTATTCACACCATCAAGGTGGCCTATACACCGAGAAAGATGAGCCTTCCCCTAAATCCCCTTTTGGGATCGAAGCGGTTCGTATTGAAGCCGAAATACAGCAATATTGTCCAAGGCATGTCATTTTAAGAGCCGGCTGGTTGTTCTCGGATAAGGGGCATAACCTTCTGACTTACTTCTTAGATACCTCAAAAACCGAGACAGAATTAAGAGTCCCAAGCGCTTTTAAAATTGCACCCTTGCATGCCGAAGATTATGGAGCGGTTGTCGCAGCCGTCATTCTTCAGGTTGCGCTCACGGAAACGCTTTGGGGGGTATACCATTGCAACTCAACCGATAGCATTGATCTTTACCATTTCGTCGAGGCTCTGTTAACCGAGTCAAAACAATACGAAGCTTTTGCCAATATCGAGTTAATCGCGGATGAGACCGTTAACCTCCCAATCGACATCCCTATTCGCGGAGGCTTATTGTCGAGCAAGAAATTAATGTATCACTTCGGGATTAAACCTAAAGTCTGGCGTCCACCTTTAGTGAGAGCATTAAAACGAGCTCTGGACATGCCTGCCGAAAGCGTCGCATCCTGATTTAATTAGACGATGTGTGCAGTTACTTTCCGATTTAAGTGCCTGCACTCTCTAATAATAAACGAATTACAAAACGACCCACTTAAAGCGGATGATGCTGTCAGTTAAATAGAATGCTTTTATTAATCAGGTTTTTTCTTCGGTTTTTTAAAATCAACCTCTACAAATCTCTTATTTTCCCCATATTTTTACGCATTTTGACTGCTGGCTAAAAATTACCAAGCATTATTTAAAATCCCATCATAAGTGTTGATTGCAAAAGCCACTCAAAGGGATGAAAAAAACCAATCACCGCCTTTTCTTGAAGAGTTGTCATATTTAGCACCTTATATTTACTTGTATGCGTCTTTTACTCTGGATCTGCACGTTGCATGCAGCAGCGGCCTCTGCCTCACAAGAGAGATTTCGTGAGTGATTCAGCAAGGAAAGGTTTTAATGAGCCAAGGATGAAAACGCTCATTGATTTTTTTTCTTTGCTGAAGAGATTTAAGGAGAGAAGATCATGAAGCCAACTGTTTATCGTTCTTGGCTAGCAGGCATTGCATTTGCCATATCTAGCCAAAGCCTTTTTGCTGCACCGCTCACCCAACAATTAGGTTTAATTAATAACCGTACTGACTTAACTGAAAGCATTATTCATAGAAGCGCTTGGCCAAGTTCGTTTATTCAAACCGAGTCTGCACTTAATGAAATGGATGTTATTTTTATTGATTTATCTAGCGAGCTGACACCTGACGCATTGGCATTAGCCAATCATGCATATCAACAGGGAAAAATATTATTACTCGACAGTTCACAGGTTCTAGATCCACAATTAACGTCTGAACGTGTATCGGATATTTTGGGAGTGGGTTTAACGGATACTTTGGTGATCGCTCGCAAAGGCGCGTCTGGTTCACCAGAATTCAAAGTCATTTCTGCTGCAGAAGGTGTTACCTCTCAAAATGTAAATGCTATCCTTGCCAAAGCAGCTTTAGACAGCTTAACACCTTGGATACAACCCAAAACGAATCGTCGCGTACGAAGAAGCGCAGACTCCCAACAAGATGCCTACAAACCCGAAACCAGTATTCCCATTGAATTTCGCCGCGTTGGTTTCCAATGTCGAGTCGGTGACGATTTTCAAGGCAATGGTTTCACCAATAATGCTGACTGGAATAGCACCATTGATGATGCCTGTAATGGCGATGCGAGCGTTTCGTTATTTTATACTCTCGATTTTATTCGTTCTGTTCCCTATAGCGGAGGCGGCAGCCATAACGCCGATAACAGCAAATTCGTTCGAATCACTTACGATCCCAATACTTCTGGTGGAGCAGGTTGGCACCTCGTTGATAAACCCACACACAAACACACTTGGTTTGAAAGTTGGGCTAATCGTATCTCTTGGTATGGCCCTATTGCCATGAAATACGGCGTGGAAATACAAAGCACTGATCCCAGTGTGCGTTTATTTCACAGCACACCCAATAATGTTGGTTTAGAGCAAGAAATACGTGAAGTCTCTGGCATTACCGTTGGAGTGGATGCTGGCGTAAAAGCCGAAGTGGGTGATAAAGGGCCCACGGTTGGAGCCGATATTAAAGGTAATTTTAGTTACAACAGCCAACGCTGGGTAACCTATAAAACCCATGAATATGAGGTTCAAAACTTATCAACGGTCGACCGGGCTCGTTGGAAATGGGATCGAAACTTTGAACAGCGTAGTGAAAACTGGCGTTCAAAAAGTATTGCCGCCATTTGGGATAGCAGTTGGTTTTTTAAAGACAGTGCCTTTTCACCTGCCGCTTACGCCAATTATAAACCTGGCTTCAGTGCTACCTATCGTGTGGATGGAGATCGCTCAGGGACCTCAGATTTTCTCATTGAGAACCAAGTGACAGTCGCTGCTTTATCTGGGCGAGTACAATATTCCGGTATATGGTCTTCCTTCACTCCTTGGGCTTATAACGGAAGCGAATACCGCTTTCAAAAACGCTTGAGAGTAAATTGGGATGCACCTGTTTTCCAACCGGAAGCGAATGTCTCTATCGAAGCCTATGCACAAAGCAGTTTTCAAGGTTTATGCCTAACGGCGGCAGGTGATTATGAAGGGGCAGCTGTCAGTGCAGGTGACTGTCATTATCAGAACAGCCAGCTTTGGGGGCTTGATCGCTATCAGCAATACAAATCTCGGATTGGCGATAACAAATGCTTAACCTTAGAAGGCAATGGCAACCTAAGCGTACGCACTTGTAATAACAGCGCTCAACAAAAGTGGGCTTGGTCCGGTGACCAATTGAAAAACGCAACCGGCACAGAAGTTGTGTTAAACCGTGGACAAGTAACTACCAGTCGCACGCCTGGATATTACAACCAGTGGAGAAGTTACGTTCGGAATATCCACCCAGACCGCGTCATGACAAGTTTCTAATCATAAAAATTCCTATCTAAACAGGGTTTGTTGTTGGAGCACAGGTTTCAACAACAAACCCACCTGATTAATCGGCTTATTGGACATTCAGAATAAGTACACGTGGGATAGGCTCAGATGTCAGATAAGATGGAATATCATCTTGATGATTATCTTGGCGAGAGAGTGATGAAAAGGAAGAAAATAAATACCAAATAAATGGCGTCCCCTAGGGGATTCGAACCCCTGTTACCGCCGTGAAAGGGCGGTGTCCTAGGCCTCTAGACGAAGGGGACCTAGTGTTGACTTAGTCGCTAAGTCTGATTTGGAGCGGGAAACGAGACTCGAACTCGCGACCCCAACCTTGGCAAGGTTGTGCTCTACCAACTGAGCTATTCCCG
>CANMOZ010000032.1 GCA_947499545.1 uncultured Saccharospirillaceae bacterium
CCTGCTTGTCTTAGAGACGTAGTGAGGGGTGTAATAAAGCTTTCCTTTAAATATCGATTGAAGCGTTCAACCTTACCTTTTGTTTGAGCTCGATAGGGTTTACATACCTCGCATTTGAACCCGTACTGTTTAGATAAAGCCAGTAGGGCTGGATTCCACTGATGCCGTCCAATCCCATAAGCATCACGTTGCAAAATAACGCACTTAGCGTTATCAAATAGAATTTCTTTCGGGACACCGCCAAAGAAGTGTAAGGCCGCCTCAATCCCCTCAAGCCAATCTTCTTGTTTTTCACTGGTTGTAAAGCAAACATAGCTAGCACGGCTATATCCCATTGTGGCAACGAAGGCTTTGAGGGGATATCGCCCCCCCGCGTATGGTCGTAAAATCAACCTGCATTTGTTCGCCAGGGAGCGTTTCGAAGCGCTGGATGGGAACCTCTAGTTTTTGGGGTCGCTGTGCTGATACAAAGGATCGAACCGTCGTTTTACCTCCTTCATAGCTTCTCGCTTTAATCTCCCGAAACAAGACAGTGGCAGGTATCCAATCCGGAGATGCGGCACGAATACGCTCTAAAAGATAGGGTTTGAAAGGGTCAAGTACCGAGGGGCGCTTAGCCCTTTGGCTGTATTCGGGCGTTTGCTTTGGGTCTCGCAAATAACGTTTAACGGTATTTCTTGAGATGCTTAATTTGCGAGCGATGACTCGAATACTCAAACCTTGCCGATGTAATACATGAATCTCCACAAAGAACTCCTGGGGAATCATTACTGCCGCCCTACCAATGGTTAAGGCGGATATGGTGCCTCAGGTGGGTCAATTTTAAATTGGCACTAACACCATCTCGGGTGCATACTTCTTCACCCACCGATAAACGGTCGTGTGATTGACCTGTGAATGTCACGTTCATTCAGCATCTCTGCCAGATCCCGATAACTGATGCCATACTTACAATACCAACGCGCCGCCTAAAGAATGATATGGCCGGTATTAGTTGACGACTATAGACTACAGATCAATGGAATTTTGGTGTGGCCTGCCTGGGCGACGATATTTTGCAACGGAAGGGCTATCAGCACGCACCTTGTGATTGCGCGTGCTATATCCGGCATTACGATCAATAGCTTCAAGTGAAGCGATGAAAGTATGGAGAAGGGCATTCCTTAGTGCTTCTGCTTAATCAGGTCAGGAGATCATTGATATGTGGGATAATATTCAATGCAAATATAAGTGGGTGGTTATATTGGGGTGCAAATCAACGCCTGAAATCCTACCAAACCGTCAAAACGGTTTTTCGCTTCAGAAAGCCTTCTTTATATTGGTTCGAGGCTTAGTCCCAGCAATATTCAGGTAGATCGTCATATTCTATTGTTATCTCCATAGCTCTCATCACATCTACGGCTCCAGACCATGGAATCTCCTTCACAACCCACATTTGCTGCTTCTTATTTGAAGGGTTAGGCACAGCATGTGCGTCCGAAAGTGCTATTTTTACACAAGACTTAACACCATTGTTTAGCTCATAAAACTGATCCCCTTCTTTTAAATCCTTTCGTTTGCATGAGTTCCACTTTTCTATGCCATTCGGCAGAACGTTTAGCTTCATTAGTTTCATATGCATTCCTGGAGGATAGCGCTTCCATTAAGGGCCCGGCTTAGAAATCAGCAAGAATCGTTTTCAAAGCTAGGTTTAGGTTGGTTCGAGGCGGAATCTAAGTACCTTCCTTCGTTGGTACAGTATGCGGCATTTCCTATTAAAAGCAGCGTGTTAGGGCGCTTTTTCTGGATGGCTGTCAACAATATATTTATATACTTTCATGGTACATTTATATGTACCATCTCCGGTGTGGATATAGTCTACATTAAGGCAATTTAATAGAAAAGCTTTCAAATTACTGCTTTTTTTGTAATAGGGTTTTATGTGGTGTGATTCATGAAAGGATATAATGAACACCTATTGAGGGATCTATATGTATACCTATCCAATACCCTAAATAATGTTGGGGTTACAATCCGTTCTATTTTTTGATCGGGGTGGCCCTGTGATTCTTGCCAAAAGACTCAAGCAATACCGTGAAGGCATGGGCATCAGTCAGCAAAAGCTGGCTGATCTGATGGGTGTGCATGTCAACAGCATCAAGCAATATGAACAAGGGCGTTCCCAACCTTCCGCTGAGATGCTTAAGAAATTGGCTATCACCTTTAACACGAGTGCGGATGCATTACTCTTTGAGGAAAAAGAACGTCAACTAGATGATGACCTAACGCGATTGCTTGAAGCTATTCTCAAGCTGCCTGAAAATGAGCAGTTTATTATTCGTGAAGTGCTTGAAAGCCTAATCATTAAATATCTGCTAAGGCAGTTAGACTCTAGTCGAAAATGATTGCCATTCTGTAGATTCTAGCAAAGAGTAATTAATTAAATTAAGTAAATACTACATTTTTTCCGTTGCAAAAAATCGTTCTCGGACAGGCTACCGAAAAACTTCCTTGAGCAGTAGTCATGCCTGACTTTAGATGGCTGATGTTTAACGAAAGTGTCATATTCAGGGCGGTTCGCTGGTACGGCAAGTATGGCATCAGCTTCTGGAGCTGGTTGAAATGTTGGATGAGAGCGGCACTCAGGTCGGCAACACTACAAGTTGCCAGTAGGCAAGTGTTTGAGAGGAAGGTCAAACTGCTCAGTTTTATGGGCTAACAACTCTCTGATTGTGATCGTGAATATTCAGGGACATTTTGTCCCTGATGCGTGTAGTTGAATGCGTTGACAGGCATGGAGAGCCAGATAGTAAGGATGGTTTCGATATTATTTCTGGGTTATAGGCGGTTTTCCCTGGTAGGGAATTGTTAGGCATTTAGGGTTTACCCTCTCCCTCCTGAACATTCAAAACCTGTATAAGATAGCCTCTAATTTTTTCTAGTGTCTCATCAGATACCCCAGAAATTTCAAACTTTGTATTTCCTTCCGCTCTCGTAATTGAGTGCTTCAAAATCACATTGCCATCCTTGCTGGAGTAAACGATGGGTTTCTTGGCTTTCGGTTTAACAACTTTTGTTGCAATAGCTGATTTAAGAGCTTTTAAAATCTGATCTGCAGAAAACTTTTTCTGGGATCTTTCTGCTATGAGTTCCCTAGCTTTTTTGTATACGCTTTCTTTATCTTTTTTCAAAAACTGAGCTATGTTCTCTCCGTAAATCAGGGGCATATCCGATGGAGATGTCAGTATCTTCACAAATAGCTCATCCAGCTCGGCGCAGGCTCTGTACCTAGATATATGCGATGAACTGATACCCATTTCTTGGCCTAGTAGCGTCCAATTCTTGAATTCTCCATTGGCGATTTGTCTTTCGTAGGCTTTAGCTTTTTCGTAATAGCTGACGTCTTTGTGTTTGTTTTCAATTACGCTAAGCTCACGAATATCTTCATCTGGAACCTCACCGACCAGAGCAAGGTATTGGTGACCCGCTAATTTGACTGCTGCGAGTCTTCGAGAACCTTCTATCAGCTCATAGCGACCATTCTTAGGTCGGACTGTACCAGGCTTTTGTTGGCCGTGAATCGTTATCGAGGACAAAATGTCGTGCAGTGAAACCTCATCTAGAAACCCTTGAATACGTTCGTTTTCTGGTGATACGTCAATTAGACTTGGATCTATCCGCTCTAACTTAAAAGTAATGGTCTTTTTAGAGACAGGCATTTCTAGATTGACAGCCGCCCTTTCCCCTTCACTTTTTGCTATATCTAGCTTCTCTACCAGCTCAGCTTTTTCTTTTTCAAACTTGTTTCTAGTTGTTTCTAGTTCAAGTTGGATAGCTTGTTTCTCAGCTTTCAATGTATCAGTAACAGTAGTAACCGCTCTATTCCCGTGAATAGCTCCTAGGGCTGGCGAAGGCCTACGCTTTCTCGTACTGGATTGCCCTGTATCACCAGAATCCTTAACTGGAGTGAGAAGCTCATCAATATCACCGTATTTATTTTTAGACATTTTTACAGCATCTCCTTCTCAGCTTTAGGCGCAATTGACACTTGTACTTTATTAGCGTTTTCAAAAATGGAGCTCACTTTGTCTATGTGAGAAGACCTTGTAATTCCGCCATAACAAGTATCAAAAACGGCATCATGCATTTCTTGGAATAACTTATCGAACATCGAAACGGTATCTTTAAGCCCCTTCCGGTTGTCCGAGTCAGAAGGGTTTTGCTCATAAATTGAATAGGTGGAGTTATTGGCCTTCCCAATTTCGTTAGTCGCATGAGCTACATTACTTAGAACATCCCCTCGCTCGATGTTGAACACGCGCCTAATGATTTCTTCCATAAACAACGAATAACTGCTGTTAGTAAATTTATTGATGAAATAGCGGACATCTGGGATGTTGGGGTAAATGTCACTTTCTTTATAAGACTCTATGGTCTCTGCGATTAGAGATGTGAATTGTAGAGTTGATGCAAAGTCCAACATGGCCGCAGGCGTTGGCACAAAGCATATATCACAGGCAGATACCACATTGAGTGTACTGATATTGAGTGAAGGGGTGCCGTCGATTATGATGAAATCATAGTCATTAGCTACTTCAAGAAGACCATTACGAAGCTTCATTATACGGTCGTAATAGGGGACATTGGCATCATCCATGACTCTAGGCATCATCAAATCAATATTTAAGTTCTGTAGGCAACTAGGAATAATGTCAATGCAGTCCCAGTAGGTTTTCTGAATAGCATATCTTAATGATCTAGAGCTTCCTTCTGGGTGTCCTGCCTCAACCAATGCGTCATCATCTTCTAAGAAGAAAGGTGCAACGGTGTTTTCATAATGGACATTTTCATCAGGCCTTTTTCCAAAGAAAAAGCTCAGTGAGCCTTGCGGATCTGTATCGACGAGAAGAACTTTATACCCTTTTAAGCCAAGAAACTGGCTAAATAGATGGCATGTAGTTGTCTTATGACTGCCACCTTTAAGGTTTAAAATACCTACTATTGCGGCTTTTGTACCCTCAGGTTTTTTTGGGCGAGTACCAAATACGTCACGCATCTGATTAATTTGATTAATGGTGTACCCTGCCCGAATTTTTTTTGCGGTATCGTACCGATAATCTGGTTCGGGCAGGCGCCCTGCTTCTTCAGCTTTGTATAAAGAGGAATGCGTCACCCCTGCCATGATAGCAGCCTGTGAGGTGCCGTAACGCCTTTTTAATACTCTTTCATCAACAATATTGGCCTCAAGCCAGTCGGCTTCATGTCGATCTTCTTGGGCTTTTTTTACTAGGCTGGGAATTTGATGCATCACAGTTTCACCGCGATTTACGACAGCTGAAATCTTTTTTAATGTACTGATTACATACTGCTTCTGAGCATCATTGGTCACATTGCATTCCTCAAAGTTTTTGTAAGAAGGATTTCATTCAATTGATCTTGCCCAATACTACACTCACAATTTCATAAAAAAAATAAAAATCCTTGAAACCGAAGCCAAGTCATACTAGATTATGAGCACTTACTGTGGATAGCCCATCTGCATTGAAACCAGAAAAAAATTTATACCAACTGAAATGAGTTGGGATTACGGAGGGCTTCTAGTAGAGAGTATTGTAAATAGAAGCGTGTTTTATACATAAATAAAAAAGCCCAGATAAAAATCTGGGCTTTAGAAAGATTGAGTGCCAGTAGATTTGGCGATCAGAAAGCACTCAACGGGCTTCACCATTTAACTGAGAAGATGCCCTACTGAAAATTGATGGTACGCAAATAACGATTAGTGCGCAACAATTTTGGCGGACTTGATCGTGCAAAACACAGCCTTTTTCTGCGTTTTGGCGTTTATTTGATCAAAAGTAGGGCCTCGTAAAAGAGATTTACGGGGTTTTTGTGACAGAAAACGCACTACCAACCGGGCAACCAAGCATTTTGCCCACTGGCCTAAAACAGTTTCGACGATCAAAAGTCAGAGCTTCGATTCGTCGCCTGGTCCAGGTTGGACGTCAGTACGAACTCGATCGCGGCGAACCTATTAACTTCGAAGTTGTTCGAGAAGTTTATGGTCCTCGTCTGTCTGCAGAAGGCATTTTAGCAACCGACACTGCTTGCTTAGCAGCTTACTTAAATCACATGGGCGTTTATGATGAATTCAGCCTGGGTGACTTTGGTGAGTCTCAATGCTCTGGTGCCGTCTTGCTCCAAGCAAATAGTCCCATTGAAACAGAGTTTGCGGCCTACGATAAAACTAGCCTTTATAAAAAAATGGAAGAGGCCCTGGTTAACCCACGAAAGGCTCCTCAAGTGCTGCAATGGCTCTTAACCCATGAGCGAGTTAATAAGAACGGTGAGCGTCGTTTAGTGCAACACAGCTTTTCAGCACTGGTGGTCGGCATCTTGAAGCGCTTAATTGATGGGTTAGACTTCGCAACCCTGACTTACAGCTTCCAATACCTCGACATGAAACACGAAGGGATACGCCGCAGCCTCAAAAGCTGGAACGAGATAGCAAAAGCCCTGGGTGAGCAGTATCTCTGCCAGAAACGCAAACAAATGATACCGACAGCTCGCTTTTGGGACGCCGTCATTTGGTTAAAGAAAAAGGGCGTGATTCAATCCAAAGCTGTTGCCATTAAAGACCGTACCGGTGATTACAAAGCCATACCAAGCTTTAAAAGCCTTTCTAAAGACTTCCTAATCGCCCTAGGCTTAAAAGAAGAACGTCTTAAAGAGTTACGCACCCTTAGCAGTAAAAGCACCACAGAACGCATCCAGAAGCGTATCCAGGTCTTAACCAATGAACACTTTAGACCCTTAGAACGCTTGCAAGCGGCCGGTCGTCACCTTCAAAAGTTAAAAGAGAAGGGCATTAAGATTGCCCGAACCCTTCATGGTGCACTCCAAATTCCTGTCATACACGAATTCAACTTCGACGACCTTTACCCCCTAAATTCCAGTTAGATAAAGCTTTTAAGCGATCCCGTTAGCGCCGGGAGGCTCACCCCTTCCTGCATGCTTTTTGCTGTATAATATTCAATCAAAATACAACTGAACTGAACTGAAGTGCACCACGACAATGCCTAACATCCCCCTGATGAACCCTCAAAAAAGACCAGAGGCCCCCGAAATCCATTTAAACCCAAATTTATACATAGTTAGCTTTTAATTAATTAGATAGTTAACCCCCTATAAGACAAATAGAAGCCCCCTAAGTGAACGCACAGTTGTTATCTATCTCTTATAAAGATTTAAAGCTTTTTATTACTTAATAAGATGGTAAAAGGCCTGCGCATGCGCAGTGCTACGCTGCCGGCTCGCACACTCGCATCGGGCAGCTTGCTACTTTTAGCCTGCCGTACATCGAGGAACCAAAAAGCCTCTATCAGCAAAAGACCTAGAGCACAAAAAGATTTGGGTTAATCAGGGCGCGAAGGAAGGCTGGTTGTGTCTTGTACAGTTGTGTTCGCGGGTAAACGTACTCGAAACCAATAGGATTGGGCGCTTGTATATTTATCTCATCGGGTCGCTGCGTTGCAGCGAGTTTCCGCGCGTTTAAACGAATTCATTTTTAACAAGACCGTGGCGCGCTGTCAGGCCTACGGCCTCATTTTCATTGGAGATTGGTGGTTTTCCATGCTTTCTTTAAAACTGCCGTATCCTCTGCTTTTGAGGTTTTTCAATAACCTTTGTAGAGGGTTCATTCCTAGATAAGGTCTAGGGTAAGTAGAATAGTGCTAGACATGACATTCAATTAGCTGTAGTATTGCGGGCTGCTAGAATTGAGTTCTTTACTTCACATCCTTCATTTCGTCGTCATATTTTTATCACCTCGTTTGTAGTTTTTGGATTTCAGTATTTTCATTCAAGCTGTTTCGGCCTCTGCTGAGGTTTAATTACATACATTTGATAGGTTAAAATATGTCAACTAAATATTCAGGTACGGTTAAGTGGTTCAATAGTGACAAGGGCTTTGGCTTTATTCAGCATGAATCTGGACCAGATGTTTTTGCACACTTTAAGGAAATAGTCGGGGCATCAGGCTATAAAACCTTAGCCGAAGGGCAACAAGTAGAATTTTCAATTACACAGGGTGAAAAAGGCCCTCAAGCGACTCAGATTAGCATAATTGACTGATATACAATATGGGGGACTTCCCCCTTATTGATACACTAATTATAAACTCGATAGAGTGTCTTATTGCGTGTAGCGTGAGCTTCAACCTGAAAAAAGTCTCTTATTTATATCCTTCATTCCGACGTTTTATTCGTATCACTTCGTTTGCGGTTTTAGGTTTCAGTCTTTATTTCCAAGCAATGCAGCCTCAAACAGGCACTTTTAGTATAAAAAATTAGGATATTCATATGTCTAGTAACGTTGTAGGAACCGTTAAATGGTTCAACGAGAAAAAAGGGTTAAGTTATTTTGAGAAAAACTCAATCCCTGATACTTCCACTTCCTATAGTGCTATTGCTAACCCTGACCTTGAGGCCCTAACTGAAAGTCAGAAGGTAGAATTTGTTGAGACTCAAAGTCCTAAAGGCCCTCAAACTGAACAGATCGCTGCAGGGCGTTTTCATGAAAACTCTTCAAAACAATCTCTTCTTGTGTACAGAGCTAATCGGTCTAAACAAAGGCCGTAACTGATCAGACCGATCAATAGCGGACACCATGGGCTCTGGCCGTTATATTTTCCCAGGTCCCTGTAAAATAGGGTTTGAAGTCCAGCGGAACGAAACCGTACGCTAAGACCATTCATCCAGCTCGGATGCCTGTTTCAATGGCCTGAGTTGACCCTGCATGATCTGCTCTGCAAGCGTGAATGATTGACCAAATCATACTATATGGTTAATCCGCGCTAAGTATTCAAAGTATTTTGAGTTAATCCTAAGAATTTAGCTGTTTAATCAGGTCATTTAGTGTCAAGCTACTCCTCTTAAAATTATGAATGTAATGGGTATTTAATGTCAGCTTTGGGTTCACCACTTGGATGTCAGCTCATTCATTTTCGAGATTGCTATCAAACGCACTTTAAGGTTGATACTGAAGATGCGCAAAAAGGCTGCGCTGCTTTAGTAGGCGTTCAACAGTTAACTTGGCAAGCTTGGGAAGCCTCTCAAGGACAAATGCCTGCAGGTTTATGGATAAAATTTAGGACGCTGATTCGTTCCTTGCTTGTAAAAACGGGCTAGGGGACATCAAAAGCTCAGGCCATTTTTCTCTTTTTGTCTGGTAAGTAACGAACAATTGCCGTTATTACCCATTTGGCGCCATTTTTTCGATATAATCCTCCTTTCAAATAACAAAAATCTCAGGCATTTATGGCATATCCTATTGATAAGAAACTCGTGATTGCTGTTTCTTCAAGCGCTTTATTTGATCTATCGGAGTCGGATCGAGTCTTTAACGAAGAAGGGGAGCTTGCTTATCAGAAATACCAAGATCAGCACATTGACTCTATTTTGGATATTGGGGCTGTTTTCCCTTTTGTGAAGCGCTTTTTATCCATCAATGATAATTTGCCAGGGCAATCACCGGTTGAAGTGGTACTGCTTTCCCGCAATTCGCCTGCAACAGGGAGGAGGGTGTTCCGGTCTATTCAAGCTCATGGATTGAACATCACCAGAGCGGCTTTTCTTGCGGGGGCGTCACCATTCCCTTATATTCCAGCGTTCAATGCATCCATTTTTTTGTCAGCTAACGAGGCTGATGCCAGAAATGCGATACAAAATAAGTATCCTGCTGGTATCGTTTTACCTTCACAGGTGGTTGATACCGATGATCATGAACTAAGAGTCGCTTTTGATTTTGACGGGGTGATTGCTGATGATGGTTCTGAAAAGATCTATCAATCTGGCGGCATTGATAAGTTTCAGGAACATGAAAGTGAACATCGTGATAGGCCACTTAATGCAGGCCCCTTAGCCAACCTCTTTAAGGGACTCTCTAAGATGCAGAAATTGGAAGACCGAGCCCAAAAGAGTGACAAAAACTATAAACGTATTCTGAGAATATCGATCATTACAGCGCGTAATGCTCCAGCACATGAGCGAGTGGTATCAACCTTAGAGCAGTGGGGGGTTTCTCCCAGCGAGGCATTTTTCGTTGGAGGCATGAAAAAAGAGCGAATTCTCAGTGTTCTGAAGCCCCATGTTTTCTTTGATGATCAAATGAGTCATCTACAAGACTCTGTCAATGGTTCTGCCATGGTTCACATTCCTTTTGGCGTAAGAAATACAACAATAGAAGAGAATTGATTCGCCTAAAGATTGCCGGAACAGTACTTTCAGAACAGCCAGCTTTGCGTATCCCTGGTTGGTTCTCTGTGAAGCACTCTTTCACGCAGCTAAAGTTGAATCTATGGAAAATTGAGAACCGGTTATCTTTCACCCGGAAGATTGACTAGTATGCGGCTGATCTTGGGTCATTCACAATGAACTCTGGGTCATCAAGGCTCAGAATCTATAACAACAACTGTGAGAAGCATCATGTTGAAAACCGCACTCTATCTATTCGCTGCATTACAAGCTCCCATACATTTTGTTCAGGAAAGCGCTGTTGTTCAAACGGTAGCGATAGTGAAATTGGACCCTTGCAGAGTTCGAGTTAACGGGCGCTCTATTTGTCGCCCCAATTCTGGTTATCCTTTAAGTGCCAAAATTGAGTTCTTTCCTGAAGAAGCGGATAGCAACTTGCCTACCCCTTTGCAATTTGCAAATATTGCCACGGGTAGGAGCAAACCTGATTTCAGGCCTGGGTTTCTTCCGATCAATTTTGCTGTATTAACCAACCCCTTTAACCCATGCAGTTATTTCCCGAATTTACCCGATTGTAAGGAAACACCTGGCTTTGCCAAAATCGAATTTGTCCCAAGTGATATCGAGGGTTTGAATCGATTCGCTAATCTAGCTGTGGGGAAATTCAGTAGTTATCGGTTGTTTTATAGGGCGATGCTACCTGAAAAGGTATGTGGTATGCGTTGGTGTACCAATACTAAAGGGGCAGCATAATTCATCATTGTTACTTGCGAGAGGATGGGCTAATACCTTTTGAAGCTACGCATCCCAAGTTTGGCACCAAATTTTGCATTATTGAACACAAAAATAATAAATATCTGTCGTTATTTTCCATAGGGGCTTACCCGAGGCCCCTCTTTGTTATTTTACTTCCCATATTGAGATAGTAACTTTATGTCTAACTGGCGCATATCTCGCATGGTAATCGATTGACAAACAAGTATTGAGTGAGTCTACTCAGCCCCTAAAAAGGGGCTTTTTTTGCGAGATTGTCTGCATAATTAAGATAATGATTACCTTAAACTGGGGGCAAAAGGGTGGTTCGCTGGTAACTCAGAAGTCGTTGCTGCTGGAGCTTCTTTTGTTTCAACGGTTTCTGGCTTTGGTGAGCTGTCTTTAGAAGCTGCTGAAATCGCTTTCAAAGACTCATCCATAGTGGCTTTCACTTTACTGATACAAGCCACCGCATGCTCAGGCCCTGCTTGCTTATCTAGGGCCATTAATAAGTCACCAACACCGGCTTCTTTAACAATAGCGCCAAGCTCCAACAAATAACGAAGCTCTGTACGGCCTTTGCGACTTCCTGCACTTTGGTAATGCGCAATGATACGATCATCATCTGGGCTTACCAAGTTAAGCGATGCCGGTATTTTCTTGCTCACGCTTTTGCCTCCAAAGCTTCTTCTTGTTTAGGCTCGCTGGGAACACAGTCCAAAATGTCCTCTTTAAAGCCTTCTGATTTGTCGCCAAAGAAAGTAGCAATCTTAAGGAATCCGCGCGCATTAGCAAATTCTGGATGCTCAGGGCAATAGACATTCCATTCTTTCGGTAGGTAGTCCTTAAGAAGATTACTGCCTCCGCCTACGAGTAGGGCGCCATCTACATGGTACTGAGTTGGGTTAAATTTCTGGGTAATCTGTTTTGCTAATTCTTTACAGCCTTCTGCGACCTGTTCTTGAATGTCGAAGGTTTGAGCATTAGCAAAATGCACGATTTGTGCGGTGCCTGAGAGTACCCATTGCTCCAGAATATGAATGTCGATGGGATCTATATAGCGGTTGGCAATCTCTGGGTGAGCCGATTTGATCATGCGTTCAATGATTCGATACAGCTTCATGGTACCGAGCTTTTCAGTTTTTGGGTCGGCAATATCAAAATCATGGTTCACCACAGCACCGTCTAAAGTACCGCCGCCTGGGTCCAATACAAACAATTTGCCGCGCTTGCCTTGATAGGTGTTGCGTTCTTTGCCTTCATTATCGAAATAAAAATCAATGTAAGCCGCAACCCCTTCACCGTAAATGCTGCCTTTCAGCATCTTAGGAAGATCCAAACCGTTCAAAGATTGATCTGTAACAGAGCCTTTAAGTAAATCTACCTTGGCGTTAATCAATTCTTCATTGAAGGTGCTTTTACCAAGTCCCTTGGTATTGATGAAATCCTGTATAGGCAAATTCGACATAAAATGAATGTATTTACCCGAAAACCCAGCTTTCTGGAGAGCTGCATAAGCCAGTGCCCTAATGGGTAATCCGTTAGCACGGCCTTGAGACAATAGATCAATAGGGTCTTTTCCATAAGCAGCATCAGCGTAGACGGTGTACAAAATGCCACTTAATTGATAGGTGTAACTCTCACAACGAGAGACACCTAACGACGAAACAGGTCCAGTATCGTCAGCACAAACGCGACTGATCAACACCTGTTCCTTAATTTCGCGCTGCCCATTTGCGTTTTTCACCCAAAAGGCGAGCTTTGTTTGGTTATTGCCTATGTCTAAACCGACGAACGCTGCGTGCATAAAGTTTCCTCTTAATCATTCCTTTGAGTTTTAGATTATCTTAATTGAACTATTAAGATACTTAATAAATGTTTTAAGTGTGTAATATAACATATATGAAGGCGTTATAAATCACTATAAAGTGCCATATGTGTTTTATGGTTTGTGTATAGGGTTTTTAATGGTGTATTTAAAATCTCTAATAGGGCTTATGTGGGATTATATGTAATTATATCTATTGTTTATGTGTTTTATATTGAAATCATATAGACTTATTAGGTTTCAATAAGGTTGCTATAAGATTATTTTAAGGTATTTATAGGATCTCACATGAACCTATAACCCAAACGTTAAGATTGTATTAATCTTGAGCAAGAGGGCGGTTTTTTTGAATTTAATTTACCCGTTTGTGTTCAGGTTTGATGCGAATCGGCGTTCATTTTACATGCGAATGCTCAATAATTGTCCGTATGTATCAGGCTCGCGAAGGACGTTCATTATCATAAAAATAGCGGCATTCGACGATAGTATATATTTGCCATTGTGGCTCAATGCATCCGTTAATTTAAAGCAAAATCAAGAGGGTAAAATAGGCTATTATGGCACACTTGTAGGCAGGTCCATGCCAGCCATTTTGGCGTCATATGGACACTCAAAATAAGTATTCATAT
The DNA here is from genome assembly GCA_947499545.1 of uncultured Saccharospirillaceae bacterium. Lineage (GTDB taxonomy): Bacteria > Pseudomonadota > Gammaproteobacteria > Pseudomonadales > Oceanobacteraceae > CANMOZ01. Next base: position 13,440 of record CANMOZ010000032.1, read on the forward strand.
TCGCCATTCCAGGGGCAATGAAAATCCAAGATTTTCAGCCTACTAACCACCTTTATGGCAGGTTTGGATCATCTCGAAATGCCAGTGCAAAAGTTTAAAACAACCCCACTTCCAAACAATGCGATCTTTATTGTCTAGTCGGTATGCGGCTTGCGACTGGATCGTGAGGATCTATATAGGGCGCAAAAAGGCTGTTTTCGACAATCAAATATTACCGGCGTTTTCGCCGCTGCCGCGACAAAAACGCCGGAGTAGGTTTTATTTTCGTCTATCTATTACGCCCTGAGTTGGCCGGAACAGTTGATTATTCGGTAAGCCTCAATTTCAGGTAACAACTAATCCTGCCACAAAAGCGCTACAAGCCCCATAAAATCTAAGTTTTTTAATTTATTTTATGTAAGACTTACGTCCGGAACAGACTAAAAAATACAGATTTGCAGGGCGATCCGTAAACTGATCGCGTCATTTCCTTCGAAAATGACACCTGAATCAAGTAGTTAGCAGTTTGCCTATGTCGCGTATTTTATCGGGAACTCGGTACCCCAAAAGTGTTTTCATCATCATGCCGTTGCTTACGCACGCACGATGGAAAACCCTAATGAGGTCCACGCCCTCCCGGCGGTTAGCCTGACGTCTAACTCGCGTGAAAACGTACTCGTTCTAAAAGCTTGCTCCTCGCTTTCCCTACCTTTGGGTAGGGGCTCGTCACAACTCTCACGACAGGCCTGCGTGCTCACGCACTTGCTTGTCCTTTCGTGAGAAATTGCCGTTGGCCTCTTGAAGGCCATCGGACAATTAACAGCGTTGCCGTAACAGCTAAAAAGGGTTCCCCCTGGCTGGTGCCAGTCCCCCCAAAAGGGGGCTTCATTCGGTCCATATCCATAAGTCAATTTTCATCGTGATTTGCCCTGTTAAAAATGGGAGGATTACCGAGTGCTGTCCCAAGCATGTTTTTTTAGGGAAATATTGACGTATGAGGGAATTCGTATTCTCATTCGTTCCTCGCTGCCAAGGGCATTTAGGATCACAAAAAAACACAGGTACTTGAGTGCAAGCAGTGAAGCTTTGGTGCTTGGCTAGCTCCATTCCTCTGTCTCAGGTTAAAGATTTTTTGAGTTTGCTGGGTAACTCAATAAACCTTGCTTGTAATGCACGATTGCCAGTAGCATGCGACGCCAGGGGTTAACTCCCAAGGCTGTTAAGAAGTTTAAAGTCACGACGGATAGTCGTCATCAGCGCCCAGCAGCACCGAACCTACTCGCTCGTGACTTCAAGGCTGACGCACCCAATCAGAAGTGGGCGGGAGACATTACTTACTTGTATACCAGCGAAGGCTGGCTGTACTTAGCGGTTGTGATTGACTTGTATTCCCGGGCTGTGATCGGGTGGTTAATGTCTTCACGTATGACAGCCAACCTCGTCGCAGATGCTTTGACAATGGCAATGTTTAGAAGGGGCTTCCCCAAGGGAGTGATCTTACATAGTGATCGAGGAAGCCAGTACTGTTCAGGTGTTTATCGGCAGTTAGTTGAGCAATACCAGCTTCGGCAAAGCATGAGCCGTAAAGGTGATTGCTGGGACAATGCTTGTGTCGAAAGTTTTTTCCACACGCTCAAGGTTGAAGCTATTTATGGAGAGGCGTTAATGAGTCGACAACAGATGCGTCAAGCTGTATTTGAATATATAGAGATTGATTACAATCGCCAAAGACGGCACAGTACTTTAGGTTACGTGAGTCCCATGAATTATGAGAGCAGTTTAGTAGCTTAAGAGGTGTCCAGTTTTATTGGGGCAGATCATTGCAAACGACCCTCCCCAAAAGTGCATTGGGTAAAGCCTTAGGGTATCTTCATAACCACTGGGATGCACTTCAGGTTTACATCACAGACGGCCGACTCAATATCGACAACAACCCCGTCGAAAATGCCATCCGGCCCTTCGCGGTGGGTAGGAAAAACTGGATGTTCAGTGATACGCAAGCCGGTGCACGAGCTAGCGCTCTATTGTATTCCCTAATTGAAACCGCAAAAGCGAATAACCTAGAGCCCTATGCTTATTTAAAAATGTTGCTCGAGCAACTGCCGCAAGCTCTCAGCTTGGAAGATTACGAAGCCTTGCTACCTTGGGAAATCACACCATAAACAGCATTCCCTGATTTTGGGTGATCGCTTACATACTTACAATACCAACGCGTCGCCTAAAGAATGATGTGGCCGGTATAGTGCCGCCATTTGAAGTCGGACATATGTACCGCTCAAAGGATTTTTTGGTAGCCTGCCTGAGCAGGAACTTTTTACAACGGAGCCGACCCACGTATCAATGATCTCCGGGCTTAATTAAGCAGGAGCATGAAGGAGTGATAGACTTGGCTCTATTGAGTGTTACCTGACGCTGGCATTTCCGCGAAGGAATGCCTATTCGAGAGATCGCCCGCCGCACGTGGTTTATCACGGATATGATTTGCTCTTCCGTGAATCGTTTTTTCATGCTCTTCATCTTTTTATGGGTGAGAACACTACCCAGTTTTAGCTGGTCTAGAAAAAGTGGGTAGCAGGCAACCTATTGTTTCGTGTTAAATTCTAACTTTTACGGCGTTTGGTTTCACGGTGTAACGATCAGCTTGATATCTATTTTCTGTATTTTTTCAGTTTTTATTTCGTAATTGTTGCTCTGTATAACAGGTATGTCTGTTCCTTCATAAATATATCCATTTGGGTTTACTTTTCCTTTAAATGACCCATTATTTTTATCGTATTCTTTACTTAAAATACACGAAGGATTTAATAGATCAGCTTTTAGTTTTAAGCTAAGTGAAAATATTCCAACTTGAGATGGCGTTATTTTAATATCATACAAGTTTTCTCCATTTTCTTTAGAAATGACAATTTCAGATCCTCCGGTTTCATCGTGCTGAACAAGTTCGCTTTTAATGCAGTCCAAATATTTGGCAGATTCCTTGGGTGTATATGAAGTAAGAATTCTAAATAGATCGGCCTCTTCATTCTGTAGCGGTATCAATTTTAATTGTGACCATTCCCTATACTCATTCTCAGCTTTATCAAGAGCCAATTTGTTCTCATTAGAAGGGTTCTCTTTATTCACCTTATCTAAATTTGAAATCCTTTCACTCCACTGACGCCATTCTTTATGCACATTGCGCTTATGATTTGCAATATCGTAACCTTGTTCATTATATATATAGGTATAAAGAGCACGTATCTCTGGATTCATATACGTTTCTGAGGGGTTATATTGAGTATAACTAGGAAAATTTATGTGTATTTTATCATTTGACTTTGTAGTGAGTATTAGTTGGTTATTGATTCCAGTTCCCACACAAAAATCACCTTTAATGTCTAATTCTTCAGGGTGAGTTATACGTCCATGAAAATCGAAGTGGATAGCTAATAATAAGGAATGCAGGTTATTATATAGCTTAAAATTACTACTGTTTTTTCCTTCATCATCTGAAGTACGACAATTTTTGTTTGTTTTATTATCAATTTTAGCGGGACCTTCTGATTTGTGGACTGCTTTTCCATTTAGAGAAGAGCCTCCACCTCCACCTCCACCATCACCACCGCAACCAGTTATAAATATCGATAACGCTATCATATGTAATAATAATATTATTTTCATTGAAACACCTGTAATTTACTAAAAAATAATCCGGATTGGTTGTATTTCAAACTATTCTATATGATATAGGTAATATTATGCCAATCATTTTCTTATTACCTATTTATATCGATTTTAAAAAAATAATTTATATCCGTAAAATTTATCCTAAAGACAAAACTGTTTATGAGTTTTTAAGGAATATCAGTAGGTATTGCGAGTCACACAGCAAATAAAGAACAATACTCGACTAAAAAAACTGCTCGCTAAATCATGCCTACTCAATAGGCTTTGTGATGGATTCCTTGGTAAATGGCAGACGCCTCAAATGCTTAACCATTGTAGATAACGATACCAAAGAGCGTCTCGATATCCCCGCTAGACAGGCCCTGACGTACTGTCTATATCAACAAGGAGTTGAGTTGTTGTTATTTGAAGCAGGCCAACCGATTCAGAATGCCTGTATTGAAAGATTTAAAGGTAAATTACTGGCTGGAATTAACATTGGAGTCATAACGAGCACTACTAAGTTACCAGTGAACTTGTGTTTGAAGGGCTGTCCCGGGAAGGCTTTTGACTCTAATACAAGCCTTTTAATGGATTGATTCCCACACAAGCTTCTGTTACCAGTGTTTAAATTTATATGACCTTTCTAGACTTGCTGAATCAGCAACCCCTGATTCATTAATAAACAGACAGTATTGTCGAATCTTTTTTTCCAGATTCTCCTCTACATATTTAGAATTATTCTGTCTAGAAATAAAAGTACTTTCCAGCTGATCTTCTGAGTGGTTATCTCTATAAGGGTGGTTTTCTTTCTTACCACAACCTTTTTCAACCAACTCAACGCGACTGATATCAGACACCCTATTATCTATTGTAAACATCGTTTTTCACCTCAAAGAAGATTGTGGGCACAAACTGCAGACCCGAGATCTAATGAGCATATCCCTCGTGAGCTATCAGTTTGTCTATTCCGGTCAAAGAATGCTCGCGCTCACATCAATTCCTATCCAAAATGATATTATCAGGAGCGATAATAACCACTCTTTTGCTATTGATTTATTTTTTTTCTACAGAATCCTTATATTTACCTGTTGTCTTTTTATGGTTTTTAAATGTACTTTTATCGCAGAACTTTTTCATGATGATCTCTCCTCTGGATAGCTGTAGCCCTGTTAATATTACGTTGATCCAGGTGTGCTAGTCTAACGACATTAATTTGAGATTTCTGTACGCTAAAACACTATGATCTGCCCCAGTAAAAATGGACATTGTAGTGGTCTAATAGAACCGGAGGTAATCCCCCCGTAAAATAACAGAAGCCGTAAGTAGAATTTTCTCGTAATCGGCGGATCATGAGGCCCCGTAGATTTTTGCAACGGAGCCGTTCAGCTTTATAAAAAGCATACTAAGCTATGTATTGCTTGCATATGCATACAAAAGCGTTGATAATTGCCACACATGAATAAAGTTATGCGTTTCGCGAGTCTGACTTTTTATGCTACCAATTAAGTGAGCCAAGAATGTCATCGACACTAAGCCGTTTTGCAAAACATAATGACCTTTTTTCAGCGCTACCAATTGAGATACAAAGACGTCTACTACCAAACTTTGAATTTGTTTATCTTCCTCTAGGGATGGTTTTATATGAGTCCGGGCATATAGTTAACCATGTCTATTTCCCAACGAGCTGTATCGTATCTTTGATTCACTTAACTAAAAGTGGATGCTCATCTGAAGTGTCTGTAGTAGGAAAGGAAGGAGTTGTTGGGCTGCCTATATTTATGGGGGGGGGGAGTACTACTGGTCGCGCCGTTGTACAAGGAGCTGGATATGCTTATCGTGTATCGAAGAAAAACTTTCAGGTCGAATTTAACCGGCACGGTGAATTGTTAGAGCTGTTATTGCGTTATGTTCAAGCACTTATTTCTCAAATAGCACAAGCAGTTGTTTGTAATCGTCATCACTCAATTGATCAGCAGCTATGTCGTCACCTGTTGCTATCATTAGACCGCGTGCAATCTAATGATCTTGTGATGACGCAAGAGCATATAGCAAGCATGCTTGGCGTACGTCGGGAAGGTGTTACAGAATCAGCTTGCAAGTTGAAGAAAAAGGGAGTGATTGCTTACAAGCGGGGCGTTATCACTGTATTAGATAGATCTAAGCTTGAGACGTTATCATGTGAATGTTACAGCTTGATAGATAAAGAAGTTGTTCGATTGCTTCCATGGCTTAGCAAGCATTAGTTAAATTATTTCGAACCCTAAATACGGTAAATGGCACCAATTAACAAACAGGCAATGCTTTTCATTATTCGCGAAGATATTAATGAATATAGCTAATATTGATTAATTATAATGCATAAATAAGTAATTCACTATTGTTATTCAGAGCATTAAAGTTAAAAGTGGCAGTCCAGCCAACTAGAGATCGTTGGTTGTTAATGGCTGCCGTAAAAGAACCCCATGGATGTTTATCAGCTTTATATAAAAAACAATCTTCCTTACGTCTCATATTGCTGGCAATGGTTTTGACGTACATCTTACTCTTCCACTCCGGTAGCAATAAAGGCACGCTTTTTTTTGGTATCTCACCTTATAATTATGGTCCGCTTCACGATGATGCAGGTTTCATGGATCTAAGGTGAGCTGAAATATAAACTTTAGCGGTTAACTACTTCATAAAACCGTTAAAGCCATCAGGAGGCAAGTTCAGTTAACTGCAATAATAATTACTCTGACGAGTGCATAAAGTACGCATACGCTGTATTTAGAAAATCGATTTTGTTATTCAATTTGACCTCTTCCTGTTCAAGCTTAATGCTTTGATGGATTGGCGCTGCTTTCTTGTTGAATAGCACGGGAATATTTACATGGTTTATTTGAAGGGTGTTTAGGGGTTGCTGAATGTCTTTATTTTTAATCATTAGAGTGGATTCAGGCTTAAATATATTACAACGATCTTCTTTAGTATATAATTTTTTATTCATCTTCTCTCAGTTTCCTATTGGAATTCTTTGCTTGCTGCTTACACCCTGTTTGTTACTTGATATATTATTACGGGTAAAAGTGCTTAATCAAGTTCATATGTTGGAGATATATTTAATTTCATAATAAAGAAGACTATTCTATCCAGATAGTAAGTTAAAAACACTCGATGGCTATTTTTGAGGGCTCATAAATATAAGAAGAGTGTTTTTTTATGGCTTTATTTAAATCATCAAGACGTTGTAGAACTTCATTATGCAAACATTCGTTTGGCAAATAGCCATCAAAACTATAACCATTCAGTATATATTCATAAGTTACTGTAGAAAGAGGTAAGGGCTCTGTTGAGTATATTAAATATGTTTCAGGAAGGGGGGTTGGATCGTTAATACCTAGGCGTATTAGCGTTGTTGTAAACTCATCGTATGTATTGAAAAATAAATCTAATATCCTGGAATAGAAGGGTGTTTTACCATCCCATGATTTTTTCTTAGAACTTCTCCAGCTTTCTCGATACAGTTGCCCCCTGTATATTTCAAAGTAACTATGTTCAGCGGGTGACGTATTGTGAATATTGTCTGGCTTATATTTGGAAGTATTGGCATGATGGTTCTTGATGGCATCTATATTGGATGCAGCCTGTTTGTCTTTTGACGTGTAGATACAATCTTGCTCATTCTCTAGGGACGAGTTTAAAAATTTCATGACATTTCTCCAGCTTAGGACATTCTTCCTATTTTGTAGGCTTATCTAGAAAAGAGTAGTTTTCAACTCTCGCAGATTTATCCAGACACACCAAACATGGAAATGATAAAGATTTATGCTTTATGCGCTCGCGCGCGTGTTGAATGTACAAAAAATACCTTAAAGTTGAATAATGGCGGATTTTTTTGAATAGGAGAAGCTGGACGAGTGCGGATTGTTTGAATCCGGCTCTATAATTATTAATGATTCATTGTGTCTAAATCTATCTTTACGGTTATTTATGAAGGCTGCTGGTGTGTTGGGGGGGGTTAGACATTTAAGATTATAGATGACCATGTTTTGATTCATATCAACCTTCCGTCTACTTATGTAGGCATTATTCATGGGTGTCGACCATTCTGACTGCATAAAGCGATAACGCTTATTAAACTTAGAAACCGCTAATGGTTTGTTGTTGCTATCATTGGCGGGCGCAGTTTTAGAATTGAGTGATGAATCATCAGCGTAACTTGTTAGAGAAATTGACAAAACAAGTAGCTGAAGTGCGACCTCGGTAATTTTTTTTCCATCACAAAAAGTATACTTTAGGTATTTGTATTTCACGACTGAGACTGTGCCTTATCTTTCATATGATACGTTATGACTTGGCGCCTACACATTTTTTTGCTATAGACCTTTCCTGTTAGCTTATATAATAAAGATCAGCGGATCTGTACGCTGTAGTACATAGATGATTTTTATTTATATATGTAGGTGTAATCATTGTCGCAGGAGGGTAGTCCCTATAAGGGATGTATTGCGCAAGCAAATACAATAAGTTGTTCGCGATGACCGATCATTACAATATTTTTTTTAATTATAAAATTCCTAGATTAAATTAATGTTAAGTGGTACCTTGGCGCGATATTATCATTTCAGATAAAAATTAAAGATTGACGGAGATAGAGTGACCAGCGCAAAACATAGTGTATTACACTTGTGTGTAGAAATGATTATGAGAGAAGAGGGTTACTCTGAAAAGGTGCGAAGATGCCCTAGAGGCTATCCAACAATAGCATATGGTTGGAAATTAGGACCCGTATCTGCTCCTTTGGAACATTTTAAATATATGAAAGTCAGTCGGTCAATTGCACGACGGTTAATACAAGAGGCAGTTCTGGAGTCATATATGTTTCTAATTGAGTCATCGCATAAGCCCGCTAAAATATTCAAGAACCTCAATTTAGCACGTCAAGCAGTGTTTCTATCTATAGCCTATCAGATGGGCAATCATGAACTGCATAAATTCACTCAAGCTCTTATTGCTCTTGAACAAAATAACTTTGAAAAAGCATCGGAGGAAATGTTGAATAGCCATTGGGGGAGGATAGATTGTGAAAGGTCAGCTCGACTTGCTCGGCAGATGCAAACCGGTGAATGGTGGTATTTGAGAAAAAATATATTAAACAAGTTACCATGCTTAGATTCATCCGCAAAAAAATTATATAAAGGTGTATTTTAGCAGAGAGATTTTAGTAAATTCTACTTTCATATTAATCATGAAACTATTTCCCTTTAGACCAATTAAGTAAGTATTGAAGAATAACAAGCGTGTAGAATTGTTATAAGTGCTTTTTAGCAGTTACATCAATGTAATGCTAGTTCGGTATTAGTCATCTATATTATGAACTATCTAAGAATATTTATTGCTTTAATACAAAAGCTAAATGTTTATCAATGTCTAAGGTTTTGATTAGATATGCTAGAATCTGAGTTATATGATAGGAATATAACGAATTGATTCCTTTAATACGATCGCCACTTACTTCATGTGGCAGCTATCGAGCTGGTGAAAAAAAATTAATTCAAGCTGTGTTTCACAAACATTTACTGGCCTAAAACAGTTTCGAGGATCGAAAGTCAGAGCTTCGATTCGTCGCCTGGTCCAGGTTGGACGTCAGTACGAACTCGATCGCGGCGAACCTATTAACTTCGAAGTTGTTCGAGAAGTTTATGGTCCTCGTCTGTCTGCAGAAGGCATTTTAGCAACTGATACGGCTTGCTTAGCAACTTACTTAAATCACATGGGCGTTTATGATGAATTCAGCCTGGGTGGTTTTGGTGAGTCTCAATGCTCTGGCACCGTCTTGCTTCAAGCAAACAGCCCCATTGAAACAGAGTTTGCGGCTTACGATAAAATCAGGATTTATAAAAAAATGGAAGAGGCCCTGATTAACCCACGCAATGCTCCTCAAGTGTTGCAATGGCTATTAACCCATGAGCGAGTCAATAAGAACGGTGAACGCCGTTTAGTGCAACACAGCTTTTCAGCACTGGTGGTCGGCATCTTGAAGCGCTTAATTGGTGGATTGGACTTCGCAACCCTGACTTACAGCTTCCAATATCTCGACATGAAACACGAAGGGATACGCCGAAGCCTCAAAAGTTGGAACGAGATAGCAAAAGCCCTGGGTGAACAGTATCTCTGCCAGAAACGCAAACAAATGATACCGACAGCTCGCTTTTGGGACGCCGTCATTTGGTTAAAGAAAAAGGGCGTGATTCAATCCAAAGCTGTTGCCATTAAAGACCGTACCGGTGACTACAAAGCCATACCAAGCTTTAAAAGCCTTTCTAAAGACTTCCTGATCGCTCTGGGTTTAAAAGAAGAGCGCCTTGAAGAGTTACGCACCCTCAGCAGTAAAAGCACCACTGAACGTATCCAGAAGCGTATCCAGGTCTTAACCAATGAACACTTTAGACCCTTAGAACGTTTGCAAGCGGCCGGTCGTCACCTTCAAAAGTTAAAAGAGAAGGGTATCAAGATTGCCCGAACCCTTCATGGCGCACTCCAGATTCCTGTTATACACGAATTTAGCCTCGACGAGCTTTACCCCTTAAACTCCAGTTAGATAAAGCCTTTAAACGATCCCGCTAGCGCCGGGAGGATTAACCCTTCCTGCACACTTTTTGCTGTTCGATATTCAATCAAAACCCAGCTAAAATGAACTGAAATACGCCACGACAATGCCCAACATTTCCCTAACGAACCCTCAAAAAAGACCAACGACCCCCGAAAGCCATTTCAACCCAAATTTATACATAGTCAGCTTTTAATTAATTACATAGTTATCCCCCGATAAGATGAATAGAAAGCCCCTAAGCGAACACACAGTTGTTATCTATCTCTTATAAAGATTTAAAGCTTTTTATTACTTAATAAGATGGTAAAAGGCCTGCGCAAGCGCAGGGCTACGCTGCCGGCTCGCACGCTCGCATCGGGCAGCTTGCTACTTTCAGCCTGCCGCACATCGAGGAAACAAAAAGCCTCTATCAGCAAAAGACCTAGAGCACAAAAAGATTTTGGTTAATTAGGGCGCGAAGGAAGGCTGGTTGTGTCTTGTATAGTTGTGTTCGCGGATAAACAAGTCCGAAACCAATAGGATTGGGTGCTTGTATATTCATCTCTTCGGGTCGCTGCGTTGCAGCGAGTTTCCGCGCGTTTAAACGAATTCATTTTTAACAAGACCGTGGCGCGCTGTCAGAGCTTCGTGCTTGTACGATTATTGCACTATTTGAGCGCTGAACTAGTACAGGGTTGGCCCCAAACCCGTTGATCGCAAACCGTTAGAGTCCAAATTGACGTTTGATAAGACGCACTTCTCCCGTGATGCCCTGACTGTAACTCCAAAGGTCCATCTGGCCTTTGCGAAACACCAGCATTCACACCCCCTCTACCCTTTCCATATAAAACCTATTGATATTGCTATCTGCACCAATAAAGGCGGCACTCCCTGACCATAATCGGTTCCATTAATGGGCGAAATACCACCTTAAGGAGTTCCCCTAAAGGGTCATCCCTAATCAAGCTGACTCCGTTGCAAAAATTATACTGAGCCTTAATGGCTGATTACACATTGTATTGGACTAAGAAAACAATTACGAAAAGACACTTTTTCCTGCCTTCCAGGTGCTTTATAGCTACCCCCATTTTTTTGATTAACCATAAACACAGACCAAGAGCTGGTACTATCATCTGCTGGTTGAGCGTTGTATCCAGAAAGGCATTCATTCTTTATCGTGAAATAAATCTGTTCATCAATTGAAAAAAACCTATAGTTTTTGTGTTCACCATCTAAGTAAGTCGTCCGGAACCCTGTTACACTCACATAATGTCTGCCACTTTGGTCTAACAGCCAGTACCAAGTTTCACCTGAATCTGTTGCACAAAGAACGTAGGTCGACTGAGAAGTCGCAGTGATTGAATAAGTTATAAGGCAGGCAACAAAAAAGGTTCGCAAAGTGATCATTGGCACTTCGGCTCCGTTGCAAAAATTCGCCGCTCAGGCAGACTACCCCAAAATCCTTTGAGCAGTACTTATGTCCGACTTCAACTGGCGGCACTATGCCGGTCACATTATTCTTTGGGCGGTGCGATGGTATTGCAAACAGGGCATCAACTATCGCGAACTGGCCGAGAGGCTTTGTTGCAAAAATCCTACAAAAAGTGAATGAAACCTGCTTAGACTATTATTTCGCTCTCTTCCGGAGCCGATCCCTATTGCATCTTGTTCATTGATTTTCAGAGTCTCTTCACTTTTCGCCCATCATCCCCCCCAATCAGTGTACGAAAGAGGTTCCTTTAACGGACAGTTTCACAACCAGACTCTAAGCCTGATAAACCGTTGTTTATTCTGT
>CANMOZ010000033.1 GCA_947499545.1 uncultured Saccharospirillaceae bacterium
GCTGAAAGCTATAGCGTCGGCAGTGTTGAAAAACAATTCAGCATTGACCCACCCCGTGCGCGTACTCTTAATAATGCGATCATCGAACAAGAAAACTTCTTAAGCCGCATCACCTCTGAAAGCGTTGTCGATATGCAGGGCGAAGCTATCTTGCTGCAAGTCGGGGGCATGATTGCCAAACGCACGGATACTGAAAAAAACGACCGCACCCCTAAATGGCTGGGCGATATGTCAGCCACCAACTGGCAAGCCCACCTCACTGAATTCGACGTCGGCATTAAGTACGCCACGCTGGATACTTGGGCACGCTATAAAGATTTCTATCAGCGCTACATGACCATGGTCTATCAAAAGATTGCTTTGGATCGCTTAACCATTGGTTGGTACGGCGAAGGCGCTCAAGAGGAATCCAAGCCAGGAACCAATACCCTAGGCCAGGATTTAAACTATGGCTGGATTAAACGCTTAGCGGATAAAAACCCAGATCACTACATGCTCTCAGGTGAAAAAGAAGAAAACACAATCCTGCTGGGTAAAGGTGGCGATTATGAAAATCTAGACATGATGGTGTACGACGTCTTTAGCATGATCCCCAAAGCTCATCGTACCGGTAAAGAAGTTGCCATCCTTGGACAGCAGTTACTCGCCTATGACGCTAATAAAAACCTCTCGCTGAATGTCGACGACCCTAGACGTAAGTCCGGTGTTATGGGGATGACCAACTCCTATGCAGGGTTGCCCGTCGTATCACCCGCGAATTTCCCAGAGCGGGGCATCATGATCACCGACCCTAAAAACCTGCACCACTACTACCAAGCCGGGCGTATGCGTCGTCAGCTGGAAGATACGCCTAAACGTAATTGCGTCATCGACTATATCAGCTCGAATGAGGCCTACACCATCGGCGACCTTAAAGCCATCTCCGGCATTAAAGCCGATCACCTGAAATTTGTAGGCGAAGCAGAAGGGGCTGAGTAATGAGTGCCCCTCCTTTTTCCCCAGCATTACGATTTAAAGCGCGCAAACAGGCTGAACGTCGACAAGAAGTTTTTTACGAAGCCTTAAAAGCTCTACAGGCACCTGTCATTGATCCAAGCACTAAGGATTATGCGGCCTTTGAGCAACTGAAAGCGGCGCTTGAAAAAGACGTTAACCATGTTAAATCGTTGGGGAAAGGGGACGCTAAACGGGATCATATTCGAGAGCATTTGATTCCACGCTATACCCCTCATCTGGAATCCTATCGCAAGCAAGAGGAAATCTACGCGAATCCCATTTTAGTGTGGATGGTGATTTGGTTCTTTGATGTCGGGCAGATTCAACAAGCCTTTGATTATGGGATGCTCGCCATAGAGGAAAACCAGCTGACGCCCTTTAAGCGTGACATGAGAACTCTATTCACCGATGAGCTGAGACAGTGGGCTGAAAAAGCAAACACCCCAGAAGAAAAACAACAAGCGATCTATTTCCTTTTAAAAGGTCTCTCTGCTGTCAAAGACTGGCCGATTAAAGACGACGCCAAGATGAATTACCTGAAAACCCTAGGCAAGTTATTTGATGGACTAGGGGGTAAGGACAACGAATTAAAAGCCTTGGCTCTTTATCAAGAAGCCATGAGTGTTGGCAAGGCTCAGTGCAAAACCCGCATAGACCAATTAAACAAATTATACGGCTCTCCACCCACAGAGGGCATCCTGTTGTCCCTGTCGGAAGACAGTGGTCTACCGAATCAGGACAAACAGGAATCGCCCTCTACCTCTTACAAGGAAGACAGCTAATGGACACCAACTTCGCTGTCTTCACAGATACCCGCGACAACCTCATTATTGAGAATGATGGTTTTTATCCTGATATGTCGCTTGAGGGTTTAACCGATCGGTTTGCCATTGATGGGGATCTTAAACAGTCCTTGCTGGTGAGCTTTATAAAGCTCGCGATGAGCCGCTGTAATGAAGCGCTGAAAACCAATAAAAAACAATGGTTACAAAAAGGGCTAACCGAATTAAAAGAGGTGAACCCAACCAATACTTTAGGTAATCAAACCGAAAGCGAAATGCTTTATACCAATGCCGTGTACTTTGCGGCTTATGCAGAGATTTGCAGCACCCAAGATCGTTCACAGCGCAATTTGGTGGAAGCGGCAGAAAGATTGGACCGCGCGGCTATTTACCAACAAAAAAGCACCTATGCTTTAGGGCAATTATCCGGCCACGGCAAAATCCAGGTGAGGCTCTTATGAAAACCCTCACTGCCTTTGCTCTGATGATTCGACAGCATATGGATGCGCTTAATATAGAGCCGCATCAGGTCTCTGTGTTTATGGAATCCGGTGAAGTCAAATCAGGCGGTGGTAAACAAGAAGAACAAGGGCAACATTTAGGGGATTTTGAATATCGCATTGCTTTAACCATAGATGCGCTTCCAGCTGTTAACGGCGGCATTGTTTTGGCTGCGATCCAAGCCTTTGCTGCATCCCAAAAACGTGAAGGTTTATCGGATTTACAAATAGAAGTCACCGCTGTTAGTGATCGATTAATCGACCTCGATGCCTCTTTACAGGTGCGTGATGCTTTATATATTCAGCAAGACGACCAGGGGCCTATTAAAACCCACTCAGGCAACTACAGCTTTAAGAGTAATCCTTTCGATGTAGCAGAACAGCTGGATGAGATATTAAGTCATGTTAAAGATTAATACTTATCCAGGTAGCCATAGACGCCTACAAGAACAACTCGCGTTGGTAACGACCACACCGAAGGAACGCAAATACATACACCAGTGGGTAGGCCGCCAAGTCATCACCCAAAGTCGGGCAAGAGTGAAGCGCCAGGAAGAATTATCCGGTCGTCATTTTAAGGCTCGTCAATACAACAGTAAAAAGCGTTTATTAAAAAAGCTATTAAAAGGAAACAACATAAAAGCCTATGTCGGGGCGAATAAAGCAACCGTTACCTGGCCTAATAGCCGTACCGGCTCCATTGCTCGAGGCCAGCAAGAGGGCTTTAAAGAATCCTTTACTAAGCGTGATCTACAAAAGGGTCAACCTGATTATTCAGCCCCAGCGACAGACGCTCAAGCAAAAGCATTAATTCAAAAGGGTTATAAGCGTTATGTCGGTCGCTACAAAGGCGGCAAGAAAAAAGGCCAAGCCAGACAAAGACGCGTCAGCAAAGCCTGGATCAAAGAAAACATGACGCTGGGCCAAGCGGGCTTAGTCCTTCGCATGATGCGTGAAAACACCCAGAACCCAGATCAGTTGCCTCCGAGCAAATCCGCTTGGGTGGTAGAAGTCCCTGAGCGACCTTTTTTTGGATTAAGTGATAAAGAAGCGCACGACATGGGCAAAGAGCTTTTTGATGAGCGTCTAACAAAAATTAAGCAGGCCAAGGGCTAAAGCAGAATCTCATAATAAGGAGAAAGCAATGGGTATCGGACAGGTCAGCGTCACACAGGAAAACCTTGGGCAAGGCGGCTTTAAAGAAGTTGAACGCAAAGTCTTGTTTGTGGGTACGCCTTCACTCAATCAAAACAATAACCAATTGCACAGCATTGGCGTTGAAACGGATTTAGATACCTTATTAGGTGCAAATGATAGCCCGCTTAAAAGCCAATTAATTGCAGCCAGGCAAAACGCCGACACCAATTGGATAGCGTACTGCTGGCCTATTAAGGCAGAAGACGATTGGCAAGAGGCGATTAAAACGGCTCTAGCAAAGCCCTATGACTGCGATGCCGAAATGGTCGCGCTTTGTAATCCTATCGAAACTCAAGACGAGATTGTATCTGCGCAAGCTTTAATGGCCGATGCTCAAAACCGTTTAGCCAAGTTTTTAACCATCACCCTAGCAGTACCAGGTTTAAAAGCCGAACAATCCTGGAGCCAATACGTCACCGACATTAAAGCTTTGCAAGAAGGCGTAGTTGCAGATCGTGTGGCCTTGGTGCCTCTGATTTATTCGAATGCACTTGGTGCAGTGATGGGGCGATTATCCAAGCACGGCGTTTCAATTGCCGATACGCCTATGCGAGTAGCAACGGGTGCGCTCATTGGTATTGCATCCACTCCCATGGATGCCGAAGACAATCCCTTAACCATGGCCATTATTAAAGAACTCGCTGACAACCGTTTCTCAGTGCCTCAGTGGTACACAGGCTTTGACGGCATGTACTGGGCGGATCACCCGCTGCTGGATAAAGAAGGCGGTGATTTTCAGGTCATCGAGTATCGCCGGATTTTAGATTATATCGCCCGTCGTGTTCGTATTTTAATGCTGAATAAAATCGCTAACCGCGAACTCAACAACAGCCCCAGCTCCACTAAATTCCATGAAAACTATTTTATGCGACCACTCCGTGAGGCTGCCCAAAGCGTCACCATTGGTGATCGTAAAGTGCCTGGCATGATCCAAAAGCCTGCTGAGGGTGACATTGTGATTCAGTGGAAAAACAACACCACTGTCGATCTCTATATGCAAGCAGCGCCTGTAGCCTGCCCTAAAAAGATCGGGGCCAAGCTCTCGTTGGATTTAGATCGAGTCAGCACGGAATAAAGAATAGGGTTGTAACGAGTCGTCACTTAATAAGGATATTTCACTATGCCAGCCAATGACACTTTATTTAAGCTAAACGGAAAAAGCTTCGACGTCCGAATAATGGGCGTCTTAATCGAATTTGAAAGCTTTAGCCTTAGCATTGAGGACAATTCAGAGGTCGCCATGAATCGTGGTAAGCCTGACGGTTATTTGCGTGGGGATGTGTCTGCTAGCGGTGAGCTTAAAATCAACTCACAAAACCTTGCCTATTTAACCGCAGCAGCAAAAGCCGCAGGCAGTTATCAAGACGTGCCGGCCTTTGATATTCACGCATACGGCGTCGGTGATAAAGAAGCACTCGCCATTGCGGCTTACGGTTGTCGCCTCAAAATATCCGAGCTGATAAATATAGATACAACCTCTAGCGAACGCACTATGCACACTCTGACCTTTGATGTAACAAGCGAGGACTTTGTGGAAATCAATGGTGTGCCTTATTCACCTACTCGATTGCCGATTTAATTAACCTCTTTGATTGGGGAGTATAACAAATGGGAAACACCTTAAGAGAAGTCATAACAGCCGCTTTAACTTTGTACGGGTTGCCGTCTAGCCCGCAAGCCATTGAGCTGTTGATTATGATCGCGGCTCATGAATCGGGCGGCTTTACCTATTGCAAGCAAGTGCGCGGACCTGCCTTGGGGATCTATCAAATGGAGCCTGCCACTTTTTATGATTTAAAGGACTATTTAAAACGTACTGAACGCTACCCAGCATTATTGAGATACCACAATCCTGAGCGATTAATTTTTGATATTAATTACGCTACGGCTATGGCTCGTGCCTTTTTCCTGCGCATACCAGAACCCATTCCTGATATTGAGGATAAGGAAGGACTTGCCCGCTATGCAAAAAAATACTGGAACACCGAATTAGGCAAGGCCACGCCACAGCAATATCTGACGGCATACCAGCAACATGGAGGCACCCATGCGCACTGTTAAATCCATTTTATCGAAAGCTCTGAGTCTTGTAACCGGCGGTTCAAAAACCCTCTTCATTTTATTGTGGGAAATCCTGCAAGCCATTATGTCGCAAATTACTTGGACTGTGGTTCTGGAGCGATTTTTAACAAGGTTATTGGTAGGCACCCTCAAGTGGCTGAAAGAATTAAGCAGTAATCAGCTGGTCGATGAAACCATAGAGGACATCTTAGATGGATTACGGCAAAAAGGATTACGAGAAGCCAGAGTCTGAGCTGTCGCCGGCTGAGCGACAAGCGCAACTGAATGAAGCGGTCACTAAGGCCGTTGAAAAAGCTTTTGAACGCTACGGCATTAATATAAACGACCCGCACGCTCAGCAAACCGATTTTAAGTATTTGCACAGCCAGCGGGTGACCTCTGAGAAGCTGTCACAGCATACGCGCTTTGCCATTATTACAGCATTCGTCAGCGGGACAGCGGCCATGGGGTGGTGGATTCTGCAACACGCATTTAAACCCTGGCAGTAGATCAGCATTAAGAATATTAAAAGGACAATACCATGAGTAAAAAAGTTAAAGACAAGCGCCAGTCTGAAAAAGTCATCAATCTTGAAATCAATGATGCCCGTTATCGCTTTAATGTAAGCCTTAACGAATATCATCGTTATATCAATAACTTTAATTTCTCTAATAAGGTTACGCCGTCTGATCAGTTTGTGACAGCCTGCGTGCATCCAGACGACAGCGAGGCTTTGATTGATTTATTAGATCAAGGCTATGCCGTGGAAATTGCCAGCACCTTAGCCATGGAATTTAAGCCAGAGCTTGATATTAAAGTAAAGCCATCCAGCAACGAGTCGAATCCATAAAAGCCGATGGCTTGTTGCAGGCACGGGCATTAAGTCGCCTATTTTTTGGAAAGGATGACATAGACCCTGAAAACTTAGGCGATGCGCTTTGGCTGTACGAAGATTTAAGCAAGCGATTACAGACAGCGGTATGCAATGGGATTGTGATGGCCTTTAACGGTAAGAAATGATCGGATAAATAAACATGAGTGCAACCTGGCTAGAGAAATTAAAGTTTCACATCCAAGTCGAAGACTTCGCCAGTAAAACGATTGGCAAGATTTCAAAAAGCCTGCATGGGATGCACGACGATCTTAACCGTAAATTCCAGAGCTTTACCCAAGGCATGAAAGCGGGGATGGGTCGCATTCAAAGCGGGGCTATGGGCTTAGTTGCTTCTGGGGCTGGTCTTTATGGGTTTTTAAAACCCGTCTATGAGATGCAAGACGCTCTCGGAGAGGTACGCTCTTTAGGAGTTGCTGAGTCTGAATTGCTTCGACTTAAAAAAGTCGCCAGTGAATTTTCGATTGCTTACGGTACTAGCGCAACTGACTTTGTGCGATCTTCCTATGATATTCAATCGGCTATTGCAGGATTAAATCAGGGAGAGCTTGCCAAGTTTACAGAGGCCTCTAATTTATTGGCTAAGGCTACCAAAGCCGATGCCGCAACGGTCACAGCATATATGGGGACCATGTACGGCATTTTCTCTGAACAAGCCAATGCCATGGGTAAAGCCCAATGGGTTGAACAATTAACCGGACAAACGGCTACGGCCGTCAAACTCTTTAAAACCACCGGTGCCGAAATGTCTTCCGCCTTTACCTCGCTAGGGGCTAATGCTCAATCGGCAGGTGTGGGCCTTTCTGAACAAATCGCTATTTTAGGATCGCTACAAGCCACCATGTCTGGCAGTGAAGCGGGCACTAAATACAAATCCTTTTTAGCGGGGATTGGTAAAGCCCAAGATGAATTAGGTTTGAGCTTTACGGATAGCCAAGGCCGTATGCTGCCGATGCTGGATATCTTAGATAAATTAAAAGGGAAGTTTGGCAGCACCTTAGATGTTGCTGAATCCGATGCTCTTAAAAAAGCCTTTGGTTCTGACGAAGCCGTGAGTTTGGTTAAGCTGCTCATGAATCAAACCGATGGGCTCCGCACTTCCATGCAGCGCTTAGGAGATGTTCGGGGAATGGAACAAGCCGAACGCATGGCCAAGTCCATGACC
Organism: uncultured Saccharospirillaceae bacterium; assembly: GCA_947499545.1. GTDB lineage: Bacteria > Pseudomonadota > Gammaproteobacteria > Pseudomonadales > Oceanobacteraceae > CANMOZ01. Next base: position 7,594 of record CANMOZ010000033.1, read on the forward strand.
AACCCTTGGGAGCGTTTAGGGGCGGTAACTACAGATTTACGCAGAAGCTTTGGCGAACTCCTTTTACCTACAATCAACAGCCTACTAACCAAAATGAATAACGGCCTTGTAACGATAAAAGCCTGGTCAGAGGAATATCCTAATATTGCGCGCTGGGTCGGTTATGCAGCCGTAGGCCTGCTGGGCTTTGCAGCAGCGGTGTCGCTTGGTTCCATGGCCATGGGTGTTGGTCAGGTTGCTTTAACCGGACTGAAGTTTGCGCTTGGTTTATTAACTTCCAAGTTTTTAATCATCACCGGGGTTATCGGAGGCGTTGCCTATGGTGCTTATATGCTCTGGGAAAATTGGGATGCGGTAAAACAAAGCTTTAAAGACGGCACCTGGACCACGCATATAAGCAACTTTTTTAAAGGGGTATTGGCCTGGTTTGAAAAGCTGATAGGCAAAGCCAAGTGGCTACTGGAATACTTTGGAGTATTGGATAAAGACCTGGACGCTCAAGTCAGTACTCAAATAAATACCCAGCAGGTTAATACCTCTGTTAATAGAGAATTCATAGAAACAGCGTCCACCGCACCGAGCCTTGCGCCCCTTCGCATGCCAGAAGAAACCCCAGCCCCGAATAAAAGCATTGGTGCCCAACTGTCACAAACTTTCTCCAGTAGTAAACGAGGCGCTCAATTTGGGGACGTTTATATACAAAGCGATCAAGCACCAACGCCTGAACTATTAGAAGAATGGGGCTTATTGCAGGGAGGCTAATATGAATGATTTTGAGCGGTATTTAGATTTATTAATAGAAGGCGACGACATACAGCTCCCAGAGATTAATACAGGAGACTTTGTAGAAGACCGTCAATGCATTGCCCAAGACCTGATCCATGCGCTAAGAGAAAGTGGCTACCTAGAAAAACTGGTTGCTGAAAGAAGCGAACCTCTTAGAGAGTTTTTATTAGGAGATATTCGAAACCTTATTGAAAGCGACCCTCGCATAGAACCAGGCTCTGTCAGCATGGATTGGAATCAAGGGAAATTATTCATTGCCGCCCAAAGCGAGTTTGGGGTGATTCGTTCAAGCGTTGAGGTCGCCAGATGAAAGACGCTAAAACCTTTGAACGGGCTTTGCTGGACAGCGGGTTACCGGCTACTGAATCTGAATTACAAAATGAGTTCCAGAGTCTCGCTCATGAACAAGGCTTACCTTTTAATAACCCGTCCGACTATTCCCCTTGGCAGCGGCTGCTGCAATCCATTGCGATTAAACCAACTCTCTGGCTGATGCGCTTTATGGTGCGGGAGCTTATGCCGAACCTTTTTGTAAAAACGGCCACCGGTGACTTTTTATCTATGCTCGGTTGGGGTTATGGCGTTGAACGTAAGCCCGCAAAGAAGCTTCAAGGCCTCATCCAGTTTACGCGTGAGTCTCTGGATCAGTCTCCCGTGATCCCTAAAGGTAGCTGGATACAAACGGCACCTATTAATGGCACCGTCTACAGGGTTCAAACCTTACAAGAGGTTAATTTCAACGAAGGTGAGTACGAAGCCCTAGCAACGGTTGAGGCTGAAAAAGAAGGGGCACAGTTCAATTTGGGGGCTGGGTACTTTGTAATACTGCCAACACCGATTAGTGGAATTGCCAGCGTAATCAATCCAGAAGACTGGATTTTATCGCCAGGGGATAATCAAGAGCCTGACGATAATTACCGCTTACGCATTCGCAACCAGTTTCAAGCGTCCAGCGATTATCACACCAATGCTGTTTATGCACGAATGATCGCCGAATTAACGGGCTTCAATACCAATCGAATCTTTTTTGAATACGCAACTGAAGAACGTGGCCCAGGTGCCGTCAATGCTTTAGTCCTCTTTGACGCTGAAGTCCCGTCAGAAGATTACATTGCCAAGGTCAACCTCTATATCAGAGACCAGGGTCACCACGGTCATGGTGATGATTTAAAAGTCAAACCCCTGCCAGAGACTCAGCACGATATAAGCCTAACGGTTTGGCTTCCAAGCAATTTATCTGAAAAGCAACAAAGCACCATTAAAAAGCGGGTGGGCCATATGATTGAGGCGGCCTTCCGTAAAAACACCGATTACCCCATGACCTTAACCTGGCCTTATGACCGTTTCTCATTCGCTCGCTTAGGCGCTGAGATTCTGCGCTTAGAACCACTAATTGAATCCATCGAATGGGGACAGGGCGATATTGTCAGCGAATTAAACGTGCCTCGAATCGGTGAGTTAAGCATAGAGGTGAAAACCCTATGAAACCGCTTAATTACTCGCTGAGCTTTTGGATGCACGGTCCCTATGCTCGACAGCTGCTGGGTTTATTTAAAACCTGGTGGCTCAAAGTTAAAAGCTGGGTGAGTTGGCCCCAACAGCAATTTGACCCCAAGGTAGCGGCATTACCCATTGTGGATTTACTGGCTTGGCAACGAAACATCGACCGCCTGCCCGAAGAACCCGAATGGCTTTATAGGCTTCGTGTTAAACACGCTAAAGCCAATGCGAATGATGCCGGCAGTGTTCAGGGCTTCCAGAACATCTGGCGACGTTTGGGCTTAGGGGAACTCAGCATTAAGGAACGTTTAGAGGGGCGTGAGTGGGACATTATTCAGTTGGAAGTCACCGAAAACGCTTTATCCGAAAATGAGGCTTTGCTTCGAGACATTATACGATTGTACGGACGCACCTGCCGCCGTTATGAATACAGCACTCTGACGCCAATGAATCTTTATATGCAAACCGGCAGCTGGCACCAAGAATTCCAATACAGCATTGCAACCTTGGACAATTAAACAGGAGGTTTATATGGCAGCGTTTACGCATAAAGGACAAGCACTGGTCGCTGAGCTTATGGCAGCCGGTAAACGTCTGGTGATTGATCAGGTGGTCTTTGCGAACATCCCTGATTTAGAAGTTGAAGGGGACATTGATCGGGAGACGGAAAAACCTGACGCTGATTTAATCGTGCATGAAGCACCTATTTATAGAGCCAGCTTCGTCAATGAAAGCGCGGTCGTATATTCAGCCTTTTTAAATTCCACTGTTGGGCCTTTTACCTTTAATTGGTTTGGGCTTTATTGTTCTGAACATAAAACCCTGGTGGCCCTTGAATACACGGCTCCGCAAAAGAAAGTTAAAACGGAGAACGGGGTCTTTGGGAATAACCTGGTTAAAAACTTGGTTATTCAGTTCAACAGTGCTCAAGCTTTAACCGGCATTGAAATTCCCGTTGAAAGCTGGCAGCTAAACTTTGCAGATCAAGTGAATGAACTCTATGCACGCACTGAGCAAGCCACCGAAGAAACTAAGGGGATTGTCTCCATTGCTTCACTTGAAGAAATAAAAAAAGGCGACTCTGAAATAAAAGTGGTAACGCCTCAAGCTTTAAAACCGGTGCTTGATGAGATACGTAACAACCTTACAGCCTTTGAAAACCGCAAAGATAATCCGCACCAGGTGACCAAACATCAAGTGGGGCTAGGGCAAGTTAATAATTTCCCAGCAACTTCGCAACTAACAGAATCCAGCAACGAAAAAATACCGACTTGTGCCGTCACGTATAAGTTGGATAAAGAAAAGGCCCAGAGGAATCACACTCACACCTTGGTAGAGGTGGGTCTGCCAAACGTGCAAAACCTACCCATTGTGCATCAGCCAGAAGACGGTCGAAAAGATCAGTACGCCAGTGGCCATGCCGCTAAATTAGCTCATGCCGTAGGCCAGGGCGCTGCTGGGCAAGTCAAGTACGCTCTTGATTTGATCGGCAACTTGCAACAAAACCAAATGAAGATGAAAACCCTGCATGAAGGCATCATTGAAGGCGAAGGTTGGGGTTGGCAGTCTCCAGACCCTCATTTGTACTACAACAATTCTTTTATGTTTCTTGTGACTGTGGGTGATTCCGGTGGACTGCCACCGAATCATTACGGCGGCATTCAAACCTTCTCACTGTCTACTCGTATGATGCGCAAATATTCCCTTCAAAGGGTGCTGACGTGGATGAATTTGCAAGGCGGTTTATGCACGGTTTACTACGGTTTTTCCTATAATCGTGGACTCGAATTGTATGGCAAACGCGGTAATCGCACTACGCTACTCAGCGTGGAAGTGTTGTACCGATGAGCTTTCAAAGCACAAGCCTTAATTGGCAAGCACTGGATTCAGCGCCTGTTAAAGACGCCCAAAGCCGGCTAGATAATATTGTATGGCCTGCGACGGGCTTTAAACCCAATGCATTAAATAGCCTCTCTACCGAACCTTGGCTTAAAGGTGAGCTTCAAGTCACTTCGATTCATCCTTGGAATATGGGTCAATGGGCGGGCAAAGATCGTAATTGTGATTATTGGCTCTCATCCAAAGACGCTTTGATGTTTTTAACCAAACAACTAGAAAACGCTGAATTTGAACAGGCCATTGTTATTCTCATCACCGGCGAAAGCATTAAACCTTTTTGCAGTAACTTATCTGAGGTCTGTAAGGCATTCCCAACCGCGGAGTTATTATTTTGCTTAAGGCATGCCGAACATTTAGCGGTTATAGAGCAAGAGCAATTACACATACAGCGATCCGAGCGTGATTTAAAACGTCGCTCTGCCAGTGATCGAATAGCCGCCCTTAATCCTTTTTATGCGGTTCACAATCAAATTAAAGCAACCTCAGATGCCTACAGCTCTGATCAAGCACCCGAGCAAATAGCCGCTGCTTTTAAAGCCAAGCGATTATCAGCTTATGAAAGCCAGTTAAAAGCCATCGCAAAGATTAAATCGCAATCCGGTTTTATTCAGCAAATAGCCTTATGCCATTCTCTTTCGGATATTGAAAAGCTAGCCGCTCCTAACCCAAGCCACCCATTATGCGCAGTACTGAGTTATTCAGGTTCGGCTGATGCCCTTGAAAAAATGCAGGAGGTCTTGGGCATATGATCTTTGAACATCAAGGTAAGTTATTTGAATTAAGAGCCAAAAACATTATTGCTTCAGTGACCCTGCCTTTAAAAAATAAAAAGCTTGATGGCAATACAAGCAGCACTCTCACCACGACCGAAGGCAGCAAGGCCAAGATTTTGTCTGTAGCTTGTCAGTTACCCTTTGAACAAGGGGAGCATCTGACGGATTTGATTAAGCTCGCCGAAGCCGTTGAAGAAGATGGCCGTCGCCGGGTGTATCGCATCCAGCACGATGAGGCCAAGGTAGCGGATATTCGGGAGGTCATTTTTGATGGGAATCTAAGCTATCGAAAAACCGAAGGGCTCTTAGCTTGGTCGGTTAACTTCTCTCTGCTGCAATACAACTCTGTCGCTGAGGCTAAGGAAGTTCGGCAAAAAGAACTCAAAGCAAAACAGACGACCCAAGCCGATACCACTCAAGGAACCTCTATAGCCCAGGCGGACAATAACAACTCCAAAGAAGAGGTCGCCATCAAAAAACAATACAACCAGTTTGAACAGTTCTTAAAAAAAGTGGATCAGCTCTTAGCCCCGGATTCGACTGATGAAACTGACCCCGCTCGCCCAGCTTAATGATCAATCGATTAAACCCATTAGCCAACAAGTCTTGCTGGAATGGGCCACGCCTGGCCGTGCACTGGTGACTTTTACAGGGGTCGCTCAAACGCCAACCCCAGGTCAATTACTCGAAATTAGTCTCTCAGTAGACGAATTAGCGCCAAGAAGAGTGTTTTGGGGCTATGTTGAGTCTGTATCCAGCAAGGCGCCTGATGTTTATACAGTGCTTGCACGCGAATTTGCAGCAGCGTTGAATCAAAGACTTTCGATCTCATTAAGGCACTGCAATGTGCAGCAGGTGCTGGAAGTCGTCAGTGAAAAAACCGGGCTTGAATTCGTGCTTGAGCAAGCCGACTGGGTGAGTCAGTTAATTCCTAGATTCCAGCACATCGGCGGGGGCTATATGGCGCTGGATATGATCGGCACCCTCTGGCGGACTCACCAATACTGCTGGCACCAGCAACCCGATGGCCGTTTATACGTCGGTCGTTGGGATTCTTCTTTGATGGGGCAAAAGACCATCTCATTACCTGTCGAACTCCTTAAAAACCCAACCCACGAAGGAGCCAGCATTCCCGTTCTTCCAAGGCTCAGACCTGGGGTCAAAATCCAAACTCAGAGCATTAGTCGTTGGGTCACTAAGGTGGAGTGGCAGGGCGAAGTGATGCGCTTGGGTTGGTCGCCAAACCCTTGGCACACCCATTTAAAGGCCATCCGATGAATGAGACATTAAGAAAACAAATAGCACGTGAGTTTCCAGAACTGGTGGCAGGTTACCATTTACCTGTTATGGCTGAAGTGATCAAAATCCAAGACGCTCCAAAGGCTGGAGGAATAGCGAACAACTTTAGGCCGCGCTATGCCGTTGACGTGCAAATCCTCAATAAAGACCTAGAACCCCTCGACATAATTTTAGAATCCGTGCCCCTAGGCATTCCTGCAGCTGGACATGAACGTGGGTTTTATGGGTTACCGGAAATCGGTGTATTGGTTGCGCTGAATTGGTTTTACGGATTACCAGAACGGCCTTACATCAGCGCAGTTCTCGGTGAAAGAAAAGGGTTGCCTCAGCTCGAGGAGAGAGATCAAGTCTGGCAGCAGCGTCCCGAGGTAGCACAGCAAGTTGATTCCCAAGGAGATTGGTCGCGTACCACCGACGAGGTCATTCATGATTCAGCCCAAACCATGCTCGAGGAGGCGTGTAAAAAAATATCGAGCTTAGGCTATGAAATCAAAAAAATAGCCGAGCACTCCACAGAGGAAATCCAAGGCACCAAGCAATTAGAGGCCTCAGCGGTACATGTGTTGTCAGAGACAATGGTCAACCTCATTGCGGGCGGTTCTATTAATGAGCTGACCTCGGACCGAGCCACCCGAACCGCTGGGGAAGACATAGAAGATAAAGCCGATGGAGAAATCAGGCAACTAGCTAAAAAGAATATTCATCAAAAAACAGAAGTCGATGCGATATTAAATGCTGCCAGAAATATCAACCAAACCGCAGGGGCAGACGTTTTAACTGAAGCAAAAGCCAACCTCAACTTAAAAGCCGGTAGCAACGCCTCTTTAAATGCAGCCAGCCAAATAACCCAGCAAGCGGGCGGTCAATTTAATCAGCAGTCCGGCGGGCCCATGAGCTTAATTGCTTCAGGCCCTTTAATGCTACAAGGCTCTGCGGTTCATATTGGAACCGGCAGCACCAATGCTCTTGTCGTCATTGGGGACTTTATGCAAACGGTTGCCGATGCGCTTGGCATTATAGCCAGCCACAATCACGGTGACTCACCGTCGCCTAATCAAGCAGGTAACATCAAAAGCTGTCAATCAGCAACAGTTTCTTTCAGCAAAAAGATATCGGATTTAAGCAGTTAAACTAGTTCTGTTTTTATATCAATTGTTTACATTTGCGGTTAGATTGGTAATATATTGCCGCTCAGCAACATAAGATATCAGCCCAGCTGAAGTAATTTCCTGATAACAAGATTTTTGGATAAAAAAAATGAAACTCCTAACTCAAATTTCAATCGCCGCATCTTTAAGCTTACTAACCGCCTGTGGTGGAGGCAGTGGAAATAGCAGCAGTGATGATAAAAATAAATCAGATAGCAAGAACACGACTAAAAAGATTACCAAATGTGGTTACAAAGAAACACGAACAACCAAGCTTGCAATTTTTGATGAAGCTCATAATGAAATTAATAGCAAGGATGGTGCTGGTTTAACAAAAGCTGAAGCGGTTTATGAACTGAAGTCTCTAACTAAAAACATTCCGCTTAGCAAAGATGTTCTAATCATTCGAGACAGCATCAGTTTCACTGATAAAGATGGAAACCCTGTTACTTCTGGTTCAGCTAAATTTTCAATACTTGAAAACAACAACTTTAAAATCACATTAAAGTCTGGTTTAGATAAGGCTACGAATTTATCTTTAACCTTGAAAGCTAGAGTGGGCTACAAACTTACCCAGGAAGAGCTTGCTCTCATTGGAACTGAAAATTTCTCATGCGCAGGTGTCAACTTATCAACTACGAAAGTAACAGGAAATAATGTTTCAGTCGGAACAGAAACACATCTTTACACATTAAACGTGAAGATTGCCCCTGAAGCCATTGCTGATATCGCACCAGAGACACCAGAGACACCAGAGACACCAGAGACACCAGAGACACCAGAGACACCAGAGACACCAGAGACACCAGAAGAAGCGGTTAATTAAATCCGATAAGTATGTTTGTATGATGCATTAAAGATCAATTCTTTAATGCATTTTTTTTCCTTCATAATAAAAAATCAAGAGGAATGGCAAATAGCTTGTAAGCATTGACCCACCAATTGCGTATGCGTAGAATGGCGCCACCCCGTTATCTAAGCCACATTGATTTGTAGTAAATGTTGAATTTTAGATTTTTTTTTATTGTCTTTTCTTTAGGGTGTTTTACATTAAGTCCACTAAAGGCTTTATCAAATGAGCTTGATCACATCCAAAAGCAGCAAGATAAGCTGTTAAAAAATGAACAATTGAGACTTGAAAATGAGCTTAATAGATTTGATCAATTAACCCCACCGTCTCAATCGACTTCAGAGCTTGATGACTCTAAAGAAATCGCAGATGAAAATAAAAACCTTCCTTGTATTCCTTTTAACAAGATTATTATAGAAGGAGCGTCCCTTCTTTCAGAAACAGATAAATTTACCTTGCTTGATCCCTATCAAGGAAAATGCTTGTCAGCGGTTAAACTGACAGCGTTACAAGGTGATCTAACCAATCATTACGTTCGAGCGGGCTATATAACAACGCGTGTCTATTTCCCAAATCAAGATTTTTCAAATGGTGAACTTCGTATTTGGGTACTGGAAGGGAAATATGAATCCCTTGAAATATTAGAGCGTGATGCCAATAGCCCTCAAAAAGACGCTTCAGTGCCTAGATCAGGCTTTAATACAGCACTAAGGCATGATCCTGATGAAATTCTCAACTTGAGAGATTTAGAGCAAGCCATTGATCAAATCAATCGATTAGGTGCCTACGACGCTCAAATGATGCTCGAGCCCGGAAAAGGTGAAGGCACGACGAACGTAAAATTATATACCAAGACCTCAAAACCTTGGTCGCTTTCAAGTGGTGTAAATAATGGTGGTTCTGAAGTATTGGGGGAGTACCAGTCAACTTATAGCACTCGCTTCGAAGATGTACTTGGCCTCTATGAGTTATGGGCTTTTAGTTATGGGAGAGAACTGCGTGAGAACCGAGCAGATCGATGGGGCCGAAGTTACACGGTCTTTTTATCCTTACCCTATGAGTATTGGACTCTCAATTTGGTCACCTCTCTCTATGAATACAAAACTCCCATTAAGGGCCAGGTATTAGATTACACCACTTCTGGTAATAGTCGTTCACACAGTCTAGAACTTAAACGCGTCGTTCATCGAGATCAAAAAGGGAAAACCCAAGTTTCAGGAAAGGTTAGCTACTCTGAAATACGTACCTATGTTGAGGAAACCTTTATAGGCATTAGCTCACGTAAGGCTGCTTCTTGGTCATTAGGAATCGATCATAGTCGTCGCTGGTATCAAGGGGTTTTGTCTGGAAGCTTAACCTACGAAAGGGGGACACCTTGGTGGGATGCAACTGACCGTATCAGCTATGACGAAATGACTCCCAACCCAATCTATAGTCTATGGCGAGGCTCTAGTAGTTATTTCAAACCCTTCCAATGGCTCAATCAAAATCTCTCTTGGAACACCAGCTTATATGCTCAGTGGGCACCACATACCCTTTATAACACCCAAAGAGTTCAAATAGGTGGTCAATACAGTGTTAGAGGCTTTAGGCGAAAGTCTATTAATGGGGATCGAGGGGCTTATTGGCGTAATGATCTTAATTGGACCTTGCCTCAAACCTATGCAGGTGTGCGTCAGCAGCTCTTTATAGCCTATGACGTAGGCGGGGTTTTATACGACTGGCGAGAAGAACAAGAGCGAGGCTGGATGCAAGGGGCCGCTTGGGGATTAAACCTGTATCACAAACACTTCAATACACAAATGCAGTGGGAGCACGGCCTGCAGGGGCCTGAACACGCTAAGCCTGATCCTTGGATATTTAGGCTAAGTGCCATGCTTAGCTATTAAATAGCCCAAGGTCATTTCAAATCATTAAAACTAATTTTTGAACGTCCCTTTAAGGTGTAGGATGAAAAAAATCACATTAAAACGATCCATGTTAAGCCTGTGTGTTAGTGCAATTAGTTTGCACAGCCTATCAGCTTTAGCCGGTGGCGTTACAGCTACTGACCCCAGTCAAACCCAAGTCCATACCGCAGGAAATGGCTCTGTATTAGTCAATATCGCAGCTCCTAATGCGCACGGTGTTTCCCATAACCAGTACAACGAATTTAACGTATCGGAAGCGGGTGTAGGTTTAAACAATATAGCATCGGGTGCACGTGCCAATGGTAACCTGAATGGGAATGCAGCCAGTATCATTCTTAATGAGGTTGTTGGTAATAGCAGATCTAATCTTAATGGTCGAGTCAGTGTTTTAGGCCAACAAGCAGAATTTATCTTAGCTAATCCCAACGGTATTGATTGTAACGGGTGTAGCTTTGGTAATGTTTCAGGCGCGACTCTAACAACAGGTATTCCGGAGCTGGATGAAAATGGAGTCCTTACTGGTTATCGGGTGAATGGTGGGGATGTACATATTGGTACTGCCGGTGCAGATGTATCGAACTTAGATTACTTCAAAGTTATCTCCTCTAGTTTTAAAAATGACGGTGTCATCCAAGGCATTCAAGTTGATGCTGAAGGAAAAGTACAAAATGCAGCAGATGTATCAATTCATCTAGCAAAAGATGGTCGCTTTGATCGCTCCAAAGGGCACATTGAAGGGCAATCCAAAGTAGAGCCAATGGTGATCGATGCTGCACAGCTAGGCTCCATCTACGCCAATAAAATTCATATTAAAACAGCGGAAGGTATGGGTGTCTCTACTCCAAAAGATGGGACCATCAATGCACTAGATCTATTTGAAGTTGCCGCAACTGAATTCACAAATAAAGGAGCTTTAACTGCAAAGTCTTATGACATAAACGCTAAAGCCGTTGTCAATGAAGGACTTCTTTATAGTAAAAATAGCTCAAGAATCAAAACAGAGAGTTTCGGATCAGGATCTAGCCATACTAACAAGAGAGCAAGCATTGGAACTGGCTCAGGAAAACTAACCATTGAATCTCATAATGCAATTTTAGGAAATAATGATTTCCTCGGAAATATTGAGATAAAAAACAAATACGATGTCACATTAGAGAATGTTGAGCAAAGTGCAAATTCTAAGCTAACGGTTAATTCTGAAAGCATGTACCTGTACGGGCAAAACAATTTATCTGAAATTGAGATTGATACCAAAGAATTCAACGTAATAAATGGTAATACCTATGCAGATAAGCTTAATCTAGATTCAGATGAAATCATAATAGAATCTGATGCCACTCTATATTCATTGAATGGTACTTATTCAGTTAAGAAAATGACAGGCGATGCTTATGGGAAGGTTATTCATGTTAAAGAAACGCCTACCACACTGTTTTCCCACTTTAAGACTGATGATGGATTATACTTATATGTGGATGATTACTACAATGGAGATATAATGCAAGCCTTTCGTGGCCCTAACGCTGCTGAAGAAGTTAAAGATCTGATGATTGCAAACAAAGGTGATATTTCACTTGTTTTTCCAGAAGACTATCATTGGACTGTTAATTATATTAGCTTTGGAATGGCTTCCGAGTCAGGCAGCATAAGATTTATCAATAAATCCAAAGATAAAAAATTCCCTATTATCGAGGGAAAATTGCTCGCTAAGAAAGATATTGAATTAAAAGATATGGGTTTAATTACTATAAGAAAAGGAGCCGTAGTTAAAGCCGATGGGAAAGTAGATATTGATGCATACAATCTTGATATTTTAAATGGTCAGGTGCAAGGCAATGAAGTAAATGTAAAAGTAAAAGGCCGCCTGAAATTAGAAACAGAAATGGTTCGTTCAAAAGGTAAATATACGCACGTCTACACCATAAATGGAGAAAAAATCCCAGTAGGAAGAAAGATTAAGACTAAAGGACAAAACGGAGAAATCCATTGGAAGAAAACTGAGTATAATGCAGATGAAGGCTTAAGATATAATGCCGAAAAAAGCTCAGCAAACAAAGCGGTTCTTTCTGCAAAAAGCAATTTATCCATTAATGCTGGAAATATTGAAAATAAATTTGGCAAGATCGTGTCTGGACAGACAATGGAGATAAATGCAGAAAATGGGTTAAAAAAAGATGAACTTAAAGCTTATCAGAAGGAGATCACAGATCGTAAAAGAATCTGGCACACTAGAGAGTGTGTTTTTAGTCTGAGGCATGGTCAGAAGTGTGATAACGATGCACATTCTGCTCGCTTGCCGAGCACTGATACAGGATGGCAGCAAGTTGCTAGCCAGAACCCTTTGAGTTCTCAGATTGAAGCGAGAAGGGATGCTACAGGCAATCTGGCTAGGGAAGTTATCGTAAATCGAGACAGCGCTCGGTATTCAAGTCTTGTTTCCCCAAAATCTGCGTTAGATCTTGTAGACTTAGGGAATAAACCAGCAACTGACGGTATTCACTTTAAGCCTGTTCTCACCTTAAATAAAAACGATGTAAAGCATCAATCCTTTTATACACAAGAAAAAATTAACGAACTATCTAACCTCCATAAGCAATAATACAATTAACTCTTAGCTCGCAGTATAACTGCGGGCTTTTAAGGAAAGCAGTATGAAAAAATTCTTTAATCGGATAACAACCATCTGTCTTTTGGCATTAAGTTCAGCCTCGTGGTCGGCAGATGAAATTCATTACTTGAGCATTGAAAGCACGCATCAGCATGTAGAGAATAGTCATTTTTATTTTAATAAAGGCAACCCATCAAAACCTTACCTATATGAAGATTTCTTAAGTTCAGATGATTACAAAGTTGATTTGGCACATTTCATTGAAAAAGTTCCAGAAGCCAGTCACCTAAAAAATATTAAAATTTATGCAGACAGACGACTTCAATCAGAAGTCATAGGCAATCAGCTTAACTTTTCGATTGGTCATGAAATGCTGACTCGATTCGATAGCAATAATCATAGGAATATGATGCTATTAGAGTGGGCCATTGATGAAATGCGTAGGCTCGGATTAACACCAGGCCAACCGCTTACTGCTCATCAGAAAAAAAGTTTAAAACACATCATTGTTTGGCCTGAACTTCATACCATTGCTGGTGTAAGAGTGGTGTTTCCCAGAGTCTATGTCACGCAAGCAGCAGCTGATGAATTTCGGGGAGCAACCTCCTCTATTATCGCTGGCAAAGTCATTTGGAATACTGATGAATTAGAGTTGGGTTTAGGTAGTGTTATTCATGGGCGTGACGGTGTTTCTATTAATAGCGTTAACGTCAATAGTAATGGAGGCCGTATTGAGTCGACTCATGGTGATACCACTATTAAAGCATCTGGCTTGATCAGATCAAATAATGGTGTCATTAAAGGCAATAACGTTACGGTTGAAGGAACTGATGTCGTCATCAATAACCGTGATGGATCTAATGGTGTTCAAGCTCGTTTGGATGCAGCCCTTAAAGCTCGTAACAACATATTTATGTCAACGGGTGTTCGGTCAGGTTGTAATACAGATATAGAAGCAGGGAATCATGCTGTTTTTTATGCTAACCAAGAGACCGATGTGGAATTTAAGTCCGTTCCAAATGGTTATTCTCAGATTACCAAAACAACCCATACCAATACCCAAATTGAAGCCGGCTGCAACGTCAATATTCATGCAGGTGGTCAAATACGGGGGCTGCCCAATCCTGACGACCCAACAAAACCGACACATGCGGTATTGGATGTAAAAGCTGGAAGCCAGTCAGCATTTGAAGATGCTTTTTTTTCTCAATTTGAAGGTCCTGCTGACACTCCGGTGCCTACGGCAAAAGGAAGCATTAGCGTATCAGGCGATAAAGGGGTCTATATAAGTGGCGTAACGGATGTCACAAAAACGCACACTGAGACTGAAAAAACAAAAAGTGGCATGCTTAGCTCAGAAACCAAAAAAACAGTAAAAGATGAAGTTCAAACCGATTTTCAAGGCAGCAGTTTCACAGCAAATAATGGTGATGTCTCTATCAAATCCGACAAGGGTGAAGTGGAAATCATCGGGTCTGACATTGAGGGCGAAAAAGTCACTATTCATGCGGATAAAGACGTTCGTATCTTAAGTGCAAAAAACATTTATCAATGTTCGTCTTACACGCTTACAAAAAAGAAAGGTTTGGGAAGTGCCAACTATAACGTCAAATATGGCTATACCGGTGACAGGCGCAAGCAAACCAATGAGAATTGCTCCAAAGAATCTCTCGTTGAAACCAATATTGATGCAACAACCGAAATCAATATAACCAGCAATCAAAATGTCGAGATTCGCTCTTCAAAGCTTAAAGCGGAACACATCAACATTAAAGCTACGGATAAAGTTAGCTTTACGCTTCACAAATTGAAAGATACCTATAACAAATCAACCTCCAGCCGCGATTTGTATTGGCAGGAATCAGTAAACAAAGGGCATACCAAGGAGCATGCCACTTACAACAAAATTGATGGTGAGTTGACCGTAGAAGCGAAAGAGGTAAAGGTTCAAGTAAAAGAAGATGACCTTAAAGGCAATGGAAAGTTCTACGTTGCTGGAATGGAGATCAAGCTAGAATCGGACGATAACCTACACGACCGCCTTCAAGAGCTTGGTAGCTTACCTGGAATGGGGTGGATTCAGACGGTTTCTCAACATGAAAACGTCAATATTGCTCCTGTTGAATTAGCGTATGACAGTTGGAAAAAGACTCAATCGGGCTTAACACCTGAAGGGGCAGTTATTGTAGCTGTCGCTGTATCAGTCGCAACATCAGGTGCTGGTGCCGCCGCACTCAATTCAGCTTTTGGGGCTGGAACGGGTACCGTAGTTACCACAACGGCAGCTGGTGCAACGATCACTCATACGACCATGTACGGTATTGTCGCAAATGCGGGTTTATCAACACTTGCCAGTAAAGCAGCTACTTCCCTCATTAATAACCAGGGTGACGTAATAGCTGTATTTAATGAATTACAACGAGATGAAAACGTTAAATCCATAGTTGCCGGCATGATCACGGCAGGTGTAACTCATGGATTTCTTGGTCAACTTGGAGCATCTCAGGAGGCACTTCAAGCCTCTAGTGCCCTAGAACGATTTAACGCCCACGCTCAAAATGCCATATTAAGCAGTTCTGTTAGATTGGTCATCAACGCCGGTGTTTATGGCAGCGATATTCGCAAAGGCTTTATGCCCGCGATGAAAGAAGCTGCTGTTGATGCGCTTGGGGCTACTCTGGCTAATGAAATTGGTTCAGCCTATGTAACTTATAAAACCGAAAATGGTCGAGATGCTCTCAGTTATCTAACCCATAAAGTATTACATGGAGTATTGGGTTGTGGACTTGCTCAAGCAAAAGAGGGTGAGTGTGGTGCAGGGGCACTGGCCGCTGTTACAACCGAAGTCTATTTGGATCAGAAAAAGTACGATCTAGCGTCTTTAACTCATGAGCTAATCGATGAAGAGAGCGACCTTGGTCAGAGATTGCGTTCAGATGATAAAGCCACTCGACTAGCCGCTAGAGCAGAAGTAGAAACCTTAGTAAATAATTACAGTAAAGCATTCATCAATGAGGATCAATTAAAAAGCCTTGCCAAACTGGGCTCTACCTTTATGGTCATGGCAGCTGGCTATGACGCCCACAACATGAATCTTGCAGGTGATATCAGTGCTAACGCTGCTGACAATAACGCTTTCTGGTTTGTGGCAATTGCCATTTTCAAAGCCGTTGATGCTGGGATGGCGATTTATGATAGCTATCAACTCGTACAAGAACTCACCTCTGAAGATACGACTGAAGAAAGAAAAAGAGAGATCGCCCAGGAACTGTTCGAAAATGGGCTTCTATCCATAGGCGGCGGTCGATCAGTCAAAAAACTCCTTGATGTAGTTGAAGAAAAGCTAGGCATCTCAAAAGAGACCCTGCTCAATAAAATTAAGGATTTACTACCCAACAAAGGGCCTAAGCTAGAAACGGCGGGTGGTCCAAGATTGGATGGTCGGGATCATGATACTGATCCGAATATGTACAGTGGGAACAGTAACAGTAATACTGGTAGTAACAGAACCGGAGAAACCCCTAATAATTCTACTTCGGATCGACCAAAGGGTGGAGCTGAAAGAGCAAATAAATTCAGTATTAACTGGCCAAAGGCTAGTTTAAAAGATGCTGTGAAAAAGTTTTCTGGTGATAACCCTATAATAACCAGAACTGATAAAGGTAAAAAAATATATACAAATCGTGAAACTGGCATACAGGTAGTTCAGGATTTAAACGGGAATTACTTTCGGATTTATGATCCAAAGATTAATGGAAAAAGGGCTTATCTTGATCTTAATGGAGAAATCCCAAATAATAAAGTTTTAGATAATGGCAAGCTTGCTGGTCGTAGCCAAGGTGAATATAACCAGGTAACCCACTTTAATATAATTGAAGATTGATCTATGAAAGTTATTTGTGTGCCATTAAATAAAGAAGCTGAAATCCGACTTGATATGGATGCATCTCAAGATGGAGACTTAGATGAATTGATCCTTAATGAGGAAACAATATGCTTACTTTGGAAGTCAGGTATTATTGAAAAATTAAATGAGGGCCTCGGATTGATTATTGATGAGTATGAAGATGAGGTGATTCCTCACCACAAAATCAGCCAGGCTTCTGAAATAATAAATATAGCTATTGCTGATTCTCAAAATTTTTTAACAGTTTTAAAGCCTCTATTGAATTTGCTTCATACTGCACAAAATTGTGGTACAGGGGTGCATTTCTATTTGTAAATTATAAGGCCCTTCGGGGCCTTTTTTATCGGCCAACCCTACCATTGCACAATTTATCTTGAGTGCAATAAACACCCTGGATTCAGAGCACCGAACACGCCTCACATTTAGAAGACCAATAAAGCCATCCGACCGTCCCAACCTCTCCAGCAGCCCAGTTGCGGCCTAGGGTTCAACCGATTTGATAATCAGGTCGCTCGCAAGCCCAGAGCTGGCGCGGAAAAAATGAAACCCGAGAAAAAATTACTGCTCCTCCCCCACTGCCGGTTTCGT
>CANMOZ010000034.1 GCA_947499545.1 uncultured Saccharospirillaceae bacterium
GAAACAGCAGAAACAGCAGAAACAGCAGAAACAGCAGAAACAGCAGAAACAGCAGAAACAGCAGAAACAGCAGAAACGATAGTTCCCTCAACGATTAACAACAGCTCATTACCAAGCCAAGAAATCGTTCGGCATCAAGAGCAACTCCAACATGATTTACACAGTGGGTTTTATGGATCAATACCCAGCATTCGATCGGTAATGAAACGCCACAAAGTGGGCTACGCTAAAGCTAAAAGCATTTTGCAACCTTGGATCGAAAACCCAAGAGCCATTGCTTAAACAGCCTTTATATTCAGGAGTCCTATCATGCGAGATATATTGCAGCTCATTGAGATTTCAAAAAAGCGTATGTTAGAGGAAGGGGCTGACGTTATCCGTGTCTCCGAAAATGTTAAAGAGAGGCTGGAAGACGGTGAGTTTGTCATGGTATTGGATGACGACAATGAGCCCATCTTTGTTCGCAGTGTGGATGGGCTTTATGGGGAAGGCGGCTTATTTCCCTCTCTTGAGAAAGCCAGCAATCTTTTAAGTTTTTTACAGCACAGCTTGGAGCGTGATCTTCGTCATTCGCTCACTGAGTCTGAATACGAAGGGCTCGAGTACCTTTTTGATTGCATTTACGAACTTATAACCGCCAATGAGCCCAGAGTATGACAGACAGCTTGTTGAATAAATGAGGAAGCAAGCACAGGTGCTTTACACATAATAAGCCACAAAGAGGACGGAAAGCGCCTATATTGTCCCGGGCAAGATCACACAAGGAGAGCTATACAGGACCATAGGAGACCAGGTGGGACTCTGAGGTGTTCTGAAGCCGTCGAATCATAAAAAAAGCCATGCTTGTTCTTTGACTGGTAAAACTTGAAGATGGAATCCAAGGCAGTTCGAAACAAGAGACAGGGACATGAAACAAGAACATCAGA
Organism: uncultured Saccharospirillaceae bacterium; assembly: GCA_947499545.1. Classification (GTDB taxonomy): domain Bacteria; phylum Pseudomonadota; class Gammaproteobacteria; order Pseudomonadales; family Oceanobacteraceae; genus CANMOZ01. The sequence goes on from CANMOZ010000034.1 coordinate 927, forward strand.
TTCATATTTTAAGTGAAGACATCATGGCGTTGATGTCTCTACTGATGGAGCCAGGGGACTCTATTATTAAAGCAAATGAGAAACGCACCCTTTCTTTACTGATGGAGGATGCCATCCATCGCATTCATTCTTTAAAGTCTGAACGAATCCCCCAGGATCGATCTTAAAAACCTCAAAAAAGTAGCCCGATTCCATAGACTGGATTGGGCTAAATTCGCCTAAATAACCCCTCACCGAAAATAAAATTCTGAATCATGACGCGTCAAGATGCATCATGATGCATCAAATTGAATCATTTTGAATAAACATTAAATAAGTGAAAATCCTGCGTCTTTTTTAATGAATCCTTTCTAAGTATCATAGTTGTCATCAATAAGTGAATCGGTGAAAGCAATGGATGAGCAAGGATTACCGCAGGTTTCTTGTGAAGAGGTTTTTGAGTTAATGAGCCTGTTGATGGAGTCTGGCGAGTCAACCATTAATGAACATAATAAACGAACCCTTTGTTTGTTAATGGAAGCGTCTGTTAAACGTATCTCTGATCTGAAGAGTAATCGCTGAGGTTGTTGGCGATTACTTTATTAGTGTCGACTACCTCATGGAATCAGCACTGCTATAAACTTTTTTAAGAACAATATTGCCAATTTAAAAACGCAAAACTGTTCAATTCTTTGCAAAACTTTGAACAGAAATGCAAAACATTGCAAAGTTTTGAAAACCCCCTCCGAAAGCCCACATCCAGCACTCTCTTGTCTTCTGTTAAAAAGGTGGTTCACAATATTTGTCGATCAATATGACTCCTTTTAAAGGATTGTGAGCCTAGGTTTTGAGTCATGAAAATCAACAAGCTAAATCAATCCAAATTGGAGAGATTGCATCAAAGATAAGTAAGTGAGAGGCATTATTTTTAGATGCAAATAGCCTACTTTTAATACCGATAAAGAAGCGGTTATCCGCGTAGGTGCCCCTACAGGCTCGCAGGGGCACCTGCGCGGATGAATGAATTTCAAGCGAACATTTTAAGCGGTGTTCAGGCGAATAGAAATTTTTTACTATGCAAAAAAACAATCGATCAACAAGACGTTAAGAAGGTTAAAAAATGGAATTAGCGAACCAAGATCATCAAAACACTGAAACAACCCTGGAACTTATGATTGCATTAGCACAGCCTGGCGAATCCACTTTTGGTGCAAAAGAAAAAGGCGCCTTAATTGAATTATTAAGCTCAGCCGCGAATCGCATTCATGAATTGAAATCAGCAAAGCCCGAAAATTGAGTGAATGATGGATTGCGTAAAAGGCCGTTGACAATGAAAACCTCCTTGCCTAGATTTTGGGGTACTGAATTACACAAGCGGCCAACCGCACCCGATAGCCTCGCGGTTTTTTTGCGTCTATAATAGGCGCACCTTGCCCTTTATGGTCGGGTGGAGAGGCGTAATACAATACCCCTTGGGGGAATAGGCCCAGAGCGCACTTGTGTAGCTCAGTTGACACCCGGTCGCCTAACAAAGGCGACTAGCAAATACTAAATACACAAGGGAGGCCATGACATGGCTGATTTCACATCCTCACAGGACACCAACGTATCCTCACTGCCCATCCCAGATCCTTCACCCATTCACCTCTCCCAAGCGGCGGTCGATCGATTAGCGCTGGGATTAAGTCTTACGGCGAGCTGTCCAGATGGTCAAGATCGAGAACTGCTGGACGTTGATTTTATTTATGGCCCTGAAGGCTTAAGTGACAACATCGAGCGTGCTTCCCAAATGCTGGACTATCTCAATTTGAGCTTGAGATCCTTACTGCATGAAGCACTTGTGCCCGATCAATTGGAAGGACTCACGGCCACCATTGATAGCATTCAGGGGTTAATGCAGGTGCCTGCATAGCCCTAAATAGCCAATGTGAGTCGATATTGAGTCAAATACAGCCATCTTTGCTGGAATTTTTGTGAACGTAAAAACACGTAGATGAACACAAATACATGTACCTGCACACAGGTACACACAGGTGGATGTTCAGCTTTTGTGATAGGCCACTGTTCACTGGCTTGATGACTCAATCGACAACCGTACAATAGTCATCGTGCAAGGGCCCAACGCACGATTCAGAACTTAGATAGGACATCGATATGATTAGTTTAACCAAAGATGAGTGTGAAGGACTGCTGGAGTTGGTAATGTCTTGCTTGGAGCCGGGAGAAACCCTGTTTGGTGAGAGAGAAAAGCTGGGGTTGCTTTGTTTATTAAATATGAACGCAGAGCGTATCCACCAAGCTAAGAAACAAGAATCCATGAGAAAAGCCAAACTGCCTTTTGAGCCTTCCTATTGATGCATAGCCTTTCGGTAGCTGCCTATGTGAAGGCAGCTACTTTGATTGAAATAGCATGCGCAACACAATCTTTGCGAACATCAAATTAATTGATCAATCAATGCGTCTCAATATATATTCGAAAATTCAATTGAAAATTAAAATACCTTTCCCTTCATAAGCGCTCGATCACAAAAAAGATTTCGTGCAAATGAAATCAATCTTTTCAGCGATATACTCACCTTCCCGAATCACATTGAAAATCCAATAAGAAATGAAAAACTTTATCTCCCTTACAGCTGTGGCCTTAGCCTCCCTGTACTCAATCCCATCATGGTCTGATACATCCTATGTGTATTGCGTTAATGGTGCAGATAGGACGGATTGGTATTGGTTAGAAGATGACGATGAGAATCCAGTGCTTGCTCAAGGTAAATGGAAGCGAGAGGATCTTACAACGGTTCGATTTTTTAAGGTGTTTGTATTGAGTGAAGCTATTAAGGGAGAGTGCCAGTCAGGGTATTTGATACAGCCGGCTACCTCTGCAACGAGTCACTGGCATTTATTTCAAGAGAAGAGCGATGGTACTTGCCTGAAGCCTGGGTTTGTGGATATTTACAGAAAAGGGCGGGGCAAGTTCCCGAACGTGACGACAGGCGTGCACGAGCCGTACTCGTTAACAGGCTTTACCTACTGTGATGAATAAAGGTTTGATTGAAAATGATGGGGTATCTGTAACAGAATAATCGATAGCCTTATAGAACCGCCCTATTGTATTAAGCGCCAACTGCATAGGGCGGATAAGCTTTCAAGCAAGAAGTTCTTTTTTTTCATCGGGTGATAGATTTTTAATATAACCCTTGATGATTTGTTTGTAGTCAGATTCTGCTGGCCTTGTAAAGTGGGAGAAGGACACGTGAAACACTGACCGCGCACCGCATTCCATTGTTTGACAATCTGCATAGAGTTGCTTGACCTCTTTGCTGAATTGCCGTGTTGAAATCACTCTTAGAGGGCTTTCACATTTGGGGCATAAGAGTCTCATGGTTATCTTCCTTGTCTAGACTTTTTGTATATAACTTGATTTTATCATCTTCGCTTGAATGTTTTGCTTAAATCACTCCTTAAACAAAAACGAATCAAGGCTCAAGAAGCGAGTAGCTTTTTCTTTTCTTCTTTGGACAGCCCTTTAACCAAATTCTCCAGCATGGATTGAAAATTAGATTCGGGTGGACGGGTATAATGTGAGAGTGATACATGCATAACCGCTCTAGCACCACAGGCAGGACTTTCGCAGTCTGCAAAAAGCTCTCTGAGTTCATTGGAAATTTGCTTGGATGTTAGAATTTTCATGGTGTATTTGCAGGCAGGGCAGAGAATTCTCATCGCATCTTCTCCTTAAGATTTGAGCTTGATATTTTACAATTATCGAATAGTTTAATCTAGTTAAATCGCATGTGGCGATATGTTTTATTAAAAGTAAATCCTTTGATAAAAATTTAATATCTTGTAGCTCTTCTTGTTTGGATAAGCAACTAAAAATTGTTGCATTGGAATTTTGTTAGTTGATTTAGATTTTAATCTTTAGCGTGGCTCCATTATAGTTTGAAGGTGTTTCTAAATCTGTCTTTAAAAAGGGGCTGTATCACCAATATTTTTTAATTTGGTTTTTGATGGTATTTGGTCTATTTTAAAAGAATTTAATCATATTGGTCCAAGAATTAATGAATGCATTAAAACTCTCTGCATTACTTTAGATTCCGTACCCCTAGGCATTCCTGCAGCCGGACATGAACGTGGGTTTTATGGGTTATCGGAAATCGGGGTTTTGGTTGCGCTTAATTGGTTTTATGGATTGCCTGAGCGGCCTAACATCAGTGCGGTTCTCGGTGAAAGAAAAGGGTTGCCTCAGCTCGAGGAGAGAGATCAAGTCTGGCAGCAGCGTTCAGGGGTAACGCAGCACGTTGGCAAGCGAGAGAATTGGACGCGCACCACTGACGAGGTCATTCATGATCCCACACAAATCATGCTCGAGGAGGCGGCGCAAAAAATATCGAACTTAGGCAACGAAATTAAGAAAATAGCTGAGCACTCAACAGAAGAAATCCAAGGAACGAAACAAACAGAGGCCGGTGCCATCCACGCTCTATCAGAAAGCGTGGTCAACCTGATTGCGGGGGGTTCTATTAATGAGCTGGCCTCGGATCGAGCCACCCTAGCCGCTGGGGAAGACATAGAAGATAAAGCGGATGGAGAAATCCGGCAGTCAATTTAATCAGCAATCAGGGGGGGGTATGAGCTTAATTGCTTCAGGCCCTTTAATGCTCCAAGGATCAGCGGTTCATATTGGAACCGGTAACATCAATGCTCTTGTGGTCATTGGGGGCTTTATGCAAACCGTTGCGGATGCGCTTGGCATTATCGCCAGCCACAATCACGGTGACTCACCGCCCCCCAATCAAGCTGGCGCCATCAGTGGCAAACAAGCAGCCGCAAACGGTAGTAAAAACAAATTGAGCGATATAAGCCAATAATTAAGTTGTATCATGCCACTTTTTATAAGGTTGGATGACAAAAAGAAGGCAAAAGGGCAAACTTCTTTGCGTCAAGATGACATGAAGTAATGACTCTTTGTTTGGTTACCTCCTAAAGATCCAAATTATCTAGATTGAGAGTGATGCGCCTTCGGGCGCTTTTTTTTTGCCTATTCTAAAATGAGAAAGTTACCGGTAGCCAAACGGTCGTGAGCCGGGCTGTACATGACTAAAAAATACTCCATTGACTGCCGGTGGCTTTCTCTTAGCTTTTAAGGTTACCCATGCTAGATGAGTCGATTATTTTACCAGGTCGAGGGAAAGCGCCCATTGAAGCAAATATCGGCGATTACTTGGTTTATCGGATTAAAGGCGCCCATGGCTGCATGGCCGCCAAGCTTAAAGAACCCATACTAAGCATTGAGTTTGAAGACTTTGAGAATGCACTGATTTATGCAAAGGGTTTAGCGATAGCAAACAACCAGCATGTATGGGTGCCTTGCGACGAAGACACTACCTGGTCCCGGTATAAACCAAGCGAGATTGACATCGAGAACCTTGCAAGCTTGCTCAGAGAAATTCACAAAGATTAACCCCCCTATTACAGATTGGCTAACCTTAAGGTGGGGGAAGTCGCACTCCTCCTTTATAGCCGGGTCCGCTTTTGTGGCTTCCTGAGCGGACCCGGTTAGCCTGAGACACCAAAAAAGAAATCCAGGACAACAACGCGATTTCCGACTAATCACGTTCATTTTGATACTTGGCTCTCTCTGCCTGTTGGCATTAATCGCTCGTTATTGCATATAAGGTAGGCAGTCAATGAGGTATTGGCTCAGGGACTGGACGCGAATTGCGACAATTTGCAGTCATTGACTCGTTGCGACCTAGCTAAGGGAGTAGGTGACAACCATGGAAATACGTCACAGAATCATAGCCGTAATGTTTTTTGTGGCACTCTATTGTCTCCTTAATAACCAATCCCGTCAGACCTAAAAGCAATATTTAAGAGACAAGCGCCTTCGGGCGCTTTTTTTTGACTAGTCTATTTCTTGGAAGCCGTTGGTGGTAACACTATGAGCCAGCAGTCCATGGTCTAGATTCCAGTCCAACGGTCACTGCCAGCGGCTTTCAGTATTTAGCGCTTTGACTGCTCAAATAGGTCTGGGCTTTATGCTGGAGAAACCAATACAGCTTCCCGGGAAGAGACAGGCACCTCAAGGGGCTGATCTGGGAGATTTCTGTGTCTACCAACCTCTTCATGAAAATTATTGCATTGTGGTTCAACTAAAGTGGCCGGTTTTCATCACAGAATTTGACGACTTTGAGAGTGCGCTACTCTTCGCAAAAGCGAGGGCTGCGGTAGAAGGTGCCAAAATATGGGTGCCTTGCGATTGGGAAACTTGTTGGACTTTTTATACAGCAGAACAACTTGAAGTGGGAAGTCTAGCATCTGTCCTCAAGAGTATGCACGAGAGCACCGACATTCACAGTAAACCAGTTTAGTATTAATCTTCGAAAAGGGAATCCGCATAGCCGTTATGCGGCTGCTTTTCTAAAGGTCGAACATTAAGCCATTTTTTTAAGATCAGATTTTCAGTTTCTTTTCATCCGTTACGGGGCGGGCAGGTGTTAACTAACAGTAAAATATACTCATACTAAAAGAGTAATGAGACAGTTTTATTTTTAATGCCGGTATCAATAGAATTTTTTTGCATTTGTCATTTCTTGTTCGAGAAAGAAGATACATAGGATTAAAGAAATATGATTGATGATCTAATTGTTTACTAAGTTCCTTCTTATAAAAAAGCTTGAGAAGATATTTGAATGAGGTGGGGCTGGTGTTTTGTTAATTGTCAGGGTTTTCATGGTGTGTGTTTGGCGTGGTCTTTCAGGCTTTGAATCTCTGCATTGGTTTGTATTATGTATTAGATTGGAATTGATGTGCCAGGTATTCTGATGATGAATTGCTGTTAGCTAAATAAATTAATTTTATAGTATTTAACAATGCCTGCAATGTCGTTTATCAAAATGAGTTGTTTTGTGGGATATGAAAAATACCCATCTGAATGTAAGTGTTTTTAATATTAATTCGATCTAATAATTATTGGAGTTTTTGGTTTTGGTAATAATTGGTGTTTGTTTTATATGCTCTAGCCAGTTAGTTTCGCTCACATCGCTAAACAGCTTGGTTATGAGTTGCGTGCATGTTTTCTCAAGTAAATCGATAGTGATGGAAAGTTGCATGTTCGTTTAAACTTCAAAGAGATGAGCATACACAAAAGCATATAGCATTAATCGATCACCCTCATTCAAAGAACGAAACTGCAAACCTGCTCGAAAAACATTACGACGATCATCATGTGTTAGAGATTTTATCTCAGTTTCAACACGAATCACCTTGCTGATCTCGTGCAGCTTTAATTTCATAATAAGTGTCGCCATAACTCCGTTACGACCAATCGGTTCGCTACTTTCCAGTTTGGCACCATTTACACTTAGATCGATCACTTCACAGGTCTGTTTTCGTTTATCTGTATTCTCTGCATCCTCCTTGTTGAATACTAGCTGGGCTTTGATGCGAACCTTGGCTCTTTTTGAGTTTCTCACTTCTCCAATTTCTAATTGTTCGGGTATAGCAATATATAAGTGTCCAAAAGGGTGCTTTGAAATGTGTTGAACCTCACTCCTAAATGCACAGGCGCAATTGGTGTGGTTGGCGAAGAAACGAATAGTAAGGTGTTGGCCGACATGCACTGGGACAGATGAACCATTCACGATGGGAGTTGTAATGAGCAAGCTAGCATTGTGTTTCATTCCAATATATAGAGACTTGTCACGAAAGGCACCGTAGGAGTCTAACTCAATAATGAAGGGTTGACCTGGTAGCAAATTTAGGTCTTCGAAAGTATTCATTCGGCTACCATCTTACTGTATGTAGAGTGATTGAGTTATAGAGTGTAAAATTAAACTGCAGGCTATATCTCTTCCCAGGAAATGATTCGATCATGACCTCGATATATCCCGAAGGTAGCGCGAGCATCAGGATTAATATCTGACCCCGTGCCTTCCCAGTCGTACATAAGATAGCCTAATCCATTGGCATCTAACTCCATATCAAAGAGCACACTGCCGCTATTGGCACTTCCCGGCGAAATAAGGGTTAAAATACGCTCACCGCTGACTAACAGACCAGAATCGCTGATAAATGCTGTTTCGCCATTATCAAGATTGCCCGTATAGACGCCTCCATTGAGATCAAAATAACTTGAATTAATAGGGGTGCAACTATCCTGAGCATTCACAATAAAGGTACTTGTAGCAGCGTCCCAGTATTCTGCATGCACAATAACCTCCAAGTCCTCCTCGCTTGGCCCAGAAGTTCCTTGCGGGTGTAATCGCCCATATCGCATGGAGCTGCCTCCTGCCCCGACTGTGAAGTTTAATGAATTGCAATCAGCATCAGCATGATTGTCTTTTAAACAAACAAGGTCAGAATCTACAAAATAACTGGAGAGCCAGGTAATACTGGGAGCAGGCGTGAATTGGTCTATTGGACTAACCCCTTTTGGGTAATCAAAACTATGATTTAGACTAAAGGTTGTGGGAATGCCGTATTGATTACTGGAGTTAGAAAGAATACTCCAAGCCGTCGCCCCATAAACCAGACCTGGCGTCCCACTAAAATTTGCATCTGTCATAGAAGAATTAGTGGCTAACGCCGGCCCTTGCATAGGCGCCCAATTAAAGTACGTTTCTTTATAATTGTTCACTTCAACGTTGTTAACGCCATAGGCACGCAACTCAAAAGCGGGCTGTACGTTATAACCCAGTGTTTGACCTAGATAGGAAAAATTCCCGCCAGAGCAACTGGGTTGAAGGCTCGGTGATGCAACAGGATTTAGTTGTAGATACGATGGGTGAAATCTTAGCCATTGTGAGTCTGTTGACAGGCTTAGATTCTCAGAACTTCCCAAATAGCCATTGACTGTCGCTTGCACCTGAATCTCGCCTACTTCTGAGTAAGACAAGCTCATGGTATACAACCCGTTGCCTCGACTGCTCATGCCTGAGGATAGCGTTCCTTCCGTTGAGCCAGCCGTTGTTGGCCACGTTTCCACTAATGACAACGTGGGCGGCTGTGGAAATCCTTCATTGCCGTAATTTGGAATCAATGTATTATTTGATAGATCAGCTTCTGTGTCAGGATATCCATCCGCATTAACATCATCCCCTGCCTCCCATAAAACCCCTTCTACATCGATGGTCAGACTGTCTTGTGCTAGTTGTGGGTTGGTTGGTTCATTGGCAAATCGAAGCCCAAAAGGGCGCATAATAATAGAAGAAGAATTTCCTGAAATCGTTATCGGGTCATTATTAGCATCCACAGCACAACCGCTGGTTGTGTCTTGAAAGTTCAAGGTATAAATACCAATAGCATTATGCAATAAAGTTGCTGATGCGGTGCCATTCGTGAACGTTAAAGGCACGTCTACGGCTGAAGAAAACAGTGGCGGAATACTGTCCCCATTCAATGTAGGGGAGCTTGGGGACGGAGGCCCCAGAAATGTATTATGCGAAGCCCAAGTGGCTATGTTAAAAGTACCGCTGCAAGGAATTACAGCACACTCAGCTCCGTCACGGGCAACGTATTCAATTGTTAAGGGAACAGATTTCCCAGCAATGGCTGAAGATTGCCCTCCGATGAGGGTTGGTGTCACTCTCAATGCATTGTCTGAGAAAGTCACCGTATCACTAATATCGGTGTATAAATCTGTTGAAGTGCCAGTAATGCGTAATACATCAGCGTGCGGATTTGATAAATACAGATAAACCAATCCCGCATCATCTGTTGAAAAAGTATAGCTGGCTTGACCGTCGTTTGGTGTCGGATCAGATAAAGTACCGTTACCGAAGGGCGCCGTCCAAGTACCATGCGAGCTACTTGTGGTTAAATTTACGGTCCCATTAAACTGCGAAAATACATTATTACAGTTGGCATCTTGGCAAATTCTCAGTGTAACAATTTCAGGCGTACAAGTGCTAGCTGTGCTATCTACGGTAATATCGACGTATCTTGTAGGTGCACAAAATGGGCGAATATCAACATTATCTAAGTAAAATACTTCATCTGAAGCATTTGTATCAAAAGTAAACCGTATAGCACCATCTTCAATGGAATACCCTCCTAGATTATAAGTGCGTGTTATATCTTGGGCTCCCTGCAATGTATCAATACGCTCAATTAGAAAGAATGTTGTGCCGTCATAGGCATAAACTTCAACATTATCAGCAAAAAAACCACTTCCTTCAGTATTAAGTGATCGTAATCGAAAGCTAAGTTTAGGATTGTCAGATTCACTAAGATTGACAAATCGATCAAATACAACAGAACCAGAGCTGGCTTGATACGTGGCTTCACCACCGATTATTTGCAATGTACCGCTATTGGGTAAATTGTCATCATTCTCTAGCCATTGACTAGAAAAATACTCAGTGCCGTCATTTTGAGAATATGAAACGGTATCGAATTGATCTCTTAATGTGAATTCACAAGATGAGAATGCAACTTTGCAGCTATGAGTTTCAGTGGCTAAATTTGCAATCGCACTGGCAGTCAATGCGTAGTCGTAAACATTAAATTCATCAATATAGCCATCCCATACATAGCTAGAAGAAGCAGTGCGGTCTGTCCCAATATTTAGATGACCATTACCATTACCAGGAGCCGTAGCAAATGATCCGCTATGCCACAGGCTTCCATTCAAATATACTCTTTGCGTTGTACTTTCACGTACGATGGCGACATGATGCCAACCACCAGAAATATCGCTAATATCTAGCGTTGTATCCCAAAAACTTCCCCCATGCACTACGGCAATATTGCCAGAACTGCCATCTTGTTGCAGAGTCCAGTGATTCGTTGAGCTAGAACCATCCGTTTTTGCGTATATAGCCGCAAAACTTTGTTGACTAGATGCTGAGTTGATCCAGAAAGTCACGGTATAATCGTTATACACCTGTAGCTCAGATGCTGAGTCATCGGACTGGAGGTAATCATTAACCCCATCAAGATTTAAGTATTCACATGTTCCAGGAATGCTACTGATTGCACGCATTGATTCCGCAGTAGTAGCTCCATTATAGGCAGTTAATCCTGCATTATTGCCGGTACCATCAGTCACTTCATTGGTAATCCCGTGTAAGACGGTATAATCGAAATCAAAGTAAGCTAGTTTTCGAGTAGGAGCACAGTTATCGTAGGCTTGAGAAATCGCAGAAATTTCTAAAGGGTCTAACGCTCCGTTATATAATCTAACCTCATCAATATCTCCCCAAAAATAGCGACCTAAAGGTATGCTATCAGCACCAATTTGAAATGGTTGCGAATTCACTTCTAACGCTTCAAAGTAGGAAGCTGAGGCTACTTCCGTTCCATTGAGATAAATTTTTTGTTCGCCAGCGCTTTGTGAATATGTGAATGCAACGTGATACCAAACACCAGGGGTAATATCTAAGTCCTGACTGAAAGTTTCTATAACCCTTCCTACATTACTGCTGTTTTCCCAGTACCACTGAAATTCCCACGTACTTTGAAAAAAGTCATCATCAATTAGATTAATTTCAAAATTTGAGTCTTTTCCTGCAATTGTTTGCAGTTGAGTTCCTGATTGAAAATAAGGGTCCCAATCTGTTTTAAACCAAAAGGCCAGCGTAAATCCGGAGGACATGTCCAGTAAATCATTGTCTGCAACTCGCACATAATCAGCAGAGCCATCAAAACCGAGATAACCATTGCATATATTAAAAGGGTCATCTGATGCAACAGCAGTACTTGCCCCTAAAGTACCGTTTAAGGCGTTGCCACTGGTATCAAACACTGTTTGTCCTGTAATACCATCTAAGCTGTAATAAGCAACCAGGTCGGCTGCTGCAAGCTTAACTAACGCTGCTTCTGGAAAAGCCAAGTATCCCAGGGTTTCTGACCCACCCGATCGCTCAGCATCACCTACTTGATCTTCATCCACGTGGGATGAAATACCGTTAGTTTCAATACCAGAAGCACAGAGTCTTAGTATGGAACCATCATTATCGCCTGCAGTTTGGTTGCTTGCTATGACTAAAGGTGGATTTGTAAAGCTAAAGCCTCCCGTTTTAGTGCAACCCCCATGGCGAGAAACCGTACCTTCACCAACGATGAATTCGAACCCATCAACCGTGGCAGACCCACGTTCAATAGCTAACCAGCCAACGGTTTCAGCACTGTGACTTGTTGTTGCTTCCATCCCTTCCAGAGCAAGACAAGCGCCCAGCAATCCTGGCTCTGATGCTCTATCAGCAAAAGGGGTATTGCATATAAATCCAATCCAGGGCTGCCAAACGGAAGACGCAATAAAGCTCGAATCGTTATAACTATTGACCGTGTGCAAGACCACGGGGTTGTCATTAAACAAGCTGTATACAATTAATTGACTTGCATCTACGGCGGTGGGATTGTGACGGACTGAGCTGACCGTGGAAAGTCCTGCAGTGACAACACTCCCATCTTCAAGTGTCCATGTTCCGGCTTCTATTACGATGTAATTTAAGGTTTCGGATGACCAACTTCCAGGACAGGTAGCTCCAGTAGCTACAGAACCGGCCGATTCACATGGGCTTTGCACTCCAATTTCAAAGCTAGTCGTCGTTCTATTACGCACCCGAATGCCAAGCGTATTGTCGTTATTATGAGTTGCAGGCCCAGCGACGATGACGGGATTGGAGTAAATTCCCTGTAGGTTAACTGTCACCCACCCTCCCTGATCTACCGTCGTTGGAACGGTTACAGCCCCAACCTCCATATAAGAAGCGGCTTGAACTTGATTAAACAAGCAAGCTAGATAAAGGGCTATATATATTCTAAAAGGGAATCTATAAGCATTACTCATTAGGATGATATCTACACCGATAATATTTTGTCTAGGAATTTAAGGTCGCATCCAAACACATGAAACAAACTACCCAATTAAATAAATCACAATAGAAAATGTGTACTTCTTTTTATGGCATCAATCATGCCATATGGAGCCTTTTTTTGATTAAGTAGTGCCTCTCTATGAGAGTGTGTGATTACCATAAAGATGCTGGTAATTAAATCGATTTAACTTAAAAATGCGCCAAACTTAAACAAGCAGCATCTGACTAATGGGGATGATGACTTGAGCGAAACAACCCCTGAAATACCAGTCGATTTCATACCACCGCTGAAAGCAGAATCTGGGGACCATTGCTTTTATTGGCATGAAGGGAGTGCTTGCTATTTAAGTATTCGATTGGGTAGTACGTCTCTCATTAAATCCTTTAATCAAGCGGAAGAGGGCTTAACCCTACTCAAAGCCCAGTCCACGCGATCAGGTCGCTTAGTATGGGTTTCCAAAGACAAAGGAAAAAACTGGCAAGGTTATATCGGGGAAGATATGGAAATAGAAAGTATTGCCAGAGCATTATGAAAATAAAGGCGTCTTCTCAAAACTCACACGTTAAAAATACATCCATGAATTGATTTTTTTAAAGCTACCCCTTAACGAGTCGTTATTTTCACATTCTTTTCAGGTTTTACGGCTAACCTATAAATGAGTGGCTGCTTAGCCTTTATCCACATGAGCGGTCACTTTCGATGCCTCCGGCAAGCTAGATTCCAAACGGGCTTGCCGCTTTTTTTATTCCAGCACTTTCCATAATAAAAATTGACGAACCCTTAAATTATAAATAATTGATTTCATTTGTTTTCGATGTAAGCGTCCCATTATTTTTGACCTAATGTAAAAATATGTGCCCTAATTTGTTGTGTTTTTGTCACAGTTTTAAGCGAGAATGCGGAACTGTCATGAACTTCTCTGGGGTTCCCTGTGTCATCGAACGTTCAATTTCAAACTAGCATATCTGTACAGAAGCACTCACTTCTAGATCAGGCTCAAAACCTAGCATCTAAATTAAAGTTTCGTGTAGCGCGTGGCTTAGGTACCTGCATTCCTCCTTTTCGACGCTGGGCTGATCAGCAACAGGCTGCTCATGCTGCCCGTATACAGCATTTAAATGATCAGGTCTTAACGCATTACGGTCAGTCGATTCATGATCAAATGAATGCAACCTTTGCTCATCAATTAAAAAAGCCCATTACAGAGAGGAAGTTCCAACAAATTGCCAGCCATGCTGAATTTTTAGCGATTGAAAAAAGTGTTGAAGATTCTTTGCAATCTGAGGATTCTGCTTTTGCGATTCAGCAGCACTACGCTAAAGCAGGCTCCATTGTTGATGCTCAAGCTCCCGCTCTAGTAAAAGAAATCATAACAGCCTCAAAGTGTTTCCGAATTCGCTCTGATCTGATTCAAAAGGCAGAAGCAGGCGACTCTAATGCTCTGCAAGTGTTAACCGCTTTATCGGAAGCCGTGATCCGTGAAGAGATCCATAAAAGTGGGTTTGGCTTTCCTCATCAACAATTAAAGTTTGAAGCACGATTGATGTTAGATCGTTTAAATGACCCGGCCGGCTGGGCTAGAAATCGGTTTAAGCGATTTAATGAAGTCATCCAACGTAAGAGCAGTACCCCCAGCGAAGTTTTAACTGCCCTTAGAGAACTGTCTACCGCCTTTGAACTTAAGCATCTGGTAAAAGGCAAGCGCTTTGAAGCGCCTCAAGATCGGCTTGAATTTTTAACGAGCCAATTTAGAGATCTGCTGTTCATTGATGAGATGAAAGTCAAAAGCGACATTGATCCTAGGAAATGGTTGAACACCTTAACCAAGCACCCAGTGATCATTCAATGCTGGCAGCTGGGCAGTTCATCTGATTTTCTCGGTGAAGTTCAAGAAAGAATTCATGAACAAGTTGGGCTTGCGGCAAGCGAAAAAGCCGTTGTCAGTGTCAGTCGCGATAAAGTTATACTTGAAAGCCTGTTAAACGTTATGGCTGAGCGAGCGGAACCCGGCATTGAAAGAAACACCGCCTACCACTGGATGGATGTGACCAGCATGCCGATCAACATGGCCTATGATGATGGAAACAGTGCTGCTGATTTTGTAAGAGCCGATTTCTGGAAAGCCATGAATGATCAGGTCAGTAAAGAAACCAGCCTTTCCTTTGAGAGCTTAAGGTCCGCTACGGCGAATGAACGAGCACAGGTGCTTATTCGTATGTGACCGGCTAAGACTAGCTGGTTGGGTAGGTGTGTAAGATATTAGATGCAGATAAAGTAAGCCATATCTGACTCAGAGTCTCTCCCCAGACAGCTCTGAGTGGTGCCTTAAGGATAAGGCGCAACACCCTCTCCATAAAGCTAACAACCGAACTCCTACGCCAGAGGATCTGGCGTTTTTTTTCATCCTAGACTTTTTATTCCAAAGAGACTTATTGTCGCATCATTGGCGCATATTGATACACATTGCACAGCGTCCTTCGAGTGCAATGGCGTCTAGAGCCAACACCCACCCAGAAGACCTCACATCTATAAGATCAAGACAGCCATTCGACCACTCCAATTCCTCCAGAATCCCAGTAACGGCCTAGGGTTCGACGGATTTGATCAGTGAGCTGCTTGCTAGTCCAGAGCTCGCGCGAAAAAAATTAAACCTGCGAAAAAATTACTCCTCCTCCCCCACTGCCGGTTTCGTGTAGAGAACGTTTTGTGCAAAGCGCGGGTGTGCAAACCCCCAGCGAACCCGCATGAAACCTGGGCCTCGGCGCAATCGAAACACCGATCCTTTGCACTCTTTTGCACTCCTTTGCACTTTCGTTGCACAGTCAAATGCCGCCAATTGCTTTGAAAGCCGCATGGTTCTAGGGGTTTCCACGATTTTAAAAATTGCACTCAAATGACCCGGCGACGCAATTTTTGCTTTTTTAAGCCCTATCACATTCATGCTTCTGTCTAGTTGTAATACGCCCTTATGACCGGAATAATGCACCGCAAAGTAAGCACTCAGGTGCTGTCATCACAAGAATAAGGTGTGGCTACAATGACGGATTACTCAGCCAATACGGCGAGAGCGCTCTTGTATATTGATAAGGTAAAAACCGACTTAGGCGTTTTGTCTTTTAATGGGGAAGAAAAGCTAGGGGAACACTTTAAGTTTGAAATTGAGATTGTCTGCTCCAGTTATCTTGATACGGGTGATCTAGTACAAGAACAAGCCCAATTAGAGTTTATGGACCGCCAGGATAAGCGGCGCGTTTACGGTGTCATTGAGTCCGTTACTCAACAGGAATCAGGACTGCAAGATTGCTTTTTGTACCAGCTCGTGTTGGTTCCCGTGACCAAGCGAATGAATCTGAGCATTGATTACCGTATCTACCAAAACAAACCCCCTCAAGAGGTGATCCGTTGGGTTTTAAGAGGCGTCCCCTTACATCCTCTCGCGATTGAATATGAACTGACTCAAAACTACGACCCTCTGGAATATACGGTTCAGTACGGAGAATCCGATTGGGATTTTGCTTGCCGAATTCTGTCCGAGCACGGAATGCATGTTCATCTAAGACACAGCCTTCAGAACCAGACCTTGGTGATTGCGGATGATCCCTCTTCTTTTCAAATGCTGCCACGGGCATTGCCTTACAAACCCAGCACAGGCTCTAAAACCGATCATGAGAGTATTTATGATCTGGAATTTTCTCATGAAGTAGGGTCAGGGAAGTTTGAACACAAGGGGTATAACTTTCAAAAACCCAGACTCAATATTCAAAGCCAGCTTGAAGAAGGTGACCCCAAAGAGGTTGCGTTAAGGCAATTTGATTACCGTGGCCAGCGCTACAAAACCAATGCAGAAGCCCAAAAAGCCATTCGCCATCAAATGGAAGGCGCACGCGCTGCACTATCAACGGTGATGGGCCGCACGGACTCTGTTACGTTGCAACCTGGGCACAAGCTTAAGATCACAGAACACGACAGCCCAGAAGTTGCGACCATTTCATGGTTGATATTATCGGTTAAACATACCCTGCGACAGCCAGGTGCTTTAGAGCCTTATGTCAGCTCAGCCAGTGGTGAAGGGGATGAAAGCGGCTTTTCTTATCACTGCGATTTTATCTTATCAGACTCTGCCAAAGCCTGGCGCATACCGGTGAGGCAACGCCCCTTTGCCCATAACGACACTGCGGTTGTTGTAGGGCCTCCCGGTGAAGACGTGTATTGCGATGAGTTTGGCCGCGTCAAAGTGCATTTTCATTGGGATCATGAAGGACAAAAAGACGGCAACGACAGTTGCTGGCTTAGGGTTCTGCAACCATGGGCGGGCCAGGGCTATGGTGCCCAGTATATTCCAAGGGTTGGCGATGAAGTCTTGGTTGGGCATTTTCAAGGGGACCCTAATCAACCCTTTGTTCGAGCCTCTTTGTACAACGCCGTCAATACACCGCCTTGGGAGTTACCTAAACACAAAGCCAGAAGCGGGATTAAGACTGCCAGTATCCCAGGACGTGACAAGCATCATGAATTTAGAATGGATGACTCCAAAGGAAAGGAACAACTCTATATTCACAGCTCTAAGGATATGGATACCCTGGTACAAAATGATTTAAGAGAGCAGGTTCGAGGGGACTCCCATCAGTTAATTGGGGAAGATCAACACATAGAGGTGAAAGGCGATGCGCACACCACCATTGAAGGCAACAGCATCACCCACGTCGAAGAGGATTCTCATAGCGTCGTTGAAGGCTCGCGCGAAACTCAGATCGGAGAAAGCCTATTCATCGAAGCGAAAGAGATTTCACTTAATACCGGACAAAAGCTCATTCTCGAAGCCGGTAGCGAGCTCGTATTAAAGTCGGGTGAAAACTTTATCAGCCTTGGCCCTGATGGGATGCGTATTCAGGGAAAGGATGTTTATTACAACTCCGGTGGCGAGCCCATAGAACCCGAGCCTGCTGTTCCTGAAAAAGCGATTCCTGCTTGTGAACCGGATTCAGCAAATGAAGGCAAAGTCGCCAAGGCGCATGCTCACACCAAAGCTCAGCTCATGAACATCGTTGATTCAGCCTATAGCGATTTGGGCTTGAGCACCTTAACACCTACTCGTCCCTTTAAACGTCAAAAGAAAACCCCTTACCGCGCTGAATTCTCTATGGTTTACCCTGACCTTGAGCAGACCCCAGCAGCAGGCGCGCCTTTTAGAGTGGAATTCCAAGACGCCGCCAAAACCGTGGTCACGGGGACTCTAGATAAAGAAGGCAAAGGCATTGTTGAAGCCCCAGAGGCTGCCCCCGCGAAAATTCAGTTCTATGAAAAAGGGGATCGTGAAAAAGCCGACAAAGAACTCAAATCCAAATACAAGCAACTGGATAATGCTGTATTAGCCGCTGCCAAAGAATTTGCTGACAAAGCCGTCGAAACTCAAAAAAATAAGCCCAAGCCCAAAATCAGCAAACTCTTTAAGCAAGAAGTCGAACAAAAACTTGCAGCCATGAAAGCAGAGAAAGATAAGTTTGATCACTTAGACTTTTTTGAAAAAAGCTGGGCAATGGCCAAAGCCGGTGCAACGGGTGTCGGAAATGGGTTTGCAGAGTATATCCCTGACTTTGGTGAGCTTGGCGAGCTTATGGATAAGATGGATATCGATATGGACCTGATGGTCAAGGCCATTGCCTTGGGGGATGTCGATGAGCTTGAAAAAGCCTTTCAGGAATGGAAAGATCGCACCGAGGCCGGTTATGAAGAAATGACGGAGTCGATGGAAATCCTCATCTTGATTCTCAAAGATGAAGAATGCCGACGAACTCTAGCATCACTACCTATGCGCGTACTCGAAGCCATGCCACCCGATCAAATCGTTGAAATCACCGCCTCTCAAGGCACCCAGTGGGGCATCGATGGCGCCTTTGTCAGCGCCAGTACCGCATTGGGCACCCTAGCCGGTGGTGTCGGTGGTCCCATTGCAGGAGGCGCCGCGACCGGTGTTGTAAGCGCAAGACGGGGCGGCAATGCCGTTGCGAACATCAGCGATGTGTTAATGGAGTTGATTGTACTTCTAAGAAAATACGCCGGTGAACAAGAGCAAGCTTTTATTGGTAACCGTACATACAATACTCGCCCCGAACGAAGTGCCCAGTCTTCTGGTTCGAAGGAAAACCCGAAAACCTATAAGTGCAAATGGAGTAACTGCAAAGGGAATCATAAAAAGGTTATCAGATACCCCAAAGGTGGAACGGCAAAACGGAAAAGTGGGTTTGATAAAAAGTGGGTTGCAGCGGGTATAGAACCCTGGATGCTACATGGTCCAGGTGAAAATACATACCCAACCAGTGACGAATATTTTGCAGAACTTAGAACAAAATCTTCAGGTAATAGAAGAAAATGTAACACCTATGCAAATTATGAGCATCCAATGTACGCGACCCAAAAGCATCATGCGTTACCGGTATCGAGCTTTAAAGATTTCCCAATACTAAGAAAAAATATTAATCTGATTGGCTATAACGTAAACCATCATAAGAATGGTATATGTTTACCAACATTCACAATAGATATTCCTAGGCATGACCTCCAATGCCATAGAGGCCCTCACCCCGCATTATATTTCGATAAGATTTCTAAGAGATTGCAGGATATAGAGTCTGAAACTGAGAATTACTGCCATAAAGATATACAGGGTAATATGTCATATCAAAAAGCATTGGTTGATGATCTAAATGAAGAATCAGAAGAAGTCATTGGTTTAATTAGGCACTGGGAGTACTTATTAAGAAGTAACGCCCATGAAGATAGAAAATCAAGCGAAGCACGATTAAAAAATATTTCAAAAAAGGATAACGATTAGAATGTATTGGGTAATGTCTGATATTAGAACGCATGAAACACAAGCATTGATTCATGGTGTTCCAGAAGTCATAGAAAATAATCATTATAGATTCAATCAAGGTAATGTTTTCATAGATAATCTTGGTGGGAAAATCACACTTGAACTTGATGAAGAGGTTGGTAGTTTTTCTGATTGCGTCCATGCACCAGGTTTGCAAGGACTTGTTATCAATCAAAAAATTAAAGACATTTTTAATGCCCTTGAAATAGAGAATATACAATACTTTCCTGCTGACATAATAACGGTTGATAAGCAAGTATATTCATACTTCATTGCCAACATTGTAGGCTTATATGATATCGTGGACTACGAAGAAACAACTGTAAGACGGCGCAAGAGTAGTGGCAATATAGCTTCGTTTAGAAATTTAACGTTCATTGATACAGATGAATTGATATTACCTGAAGTGTTTCGTTGGAGTCAGTTGAAATCCATTATTATTGCTTCAGATAAAGTGAAAGATGCAATTGAGTCTGAGAATTGCAGTGGACTTAATTTCGTGAAATCAAAGTCTTATGTCTATTAGCTATGGATTTTGATGCTATAGAACTATTTGATTCAATAAAGTTTTAAAAGCTAAGAATTGAAAGATGATAACCTTTAGTCTGTCCATAACGAGTAACTATCATGCGTGATTTAATGCTTGATTTGGAAACGGTGGCCACATCAGCCAATGCAGCCATCACTTCGATAGGAGCCGAATAACTTGATGTCTAGTAGGGAATATTAGAGAAGACATTCAACCATGCAATGTAATAAAGCAAGGCATTGATGTAGATGGAAGCACGCTCTTTCTGGAAGATGAAACGATTTTCATCTTCCAGCCTCATCATGGAATGCACGCATCATATGTTAAGTAATCATAGTAATATGATAGCTGAAAAAGACACTCTAATTGATGTGAACTATTGGTTAGCTGAGCTTCCTATATTTACATCAGACAGTGTTATTTTTAACGAGAAAAGTACTATCTTTTGCTACCACAATAACCCACAATTTATCCAGCGTTTATTCAAAGAGAGTTTGTTTGATCTCGTGAATGATGAAAATGGCCTTGCCACTGTTACTTTCCAATAGATCAAATTCATTCGCGGCCATTGAAGCTTTAATTAATTAGATTTACCAAGAGAATAATAATATTACTTTTAGTCTATGTTTTTTGGATAACGCAAACAACTTGAGGTTGATTTACTTTCCATAAGCCTTTTCTTAGTCCTGGTAGTGTCTCTCTACAAAGACCAAACTTATGAGGTTCTATGTTTAAATAGTTTCGAGAAAATACAAGTAGGTTCGGATCAATAATATGATCATTATACGGTAGAGCATCCCCCAATAAACCCATTGACGCTATGACATCTAAAGATAGACCATAAAACTTGGAATTTAAACGATAGGTTTCAATGCTTGTATTATAATTGGTAAATAACTCTTGTAATATATCTAGAATCTTTTTATCTGAGAATAACCGATTGCGGGCTCGATAAAGGCCTTTTAATGTGTGATGTTTTTTTGTATCTCCATGGTAAGCAAGGCTTAGCTGACCTGTATAACTTACCTCGCAATCAGTGTAAATTATAACCAGTTTGCCGTCGTCTGCTAGCTGTGAGTATAAATTTCTTACAAATTCAATTAGATCATCAAATAATCTATTCGATGAACTGTTAATCTCACTCAGATGATAAATCATGTGTGAAGCTAAAATTAAGTCAGCGGGTTTTGTTACTGGTTTCTTATATAGATATTGAACACATTCGTTAATGCCTGAAGTAACAGTGTTCTCCAGTGACTGAGCAGATGATTTATACTGATTAAATAGATAAGCATCAGGTTCTAGATAGGTGAGTTGGCATCTTTTAGAATTTTCCCTTATCAGCTTGCATAATAAAGCGCCATCCCCTCCTCCAATATCTAAAATATGCCCGTGCTCAGGGATGTTACTTATAATCTCAGTTAAAATAGGTGAATAATCTCTCCTTTGTGTATTCCCAATATATGGATCATCTTTTTCCTTTGAGCGGGATAAAACAAAATTTTTAAAAATGTAAGTGTAAACTTCTTTGTTAGACATGCCATGAAGCTCATTTAGCTTTAGATCTTGCAGCATATTTGTCTCGTTGGTTGATTAATATGAAACTATAAAGATAAATAATCAATAAACTAGAGGAGTCTCTTGTGCTCTACGAAATGTAATTTTATACGTATAGTTTAACAGCTTTAGTCATTCATATCGCAAGCTAAGGGTGTGAAAAAACAATCGTTATAGCTTGAAACTGAATAGATACCAGGCATCGCTATGCTATCGTTTTCTTCTATGACATGGAAAATTGACCAACCTTCAAGTACACCTGTATGGGGTTGTAGCCAGTGATTATTCGCGCATTGATTTTGGAACTTTTTATAAGTTTCCTGTTTTATCAAAAATCCTATATAGTAGCTGCTATCATCTATATAAAAAATCTTTGATATGCTTGGAATAATGATGGGCTTTCTATCTTTTAATAAAGGGTACCACTCTCTGCTATTATCACTTACACATATCAATCCTATAGAACTGCCATAAGCTGAAAATGAGCAACTAAAGAGGAGAATGGCGCATAAATATGTGAACTGCATAGAACTTCCTATTATTTATTTTTATTGGTTTAAAAAACATTTCCATTATGTATCTTATTTAATGTCGCTATTGCAAGGATTTTTCTTGGAATACCTTGGAAGCGCTAAAAAACTTACAAGATGGCCATTCAAATCTTCTCTAAATGTGTTAAAGAAAGATAAAAGGGTAAATTTAAACAATTGCCGAATTTTATGAGATTGGTCATACACAAGCCATTTGCCTCAAAAATTCACAAGCATATGCAACAATGGCTTTTGGTTATGCGAGAAGCAGTTACAATTGAAACTATCCATTATAGGTAAAAGCTGCATGAGTATGGTTTGGTCTTATACCCTTGGCAGTCTGTGTTTATGGTGTCACTATCCAGTTGGCTATGACAAGCGATTGATATAGATAGACAAAATGGTGTCACGTATGGTGTCACGAAGGCTAACAGAAAACAAAATACCCTTATATATCAGTATTTTACGGAAGTCTTTGACGGCCTGAAAATCCTCGTGTCGGTGGTTCGATTCCGCCTCTGGGCACCACAGAATTCCTTACAAAACAAGCCCTTAGAGAAATCTAGGGTCTTTTTTGTATACGATGTCAACTCTATGTCAACTACCAAAAATCAATAACTTAGACCCCCTCAATGTCAACTTTATGTCAACTATTTTGGTTGGTAAGTTATTGCATTCAATGCCAGTATTCACCAACAGAGGACGGCTTTTTTGGGTTCCTCGTGTCTGGCTGATTTCACGCCTATCTAATTGAGATGTAACGGATAAATCACGCCGTTAGTTGGAAAATGTCAACTAATCCTCGTGCCAAATAAACCAAAGTGAATGTTTATCTTTAGCGGTGTGCTTTCTAAAGAGAGAGTTTGATATTTCTGGGTTGGAATGACGTGTCACAATTTCGTGTCACATAGGGCAAAGATCAATAACTTATGGGGCAAAAATGCCACTTTCATGCCAGATGATTTTTAGAAATTGTCCTGGTGCCTCTCATTTTTCAATAAATAAGTATGACTCGGGCATATTGCACTTATTAAAAGTTTGTGTAAGTAGGTGTTTGCTAAAAGGATATACAGACAGGTTAGTATTTATGGAGAGAGAGGCACCCCAGCTTACCTCTCTATATACCTGTACTGAATTACTTACAGGATTTCTCTAATGAGTTTTGCATTTTTTGGATCAGAGTAGAATCCATATTAAGGTGGCATGCAAGGCCCATTTCTATTTCTAATATCGTAGCTACCTTCTTCAATTTCGCACCGTTTTTATTTAACTCTTCTAGAATTGATTCAGCCATGGCTACCATATCAACACGACCAGATTTTAATTTCTTTACACTTTTATCAATAGAGGTTGCTTGATCAAGATTTTTAAATCCCTGATTTGTTAATTCTTTAGCTCCGGCATCTTCGCTTTGAACACCAATTTTATATGACTTAGCTTCCTCTAAATTACTTATAGTTATTTCACTGCTTTCTGATGCCACTAGTAAGGACCTATTGATTACTAGTGGGCTAACCCATTGAAAGATAGACTCTCTTTCTTTAGTTCGAGCAGTTGTGAATACACAGAATTCCTTTTTATTTATCGCATTGTTATATGCTCTTGTCCATGGATAAATTTTCATCTCATAAGG
>CANMOZ010000035.1 GCA_947499545.1 uncultured Saccharospirillaceae bacterium
TTAAAAGCTCTACAGGCACCTGTCATTGATCCAAGCACTAAGGATTATGCGGCCTTTGAGCAACTGAAAGCGGCGCTAGAGAAAGACGTTAACCATATTAAATCGTTGGGGAAAGGGGACGCTAAACGGGATCATATTCGAGAGCAATTGATTCCACGCTATACCCCTCATCTGAAATCCTATCGCAAGCAAGAGGAAATCTACGCGAATCCTATTTTAGTGTGGATGGTGATTTGGTTCTTTGATGTGGGGGAAATTCAACAAGCCTTTGATTACGGGATGCTCGCCATCGAGGAAAATCAGCTAACGCCCTTTAAGCGTGACATGAGAACTCTATTCACCGATGAGCTGAGACAGTGGGCTGAAAAAGCAAATACCCCAGAAGAAAAACAACAAGCGATCTATTTCCTTTTAAAAGCCTTCACCCCAATAAGAGACTGGCCGATTAAAGACGATGCCAAGATGAATTACCTGAAAACCCTAGGCAAGTTATTTGATGGCCTAGGGGGTAAGGAAAACGAATTAAAAGCCTTGGCCCTTTATCAAGAAGCCATGAGTGTTGGCAAGGCTCAATGCAAAACCCGCATTGACCAATTAAACAAATTATACGGCTCTCCACCCACAGAGGGCATCCTGTTGTCCCTGTCGGAAGACAGTGGTCTACCGAATCAGGACAAACAGGAATCGCCCTCTACCTCTATTAGCGATGAATTAGAAGAAAACAATAATAACGATTCAACAGAGGAGGACAGCTAATGGACACCAACTTCGCTGTCTTCACGGATACCCGCGACAACCTCATTATTGAGAATGATGGTTTTTATCCCGATATGTCGCTTGAGGGTTTAACGGATCGGTTTGCGATTGATGGGGATATTAAGCAGTCCCTACTGGTGAGTTTTATAAAGCTCGCGATGAGCCGCTGTAATGAAGCGCTGAAAACCAATAAAAAACAATGGTTACAAAAAGGGCTAACCGAATTAAAAGAGGTAAACCCAACCCACACGTTAGGTAATCAAAACGAAAGCGAAATGCTTTATACCAATGCCGTGTACTTTGCAGCTTATGCTGAGATTTGCAGCACCCAAGATCGTTCACAGCGTCATTTGGTGGAAGCGGCAGAAAGACTGGACCGGGCTGCTATTTATCAACAAAAAAGCACCTATGCATTAGGGCAATTATCCGGCCACGGCAAAATCCAGGTGAGGCTCTTATGAAAACCCTCACTGCCTTTGCTCTGATGATTCGAAAGCATATGGATGCGCTTAATATAGAGCCGCACCAGGTCTCTGTGTTTATGGAATCCGGCGAAGTTAAAGCAGGCGGTGGCAAACAAGCAGAACAAGGGCAGCACCTTGGGGATTTTGAATATCGGATTGCCTTAACCATAGATGCACTTCCAGCCGTCAATGGTGGAATCATTTTAGCCGCCTTGCAGGCGTTCTCAGGAAATCTAGACCGCAGGGATTTATCGGATTTACAAATAGAAGTCACCGCTGTCAGCGACCGCTTAATTGACCTCGATGCCTCTTTGCAGGTTCGTGATGCGTTATATATTCAGCAAGATGAACAAGGCCCCATTAAAACCCACTCAGGCAACTACAGCTTTAAGAGCAATCCCTTTGATGTGGCAGAACAGCTGGATGAGATATTAAGTCATGTTAAAGATTAATACTCATCCCGGAAGCCACAGGCGTCTACAAGAACAACTGGCTTTGGTGAGAACTACACCGAAAGGGCGAAAATACATACACCAGTGGGTAGGCCGTCAAGTCATCACCAAAAGCCGCGCCAGAGTAAAACGCCAGGAAGATTTAGACGGCCGTCATTTTAAAGCCCGTCAGTACAACAGTAAAAAACGTTTATTAAAAAAGCTTTTAAAAGGAAACAACATAAAAGCCTATGTTGGAGCGAATAAAGCAACCGTTACCTGGCCTAATAGCCGTACCGGTTCCATTGCTCGAGGCCAGCAAGAAGGCTTTAAAGAATCCTTTACTAAGCGTGATCTACAAAAGGGTCAACCTGATTATTCAGCCCCAGCGACAGACGCTCAAGCAAAAGCATTAATTCAAAAGGGTTATAAGCGTTACGTCGGTCGCTACAAAGGCGGCAAGAAAAAAGGCCAAGCCAGACAAAGACGCGTCAGCAAAGCTTGGATTAAAGAGAACATGACACTGGGTCAAGCCGGTTTAGTCCTTCGCATGATGCGTGAAAACACCCAGAACCCAGACCAGTTGCCTCCGAGCAAATCCGCTTGGGTGGTAGAAGTCCCCGAGCGACCTTTTTTTGGGTTAAGCGATAAAGAAGCGCATGACATGGGCAAAGAGCTTTTTGATGAGCGTCTAACAAAAATTAAGCAGGCCAAGGGCTAAAGCAGAATTTCATATTAAGGAGAAAGCAATGGGTATCGGACAGGTCAGCGTCATACAGGAAAACCTTGGGCAAGGCGGCTTTAAAGAAATTGAGCGCAAAGTTTTGTTTGTGGGTACACCTTCACTCAATCAAAACAATAATCAACTGCACAGCATTGGCGTTGAAACGGATTTAGATACCTTATTAGGGGCAAATGATAGCCCGCTTAAAAGTCAATTAATTGCAGCCAGGCAAAATGCCGACACCAATTGGATAGCGTATTGCTGGCCTATTAAGGCAGAAGACGATTGGCAAGAAGCCATTAAAACCGCTCTAGCTAAGCCCTATGACTGTGATGCTGAAATGATCGCCCTTTGCAATCCCATCGAAACCCAAGACGAGATCGTATCCGCGCAAGCCTTAATGGCCGATGCTCAAAACCGTTTAGCCAAGTTTTTAACCATCACGCTAGCCGTACCAGGTTTAAAAGCCGAACAATCCTGGAGCCAATACGTCACCGACATTAAAGCCTTACAGGAAGGCGTTGTTGCAGACCGAGTGGCCCTGGTGCCTCTGATTTATTCGAATGCGCTGGGCGCGGTGATGGGGCGATTATCCAAGCACGGTGTCTCTATTGCGGATACGCCTATGCGAGTAGCGACGGGTGCACTCATTGGTATTGCGTCCACACCCATGGATGCTGAAGACAATCCTCTAACCATGGCCATTATCAAAGAACTCGCCGACAACCGTTTCTCAGTGCCTCAGTGGTATACAGGTTTTGACGGTATGTACTGGGCCGATCACCCACTGCTTGATAAAGAAGGGGGAGATTTTCAGGTCATCGAGTATCGCCGGATTTTAGATTATATCGCTCGCCGGGTTCGCATTTTAATGCTGAATAAAATCGCAAACCGCGAACTCAATAACAGCCCCAGCTCGACCAAATTCCATGAAAACTATTTTATGCGCCCGCTCCGTGAAGCCGCCCAAAGCATCACCATTGGTGATCGTAAAGTGCCTGGCATGATCCAAAAGCCTGCTGAGGGTGACATTGTGATCCAGTGGAAAAACAACACCACGGTTGATCTTTATATGCAAGCCGCTCCAGTGGCCTGCCCTAAAAAGATCGGGGCCAAACTATCGCTGGATTTAGATCGCGTCAGTACTAGCTAAATCATCCAATTACTATTTTATAGGGATATAAGCCATGCCAGCCAATGACACTTTATTCAAGCTAAATGGAAAAAGCTTCGACGTCCGGATAATGGGCGTCTTAATCGAATTCGAAAGCTTTAGCCTCAGCATTGAAGACAATTCCGAAGTCGCCATGAATCGCGGCAAGCCCGACGGTTATTTGCGGGGAGATGTGTCTGCCAGCGGTGAGCTTAAAATCAACTCACAAAACCTTGCCTATTTAACCGCAGCCGCCAAAGCCGCAGGCAGTTATCAAGACGTACCGGCCTTTGATATTCATGCTTACGGCGTCGGTGATAAAGAAGCACTCGCCATCGCAGCATACGGGTGCCGATTAAAAATCTCTGAATTAATCAACATCGACACCACTTCAAGCGAACGCACTATGCACACTCTGACCTTTGATGTAACAAGCGAGGACTTTGTGGAAATCAATGGGGTGCCTTACTCGCCAACCCGTCTGCCTATTTAGCTGATTAATTGAAGGGAAAGCTGAGCATTCATCATAAACATTAATGGAGTATAAAAATGGGAAATACCTTAAGAGAAGTCATAACAGCCGCTTTAACTTTGTACGGGTTGCCATCTAGCCCTCAAGCCATTGAGCTGTTGATTATGATCGCGGCTCATGAATCGGGCGGCTTTACCTATTGCAAGCAAGTGCGCGGCCCAGCCCTTGGGATTTATCAAATGGAGCCTGCCACTTTTTACGATTTAAAGGACTATTTAAAACGTACAGAACGCTACCCAGCATTATTGAGATACCACAATCCTGAGCGATTAATTTTCGACATTAATTACGCTACGGCAATGGCTCGTGCCTTTTTCCTGCGTATCCCTGAACCCATCCCTGACATTGACGACAAGGAAGGGCTTGCCAGGTACGCTAAAAAATATTGGAACACCGAATTAGGCAAGGCAACGCCCCAGCAATATCTCACGGCATACCAGCAACATGGAGGCACCCATGCGCACTGTTAAATCTATTTTATCGAAGGCGTTGAGTCTTGTAAGCGGCGGTTCACAAACCCTCTTCAAATTATTGTGGGAAATCCTGCAAGCCATTATGTCGCAAATTACATGGACAGTGGTTCTTGAGCGATTTTTAACAAGGTTATTAGTTGGCACCCTCAAGTGGCTGAAAGAATTAAGCAGTAATCAGCTGGTCGATGAAACCATAGAGGACATCTTAGATGGATTACGGCAAAAAGGATTGCGAGAAGCCAGAATCTGAGCTTTCACCCGCTGAGCGACAAGCGCAATTAAATGAGGCTGTCACAAAGGCCGTTGAAAA
This sequence comes from uncultured Saccharospirillaceae bacterium, assembly GCA_947499545.1. Classification (GTDB taxonomy): domain Bacteria; phylum Pseudomonadota; class Gammaproteobacteria; order Pseudomonadales; family Oceanobacteraceae; genus CANMOZ01. The sequence continues at coordinate 4,844 of CANMOZ010000035.1, forward strand.
AGCCTTTGAACGGTACGGCATTAATATAAACGACCCGCACGCACAGCAAACCGATTTTAAGTATTTGCACAGCCAGCGGGTCACCTCTGAGAAGCTGTCACAGCATACGCGCTTTGCGATTATCACGGCATTCGTCAGTGGGACAGCAGCAATGGGGTGGTGGATTCTGCAACACGCGTTTAAGCCCTGGCAATAAATAAAAACCAATTTCATCAAAATAATTAAGGATATTTCCATGAGCAAAAAAACCAAAGACAAACGCCAATCTGAAAAGCTTATTAACCTGGAAATCAATGACGCCAATTATCGCTTTAATGTAAGCCTTAACGAATACCATCGTTATATCAATAACTTTAATTTCTCCAATAAGGTTACGCCGTCCGATCAATTTGTGACGGCCTGCGTGCATCCAGACGACAGCGAGGCTTTGATTGATTTACTAGATCAAGGCTATGCCGTGGAAATTGCCAGCACCTTAGCCATGGAGTTCAAACCAGAGTTGGATATTAAAGTAAAGCCATCCAGCAGCGAGTCGAATCTATAAAAGCCGATGGCTTGTTGCAGGCGCGGGCATTAAGTCGCCTATTTTTTGGTTGCGATGATATAGACCCCGAAAACTTAGGCGATGCGCTTTGGCTGTACGAAGATTTAAGCAAGCGATTACAGACAGCGATGTGCAATGGGATTGTGATGGCGTTTAACGGTAAGAAATGATCGGATAAATAAACATGAGTGCAACCTGGCTAGAGAAATTAAAATTTCACATTCAAGTCGAAGACTTCGCCAGTAAAACGATTGGCAAGATTTCGAAAAGCCTGCATGGGATGCACGATGATCTGAACCGTAAATTCCAGAACTTTACCCAAGGCATGCAAGCGGGGATGGGTCGCATTCAAAGCGGCGCTATGGGCTTAATGGCTTCAGGAGCGGGTCTCTATGGGTTTTTAAAACCCGTCTATGAGATGCAAGACGCTCTCGGGGAGGTACGCTCATTAGGAGTTGCAGAGTCTGAGTTGCTTCGGCTTAAAAAAGTCGCCAGTGACTTTTCCATTGCATACGGTACCAGCGCAACTGACTTTGTTCGCTCTTCCTATGATATTCAATCAGCCATTGCAGGGTTAAATCAGGGAGAGCTTGCGAAATTTACCCAAGCGTCAAACCTGCTCGCCAAAGCGACTAAAGCTGATGCCTCCACAGTGACGGCTTATATGGGCACCATGTACGGCATTTTCTCTGAACAAGCCAATGCCATGGGCAAAGCTCAATGGGTTGAACAATTAACGGGGCAAACGGCTACGGCCGTCAAACTCTTTAAAACCACCGGCGCCGAAATGTCTTCCGCCTTTACCTCGCTTGGGGCTAATGCTCAATCAGCTGGTGTCGGCCTCTCTGAACAAATCGCAATACTAGGATCGCTACAAGCCACCATGTCCGGCAGTGAAGCGGGCACTAAATACAAATCTTTTTTAGCGGGGATTGGTAAGGCCCAAGACGAATTAGGTTTGAGCTTTACGGATAGCCAAGGCCGTATGCTGCCGATGCTGGATATCTTGGACAAATTAAAAGGGAAGTTTGGCAGTACCTTAGACGTTGCAGAATCCGATGCCCTTAAAAAGGCTTTTGGTTCAGATGAGGCTGTTAGCCTCGTCAAATTATTAATGAATCAAACCGATGGTCTACGGACTTCTATGCAGCGCTTAGGGGATGTTCGGGGCATGGAACAAGCCGAACGTATGGCCAAATCCATGACCAACCCTTGGGAGCGTTTAGGGGCTGTGACTACAGACTTACGTCGTAGTTTCGGTGAACTATTACTGCCAACTATTAATACCTTATTAACCAAGATGAATAACGGCCTGGCAACCCTAAAAGGCTGGTCAGAGGAATACCCCAATATTGCTCGTTGGGTGGGTTATGCAGCGGTTGGCCTGCTGGGCTTTGCGGCGGCGGTGTCGCTTGGTTCTATGGCTATGGGAGTAGGCCAAGTCGCACTAACCGGACTTAAATTTGCGCTCGGCTTTCTGACATCGAAGTTTTTAATCATTACGGGTGTCATTGGCGGCGTAGCCTACGGTGCTTATAAGCTCTGGGAAAACTGGGATGCGGTGAAACAGAGTTTGAAAGACGGCACCTGGACCACTCATATCAGTAACTTTTTTAAAGGGGTTTTGGCTTGGTTTGAAAAGCTGATCGGTAAAGCCAAATGGCTCTTGGAATACTTTGGGGTATTGGATAAAGACCTAGACACTCAAGTCAGCACCAAAATAAATACAGAACACGTTAATACCCATATTGATAAACAGCTAGTGCAAACTCAAGCATTAGCACCGCTGTCATTCTCAGAGACTCAAAGCCTAGAAGAAAAGCCCCAACCCTTGGCACCCCTTCGCATGCCAGAAGAAACCCCAACCCCAAATAAAAGCATTAGTGCTCAGTTAACCCAGAGCTTAGGAAATCAAAAGCGAGGCGCCCAGTTTGGGGATGTTTATATACAAAGCGATCAAGCACCAACGCCTGAACTTTTAGAAGAATGGGGCTTATTGCAGGGAGGCTAATGATGAATGATTTTGAGCGTTATTTAGATTTATTAATTGAAGGCGATGACATACAGCTCCCAGAGATTAATACAGGAGACTTTGTAGAAGATCGTCAATGCATTGCCCAAGACCTGATCCATGCGCTAAGAGAAAGTGGCTACCTCGAAAAATTGGTTGCTGAGCGCAGCGAACCTCTTAGAGAGTTTTTATTAGGGGATATTCGAAACCTTATCGAAAGCGACCCACGTATAGAACCAGGCTCTGTCAGCATGGATTGGAATCAAGGGAAATTATTCATTGCCGCCCAAAGCGAGTTTGGGGTGATTCGCTCAAGCGTTGAGGTAGCCAAATGAAAGACGCTAAAACCTTTGAGCGGGCTTTGCTGGACAGCGGGTTACCTGCTACTGAGTCTGAATTAAAAAATGAATTCCAGAACCTCGCTCATGAGCAAGGTTTGCCTTTTAATAACCCATCCGACTATTCCCCCTGGCAGCGGCTGCTGCAATCCATTGCCATCAAACCTACTCTTTGGCTGATGCGCTTTATGGTGCGGGAGCTGATGCCCAACCTTTTTGTAAAAACCGCAACCGGTGATTTTTTATCTATGCTGGGTTGGGGCTACGGCGTTGAACGAAAGCCTGCAAAGAAACTTCAAGGCTTAATCCAATTTACGCGTGAGTCTCTGGATCAGTCTCCCGTGATCCCTAAAGGCAGCTGGATACAGACCGCACCTATTAATGGCACCGTCTACAGAGTTCAGACTTTACAAGAGGTTAACTTTAAAGATGGGGATTATCAGGCATTAGCTACAGTCGAAGCCGAAAAAGAAGGCGCCCAGTTCAATTTAGGTGCTGGGTACTTTGTGATACTGCCAACACCGATTAGCGGCATTGCCAGTGTGATTAATCCTGAAGACTGGATTTTATCCCCAGGGGATAATCAAGAACCCGATAATAATTACCGCTTACGCATTCGGAATCAGTTCCAGGCATCTAGTGATTATCATACCAACGCTGTATACGCTCGGATGATCGCAGAATTAACGGGCTTTAATACCAATCGAATCTTTTTTGAATACGCCACTGAAGAACGTGGCCCTGGTGCTGTCAATGCTCTTGTTTTATTCGACGCTGAAGTCCCATCGGAAGATTACATTGCCAAGGTAAACCTCTATATCCGAGACCAAGGTCACCATGGTCATGGCGACGATTTAAAAGTCAAACCCCTGCCAGAGACTCAGCACGATATAAGCCTCACGGTTTGGCTTCCCAGTAATTTATCTGACAAACAGCAAGGCACCATTAAAAAGCGGGTGGGCCATATGATTGAAGCGGCTTTCCGTAAGAACACCGATTACCCCATGACCTTAACCTGGCCCTATGACCGTTTCTCATTCGCTCGCTTAGGCGCTGAAATACTCCGTCTAGAACCTTTAATTGAATCAATCGAATGGGGACAAGGCGATATTGTCAGCGAATTAAACGTGCCTCGAATCGGTGGATTAAGCATAGAGGTGAAAACCCTATGAAGCCGCTTAATTATTCACTCAGTTTTTGGATGCATGGGCCTTACGCTCGACAGCTTCTGGGTTTATTTAAAGTCTGGTGGCTTAAAGTTAAAACTTGGGTCAGTTGGCCACAGCAGCAGTTTGATCCCAAGGTAGCGGCATTACCCATTGTGGATTTACTGGCTTGGCAACGAAACATCGACCGCTTACCAGAGGAACCCGAATGGCTTTATAGGCTGCGTGTTAAGCATGCCAAAGCCAATGCAAATGATGCGGGCAGTGTTCAGGGCTTCCAAAACATCTGGCGCCGCTTGGGCTTAGGGGAACTCAGCATTAAAGAACGGTTAGAAGGTCGTGAGTGGGACATTATTCAGCTAGAAGTCACCGAAAACGCTTTATCCGAAAATGAAGCATTGCTTCGTGACATTATTCGGCTATACGGACGCACCTGCCGCCGCTATGAATACAGCACTCTGACGCCAATGAATCTTTATTTACACACCGGCTGCTGGCACCAGGAATTCCAATACAGCATTGCAACCTTGGACAATTAAACAGGAGGTTTATATGGCAGCGTTTACGCATAAAGGACAAGCACTGGTCGCTGAGCTTATGGCAGCCGGTAAACGTCTGGTGATTGACCAGGTGGTCTTTGCGAATATCCCGGATTTAGAGGTTGAGGGGGACATTGATCGAGAGACTGAAAAACCTGACGCTGAATTAATCGTGCATGAGGCGCCTATTTATAGAGCCAGCTTCGTCAATGAAAGTGCGGTCGTATACTCAGCCTTTTTGAATTCCACCGTAGGCCCTTTTACCTTTAATTGGTTTGGGCTCTATTGTTCTGAGCATAAAACCCTGGTGGCCCTTGAATACACGGCTCCACAAAAGAAGGTCAAAACGGAAAACGGTGTTTTCGGAAATAACCTAGTTAAAAACTTGGTGATTCAGTTCAACAGTGCGCAAGCCTTAACCGGCATTGAAATCCCCGTTGAAAGCTGGCAGTTAAACTTTGCGGATCAAGTGAATGAACTCTATGCACGCACTGAGCAAGCCACCGAAGAAACTAAGGGTATTGTCTCTATTGCTTCACTTGAGGAAATAAAAAAAGGCGACTCTGCAATAAAGGTAGTGACGCCTCAAGCTTTAAAACCGGTGCTTGATGAGATACGCAACAACCTTACAGCCTTTGAAAACCGCAAAGATAATCCGCACCAGGTGAGCAAGCATCAGGTAGGGTTAGGGCAAGTGAATAATTTCCCGGCCACCTCGCAACTCACAGAATCCAGTAATGAAAAAATACCGACCTGTGCCGTCACGCATAAGTTGGATGAACAAAAGGCCCAGAGGTATCACACTCACACCTTGGATGAGGTAGGTCTGCCAAACGTGCAAAACCTACCCATAGTGCATCAGCCAGAAAACGGTCGAAAAGATCAGTACGCCAGTGGCCATGCTGCTAAATTAGCTCATGCTGTAGGCCAAGGCGCTGCTGGGCAAGTCAAGTACGCTCTTGATTTGATCGGCAACTTGCAACAAAACCAAATGAAAATGAAAACCCTGCATGAAGGCATCATTGAAGGCGAAGGTTGGGGTTGGCAGTCTCCAGACCCTCATTTGTACTACAACAATTCATTTATGTTTCTTGTGACTGTGGGTGATTCCGGTGGGCTGCCACCGAATCACTACGGCGGCATTCAAACCTTCTCACTGTCTACCCGTATGATGCGTAAATATTCCCTTCAAAGGGTGCTGACGTGGATGAATTTACAAGGCGGTTTATGCACGGTTTACTACGGTTTTTCCTATAACCGTGGACTCGAATTGTATGGCAAACGTGGTAATCGCACTACGCTACTCAGCGTGGAAGTGTTGTACCGATGAGCTTTCAAAGCACAAGCCTTAATTGGCAAGCACTGGATGCAGCGCCTGTTAAAGAAGCCCAAAGCCGGCTAGATCATATTGTATGGCCTGCAACGGGCTTTAAATCAAATCCCTTGAATGGATTAAATGTTGAGGCTTGGCTATCCGGTGACATTCAAGTCACCGCGATTCATCCTTGGAATATGGGTCAATGGGCAGGCAAAGATCGAAACTGTGATTATTGGCTCTCATCCAAGGATGCTTTGATGTTTTTAACCAAACAACTAGAAAGCACTGAGTTTGAACTGGCCATTGTTATTCTCATCACCGGCGAAAGCATTAAACCTTTTTGCAGCAACTTGTCTGAGGTCTGTAAGGCATTCCCAACTGCTGAGTTATTATTTTGCTTAAAGCATGCAAAACATTTAGCGGTTATAGAGCAAGAGCAACTGCATATACAGCGATCCGAACGTGATTTAAAACGTCTCTCTGCCAGTGATCGAGTAGCCGCCCTTAATCCTTTTTATGCAGCACACCATCAAATTAAAGCAACCTCAGATGCCTATAGCTCTGATCAGGCACCCGAGCAAATAGCGGCTGCTTTTAAAGCCAAGCGATTATCAGCTTATAAAAGTAAACTCAAATCCATCGAAAAGATTAAATCGCAAAAAGGCAATATCACTCACCTAGCGCTCTGTTCTTCATTGTCTGATATTGAAAAGCTAACCGCTCCTAACCCAAGCCACCCTTTATGTGCAGTGCTGAGTTATTCAGGATCAGTTGATTCACTTAGCAAAATGCGGGAGGTGTTGGGCTTATGATATTTGAGTATCAGGGCAAGTTATTTGAATTAAGAGCCAAAAACATTATTGCCTCAGTGACCTTGCCTTTAAAAAACAAAAAGCTTGATGGCAATACAAGCAGCACTCTCACCACGACCGAAGGCAGCAAGGCTAAGATTTTATCTGTTGCTTGTCAGTTACCCTTTGAGCAAGGCCAGCATCTGACGGATTTAATAAAACTCGCCGAAGCCGTTGAAGAAGACAGCCGCCGCCGGGTGTATCGAATCCAGCACGATGAGGCCAAGGTGGCGGATATTCGTGAAGTCATCTTTGATGGGAATTTAAGTTATCGAAAAACCGAAGGGCTCTTAGCCTGGTCGGTTAACTTCTCTCTGCTGCAATACAACTCCGTCGCTGAGGCTAAAGAAGCCAGGCAAAAAGAACTCAAGTCAAAACAGACTACTCAGGCAGACAGTACAGCAGGCACCACTATAGCCCAAGCGGTCAATAACAACTCCAAAGAAGAAGTTGCCATCAAAAAACAATACAACCAGTTTGAGCAGTTCTTAAAAAAAGTGGATCAGCTCTTAGCCCCGGATTCGACTGATGAAACTGACCCCGCTCGCCCAGCTTAATGATCAATCGATTAAACTGATTAGCCAACAAGTCTTGTTGGAATGGGCCACGCCTGGCCGTGCACTGGTGACTTTTACAGGGTCCACTCAAACACCAACACCGGGTCAATTACTCGAAATTAGCCTCTCGGTAGACGATTTAGTGCCAAGACGATTGTTTTGGGGCTATGTTGAGTCCGTCTCCAGCAAGGCGCCTGATGTTTATACAGTACTGGCTAGAGAGTTTTCGGCAGCGCTGAATCAAAGACTTTCGATCTCGCTAAGGCACTGCAATGTGCAGCAGGTGCTGGAAGTCGTCAGTGAAAAAACAGGATTTGAATTCGTGCTTGAGCAAGCCGACTGGGTGAGTCAGTTAATTCCTAGATTCCAGCACATCGGTGGGGGCTATATGGCGCTGGATATGATCGGCACCCTATGGCGGGCTCACCAATACTGCTGGCACCAGCAGCCCGATGGCCGTTTATACGTAGGCCGTTGGGGTTCCTCTTTGATGGGACAAAAGACTATCTCATTACCCATCGAGCTTCTTAAAAACCCAACTCACGAAGGGGCCAGCATTCCCGTCCTCCCAAGGCTCAGACCTGGGGTCAAAATCCAAACCCAAGGCATTAGCCGCTGGGTCACTAAGGTGGAGTGGCAGGGCGAAGTCATGCGCTTAGGTTGGTCGCAAAACCCTTGGCACACTCACTTAAAGGCCATCCGATGAATGAGACATTAAGAAAACAAATAGCGCGGGAGTTTCCTGAACTGGTGGCAGGTTACCATTTACCTGTTATGGCTGAAGTGATCAAAATCCAAGACGCTCCAAAGGCTGGAGGAATAGCGAACAACTTTAGGCCACGTTATGCCGTCGACGTGCAAATCGTCAATAAAGACCTAGAACCTCTCGACATTATTTTAGAAGCCGTGCCCCTAGGCATTCCTGCAGCCGGGCATGAGCGAGGGTTTTATGGGTTACCGGAAATCGGAGTGTTGGTTGCGCTTAATTGGTTTTACGGATTACCAGAACGGCCTTACATCAGCGCGGTTCTCGGTGAACGAAAAGGGTTGCCTCAGCTCGAGGAGAGAGATCAAGTCTGGCAGCAGCGTCCAGGGGTAGCACAGCAGGTTGGCGACCGAGGAAACTGGACACGTACCACTGACGAGGTCATTCATGATTCAGCCCAAACCATGCTCGAGGAGGCGTGTAAAAAAATATCGAGCTTAGGCAGTGAGATCAAGCAAATAGCCGAGCACTCCACAGAGGAAATCCAAGGCACCAAGCAATTAGAGGCCTCAGCAGTCTATGTGTTGTCAGAAACAATGGTCAACCTCATTGCGGGGGGGTCCATTAATGAGCTTGCCTCAGTTCGAGCCACCCGAACCGCTGGAGAAGACATAGAAGATAAGGCGGACGGAGAAATCCGGCAGCTAGCCAAAAAGAATATTCATCAAAAAACAGAAGTCGATGCGATATTAAATGCTGCCAGCAATATCAATCAAACCGCAGGGGCAGACGTTTTAACTGAAGCAAAAGCCAACGTCAGCCTAAAAGCTGGCAGTAACGCTACTTTAAATGCAGCCAACCAAATAACCCAGCAAGCCGGCAGTCAATTTAATCAGCAGTCCGGTGGGCCTATGAGTCTAATTGCTTCAGGCCCATTAATGCTTCAAGGCTCAGCGGTTCATATAGGAACAGGCAGCACCAATGCTCTTGTGGTCATTGGGGACTTTATGCAAACCGTTGCGGATGCGCTTGGCATTATCGCCAGCCACAATCACGGCGACTCACCACCCCCAAATCAAGCTGGAGCAATCAGTGGTAAACAAGCCGCAGCCAATGGCAGTAAAGGAAAGCTAAGCAGTATTAGCCAATAAGGCATAAGCAGTGGATGCAGGCCCCGTTATCAAGAAGGGGCTTAATCGTTATGAAAATATCCAATAAAGAACCAAAGGTACAACAAGTAATAATGAAAATATAATTTCAATCCAAAGCAGATTACCTCCAAATACATTCCCAGCTTCGGCATCATACTCTGATAGTTTTTTAACCTTCTTTTTTGGTTCCATATTTTCTTGCTTTATGTAAAACACAATAATTTGATACTAAAATGAAGATAAAAGCTGCACACAATTTCCTCATCTACCTTTTCTCTCTGAAAACTTGATTCGCTACAATTTACTTAATTATAAGATTTTCTTTTTATCACTTTTGGGGTAATTTTTTCATCAGAACGTAGAAGAATGATTTGATAATGATCATCACCTTCCAAACCATCACTGCTAATAGAGTCCAACCCACCATACAGTATCCAAGCTATATATTGCCCTGACTCTACTGCTATCTGTTTTGCTTCAGGAAGAAAATCGCTTACACCAAGAATATATAGACATCCTGTCGTAACATTCAGGCAGCATTGCACGATATGATCCCATTTACTTAGTTCAATAGCAGGAGTTTTATTGCAAATTACTATTTCAATAGGCACATCCATATTTCTAGCAGTATTGAAAGAGAATTCATTTTCAGTAGAAATAAACATATCTCTGATAGCTTGTTCATTCCATGCATCAGAAATGGATGATTCACTTCCACCATCACATACTAAAACTTGAAAGTAATCTGCAAAAACATCAAATTGAAACGTACTCATATTTAATCAATAATATTAAATTCTATGTTGGCTCCGTCAGGAAGGTATGCAATTTGCTTAGCTAAGTTGCCCCTCGATTTCATTCCTGAAATAGCATCAATAGAAAGCAAATTGTCAACCTCATACTCTCCACCGCAAATGAATGGTATTTTAGGCATTAGTCTATTAGTGTGGGCCAATACCCCATATTTTTTTTGCCATTGATGAGCTAAAGGGTATCCAGTCAATACGTTATAATCAGATAAAACTCTATCAGCCCATTTTTCTAAACTATTAGCAATTTCTTCAAGTTCACCGGTTTCAGGGTCAAACGTGTAGATAAGATTGTTTTTAATACAAAATTGCCCTCCAAAAATATCTTCAGCAAAAAAAAGACAATCATTTATTAAATCGGGGTACTCGTTTCGCCACAACCCCTGAGAGTTCCAAGTCGATATGTCATGTGAATACTCCGTTTCTACAGTAGAAAAGATCCTTAAAGCTGATTCAAATGCATAAAAGCCATTCTTTGTATTAAGAATTTCGTTTAGTTCTCGCCCTAACTTTCCAGCACCTAACAGCAAGTCAGGAGCAAGATTAACTTGCTCCTGACTAAATGCTGTACTAGAAATAGAGAGCAATTTCTCTATTTTTTTGTACATATTTAATCCACTACATCAATTTGTACTTTAGTGCCGCAAGCAAGTCCTTTGCACTGCAATCCCATTGTTTTGCCGGCTCCTCGATTGTCGCTTGGGTTGATATGCCTAACACTAGCACCTTCTCCACCTTCTTTAAACATCGCCGGAGGATACTCATCTCTATCTTTATTAGGCTGTGTTGGAATACCCTTCAATGATTCTTTACGATTTTGCTTTGTACCAGCTCTATCTATAGTTAATACCTTAGGATGTCCAGCAGCCTGGGCATCTTGAATATGCTGTGCTGTTTCTGGGTATTTATTTTTCGAAATTTTTATGCTCTTGATCGCTCCATTACTTCCCTTGGAAGCTAGCTTAGAAGTTAATCCAAATACTTTAGAGCCACCAGGCAATAAAATATCTAAAGCAAGCTGGCCCGCGATCCCTAACTTATCAGCACCTGATACACATGGATCAGCCATTGTGGAAGCGGCATTATAGGCATCATAGACACTCATTGCCATATGCGCTGCACGCACAGCCATCGGGATAACGAACCAGAATGCTTCGCCAGTGGGGTCAACAAAGGTTACAGGGTTGCCACCAGAATATAGGTATGTGTTTACACCACCATCCAAACCAATTGGGTCGCTTTCGATATAACGTCCAACTGATGGGGAGTAATAGCGATGAATGTTGTAATACAGACCGTTATAGTCATCTACTTGCCCAGGGAAGCGCAGGTCAAGTGAAATACCGTCTTCAATGGTTGTAGTGGTGACTTCACCGAATGCGCTGTAGCTTGCTTCCCAGACCTTTGCCTTTTCAGAATTGGTTGCTGCTAATGGCTCACCTAGATGCCCAGTATGGATGTAGTAAAGGTTCTCACCTTCTATTGCTGCTACTGGTGTAGAGCCAAAGTAAACAAGCTCACGATTGCCTTTAACAAGCAAGTTAGCGTTATTGTCATAGAAGTAGTTAACCCCTGCATCACCTGTCTTGACTCTATTTCTATAGCCATTGGGTGAGTAGAAATATTCTTTTTCTACCTCTTCAGAGGTGCTCTTAACCAACTGATTTTGACTATTGTGCTCCAGGGTAAGTGTTTCACCGAAAGCACTAATGTTTCCTAGTTGATCATAAGTAATGGCTGTGTTTTCAGTGCCTGATGCAAGAGCTTTAGAGATGCTCAGTAGCTGCTGGGTATTGGATTGGTAGTTATAGGTTGAGCGATTACTGCTGTCTGCTTTACTTTCAACCTTTTCTCTGTTTCCGGTTTTATCATAGGAGTAGCTTGAACCATTATCACCGGTCAAACGTCCCATAACATCATAGGTGTAAGCCTCGCTCTGAGTGCCAGTAATGCTGGTGATTTGGTTAAGTGGATTCCATCCAAAGGTCTTATTAACCAAATTTCCGATCTGGAGTTTGGTTAATCTGTAATCTTGATCAAATTCCTTTGAAAGAACTAACTCATTGCCATAGGTAAAGCCGGATACTGGACCAAAGGGTAGGTACTGAATATTACTGATGATTGAAGAGCTACCTAGAGAGATTTCAGTCACTCTATTCAATTCATCATAATGGTATTTAACCGTTTTACCGGAAGGGTAGGTCAGCTCTTCTAGTTGCAGCCTGTTATTGTATTTTTTACGAATAACAAGGGCATCACCATTGATAACCTGCTTATGCTCTGTGACAAGACCAAAACCGTTGTATTGGTATTCAGAGCTAGAGTTGGCATTTTCAGCTTTTGTTAACCGTCCTTTGGCATTTGCACCATTATCGTAGTGATAAGTTGTTTCGCCTTCAGGAGTGATTTCTTTGGTTAAACGATTTAAAACATCGTATTCATAGGTAGTTGCTTGACCAAGATTGTTGGTCTTGCTGATAAGGTTGCCAGCGCTATCATAGGAATATGAAGTTTTGCCTGTGTTAGGGCTTTCCCTCTCAACCGTATTTCCAAAACCATCACGCGTATAGCGAGTGCTTAGTCCTTCAGGATCATTAACAGAGCTTAATGCTCCATTGTCGGTATACTCATATGCAGTATTACCACCATCAGGTGAAACCTCAGCTTTGAGCTGGTTAAGCGCGTCAAAGGTGCTGGAGGTTATGATACTACGATCACCACCTTGTACAGATGTCTTAACAATATTGCCGTTTGCATCTCGTTCAAAGGTAGTTTTCTGGCTGCTTGATCCAAGGCTGTTTAAGATACGCCCTAGTGAATCGTATTCCGCTTGAATGGAATAAACCGTGTCACCACCGCTTCCAATCACTGTCTTTTGTGTGGTTTTACCCGTCGCATCCCTTGTATAGCGGGTACACTCATTGTTTTGGTTGCAAACACTGGTGAGGTATTGAGCGGCGTTGTAGCTGTATGTGAGAGTCAGGCCTGTTGGCTGCTCAATAGTGGCTAATTTACCAAAAGGTGTGTAAGTGAAGCTTGTTGTAAGATCCTTGCCATCAGCTGACATAGTCGTGCTTGATACACGGCCGCTGTCGGTGTAGTCAATCTTAGTAATAAGTCCATTAGGACCTTGAATCTCTGTTGCTAGGCCTTGATCATTGTATTCAAGATATTCTGAAACATGACCAGCTGCATTTGTGATGGTTTTTATATAACCATTTGATGTGTATGTGTACCGAGTAATGTCACTAACATCGGTTCTTGGGCCGTCTTCTGCGATCAGCAACCCTTTCGGATTGTATTCATAACTCCAGGTCTGAGCAGGGCTTTTACCTAACTTGTCGGTGATGGTTTTTGATACCAGCTGATCTTTATGATTGTATGTAAACTCAGATTTCAGCGTAGGGGTTTCAATACGAGTTGGAAGCTTCGTTTCATCATCGTAAGCAAATCGAGTGACTTGTTCTTTAGGCGTACCTAATGCTGCCATCACTGTTTTTGCTAAACCGCTATCATGGTAAGTAAATTTAACCTTGTTACCATTCCAATCCGTTTGCGTTTTTACTTTCCCTTCTTTGTCGTAGGTGTAGGCTTTATTAGCAGCTATACAAGTATCTGTTGCCTTGCCTGCAACTTTGACCGGTTTTTTTATTCCGTTAAAGTGTTTAAACGTATAGACCGTTTCTTTTCCATAAGCGTTTGTAACTGTTGTTTTTTTGTCGGAATATTTAAACTCAGAAATTTCTGTATCATTGGCATGTTCGCTTTTTACAACACGGCCTTGATCGTCATAAGTCCAAGTTGAAAATCTTGATCCTGCAACGCTAATTCCGGTCAGTAAATTATCGTTAGAGCCATCTTCATAATGGTACTCAATTAGCTGCTCAGGTCTTTTGACTTGAACTAATCGTTTTTGCCGATCATAGTCGTACTCTACAACAAAGCTGTCGTTTAGCTTAACGGAGTGAACCAACCCAGACGAATTCTTTTCAATTTTAACCTTATCGCCAAAGTTGCTTGTAATCTTTTTAGGTAGTAATGATTGATTGTTTTCGTAGCTTAACGTCCATACCGTTGGTTGGCCTCTCCTAGAAAAAGAAATCAACTTGCCTGATTCGTTATATATCTCTTCCCATTCAGCGTCTTTATAATGGTATTTATTTGATATTTTCTTGAGTGATATATTTGGGTTGTCGTTATGAACGAATTTGCCAGCTTCATTTTTTTCGAAAATATTCAGCTTGCCACTAGAGCGATGAACAAAGACTAAATTATCGCCTTGAACATCAAGCTTACGATTAAACCCACTGTTCCATCCGATGCCAAAATGGCTTTCAGTTCCAGACTTTGCAGCGGTAGAGTTATAATCACGCGTAATTGAAAAATCTCTTAAAGTTGCATCAATTTCTGATTGATGTTTATTACCCGTTGCAACGTTAACTGGATTGCCTGCCATACATTCAGATTCACCCTGTTCCAGGAGATCTTCATATTTCTTGGCTAAGCAGATAGCTGTGGTTTCTGATATTTTTCTAGGACCAACAGGGAACTCGGGGTTGCTGCAATCTTCAAATTCTTTTGGAGCGCTGGCTATATAAGATCTAAAATTGCCTGGACGGTCGTAGGGACTAGGTGTCACGCCTACCATATATCGTGCGCGATAGTTTACAACACCAATCCATTCATTGAAGCCCTCGTTCAAACGAGGATCAGCAGCGCTACAAGAAAAGATTTGATTTCCTGTAATTCTTGCGTGTTCTATTAATGCTTGGCAGCGATACGCAGTGGCCTCTTCATAGCTCACCCATTCGTATGCGCTCCCCACTTGTACTCGATAAAAGCCAATAAGCTGTTCTGTTTTAGCCCAAACCAAATCAGAAATATCTTTTGGCTCTGGATTTTTATAACGAAGATTATTTTTTACATTTTCAATGAATTCTGCATGACCGTTGCCTTCCTCTGCAGCAACCTCAATATAATCTACGCCCTGAACCAATTCGGCTTGTGCAGAAGCCGCACTAGTCAACCAAACAGCCATGGCTATTTTGTTAACCTTAAAAGATTTCCATTGCATAGGATGCAAACTCCAGAAATTTTAATTGGAATGCTGGGGATAAAATCTCCCCCAGTTTGCGAAGCAAGCGCATGCTACAACCAGAAAATTAATGGCGCAATATGTGCAGAAAGCAACAAATAAGCGGTGATTAAGAAAGAGGGGGGTAATGTTTGCCAGATATAATATTTTTCTAATTTAGAAAATTGATAAGAATCACAAATGAACAACATTCATGGCTTGAACTAGCCATATGGCTAGGTTTGCAAATGGAATGAACTAGTTAATATGTGCCATATTGGCAGGATTGTAAACTATATATTATTCAGCTACATGATCATATTTCATACTAAATAAATTTCTTAAAAAATTTATTTTTTCATTTTTTTAGAAATTTGCTACTAGCTACGCTTTGATGCGCGAGAGAATCAAATAGATGTAATGGCGACTATTGGCTTACATTGCACAGCTTCTTTTGAGTGCAATGGATCATCTGCTCTCCAACCACCAAACACGCCTCACAGCTAGAAGACCAAGACAGCCATCCGACCACCCCAACCCCACCAGCAGCCCAGTGACGGCCCAGTGACGGCCTAGGGTTCAACCGATTTGATAAGCAGGTCTCTCGCAAGCCCAGAGCTGGCGCGGAAAAAATGAAACCCGAGAAAAAATTACTGCTCCTCCCCCACTGCCGGTTTCGT
>CANMOZ010000036.1 GCA_947499545.1 uncultured Saccharospirillaceae bacterium
GTTACAGGAAGGCGTAGCGGCAAAGCGGCTGAAGCAGTGGTTAATGTTATTGATAAATTAGGCCCTGCACTGAAAGAAGCAGCCAACAAAGCTGATATTGATTTAAAACCAGAACTCCACCATAAGATTGACCCTAAACGTGACGATAAGAGCAAAGGCGATGAAGATAAGCCTGAAGAAGATGGAACCTATAAGTGTGATTGGAAAGGCTGTCAGGGTGTGTATAAGAAGAAAATTAAATATCCTAACAATGGAATTCTTGTAAAGAAAAATTATGACTATGAAGAAGAATGGGTGAGTGCAGGCTTAGAACCTTGGGTGTTATATGGTCCAGGCAAGCAAATTCAAGCTACATTTGAAGATTATATGATTGATTTTAAAATCCAATCAGATAAAACAATTCGAGAAGCTGAAGCAGCTTTCAATAGAGAGCACCCGGCATATGCAACGCAAAAACATCACGTTGTTCCTGAGTCTTCATTAAAAAAGCTTAATGGCTTGGCGCATAACCTAAAACTCATCAATTATAATGTCAACCATAAAAACAACGGCATTTGTTTGCCGGCATTTACGGTTGATATATATAGGCATGATTTGCAACGTCATAGAGGTGGTCATTCTACAAAAAACTATTACACACCGATTAAAAACATATTAAAAAGCATCTACAAGGAATCAAAAGATTACTGCCAAAAAGATATGAGCGGCTCACTTAAGCCGCAGAAGGAAGTTATTGCAGACTTGGATGAAGCATCAGAATTAGTCATACGAAAGATTAAATCATGGTCAATACTCCTTCAAAATAACGGACTAGAAACCCGTGAACGTAGCAAGCAAATACAGGCTGATCATAGCAAGGCGAAAGCAAAGGCTCTGGAGGAAGTTGATTCATGAATTACTATGTAATGGCATCAGAGATTAATAGTGAAGATGATTTGGTTGTCGATGATGTGCCCGATTTCATTAAAAATGATGATGATCAAATATATGAATTTGGAGAGGGTAAGGTTGTTTGGAAAAGACCAGTGCCAGTTGTAACATTAGTATCAGATGACACCGCTAGCGCAGAGGTTGGAGATGTTATTGATGCGCCCGGCATAGGAGCACCACTTGTTAGTCAGCGAGTCAAGGATATATTAGAGCGATTGGAAGTAGAAAATATTCAATTCTTTCCTATACGCGTATTACATAAAGCAACGGGTGAAGTGATCAAAGACTACTATATTTTTAACGTAATCGGCGAGTATGATCTTCTAGATTACGATAAATCAGCAATAGAAAGATCAAAGCGTAACTCGAATCTTATATTGGATGTTGAATCTTTAGCATTCAAAGATACTTCAGAATTAAAGTTGCCGCCTATATTCATACTTGGTCCGATCAGCTATCTATTTGTAGTGGATGAACGCATCAAAAGTGAATTTGAAAAGCACAAAATTTATGGCTTCAACATTTATGAACCTAAAGATTATAAGCTCTTTAAATAATATTATTGCTAACTTAAAAGGCGGTACTTCGGTGCCGCTATCTTCAAGCTCAAATTTAACCTTCACCCTAGACGTATAGATAAGCTTTTTTGGTCCTCTCACCCATCTAGCTCCATTCTCCAATGAAGTCTGATTTGAATCATGAAATAATGCACTTGGAGTTGTTACCAATATTCAGTAACTAAGCTCCATAATATTATAACTATGAGTTAGAAGCATCATGAGATTTAAACCGAGAAAAAGAAAACAACCATATATCCGAGCTTTTACGATCGCATTGACGTGGATGTCAAGTGCTAATACATCAGCTACTGATTCACACGTATACTGCGGAAAAACAGATAGTAGTGATTGGTATTGGTTAAAGGACAGCAACAACAACCCAGTCACCGCTCAAGGAGTCTGGCGCGTTGTTAGGGTCGGTGAAACTAATACGTATACAAACGCTTTTAAAATAAGCGCTAATGAATATGATAGGTTAAAGCCTCTTTGTGGCGTCAGCTACGTCCCGCAGCCAGCAAAGCACCGGTTTAGTGACTGGTCAATTTTTGCAGTAGCCACTGGAGCAGGTGATGGAGGTTATTATTTAACACCTGGATATTACGATCATATCGCTATCGTAAACGGAAGTTATTCAAAAGTGTCATCTGCCTTTAGGCTATAAATCAAAATTCTTACCATAAGTCAGCCATGCTTAGCAAAGTTTAAACAAGCCCTTACCATTCAAAATGGGTAAAGATTAAGCATGGCTTTGATTGTTGTATTACTGCTTATGGTTCGTACGCCTTATTCTAAAGCACCCACTCTTATCAGTAGATACCATGCAGAGCAAGCAACCACGATATTCTCCACCTATAAGTAACGCCAACCAACAAGTTAAGTGAAAGTCTTTTTTAGCCATGACATAATACACTTGAAGCTTTGAATGGCTAAACTTGAATATTTAATTTCGAAACAAAGCTTCAAGCATAATAATTATGTATTACTTATTAGAGGCATCATGAAATCAGACATTAAACACCTGGGTTACACATTAGCCCTGTCTATGGCATGCATATCAACTAGCAGCATGGCAATCGATGAAACAGGCATCTTCTGTGGAAAAATTGATCGTAGTGATTGGTATTGGTTAAAGGATGATAATAATCAGCAAATCAAAGCAAATGGAGACTGGGATTACATTCATTTGAATATTGAAGGAAGATATACATATGCATTTGTTATTAGCTTTCAGGAGTATGATAAAATAAAGTCCTTATGTAACGCTGACTACGTTCCCCAGCCTGCTGACTATTGGTTTAACGAATGGGCTATCTTTGCTGTATCAAATGATATATCTAAGGGTTACATGGCTGCTCCAGGAAGCTTTGATGTTATTAGAATTCCTGCTGCTAGATTTTTTATACCTGCTAGGCCATACAACTTCTAAATGAATCTTGGGGTCGTAATTAAAAACGGCCCTATAAATCCTCACCATTCACAATTGACCAATGGTGAGGCATCAACTCCCTCAAAGCTTTAAACTCCAGCTTGTTCTCTTTGTTGCTAACCGCTGCCTGAACATCTCCACCCCAAAATGCCAACCTTTCCTGGCAAATGCCACACGGAGTAAGAATCAAAAACTCATCCTGTTCGCTTTCTCTGCATAACGCTAGCGAATGAGTGACTGCATCATTGAGTTTATGAGCTTCCAAATAGGCTCCAGTCTCCATACAAAGCGACGTAGCCTCGTTTTTAGTGTCAGGTGATACACTGGTGAGGATTTTACCTGAAATCGTCCTGACGGCTGCTGCATTGCCGTATCCAACTGGGTATCTGGATTTAATAAGATTCACGGCTGCTTCGTAGAGTGATTGTTCAATGGTCATAGTGAATGACTCTTTGTTGTGAAAGGTCTCCGTTTAGAACGGAACCCTTTAGATTTGTTGGCCAATACAGATGAATGATAGTGACATAACTCCTGGAATCTTTTCATCAGGAGAAAGGCTAACACCTATTACGCCATAGTTAGGTTGGCAATGAGCTTAGCTGGCCCAGTCTCTGCACAAAGAAGTGAATCATAATCACCTGATTAGGGTTCAACCGTTGAGTCTTAATAACATACAAGCATGGATATTACTGGCTTGTTTTATTTCTTGCTCCACTCAAGCCAAATCCTCAGCAGAAGTCATTCGCTTTGCTGTTGGCGAATACCCTCCTGAATTGACTAAACAGAGGGAAGATTTTGGATTGTTGGCAGACTTTGTAACAAAAGCATGCAAGCTAGCTAATCTTGAACCCAAGTATGATTTCTTTAGTTGGAAAAAGGCAAAGTACGCAGTTGAGATAGGTAAATACATAGCCAGTTTTCCATGGAGAAAAACACCTGATAGAGAAGCTCAATTTACCTTTTCAACGGTTCCTGTCTCTCAAGGAAGCAACATGGCTTTCTATCTGGATGAAAGCCTGAAGCTCCCGATCTGGAAACAATATACCAACCTGAACAGTTTTAGCTTGGTTGGAGTAAAGGGTTATTGGTATGAGAAAGAATTCGAGGCTATGGGCTCCAAAGCTTTCTTAGCTAGAGATGCTCAGCATGCATGGCAGCTCTTGCAAATAGGTCGAGTTCAAATACTTGCTGATACTTATCTGGCTGGAAAGTATGATGCTGAGCGGTATCTACCAGCAGAGAAATTTAAACAATTACGCTTTAAGCCTTCAAGCATTCCTCCCATACCAGCCTTCATCATGTTTTCAAAGAAACATCCTCAAAGTTCAGAGATGTTAAAACGTCTTGATGAAGCTTTGAGCAAGCTGCATGAGAATGGAACCTTTGATGAACTTTATAACCCAGGAAGTCATCAAGGTGGACAAATCAGGAGATAATAATAAATAATTTAGTTTCTCCGTTTGATACGAAGAAAGTCTTCATTAAACATAACACTCTAACGAACTGTATCGACCCCTAAGACTGGTTTAACTCATTACCAACCCTATCTCATACCTAGAAGGGTTTCGTCTCTCAGAGAGCCTCTGGTGAGCTTCTCTGGTTTATTAACTTCCGCGTTAGCAACGCGAAAGTCATGTGTTTAAACCCTGAGTCATTAAACCCTTTAATTTATTGGTTTAAACAAGTCAGCCTTGAAAGCTTTGCTGAAGGGAGAGCCGGTAGAGTAGTTTGAACCCTGTATTGAACTAGTTTCAATTCCTCCTGGCTCCAACTCTTTTCATCTTCAGGAAGCTAGCAAGCTAACTGGTTAAAACTCTATCTTGTAGAGTCAAGATTAAATCATGATATTCATGGTTATGTTTAGGGTTTATTTCTTCATGGCTTCCTGGCTAGCTAGCCTGCTGGCTCATTAAGTCAATTAGGAAGTATTCATGATTAGTTATAATTATTATTAAGAATACATTCATGATTGTTAATAAATACTTTAAGAATATATTTATTTCTTAGCTTCTCTACATAGCTTCTAGTCATAGCAGATATTAAGTAATCTAATAATAAGTAAGAATGAATTATAGATAATCTTGAATTATAACTTACATAATATTAGATAATTTAATATATAGTCATGATTAAAGGTATTCACTTAGGGAAGACTTGAGTTGTTAGATAGGTAGGTGCCCCCCTTACCCCCCAAATTCTGGGTCACTTTATCATTCTAAAGTGGGCCAAAATTCGGATGTTTGATGAGGTAAGAGGTAAAAAAAATAAGCACTACATCAGAACAACTACAAGTCAACCCAAGTAAATACGTTTCACTTGAGGGATGGACTTTGAGAGTCAGCGTAGGCAGTATGCCCCCGAAGAAATACTTCTTCTATAGTGGCCCCTATGCTGGAGCCCACGGATGACGGGGCCTCCAGGATTTTGAGGAGAGAAAATTTCGGAGGTTGTTTTTAGGTGAGTTTGTAGGGGTAGGGGAGGAGTTGGTATTGAAAGTAGCGCTGAGAGGCTCTAAAGCTCCTCTCAGGATGCGTTAATGGTATCGGTAATGATACTATAGTGGGTAGCTGTAAAAACGAGCTTACAGCGCGTTACAGAAGCTCGTTATGTTTTGAATCAGGCGAAAGCAAAATCAGATTGAAGAACGCTATGAATATTTAGCGAACCTTCAGGAGGAAGTGATGGTATTGAGTCTTGCATCTCTTCCGGCATTTGTCCACGAAAATTTTCGGCTAGTTCAATAAAGGGGTTGACTTTATATAATTCAACAAAAGCTTCTCTGACGACTTGAAAGAACCTTGGAATCTCTGATGCATGAGTTCCAAAAGAGTCATGAATTAATGCAAGACTGTTAATACCCTCATCAATCGCCTGGTTGACCACTAGCATAAGATGACTTGAATCCAGCGAGTGAACCAGGTTAGGGGAAATAGCGTTAGCCATTCGTCTAGAGTCAATATCTTTTGTGTCTATTTGAATGCTTGGCTTCCAGACATGACCTCCTAAATTGGTTTTTACTCTGAGAGTTTCCTTTTTCATATATCTATGTAAAACAGGGAAACCAAGGGGAGTTTTCCACCATATGGATTGGTTGTTTTTGGTGATGAGCCTAGAGCAACTTTGCATCCAGCTCATGATAGTTGCTGCCTTTTCAACTTTGGTGAGTACAGCTTTGTAGATATGCTTGGCTAGCATACTGGCAGCTTGATCACCTCTACCCTCAAATGGAAAGCGTTCCTCAGCTTCCTGTGCAGTGATCTCAGCCTGTTGGAGTAATAATTGAGTCTCTTCGTAGGCTGGATAAAGAATGTCGTCCTTAAGCTGTTGAGTGAAACCGTAAACCCCAGAGCCATAAGCAAATGTCATCACGGGACGTTTGCATAGTTTTCTATTAATTCCAAACTTCAACCAGGCCCAGGCATTCATTTGTTCGTTGTAAAGGTCGTAGGCTTCTTTCGCTAAAGCATTGCTTGTGTCTTTGGTTTCTATCGCCTTTTCAACAATGCCTATTAATGAAGCTTTTGAACGTTTCTTTTCCTTGCCAAGAACAGTAGCTACATGTTCAATAGCCTCCCTGCGTGCCTGTGCTTTTAAAATGCCTGTATTGATAGCGAGACCTTTGGTTAAATGTTCAGCAACCATAGTGGCTACGTCAGAGTAAATATCAGAGGGAGTGTCAGAAGGAATGAGGTTGACTGAGCTGCCAGTCTTCTCACAGCGAAGCGCCATGGCTAAGTTTTGTAGACCTGAGCAGGAGCCATCCAGAGCAACGGGAATACGAGTCATATGGTTTGGACCATGGTAGAGGAGCTGGGCGTATTCAAAGCAGCATGCTAATGCTTAAAAGGGTTTATCAGCGTCAGCCCAGAAGGTGTTGGAGTAAGGGTCTAAAGCCGATGCAAAGAGCTCTTCTTGGTGTTCATCAACCCATTGCACTCGCTCCTTGAAGCTCACCTTATCAACCCCAAAGAGATTAGCCAGGTTGACTTTAAACCAAGTAATACCGTCTTCACCAATGGGTTTTGCTTCAGAGAAATGGATTAGGGCTTTAGATAAGTCAGAGCCTTGAGGAGAGATTCCACCGTTGGTAACGCTGTATACACGGCCTCTGGTATCGAGTTGATGAGGGAAGTAGATAGCATCGTATTCAAGGAATCGTTCAGCTTGATCAATCAACATGTGCAAGCCAATTCGTTGAGCTTTAGCCTTGTTGTTGGCGATATAAATCTGTCTGACCTTAATTTTCCACTCAATCAAAGCAGCTTCATTGGTGTCTTTATCAATGGGTTTAGGAGGTAGAGGAATATCAATACCGCGAGGAAGTCCGCCTAATCCACTGGCACCTTGAGCGATTTGTGTAGCCACTTCTAGGATATTACCATTTACTTTCCAGGCAGTATTCTGCGCCGCATTGAGGGCATTTAGCACCTTGGGCATATCAGCCTTAGAGACTGCTTCCAGTTGTTCTTTGTAATGAGTCTTGACGAGTCGGACGGGTCGTTGAGCGTGAGAGAAGTAACCCCCGCCTTCAGTCATGCCTGGCTTCCAAGGCTTAGGGGGGAGAATAGTAGGGTCTAGAAAGGGTCTCATGTATTGAGCTATGGAGCGGTTCTTTTCGATAAGGTCTACGGTGGCTTGAGTAGGGATGAGGGTCTCAGTGGTCTTCTTGCCGTCATAGGATTTCTCTTTCTCGACAAGGCCAAGATGATTGAGGATGAGATTGATGATCAGAGTGCCTACGTGGGTCTTCTGAACGCGCGTCCAAGGCTCTACGTCGATGGGTGATAGTTGGGTAGTGACCTTGGTGACGGAGTCATGCTTAAAGCTGTACTGGAGCTTATGATTGCAGCTATTGAGTAGGCGTTGAAAAGCTTTTGCATCTTTCTTTCTAAGGAAGCCCAGGCGTATCTCATCTTCTATTCTTGTAGCGATTTCTAACGCAGTTGGAAGCATCTTAGGTTGGGTTGAAATGGAGCCAATGACTACTTGAAGGCCAATGAGAGCTACTTGGTCAGGGTCTATGGTGCCTCGGAGTAGGGGATATGCCACCGCATTGCTGGCTGCTTTGTTTTGTACGCATTGGTCAAACCAAGCATTTAGGGCATGGCTTAGCTTGTCAATTGAGTGCTTTACAATCAGCTTGCCATAGGTGTTGTTGTGCTCTTCTTTGCGTTCAATTCTGCGGTCAGTTTCTCTGTGATAACGAACTACGGCTAGGTCTCTGCTTTCGTATTCTAGGGCTCTTTGCTGGACTTCAAGCTCAAGAGTGGTAGGCTTCTGTGTGGAGGAATTTTGTGCAGTAGAGTTCATTCTTATACCTATTCTTCTAGTGACGCGATTAGTATATCGTATCGTTACCGTAACAATCAATGGGCTTCAAACTCAGGTCATTTGAGTAGTAATCTTGCTAATTCCCGACGTGGAGGACATAATGGCTTAAAAATACCGGGCTTCTGACAGGCTGCGCCAATGGTCTCAATATGGTCACAAAAGTATCGTAAGTCCTATAGCTTCTGAACTTAGGTTAGGTTCAAATCCTGCCGTCCCGACCATGAGTCCTTATAAATCAAGGACTTACAAGTTAAGAGAAGCTAATTTTTCCTCTCAAATACCCCTGTTTTACCCTTCTTTCTCCACAAAAATTCCACAAGATTGATCTGACGTATCAATTCAACCATCATTGATTTATCAAGCTTTTTCTAGGAAGAAGCCATAGACAAGCATCTATGTGGCACCTTTTTGCTGGTCTGACGCTACGCGTCTCCACCGAATAATGCATGAGCTTTACTACCGGCATTCTCAAATCCACTGGGAACCCAGTGCACATAGACTTGTGCAGTCACGAGTGCACTTGAGTGTCCCATCTGTATTTGGTTATGGCAGATTAACCCTATGCTCTGATCTTGCTGACGGGCTGAAGAAACGAACAAAAGGGAATTGAATGTGATCTGTTATCGGGCAGGGTTTGGCTGTGGATTATTTTTCGACGAATGATATGTTAAACGACTAGTATAAGAAACGATAAAAAAGTAGTTGAATGGAAGTAAATAATGCACGCTCTAAGCATAACAGACGAATACATAAACTCACTGTTTCCAATTTGCATAAAAGACGCTAAAGAAAATAAGAACAAAGCATCTTTACAGCATGTTCTCCCAAATAGATTTGATAAAACTACAGTGTTTAATGAAAGTGCTTTTCTTGCTGTCAGCTTGGGAAGCCTTGCTTTCTTAAATAACAAGTTTGCAGCAATTATCAAGTTAATGGAAAGATTCAAACACTACGTCATATATGTGGTTGATACTCCCTACGCTTACACATTGCACATTCAAAATGGCCTTGATATTGAGGATGCTTCTAGAGCAGCGAAGAATGTAGGGCTGGCAACCATTGAACACCAGACAGCGGTTTTGAAAAACCTAGGAATGAAGGTGCCGGAGTTTGTTTTGCATTCAAGTATTGATGGGGAGGATGCGTATAAACAGCTCTTTAAAGCATTATTGTTTGAAATCCAAGAGAATGCTTCATTTAATATGATCGTAAGCAATTTTAGCGAGTTCTATCTGCATAGAATCAAAGACAAATTGTTTCATGGTTACGACTACGCAAAAGAGGTATCTACGAACTACCTGCTTTCAGAAGTTAGCGCAGCCGGGTGCTTAAATTCAATGGGGTATCATTCAATGGTTTACCCAGGTAAGATTGATTCAATTACTGGAATGCTTGAGATCGGATTGGGCGGAGTAGCTGGCACCATGCTTAAAGGGTTGAACTTCATATCACTTAGGAACAATCGCAAAAAGAAATAGGTATTTCCCAATTCGCTTGGCATACACTAGAAACAGAGAAATCAATAGCAATGAATCTCTGCTAGCTTACCCACTTTCTTGATTGACAAAGATTGATCTTTCAGGTGAAACCTGCTGGTTTTACCATCAATAGGTGTAGAGGTTGTCTTGTTGTCGCAAACAAATTCAATAACTTCAAAGGCTTTCTTAATACCGCCTCTTTCTTCACCTAGTTGATACCATTTATTCCGAGTGTCGATATATACCAAGGCTATTGAACCTAGCCAAAGAAAAGCAATACTAAACGCAGCAGCAACCTTATACTTCATATTAAGCCTTATAAGAATCAATACGCCCTAATCAATGTTAATAAAAGCTTAGAGCGCCACAAATATTAATGATTTACAGATTGAATGTATCAGCAAAGGGCTCTGCTGCAACCTGATAGTCATCTTCATAAACGAGGTAACCGACTCTGGTTGATTTGTAAGAGGTCACCTCAATGCCTTTGACTTCAAGTAGGCAACATAATTCCCTCATCCTCTTTATGTGCTCAGTGGCAGAGCATTTAAACCATGAGACAGCATGAGGGTGTGCATGAGGCTTTTTCGACCTTGAAAACCAATCAGGAGCTTCTAAGTTGTCATTAAACCACTCAATGATATTGCTAATAGCTTTCTCTTCATAATCAAACAGGAGGTCATTGTTGATCAAATAGAAAGCAGCCTGAAACACACCTTCATTGTAAGAGGCATTACAGACCTTTCTTGTTGTGCAAAAACGGATATACATACATCTCTCCAGCAGCATCAAAGCCGCTAATCGCGCATTAGAGCTGGCAAATACCAGGGGTGCTATGAGCTGATACAGCTGGAAAGGGTTATGAGAATTGAGTGAACTGGTTCATTGGAATGCTTAATTCATATGACTGGCAACAAGTGGCTTGATCTTAACACGGCAAGAGAAAGGTTGTCTTTAATTTATACAGGAAAGTGCCTACAGAGCGGTACAGTGATTTGCATCAAATACACCTGCTTAACCACCTTTTCGCCATCAGCGGCCACAAGATTGACCTGATGCGTTAAGTAAAACCCATTGATTTATATAGATATTTTGAAAGCAACTCTACTGGATAGCAGTTTGACGCCACTGAAATTGAATTGATTTTCTAAAGCAAAATGAGCATGACGACTCCATTATTGTTGTTTGCTGTACTTCACTAATAGCGCTTTTCCGAAGCTGGAATCACGTAAAGTACCAATATTGTCCCAAATATGATTGGCTATATTTGCATGCTTTTCATAAAAGCCCCTTGAGAAAACTAAATAATATTCTTTCTGCTTCAACTCAGGCTCAATTCTGATAACATTTTTATTAGCCGCCATAAATGGATTCATGCTAACCTCTAAATCTGCTATTGCATCAACTCTTTTTGAAATAAGCATGCTCAGGCTTGACTCTGACCCCGTCGTTTCAATCAGCCTATCTTTAGTAACGCCTTTGGCTTCTAAGTTACCAATGATTGAATAGCCTCTTGTTGCCGCAAAGGTGCTATCGGTAAAGGATGGGTCCTTTCCTTTAAGAGTATAAAGATAATAAGCTTGTCTATTTGTTCTTCTAGAAATATCAGTAACCCCATCCTTTGTTGGATATCTACCAAAAATTGCGCGCTCTTCGTTATAGCTAGCATTCATTAACGCATCTGCTGTGCTTTCTTCTAATTGAGCCAGAGCGCGTTTCCATGGCGTTCTTATGAAGGTTAGCTTTACATCCAATCCTTCTGAAGCTTTACGTATCAATTCGATATTGATGCCAGGAAGCTCTAGGGTGTGGTCCGCCATATTGTAAGGAGGGTTAACAGCATGGTTGTACATGATTCTAACTTCTTGTTCTGCTAGGGAGATTGTAGGGAGAACGAGAATAAGCGGAATGAAAGCTAACTTGGGTAGTGGGATTTTCATCGTTTCTTGGTGCCTATTGAATATTCATCGAATTTGAAAAAGAGGGCAGCAGAGTGTTAATGAGCATAGTTGTTTCTATTCATGGATGCTTTACTTGCCATGTTATCGCTATGCCGCTTCATTAAATGGGTTTTCGGGTATGTCGACAACTTCATTTTCGTGAAAGTAAGCAGCTTTGCTAATTAGCCTTTCTGCTCGAGCTTTTGCGTGTTTCCTATCTTCTTTGCTCATATAAAATTTTGGAGAGTTTGAGATACTTAATAGCATCTCATTGAAATTATACCGTGTTTTTTTCAGGCTATCGCTATAAGAAATAGCAACGCTATCAACTTCGTGATTAAGCAATGTACGATAGATATGATCATTTTGCCCTAATTCTAGAGAGCAATAGAGGAGTACTACAAAGCCTTTCATTCGACACAAGTATTTCTTATGCACTTCACTTAAGTAATGAGACTCATCAACTGCTCTAAGTTTCTCGCTATAGGTCGCTTCACTCACTAGGAGAGGGTTAAAACCATCTCTCCACATTTCTGAGATTTGTACTAGCATGTCTTGGTTTGTATTAAGTGAAAGTTTTTTCTCAACGGGACCAAATTGACTTTCCATTGCGCCCAGAATCATATTTCCATTAGGGTAAAGAAGCGTAGATTTTCCTCTGGTTTTAAATAAGAACTCCGCTTTGATTTCATGTTCTTCTGGTAAAGACATGTTACCGTCGCTGTCTTGTTCGAATAGATCATAGAAGGTTTCTTTGCTTTTATAACGATATAGGCAATAGGGTAAGGCTAAATCATAACCGAGATAATGAATGGTTCTAAAGTTTTCAAGCAAATTGCAAACCAAATCAGAAAATCCCCTGTCTATTACGTTACCAACAAAAACCGTTCTATTAATCTCAAACAAATGCTTTTTAAGCTTGTTCCTAATTCCATTGCTAATCTCAAGCAGTGTCTTAATGGAGTTGTCATCTATGTATGTTTTAAGGGCGATTGCATGATCTATGTGTCGTAATGCGATATCGATGTCTTTTGTACCCGCATCATCAAATATGGCAAGTTCATCGGCGGTTAAATCCAAGTCATCGACTAAAGCTTCGTGACGGATTTTGCCATTAAACTTTGCGCCAAATTCAGACCCCATAATAAGACTGCTTGGAGTCAACTCATTGTTCCGGTTAGTGTTAGCCAGTTCTTGGATTGTTTGCCAGTCAACGGTGCTCATGCTCTACCATTCCGCGTAGGAGTATTTTAGTTGATTGTAGTCTATGCATTGAATGAGATTTGAGAGCATGCGGAGGTTACGTGATCTTACCCAAGAAAACAGTTGTTAATATTTTTAACCAAGATCAATAACCTATCGCTATTTTAAGCGAGAGGCGAATAACCATTCACCGTGGCTCACCAATTGGGTCAATGATACAAATATTACTTGATTGCATAGAGAGCCAGAAAATCATTGCCTCCCTTAAGGGTTGTTTGTTATTTGATCGCTATTATGGTGTTTGGAGGGTGAGCAGGTGGTTTACCCAGTAAACAAACTGGCAACTGTCCTACCTCTTTAGTTAGAATCACACCAAGACAATCATAAGAAGTAAGCACCTCATATGAGTTATTTTGATTTTGAATTTAAAGTCGTAGTGACGCGGAAACTTCGAGAAGAAGATTTAGATAGGGTTCTTCCGTACGCACGGCAATTACTCAGATGCAAAGATATCTATTCTGTTGATTATTCCGATGCAATAAAAGCTTTGAATTTAACAACAGATCATAGCGGTCAATTAGAAGACCATGACCTTGGCCGAATCAAAAGTGCTATTGAGATCGGCACCCTCACTCTCATAACGATAGGGAGAGGTTCATACTCCTTTAAATCACCCTTTAAACGCAATGCTGAAGGTCAGTGGGAAGTGGCGCCCACACTGGACCCAAGCGAAGAGCGTGCGATGGAAGGGGTTCTAAGGAAAGTCAATGCGAATAAAAGATTAAAAACACTCGCCGCCGCATCCAGTATTCCAAAGAGCGACCCTGGTATTCGCTCAGATGAGCTGCACGACAAAGCGTTGAAGCTTATGCAAGAAGGCGGCTCCTTTGGGAACTCTCCCAATAAAAATGCATTCTCTACAGCACGTTCAAATATCTTTGATGAAGCAGTCTCAAGTAATACGATCACTCTGGGAGCTGCTACGGCTGGCCTTAGTTCAGGTGCTATGGCTGACACTCAAACAGACACCCAAACCACCAATTCTAAAATGGCCGCCCCTGCAAAAGCAGCAGATGAAGACGAGCCGAAAGACTACGAAACACTGCTGATTTATCGAGACCCAGAATCAACACCAGCACGAGAAGTTGAATTTGAAGCCGTGCTTGATGGAGGTGAAGTCGTCACTGGGAAAACCGATAAACAAGGGAAAGCCTACCTCAAGAGCTGCCGTAAGAAACCCAAAACCATTCGCTTTGGCCGTAAAAAATCCGATAGAGACGCTGCTATCAGTGAATTAGATGGTAAACGTGATCAACTGCGAGCAGAGGTTGATGATGTTGCGTATGCTTTGTCTGATGACTTTTATCAAAAAGCCCTTAAAAACCCGGGCTCACCAGACGTTAAGCAGGCAATTGAGACTGTCATACAACGTGAGTTAGATGCACTCAAGGAAAAGGCAGAGGCTTTTAACAGAAAGCCTGGTTGGGAAAAGATGTGGGAGCATACCAAATCAGCAGCAAAAGGTGTTGGTACAGGCATAAGCGAATACATCCCTGACCTAGGTGAACTCGGTGAATTGATGGACCTTGCCGACATCAGCACGTTAGATCTCTATGAAGCCATGTTAACGGGCGATATAGCCGAGATTCAAGCCAAGCTAAATGCAGTTGGTAATCGAGCAGAGTTAGGGCTTGAGCATGCTGGTGAAGCGATGGAACTACTCATTGTCATGTCTCGGGATGAAGAAACCCGTGAAATTCTGATGGGGTTACCTAAGCGTGTCATTGAAGTAACACCTGATGACAAACTGACTGAAATATCGGCATCATTTGCAACTCAAACCGGTGTTGATGGTGCAGCCGTTGTAACCACTGGCACTGTTGCAGCCTTGTTAACGGCTTATATAGGGGGTGCAGGCGGTATTGCGGCTAGTGCTGCAACCATTGCCGCTACAACTGCTCGTAAAGTTGGTAAGCTAATGGAAGGCATTAGCGATATTCTTATGAGCATGACTGACCCATACAGAAACGCTTGTGCGGCGGGTGGTGCTCCCTTCCAAGAAAAGCACGAAAGAAATGTATACGAAAGAACAAGCAGTGGTGGCTCTGGTGGTGGGTCTAATAATAAGGACGATAAAAAGAAAAAAAATGACGGAAAAAAATGTAAAAGGTGCGGCGATGTTGAATGTGAAAACAAAGTCCAAACAGATATTGGAGGCGGTGAAAATACCCGAATTGAGAATACCCTATACAATGGAATAAGAAAGCGTTATCCGGGGTACCCAGAAACCCATCCGTGGTTCCAGGGTCCAAATAGTTTAGAAGTTCACCATGTCATCCCCTGTGAAGCTGTTAAAAAGGAATCGTGGAGGGAGCTTTTTGATTTGTACGGGTATGACATTAATGAGGAGCATAATACCCTGACTTTACCAGCTAATGCTGATTTGGCTTGCGAACTTGCAGTGCCTCGTCATAAAGGTAACCACAATAGAGGTGTTGCTTGGGATAAGACACGAGGCAAACTAGCTGAGCTAGAGAGTGTTGAAGAAAAAGATGATGCTAAAGAGCTTACAAAATTTTATAGAGATTTTTATAAAAATGATAAAAAACGTCATTACAGATATCCAAAAGCCGTTACTGATCTAATAGAAAACATTGATAAAGCCGCAGCTAAAGGCACTTTCTGCAAAAAAGGTAGTAAAGAGCTATCGAAAGCAGAAATCAAAGACTCTTTTGAGAAGAAAATGAATCGTTATAGTAAGCAAATTCTGACTTACATTGATCGGTTTACATGGACCATCGCCGCAGATACGCGGGACTACATGCCTGGTTCGCCCTACGGTTGTAGTGGGGCAAAAGGTATTACAGACAAGAAGCGAGGGAAGCACTGCCCTCAAAACAGAAATCATGAACTTGGTTATGGTAAGCACCGAACCAGCTTGAAACTAGGATATTAATATGACTGGGAAATATGATACGGAGTATTATTTTTTACAAGAATCAGGGTTGTCGTTAGAATATATGCTTGGTGAGCGTAAGGATTCAGGCACTTCTAACAATGGCAGAAATCTTATGTTCATGCCAAAACCTATTCATGATTCTGTAGCCGGGCTGGGGAAAATAGAAATTACTGACGGGGACGAAGACAGCTTTACTCCCTGTGATTTTCATAAAGTATTTGGATTATTATTATCTGAGCTAGCTTTTAAGCTCTTAAGTGAATTAAAGCTCCATAAGGTTGATTATTATGAGGCTGAGATAATCACCAAAAAGAAAATCTGGAAAAAACACTATCTTATGCATCTTTACAATGAAATAGACGCCATCCATCCAAAGCGTTCTGTTTTCGATGGTTCTGTAGAAGATATGGATGTGATACTTGAAAAGCTATCTCTTAATGAAGAAGTTCTAGATGAAATTGATTTAGAGAAACGTATGATGTTTTATCTTGATGGCTGCGCCCGCTTTGTTGTTCATGAGTCTATTGTCAAGGCAATTGAAGATACAAAGCTTACAGGTATCGAAGCAATAAGAGTAGACAAGTGGAATATTGGCAGCATGTTTGACTAACTGTTCATTAATGCGGTACTTCGGTGCCGCTTTCTTCATCCAAACTATTCAATATACCTCTCTATGCTAATAGATAAGCTCTATTGGTCCTCTCATTAATTAATTAATTAATCTCTATTTTTAAATGCAATCGGATTTTAATCATGAAATAATACACTTGAAGTTTTTGAAGGGCTAAGCTTAAATATTTTTTAGCAACAAAGCTTCAAGCATAATAATTATGAATTGCTTATTAGAGGCATCATGAAATCAGACATTAAACACCTGGGTTACACATTAGCCCTGTCTATGGCATGCGTATCAACTAGCAGCATGGCAATCGATGAAACAGGCATATTCTGCGGCAAAACTGATCGTAGTGATTGGTATTGGTTAAAGGATGATAATAATCAGCAAATCAAAGCAAATGGAGACTGGGATTACATAAAATTAAATATCGAAGGAAGATATACATATGCATTTGTTATTAGCTTTCAGGAGTATGATAAAATAAAGTCCTTATGTAACGCTGACTACGTTCCCCAGCCTGCTGACTATTGGTTTAACGAATGGGCTATCTTTGCTGTATCAAATGATATATCTAAGGGTTACATGGCTGCTCCAGGAAGCTTTGATGTTATTAGAATTCCTGCTGCAAGATTTTATATACCTGCTAGGCCATACAACTTCTAAATGATTTTTGGGTCGTAATTAAAAACGGCTCTATAAATCCTCTGAGGTTATTACCTGAAACTGTTCTGACGGCTGCTGCATCGCCGTATCCAGTTGGGTATCTGGATTTAATAAGATTCACGGCTGCTTCGTAGAGTGATTGTTCGATGGTCATAGGGAGTGACTCTATGTTATGAAGGGTCTCCGTTTAGAACGGAACCCTTTAATATATTCGAATTAACAACACGCCCAAGCGAAAGCCAGTGTATCAGGATGATTTGGACATTGAGTGATATGGCCACACCCACAGTCGCCAAACATGTGTGGAAGTGAGCATTCCGAGTCAATTTGAAAAATGAATTTCATTTCAGTACCGCATTCGGGACAATTTGGATATTCAATATTTTGAACCCAATGCGGCCAGCCAAGAAGTTTATCTCCCGCCTTTGGGCAATCAGCAGTATCTCCTACCCAGTCTTCTTTCTCTTCTGTCAGTTGAATATCTTTGTATTCATCTGCATCATAAGGGTAATCATCTTTTGAATCCCATCCTGTAATCTTCAGTTCCGGGTATGCTGACTTAACAGGGGTTGATTCGAATTCTTGGGCTTTAAGCCCCTTGGGGTTTATAAGTCGAGCAAGCTTCGATGCTGGTTCGCCAGTAAAGTCTATACATGCATCACTTTTACTCTCGCAGTCAATTTTTGTGCAGTAAAACAGTTGAAGCAACCCTTCTCCAAACCCTTCTTCTGGAGTTACTGGTAAGTCATCAGAGTTCAACTGAACAAACAACTGCATCTCTTCCTTGCAGTGCTCACATTTTGGCCACTCAGTTCCTTCAGGTATAAACGGAATCCCTGAAAACTTTGATGAGCTACGGGAGGAGGGTTTGTTTGATGTTTTGGGAATCCAGCAAGTTCTTTTGTAGGGTTCAAGCTTTTTGATTATTTCTTGTTCAGAATTGCTCATAGTACTACCATTCTTACGGGTAACTGTTTAATTATACGGGGTATCCACTTAGCTCCACTAGCTCGTTTGTGAAGACTTTCTGGTCGTAATTTCTTTGTAGGTGATTTG
>CANMOZ010000037.1 GCA_947499545.1 uncultured Saccharospirillaceae bacterium
AGCAAATCACCTACAAAGAAATTACGACCAGAAAGTCTTCACAAACGAGCTAGTGGAGCTAAGTGGATACCCCGTATTGATTAACAGATACCACATTCAATTTTAACCCTAGATTCTTTGTTAAATAGCTATGCCTTAAATCAGAAGTTGTAGCAGCAATGCTGTACTGTTGCAGATCCTCTATGGAGCGAACCTCTATGCTTTTTTCTGCTGATAAAAAAAGAACTGAATTAACTGTTGTAACTTTGCCAATCCAATGAAATAGATTCTCTCTGTTAGCATTCCTCCCGATTGTGAAAATCATTACATTTCCTTCATTTAGTGCGATGTCATAAGCTCTCGCCCACGGCAACATCTCTATTTTGTATTCGAATTCGACAACCTTGAATAGCTCATGTGAGATATCAACACTGATTCCGATTAATTTCTTTTCATTTGTGTAATTGAAGGGTGGGAACTCTTCAGTTACACAACGTATTTCCATAGACGTCTGAAATCATTAATATAAAAAACAATATGGGTGCTGACCATTTGTAGGTAAATGTTCTCATAGGGGCTGCATTCTGGAATAGACTTTTATCTGAATAATTGTAGTTGTTTCTTGAGTGGATAAACTCTATGTATACCTGATCTTAGAAATTCATTTATACTCATCGGAAATCCCGCCAGAGGAATTTCACCCGATAATCCTAGATACTGAACCCTATCAATGACTTAGCGGATAGGGGCGCCGTGAAATCTGAAGCTGAGCGCCTGGCCATTCAATGGGGCTTGCCTGTCACCATCATGTTAGTAGCGGTGGCGGGTGGGCTATTTTTTAGCGCGGCCAAGCTAGCGATGACCGGCCTTACTCAAGGGTTGGTCATTGGTCTGTTCTATGGTTAACCTGGTGTTGATTGCAGTTAAATCTGATCCGCTCGTTACGCTGTTTTGACCCGCCTTATCATGACCTTGTTGTTTCTATTTCATCAACTTTCACTGGGTCTTTCAGGTAGGGTATTTGAGATCTAGAATTGACGGTTTAGGTGCTTACGCACGGTGTTGCGTGATAAACCCGTTCGGCAGGCAATAGCCATTACTTCACGGAAATGCCAGTATCTGATAAGATTTCATAGAGCCACGTCTATTGCTCCTTCATGCTCCTGGTTAATTAATTCAGGAAATCATTGATAGGTGGGTCGATATTCGATGCAAATATAGTGAGTTAGTGGGCCGGATTTAGTGGAAAATCAACAGGAAAGATTTGCCACAAAGCTTTCAAGTAGAAAGCAGTGATACATTTTCAATTGCACTTCTACCTAGAAAACCACTTTATGGTTTCGTCAATACCTTGCTGATGAATGCTCTCATTAATCATGGCACGATTAGTTTTAACTAAATCTATGCCATCTATTATGACATCATAGATATGCCATGAGCTATCTCGTTTGTAAAACATAAACCACAACTCTTTGACTGATTTATCATGCTTGTAAATAACACGGGTAGAAATCTTAGCTTTGTCTTGTTTTCTACTAAACATTGGCTTTGAAACTATCATTCGTTCATTATTGTGAGCCTTGAATTCCATCGAAAGATGGTATACAAATCGTTTCTTCAAAGCCAAAACGAATTCATTTTGTTGTTGGGGAGTTGCCGACTCCCAATGTTTTTTCCCCATAGATAGCTTTGCAAACAATTCTTCATCTAAAGGAGGCAGCATATGCTCCCCTGTGAGTTTAAGCAGATTTCTACGGTTACCATATTCAATGTCCTCATCTATGGCTATATCGCTAATCAACCCATCAGTGGCGTATTGAACTATTTCATCTGGAGTCATGTAACGTATCTCTTTAAGTGATTTTCGATACGATTCTGTGTTCCATGTTTTGTCATCAACTATGAATTTAGGAATTATTTCGTTCTTGTAAGCTTTGATTTCAGTCTCGGTTTTATTTTTATCGTAATGATTTATTGTCGGAGGGGTGTCATTAGAAGTTGTTGATATATTTTGATTAATATCTTCATCTAAGCTTTGTGGGCTTTTTTTAGATTTTGTTTCAATCGGAGCTGGATATGGCCACTGCCCATTTTCCTTTGAATTCAGTTCTACGCTCACTTCTTCGATAGGTTTATTATCAGCAAAATCTAATACCATTGAAAGCAATAGAGAGCCAACAATAATAAAAACACACATTGCAGACATAGTCTGAATGGTTAAAAGTACTCTCATAAAATGTAACCTTCTAGGTTGACCGATTCTGACTGAGTGTAAAAGCGCTTGCCAACTAACCTTCAGCTAACCACCAAATCTAATTGCATATACTATCCATTTTTGTCTTAGTTTCCTCGTGATTTATAAAAAAATCTGCATGCGCGCACATTCAATTCAGACCACATAGATGAAGGAAGAAATTTCGGATTAAAAAAGTGACTATCTACACACTCTGTGAGCCAATGACGTCATTGGCTCATATCTTATTGATTTTAAAGTCGTTTGAGTATTCAAATCCCACTTTCACCCCCCCCAATATACCCTTGTTTTACTCTCCTTTGTGTCCACAAAAATCACAAATTTGACTCAACATCTCCCGATATACCCTGGGTTTTTCACTTCTAAATTATTCCATTCATTTAGTTGCGATATGAAACATTGCTTCAGCTTTTTGCCGGTGATGAACGATTCCCTAGGAACTCAGCGAGCACAGGCCTGCGTTATCACCAGCAACGCTGAGTGATCCATTTAACGAGAGACTCAAGCCAGATACCTGTCTTGAGAAAGCATCATCGAGTCATAGGTATGGCGTGTTTGATATGGATATCGGTATCTCACTCCAGCCCTATTAAGAGATGGATTTCGAAGATCTCGACGTATCTGCCTATCTCCTGGCCAGGGCAAATTAATTTTCAGGTTATGGAACATCCTGTCAGCCGCCTCTCCTACTGGTTTTTAAGGCATCGGCTATCGGTTACAGGAGAGCACCTTACTATTACGGAGTCTGGTTTTGGTGCTCTAGCGTTCAATTGAATCAATGCCAGACAAATTTAGGGTAATTAATTCTGAGGTCCTCAGCCCCATCCAAAAGGTAAGCCGAATGAGGTTTCTTTCCTGGCTTTCTAGATTATACAAGCTACTTCGAGGTGAGAGGGTCAACGGTGGATGACTTAGGTGGTCTTATTGCCTATAACGCCAACTTTTCAATGGGTTTCGATCTGGCTAATCAACTCGGTTTCCTGGAATGCAGACCTTAGCGGGTTGATTAAACCCAATCTCTAACATGTTTTCGTCTTAAGTGAAAGTAGCCAGAGTAAAGCGCCATTGTGAGGCCATTGTGTTTTAAAAGATTGATGGCTTGGCTGATTTCAGCTTCGGTCGCTTTGCCGCTTCTTAATCTATTCAATAACTCTTCTGCTGTGATTTCGTGCAGTACTTGAAGAGCCAGTTCTAAATCATAACTCACTATTTGTTGCGACCTCGAT
Organism: uncultured Saccharospirillaceae bacterium; assembly: GCA_947499545.1. Lineage (GTDB taxonomy): Bacteria > Pseudomonadota > Gammaproteobacteria > Pseudomonadales > Oceanobacteraceae > CANMOZ01. Next base: position 3,460 of record CANMOZ010000037.1, read on the forward strand.
TTTTCTTTTTGGATTGAATACGAAAATTGCTTAACGTATTGTTAGCCGTGTTACGGTCTTTATGGCCAACGTCTTTACCAACAACGGCTGCTTTGCCTTTCTTCTTGATCATAAAGCGCCGGGCAGCATTGCGCTGCGCTCGACGTTTCTTTTGTTTGGGTTGGCTATGATAGCGCTCGTATTCTTCTTTATAGTTACGCGCTTTGTGGGGCATCGTAGAGGGCTTCCTCAACAATCTGGACTAGCTCATCATCCACTTTGTAATCCGTTTTCTTGGCAATGTATTGGAGCGCTAGGACGATGATCTTTTTAATAAAGGTTTCGGATAATAAACCGGTTAGGATTTTCGTAACAACATTTGCAAGCATTTAGCTTTTCCTTGTTTATATGCATGTATGATTAATCATATGGCTTTCGGTATGACCAGCATAAGTTCAAAATGGCGTTAATTAGGCCTATAAGGACTACCCATTTGGTGATTGGCACAACTAGGCATATCATGCCTCCTATAGTGTAAGTAGAGGTTTTGTTACAGCAATGACGGCCTGTTAATGGGATATATTGTGTGATTGGTTCATAGTTAATTATTTGAGAATCAACTCCTTTTCAAGATTCAAATATTAATATGTGAGATAGGCAACATTTCAGCATTGAATTGTTGTTATTTTTCATAGTGCGTTATCGCAGCAATTAAATAAGAGAAGAGCATGAAAACTAAACTAGCATTATCAATGGCATTATTGCTTTCGGTTGGTAATTCCTACTCTGAGGAATCATGCTGGACTTGTTTAGGTCCAGTGTGGAGTGATATAAATCTAAAAACCAAGATTAGACATTTAAATGTTGGCTCTGAATGGCTCGACAATATTATACCTTCAACCTTTACCTGGGAAGATTCTAGGCAGGACAGTATTGGTTTTATCGCCCAAGATCTAGAGAGAGTCGATACCCGCCTAGTTATTCAGGGGGAAGAGGGAGCCCCTTGTACAGTAGAAGATAAAAGGGGCTGTAAACGTATTGATCTAGCAGGCATCATCGCCATATTGACTGCTGAAGTTAAAACCCTTCGAGCAGAAGTGAACGCACTTAAATCAGATCAAAGAGTCGGCTACTAAGTAAGGTTTCTTTCATCGCTGGCAGGGAAGCTAGCGTATTAAAGTAAGGCAACAGATTAGATCTAAGTCTTGCGTCTGTATCTAACAATAATGTTTTTGCTCCCTTCGTCTAACGAGAAAGTAATGATCAGGTGTCACAATAGAGCTATTCGTTTGAATAACACCAATTGAATTGTTGTTATTTTTCATAGTGTGTTATCAAAGCAATTGAATGAGAGAAACATGAAGTTAAAACTACTTACTACAGTTACACTATTACTCAGCACAATAAATACTGTTAATGCTACGCTACCAGCCCCAAATGGTTATAGCTCCTGGCAAGAGTACTGGGATGAAATTTCTTCTTACTTAAGCTCACTTCCCAGACCAAGATTTAGCGATCAAAGATTGAAAAATAAAATCGAACACTTGAGGATAGACCCAAAGTGGTTCGATAACCTCCATCCTTACACCTTCACTTGGATCGGCTCAAACCGAGACAGCATTGGCTTTATTGCTCAGGATTTAGAGAGAGTCGATAGTCGTTTGGTGGTACAAGGTGAAGGGGGAACACCCTGTACCGTAGAAGATAAAAGAGGCTGTAAGCGTATTGACCCAGCAGGCATCATCGCCATATTGACTGCTGAAGTTAAAACCCTTCGAGCAGAAGTGGACGCACTTAAATCAGATCAAAGAGTCGGTTACTAAGATTTCTTTCGTCGCTGGCAAGGAGGCTAGCGTTTGTTTAAAGTGAGAGGTAAGAATCTTTGCTTTGTTACTTCTTGTCATAGCTTGGTGGGGTTGTATAGAAATGAGTATTTGGTGCGCTAAAGTTACTGATGCCAGAAGCGACTAATGACGTTGATATTGACAGCTTGGCCAAGGTGTTAGGAGTATCGAGTAAGCAGGCTCGCAACCTTATGGAAAAACAGCCAGAGAAGCTTTTGGCAGTGAATGATGGTTGGGTGAGTTTGTATGAGGTGTCAGTTTTAGTTTGACGTTAAACTCCACATACTTACGCAATCAATGGACGCTAATTTAAATATTTATTGCTGATTTCACGAATAATGCTTTTTGATTCCAGATTTTTATAAGCTGATTGAAATAGTTTTACTATTGGTTTTGGGGATTTTCGACTCAATGCTATGTATGATTGATAATTTGAAATTTTTTCCAATTTAAAGGCTGGTTTAATCAAGGATCCTTGTATACCTTCCCTTTTCTTTATATGCTGAGCTACATGTTCATGCATTGCCCACAAGTCTACTCTTCCTGAGATAAGCATTTTCAAACCTTGACTGTATTGATTAACAGATACTACATTCGATTTTAACCCTAGATTCTTTGTTAAATAGCTATGCCTTAAATCCGAAGTTGTAGCAGCAATGGTGTACTGTTGCAGATCTTCTATAGAGTGAATCTCTATGTTTTTTTTGCTGATGAAAAAAGAACTGAATTAACTGTTGCAACTTTGCCAATCCAATGAAATAGATTCTCTCTGTTAGCATTCCTCCCGACTGTGAAAATCATTACATTTCCTTCATTTAGTGCGATGTCATAAGCTCTCGCCCACGGCAACATCTCTATTTTGTATTCGAATTCGACAACCTTGAATAGCTCATGTAAGATATCAACACTTATTCCGATTAATTTCTTTTCATTTGTGTAATTGAAGGGTGGGAACTCTTCGGTTACACAACGTATTTCCGTATTTCCATAGACGTCTGAAATTATTAATATAAAAAACAATATGGGTGCTGACCATTTGTAGGTAAATGTTCTCATAGGGGCTGCATTCTGGAATGGACTTTTATCTGAATAATTGTAGTTGTTTCTTGAGTGGATAAACTCTATGTATACCTGATCTTAGAAATTTATTTTTTATTCATCGGGAATCCCGCCAGAGGAAATTCCCTGCCAATCCTAGACACTTAATCCTATCAATGACTTAGCGGATAGGGACGCCGTGAAATCTGAAGCTGAACGCCTGGCCATTCAATGGGGCTTGCCTGTCGCCATCATGTTAGTTGCGGTGGTGGTTAGGCTTTTATTGCACGGACAAGCTGACGATGATCGGCCTCACTCGAGGGTTAGTCATTGGTCTGTTCGTCGTTGCCATGGTTAACCTGGCCTTGAGCAATGTGGAGTGGTTAGGCGACGGTGCCCGTGGTGCCTTGGTGGGTGTTGCGGTCGTTTTAGCCGAAGACTTGATCGTTGCTTTTTTATCGCTGGGCCGTCATATTCGCAAGCACCTCGAACAGTTCATCGGTCTAACATAGCCATCTTCAGCTTAGTATCGCTAATCAACTAGCCAAAGATAACAACCAACCCATTCGGGCTAAACCTAAAGACCAAAGCAATTTCCAAAGTGAGTGGGAAGCTTTAACCCCACTGACTCAGATTACCACTAATGGCCAAAGCTCATGAGCGCTTGGGAGCTTGCTGAATTAGAAAGGCGCTTGGCGTGATACAAAAACCAACCACGCCGACAAAAAACTACGTGTTGCAATGGGCGAGACACATACAGCTTGGTTGCCTTGGCCATCTGAGATTGGCAATAACTTTATCAGGTGGTGGACATTAAGAGTTGGGCAGCAAGTGGTCTTAGTCTCTCCATCCTGTGAATTAAATAAAGCCGCTATCGTTGGGCACTTGTATGGTGGTGGATTTGAAGCGCCTGCCGATGATGAAACCTTGGACCTCATTCAGTTCGACGATAGCACCAAACTGCAGAATGACAGCTCCGCGCATTGCCTAACCGTAGGTTTGGGGACTGTGAAATCAATGTTGATCAAAGCTTTATCAAACTCAAAAATGGGGGTAGCAACTAGACTTAACTGCAAAGGTCATCAAACTTGATTCCAATGGTAGCTCAGTACTGCTGGATGCCAGCGGGGTTCGGGTGAATGGTGTGATGATTGAATTGAACTAACCTTTACAGCTTGATTAACTGAGATAAAAGATGTCAAATAGTAGGCAATAAAAAATGATCATCTATATACAAATTCTCGCTTACATAATATTTATTGCTTGGTATGTGAAGAACAGTATATCCATAATCAAATACTGGGGAAGTTTAGGCTCAGAAGAACTAGAACAAACTGATCATATTAGAGGAACCCCTGTATTCAGGCGAACTAAAATAAAACTCCTAACAGGATTATTTGTTATGGCAATATCACTTCTTTCAGGTATGCGTGAATTTATCCCTATAGGAGTCTTCGCCATGATAATTGCAATCAGCGAATTATATGTTCACCTTACATGGTTTGCTTGGAAAACAGGCATTATTTTGTTTGGAAGGAGGCTGGATATTCCTATCAGAAAAGATAGAACGCCATACTTCTACGTCCCTCTCCTTATTTTGTATACTGGAATTACCCTTTTTACATTAGGGATGAGTTTGAGCGTGATAATAGAGTATCATTTTGACATTAAACTTATGAAATATTTCTTTTTTTAGAACGCACTTACTTGTGAAATCCCCAGCAGCTATTGAGGGCGACCTTTACATAGGCCATGACGCCCCGGAAAAGCTTCGAGTTCAAGGGGTTATGTCAATGGTAAAGCGGTACACGTGCAAGGTGACAAGTGGGACACCCATTGTAATTCCAGACCCCGCTGCCACGACGATGTTGTGGTGGGTGGTAGCCAATCAGTCTTGGTGAATGGCAAACCTCTAACGAGGGCAGGTGATTCGATTAGCTGTGGTTCTAAGATTGCCGGGGGAAGTGGTTCAGTGCTTGTGGGGTAGGAAGATGCGTTACCGAAGTACCGCCTTAAATGGAAAGTTAGTCAAACATTCTGTCAATGTTCCACTTGTCTACTTTAATGGCTTTAATACCTGTTAATTACGTGTCTTCTAGGACTTTTAATGTAGTTTTGTAAGCGATTACTTTTAGAGCAGTTTAAGCGGGTAGATCTTCTTCAAAATGAAATCCTTCTTTTCAACTGAGCCTTCATAATCGAAGTAAATACAAGCATTCATATTGTTTATCTAATTAAATGCTGCTTAGAGAGAATTTTTATTATGTAAATGAGACTAACGTATCATGCAGCATGCAGCATTTGAATTATATTACACCCTGCGAAATTAATTAATTTAGGTATGTCTTCATGCAAATAAATGCTATCCACACTATGTTAGCCCTTTCAGTTTTTGTATTTTCTTCAAGCTCTGTACAGGCTGACATTTTATTCGGTGGAGGCCTGGGTGCAGGATCTATTAACTATGATGAAACAACCAAAGATCCTAACCCTTCTTTTAATAGTGAGTCTGCTGCTGGTGATGCCGGTTTTGGCATTCATTCGCGTTTTGGTTATCAGGGTGAAAGCTTTCGTTCATACTTTAATTGGGTAGGTATCTTAGGGTTAGGCGGATTGTTTGGAGGAGATTCTAGTTCAGCAAGCAATCTTGCAATTGCGCATGATTTTCTAGTTAAGACTGATAGTGGTTTATTTCAGGCATTTCTCGGGCCACATATATCATATATTAATATGAAAAATTGTTATACTGAACGAGGCCTATTTAGTACTGCTTCAGAAGAGGAGAAAAAGGCAGAACATTGTGAAAGTGACGGTGGTTTGGGTTTTGGTGGCCAATTAGGCTTTATACTTCAACCGGGTGACCACTTTAATTTGGAGCTTGGTTATACTTATACTTGGGCCCGCGGTGTAGAAACTAATGAAACTGACGCCAAAGGCGTGAATCATAATGCTAAACTCAATGAGTTTGCTTATGGTTATCTTGGTTTTAATTTAATCTTTTAAAATTAGCATAAATATAGAAATCTGCATCTTATGTTACTACGATACAACAAGCCAACCAGGAAAAACCCCTAGAGGAAATAATTTCGATCTTTTTGCATCCTCATACCTTTGAACGGTATGAGCATCCTAGTAGGCAAGTGGCTCTCAGCTGAGGACCATCTCAAGCAATCCATCATTGACATTCTCTCGATCCCATTGGGTAGTCAGGTGATGCTGCGTGACTATGGCAGCGATCTTTATCTGTGGATTAATGCCCCTTTAAACGCAACGACCAAGAAACGCATTTATGCGGCTACCGATAAAGCTAAAGCCTTGCAACGCTGGGAGCATCGTTTTAAATTACAGTAAGTGGAAACTTGGGGGTGGCGCCGGGTAAGTTGGTTTTGACCTTAACGGGTAAAGCTCTAGATAGCGATATATTGCGTATGGCTTAAATGTACATCCTTGTGAATGATGTCTACGCGACCCGTTCGGAACCAAGGCAATGGTGTTCCATATAGAGCACTACTCGATGCCGTTGGGGCTTATTTAAATGAAAATGAAACCCGGCTACTAACAGACTTTGTTGAAGTACTCCCTGCTGACGTGATTGAGTTTAAAGTGAAAGCGACGTTGCATTTTAAAGAACATCGTTATTCTGATATCGCTTTAGATCAAACCCGCGCAGCTGTTACCGTTCACCTTAATGAGCAATGGAGATTCGGTAGTCGTATTTATCACCAAATCCTGTACTCCCTGTTGCATCAAGGAGTGTAGATCATGTAGAACTCTTTGAGCCTTCGGTCGATATTAAAGTGGACTCAACCACTGCGCATATTGCAAAACCATTAACATTGACGCTCGTATTCCTGAGGATGGGCTCTGATGAAATTCCAAATGCATCACCACTAGAACGGGCTTTAGAGCAAGCCACTTATTCCACTCATCAATTGCCGTAAAATTTTACTGATGCTTGGAACCCTGATACCTGTCCGGTGCATAGGTTGCCGTTTCTAGCTTATAGACACTTGGAATGATGTCTGGCCTGAGCAAATAAAACGCGAACAAATCAAAATGTCGCTCGGCATTCATAAACGTAAAGTCACCGTCTACGACGTCAAGCAAGCCGTTAAAGCGTTTTGATCAGAAGCTACCATAAGAAGACTTTGGATTGAAAATAGAACCTAAAGGTGAACCTCGCACTTTTGAAGTTTGACCTGCTCAATTAAGCAAGATCATGAAGGAATGATAGCAGTAACAGTTTTAGCTTTCAGTCCGGCGCTAGAAACTGTCAAGGTAAACGCGTGACCAAAGGTCATCTCCACTGTGATGGGGGTGCCAGGGAAATCGACACAAAGATACCTTGTTAGGGAGTTGTAACTAAGTAGTTAACCATTGTGTCAGCCTTGTGGTTTATTTCCTCTGGCGGTTTTTCTTAGTGTTTTCTTGACTTATATCGATATGAATCTTGTTATTAAGTACAGAACCGATATGAAGCTGTTGTGTTTTCTCATTTTGTCATTGGCTCTATCTGTCCAATCAATTGAAAATCAAAAAGCGATAGATATCATTCACTTGGCATCTGTCAACTGGCCGCCATACTTTGGAGATGATTTGGTTAAACAAGGTTTTTTTACAGAGCTTTCAAGGGCATATTTTGCAGATTCAAAATACAACTTAAAGGTAACCTTTATGCCTTGGTCCAGAGCACTGAAAGGTGCCATGCTTGGCAAATTTGAAGGTCTGCTTGGAGCCTATAAGTTACCTGAAAGAGTAGAAAAAATGTATTACTCAAACCCTGTGTTTATTGCGAAGGAAACATTTTATCAGCTTAAAAGAAAACCTGTAATTACTTACACTAAATTAGAAGATTTAAAAGATTACAGATTTGGAGTAGTAAATAGCCATCTTAACTCCATTGAATTCAAAAAGGCCGACTACTTGAATAAAATACCTGGCTCAAGCTTAAGAAATGCTATCAATCGACTTTTGCATGATAAGGTAGACATCATTGTTGCTGGAAGGTTGGTTATATTGGATGTTGCTAAAAAAGAATTTCCTGATCGAGTGAATGAGTTGTTGGCTATAGAGCCTCCATTAAAAAATCAAGCTTTGTATATCACGCTTCACAAGGATAGGAAAAACGCGAAAAAAATTATTAACAAGTTCAATCGATCCATGCAGCAACTGTCAAGATCGGGTAAAGCTCAGGAAATTATGAAAGAGTTTGGCTTTGATGTATTTTAGATACTTATAATTTAATTTTGTAGTTATGCACACAGTTACTGGATAGACGTCTAGGCCTCCTGCTTACTTTGCTGTTAATCAGTCGTTTAGGTGTGTCTATTTCTTCTTGCGGTTTTTTGCTTTTTTTTAATGCAAGCGCTTTAACGCTTTTCTCTTCTTTTACACAACCGTATGCCACGACAACCAAAGCAATGATGATGGGTGGGCCCCATTGAATGACCAGGCATTCAGCTTCTGATCTCACTTGTCACTATCCGCCAAGCTATTGATAGGTAGGGTGTTTAGGGAGTGAGTGAGGGTTTCCTCAATAGGATTTCTTGGATAAATACTGATTTTTGCTAAACTTTCACCTTGTAGTGTATCTACTTTAAGATACAAAACCATAAGACTTCTTTGTCAATGAAGCGTACAAAGTATAATGAAGAGTCTATCAATAACTATTGCTCTACTGACTTCCATCATTCCCCCAATTTCTTGGGCTGAAGCTCTTCCCTACTGTCCTATTGATTTGGTTACAACTAACTGGGCTCCCTATTATTCACAAAAACTTGTGAAAGAAGGGTTTTTCACCGAAATATGCAGAACAGCGTTCGCTAGATTTAATTGCAAAATGAATGTTAGTTTTATGCCTTGGGATAGAGCGGTAAAAGGGACAATGAAAGGACTCTATTCTGGTGTTCTCGGGATTTACCATAGTGACGAAAGAGCACAAGAACTTGCCTATTCAAGAGCAATTTACCACTCAGAAGAAGTGCTGGTGCATTTTGGGGGAATTAAACTGAATAGCTATAGCACGCTTGAAGATCTAAAAAATTTTACAATAGGAACCATTAAAGGATCGTTGCACTCTGAAGAGTTTAATCAAGCAAATTTTCTTCATAAGTATCCAGCACAGACAACGTTGAAAAATATAAAACGTATTCAAAGAGGGAGAATTGAGTTGTTTGCAGACAGTAAATTAGTAGTTCTGGATGCCATCAATAAGAAATATCCAAAACTAAGGGGTAAACTAGTGATAATCAAGCCACCTCTAAGTAGAGCTTCCTTGTATGTTGCTATATCGAAAAAAGTAAAAAATCATATGGAACTAATCAAAAACTTAAATCTAGCTATAGATAGTATGGAGCATGATGGTACAACCGAAAAAATACTATCAGATTTTGGATTTGAAAACTAACCATAATTCACAGAAAAAAGTCTCTATGGCTGTTTTCCATCGGCTTCTTTGATATTCTAAGCTTTAGTAGACCGTCAGTGTTGAAGCTATAAGCAGGTCATTATAGTCCCATTGAATGGCAATACGTTAGTAAACGTTCAATTTCGGACAGGCTATTCACATCTTCTTGGATGATTTAATTTGGCATCTCCCCCCTCACTATGTTCCCTTACGCCCAAACAAGCTCACTGGCAGTCCGTTATTGATGTTTGGCGTGACTCCGGTTTAACCCAAAAAAGCTTCTGCAAAAAAATGCGAAATTAACTTACATGCCTTCGGATACTGGATCAAAAAATTTCGGGGCGCCTCTCATGATGCCACCTCGAGTGATCAATCATCATCAGCCTTTATGTGTTTAACGCTTGGGCAAGCCTTCTTGAATTCGCTCACTCCGATCATGGAGATTCAGATAGCCTCGCTCACGCTCTAAATACCGGTTGTATCTTTAGCGGACGTTTTAACCCAGCTCAAGTCCGGTGGTTGGTTGTGATTCGCCCGTTACAAGGCGTATCCATTTATTTGCATCAAAGCCCAGTGGGTATGTGTAAGTCCATTGATCGGTTAGCCGCCATTGTGCAACAGGAGATGTAATTGGATCTGTTGATGCCCGCTAAATTTTTATACGCTCATCCCACAGTGCTCTCAATGCTCAATTGCAGTCTGACGGTGCACTTATCTGTAAACGTTGGAATGTTTTAATTGATCGTTATGCCAAAGCTAAAGGACTAACGCATGGTTGGGGCGGTGATTACGCTCAATGTGCATGGGTGCACGATGAAGTGCAGATTGCATGCCGAACCAGAGAGATTACAGAAGAGCTTGGCGCATTTTATAAGAAAGCGCTTCAGCAAGCGGCTGAGGGCTTTAAATTTCATTTTCCACTAGATTCAGATTTTAGTATTGGAATCAACTGGTCAGAGACGCACTAAAATAAGCCCAAATACATGGGCTTAATTAGATTGACAGATACACCCATCAACCTGGTTGGCTCTGCATAGAGCATCCATATAAATGCATGCTCCAGTTACAGGCTCTTCATGATTTAGTGCTTTCTGGCGTTTCTTTCTTAAGATTTGAAAGGCTATATAGCTACACATAGCTGCCATCAAGACACCACCAGAGCAAAGTAAGAGGCTATTGGTTTGATAAGCGACTATAAATACATAAATAGTAAGAATCGCATGTATGAATAATGCAAGCATAGTAAGACCTAAGCTTTAAACTAACGAATGAAGGTAATAAAACAGATTTAAAACTTAGTGGGACATCTTCTACTCCGGCTTAAGCCAGTTCTAGGGTGTAAATAGGGATGCGTATTATCTTAAATGATTTAACTCATCTCAAGACAAAACTAGTTTAATATTGAACTAATTCACTTAAAGGAGGAATGTGAATAAACACTTCCTGTTAGTTGACGCTGACATAATCGCTTATAAAGCAGCCGTCAATGCAGAGTTCGAAGTAGCCTTTAATCAAAAGGAGTACGAAAACGGCTTATATTGGTTGATGACCAATAAGCATGAAGCGATCTGTAAAGCGCATGCTCGTATTGAATCACTTAAAACAAAATTCAAAACGGATGAAGTACTTCTATGCTTTAGCCATAAACAAAACTGGCGAAAGCAAGTACTGCACGAATATAAAGCAAAACGTGCTCATATACGCAGGCCTATGAGGCTTAAAGCGATACGTCACCGGCTTGCTCAAGACTACCCAACAAAAGTTGTTCCTCAATTAGAAGCTGATGACGTTATGGGTATCTTGGCAACCATGCCTAAGTTCAAACCCAATCATCAAAAGATCATCGTCACAGAAGATAAAGACTTAAGATGCATTCCTGGGTGGCTCTTTAACCCAGTCAAGCATCGGGAGCCTAAGCTTATCTCAGAAGACGAAGCAGACCTTTGGCACATGCTTCAAACCTTAACGGGTGATTCGACTGACGAATACTCGGGGTGCCCTGGTATTGGTATCAGTCGAGCAGAGAAGTACTTACGTGAAAAGCTTAAGCCGTTGAATACCAACACACTATCACACGAGGGAAGCGGAAAGGTGAAATTGAAACAAGGACGAAAGATGAACCAGAAGATAGTTTATGGGAAATTGTTAAAGCCTTTTACGAGGTTTCCGAGCTATCAGAAGACCATGGATTTATTCAAGCAAGAGTCGCTCGGATATTACGAGCTTCTGATTATTACTTAAAAAATCCACATTATGGTTACCAACAATTTAATCTGAACAGAATTAACATATGCATCCAGAAAAATCATACGAATTAGTTTCATTCTCTGGCGATGGCGAAGCTGTGACTACCTCTTTGGTGATTGCAGAAGGCACAGGCATCCAACATAAAAATATACTTGAGTTAATTAATCGTTACTCTGATGATATACAGTCCTTTAGCACTTCCGCGTTGGTAACGCGAAAGTTAAAAAGCGCCGGGCGTCCCACAGCCTACTATGAATTGAATGAGCATCAAACCACCTTTCTCATGACTCTGATGAGTAATACAGAAGTAGTTAAAGAGTTCAAAAAACGACTTGTTAAGGCCTTCTTTGAATTAGCAGAATAACAGCGTTTCGGAGGTTTTGATGTCCCTAAGACCTATATAGCAGCTCTAGAATGTGCAGCACGTATTGAAAAGGAACGTGCTCAGCTTGAATCTAAGGTTGAAAAAGACAGCCTTTCATGATGAGGTTGTTGCTTCTCATGACATGGTTACTGTATCTGCGGCAGCTAAAGCAATTAGCACAGGCCGCAATCGACTACTGGAGTTTATGAGAGATATTGGCTGGCTCATGTGGAACAACGAACCCTACCAAGACAAGATTGATCAAGGCTTACTGGGTTTCAAGATGCATGAAGACAAACGTATCACACCATTGGTGACTGGAAAGGGTTTATCTAAGTTACACGCTTTTTGTTATTCAATGTTTCCAACGTCAGTTAGTAGTAATGAATATTAAGAAATAGATTTGCAGTGGATGCTCACATACAAAGGAGCTACTTAAAATCGTAAGGAAAAGTATAAGTGATTAACAACTAAAATGTAGTTTGGTTAAGCACATCACATATAAGTATTACTAATGTACTCATAACAAGTAAGATCGTGTAAATTTTGATCACCTTATATTGGTTCAATCAACACGAGAGTATCTATCTATGAAAGCAGTACTTTTTCCTATCGCTATATTGTCATCACTCACTTTAGTAACAGCTTGTGGTGGCGGTAAAAGCAGTAGTTCTTCTAAACCATCTTCTTCTACTTATGCTCAGAAAAACAAAGACCGCTGCATCACAGAACAGAGTAAAATTAACAAATTGTTTGGCTATAAAAAAGATGTTGTTATTAGTGATGGTTGTTTAGAAAAGACTAGCACTGAAAAAGAACTAACGTTTTTGACTGATGTCGGCTTAAGTATGAGAATCGATTTCGATGAAAGCGAATCAGTAATTGAAACTGAAGGAAATCTAGAGTCAGTTTACAAGTCAGAAAATATAGAACTGACAGGATTATCTTTGAAGCAATTCAAAGAGAATGCAAAAGTTTCCATTGAAACGGCCCACGTAGAAAATCAACTTAAGTTTAAAAAGGCTAAAAATCAACCATCATATGATATAGAGCTTATTGCACCGACTACTAAAGGAACTTATAAAGGTTTTGAAGAAACTGTAACTATTGAATTTAGTGTGAATGGTAAACAGGATAGTGAATTATTAGAAAATGAACTTATGGCTAAGATCATAGTTAAGTAACTTAACTGCACGCTTCTTTAAAAATGGAAGCGTGCTCCATCTTTTTTATTTTAATAAGAAATGAATGATAATAAACTCGAAGATCAATTAGAACAGCTTGAAGAGCAACTAAAGCGTTACCAATAGATCAAAAAGCAGAAGCTAAAATTACAATCCTGGCTCGCAGCTCATGCCAATAAAGAACTCCACTTCCTTCGTCTGCAAAACATCAATGACAATGCTTCAATTGACGTTAAAGCTAACGACATGGAGAGTATTTTAGCGAGCTTACTGCAAGCAAGGAAAGCACAACTTATTGAAGCAACAAGACCACTAAAAACATTTGAATTGGAAGGACTGCCTGATACGGAATCACGGAAGAGCAAATCATTGCCATTTTAAAAGAGGCTGAATCGGGGCTGTCAGCAAGAGAAGTCTGCCGACGCTAAGGGATATCAGACGCCACCTTTTACACCTGGCGGAAGAAATATGGCGGACTGGAAGTATCTGAAGCCAGACGCCTAAGAGCACTGGAAGCCGAAAATATTCGCCTGAAAAAACTGCTCGCTGAGTCAATGCTGGACACAGAAGCGTTAAAGGTTGCTTTGAACCGAAAGTACTAACCGTCGAGGACAAGCGAGAAGCCGTACGCGCCATGCAGTTGGTCGCCTTGGTTTCAGAACGTAGGGCTTGTGTCCTCGTCGGTGTTAACCGGGCTACTTATCGGTATCAATCACAGCGTCTGGATCAAGACCAGGCGCTGATTGAACGTATTCAATCGCTTGCGTATGAGCGTAAGCGTTTTGAGTATCGACGTATTCATCAGCTATTGATTCGAGAGAGCGTTCAAGTGAATCACAAGAAAGTGTATCGCTTATACTCCGCTGAAGGACTCGCAGTGCGCAAGCGAGCGAAACGATCTCGAGCCTCGGTTGAACGTCAACCGCTGCAATTGCCGACAGAAGCGAATCATATTTGTGATGGATGCCTTGGTGAATGGCAGACGTCTCAAATGCTTGACCATTGTAGATGACTACACCAAGAAGTGTCTCGACATCCCTGTGAATACTCGAGTAACGGGTCATGATGTTGTGCGCATTTTAGAAGTGGTTGCTGCTTTTAGAGGTTTACCAAAATCTATTAGAACCGATCAAGGCCCTGAGTTTACCAGCAACGCATTGACGTATTGGGCAGATCAAAAAGGCCTTGAGTTGTTGTTAATTGAAGCAGGCCAACCGACTCAGAATGCATATATTGAAAGTTTTAATGGTAAGTTCCTAGATGAGTGCTTGAATGAGCATTGGTTCGGTGACGTTGCTCAAGCACAACATCTGATCCAGTAGTGGCGAGTCGATTACAATGAAACAAGACCTCATTCTGCTTTGGGCTATTACACGCCTTCAGAGTTTGCGGTGCTTACGAGAACAAAACCATTGGAATTAATAAGCACTACTAAGTTGCCATTGGACTAGTGTTTGGGGGTAGGTCAGGTGTGCCTGTTCGTAAAACTTCAAGCTTAGATATAAATAATGCGCAACGATCAATTGACTTTGTTAGAGAGCAGCA
>CANMOZ010000038.1 GCA_947499545.1 uncultured Saccharospirillaceae bacterium
AACGGTATCGCTTCCTGCAACCGACATCACCAAGTGATCACCATTACGCGTGAAGCGAACGTCTTCCTGCTTGATGCCATCCAAGAATTTCAATACATCCTGGTTTTTCTCACCTTTTTGGTAATCTTGGATTGTAATGCCGCCTTCATCCTTGCCGACTAAGTAGGTGTCATCCCCTTGACCGCCATATAGGCTGTCACTACCGGCTCCGCCGCGGAGGGTATCGTTACCTGCATCCCCACTGAGTGTGTCATTACCGGAGCCGCCAAGGAGGCTGTCGTTACCCTCACCCCCATTAAGGCTATCACTGCCCTCCCCACCGATTAGGCTGTCCTTACCTTCACCACCGTATAAAGTGTCATGGCCTGTACCACCGTTAAGCTGATCATCACCACCGTTGCCATCAAGGCGATCATTGCCTTCATCGCCATTCAGTTCATCGTTACCCGCAGCACCGGTGAGCCTGTCATTACCGCCTCCGCCATTTAAGCGACTGCCTTCGGGTTGCGCATATAATTTGTCATCACCTTCGGTACCCCCCTTAACCAATTGTGAAACATCAGCAAAATTAAGGGAGCCACCGTCCGCAAATTCAATGTGATTCAGTGCGTAACCGCTTGTGCCATCTTCCCTGAAATAATAATTAACGGTCACAACGGTATCGCTTCCCAAAACCGACATCACTAAGTTATCGCCATTGCGTGTGAAGCGAAGGTCTTCCTGCTTGATGCCATCCAAGAATTTCAACACATCCTGGTTATTCTCACCTTTTTGGTCATCTTGGATTGTAATGTCACCTTCATCCTTGCCGACTAGGTAGGTGTCATCCCCTTGGCCGCCATATAGGGTATCGCTACCGGCTCCGCCGCGGAGGGTATCGTTACCTGCATCCCCACTGAGCTTGTCATTACCGGAGCCGCCAAGGAGGCTGTCGTTACCCTCACCCCCATAAAGGCTATCACTGCCCTCCCCACCGATTAGGCTGTCCTTACCTTCACCACCGTATAAAGTGTCATGGCCTGTACCACCGTTAAGCTGGTCATCACCACCGTTGCCATCAAGGCGATCATTGCCTTCATCGCCATTCAGTTCATCGTTACCCGCAGCACCGGTGAGCCTGTCATCGCCACCTTCGCCGTTTAACTGAGAGCCGTCTGCATAAGCATAAAGTTTATCGGCTTCATCACTGCCGGCTAATACCAGTTGTTTCACGTCATCAATATTGAGTGAGCTGCCATCTGCAAATTCAATGTGATTCAGCGCGTAACCGCTTGTGCCATCTTCATCAAAATAATAATTAACGGTCACTACGGTATCGCTGCCGTCAACCGACATCACTAAATGATCGTCAATGCGCGTGAAGCGAACGTCTTCTTGTTTGATGCCATCCAAGAATTTCAACACATCCTGGTTATTCTCACCTTTCTGGTAGTCCTGGATCGTAATGCTGCCCTCATCCTTACCGACTAAGTAGGTGTCATCCCCTGGGCCGCCATATAGACTGTCACTACCGGTTCCACCGTGAAGGGTATCGTTACCGGCAGCTCCAAAGAGCCTGTCATCGCCCGAGCCGCCAAGGAGGATGTCGTTACCTTCATTGCCGTACAAAGTATCGTTGCCACCAAAGCCAATCATAAGGTCGTCGTTATTACTGCCATTCATGCTTTCATTGCCATTTAAGCCAATGCTGGAGCCAGCATTTTCAAGAGACAGCATTTCAAAAACAGGGTGTTCAATTAATCCGAAAAAGACTTCTTCATTATTTCCATTTTGAAACGCATCATGAAATGCTTGAGCAAACATTGTTGAAGAGCTGGGCTTAATCTCTAAGAGAGTCGTGATTAATAACCATTCTTTTGTAACGGCTTCTGGTTGATTTTTATGAGCAATTAAGCGCTCTATAGCATCATTATAAGAGTTTTGATTAATACCTGGCTTAATGGATAATTGATCCGTTTCTGAGTTGTAACTCAAACCGGGTGCAACATCTTCAAACAAGCCATTAGCGACAGCAAATTTAACCAGCAAGTTTCTCGTTAATTCATTTAATGCTTCACGATAAAAGCCACCCGTTGTGACAATTTCACCTTCTAAACGCCATTGCCCATCACCTAATTTAAGAGCTTCAAGACCCGTGTACTGTTTGATAATACCCAGTTGTTCTGGCGTAAAGCTTTCCCCTGCTAGAGGAAAATTAACTTTTCCGGATTCTTGATTTAGCGTTAATGCAGGTTCAGGATCAATGTCTTCAACTTTAATGTCTTGAACGCCTGCCCAATTAATTAAGAGGCTTTCAAATTGAGATTGAAGCTGACTGACGTCTTTTGTATTGATAAGCGCGATGACTTCTGATTTAAGCCCAGGGTTGATGCTCATCGCTATGTGAAGATCAGGCATTTGTCCATAGCCTTTAATATCGGCTACAGCCTTTACTTCAGGATCAAGGGCAACATTACCTGTAAATTTCGTAAAGGTTGGATTGCTTGCAAATAACACATCTGCAGCGATGCCGGTCGTTTCAGCAGCAACACCGGTTGAACCGTCTGCTCTTGTGAAGGTACCTTGACGTGCAATTTGAGCATCGCCTGTTTGGCCTTCCACAGTGACATGCTCCAAACTAATGCTTGTTATGCCAGCATCAGCAAGAGACGTTAATTCATCAGCTTGACTGACACCATCACCGTTTTTGTCTTGCCACAATTGAAGCTTCGAGTAAGCCTCGTCCTCTTTATTAATAGTTAAATCGGCATTGGAATCTAATTCACTTAACTCGTCGTAACCCGTACGCTCAGGGCTTCCGAACAATTCTGTTATATCGTTGATGGTACCATCTTCATTGCGATCAAAGGCTACAAAAGCATCATCTTTATCAAGCCAAGAAGTGTGATTTGCAAACCCATTCCCATTTAAATCAAAATAGGCTTTGCTCGTATCGAGTCCATGCAACTCAACGCCATCGCCATCAAGATCTAAGACCAATGGGTCCTTTGGCATTTGGTTTCCAGAGCCGCTACTGCCTGTGCCTGCGTCATCACCAGCGCCACCACCTGTACCACCTGAGTCGCCATTTCCATCGCCATTTCCATTTCCATTGCCATTTCCATTGCCATTTCCGTTTCCATCCCCATTTCCATTTCCGTTTCCATCCCCATTTCCATCGCCGTTTCCATCGCCATTGCCATTGCCATTGCCATTGCCATTGCCATTGCCATTGCCATTGCCATTGCCATTTCCGTTTCCATTTCCGTTTCCATTGCCGTTTCCATTTCCAGAACCCTCACCATTATGGTGTATGCCGACCCCGCCAATCGATATGCCACCACCAGAGCCACCGCCAGTGCCACCGCCAGTGCCACCGCCAGTGCCAGTGCCATCGCCAGAGCCACCGCCTCCGATAATGCCTCCGTCAATGACAGTACCTGTGTCAGTATTTATATCGGGTTTATTATCTGTATTCGTATCTGTGTCACCAGGATCAAGGCCTTCCAGCAGTTGGCCTAAGGTCGTGGGTTTGGCATTTGCTTGATTTAGGTATTGGGCAACATCTTCACCGCTTATGTGCGTTTGGTTCCCACTTTTTTCCATAAAGGTAAAGGCTGAAGGTGTAACAAAGAAATCAGTCACAACGACCTGATTGCCACCATGCCTAAGTATTAAATCAGCCCCTTGTTTAACTGGGCTTACTGAAGCAAAGAAGCTGTTTTCAAAAGCAATAATATTTCGGCTGCTGGCATCCTCTTGTTCTATAACATCTCGACCAAAATTTTGATCGAAGACATATACATCGCTTCCAGAGCCACCGGAAAGGGTATCATTTCCTTCATCACCATTTATACGATCTTGCCCTGTACCTCCAAATATGGCGTCATTACCTTTGCCACCTGATAAAATATCTTTACCGATCCCTCCTATTAAACGATCATTCCCTTCTTGACCAGAAAGATAATCATCGCCTGCACCCCCATCAATTTTATCGTCTCCTTTCCCTCCTAAAAGGCCATCATATCTACCGCCGCCTACTGAAAATTTATCGCTTCCGGTTCCACCTTTTATAATATCGTTTCCATCACCACCATAGGCTCTGTCTTGACCTTCTCCACCAAAGATAGTGTCATTTCCTTCACCGCCATAAAGACGATCCCGACCAGCATCTCCATGAATGACATCGTTACCGCCATAGCCATATATGCTGTCATTCCCAACTCCACCTTTAGCTGTGTCGTTATGTCCTTGAGAACCCCTTACATCAAGATGAATAACATCATCGCCCGATCCTCCTTCAACGTAATCATCCCCACCACCGGCGATAACCGTATCGTTCCCAGAGCCGCCAATGATATAGTCATTGCCTTTTACAGTATGGAATTCATCGTTTTCGTCACCCAAGATAATATCGTTACCTGAACCACCAAAAAGCTGATCATCACCGGCACCACCGATAAGGGTGTCATCCCCCTCACCGCCGTCCAGTACGTCATTTCCATGCCATTGGATGTTGAGGGCTTCTTCATACTCAAGGACCCCATAAACGTTCTCTTTCTTGCCGTCTTTATTAGGGAGTGTTGTGACGGGGCGAGCATCTCCCTCTAAGCGATCATTGCCTGTACCACCTAACAAATAATCGTTACCTGCACCACCGATTAGAACGTCATTTCCAGCACCGCCGTCTAAAATATCCGATGCTTTATCACCACTAAAAGCTTGTTCTGGTGCAATATTTCTGTCAGCAGGATTGACATGAACCACATTGTCATATTCTGTTGTGTAATGAGGTGTTTCCTCAAAGAATCGAGAGCCGTCACCCAGTAAAGTGTCATGACCATCGCCACCGCTCAAACGGTCCTTGCCATAACCACCAAACAGATTGTCATGTCCTTCTCCTCCATCTAGATGATCATCACCGTCAGAACCGTCCAATACATCATCGCCTTGATCACCGTAAAGGAAATCACCTAAATCAGGACCAGCTCCTGGATCGTTGAAGCTAAACCCTGGAGTACTATTAGCACCTTCTCGATGGTGGCTTCCATAGATAAAGTCATTACCGGCTCCACCATGAATTTCATCCGCGCCATCAAAACCCGATAAGGTTTGATCTCCACTGTCTCCAGTGATTTTGTCGTTGTTGTATCCACCTGTGAAATAGGCAATGCCACTTCCATCAGCATTAAGAAAGTCTTCTTTTATAGAAGAAGGAAGATTATCCTTATCTAAGGTGTTGGCATCAAAAACAATGGGTCTGCTATTGATATGGTTTAGATTATTATAACGACCATTAGCGGTGGGCTTAATGGCCTGTTCATTCCCATCGGAATCAGTTATTAATAAATTATTAGGAACAACAAAAGCATCATCCGGCAGTTCTGGCTTCCCATTGTCCTCTGGCTTATCTATCTTAATGCCAAAGGCATTATCAAGACGGTTAAACTTTTCAATAGTGACGGTATCGCTGGCCATGCCGTTGACCATTACACGTAAATCACCATTGTCATCCATTACATAGAAGTTACCATGCTCATCTTCGTACATGTTCTCAGCATAGTCAGCAATGGGTTTAATGCTGGTTACAACCTGGTTGTTGATTTTAAGTTGGTTGTTTCCTTCATCATCGATAATGGTATCAGTGCCATCGCCTGAATTAATGATGTAAGTATCATCGCCCTCACCGCCTTTTAATGTATCAGTATCTTTTCCACCTTTGAGCGTGTCATTACCTTTTCCTCCCTCTAGCAGGTCATTACCCGTTCCACCATCTAACCAGTCAATATCATCCCCACCAAAAATTTGATCATTACCACCGCGACCAAATAAATGATCATTGCCATCACCGCCAGTTATGATATCAATCCCAAACAAGTCGCCTAATATATCATCATTCCCCTCTGAGCCTACTTTCTCATAAACGATGGTGCTTGCATCTATAGAGTCTTCAAGTGAAAATTCAGTGAATCTTGCATCAACGACATCGTTACCAACGATAAAAGCTTGGGATTTCTGTCCGGTTAAGTAATCTTCAAATACAAGGTTAACAGCATGATCATCAACACGTTTTATATAAAACTGAGCTTCATTTGCACCTCTAAATTCAACCTTTCCATGCCCATCACTTTCTGATGGGTGAAATACAATTTCTACAGGCTTACGAGAGGCAGGATTGGCAAATTTTATAATTGTTGAACCATCCTCTAAAAAGTGTCGTTCAAAACCATATCCACTAGGCACCGATTCCATTTCAACGATACTTTTAACGGCGTTGTAAATATCCATTTGGCTTGAAGCAATATCGGTCATCAAATCTTGATAACTTGCAACTGCCGCTGCTGTACCACCAACAACCGTTCCCAAGCCAGCAGCAGCATTCATAAAAGGCATAGCAGCAATAGCTAATAAGGGTGACTCCATTGCCAAATATGGAATGACTGCCATTGAAAAACCTGCCAATGCAACTAAACGAGCATTAGCTTCTAAATCTGTTAGAGAGTCATTATCACTGAACGTCGCAAATTTCTTAGCGGCTTGACGAACATCTTCAAGTTTATCTGCATATTCGTGTGTGAATCGGTCATGGCTAGGGAAAATATAATACTTTGGACGCTCATAAACGCCTTTATTGAGAGAAAACTCTTCGGTATTGAAATTAGTCATGCTATGGGCATCGACACCACTCAATCGTGAATTAGGTATAAGATAAACAGGCCCACCGACTGGCTCTGCTATAAGACTCACAAAATCTTTATCAATGCGATAATTTGTTGTCTCAATATTGGCCATGTGCTCGGTGCTGATATTTTCCTTCTTGTACATATCTTGCAAACCGCGCATGCCACCTAAAGAGTTAAACGTATTTAGATGCAACTCCTTACCTTCTAACTCTTTGAGTCTATTTCCACGAGATGTCAATTCAAAAGCAAAGTACTGTGCAAGCGCACCACCCAAACTATGGCCCGCTATGTGGATCTCATCTGCGTTTTTTACATATTCAGATATATCAGCTATTAATTTTATTCCTGGCGCTTTTAACTCATCATCTAAAGGATTGCTTGCATCATAGTTTTTATAGAACTGCCTAGCCCCCATAGTTGATATATTATTCCACCAATCCTTAGAACCGGCCCAAGTCAGGGGGTCTCCTTCCGTACCGGCAAATGCAACAAGAAGCTGTTTAGTTGCTTTATTTTCAAAGACATAGGCATGCAAACCTGATCCAGGGTCATTTTCTTCAAACACCTTAGTAAACCCAGAATCGATAAGTCGCTCATAAGCTTCTTTATCTTTAGTGGTACCAGCTAGGTTTCCATTACTGGCTTTTTCATTTAAATAATAATAGGTGGATTGAGCACCAAAACGAGCAAGTTCTTTATTGGTTAAAGCTGACACTGATCATTTCCTCTACTGCAAATCAGTTAAACATTTAGGTTAGTTGGGTTTAGTGTTGGGCGAGCATAAATCGACAATAGCTAAGCGCACAGAACGGTTTTTTCTATCAACCACGCGTGAAAAAGCGACCTTGCAACCGTTGGGTGATACATCAATGGATATCGGAATGCCATTGGCCAAATATTCAATTTCGCCGGTTGACACATCAACCGTTTTTAGAGCCGGGGGCTTATCTTTAAAAGGATTTCTTTCATAACTGATTAGCTTTGATCCCTTAAAGAAATATTTGTACTCCGTTAATGGCTCGACATCGAAGTAAGATCTAGGGCTTTTATCATACTGCACCCCTAGCCAAGACAGGTTCCAAGGAATGACATCTTCATTGCCGTTCTTGTCAAAAAAATATGAGAAGTTTAGGGAAGATGGTCTACATCTTTTTAAGTTGCAACGTTCATTTCTAACATTATCTAAAAAATATTTTCCAATGTGATCTTTATAGGATAAATGAGAGGACTCACTTCTTCTAAAAGAGAGCGGAAATACTTTGTTATCTTTAATAAATGCCCCCGCTACTAGTTTGTCTGACGGTGAGCCGTAAAGAAAGTAACTTCCAGGATCTATGAGTGGCATCAACTCGCCTTTAAATTCTTTATTGTATCCCGGCTTATAAAAATCTTCATGTTTATATCCCTGACAAAATGTACCTATTAAAGCGTATCCATCAGGTAACAGCTGTTCCTCACCAAATTGTCCTAAATATTTATGAAATTCAAGCCCTGAATGTCGGCCATTATTATCTGCATTATAAAACGTTTCTTCATACCCTACGATTCCATCTCTAGCACACACAAAGTCTATGTGCTCTTTGTAGACACTATAGCCTTCTGCTTCACTCCAAAGTGCTAAGCGTTTACGTCCCCTGCCTTTTTCATCTTCGTAGATTTCAATGAATAATAATCGTTCATTATCCACCCAGGCTAAATCCGGCCCAGAAATAAAATCCATTTCATAAGGCAAGGGGGTGACTTTATAAGGGTACTCTGACAGGTCTTCATCAATTGCCCTTTCCCAGCCAAAAAGCCAATAGCAAAGAGCTAAGAACAAACATAAAGGCAGTGCCATAATTGCGATTTTAATTTTCAAAACCGACTCCTTGATTCATAAAAAAACCTTCATTTTGTGATGCATCGTTAACGCTCCCTTACCGCTTCTTGCTTTGCTCTTAGCAAGGGCGCTAGGAAAAATTCAATCACTCGGCGTTTGCCGATTTTAATTTCGGTGGTGACGGACATGCCGGGCTTTAATTTCACCTTGCGATCGCCGGCTTGCATAAAATCTTTTTTCAGTTGGACTTTGACGGGGAAGAGCAACCCTTGCTGCTCTTGTTCGACTGCATCGCCTGAGACTTGTGTGACGGTGCCATCGATGGTGCCGAATTTGGTAAAGGTAAAGGTGTGGATTTTGACGGTGGCATCCATCTTGGGGTCGATAAACCCAATGTCTTTGTTTTGTACTAATACTTCGGCTTCTAATAAGGCTTCTTCAGGGACCACGAGCATTAAGGGCGTTGCCGGTTGTACCACACTGCCAAGAGTGGTCACGCTTAATTGCATGATGGTGCCGCTGACAGGTGCTGTGAGTGTTTGAGCATTATTTAAAGCGTCGGCTTTATGGTGTTCTTCTTCGGTGCTTTCAAGCTCTTGCATCAGTTCTAAATATTGTTGCTGATAGAGTGCTTGAGTTTCCGCCAAAAGTTTGTGCTGCTGCGCTTGAAGTTCTTCTAAGCTGGCATTGACGATGGCAAGCTGGGCTCTGGCTTCTTCTAGCTCAAATTCTGCTGTAATGCGTTGCTGTTCTAACTCTAAAAACTCGGTACGTGCCACAAGCTTTTTGCCTTGAAGCTGCTGATGGTTACGCGCACGTTCTTGAATGATCGGCAAGGTGGTTTCTAACTTTTTGATTTGTGTCTGTGTCAGCCGGGCTTCAGCCAACTTGTTGCTGAGGCTAGCTTCTAAGCCTTTCCATTGACTGCTAAAGCCTTGCCAAGTCTGCAGCACCCAAGCGTCAGGCAAACTCGATGGGGCTGCCTGGGTTTTGTGCTCAGGCTGTTCTGCTTGGTTATTCTGTTCTGGTTGCAATTCTGCTTGGTTAGTGTGTTCGACTTGCGGTAAAGCGGGCTGCTTGGGTGGTTGCACCCTGACTTGCTGAATGCGTTCTTTTAGGTAGGCGTAGCCTGCTACTTGCTGCTTTAAAAAGGTTAAGCGGGTTTGGGTTTTGGAAAGGTCGGCCCCGGTGAGGCTTTGATCCAGTTCAATTAAGACATCGCCTTTTTCAACACGCTGCCCTTCGGTGACATGAATGGCCGTAACACGGCTTTGTTGAAGCGCGTTGATTTCTTTGGTGCGCCCTGTGGGGATGATCTTGCCTTCAGCCGTGGCAATGATGTCAACCTTAGAGACCGTGGCCCAAATGATCAGTAAGGTAAACATCAGCAATATGATGCCAACCATCATTCTCGGTAAGGGGGAAGGCGGTCTGGCTTGTACTTCTAAGGCACCCGGCAAAAAGGCACAGAGTTCTCGCTCAAATTCGAGTGCGTCTTTTTCTTTATTGGGACCAAAGGCTGCTTTGATGCGGTTCCAAAGGGCTTTCATCAAGATTGCCCTCCGATTGTGAAGCTGGCTTTTAATTGAGGGCCTGATGCGTTAGCGGCTTCTTTAGGCGCTGCCGTTTGGCTTTGAGCCGATTTTTGAGGGTGAGCAACGGCTTGGTCTTTTGAAGCGGGTTTAGGGTTTGTTTGTGTGTTGGCATCCGGCTGGCCAATGCTTGGGTGTTGGCGTTCGTGCATGCCGGCAAAGACACCCCCGAGGTGCACCAATTCTTCATAGGTGCCCTGTTCAATGATTCGGCCTTGGTCCATGACTAAGATGCGATCACAGTCGCGAACGGTACTGAGTCGATGCGCAATGATCATCACCGTCCGACCTTGACTGATTTGGCTCATGTTTTCTTGGATACGGTGCTCAGATTCAACGTCAAGGGCACTGGTGGCTTCATCCAAAATGAGGATTTTAGGGTGCGTCAGCAGTGCACGGGCAATGGCGATGCGCTGCTTTTGCCCACCGGATAAACCGCCGCCGTTTTCTTCTAGGGGGGTGTCGTAGGCTTGAGACAACTCCAAGATAAAGTCATGGGCACCGGCCAGCTTGGCCGCCGCCATAATGGCTTCCATGGGGGCCGCTGGATTCGTTAAAGCAATGTTGTCGCGGACGCTGCCTTTAAAGAGAAAGCTTTCTTGAGGAACAACACCGATTTGCTGCCGCAGCCAGCGGGTATCCACCAACGAAAGGTCCACACCGTCAATCATCACGCGCCCCGATTCAGGCACGTACATGCGTTGCACTAACTGGCTCAGCGTACTTTTACCTGAACCAGAAGGCCCTACAATCCCAATGCTTTCACCCGCGTGAATCTTGAGCTGAATGTCGTTTAAGATACGACGGCCTTCAACGCTGTAGCGGAAGTTCACCTGCTCAAATTGGATCTCGCCCTTCATGTCGGGCAACTGACCGCGAGAAGGATCAAAACCAGGCTCAGGCGTCACATTGAGGATGTCGCCTAAGCGGCGGACGGAAAGCCCCATTTGCTGGAACTCTTGCCAGAGATTCACCAGTTTTAATAAAGGCCCACTGACACGACCGGCAATCATGTTAAACGCCACTAATTGACCCACGGTCATATTGCCTTCCATCACCTGATGCGCCCCAAACCAAATAATGGCGATGGTCATGGCTTTATTGATGAATTGCGCAATCTGGCCTGAGACATTGCCCAAGTGATTCACTCTAAAAGCCGCCGTTACATAATGCGCCAAACGATCTTCCCATTTACGCTGCATTTGCGGCTCAATGGCCATGGCCTTGAGGGTTTTGATCCCAGAGATGGATTCAGTCAAGAAAGCTTGGTTTTCAGCGCTGTATTTAAACTGCTCGTCTAAGCGGCTTTTTAAAATGGGCGTGACGATGATGGACAGCACAATGTAGAGCGGGATAGTCCCCACCACGACCCACACCAGGGTTGGGCTGTAATACCAAAGAAAGGCAAAGAAGACGAACATAAAGAGCAAGTCGACACAAAGTGTTAACGCAGAGCTGGTGATGAATTGCCGAATACTGTCGAGTTCACGCACCCGAGCAACGACTTGCCCAATGGAACGACTGGAAAAAAACTCGATGGGTAATTTTAATAAGTGCTGGTACAGCTTAGCGCCCAGCTCAACGTCGACCCGATTACTGGTGTGACTTAATAAATACTGACGCACTCCTCCTAAAACCACTTCAAAAATCGCCGCCGCAAAAAACGCAACTGCGAGCACATCCAAAGTACTGAAGCCTTGATGCACCAGCACCTTGTCCATGACGACTTGGAAAAAGAGTGGGGTTAAGAGCGCAAAAAACTGAATAAATAAAGAGGCGATTAAAATCTCACCGAAGAGTTTTCGGTACTTCATAAATGCTGGGATAAACCAACGAATGTCAAAGCTGGCTTGCAGGGTTTCAATCAAGCCTTTTTCTTTTGAGAGTAAGATGGCTGTACCCGTTAATTCGGCTTCAAGCTGCGCTTGATCCCAAATTTCGGGTTGCGAAGCCTCTGCTCGCTGTACCAAACATTTTACTTGATGGTCATGACCAGAAGCGTTGTCAGAAGCGCTGGTACTGCTCTTCGATTCATCTTGATTCGTTTGTACTTGCTCACGCGCTTCCGTTTTCACTTTTGCTAACACAACCCACTCGCCAGACTGGGTTAATGCAATCGCAGGCAAAGGCGTTTTAGGGAGCTTTTTGATGGAAAGCGTGATGGCTTTATATTTAAGCCCAATGCTTTTTGCCGCTCTTTGCAACGGCACCGGGTCAGAGGGATCATCCGTACCAAATTCTTCTCTAAGCCCCTCTCCCTGCACAGGCATTTGAAACAGGTGAGCAACAAGGCTCAAAGCAGAAAATCCAGACATCAGAACCTTTCTAAAAAAATATGCAGATGGTTAACAAATTATCAGGGAGCGGTATTGTATCGATAAGTGAAGGGCTGTAAATCAACCGAATTAACGCTTTTGGGTTGGTCGTTATTGACTCCTGCTATAGCCATGATGCTGGCTGGCTATTATCGAAAAATAACACTTAGATTATTTTTTCATAGATATGCACAGCGACTAATAATGGGTTACAAATACATGAGTGCACACTTATGAAGCCCTGAAAGATTCGACTTAATTTCAAAAAGCGTCAGACTTAAACAAGCAATATTCCACGCATGGAGTTAAAGAATTGAGCGACAAAACCCCTGAATTACCCGCCGATTTTATACCTCCAGAGAAAGCCGAATCTGGGGACCATTGCTTTTATTGGCATGAAGAGAGTGCTTGCTATTTAAGTATTCGACTTGGCAGTACGCCTCTCATTAAGGCCTTTGATCAAGCGGAAGAGGGGTTAACCCTACTTAAAGCACAAGCCACGCGTTCAGGTCACTTGGTATGGATTTCCAAAGACAAAGGAAAAAACTGGCAAGGGTATATCGGGGAAGATATGGAAATAGAGAGTATTGCCAGAGCACTATGAAAATAAAGGCGTCTTCTCAAAGCTCACACGTTAAAAATACATCCATGAATTGATTTTTTAAAGCTACCCCTTAACGAGTCGTTATTTTCACATTCATTTCAATATTTACAGCTAACCTATAAATGAGTGGCTGCTTAGCCTTCTCATTCACATGAGCGGTCACTTTCGATGCCTCCGGCAAGCCCAAACCACACGACAGGGCTTGCCGCTTTTTTTGTTTCAGCACTTTCCCTAATAAGAATCAACGACCCTTTTATTTTTAAATAATTGATTTCATTCACTTTCAATGTGAGCGTCCCATTATTTTTGACCTAATGTAAAAATATGTGCCCTAAATTGTTGTGTTTTTGTCACAGTTTTAAGCGAGAATGCGGAACTGTCATGAACTTCTCTGGGGTTCCCTGTGTCATCAAATGTTCAATTACCAACTAGCATACCCGTACAGAAGCACTCACTTCTAGATCAGGCTCAAAACTTCGCCTCTAAATTAAAGTTTCGTGTAGCGCGTGGTTTAGGCACCTGTATTCCTCCTTTTCGACGCTGGGCTGATCAGCAACAGGCTGCTCATGCTGCCCGTATACAGCATTTAAATAATCAGGTCTTAACGCATTACGGTCAGTCGATTCATGATCAAATGAATGCAACCTTTGATCATCAATTAAAAAAGCCCATTACAGAGAGGAAGTTCCAACAAATTGCCAGCCATGCTGAATTTTTAGCGATTGAAAAAAGTGTTGAAGATTCTTTGCAATCTGAGGATTCTGCTTTTGCGATTCAGCAGCACTACGCTAAAGCAGGCTCCATTGTTGATGCTCAAGCTCCCGCTCTAGTAAAAGAAATCATAACAGCCTCAAAGTGTTTCCGAATTCGCTCTGATCTGATTCAAAAAGCAGAAGCAGGCGACTCTAATGCTCTGCAAGTGTTAACCGCTTTATCGGAAGCCGTGATCCGTGAAGAGATCCATAAAAGTGGGTTTGGCTTTCCTCATCAACAATTAAAGTTTGAAGCACGATTGATGTTGGATCGTTTAAATGACCCGGCCGGCTGGGCTAGAAATCGGTTTAAGCGATTTAATGAAGTCATCCAACGTAAGAGCAGTACCCCCAGCGAAGTTTTAACTGCCCTTAGAGAACTGTCCACCGCCTTTGAACTTAAGCATCTGGTAAAAGGCAAACGCTTTGAAGCGCCTCAAGATCGGCTTGAATTTTTAACGAGCCAATTTAGAGATCTGCTGTTCATTGATGAGATGAAAGTCAAAAGCGACATTGATCCTAAGAAATGGTTGAACACCTTAACCAAGCACCCAGTGATCATTCAATGCTGGCAGCTGGGCAGTTCATCTGATTTTCTCGGCGAAGTTCAAGAAAGGATTCATGAACAAGTTGGTCTTGCGGCAAGCGAAAAAGCCGTTGTCAGTGTCAGTCGCGATAAAGTTTTACTTGAAAGCCTGTTAAACGTTATGGCTGAGCGAGCGGAACCCGGCATTGAACGAAACACCGCCTACCACTGGATGGATGTGACTAGCATGCCGATCAACATGGCCTATGATGCTGGAAACAGTGCTGCTGATTTTGTACGAGCCGATTTCTGGAAAGCCATGAATGATCAGGTCAGTAAAGAAACCAGCCTTTCCTTTGAGAGTTTAAGGTCCGCTACGGCGAATGAACAAGCACGAGTGCTCATTCGTATGTGACCGGCTAAGACTAGCTGGTTGGGTAGGTGTGTAAGATATTAGATGCAGATAAAGTAAGCCATATCTGACTCGGAGTCTCTCCCCAGACAGCTCTGAGTGGTGCCTTAAGGATAAGGCGCAACACCCTCTCCATAAAGCTAACAACTGAACTCCTGCGCCAGAGGATCTGGCGTTTTTTTCATCCAAGACTTTTTATTCAAAACAGACCTGTTGGCGCATATGGACACTCATTGCACAGTGTCCTTCGAGTGCAATGGCGTCTAGAGCCAAAGCCCATCCAGCTGCCCTCACATCCAGAAGACCAAGACAGCCACTCGACCACCCCAATTCCATCAAGCAGCCCAGTAACGGCCTAGGGTCCGACGGATTTGATCAGCAGGTCGCTCGTGAGCCCATAGCTCGCGCGAAAAAAATAAAACCTGAGAAAAAATTACTCCTCCTCCCCCACTGCCGGTTTCGTGTAGAGAACGTTTTGTGCAAAGCAAAGGTGTGCAAACCCCCAGCGAACCCGCATGAATCCTGGGCCTCGGCGCAATAGACGCACCGATCCTTTGCACTCTTTTGCACTCCTTTGCACTTTCGTTGCACAGTCAAATGCCGCCAATTGCTCTGAAAGCCGCATGGTTCTAGGGGTTCCCGCTCGATTCCACCTTTGCATTTTAAGGGAAAGCAGAAGGAATATGAGCTTCTGAACGTAAGCGAGCATATACAATGCAAACAACTTATATGTAGTTTCTAGCTGTAATAACAACTTATGAGTTGTTAATGCTGTATATACAACTAATAGGTTGTAAGAAGATCTACAAACAACTAATATGTTGTTAATAGACGTAAAAACAACATATTAGTTGTGGGCAGGTTTTTATGACAGATTTGAGACTTATAGCGAAAACAATCTCTGACAGGCGGCATGAACTTGGCCTAGATCAATCGGACATGCGAATGAAGATTGGCATGTCACAGCAGCAGTATCAGCGAATCGAAGCCGGTAACGATCTGAGAGTATCGAGTCTACTGCGTGTTTTGGACGGGCTTGGATTGCAGTTGCTGCTCGTACCCGATGAAGTGCTTAAAGAGAATATTAACGAGCAGCGACTCGACCAGCTACCTGATGGGGTGTTTAAAAACGGTCACTCAGACGGCAGTGATTGGGAAGAAGCAATGAGAGAACTTGAGGATTGAGAGTGACCGATAAACCAGAAGAGAATATTGAAGCGCTTGAGATTCAATTACACGGTCAAAGAATAGGTGTACTCGTTCACTATCAAGGTGGTCGCAATATTTTCAGTTTTGACCCTGCATACGTAGAAGATTACTACCGAACAGGAATGACTTATTCGTTAAGGCAAATCAGTGATTCTAAAAACTGGAGTAAGCCTCAAATAACACGCCAAAGGTTATCACCCGTACTATCGAACTTATTGCCGGAAGGATCATTAAGAGAGTGGATCAGTTTACGACTGAAAAAAAGTCAGGATAACGAATATCCAATTCTAGCCAGCACTGGCCGTGATTTACCCGGAGCGCTTGTTGCACTCTCAATGCATGAAGTGCCTGAATGGGCCTTACGATCTAGAGATCGAGTTGAACCTATTAAACTACCAATTACAGAACAAACGAATCACTTTTCATTGGCTGGAGTGCAGATGAAGTTCTCATCTGGTTTGAAAAATGGTGTGTTTCACATACAAGGCTCAACAAAAGGAGAAA
Organism: uncultured Saccharospirillaceae bacterium; assembly: GCA_947499545.1. Classification (GTDB taxonomy): domain Bacteria; phylum Pseudomonadota; class Gammaproteobacteria; order Pseudomonadales; family Oceanobacteraceae; genus CANMOZ01. The sequence continues at coordinate 16,396 of CANMOZ010000038.1, forward strand.
GCTGGATTATTAAGCCACCTGATCATCGATATCGTGGTGTACCCGAAAATGAATATACGGCAATGAAACTTGCCGAAAAAATTGGTATTGAAATTCCAGAGGTTCAACTAGTTGACCGAAAAAAGGTTAGTGGAATACCTGAAATAAACCTGCCCGATGAACAATATTGTTATGCAATAAAACGCTTTGACCGAAGCATTGAAGGTTGCGTTCATATGGAAGATTTTGCGCAAATATTAAACGTATACCCACATGAAAAATACGATAAAGGGAACTATGAGCAAATAGCAAAAACGCTGATGTATTTCAGTGAGAAACGAACAGAAGATATTCAGCAAATGGCTCGAAGGTTATTGGCTAATATTCTGTTAGGTAATGGGGATGCTCACCTAAAAAACTGGTCTGTTATTTATCCTGACAAGCATAGACCTGTGTTATCACCGGCATACGATATAGTCAGTACATTTCTATACCTTGACGCTGATCAGGGAGCAGCATTGAATATGGGTAAGAAGAAAAAGTGGAATGATATCGCACTTGATACATTTCAATACTGGGCTAAGCGTATAGATGCACCTTGGCCTGCGATAAAAGTCCATTTGCAAGATGCTTTGTCCATAGCCCGCGAGTGCTGGCCCAAATGTATAGAAGATATGCCACTATTACCTGAACATAAAAAAAGACTAAAGCAGCATTGGAAAAATCTCCCTAACGATTTCAAGATTGAATGCTAGTCATATAGAACGTTCGAACACTAGTAAAAATTAAGGTAGTGAGTGTGAATGATTTAATGCTGGATTTAGAAACAGTGGCCACATCAGCCAATGCAGCCATCATTTCAATTGGCGCTGTATGGTTTGATGTTCAGGAAGGAGTCTTAGGGGAGGCATTCTACCAAGCTGTCGATTTATCTGATGTCATCAAACATGGCTTTGATGTGGATGGGAGTACGCTTTCATGGTGGATGAAGCAATCTGAGGCTGCTCGTCAGGTGTTTGATGATCCAGGAATGGTAGGCATCGAGGCAGCTTTAAAGCAATTTGCCAATTTCGTAAAGACCACAAATGAGCCGACTAGGGTTTGGGGGAAGGGCCCTGCCTTTGATAATGCCATTTTGGCTAATGCATATCGGCGCATGGGGTTAGATAAGCCTTGGATATATTACGACGACAGATGTGTCAGAACAATGCAGGATGTGGGTAAGTACTTCGGCATTGAGCCTCCACAGTTCTCTGATAGTGGAGGCGTGCCTCATAACGCTCTAGACGATGCTCGTTACCAGGCTGAATGCATTTGTTATATTTTCTCAAGACTGCCAGAAAGGCCTGTAAGTCAGCGATAACATGCATAGGGAAGTGCATCTATTTTGGTGTCACAAGCAGAGCTGGCTATAACAAGCGATTGATATAGATAGGCAAAATGGTGTCACGTATGGTGTCACGAAGGCTGCCGGTAAACAAAAAACCCTTATATATCAGTATATTATGGAAGTCTTTGACGGCCTGAAAATCCTCGTGTCGGTGGTTCGATTCCGCCTCTGGGCACCACAGAATTCCTTACAAA
>CANMOZ010000039.1 GCA_947499545.1 uncultured Saccharospirillaceae bacterium
CGTTGTCTCCGTTGTCTCCGTTGTCTCCGTTGTCTCCGTTGTCTCCGTTGTCTCCGTTGTCTCCGTTGTCTCCGTTGCCAGAATTTTGGTCTTTTTTATCAGGAACATCATTATGGCTTGAATTACTATCATGCTTACTACAAGCCGACAAAGACACTATCAAAATCAAAAACATTAATTTTATAAATTTCATAAAACTTCAACCAAATGAATACGATACAATTAAAATTATTTGCCTTTAGGCATTATCCCACTGACATGATCTGATATTGAGTACTAGCGCTGCTTTATATCAATTGGATGGTTAAATATAAAATCAGGTATTTCTTGATCAGGCTCACTCGCATCAGGAAAACAATATTCTTCAGCCGTTTCCAAACTAACAACGCATTTTTTAGAATGCTTAAGACGAATGACACGCATTGATCTTGGGTGAGAAAAATCTAAATGCTGACCATTATAGGCTTTAACATCTTTCAATTGATCATGCTCGATAATCCCTTTAAAAATTGCTATTCGATTATATGAAAGGTTAGCCCAGTCAGATAACATAACAGCTGTACCTTTAGAGGCTTTTACTGATACTGGGTGGTTAACAATATAGTCAGGCAATGCATACCCTGAACGTTTACCAACGGGCAAACAATACTCTTCTTTTGTTTCCAAACTTACGATACAGCCAAGCGGTTCATTTGAGGCCAACACTCTCATTGAATGAGGGCGGGAGAAATCCAATGTTTGCCCGTTATACGCTTTAACACTTTTCAACTGGTTATGTTCAACAGTGCCGATGAATGTGGCTATACGGTTATAAGAAAGATTATCCCAGTCAGATAACATAACAGCTGTACCTTCAGGTGCATTCACATACACTCTATGGCCATAAATATACTCTGGTAATGAATACCCCGAACGCTTCCCTACTGGTAAACAATATTTTTCTCCTGAATCAAGGCTTACAATACAAGCCTCTGGTACTGTCTGCTGGACCATATCATCGACAGCAAACAGATTAGGAATCACAAAAAAATTACATGCTAATACAAAAGTACTTTTTATACAGGCTATATTTTTATTAGCGTTATTCAATTCAATACCATTCATATTCACAAAACTCGTTACAGGATGATTTTTGCTAGCTAACATTGAACAAAAGAGCCAAAGCTAGATGAAGCTCGAGAATCAATTATTACAAATTTCATAAAACTTTCTGACAGCGTACTGCTGCATTACTGATGAAATTCTTCAAATTCATACTTAAGTAGTCTAATGATCAATACTGAGCGTTAAGAAAATTAAGCTATTTTTAATATTTAAAATCACCTAATTGAACCAACAAAAACCTATAATTCCCTACACTAAAGTGGATTTCTTTCTTATCAGAGACAATATCATTCAATAACGAACCGCCTTTAGCCACAACAATGAGAATCAATACTATCCAAGAAATAGTTCATTGAAATCGAGATCGTATGATTGATAAAGAAGTGAATATCGATAAAAAATTAACTGTTAATTTTTGTTTCAAAAAGCTTAGGAAAGAAAATTTTAATCCTTTATGATGACTATTCTTTCATATTTAAATCGACAACATTGGTATAGCGTCATTCTTTTACGAGGATAAGCAATATGCTGAACTAAAGGTAGCAAAGCCAATTCTTAAAGCACAAAACACCTAAAATACATATTCTATTTTTTATTTATGGATCATTCTTCTTAACAGGGACGAGTGGCACAAATACCCTACCTAAATCAGGTAGCCACCAAGAGACGGATCCTTACCACTTAAGGGTGATTGAGATTGACACAGTAGGCCATCACCTGTTTTATTGATAGACATTTGCAGTAATCTATACTTGTTTATCCATTATTATAGCCACATCATGCCACATCGACTTCCTTGAGTTACAGGATCACCTATTATTCCTTCTAGAACTTAGTTGGCGATAAATATAATTACTCATGGCTGCATTGAACAACCATCTTTCAATTCTCACTCTGTTTGTGCTTATTGCATCAAACTCACCTCTATCAATCGCCAACACAACGTCACCTTTAATTGCCTGCGAAGATGGTACTTGGCCTCCTTATACCTTCATGAAAGATTTTGGAAACGGGGACGAAATTACAGGAGCCAGTTACGATCTACTCGCTGCTCTTTCGAAAAAAATTGGGTTGGTACTTGAGTTTAAAGTCATCCCGTGGAAACGCTGCCTCGCAAATGTACATGCGTATGCATCAACAGGCTTTGAGATGTTTATCAATGGCAATTCCAGTGAAGAACGTCTAGAAAAGTATCTAAGGAGCAACCCAGTTTTTCAGACAAATCTTGGATATGCATACCATAGCGATAACGAGTTGAAGTTTGGTAACATTAGTAGCATGAAAGACCTTAATGGTTATCATATATGCGGCGTATTAGGCTACAACTATGGAAACGAAGTTAAAGCCGGCCTTACTACAAAAATCAATACAGTATCCATTACGGTACACGATGCCATGAAAAGGGTCATGGAAAAGAAGTGTGATGCTTTTTTAACAACCTATCAAGTTGTTCAAGGAGGGATTAATCTGGGGTTTTTTAAAGCTACACCAGAACTGCGGTATCGAAAAAGTCCTGGTCTCGAACCCACTCCCATTTATTATTGGATCACCCGCTCATCACCAAGAAGTCAATGGCTACTTAGCCAGTTCAATCAGGCAATTCAAGCGCTACAATCCAGTGGTGAAGCAGATCGGATTTTCAAAAAATACATTGATGATGGGGACAGTATAGATTAAGCGATGTCGCCACACATGAAATATCTCTTCTATCCAAACCTCTCATTCATTTATCGTTTTAGCGATATTATTGATCACCAATGAAACATCGTGGATTGCTTATTGATTACCCTAGCATCATAAACACCCCGACAGGGGCTTGCTGCCATGGCATAACAAACATGTAAAGGCAATAAATGCTCTTCTCTTGGATGACAAAACCGCGCATAGGGTGCCTGATCCCAGTTTTCTAACCGATGCAGACGATCGTCAACAGATAGGTCATTATTCGTAATGGTATCCGTTAACCATGCTTGAAACTCACTATTCTGCTCATCGTCTTACCCACTTACTTCCGAAAAAAATGCACGCATGTTATGAAACGAGAAACCCGAGCCAACAACGAGCAGATGATCCCAAGCCAAAGCTTGCAAAGCTGCACCTACGGCTAAGTGCTTGTTAGCATCAAGTGAATTCATCAAAGAGAGTTGTATACAGGGAATATTAGTTTCAGGGTACATAAGCTTAAGCGGCACATATAAACCATGATCAAAACCTCGTTGCTCATCTAGCTGAGCTTTTATACCTGCATCAGACAACGCCTGATTCACCGCTTGCGCTAACCGAGGTTCACCAGCGCACGGGTACTGAATTTCATAAGACTCAGGAGGAAAACCACTGTAATCGTATATAAGGCCTGGCGCACTACCTGAGGTGATCGTTGGAATTTTGGCTTCCCAATGCGCGCTAATAACCAATACAGCACTGGGGGTACCTACTTTTTCAGCTATTGCTTTAAGCACAGCAATCATTTCATCGTGCTCAGGGTCACCCAACAAGGGCAGAGGCCCTGCTCAGTGCGCAATATAGAGTATGTTATGAGCAGTGGTCATGATTCAACTCTCTTATAGATTGATATGCTGGCTAGTAAATCTGTATCTATAGGCAAGTTATGCAGCAATTGAACCTCTATCTGGCTTTTCAATGACAACCGCTTTAGCGATTGATCAGACAACGCCATATCTGCTAGCATTCGATTGATAAATACCTATTGAACAAAATAAATAATAATTCAATTTATACCCGGATGAACCTTTCTTTATGGATATATTGACTTGGCTTGCTTATAGCGGGGTTATTACTGCGCTTATTGCGTTTCCTGGGCCGTCTTCTATGCTCATAAGCCTGCACGGCTATCAATACGGTTTACCCCAAAGCAATATCACGATCGTTGGAAATGCATTAGGCTCACTCGTACTCATGGCGCTAGCGGTAATCGGCTTAGGTGCCGTGCTGTCTTCTTCTCATATTGCGTTTCAAATAGCAAAAGGCATCGGCGCCTTATATTTAATTTACTTAGGCATCAAAACTTGGAAACAATCATCACCTGATTTAACTCTGCCAGGAGCCAAAGAAAACGCCCTCAAAATTTCAAGCATATCCTTGCTGAGTAAGGGGTTTTTTACTGGTATTAGCAATCCAAAAGATCTCATCTTTTTTACAGCTCTATTCCCAGTGTTTTTGAAGCAAGAAACGTCTTTACTGCCTCAATTTATTACTTTAATGGCCACTTGGGTATCGATTGATTACGGTATCAAACTGCTGTATGCCGTTACAGGTCATTCGCTGCGTAAAAAATTCACGCAACCATCGTTTTTAAATCTGTTTAACAAAACAGCAGGCGGATGTTTTATATTGATGGGGTTAGGGCTGGCAAGCGCCAACAAATAAGTTGTTGGCATTTTTTTTAGCGCTAAAGATCGGTTGCCTCTGTGTGTAAATTCAATCAATATCCAAAGGTAGCGTGGTAATACAATATTTCTCATTCCATATATAGCTTTCTAGCGAAGAACCACATAAACCACCATTTAAAAAACACCAATGCTGCCAATATGTAAAAAAATATTTGAAAACTCAAAGGGCCGCAAAGGCCCTAATAATTAATGATAACAGGTGCTTGTGCAGATTTTTGTTTGGCTTGAAGAGCACGTCCCCCGACTTTCACATTCATAATCCTTGTGATCTTCTGAATCAAAGATCGGCTGATCAGCCAGCAAGCGGTCCAAGTCACTTTTAATTTCCGCGCCATCAATCATAGACGTTAAATGTTGAAAGCCAATCAATGACAACACCTCTCTAATTTGACTATAGGTTAACTCATTCTCTAAAACGCGGTAATTAAAACTTGTCACGCCATAATCGTTAAATGACAAGCTATCAATAAAAGTTGCTTTTCCTTCATCTGATAGATAATCAAGTGGCGACGAGCGAGACTCGATAACCGATAGAGACTCGGCAGATTTCACAGGTGCTGAAAGTATGTTTATTTCAGCTATAGAATCCACATGTGATTGAGCACTCACCATTGAAGAGGTCGCCAAGATAAAAGTAGCTAATATTTTTTTCATTTAAATTTCCAACTTTAAGTCATTCTTATTAATAGGTATGCTCGGTGCCGAGCAAAATCAATTTAACGCTTACTAAAAAAAATAAAAGCTCTACTATGCAATGCCATCTCTCTGCACCTAAATGCAATTATTGCCTAGAAGCAATTATTCAACATCAAATGAACCTAGCTTATACCTAAAAAAATTGGCGTAAAGCAAACTATAGAAAAGCCAGAGACTGAGCAAAGGTAATTGGGCCACTCATTACAAAGTACTAGAAACCTGACTCATAATTACTCAATACACTGATTAGAGAAACACTTAGAATTGATTATTATTGAAACAAAAACTCAAATCATTTCTTTAGATAAGGCGCAAAGGTATGAGCGTTTATGAATAAAGTAAAAAAGGCAAAGTCATTCGATTTTGAATTTGGGATTTATATATGCCAAACCAAAAAGTAACAGGGCTCTCGGAGGCACATTAGAGGCAGACTGTACAAAAAGTGGCTCTAGTGAGAGGAAGCAGGAGGATCTGTGCAAGTAAAAATGGTGGGCCTTCCCAGACTTGAACTGGGGACCTACCGATTATGAGTCGGGTGCTCTAACCAACTGAGCTAAAGGCCCATTTTTACTTTCTAATCTTGGCCCGTTAGTTTTGAGTCGAATGCTCGTGAGCTAAAGGCCCATATGAAAAGTGGCACCCATTCTACCCAAAGGCGGAGATGAGTGCCAGCTTTTTTTAGGCTTAGTCTATGATTTTCTTGGAGTTTTACTCGTCCAAGAATGAACGTAGATGTTCTGAACGGCTTGGATGGCGCAGTTTACGCAGTGCTTTCGCTTCGATCTGACGAATCCGTTCGCGGGTAACGTCAAACTGCTTACCTACTTCTTCAAGCGTATGGTCGGTGTTCATGTCGATACCAAAACGCATGCGCAGGACTTTTGATTCACGTGCGGTAAGCCCGCCTAACACAGAGCGAGTCGCCTCTATTAGGCCTTCACCCGTTGCACAGTCGATCGGCGATTCACCGTTGACGTCTTCGATAAAGTCACCGAGGTGCGAATCTTCATCATCACCTATGGGCGTTTCCATGGAGATCGGCTCTTTGGCGATCTTCAAGACTTTACGCACTTTATCTTCGGGCATCTCCAAGCGCTTACCCAACTCTTCCGGAGTCGGTTCACGACCCATTTCCTGAAGCATTTGCCTTGAGACACGATTAAGCTTGTTAATGGTCTCTATCATATGCACAGGAATACGAATCGTACGCGCCTGGTCTGCGATTGAACGAGTAATAGCCTGACGAATCCACCAAGTTGCGTAGGTCGAGAATTTATATCCACGACGGTATTCAAACTTATCAACGGCTTTCATCAAACCGATGTTACCTTCTTGAATCAGATCCAAGAATTGCAAACCACGGTTGGTGTATTTTTTCGCGATTGAAATGACCAAACGCAAATTGGCTTCAACCATTTCTTTCTTTGCACGACGAGCGCGAGCTTCACCAATGGAAACACGACGGTTCACTTCTTTAATTTCAGGAACCGTTAATCCAGCCATTTCAGCGACTTGGCGAATTTTACGCTGGGATTTAACAAGGTCGTCACGGTACTCAACCATGCGATTGGAATACGGCTTGCCCTGAGCAATTTCCGCTTCAACCCAATCGTCGTTTCCTTCATAACCTTGGAAGTTTTTAATGAAGGTTTTGCGATCCATACGGCATCGGCGCGTACAGATAGTCATGATGTTACGCTCTTGAACGCGGATGGCGTCCAAGCTTTCGCGAACCGTCAACACCAAATCATCGAAGAATCTTGGCGTTAATTTAAAAGGCGAGAAAATTTCTGCAAGTTTTTGCAGTTCAGTTTCAGCTTCTTTAGATGCACGACCTTTGTTTTCAATGGTGCTGTGGACCAGACGCAACTGAGCTTCGAGTTCATCGAACCGACGCCCAACTTCTTCCATGTCCAAGCCGCCTTCCTGATTATCGTCATCGTCGTCGGAATCATCGTCGTCATCGCTGTCTGAATCATCGTCTTCTTCAAGCACAGGCTCAATGACGGGTGGCGGGATGATCTCGCCTTCAACAGGGTCAATAAAGCCTGAAATCAGGTCGGGGACGCGATTGTGCTCTTCGTCCGCAATGGCTTCTTTGAAGGTTTCGATGATGCTGTGTACAGCGCCTGGGTAATAAGCGATGGCGGCCATCACTTCACGGATACCCTCTTCAATACGCTTAGCGATGACAATCTCGCCTTCACGCGTCAAGAGCTCCACGGTGCCCATTTCACGCATGTACATACGCACTGGGTCGGTGGTACGGCCGACATCGGACTCAACCGATGCAAGCGCGGCTGCGGCCTCTTCGGCTGCGGCTTCGTCCGCCGGAGTGGTATCCCCCATTAAGAGGCTGTCTTCATCGGGCGCTTCTTCAGAAACAGGAATGCCGATGTCATTAATCATGCGGATGATATCTTCCACTTGCTCTGGTGTGGCGATATCATCGGGCAAGTGGTCATTGACCTGAGCATAGGTGAGATACCCCTGCTCTCTGCCGCGCGCGATCAGTTCCTTCAAGCGGGATTGTTGGTTTGCTGCGACCATAGAGACCCTGTGTTTGCACTGATACTGTGGAAAGGGAACCCGATATTATACCGTTCTGGTGGCTGTTTGACCACCATTCATATCCGGGATTCCGCTCAGTTTATAGAGGTTCCTTGTGACCTCAGGTTTCGCCAGGCTGCGTACCATCGTCTAGGTAAGGCTTGGCTTTTTAGCCTTCTGGTAAGAGGCCCTGTTTATCCTTTTAATTCGCTCAGCAGCTTATTGAAACGTTGCTGTTCCTCATGACTGAGTTGACTACCGAGATGCACTTTCTCGAACAGATCAGCCAGTTCATCTTCCAAGCTTAGCTTTCGATAATGGCTTAGCACCTCTTCCAGCTCCTGCAACAAGACAGATTCCGGCTTTTGCGTGGGGACTAATCCGTGCTTATCAGGCTTATGCCGTTGATTCATCCAGCGTCTTACACTGGCTTCATGGTGCGGCAACCTGGCTAAAAAGAATCCATAGACTTCATCGGCACTTTGCAGGTGATACCGCTCGACGCCCTCATAGAGTGTTCTCAATAGAATAAGTTCAGGTCGGTGCGCACTGAATCGTTCAATCTCGTCTTTGTTTAATTGCTTAACCAATTGAGGATGCATGAGCAAGTTAATCATCGCTAACTCAATGCGGTCTGATACTTCCCATTCAAGGCTCAAAGCTCCTGACGTTTGAGCTGTTTTTTCTGAGGCATCTGGCAAGCTTGAAGCAGAGGGCTCTCCTTTTGCAGCCGAATCTTGATCATCGCTCTGGCGTTTAATCGGCTCATAGCTTGTAGCTTTTTTGGTGTCTACCAGCGTTTCCGCTTGCTGCTTGAGGGCATCAATGCCCACACCAATCCGATCTGCCAGCTTTTCAAGCATCAGACGTTTGAAAATACCTTCCGGCAACTGCTCTATGTCAGGCAACATCAAATGCCCAAGCCTGGCTTTGCCTTCCATGCTGTGTTCATTGACTTGTTCAGCGTTCACCCGAAACAGGTAATCCCCAAGCGATAGACTTTGACGCTCCATTCGCGCTTCAAATGCTTCTTTGCCTTCTTGGCGCACCAACGAATCCGGATCTTCGTTTTCGGGTAAGAATAAAAATCGTATTTGCCGGCCATCTTCCATAAAAGGCAATGCTTGCTCGGCCGCCTTTTGTGCTGCTCGCCTACCGGCATCATCGCCGTCAAAACAAAAATATATTTCAGAAACGAATTTGAATAGCCGCTGCAAATGCTGCGCAGAGGTTGCCGTTCCCAAAGTGGCGACCGCATAGTGAATACCGTGCTGAGCCAATGCAACCACGTCCATGTACCCTTCGGTTACGAGCACACGCTTCAACGGCTCGCGATTGCGTCGGCATTCATAAAGCCCATACAGCTCGCTGCCTTTATGAAAAACCGGAGTTTCTGGCGAGTTAATGTATTTGGGCTTTTCTTCCGTCAGCGTGCGCGCCCCAAAACCTAAAACGCGCCCACGAACATCTCGTATCGGAAAAATAACTCGGCCACGAAATCGGTCGTACACTCGCCCTTGATCGTTTTGAATCACCAAACCTGAATCAATCAACGTTTGCTGAATGTCATCCGCCAGCGGCTCATCGTTATCGGAAAAACGTTGAATTAAATTATCCCAACCCGGGGGCGCATACCCCAAATCGTATGCTTTGGCGATCTGCCCAGTAAGCCCTCGTTGCTTGAAATAGCGAACCGCTTCCTCTTTATTAGGGTGCGAACGCAATTGCCGCGTATAAAATTCCGACGCTTGCTCTAACACGCGGTAACAACGCTGACGCTCATCTTCAACGGCTTTCGAAGCTTCTATTTGCGCCTCAGAACGAGGCACTTCTAACCCTACCTGATTGGCTAAATTCTCCACCGCTTCAGGAAAGGACACGCCGTCGTATTCAATCACAAAGCCGATGGCATTGCCGGAAGCACCACAACCGAAGCAATAGTAAAACTGTTTTTGGGAGCTGACCGTAAAAGAAGGGGTTTTTTCGGAATGAAAAGGGCAGCAGGCAGAGTAATTCTTGCCTGCTTTTTTCAAGCGTACACGGGAGTCCACCACCTCCACAATATCCGTGCGCGCCAGTAATTCATCTACAAAGGATTGGGGTATCCGTCCAGCCATCGGTTAACAACCTTGAAGTGTTAACAGCATTACCACTGTAGAGTGGCGTCAGTCTCGACCAGACTCAATGCCCTGTAACTGCCTATCCAAGCTTGGATTTAACCAGCTTACTCACAACACCCATATCGGCACGGCCTTGAATTTGAGGTTTCACCAGCCCCATTACCTTGCCCATGTCTTGCATGTTGTTTGCACCGCTGTCTTGGATGGCTTGAGCCACAATGGCAGCCACTTCCTCTTCGCCAAGAGGCTGGGGTAAGAAGTCTTGAATCACGTCAACTTCTCTTTGTTCAGCTTCTGCCAACTCAGGGCGACTTGCATCTTGGTATTGTTTGATTGAATCGCGACGCTGTTTCACCATCTTATCTAAAATGGCAAGTACACGAGCATCGTCCAACTCAATGCGTTCATCAACCTCAACTCGTTTTAATTCAGACTGAATTAAACGCAGTGTGGCAAGCCGTTCTTTTTCTTTGGCACGCATCGCGGCTTTGACCGCATCCATGATGCTTTGTTTAAGCCCTTGTCCCATGAGTATGCCTCTGGCGGTGTATCAAAATTAGAATAAACGTTGTAAACGACGGTTTTCGCGTTGTAGTTTTTTAGCGTGACGCTTTTTAGCAGCAGCCGCTTTACGCTTACGAGTTTCAGCTGGCTTTTCGTAGTGCTCACGACGACGCACTTCAGACAAGATGCTGGCTTTTTCGCACATGCGCTTGAATTTACGCAAAGCGATGTCAAATGGTTCGTTCTCTTTAACGCGAACGCTAGGCATAGAATAACCTCTGTTTACAATTAGTGTGGACTCATCAACACAGACACGTACCGGCTACCGCTTCGACGAAACAACCTCATGCCTTAGCGGCGGTTAGATCGCGAGGGGCTTAACAACCTGAATTCGGTGAAAAGCACTGAGAATTGAGGCTGGCCTGGCAGCCTAGTAAGGCGCACGTTGACCGTGAGGGCCGTTAGTCTACTGATTTTTACCTATAAATGCAAAGCTCTCAGGGCGTTACAAGCCACTCTTAGGAAGGCATCACAACAGAGGTTTTAGCTCAATAGCGAAGCAGAGAGACTGGCCCCAAAGCGCTTGGGTCAGTATCATAGGCCCATCCGAGAAGTTTAGGTCAAAGTATGCTGGTTTTGGGGATTGAAACCTCCTGCGATGAGACGGGTATCGCCCTCTATTGCAACGAGAGAGGGCTGTTAGGGCATAAGCTCTACAGCCAGATTAAAATGCACGCGCAGTATGGGGGTGTCGTGCCTGAACTGGCATCGCGAGATCACATCCGTAAAACCCTGCCTTTGATTCAAGAGACGCTAAAAGAGTGCGACTGCTCACTTCAAGATTTAGATGGTATTGCCTATACCTCTGGCCCCGGGTTGATGGGCGCTTTAATGGTAGGGGCCTGCCTAGGGCGTAGTATGGCGTCGGCGTTGGTCATCCCTTCTATTGGCATTCATCATATGGAAGGTCACCTGTTGGCACCAATGCTGGAAGAGACCCAACCGGAATTTCCTTTTATTGCCCTACTGGTCTCAGGCGGACATACACAGCTCATTAAGGTTGAGGCCATCGGCCGTTATGAACTATTGGGCGAATCTTTGGATGACGCTGCCGGTGAGGCGTTCGATAAAGCCGCTAAAATGATGGGCTTGCCCTACCCTGGTGGGCCTTCTCTGGCAAAGCTCGCCACTCAAGGGACCCCAGATCGATACCGCTTTCCGCGCCCAATGGTTGATCGTCCTGGATTGGATTTCAGTTTCAGTGGACTGAAAACCTATACCCGCAACACCATTGAAGCGGCCCAATCGAAGGGCGCACTGGATCAGCAAACCAAAGCCGATATTTCTCTAGCTTTTGAGCAAGCGGTGGTTTCAACGCTTACCATTAAGTGCAAACGAGCACTGGAACAAACGGGCTGCAAACGCTTGATCATCGCCGGGGGCGTCAGTGCGAACCGCTCTTTACGACAAGCGCTTGAACACATGACGCAAAAGATTAGGGGGCAGGTGTTTTACGCAAAACCCGAATTTTGCACAGACAACGGCGCCATGATCGCGTTGGCTGGGGCCATTCGATTATCCGCCGGTCAAACAGATGAAGGGACTCTGAAGCTCCGCCCACGCTGGCCGATGAGCGAACTCCCTCCATTAACAGCAGATACCCCTTCCTTACCTCATCCCTCTCAGTAATAAGGTTAACGATATTGGATAAAGTATTTATTCACGGTTTAGAGTTAGAAGCGACCATCGGCGTCTACGAATGGGAGCGAGACATCATCCAAAACTTGGTGGTGGATTTGGAAATGGGCACAGATGTGCACCCTGCCGCACAATCGGATGATCTGACGTTATCGCTAGACTATTACGTGATCAGTGAAAACATTAAACGCTGGGTATCAGAAAGCCGTTATCAGTTAATTGAATCCTTAGCAGAGGATCTTGCTAACCGTTTGTTGGAAACCTTTAAAATACCTTGGTTAAGACTGCGCCTCCATAAACCCGGTGCAGTCCCGAACGCGCGCTCGGTTGGCGTCGAAATAGAACGCCGTTCACACAAACATCATTAGAGCGACGTTTAATAGTAAACTGTTCGCTATTCATACTCAGCCCAATAGGGGAGCCTTTTTATCATGGCACATGTTTTTCTGAGTTTGGGCACGAATAAAGATCGCCATCTTCACTTGGCTCAGGCGCATCAAGCACTATCTGCGCTCTTTGGTGACGTTCGGTATTCTTCAATATTTGAATCTGAAGCCGTCGGCTTCAAAGGTGACCCTTTTTTCAACTTGGTCGCTGAAGTGCACACGAGCTTGTCTATTAAATCGCTCAGCGAACAACTCAAAGCAATTGAAGATGCCAACGGCCGCGACCGCAGTGCACCTAAGTTTTCAGGGCGATCTCTCGATATTGATTTGCTCACATACGATAACCAAGTGGGCAATGCTGAAGGCATTCAGCTTCCAAGACCTGAAACGGTAAAAGAGGCCTTTGTACTCTGGCCGATGGCAGAACTAGCACCACAGCATTATCACCCCGGAACGGAATCTACCTATCCTGAGCTGTGGGCGGATTTCCAACAGACTCAACCGATGAAAGCGCAAGCCTTGTGGAAAATTGAAAGCAGCATGGAAGACATCATCGCTACTAAACAAACCGCTGCTTCGGTTCTGTAACGTTGACGATCACCTCACAAATGAGGGCGTATTCAGTTTCTTACAGTTAAGTTATTCGGATTTTGCAAATAGGAATTCTCATGAAGCACACACGTTCGGACCAATTATTCGAAGCGGCTCAAAAGCGCATTCCAGGCGGGGTCAACTCCCCTGTCCGTGCGTTTAAAGGTGTGGACGGCACGCCGGTTTTTTTCAAATCGGCGAAAGGCGCTTATCTGTATGACGAAGATGATAACCGTTACGTGGATTATGTCGGTTCATGGGGACCCATGATTTTAGGTCACGGTAACGAGCAAATCGTAGCGGCAGTCCAGCACCAGGTTCAACAAGCACTGAGCTTTGGCGCCCCAACCTCCTTAGAGATTGAAATGGCAGAATTACTGTGCGACATGATTCCTTCTATGGATATGGTACGCATGGTTAACTCGGGGACCGAAGCAACCATGAGCGCCATCCGTTTGGCCCGAGGTTTTACCGGCCGTGATACCATTATTAAATTTGAAGGCTGCTACCATGGGCATGTCGATGCGCTGCTTGTGAAAGCAGGCTCTGGTGCCCTAACACTGGGTGTTCCAACCTCCCCTGGTATTCCAGCCTCTACCGTCGAACACACCTTAACGCTGCCTTATAACGACATGGATGCACTCCAATCCCTCTTTGAAGAGAAAGGAGAAAGCATTGCCTGCGTTATATTGGAACCTGTTGCCGGTAACATGAACTGCGTGCCCCCTTCCAAAGCCTTTTTAAATCGCTTACGAGAACTTTGTACCCAAAGCGGAAGCTTGCTGATTTTTGACGAAGTTATGACGGGCTTCCGGGTAGCTCAAGGCGGTGCTCAGGCCATGTATGATATTAAGCCTGATGTAACCTGCCTTGGAAAAATTGTGGGTGGCGGCATGCCTGTTGGAGCCTTTGGCGGCCGCAAAGACATTATGAACCACCTTGCTCCATTAGGCCCTGTATACCAAGCGGGAACGCTGTCAGGTAACCCTGTTGCCATGGCTGCTGGTGTCGCCATGTTAAAACAGCTACAAGATAACAGCATTTATGAGCGCTTAACCCAGAAAACCCAAAAGTTACTTGCAGGTCTGGAACAAGCAGCGCAAGAGGCTAATATCCCCTTCACCACCAATCAAGCCGGCAGCATGTTTGGTTTCTTTTTTACCGATGCCGACCACGTTGAGCGTTATCAGCATGTGATGGATTGCAATCAAGAACGTTTTAAAGCCTTCTTCAAAGGGATGCTTGAAGCGGGTGTCTACCTTGCACCCAGTGCTTTTGAAGCTGGTTTTATGTCTCTCGCCCATTCCGATGAAGACATTGATTGGACCATTGTTCAAGCTAAAAACGTTATGAAGCAACTATGATCGCCCTATTATCGCTTCCCGTTTTGGGCTTAATGATTTGGTTAAGCCCATTAGCAAAAGATCAATCACCTGTTCTTCCTTTAGCAAGGGTAACGTTGTTGAGTTTTGCGTTATCAAGCGCCAATGTGCTACTGAGTGGATTGTCGCAGCATTTTACTCAACTGAATGTCGCCAGCAACATGCTGCATTTCGTTTCCTTTTACGTGGCATGGCCACTTTTGGTAAGCGTTTGGTTGGCAGAAAGCTTTCTTAACGAGAACTGGAGTTTGGGAACCTGGGGGCGAATTCTGATCGGTTGGATGGCAGTCTTTGAACTCATTCGTCGTTTCGGGGTACTGGATTATTACTGGACGACATTAAATTGGGTCCTGCCCATCGCCATGGGCATTGCTTTGTATCGCATCTATCGCCAGCACCTGCCTGATCCCATGCTGGGTCTTATCCCGTTGATGCTGTTTGCGCTTTACACTCAACAACAAAATGTACTGGTCGTCGTTTTTGAAGTGGGGACGGTGCTTTACATTGGTCGTCGATTGCTTTTCGAATACGCGCGAAAAAACAGTCAGTTATCTTCATAAAATTCTAACTGGCCCTCAAAATGGCAGCTTGAGGGCTTCTCTTCTTGGTTACAAACTTTTAGTCTTGGCGATTCGCTTCTAAAGCAACTAGAGTTGTCATAGTGGGTCCGGGTGCGCTCTATGTGAGTGTCTGTACCACTGGGTGACATTCCTAAGGAACAGGTTAACTGCTAGCAAAGGGTAAAACCATGATGTACCAACTATTTCATCGTACTCAATCGCTTTGGCTGGCTATGCTGGTGGTGTTTTTTGTCGGTTGTTCGTCTCAACAACCTCAGCGTGCAGCCCCACCGCCCAAAAAAGATAAACGCGAATATATAGCAATGACCGTTAATCCTGCCATCGCCGTCAATGAATGGCCTGGCATGAACCCCAATAAGGTAAGAAAATATTCGCTCATCCCAGCCTTACGTGAATTCCACAAGACAAAAAAATTCAAGTTCAGAAAACCCAGTCAAAAACAAACACCGGCAAACTTTCATTTGCGAGTCGATATTAATGGCCGATTCAAAACTGGAGAGCTTTTTATGGAAGTACGTTTTGATGGTGGCGAAACTTACTACATTACCGCCAAGACGGAACTGCATGGACTCAATGACGTTCGGGTCTACGAAGCTTTAGAAAAACTCTCTATGAATATGGCAAAAACCCTTATTAGTGACATGCGAAAAGCAGGCATGAAAATTTAATTCAAGCCTTTCAAAAGAGGGCAAAAGCCCTCTTTTTATATGTTTTAATGCGCTCCATATCCAAAGTAAACATCAAAATAACGTTCGGTTTCTAGCTGATTTTGGTGCTCATCTTCGATTTTTAATTTAAAGCCTAATCGCTTACCGCGATTTTTAGTCTCTATCTTATAAAAGAACTTTTCAGAAATTTTTTTCTCTCCGTCATCGAATCGATTGTTTTTATTGTCATCTATCCACCAAACATAGGATGTTTTCGTTGGTTGGCATAAATGGCACTGATAACGCACTTCCAGAGTACGTCTTGGACGGATATTTTCGTAACTGAGTGTATAGTGATACGTCAAAAAGCGTTCTGTTTCTATTAAGTCTACTTTCAAATCAGCGATAGACAACTGTGGTTGTGTATCTGTTTCATCCGGATTAACTGTTGGAGGCAAACTTTCGCTATTATCTGATGTTGATTCGTTTTGATCATCTGCTTCATGATCTACAGTCTCAGTTTCAGGCTTATCCGTTTCAGGCTGGTTGGTTTCTTCATCAACACTCTCAGCTTCAGGCTCACTCGTCTCAGGATGGGTGTTGTCTTCTTTACTAGTATCAGTATCGCTCTCTTTATCAGTAATCAATTCTGGGGGATTTACTTCTGCATCACTTTCATCCGTTTCATCTTTGAAGTTTGCTTCATCAGAGTTAATTGCTTCAGAAGTTTTTGGGGTGGAATGCTTATTTTCAGAAGAAGGTGGGGAGCAACCAACCATCAACATAAATGAAAGGCATATAATACTGACTTGAACTGATTTTAGATTCATACTCATCCTTGTTATTTATAGATTTCTTATTTAGATCATCATAATGAAGCTAAAAAAAAACCACTAATTCCTTTTACGCCAATCTGTTCTCTCCCCAGAAATTCAATGTGTACAAGTCATCAAAGCATCTTCTGATTTGATTATTTTTCACTCAAATACTGATTGATAGCCTCTATATCACCTGTAGCAATTGCACTGGCACGTTGTGCAAGTACATCCAGATTCCAATCCCACCACTTAAGATCTAACAGTTTTGTGATGATCTCTTCACTGAATCGCTTGCGTATTAATTGTGCGGGATTTCCTCCTACAATGGTATAAGGAGGAACATCTTTGGTCACCAAGGCACCTGTACCAATAATAGCGCCATGACCAATATTGACCCCTTGCATAAGAGTTGCGCCATTCCCAATCCAAACATCATGACCAATTTGGGTATCGCCTTTACTGGTCGTGTTCATTGGAATGTCACTCCAAGAGTTCCCAAACACTTTAAATGGATAGGTTGAAAACCCTTCCATAGGATGGTTTGCTCCGTTCATAATAAAACGAACGCCGGTAGCAATTTGACAGAATTTTCCAATAATTAATTTATCCCCCATAAACTCAAAATGATAAAGCACATTGCGCTCAAAATTTTGCACGTCATCGGGATCATCGTAATAAGTAAAATCTCCAACCTCGATCATTGGGCTTGTAATAAAATTTTTCAAGAACCCAGTTCTTTTAACGTCTTTAATAGGAAAAGGGTCCGTTGCTTTCGGGTGATGCATATATTTACGTCCTAATTAAAATATTTTTAACTTAAGTGTTTTTTTTGGCAGGATGATACCAGCGCACCATCATCATGGGTGATCTATGACTCATGTTCAACGCTGGATATCAACAGGTTTTTTTCATATTTACATAATGGATAATTTAGAGTCTGGAATAAAAAAACAATTCTCAGCGTTTAGATTTAGGGGAAGGATATTCTGATCTGCACAACTACATTCATAACGAGCACATTATGGTGTATTTGCCTACAACTTAGAAACAATTAAAAGCTTTCAACATATGCACTATGAGTCTCAGATAGCCTATTGTCGGTAGACTTCATTTGCAGACAGTCCCGTTTCAGCCTCATTTTTATGAGAATGATTGGCTCTTCTGTGCACTATTTTTTCATGCTCTTATTCCCCCTTGAGAAAGAGAATACAGCTTAGTATTTGATTGATTTAGGAGGTGTAGAGCAAGTCCCAAGCATTGAAGCGATATGCTTTTGCGCTTTAAATTTCCCAAAAACTAAAAAAGCC
>CANMOZ010000040.1 GCA_947499545.1 uncultured Saccharospirillaceae bacterium
GGGGAGTATCCAGGTCGTTTGTTCATGGGCTAATTCTCTCAAGAAAGTTAGCCTCCGACAAACCCGGGGGGATTCATTAAGCCTATTCAGCAGCAACTTTTGGAACATGTGGTTTGTAGCTTCTACTGGTTTCATATTTTTGACTTGGAGTCTTTTCTTTTATATGCAACTTTGCAACAAGCTTTTCTTCTCCTTCCTTTATTTCCACTAACTCTCTACTAAAGAATACAATATGTGTATCATTATTCAGAACAACATAATGATCTTCACCTTCAACTCCCTCAATGGTATAGCATCCTGAAACTCTTCTAGACCAACTACCTATACAATCCGGATTTTCTTTCAAATATCCTGACATTTTATATTCAGCAATGGAATAACCTTTATTCCGGACAAATTGGACGCTGGCAGCATATAAAGCAGTAAAAACAAACCCCAAAGAGCAAACAAACCAAATAACAAACAACCTACTTAAATAACCGCCATTAAATTTAGCTTTACTAAGCATACGCAAAGCCCTGCCAAATTTTCTCTTAATTGCTTCATTAGAGTTATTCCTATAAGACAAAGTAGATTCGAACAAACCGTCTAGCAAAACAAACATTAGAAAACCTAATAGCAAGATAGCAATCGACCACATAACCGGCACAATGCTAGTAAAAAACAGGATCGCATTCATAGTATTGCTTGAAAAAATTGGGCGGCTAAAGATTTCAGGATCAATGCCAAGCGCAGATAAGTAACTGGTTTCAAATATCCAATAATAATGACTTATAATTGGCATGCTCACTATGAACATGACTATGGTAACAACCAGTTTTAATGTAAATAACGAATTCACCCCATTTTTTGTATGCGTTACTATATTAGATACTACTTCCTTTCTTGAATCGTGATTTATTTCCATATTAACCCTGTATTAATTTTATTTATTCTGCTTATTTTTACTTAACGCATCCACAGCAACCTGTTGCTGTATGCGTCTGCTATCAACATAACTTTGTGTGGTGGCTATTGAAGAGTGGTCAGCTAACTGCTGAACCGTTGTAATAGGTACACCATTATTAATCATGTGAGTGATGAGGGTAGACCTAAAGCCCTCATGAAAGGGCTTCATTTTGGGGTAGTCTATTTCTTTGAAAAAGTCCGCTCCCTCGCGACTAAGATCACCGCTGTCTTTCCGCCAAAGCTCACCTTGCCCGTTGTCTAGATACCAGATTTCTTTTGGGTCTCTGCTTTCAAAGTCTTTTTTTAAATATTCGAACAGGTCTTCATTGATGGGTTTGATTGGGAACTTCATGGCTTTGGGTTCCCAACCCAGTTCAGGTACCGCTGTAATCGTGATGGTTTTATCACTTAGGTCTATGTTTTTAAGCTTTAAAGACCAAATAGCCCCGGCTCTTAAGATCGTATGTCTGGCCAGCATCATGGCCCTTTCAAGGCTTTTATAACGAAGCTTATTACGATGGTCGGTGCTTTTGTTTAATTTAGTGGTTGCAAACCCTATCGCATCATCTAGCTGTTCTATGCTTAGGGTTTTCATATCTTTTTTGGGTACTTTAATGCCCTTCATTTTAATCAGCTTCGTGGTCATGTCATGATCATATGCCCACTTAAAAAAGACGTTCACCTGGCGAATGTGTTTTTGCTGAGTATCTGGGCTTAAACCCGTGCCATCGGATTTTGTATAGGTTTTTAGATAGTGTTTGAACTCAGTATCGTATTCAGCAAAGTACTTGGATACTTGATGGTTACCAACGGCTTTTATGTAATGGTTGAGGCTTAATAGATATTGTTTTTTGGTTCGTCCTGCATTGGTAACATCCAGTGCTTTTTCCCATCGATGGGAAGCGTCCCTAACGGTTAAGGTTCTCGCCTCGCGCCGATTACGTTCTGTTTTTGTATGCGCTAATAATTGCTCATCTCGTAATTTACGCTCAGCAATAAACCAACGACGTTCTAGCTCTTGAATCATAAGAGCTTCTGTCATTCCTTCGAACTCGTCTTGCCTACCTATGCGTCTTCGAATCCCTCGTCTATTTTTTTCCCAGCCTTTTACTGGATCATGCGGAAATTCAGCAACCCAGTGTTTACCTTCCTTTAAAATTCGCTGTCTAGCCATCGTTACATCCAAGTACTGCTATTGCTTGATTACTCGCGCAGTTCCGACCAAATCACCTTTCCAATGATATTGATAAGGGAAATCTCATCAGGCGTGAGCACGTATTCCTTTTGCTTTAAATTGCCCTGAACTCTCAGCGCACCCGTTGGCAAAAATTCCAAGTAACGCACCTGCGTTTTACCTGAAAACTCAATTAAGTAATCGCCATCAATCATGCTGTCTTTTTGTGATTCATCAACGATGCACCACGTACCTTTTCGATAAACTTCATGTTCATTGCTAGGTACTTGAAAGGCACAGCAGGTATCAGGCGATTGACTGATTGAAACTTTAAAAAACTCTGAATCAAATAAAATCGGGAAAAGATTTTCCTTTGCAAACTGCACAAGCTTAATGGGTGGTGTTTTAAATCCATGATTTCCTTCGTGCGGATCACCTTCACCAGTGATCAACCATCCCGGATCAACACCCGCACTTTTCGCAATACTGGCAGCCGTTGCGCTTGTCACTTCTGATCCATTTTCCACTACGCGCCACACTTGAGATCGACTCAACCCTGCCATGGTGGCTAAGCGGCTGGGGTTGCCAACAAGGTCCGCGCAGTACTTCACGCGATCCTGCAATGTCTCAAAGTTATAGGCGACTTGTTGTGCATCTGACATATATAGGCCCACCTGGTCTATTGACTGTATCATATGGGACCGCCTAATGTTTTAATCATAGTACACAAGTGAGAACCGCATAGCCCTGCATGGTACGCGATGGTCTCACATAGTGCTCTATAGCCTAGGGGCGAATCCGTCAGCCAGTATTCCCCCGAACAATAAAAACATCAATGTTATGGAGAGACATTGTGAACAAATCGACTGATCTTCAATCCAATATTCCTAACGATGATCAATTATTAACCCGCCAAGAAACCTGGGAATTTCTCAGAGTTAGCCGGTCTCAATTTGACCGCATGCGCAAAATCCCAGCGAACAACTTTCCCGAACCCATCTACGTCTTTGGCAACATGGTTTTCTCAAAGCAGGCCCTGCTTGACTGGTTAGCCGCACAAAATCCACAGGTAGCACGCAGGAAAGACCCCGAGCTATCTGAGCAACTAGCCAACGTACTCAAGAAGGAACGTGTATGAGTTCTCTAGCGCTGGATTTACTTAACAAGCTAGAGCAAGACCCGCAGCTCGCTTTTAAGAAATCAAAAGGTAAATACCTATCCGGGGGCACCTGTCCTGACTGTGGTAAGCCAGAGGTTTTTGTCTCAAAGGAAAAACCCTGGGTTGTCCGCTGCAACCGAGCCAACAATTGTAATTATTCCGAAAACACTCGGGATCGCTATCCAGAACTCTTTGAAGCCATAACCGAACGTTTCCCGGTGACTGAGGATGATCCGGACGCACCGGCTAGGGCTTATCTCACCTATAACCGAGGCTTTCGAGCCACTAAGGTCAGCGGTTGGTATTCCAAAGGGATTCGCACTCTTTTTAATGCAAAACGGCAGCGCATTGGTGAGGTGTTAACGGTTCGCTTTCCATTGTGGGGAGAGCATTACTGGGAGCGCATCATTGATCGCAAAGACATTGAGCGTAATGGCGGTAAAAAAGCCCACATCAGCTATGGCTGTGATTTTAAAGACAAGGGTTGGACACCGCCCGAGCAAGAAATTGAAGAAGGCGATTGGGTCTTTATCACGGAAGGTATTTTTCAAAGTGCGGCTTTAACGCATCTAAACCCGGATGACTTGGCTTGGCCCATCAAGGTTATTGCGTCCATTTCCAGCAGTAACTTGCCACGCGACTTTATTAAGTTGCACAAAGGTAAAAACATTACTTGGGTACTGGCCTTTGATAATGATCCCGCAGGGCTGCGAGCCATGGAGAAATTCCAGGCGGAAGTGGAAGGCATGGGGGAAAAGGTTCGCTGCGCAGTCGGTGAACCAGGTCGAGACTGGGACGATGAGTGGCGCCTTGGCAAATTAAACCAGAGCTTAATCGATGATGCTTTATGGCAAGGGGCGGTTGCTTTTGCCAGCTCTGTCCGAGAAGCGGCTTTTTGGCAGTTAGCTAAATATCCCCATTCCAGCGTGCATCGCTTTGGCTATCGCAATGCTCTCTATGCCAGCCGTTTAGACGATAAAGAAAAGTCCGACTTACCTCTTGCTGACCTTGGATTGATTTGGGCCAGAGAAGCTGAGCAATCGTTTAAGGAGCTTTTTGCAGCGGTCTCTCCGCATTTAAAAGTGCGCCGTATTGCCAACTGCTTACTTCAGTTTCTTTACCTTGAACGAGACGTTCTGACGGATGAGCAATTTTATTGCTTTCGAGTCCGCTTTGCCTCTGGCAACCCTGAGCAGATTTTAGGGCTTGAGGGGTCCGTTTTGGAAAACCCAAGCGCGCTCAAAAAAGCTCTTTTAAACCGTACTGCCGGTGGCACCTTCTCAGGCTCTGCCACTGACCTCGAACATTTCCATGAGCTTTGGTTTGATCGTAAAGCTTGCCAAGTCACCTCGGTTCCTTTTATCGGATACGACCGCGACAGCGAAACCTATGTCTTCCCTAAGTTTGGATATCACAAAGGGCGCTGCATTCCGGTTAATGACCAAGGCTATGTGTGCACGGCTAAGTACAAACTTAAAACCCAACTTAAAGAACGAAAGCTGGTCCCCGGTGATGGCCTTTTGGATTGGGGAGAAGCTTATGCACTGGCTTTTGATCAAGCAGGCATTGCATTGCTGTCTTGGTGGCTAGGAACCCTCTTTGCCGAACAAATCAGAGCCGCTCAACAAAGCTGGCCTTTTTTGGAATTCACCGGTGAACAGGGGGCAGGTAAATCCACCTTACTTGAAATTCTTTGGCGCGCGTTAGGGATCATCAACGAAGAAGGCTTTGATCCTTCTAAATCTTCAAAGGCAGGCCGGGCTAGAAAGCTGGTTCAGTTAGCCAATATGCCGGTGGTGTTAATCGAAGGCGATCGAGATTCAAATGACCGCAGCAGTCAGTTTGATCTTGATGAATTAAAGACCGCCTATAATGGCCGCATTGTGCGGGCCATGGGGGTTCGTTCTAATTCCGCCACGACCGATGAGAAGCCTTTTCGAGGCGCCATCTGTATTTCTCAAAATGCCACCGTTCAAGGGTCGGAAGCACTTCTATCAAGGATCGTGCATTGCCACTTCACTCGTGAGCATCACAACGATCAATCCTTTGCGGCGGCTAATCATCTCTTCCAAATGCCCGTTCAAAAACTCGCGGCTTTTTTGGATAAAGCCCTGCGTATGGAAAAGCCCTTACTGGATGCGTACTTCGAGCATTTTCTAAGAATGGAAAATGTCTTCAAAGCTCAGTTCCCCAAAATGCAAAGCCGCCTCATCAAAAACCATTCACAGGTAGCTGCTTGGGCACATTGCTTACCCATGATGTTTGATAATAAGGCCTTCAGTCCTGCTCGCTTAAATGCACAGGTTGATTACCTTAAGGGACGCGCTGAAAGTCGAGAGCAACGTCTATCGAATGACCCGCCCAATGTAAAACTCTTCTGGGATATTTACGACACCTACAACGAGTTCAGTGATAATAATTTTGATGACTCGGTTAAAAGAATTCTCTTTAACCACAGCAAAAACGATCACCTCATTGCTATTCAACTGGTCGACTTTGAACGCACCTGCAACCAGATGCGTTTACCCAGAGTGGATTACGCCCTTCTAGAGCAACAGTTACCCCTATCGAGACGATACAAGTTTATCCGTAAGGGCAATGTAAAGAGCCAACTATTACCCGATGGACGCACAAGGTTCTGCTGGATATTCAACAAAGACAGCAAAACCTAGGGGGGGGGTTAAAAAACAGTGAACTTTGTGAACCATAGATTAGATAAGGAAATAACATGAATAAATACAGGCAGTTACAAGCATTTTTCGGTTCAAAGAAAAGTGAACTCAGAGTGAACCGGTGCAATACCAAAGTGCAAAACCCGCTGAACCCAAAAACGGCCGCTAGGCCAGGACCGTACTGACTTTTTAAAAATGGGTTCAATCGGGTTCAAAAATCAGTGAACCGAGAAAACCCAATGAAAACAGCAACTTAACCTACCTTTTTAAGGGCGGTTCACAAAGTTCACTGTTTTCAGACCCCCACCCCCCTAGGGAAGTGGGAAACCTGCAAAAAAGGGCCAAGGAGGCCATAAACGATGAAAAAACCAACAATAAAAGCGCAAAACAGCCAAAACGATGAAGGAAGCTGTGCAAAGCAGTCAGAAAGAGTGAACCGGGAAAATCAAGCCACCCCCCTCGATGGTGAATGGACCCCTTTTAATCATGAGCACCCCAACCTAAAGCCGGGGTTGTATTGGGCCGTGGGCATGAAACAACGAGACCTGTATGACAGCGGCCAAGGGATTACGCCTTTTCAGATCATGATTGAAGTCTTCAGTGATGTGCATGAAATGAAAATCCTGCCCGCTGCCACCGTGCCTTACAGCATCTTTGATAATTGTTTGCCCCACATTGCCTACGTGCAGCCACTGATTTACCCAAGAAATCCCTACACCCAAAGCGTACACCAGGAGGAATTTGCATGAGTTCGTTAAGTGTTGAGCAATTACTCCTGGCGATTCAAAAAGCCGATTCAATCGAGCAATTAAAAAGACTGATCGGCCCGAGTGAAGCGGATAAGGTCGAGGCCAGTATTCGCCTGAATCATTTGGATAACTTATGGGCGAAGGCTGAGCAAAACGGCTGGGGCTATGAATCTAATAACTGGCCCTATCCCTTTAACGAAAGTTATCAGCGCATGCGCCAAGAGCAAACCGATTATGAAAACCAATATTGCTAAACGTGACCAGCTGGAAGTGAAACGAGCTTACAAACTACTGGAATTACACAAGCTCCAAGGCCACTCGCCGACCCATCTTATTGGTGAAGCGATTAATAAAGTCGAACAAGAACTCGCAGCCATCGATCAAGCCTTGGCTGACATTGACAATAACAAGGATGAAGAACAATGACGCTCGAAGAACAGATTAAGCAAGCCGAAGCGGATATCCATCAAGTAAAAACTGTGCTGTACCGACATTACGTATGGTTATGGAATCACATCAGCATGTGGGCAACGCTTCAAACCGCTGAAAATCATGGTCTGGAATACCCGCTTGAATTCCACCCGAAAAAGGGTAAGCGCAAGATTTATAACAGCGCAAAAGAGCTTGAACATTTTGTGCCGCGTTTAAGCCTTAACACCACCCATTCTGTGATCCGCTTTTGTGAAGGAAAAATCAATTTACAGGAACTAGAGGAGGTGCTCCGTGAGCAATAGAAGAACCTTCAAGCTTGGGGAGTTTGTCCACTTTTACGACAGCTATACCAAGCACTCAGATGAAGCCAAGCGGCGGACGGGGAAAGTCACCACCCTTTTAAATCAGTACTACGGGGTGACACCAATCAACAGTAATAAGGAATTGTTTTTTCAGCCGGAAGAACTGACGCGGCCTGATAAACCGGAAGCCGTACAGCAGTCATTAATCGCAGAAGCGAGCACCTGGAGTAAAGGTATGCGGCCATCGTCTCCAGATGCTCTATCACCCACTGACCAAGGCAAGGAGGCATGTCGAGAGAACACAGAGACACACCAACTGGCTTAGTTAGGGTGCCCTGATTCTAGGGCACTCTTTCTTAAATAAGCAATGAATAGAAACCGGGGAGATAAAAAGGGGCGCAACGTTGACGAATGGGGGAAAACTGCAACGTGCGCCCAAGCTCATGAAGAGTACCAAGGCCAAATTGCCAGTCGGCCTTGGTATCTACCAGTTTAGACAAACCACCAGAAGATACGTACAGAGGGAAGAACTGTATGAATATTCGTTACGAAGTTGGCTTAATTGTTCAAAGAGAATCTGAGGAGATAGCAAGAGGTAGAGCGCCACAAGGCATACATGACCAAATGTCCGTGGCGCTCAGTAGCTGACGTCGACCGGGCTCGTCTCGGACCACCATCCATGGTGACCCAGGCATAGTTCAGTCATAAATAACCCAGAACCATCATTTTACATGAGAGGAAGATCAGAGTTTATTCGTCAGCATTTTAAGTGTAGTTAAACCTTTATACAGGAAATCCATACAGGAAGGTGTTGTATGAATCCCGCTCTCAATGTTGGCTTAATTGCCTCATCTTTGGCCTTAACGGCTGTCTCTATCACCTGCGAAATTGCACTTTTTACCGGATTTGCTCAGACGGAACTAGACCAGCAGATAGCCGCTGTCACGGGGGCAGGGTTGGTCGCCAGCCAGTTTTTATTGGTTGGAGTCTTTCAAGAGCATCTACACCAGAAACGACGGGCCCTAGCAACAGGGGTGTTTCTACTAATAACGCTGTTATTGGGAATATCAGTGGCAGGAACCGCTGCTTGGCTCGAAACCCGTTATCAAGAGCAGCACCAGATTTCCCTTAAGAGCACCCAAGAACACCAGCTGGTGACTCAATTGCTAGAAGATTTTGGAAACCAGGCCAACTCCTTACGAAAGCAGGCCGTTCTTGATAGAAACACCGGCAATCATTGGCGCGCAGGTGAGCGATTAAAGGAAGCCGCCCAAGCGGATGAGCAGCGCATTAAAGCACTGGCCATGCTCAAGAACATCAAAAGCGTTCCTCAAAATAGCGGCCAATCCTTGGCTTCTGAGAATAACGCGCTTCGCTGGGGACTCTGGGTGATATTGGCAGCACTGATAGACCTCTGCCCGTTACTGGGGTTTGCGTCTCTTAGAAACCCTAAAGTGCTACCCGTAAAAACACCCACTGAGCCAGCTATCTCAGCAGAAGCACCAGAAGTATCAGCAGTAACACCGCTGCCAGTAAAAGCACCCATTACGCTCAAGCGCGCTAACAGTGATAACGCTCCCGCTAAAAGCGCTTCTACTGCAAGCAATGCTATCAATAGCGCTACTGTTAAAAACGCTTCTCTAAATAACACCACCACAAAACCCACCCTCATTTGCTGTCATGGCATTGCTGATCATCAAAAGCTATTACAGGAAGAAATCAATACAGGCGTTTATCCAGAAGGCCCAACCATTCGAGCCCTAATGAAAAGGCATCATGTAGGCTTTCATAAAGCCAAAAAAATTATTGAAAGTTTCAATAAAACATCCAAGGCAAGGATGGTCGCTTGATCTTTTCTGAAGGGGTATCTAATTTAATCGGTAATGAACACAAAAGCGGCACACCGCACCCGATAGACTCGCGGTTTTTTTACGTCCATAATAGGCGTATTTCGACCCTATATGGTCGGGTGGAGAGGCGTAATAAAATACCTGTAAGGGAAATAGGCCCAGAGCATCTTTTGTGGCTCATTTGACACCCGGCTACCAGCCTAATGACCTGGTAACCGTAAATAATTAAACACAAAAGGAGGCCATCTTATGGCTGCTCAAAATTGCACAAAGCAATCAACTCATTCCGATCAGTCTTTAATCCTTTCAGAACAACAGACCAGTTACTTAGATTTAGGTTTGCCCATCACCTTACCCGCTCATGATGGTTCAAGCTTCACCGTGCAAAGTCTGCATGTGATTTATGGAGAGTTTGGATTACAACATGAGATGAATCGCATACAAAACATGATGGATTTTACCCGCAAAAGCTTAATAGCACTTTATAAAAGCAAACTCACGAAAGATGAAATCCGAGAAATCAATTCTCTCTTTGAAACGATGTCTCGGCATATTGAAGTCCCATTTTCGTAGAATTGCTTCATTTTTGCGGTAATTTGCAAAAATATGCAGAAATATATCAATTAGGCATTGAACGTCAGGGCTCAATCATTAATATGGCACTCTGCAATGGGCCCTACTATGCAGAAAAATTTATATATGCAAGGAATGTTTTGTATGAATACAGAAGATAAAAACGAAAAAAAGGGCATGCTACTTTTTATGATGATGCTTGCAAGTGAGAAAGAATGCACGATAGGAAAGCTTGAAAAGGATTGGCTGAGAACCCAATTCGATGAATTCCTATTAACCATCGAAGAACTCGAAAAAACGAAGCAAGAACTTTCAAAAGTAAAAAAAGAGTTAGCATCTGTAAACTAACCAACCTACTGGCCGCCTATTCAGGCGGTCTGTCTTGACTCTCTGTCCCTTATACGAAACAGCTAGTTTAATACATCCGATTC
Source organism: uncultured Saccharospirillaceae bacterium (assembly GCA_947499545.1). Lineage (GTDB taxonomy): Bacteria > Pseudomonadota > Gammaproteobacteria > Pseudomonadales > Oceanobacteraceae > CANMOZ01. The sequence continues at coordinate 10,291 of CANMOZ010000040.1, forward strand.
AGTTCTACCTTCTTGTAAATCCAGCAATATTTGCCTGCGTTCACTGGGTGTTAGGTTAGCAATGTAGTTGCTGATCATCTTCTTATAATCGGATTCTGGGGGCCTTGTGTAGTGGGACAGCGTTACATTCATTACCGCTCTTGCACCACAGGTTAAACTCTCGCAATCACAGAAGAGTTCCCTATATTGAGAGCTGATTTGCTTGGACGTTAAGATTTTCATGGTGTGCTGACAGGAAGGGCATAGGATTCTCATCGCTTTGATTTCCATTCAGATGAAACCTCTATTTTATCTGTATTAGTTATAAATATCTAAACTTTCCGCTTAAATTCACGCATTATTTCTATAATTTCTTGTAAAACAATTAGAATCTTTAGAGTTTAAAGAGTGCCGTTCGGTTTATTAAACTCAATCCGTTGAGAACTCTTCAATTGATCGTTTAATTCTAAAAACGGCAAGGTTAAGGGAATCACTTCGTTCTTTTGATAAACGCTGTCGATCTTTTCAATATCCCCGAAGCCACCCGTATTTGTGGGTTTAACACCGGCAAGGGCCGGGGGTACTCGATGCGCAACAATCACGTCGTCAGCCGATATATTTTTGATCTTCTCGAATTCGTCCTTTTGATTAATATCTCCCACTGGGATCACCTGCAACGCCTTTTCATTCGCATTGGGAAGGTTGATATACATGGATTTAAAGTTACCAACGCCTTTTCCTTTAGAAACTTGCTCCGTAATCATTTTCTCTATTTCGGGTGTAATATCAGGACTACTGGTAAAGAGGATATAACCAAGGTGTGCACCGTTCTTATAGTAACGACGTCTAAAAAGAGTTGCCTCTGAGTTCAATAAAGCTGAGTGCAAACCACTGTACCATTCGGGGACTCCGTAAAGGCTTTGACCGGTGCTGTAGGTCATCACATGCAGCACTTCCCCTCGTTTGAAGGGCACGGGTTCATAACTTCCCTGCTTAATCTGATAATAAATATTGTCTTTTCCCCTTCGTATATTGAGCGCTGGAATATGCCTTAAGCGGATGATGTGCCCTAGGTAGTTCTTCACCGCAAGCGCAAAGGCATTCCCGAAGGTTAAATAATCCAAAGCCAAACGATGGAAGTCAGTCAGCCTTAACAAGCTGTTGGGTTTAAAGAGCTTGACCATCTGATTGCGTTTAAAAAAGATGCTGGTTGAATGATAGGGATTTGCATGGGTCATCTTATCCAATCCAGAGAAACTGATTGGAGGCTCATAGTATTTTTGCCAGTCGCTATAGAAGCAACCCAGGGCTTGGGTGATGCTGTTATTTAATACGGGCTCTGGATCACCAAAGCTAAACATCATAGGCTCTCGCTTTGAGTTATTCTTTTTTCTGCTCATGAGTATTCCTTAGAAAAAACAACCTTGGGTTTAGGGGCATTATCGGTTTTAAGACCGTTCTTAAAGAGGGCGTGCATAATGGACCAAGCAGCATCAGCGTGGCCGTTTTTATTATCACGGGAGGTTTGGTAGCTGATGCCGTGACCTGTCACGATCTTTTTAATCATTAAGAAGCTTTGAGGAATGGTACTGTGCTCTGCTCCCCAGACCAGGCGTTTATTAATGATGACGTCTTGGGCTTTAAGGACCAGTCTGGATTTAATCTCTGGGTTGTAATGCAGACCTTGCACTGAGGGGTAAAACTCTTTAACCGCTTCATAGACCCCAAGCCCTGGCCCTGTGCGGTCAATGCTGATGTGCTCAACGTTGTAGCGCTCTGTGATCTTTTTTATCTGGTCTGCCTGATCGCTCCAGGGGGTGTCATGCATGGTAATGACCTCTAACACCCTATATTTACCGCCTGGGGAACTGGGGGGTGCCACGATACTGATCACAGCACTGTCCCGATAACGGCTGGGGTCATAGCCAACCCATACGGGTTTATTCCCAAATGGCCTAGGAGCATTGGGCTTGTAATCCATCCAGCGGGTATCTTCTGTTGCGCAGGCCAGTAGCTGGTTAAGGCTAAAGACGCTTAGGCTGTCATCTATAAACTGACATTCAAATAACTGCGCAAAGTCGTCTGGGGTGTATTCAATTTGCAGACGATCCAAATCAAAGAGCGTACAGCCCCCGTCCAGCGCATCGTGGATGGTGATGATTTTGCGGTATTCCGTATCGGGACCGACCCAGCCTTTAGAGAGCACTTTGTTATCAGGTAAGACAAGTTCTACTAAACCACGCGCTCTGGCCACCTCGTTATAATCGGACCCTGACCATAACGAATAAGCTTCATGGGTTTTTGTGCTGGGCGTTGAGAAAAAGGTTTTACGCCACTGCTTGTGACTGGCAATGGCACTGGCCACTTTTTTGAGCTTCTTAAAATTATTAATCCAGAAGCATTCGTCAACATAGAGGTGGCCGCTGTATCCCTGGGCGGTACTGGAGTTCGTACTCAAGAATGATAATACCGCCTCGCCTTTAGCGGTTGGCACCTTGACCTTTTCAGTCCCCTTTAAATCAACGCCAAATTTCTCTTTTACAAAGTCTTTAATATAACCATTAAAAATAGCGGACTGATTTTTAGAGGCCGACAAGAAGATTTGATTTTCACCTGTTAATAGCGCATTGGTCACTGCTTCTCTAGCAAAATACCAAGTTAAGCCTATCTGACGGCTTTTTAGGATGTGACGGGTTCTATGGTTATGCGAATCCCATAAATCCAGTTGATACTGGAACAAGTCTTCTTTAAAGGCGCTTAAGATTTCCGATTCGCTCAGCAAGGCTAAGGTCTTTCTAGATTTGTTCTTTTTGGTCCCTGTACTTCCTGAATGCTCTTTATTGTCTTGTTCACCTGTATTTGATTTCTTGTTTTGTCTGCGCTCGTTATTTAAAGACTTTTCGCGTAACTGCTGCATTTTGATTTCACGCTCTTTTGCTGCTTGTAAGCGCTCAATCATTTCAACAGCGTCAAGTGAAAGGTTCTTGCTTTTCAGTTTCTTGATGATGAGCTTATCCAATACCTGTTCGACGTTTTCGTATTGTGGCAACTCATCCCAATCGTAAAGCTTAATCCAGTGGTATATGGTGCGTTTGGCTATGCCGGTTTCGTTGGCGATCACCGGCACCGGGATTTGTGACAAATAGGAATGTTTCACCTGTTCGCGTTCTTTATTGGAATAAAGCATGGCATCACATAATTAATCATTTTTTTGCAGTCTAAAGCCTTTTATTCGGATTTCCCTTGATTTAATTCTCTCTATAAATCTAAGAGTTTTAGAGATAACTTTATCGAATAAAATCCACTCGTATTTATTTTTTTAAGGGATTACTGTCAAGGCCTCAAATCACTTTATTGATGTTTTGGAAAAGGCAATGACTCAATTAATCAGCGACTGGATTACCGTGTTAATGGAAGGAGAGTCCGTAGACGGGAGAGCGATCGAAGAGCAGTGGCTCATTGATATCGCTGAAACTTATGATCCAGAGTTGTACGAGGCCAGCATAAACGGAAGACACTTTCAAAACGGGATGCGTTATGGTCGCGTTGCTGAGGTACGTTTATCTGAGAGTCAAAAATATAAAAAGAAAACCCTGCAAGTCCGCATTGTACCCAATCGGTTTTTATTGGAACTTAATCAGGAAAAGCAATGGCTGCACACCAGTTGTGAGTTGGAGTTTAATTTCCCAATTACCAATAAAACCTATTTAAGTGGATTAGCGCTGACTGACATGCCTGCTTCGCTGGGCACTGATCGTATTGAGTTTTCTAGAGAAGATAGAAAACCCTCCTTTTCTACTCCCATGAAACTCGAAGCTGAGCATATACCTTTTCACAAAAACTCAACCTTTAACCGTCTAGGGACAGCCTTGGGTGTCAATGCTGGTATTGAAGCAGAGCCCCAGGTCACACCCGAAGCCGACCCTTCAACGGAGAATGAAACCATGCCTTTCACCTTGGAAGAATTAAGAACTGTCATTAAAGAAGAAATGGAAGCCGCTAAACCCAATACCGAACTCGAAAAGGGTTCCGATACTCAGCCGGATATAAAGCCAACGGGCAACAGCTCACAGGATGAAGTTGCGCCTAATCAACCAAGCGCCGAATTCGAAGACGTTAAAAAAGAACTGCAAACGCTGGGCTCTCATTTTAATGAAATGAAAGCCGCGTTTGAAAAACTCAGCTCAGCTGCGCCCAGCACAGACTTCGATGACAACACCGGCGAGGCTGATATCCAAGTCATTTAAAGCTTGGGGTTAGATTCGGCTCAGGAATTCGATTGTTAACAAGGATATAGGACCATGGAAAATCAAACACGCCTCTTATATAACAAGCTCTGCACTAAAATGGCTGAAAGCTATAGCGTCGGCAGTGTTGAAAAACAATTCAGCATTGACCCACCCCGTGCGCGTTCTCTCAATAATGCCATCATCGAACAAGAAAATTTTTTAAGCCGCATCACCTCTGAAAGCGTTGTCGATATGCAGGGCGAGGCCATCTTGCTGCAAGTCGGAGGCATGATTGCCAAACGCACGGATACTGAAAAAAACGACCGCACCCCCAAATGGCTAGGCGATATGTCAGCCACCAACTGGCAAGCGCACCTCACCGAGTTCGACGTCGGCATTAAGTACGCAACGCTCGATACCTGGGCGCGTTATAAAGATTTTTTTCAACGCTACATGACCATGGTCTATCAAAAGATTGCTTTAGATCGCTTAACCATAGGCTGGTACGGCGAAGGTGCTCAAGAGGAATCCAAGCCAAGAACCAATACCCTAGGCCAGGATTTGAATTACGGCTGGATTAAACGCCTAGCTGATAAAAATCCAGATCACTACATGCTCTCAGGTGAAAAAGAAGAAAACACAATCCTGCTGGGTAAAGGCGGCGATTATGAAAATCT
>CANMOZ010000041.1 GCA_947499545.1 uncultured Saccharospirillaceae bacterium
TGCTGCTCTCTAACAAAGTCAATTGATCGTTGCGCATTATTTATATCTAAGCTTGAAGTTTTACGAACAGGCACACCATTAACATTTACCCATTTGTCTTGGATAAACTCGATGGCTTTATCACGGGCCTCTTGTTCTGTTCCCACTAAGCCGCTCCCCATCAGAATAGAGGCTAATCTCACAGAGTCTTTTAATAGAGGCTCAACATTTGGAATCTCATCGGCCACCCACATATTCTGTAAAGCGGATTTTAGTTCATCTCTGAAGGTTCCAAGGTTTTGCTCTGTCCGGTAGAAGGATAATGATTCTTCATAACGAGCTTCATCTAGATTAACCACCGTAGCGGCTGTGGCGGTATCAATAGCCGTTCCATCGGATAACGCGTAAATTGCTTCAATACGATCACTAGTTTCTTTTGGAAGCGTAGACACATAACCACTCTCTACCAATGTTGGAACATGGGTTAATAAGAATTGTGCATGCTCTGGCATACTGTCAGCTTCGAGTGATTGGCCTTTAGTGGTTGTGAAATTGAGCGAACCTTGTTTAAACCAATTTAGCCCTGCTTGAATATGACGGTTTAAAGCTTTATCGGGTTGACCATTCTTTTTCACATAGGCCATATGCAGCGCTGTGCCAATCTCATCACCAAATTGTTCTTGTAGAGCCTGGTAGTTCTTTTGATAGGAGCTTTGTATGGCTTTATCTGAGAAACCTAAATTTGGTGCCGTAGCTAAGCCTTGATAATAAGCTGCATCTGACATCTGCTCCTCAACCTTTTGGCCAAAGCGTCTTAAGCGTTCATCTCTCCATGAGTCAACCAATCCAGGTGTTAAGCCATCCTGTTCAATACCAAGCCTTGCCCATTCTTCAAACTCAGCATCAGGAATATCAGAAGGATTACCGTATTTCTGATTGAACGCCAGCTCGTATTCATTGATTTTTAAGTTACGCTGTACGCCATTGAGTTGGTCTATTTTATCAATCAGTAATCGAGCTTTTTGCTGATAGAGTTCGCCGCCCATATCATTATCAAGAGCCCATTGGGCTAAGACATTGTTGTCTTCCTTAGCCTTAATAAATTCATCATGGCTTTGGGTTTCCATGACTAAATCTAAAAACTCAGCTTGGGAGACGCCTTCGCCTTCAGCTAAGTCTTTTAGATTCCCCATGACCTGGTTAATGTCTTGAGCATTCGCCGATTGATCAAATAAACTAAGGGCTGTCTGTCTTAATGCTTTTCGGTAACTGTCAATGACTTGCTCATGTTGATATTGTCGGTTGTGAGCTTGAGTGATGCCTTGAGCTTCACGTAAAAACTGCTCTCGTGTTTTCTTAGCCAGTAGTGGATTATTGACCTTACTGAGGTCTAGCAATGAATCAATGTCCTGATTGCTTAAACGCTCTTCAAAGCTTAATGCTCTTATGTCAGGGTTGTTTTGAACTTGTTCATTGAACTGTCTCTGAGCATCATCTAAAGCCGCCTGAGCTTCAAAAGCAGAAGAGGCATTGAATTCCTCAACCCCATGATTAAACGCCCGTCCTGTGACTTCTAAGAGGGCTTTACCAACACCCGTGGGTTCTTTAGAAGCAGAAACACTGGCATTGATACGACTACGGTCTCCAAAGTACTGACGCTTACTGATTGAAGAAGTTTGTAAACCATCAGCCATTATTCTTGGCATTCTTTTTCTCCTTCATTTTAGACTCTGCAAGCATGCCGCCAATGGTTCCAAACCCAGCCATGTAAAGTGGCCGAAGGAAATTGGACTCATCGTATTGTTCTAGATTATCAATCAGCATAGAAATATTTCGTTGTCGAGTTTTCTTACCTAGAGCTAATGCAGTACGGCTGCTTTCTAGGTTGTTATCAACCATGCCTAGTGCTCGATTACCCTCTGAAAGTAAGGCACCTACTACACGTTGAATTCCTGGCCCTCTTACTCCATTTTCACCTGAAGACGTTTGCACACGATCAATCCGTTTTAGCTGCTGTATTTGTAGGCTAAACTTTTCATCAGCGGCTAGGTCTTCTAAATGAGCTTGTTGCTGATTAGCTTGCGTGTTTTCCAGCGCCAGCTTAATAACTTCAAAGTCTCTGACTTGCTTGTTGTATCGCTCTAGAGCTGCTTTTTGCTGTGTTGCTGTATAAAGATCAAGAGCAACCCCACCAGCAATCATGTAGGGATTGCCGGTTGTTGAGGCTGCTGTGGTATAAGTACCTGTCATAAATGCAAGTGATAAATCATAGGAGTGAGTTTCATATTGATATCGTACATGGCGTTGTATCCCTCTATTGTTTTTAGGACTCTACTTTCTTCAAACCCGACGGCATTGCAAAACTTAATACCGGCTTCGTTCTTTTCCCAAGGGTATACAATTAAACTACCAAATCGCTTGGACCAAAGAGTGAGATACATTGAAGCCTCAGACAGGATGAATTTAATCTGCTGAGCATTCGCTTTAACGTTTGAAACCATCATCCAGGGGTAAGCTTCATCAGGGGTTTTGCTTTCTATTATCCCAAAGACTGCATAGAGTTCATCATTTAAATACAGGACTCTAACTTCAGTAGAATTCATCACTGACTCTGCAATCATATACTCAGGTGAACCCCAAAAAGAGGCTTCTTCAGCAAAGCCTGTACGTAGGTTTTTAGAAATTGTATCTATGTCTTTAATATGATGATGAGAGCTATACTCAGACAGTTTTGTTTTTAAGGTTTTATTCTCTATATTATACATTAATTAATTCTTCGACTCCTTGAATGGTGAAACATTTCGAGTTGTGCAGATTGGATTCGAGCATCCAATACAGACTGATTCTTGATTACAATTTGTAGCTTGTCTGTGCGGCTAAGTAAGGGCACGGTGAAAGTACCTGTTGAAATGGGAACCTTGCCAATGATGTTGGAAGCAGAACCAATGGTGCGGCCGTTAAACTCTTTATAACGAGATTCTTTTACTCCATCGACAAAGACTTCCACCACGAAGTGACTGGAGTCAGCGTAGGATAGAGCAAGGTTTCTAGCCTGAGTTCGGCCACTGGTAATGGCTTGATTGTCTTGTCTTAGATAAAGCTTTGAAAAGACGTAACGCTGTTCATAAGGAAAGCCAACAAAGGCCCTCTTTTGAAAATGATGAATTTCCCTAGGGTCATCATCAGTCAGTTCAATAGCCTGTCCGGTGACTTCTTCTATACGATCAAGATAGACTGGGTGCCCAAGCTCTTCTCGTAGAGCATCGTATTGCAGATTAATCTCTTCAAAGTAAACGCCTTGCTTGCCGTAATCCAATGTTAAATGCAGGATATTCTCTTGCAGGTGAATATCGAGCACTCGACCCGCTAAGGTCCATAGATGCCAAGCCGATTGCACTCGTTGTTGGTTTTGCCAGAGAAAGTCATAGACGTAGATTTCATTCTTAGCTGTACCATCCTCATCCGTTGAAATCATAAACAAAGCATTCTGGGTAGAATTGGCTGCCATGCGTTTGATGTTCTTGGGTAAGTAATTGGGCACATGCTGAGTAACGTCAACGGCTTCCCAACGTACACCATCAGAACGATTGCGGTATTCCCAAACAGCTGAGAAGTTACGACGTTCATTCACGAAGAATAACACCTCACCCGCTGCCATCGGTTTAACGTTCACATCTAGGTCATAACTGGACGCTGGGTTGATTTGCACGGTTTCGTTCGAGAATACGTCAGCACCTCTGCATACAAACTGCTTCTTGTCTGAAAATAATAAGAGTTCATCTTGAGTGGCTTCTAAGTGGTTGATGCGGACAATGTCTTCCGTGTTGATGGCTATATCAATAGGGTCACTGTCTAAATTGGTAACTACCGAAGTTGGGAAGAAATTAAAGTAATTGCCTGATTCAGACGCTACGATATTTTCATCCGTCGCTAGTACCAGTCGGTTTTTAAAGTAAGCCATGGCGGTAATGCTTCGACTGACCTGTATACGCGCTTCGCTATCTTGAGTAGAGACAAAGCTAGGCATAGGTGCACTATCGAGATCACCTACGCTCCTAGACGCCCAGGGGGCTTCTGAGAACTCAAAGTAAATTCCTAATGGGTTTTGTTCACTTATGTGCTCTGCGCTTTGTTTCCTGATTAAACGGTGAGGCATCGTTGACGCATCGAGATGATTCGATAACCCTGGTGCGACGCTTTCTTCCCAAATACCACGGGTTGAGTGTTCGTCAGCAGCAAAGCGGACATGAAAGGCTGCCTCAGTGCTGTCAGGGTCACCCATGACTTTAAGTGGGTAATCTTTGGGAGCGTCTAAGGGTAAATCAGCTATGTCTTTAGCTGTGTACTTCATGCCAATTAACGCTCGACCGCTTAATGAATCTGTCACGCTAAAGCTAAAATCAAAACCATCATTTGGCGTAATGTGAAGGCTTTGTCCTACGACTTCAGCAACACACCTATGAGATGATGTCTTTTGATTAATAGCGTTATTTAAATTTTTAGTTAACTTAATTGTGTCTAACTCAGAGCGTGCTCTGGCTTCGGTTGCTTCAGGTGTTTTAATTGAGCACTCAGAGCCATTGAGCGTGACTTTGTATTCCGTTGCATAATCGGCTTGCTTAATAAAGACCAAGGCTTGAGGCGAGTCTCGGTAGCCTCTTTCGATTAGGTTACTGCTTGGGGTTTTCCAAGCTCCATTGCCTAATCCATCAGGCGTATGCCCGGGCTGAAATCCAGACGAGACTGCCTCAGTCTTGATAACCAGTGTATTAATGGGTTGACTGTTACCACTGCAAAAACTCATGGTATTTGATACCCCCTGCCATTTCGATCATGAGGAAGGTAATCATCACGGCTGCTTGTGGTTCGAGTCGAATGGCTGAGTAAATGAATACGACTAAGGTCTTCTATTAACAGGCTTTGATCGTCATCGTATTCCACGATAACTTGATTGTTCTTATATTGGATTTGATAGCTCGGGTAAGCTTCTCGTATTTGACTGGAAAGCCAGGCAGCCAGATCACTGCTGCTAATCCAGAGAGACTTATCTCGGTAGGTCTTGTCTCTCATCGGTCGACGGTAGCTTTGACCCTTGATCTTGTACTCATAACAGTTGTGTTCAGGCCCGCAGCGTTCGTAGTAATAATCCGATTCCTTAGCAGGCAATGGCGCGGCAACGCAGGTGATTGTCGTTCTTTGCATATTAGTGTTTAGCTGTGACCGACACCTCCTTATTCAATATGAAAGTCGTGTCAGCCGTGGTTAAGGTTTGAAATTGAGCTTGCGGGTTTCGCTGTGAATAAAACTTGAGGTACGTTGAATTGGCTGGCTGCTTCACGGGATAGGAAAACCCAGTTACTTTATCAAACACCTGTATTTTGCCATCGGTAATCACCAGCTTATATTGCTCTCGTTGATCTCGATCTATATCGCTAACAAAGAAAGCTTTATCTCTTGGAAACTCAGGGCACTTTGCAAGCTTCACTGTATTAGGTCTTTTACCCATGCCCGTAATCACTGAGTTTTGACAATTAACTTGAGCTTCACATTGAGTGGATAACCTTAGCTTCGCATCTTGCTGGGATACCCCATTAATCAGGTTTGAGATACTTTGAGAAATTAACATAATCTGAATAAACCATTACGACTGAACTGGTACGCATCATTCACACGCATACGATCAATCAAGTTACAATTTTGATTCTCAGCATCAGCAGCAATCAAAGCCTCATAAGCTTCATCCGCATCTCTGCTATCTTGGTTTGATAATGAGGGGGAACCTAACGTATCTTCTTGGAAGCGTTTAATAGCCTTGTGTTTAATAAAGGTTAAGGCTATTTCAGGTACTTCATCAATGGGTAACTGTTTAACGATATCGGCTTTGATCTCATGACCAATTTGATAACTGAAGCTTACCTTATCGTAAACTCTAAGCCCTCGCTTAACGTATCGTTGATTATTAAAGTCTGCTTTTAACAGTGTGTTAGGCAGTTTAATTTCCCCTTCAGCGTTGGGGCGTAAGGGATAGTTCGCTTCTGTATTAAACCACCAACCCACAGCCTGAACTGCTTTTGAGGTCACATTCAATATACGCTCAGCATTACGTGCATCACTGTAGCCTTCTGAGATTTGATTAACAGGCGCTTCACCAATCGCAATCAGCATCTCATTCACAATTGATAGATGCGTGGTCGGTTCTATCGCATTCATTGAGTATCCTATAAAGGCCCCGAAGGGCCTGTGTGATTTATTGTTTTAGAAGGGTAATAGCGAATTCAGGTTCGATAATGTCATGGCCTACGAGTTGATAGGATAAGAGCGTTGTACCAAAGCGCAGAGGTTCATCAACGATTTTGCTGGTGATGTTCCAACGTTCCAATGTACCCACTGCCGGGTCTGCAAAAATAATCCCTACCACTTTAGAGTAATCACCACGGTATTTAGCTTGATTACCAGAGCCGATTTCCGTATCGAGCAGGGGTTCAGGTGTATCAATAAGGCCTTCGGTTTCATTTTCACTAGGTAAGTTGGCAGACATTAAGATGCGAATACCACCAATCGTTGGCACAACTCCCTGTGAGACACTACCTCCACCACCTACGTCCCTATGCATCCAGGGAGACGTATCAATGTTCTTAATTTTTAATAGTGCGTTGTATTGATCAGGCGGCAATACACACACGAACTTACCTGCCTTGAGTTTCTTTCTATCTAGTTGGGATTTAGCTTCAAAGATTGCATCATAGATTTTTTGGCCATCTAGCTCATCACCAGCGGCTTTAAAACTCACAGGTTCAGTATAAATCTGGCCTTTGATAGGCATTAAACCTGCGGCTTTCATATCCTCAACAGAAGCAATGAGGCCTGCCTTTGCTACCATGCGAAATATGTTATAGTCGATAATGTCAGATAAAGCTTCTCCATTTTGAAAGGAGTATTCCTTACGCACATCAAAGTGGTTCATAGCTTCATCAATATCAGCAATGAAGACAGGAGCCACTGCAACGTCATCAATAGTGATCGTTCTTTCAGCGCCTGGTATGCGACTAGCCTGTATGAGATCACCAGGCTTATGATAGTAAGCTGTATTCCTACCAATCATTGGAAAAACTTTAGATTTCCCTTCTTTTATTGTCCGCTTTCGAGTTAGAGATAAAGCAATATTTTGAGATCGGTGAGCCGTTAATACTTCACCTGAGAATAATTTTAAAAATCCAGCTCTCGAATCGCCTTGATTATTATGTTGGCCTGTACGAGAAACTATTTGTGTTGTTGGAAATGACATGGAGTGTTTAAGGTTTCCTTATATTAAAAATTTGAATAAGCGACTTTTTGTTCTACTTGCAATCTGTATGCATCGTCATAGTGATAACGTTCATCACTCATCGCTTTGATCATGTCTTCTTGGGTTTTAAAGCCTACCCTAGAGGGTTGTGCTCTAGGTGCATTGAGTTTAGGTTGTGGAAGATTGGTTGCATTGGATGTTTGATTGTTACCTTCTAACGAGGCCAGCTTATGCATGGCTTGTAAAGCACGAGCAGCAAATAGACGTTGCTGGTTAGTACCTTCTTCCATTACAGCGTTATAAAGATTAACGTCATCTTCACTCAGGCTTTCTGACGCCCAGTTGGTAACCTCCTGATAACCATTTTCATCGCCGAAGAGGCCTAAGATTTCTCGTTCTGCTTCCTTACGTTGCAGTTCTTCATACTTGGCTTTGTAGTCTTCGTTATCTTTGGAACGGCTCTCAGTGTCTGATTCAGTTTGATCTGATTCTTGTTCCGAATCTTCAGTTCCTTGCTGATCGCCAATGCTAAGATCTCTTTCGAGGTCATCTTCGAGGTGCGCTTGTTCATGTTCAATATCCATTAGAGTTCAGCTCGCTTCCAGTTGATACCATCTGTGCATATAAAGGTTTCTCTTGATTTGGCTTTATAGTCACAGTGGTAAAATCCTTGATGGGGGTAATAACAAATACGGGTATAGGGGCTTAGTTTGAGCAGTAGCTTGCCTAAACTCAGCAAGTCATCTGGCGTAGTATAGTCGGCTGCGCCTTTCCCTTCGAAACAATGTTCTGAGTTTCCAGAACGGCCAAGCTTCAGTTCGGTTTCTTTTGATCGGTAGCCTGAGTGTTGCGAAACCTTTATCGGTGCTCCAAAAGCTTCACGAATAGGGTTCATAACATTGATATGATATTGTTGGATTTTGTCGGCTACTTCAGTGGGTATTTGTTTTTCAATGGTAAATTCATTTATTAAAAAGTAATTTTGCATTAAGTTCCTTTTGCTAAGTTCATGGTTTCTTTTAACATGTCGGGAGCAACTTGCTGTCCAAGCTGTGCTAGTTGTTGTTCTGCTAATTGTTGTTGGCGTTCTTCTGGTGAGACAATTAAGCCTTCCGTTTCGAGATAAAGCGCTGCGGCTGTGCGCGCTATAAATTCATCTATGTGCATGTATTGAGAGACAACATCAGGCCCAAAGGGTGTGAGCAATTCTGCTAAGGCTCTGATTTTTTCAATATCTTGAAGCCTACCCAGCGATTGCACACCTGTGATGATCTTGGGTTTCAGACTGGTTATGTCGCCATAGTCTGTAAATTCACTGTTTAAACGGGACAGCTTGAAACGAACGAGGGGGAGTTGAAACTCCATTGCAAGACTTGTGTATACACCACCTAACGTTTGTTCTAACTCAGCCGCTAGAAAGCGAATTTCTTCTGCTGTAACACGCTCTGCATTCCGTGTCACCGAGGTGTTCATTAAGAATGCTGCTGATAGATCACGTTTGATTTCGTTTATCTCTTCTCTAGCTACTCGAAAGTCAGCATACTTTTCTAATTGATGCGTGCTGAGATCTTCTGCTTTGCCTCTCAAGATTGCACCGTTCTCGGCTTTCTCAAGCTGCTTGGGTGTAATCGTTGAGTTAGGGGCTATGAGATAGAGAATACGTGCAGCCGCTTCAGAGCCATCCGTGATGCATTTACTTAACCGTTCAAGGGAAGTAAGGTCACCAATGTGCTCCTCTACGTATGATCGTCCATAGTCTTCATCGTCTTGGGGGACCATTCGTAATGCCAAGAATGGACAAGCGTTTAACTGATAGCTCTCACGCGTATTGGGTATTTCAATCTCACTGATTTCTTGATAGACAATGTATTGCTTATCATCACGATAGACGTAGGTATATTGATCATAAGTATCTTCAGCCGAATGATTATTACCTTTCTTTTGTAGCACTTCCTCTCGAATACTTTCAGGGATGTCTTGTTCTTTAATAACCTCCTTAATCAGTATTTCAGAAACTTGCCCGTAGCCATCACGTTGTACAACGTATTTATTGAGACGGTAACCTTTTGCTGTGTCTCCACCTGCATAAATTAAATAATTACCTGCTACCAATAACTGTTTAACGGCATTTCCTAATACCGGACGATATAATTCAATCTCTAAGGATTGGGTAACGTGTTGTTCAATCTTAATCAGAGACTCATTCGTTTGTCCTTCAGTCCCGATGGCTACTTCATTCTCATCAATGGAAAGCTGAAAGAATGGAGTATTGGGCGGAAGCAACGACAACAATAGCTTATTCGCTAAGTTCTTTACGGCACGGCTTCCAAGGCCTTGATTGGGTATATGGAAGTTTTCATTGTTTGACCCTTCTGGAGGGAACAACGAGGGTATGGTCATCTGCGCACAGGTTTCGGCTCGTTGAATATAGGGCTGTCTTTCCGTCTTAAGTTCATCATAGCGTTTAGCAAGTTCAATATTCATCTGGGTATATTCAACCCCGCTGATTGTTTACTCCCACCAGAAGCACTGCCAATATTGAGGTTAAGGTCTTGGCGTAAGCCTTGTTTACCTTTTTGCCTGCGTTTACGTTTTGATGCTAATTTATCTTTAATGGCTTTGATTTTAAGCACGCCCGATTCAACCGGGGCTGGTGCTGGAGGGGGCGGAGCGGCTGGGGTTTTGGTTTTCATGTTAGGTGCTATGCACAAATAGGTATTCTCCTCCGTCTATTTCATCTAAACGAGCTGTTATATAGTCGATGATTTCAAGGTTGCCGGCTAACTTGCCGTATTCAAACTCTGATAACTGACGATTGGGGACCGTACAAGGGTTATTGTCCAATACCTCTCTAAAGATTTTTTCTAAAGGATGCATTACTGTATCCTCACTAAGCGGTACCCATGCACGCTATGCATGTCTCCAAGAGATGCCGCGATGGTATGAGCCGCTGTCTGGTCTTGAGTCAGTATTTGATTGTCATCAAAGCAGACAACAAGCTGTCCGTTAGGTGCGCATACGGCGTATAGTAAGCTGGGTTTGTCTGAATACTGTCGTTCTAACGTTTCTTGCGATTCCATAGCCAATTCAGGCTCTGAAACAGTTTCTTCTTTTTGATCTTCGGATTGTGTTTCCGGTTGAGTTTCTGAGGGTTTTGGTACTGTTTTCTTGTTAGGTGTTTTACGTTGAGTTTTCCTAGTTGTTGTCATTCCGTATCAGGCAGTCCTTCAAATTCAAATGTTTTGAATGGTTTTGTTGCTTCAATAAGTTGTGCCCTCCTTGCTTGCAGTAAGCTCGTTAAAATACTCTCCATGTCGTTACCTTTAACGTCAATTGAAGCATTGTCATTGATGTTATGCAATTGAAGGAAATGGAGTTCTTTATTGGTATAAGCTGCGAGCCAGGATTGTAATTGTAGCTTTTGTTTGTTGATCTCTTGATAGCGCTTGAGCTGCTCTGCGAGCTGTTCTAACTGTTCTTCTAATTTTTGCGGATTCAGCTTATTGTCCTTTTATAGGTTAATTCCGGGAAAGTTTATGATTCAAATAATAACAATCAATAACAGTCACATAAAAAGAATTTTAATAAGTTAGCGCCACAGAATGTGGCGCGCTTTATTTATTCTATTTAACAATAATTGTAAATGCTTTGTCATTTCCATAAGATTGCGAGCTTGTGTGCTCATCTGATTTGAAATCCACCTTTATAGTAGCGGATATATCATAGGTTCCGGCCACAGCTGGCTTGATAACTTCAAAGTCTCTTGATGGCTGTTTAGGTGGAAATTTAAATTTTATTTTACTACTTTTTTCGGAAATATGAAGGCTTACTTTAGCGTTTTCTTTAAATTCTTTTAGCGTTACACCTTCTGAGGATAAATCATCATCTTCATAAGCCATTTCTAATAATTCATTCAAATCTTCATCATCTGAAGAGGGCTCTGCAAAATCAACACGCATAGTCATACCAACATCGGTAAGATAAATAGTTTTATCAATGTTACTTGTATTTGAAAGGCAACCGTCGCTAATTATGACGTCTTTTTTCTTTTCAAGAATTTCATTTATTTTTTTCTGATCAGTGATACAACGATCTTTGTTCTTTTGTGCGTATGAAACAGCAGTGGTTGGTTTTGAGGTGCTGTCTTTTTTAGAAGAACTGCTACTTTTACCACCACCACAAGCTGTTACTAAAGTGAGTGATGACAATATAGCGATAGGAAAAAGTACTGCTTTCATAGATAGATACTCTCGTGTTGATTGAACCCATATAAGGTGATCGAAATTTACACAATCTTACTTGTTATGAGAACATTAGTATTACTTATATGTGATGTGCTTAACCAAATTACATTTTAGTTGTTAATCACTAATGTTTTTCTTTACGATTTTAACTGGCTCCTTTGTATGTGAGCATCCACTGTAAATCTACTGCTTAATATTCATTGCTACTAACTGACGTTGGAAGCATTGGATACCAAAAGGCATGTAACTTAGATAAACCCTTTCCAGTCACCAATGGTGTGATGCGTTTATCTTCGTACATTTTGAACTCTAGTAAGCCTTGATCAATCTTGTCTTGGTAGGGTTCGTTATTCCACATGAGCCAGCCAATATCTCTCATGAACTCCAATAGTCGATTGCGGCCTGTGCCAATTGCTTTAGCTGCCGCAGATACAGTAACCATGTCATGAGAAGCAACAACCTCATCATGAAAGGCCACCTTGGGTGCATCTTTTTCAACCTTAGATTCAAGCTGAGCACGTTCCTTTTCAATACGTGCTGCACATTCTAGAGCTGCTATATAGGTCTTAGGGACATCAAAGCCACCGAAACGCTGTTGTTCTGCTAATTCAAAGAAGGCCTTAACAAGTCGTTTTTTGAACTCTTTAACTACTTCTGTATTACTCATCAGAGTCATGAGAAAGGTGGTTTGATGCTCATTCAATTCATAGTAGGCTGTGGGACGCCCGGCGCTTTTTAACTTTCGCGTTACCAACGCGGAAGTGCTAAAGGACTGTATATCATCAGAGTAACGATTAATTAACTCAAGTACATTTTTATGTTGGATGCCTGTGCCTTCAGCAATTGTTAATGATGTTGTTACCAAATAACCATTTTCTGAGAGATGTATTAAGTTGGTTTTATTTTCGCCATTCATAGGTTTCACTTCCTTATGTAGCACACTCATCTGAATCTATAAGTGCATTTAATATTACGTTTTTATCTGTTGATGCATTGTACTGGTCTGACATATCAAAACATCTTTGAATCATTCGCCTCTTAAAATGCTTTACTAAAGTTGAGCCTCTCATCAACATCAGCATATAAGCCGCGTGTTTGATATTGAGATAGTAAACTTTCTTTTTTTGGCCTCGCGTTGATTGCATAACATCTTTTACTAAAATAAGCATTCCAAACTTTTCTAAAGAATCTAAATTCTTATGTATCAGCTCGATAACATTTTTATGCTTTACACCTGTTTTATTCGAAATAATTAGAGATGTTGTATAAGGCACGCCGTCATCGTACATTATCAGATCGTAGTCATTTTTTTTTGATTTCATGGGTATCAAGTCAATTCACATTAGTTGATATTTATTGGTTTCCAAAGCTTAGGATTCATATTCATGAAATCATAATCAGAAGCTCGTAATATCCGAGCGACTCTTGCTTGAGTAAGGCCATGGTCTTCTGATAGCCCGGAAACCTCGTAAAAGGCTTTAACAATTTCCCATAAACTATCTTCTTGTTCATCTTTCGTCCTTGTTTCAATTTCACCTTTCCGCTTCCCTCGTGTGATAGTGTGTTGGTATGCAACAGGCTTAAGCTTTTCACGCAAGTACTTCTCCGCTCGACTGATACCAATACCAGGGCACCCTGAGTATTCGTCTGTCGAATCACCCGCTAAGGTTTGAACCATATGCCAAAGGTCTGCTTCGTCTTCTGAGATAAGTTGAGGCTCCCTATGCTTGACTGGGTTAAACAGCCATCCAGGTATGCATCTCAAGTCTTTATCTTCTGTGACGATGATCTTTTGATGGTTGGGTTTGAACTTAGGCATGGTTGCCAAGATACCCATAACGTCATCCGCTTCGAGTTGAGGAACAACTTTGGATGGGTAGTCTTGAGCAAGCCGGTGACGTATCGCTTTAAGCCTCATAGGCCTACGTATCTGAGCACGTTTTGCTTTATATTCGGGCAGTACTTGCTTTCGCCAGTTTTGTTTATGGCTAAAGCATAGAAGTACTTCATCCGTTTGGAATTTTGTTTTAAGTGATTCAATACGAGCATGCGCTTTACAGATCGCTTCATGCTCATTGGTCATCAACCAATATAAGCCGTTTTCGTACTCCTTTTGATCAAAAGCTACTTCGAACTCTGCATTGACGGCTGCTTTATAAGCGATTATGTCAGCATCAATAAGCAGTAATTTTTTTATCTTACTCCTCCATATTTCTATATTTCTCGTATATTTTTTTTAGAAGTTCTCCTTTTTCATTCTTTGGAAATATCAAAAAACCTTCTGTTTGATTTACCGGCTTGTTAGAGCGTTCTATTTCATCTTTAATATCTGCAAGGTCGTTTTCGAGTACAATTTCAACAGGCTTGGGATTTGATACAAAAATGTCATACCCGCTGTGATATACACTCAATAATGCTTGCTTCTCTGAATTAACTCTTGAAATGTTTATTCCAGTATTTTCAATCTTTGAATAATCATGTGCGTATATCCCAACAAACGAATACTTAGCCAATTCCTTGATTTCTTTCCATTGAACTTCCTTACCTTTTTTATAATATAAGTAAAAGTCATAAGAATCAGGCATAATTGGAGTGTCTGCAAATAATACGGTTTTGGCTCGCTCATCTGTTTTCCGCCAAGTCGCAGAAGCATCAACATCATGATGTTCAATCATTTTGAATGCCCTAGCCCAAGGGACCCAAATATACTCTACCTTATACCCAGCTTTTTTGAAGGTTTTTGTAACTTCAACAGCTACTGGACCATAATTAGGTAGGTCACTACCGATGTATGGTTTCCAATCACCGGTAACAATTGTAATAGTGTCTGTTGAATATTTTTCTTCATTTTGAACATTATCAGATGATTGTGTATATGGTATTAAGCACACACCCAGTGTAAGTATGCATTTACTTAATTCATGTTTTGCCCTAAAAAAATACTGGTCCTCTTAAGATGCTAGTAGCTAGTGTGTTTCTGAATGGGGTATCCATCTAGCTCCACCAATGTATAATGTCTGGATGAATATCCAGATGATAAGCCCTGTCGCAGGAAAA
>CANMOZ010000042.1 GCA_947499545.1 uncultured Saccharospirillaceae bacterium
CACAAGCAGTGGCGTAAAACCTTTTTCTCAACGCCTAGCACAAAAACCCATGAAGCCTATTCGTTATGGTCAGGGTCCGATTATAACGAGGTGGCCAGAGCACGGGGTTTAGTAGAACTCGTCTTACCTGATAATAAAGTCCTCTCTAAGGGATGGGTCGGTCCCGATACGGAATACCGCAAAATCATCACCATCCATGATGCACTGGACGGGGGCTGTACGCTCTTTGATTTGGATCGTCTGCAAATTGAATACACCCCAGACGATTTTGCACAGCTGTTTGAATGTCAGTTCATTGATGACAGCCTAAGTGTCTTTAACCTTAACCAGCTACTGGCCTGCGCAGCAGAAGATACCCGTTGGATGGATTACAAGCCAAATGCTCCTAGGCCATTCGGGAATAAACCCGTATGGGTTGGCTATGACCCCAGCCGTTATCGGGACAGTGCTGTGATCAGCATCGTGGCACCCCCCAGCTCCCCAGGCGGCAAGTATAGGGTGTTAGAAGTCATTACCATGCATGACACCCCCTGGAGCGATCAGGCTGATCAGATTAAAAAGATCACAGAGCGCTACAACGTTGAGCACATCAGCATTGACCGCACAGGACCGGGGCTTGGGGTCTATGAAGCAGTTAAAGAGTTTTATCCCTCTGTGCAAGGTCTGCATTACAACCCAGAGATTAAATCCAGACTGGTCCTTAAAGCCCAAGACGTCATCATTAATAAACGCCTGGTCTGGGGAGCAGAGCACAGTACCATTCCTCAAAGCTTCTTAATGATTAAAAAGATCGTGACAGGCCACGGCATCAGCTACCAAACCTCTCGTGATAATAAGAACGGCCACGCCGATGCTGCTTGGTCCATTATGCATGCCCTCTTTAAGAACGGTCTTAAAACTGATAACGCCCCTAAACCCAAGGTTGTTTTTTCTAAGGAATACTCATGAGCAGAAAAAAGAATAACTCAAAGCGAGAGCCTATGATGTTTAGCTTTGGTGATCCAGAACCCGTATTAAATAACAGCATCACCCAGGCACTAGGCTGCTTTTACTCTGATTGGCAGAAATACTATGAGCCGCCTATTAGTTTTTCGGGATTGGATAAGATGACCCATGCAAATCCCTATCATTCAACCAGCATCTTTTTTAAACGCAATCAGATGGTCAAGCTCTTTAAACCCAACAGCTTGTTAAGGCTGACTGACTTCCATCGTTTGGCTTTGGATTATTTAACCTTCGGCAATGCCTTTGCACTCGCTGTGAAGAACTACCTAGGGCACATCATCCGCTTAAAGCATATTCCAGCGCTTAATATACGAAGGGGAAAAGACAATATTTATTATCAGATTAAGCAGGGAAGTTATGAACCCGTGCCCTTCAAACGAGGGGAAGTGCTGCATGTGATGACCTACAGCACCGGTCAAAGCCTTTACGGAGTCCCCGAATGGTACAGCGGTTTGCACTCAGCTTTATTGAATTCAGAAGCCACTCTCTTTAGGCGTCGTTACTATAAGAACGGTGCTCACCTTGGTTATATTCTCTTTACCAGTAGCCCTGACATTACACCTGAAATAGAGCAAATGATTACGGAACAGGTTTCTAAAGGGAAAGGCGTCGGTAACTTTAAATCCATGTATATAAACCTTCCCAATGCGAATGAAAAGGCATTGCAGGTGATTCCAGTGGGGGATATTAATCAAAAAGATGAATTCGAGAAGATCAAAAATATATCGGCTGACGACGTGATCGTTGCGCATCGAGTACCTCCAGCCCTTGCCGGTGTTAAACCGACGAATACAGGTGGTTTTGGGGATATTGAAAAGATCGACAGCGTTTATCAAAAGAATGAAGTGATTCCTTTGACTTTGCCGTTTTTAGAATTAAACGATCAATTGCAGAGTTCTCAGCGAATTGAATTTAATAAACCGAATAATACGCTTTAACTGCTAAATAAAATCTAGAAAGAATGCGTGAATTTAAGTGGAAATCTTAGATATTAATGACTAACAAGGATAAAATAGAGGCTTCATCTGAATGGAAATCAAAGCGATGAGAATCTTGTGCCCTTCATGTGAAAAACCGATGCGGACAATCTCGACACGGCAAATCAGTAAAGAGTTTAGGGAAATATATGCCGATTGCAAAAGCCTAACCTGTGGTGCAAGAGCAGTGATGAACTTAACCTTATCTCACTACATTAGAGTGCCTGAAGAGGATCATAAGAAACTTGTACAGGCTTATATTGCGAATTTGTCGGATGAAGAGCGGTTAGCGTTGTTAAGTAAAGAGCCGCATTGAGTTTTATTAATCACTATATGAAAACGATGCTCTAGGCATCGCTTTCAAGGATTACGGACGATAGTCCGAGTTTTGTTCTGTTCTTGTGTTGATCACCACTTTAAGGAAATTGCTAAGCCCTTGAGTGGTATGTCTTTCCAATATGATGGCTTCTTTTTGTTGAAGCAAAATGCTATCGAGCAGTTGTATAACCTTCATTAATTCTGCATCGATTTCTTTTTTATCCATTTTTTTCTCTTCCATACTTATATGTTCCAAAAATCCGTGACACGGCCTTGGACGGAAAAAGCATACTAACCTAATTGAAATTAATTTTTTTTGGGCAAGGTGGTGCAATGTTCGAATCTGATGCATCGGAAGGTAAAAACTGGACTATCATGTTCATATATGAACATTTTGGAAAAAATGGCACATATGGACTGCGATTTCGCCCAGGTAAGGCAAGAAGTAATTGGTCTGACACAGTCAGAGTTGGCCAATAAATTGGGTTGTTCTCGAGCAAAAGTGCATCGAGTCGAAAATAGAAAGGGGTATTACACCCCGATTGAGGTGATTAAATTTGCTCAATTAGCTAACTTGTCTGTCGAAGCACTATTTAAAATAAAAGCAAAACGCTCTAATGCAGTGACTCAAAAACCAGTGCCTAAACATCAACCGAAATGGTTCAAAGAATATCAATATCTAACGAAATCGAAGCAGAAATTGATTGATGAAACGATAGAGCCACTCATTAAGTGGCTCAAAAAATAAAATGTCGGATATGTCAACGCCCTGTAAGTCTTATCCTACAAAACGTTGAGGGGTGGCTTGTATGAGGCTTAGAGCTTGTTGAAAGGTAAGGCTTAGCCCTGTGATTTCTTCAGCATCCATCAAAGAAGCCATTTGTTGCTCAATGCCGTATTTTAGGAATTTAAGCAGCTGTCTTGCCTGCTCCTGGTTGTCGACCCACTCCTGCATATAATCATCGGACAATAACCATAAACGCTGGCCATTACATGATCGAATAGAGGCATAACCCTTCTTTTCTATTTCTAAAGCTGTAGATTTTTGAATTTGATTACTTGCTTTATGCTGTGCATATCTTTCCATGATGTGATCTCTTTGACTTTTAGTAGTATGAATGACCGCCGATTTAAGGCGGCCAGGTGTCAACTAGAGCGTCAAAGGATGCTCCGGGCCTATTTCCCGTTAGGGTATTGTATTACGCCTCTCCACCCGACCATTACGAGTCAGAGTACGCCTATTATGGGCGTTAAAAAACCGCGAGTCTATCGGGTGCGGTTTGCCGCCTTTGAGCTTCTAGTACTGCTAAAGCTAGGAGGTATTTCAAAATTGATCAAGCGACCATCCTTGCCTTGGGTGTATCTTCGAAGCCTTCTAGGATTTTTTTGGCTTTATGGAAACCCACATGATGCCTTTTCATTAGGGCTCGAATGGTTGGGCCCTCTGGATAAACGCCTGTATTGATTTCTTCCTGCAAAAGTTTTTGATGATCAGCAATGCCATGACAGCAAATGAGGGTGGGTTTTGTAGCTGCGTTATTTTGAGAAGCGTTTTTAATAGTAGCGCTATTGATAGCATTGCTTGCAGTAGAAGCGCTTTTAGCGGGAGCGTTATCACGGTTAACGCTCTTAAGCGTAGCGGGTGTTTTCACTGACAGCGGTGTTACTGCTGATACTTCTGGTGCTTCTGCTGAGAGCGTTGGCTGTGCGGGTGTTTTTACGGGTAGCACTTTAGGGTTTCTAAGAGAAGCAAACCCCAGTAACGGGCAGAGGTCTATCAGTGCTGCCAAGATCACCCAGAGTCTCCAACGAAGCGCGTTATTCTCAGAAGCCAAGGATTGGCCGCTATTTTGAGGAACGCTTTTGATGTTCTTGAGCATGGCCAGTGCTTTAATCCGCTGTTCATCCGCTTGGGCAGCTTCCTTTAATCGTTCGCCAGCACGCCAATGATTGCCAGTCTTTCTATCAAGAACGGCCTGTTTTCGTAAGGAGTTGGCCTGCTGTTCAAAATCTTCTAACAGTTGAGTCACCAACTGGTGTTCTTGAGTGCTTTTAAGAGCAATCTGGTGCTGCTCTTGATAACGGGTCTCGAGCCAAGCAGCGGTTCCAGCCACTGATATTCCCAATAACAGCGTTATTAGTAGAAACACCCCCGTTGCTAGGGCCCGTCGTTTCTGGTGTAGGTGCTCTTGAAAGACACCAACCAATAAAAACTGACTGGCGACTAATCCAGCCCCAGTGACAGCGGCCAGGTATTGGTCTAACTCCGTCTGAGCAAATCCGGTAAAAAGCGCAATTTCGCAGGTGATAGAGACAGCCGTTAAAGCCAAAGATGAGGCAATTAAGCCAACTTTGAGAGCGGGATTCATACAACACCTTCCTGTATGGATTTCCTGTATAAAGGTTTAACTACACTTAAAATGCTGACGAATAAACTCTGATCTTCCTCTCAGGTAAAATGATGGTTCTGGGTTATTTATGACTGAGCCACGCCTGGGCCGCCATTCGATAGTGGCCCGAGACGAGCCCGGTCGACGTCAGCTACTGAGCGCCACGGACTTTATCCCAGTCTTGTCCTGTGGCGCTCTACCTCCTGCTTTTTCCACCAAGCTTCTTTGAGCTAACCAGCCAGCTTTGTAATGAATTGTCATACCGCAACTATTCATGTACGTATCTATAGATGGTTTGCCTAAACTCAAATTGTCCATTTAAGCGACACTCCAGCTTAGATGGATATTTCGAGATATTGGGCGTCGGTGCTGATTCCCCCGCACTTAGGCGCCCTTTTTTATCTCCCAGGTTTCTATTCATTGCTTATTTAAGAAAGAGTGCCCTAGAATCAGGGCACCCTCGCTAAGTCAGTAGTGGTTCTTGGTAGCTCCTTTTCTTCTGCTTGTCTTGGTCAGTGGGTGATAGAGCATCTGGAGTGCTAGTTGGCAAACCTTCTCTCCAGGTGCTCGCTTCTGTGATCAATGACTGCTGTACGGCTTCCGGTTTATCAGGTCGTGTCAGCTCTTCCGGCTGAAAAAACAATTCCTTATTACTGTTCAGTGGTGTCACCCCGTAATACTGATTTAATAAGGTGGTGATTTTCCCCGTCCGGCGCTTGGCTTTTTCCGGGTGCTTTTTATAGCTGTCATAAAAATGGACATATTCCCCAAGCTTAAAAACTCTTCTAGTGTCCATTGAGCACCGCCTTAAGTTCTTGAAGGTTTAAAGAGCCCTCACAATATTGCAGGATGGCGTTAACAGATTTAATGGTCTGGTTTGGCACGAAAGCCTTCATTTGCTTGGTGTTTTTTTCCTTGAATGAGGTGCCACTCTCCCCCTCTATCCGAAGGGAATAGTCGAGCCCATAGCTCTCTGTAACTTTCAGGGTTGCCCACATCGCCAAGCAATTCCCCATATAGCGGTTTCTTTCATAAATGAGGTTTTGTACTTCATTGATTTCAAGCTCTGCCTGTTTGACTCGTTCTTCATGCGTCATTGTGATTCATCCTTGTTATTTTCAATGTCGATTAACGCTTGCTTGATGAGCGTTAGCTCTCGTTCTGTTTGGCTAATGACGTCGCCAATGACGTGAGTTGCTGGGTGGCGCTTGAGTTTGCGCAGTTGCAACTCAAGGTGCGCCTGTTTCGCTGCCAGCTGCTCACGCGTTTTCATACTTGATCCGAATGTTGTCGAGTCGTTGGTACTGCTCATTAAAGGGCGATGGCCAGCTGCTCGGCTCAGACCCCCACCCCTGGCTTTCTGCAAAGGAGCAATACATTTCCTGCATTTGAGCAATTTTTTGAGGGTTGTTCCTCGTAGGCGTCTCTGTAGTTTCGAGGTGCTTATTCATAGGGTTCATTTCCTTGTTGTTGTTTTGGCTCATGCGAATTCCTCCTGGTGCACGCTTTGGGTGTAGGGATTTCTTGGGTAAATCAGTGGCTGCACGTAGGCAATGTGAGGCAAGCAATTATCAAAGATGCTGTAAGGCACCGTGGCAGCGGGGAGGATTTTCATTTCATGCACATCACTGAAGACTTCAATCATGATCTGAAAGGGCGTAATGCCTTGGCCGCTGTCATACAGGTCTCGCTGTTTCATACCGACAGCCCAGTACAACCCCGGCTTTAAATTGGGATGCTCATGATTAAAAGGGGTCCATTCACCCTCAAGTGGTTGCTGGGTTTTGGTTGTTGTTTTGCTCATGGTTATCGGCCTCCTTGGCCTTGGTTAAAAAACAAGTGAGTAGGGGTGGGTACCGCGCACAACGCACAAACCGCACATAACAAAAATCCAATAACTAAGTAGTTGATTTAATTGAGTTTTATATGTGCGGTCTGAAACTGAACAAAAACGCACAGCGTGCGGAACGCCCAGTAACGACGCGGCTTCTAAAGGGATGGCTGTACATGTCTGATTGAACAAACGAGACCGCACATGTTCGGTGGTTGTGAAGTCAGAGACCGCACATAAAAATAAGAGATAAGTATCTGTATTCATTATAAAAAAATCCTTTTTATACACTTGTGCGGTTTGTGCGGTCTTCCCCGACCCCCCGGTCAACTTGCTGACTGGGTACCTCAAATAACCAGCAGTACCGCGTCTCATTGTTCTCACACAGCTGGCTACGGACGTTGCGGGTTCCTATGAAGCGGTACCGCTTAGAGGTGGGTAATAAGCGTTTAAGCTCTTGTCGATCGAGCAGTGGCAATAACCTCTCACGGCACTTTTGCTCATAATCGACCAAGTTAATGGCGATGCGGTTGGCATTGGTGCTGTGATTAAAAAAGGCAGGCTGGCCATAATTAGGCTTGTTGTTTTCGGTGTGGTACACCTCCCAAAAGGTCTCAACCAGGGGGTGGTCACCGTTAAGACGGGTTTGTCGATCAAGGGCCCGCTTGAGTATGAAGGCTTCAAACGCCTGAACCCATTCACTGGAGATTTGATCTCGACCAAACAGCAGAGGCAGCGTGGTCCCCCAAGCCGCAATCTGCGCATGGTTTTTTAAGACACGTTCCGATAACGCAGGCGCTTCTTCTTTATAACGTTGCAGCAATCGATCAAAGCTTTGTGCAAAAGCCTCAAGTAATGCTTTTTCCATCCTCAAACTTTTATCGAGGAAGGTGGCCAGCTGCTCGGTGGATAAACTTAATAATTGCCTTAAAGCTTGCCGGGTTTCTTCTGAGTGATGATTTCGAGTGGCATGGCAATGCACTAATCGACCAAGCAACGCATCCGAGCCTTGAACCGTGGCATTTTGAGAAATACAAATCCCACCCCGGAAGGGCATTTCATTGGTGTTGGCGTCTTGTGTAGCCACCCCCAGCGAACGCATGGACCGACCGTTATAAGCGGTTTTTAATTCATCGAAATGGAATTTTCCCTGACGGTTTTTATCCTCACCCTCCCGGTCGCCCTCAATTAGCACCGCAGGCAAATTCGAAAATTGCACCATTCTCCGTGCTCGAGCCGCAGGACTGCCTTTTTGTGGATCAAAACCTTCTTCCTGATCCATGCCCATGCTGCGCCACATAAACTCCAGCATGGTGGATTTACCCGAACCCCATTCACCGGTTAATTCAAAAAAGGTCCAGCTTTGATACTTCGCCCGAATCTGTTCGGCAAAGAGAGTTCCTAGCCACCAACTCATTAGTGCCATGCCATCCAATTGAAAGGCAGTGAGGTAAAGTCGTCCCCAATCAAGGTTGCCAGAGGCCTGGGTCATCTTGGCTTGCTGATAGGTTTTGAGGCGATGTTTACCAACCTCTAAAAATCCCTGATCATTGGGTTTGATGAAACGGCCTTTGTAATACCCAAAATCAGGGAAAACATAAGCGCCGCTGTCTTTGTCGTATCCCGCGAAAGGCAGGGTTTGCACCTCAGTGGCTTTTTGATCAAACCACTGCTCACGCAGATATTTCAGGTCACTGGCATTGCCGTCAAAGGTGCCGCCAGGGGTTTGCTTCAACAGCACCTTGTTAAATGCCGCAGGGCTTTCAAGCGATGATCCATCTAAAGCAATGGTGGCGTCAGGGTTGCCAGATAAAAACCGAACTCTAAAAAAGTAATTCTGCTCTTTTGTGAAGCGGTCTTTTTGAATGTATAAAAAGTTAGGCTCGCAGTTTGAAATCCGGCTGAGATCGAAACCGTGGGTAAGGTCTCGTCGAAGCTGAACCGTATCGCTCTCTCTTGCCCAGCATTTATCCAAATCCGTCGCAGCAATGTCCTTAAGGAGTTCCTCGCCTTGTTCGGATAACTTGGCACGATAAAGGGCCTTATGATGCGCAAAGCGATAATAGCGCATGCGTGGATAGCGGGCGTGATACCAAAAGGCCGCATCGCTTGGACGCTTAGCAAAGGTAATGGCACCCTGCCAAAAGGCATCATCCAAAAAGCGCTGGTTTAAATGACCTGCACGCCATTCGTCATCCCAATCCCGATGCGGCTTGCCCAAGGCAATACGAACCTTTTCTCCCATGCCTTCAATTTCGGCTTGGTACTTCTGCATGGCTTTAATGCCAGCGGGGTCATTGTCATAAGCCAGTACCCAGGTAATGTCTTTACCTTTATGGAGTTGAATAAACTCACGCGGGAGATTGCTGCTGGAAATCGCGGCAATGGTTTTTAACGGCCAATTCAAATCAGAAGGGTCCAGGTGAACCAAAGCGATGCTTTTGAAAATGCCTTCGGTAATGAAGACCCAATCCCCTTTGACAATGTCTTGATCAGCGGGTGTCCAGCCTTTGTCCTTGAATTTACAGCCATGACTGATGTGCGCTTTTTTGCCGTCGTTGCGTTCTACGGCTGATCGATCAATTAACCGCTCCCAATAATGCTCACCCCATAAAGGAAAGCGAACGGTAATAACCTCAGCAGTCCGTTGCCCTTTGGCGTTAAACAGAGTTCGCAACCCTTTTTGATACCAGCCGCTGACCTTCTCAGCTCTAAAACCCCGGTCATAGGTGAGATAAGCCCTAGCAGGGGCGTCAGGGTCTTCTTGCGTGACGGGAAAACGTTCTGAAAAGTTTTCGAATAACTCTGGGTAGCGTTCGCGACTGCTTTCTGAGTAGCTGCAATTATTGGCTCGGTTGCAGCGCACCACCCAAGGGTTTGATTTGGAAACAAAGACCTCTGGCTTACCGCAATCTGGGCAGGTGCCCTCTGATAAATACTTGCCTTTGCTCTTTTTGAAATTGAGCTGAGGGTCATGCTCTAGTTTGTTGAGCAAATCTAAGGCTAGGGAGCTCATAGCTCATCCCCCAGAGAAGCTAAAGATTGATCGAGGGCTCTGTCTTGTTGGTCTTTGCTGGCTTTACGCATTTGTTTTAAAACCCAAACATCCAAGTCGGATTCAACCCAAAAGAGCTTTTTAGAAAAATAATCAATGGGTTTGGGAAAGCCTGAATAGGGGTTGTTTCTAATTTTGTAGAGAGTTGATCTGGAGAAGCGCAATTTGCGACAGACTTCATCCGGATTAAGCAAAGCATCAAGGTCTGACTTATTAGGCTTATTCATCTTGCGGCCTCCTGATTGCTGCAAATATCAATAAGTGTTAGAAATAAAATGCAAAAAAAACGTATTTGCACGTAAATACACGTACGTGAACACAGAAACACGTAGGTGCATGTATAAAATACTTATGTGAATACTCTTGACGATGAATATTCACATGTCAATACTTATACGTATAGATGGCGCATAATGAGTAAATCCTACGATTTGAGCACAATAGGTGGACGGCTAGGGCATGCAGCCCAACTGGTAGGCGGACCGACAGAATTGGCGCGTCGAGCCGACATTAGCCAGCCAACGATTTCGCGCATTGTTCAGGGAAGGGAAACCACGGTTTCGGTCATGATGAAGATTTATGCAGTACTTCAACCCAAAGGCGTGACCTTAGATTGGTTGTTATTGGGCGATGGGAACCCCGATGACTTCATGCCTAAACCGGAAGAAGAACAGGAAAAAACAGGGCCAGGCGTATCTTTGAAAGTCTTTGATGACGATCAAGTCAGCGATGAAGCCCCGATTTATTTTGATGAAACCTGGTTTAAAGCAACGGTCAGTCGGTATCCCCACCGATGTTACGCCTTCAGGGCTGCGGATGATGAACTAAGAGGCATCCGTAAAGGGTCTTGGACCGTTATCGATACTTCCGTGATCTATGGCGATGGTATTTACCTCATCGAGATGAGCGGAGCGGTTCTCATTCGGCAAATTCAATTTATGCCGACAGGTGAAATTAAAATACGCAGTCACAGTGACGCCTTCGAAGATTTTACCCTCACACCGGATCAGAAAGACCTGATTAAAGTGATCGGGCGAATGGTTTGGTGGGAGGCCCATTAAAAATGACTTGCTGAAGTCAGATGTAAGGACAAGCAGTAATGGCAAGGAAGTTAATCACCATTGAAGGCCCGAATTATATAGGCCATTACCCCCATGATATTGAAGAAGGTTGGCGCCCTGATCGAAATGGATTACGGCGTAAACTCGCTTCGGTTGCAGATTTAAATCACCTAGAAAAACACGAACGAAATTCACTTTTAAAGAATCTTTATTATCAAAAAGAGCAAGAAATACGTAAGCAACAAGCACGAGCGTATGAGGATAATCTTAAAAAAGAAGCCAGCCGAAAAAAGATAAAAATCCGAGAAGCACTAAAAGAATGGATGGAAGAACTCAGAGTTACCAATTCAGAAAAAACCCTAAGAAACTACATGCACTCAGCGGAATATTACCTCAAAAGCTGTGGCAATCACCCGCTCTCTGAATTCAAACGTTCCCATAACATCAAGTTTATGGATTACTTACAAAGCTATCGCAAGGCTAATGGTGAAGCGCTATCGCCTGTTACCATTAGCAAGCATATAAGACACTTTGGGGTGTTTTTAAATTGGGCTTATGAGCATGATTTGATCCCTAAAAAAATCAAACTAAAGAACGTCCGGGTTCCTCAAAAAGACATGGATACCCTAGATATAGAAAAGATCGTGCAAGCAATGGTGCTGTGTAAAGAAAAAGAACAAGCCCAACACCGGAAAGCGGAAAAGCTTCGATATACCTCATTGTATCGGGCCATGATGGTCGCTAAAAATACCTTACTGAGAGCCGGTAGTATCTGGTCGTTACCTCTAGAAAATATTGATCTTAAAAACCGCATCATCAAAATTAGGCCCGTGCCAGAACTCAATTGGCACCCCAAGGGTATCTTGCACCCTGATAAACCGATCAATGATGAACTCTATCGGTTCTTGAAAGCGGATTTTAAGGATCGGAACCCTGAAGAGCGTTGGTATTTGGATAAAGGGGATGGCGAACAATGGCGCAAGGATGGTGGTGATTTGAGTCGAGAAGCCGCTAAGTTCTTCAAAGAGATTGGCTACCCTAAGATTAAGCCTTTTCACCATGGTTTCAGGTCTGCATTGATTACGCATTTGCTGGTTGATCACAAACTGCCGATTTCTATTGTCCAGCATATGGCCGATCATTCAACCCCAGCAACGACAGCTAAGTACTTGGATTCTAGACGAATTAGTCAAAAAGAAGTGGCCAACCTATTGTCTAGGTTAACAAAGCCAAGCCCTGATGAGAGTTAGCTATGATTGTATAAATGCAATCCTGGCGATGGTCTCTAGTGAAATTTCTTAATGCCTTAATAGTTAACGCTTTTTTGTGTTTGCAGGTCATAGCCGGCACTGATGTTCTGCTAACAACAGAAAATTACCCTCCTTTCAATTACGAAGAAAATGGAGAAGTAAAGGGAACTGTAACTGAGAGGGTTACTGCACTATTGCATGCAGCGGATGTTAGTTTTGAAATTGAGGTTCTACCTTGGAATAGGGCCTATAAAAAAGCCCTTTTGGAAAAGAACGTGTGTGTCTATACAACAGCTAGGACACAAGAAAGGGAGTCCTTATTTGAATGGGTCTCACCTTTTATAATGAACAATTCAGTGCTTGTGAAACATGAAAGATCATTGATAAGACCCAATAACTTAAAACATGCTTTAACTTTGAAGATCGGTATGCAATCTGGATATGTAGCTGAAAGGCACTTGATGAAAATGGGAGCAGATCCAAGAAACTTTCATAGATCAGTTGATCTTGAAGCCCCATTAAACATGCTGTTGCTTGGAAGGATAGATTTATTAGCTATGGCTGAGTCCCGTTATCATAAACTTAAGGAAGAGCATCCGATTGAGAAGGCTTTTATCCTATTTGAGATGGAAATGGGACTAGCTTGTAATAAAGAAACTGATTTGGATCTATTAGCCCGAATGAGAGCAGAGTTAAAAAAAAGGCCGTACCAGTAAAGTTTACATATAATCGACTGAATAGATGACAGTGATCAATTAAAGCTTCGTAACGCCATTCAACTTCATGACATTAATCAACATAAGATACGTATATCCGATTTTGCGGCGCTCCTCCTTGATGGTTACTCATAGACTTAAAGTATTCATGGGGAATACTTAAGGTTAATGCTATGAGCATGTGGAGCGTTGGTAAGGTAACCATCAGGCATGTGGAGCTTATCAAAGGCGCGAAAACGAATGGGGAGCCAGAGTGGGAAATCTTTGACGTCATGACGGATGGCATTAAGGTACGCCAATATAAAACTGATGAGCTGGCTGCGGCAATCTCATTAGGGGTTGCGGGAAAGGCTGATTCAGAGCCAAACATCCACTTCACTGAAAATGGAACGGATTACATTGTCCCATACGAAGTGGCTATAGACCCAGCTGAGGTGGTGGAATGGCTATTTGAAAAGAAACTAAAGAGGGCTTAAGAAAAGTTGTCAGACCTGAAGTGATTACCTGCATTTTAGGTCTGAGGTTGGACATAGGATTTATGCCAAATCAGAAAAAATCGTTGTAAATCTGCCAGTTAGCTGCCAGAATATATTCAGCCTTTAGAAAAATCGTTAGAAATCAGGTGGTTAGATGAGGTTTCCGGCTACGCTGAAAATCCTCGTGTCGGTGGTTCGATTCCGCCTCTGGGCACCACAGAATTCCTTACAAAACAAGGCCTTAGAGAAATCTAGGGCCTTTTTTGTATGCGATGTCAACTCTATGTCAACTACCAAAAATCAATAACTTAGACCCCCTCAATGTCAACTTTATGTCAACAATTTTGGTTGGTAAGTTGTTGCATTCAATGCCAGTATTCACCAATAGAGGACAGCTTTTTTGGGCTCCTCGTGTCAGGCTGATTTCACACCTAACTAATTGAGATATAACGGATAAATCACGCCGTTAGCTGGAAAATGTCAACTAATCCTCGTGCCAAATAATCCAAAGTGAGTGTTTATCTAAAGCTGTGCACATTCTAAAGGGGAGATGTGTTATTTCTGGGTTGGAATGAGGTGTCACAATTTCGTGTCACATTAGGCAAAAATCAATAGCTTACAGGGCAAAAATGCCACTTTCATGCCAGATGAATTTTGGATTTTGTCCTTGTGTCTCTTGTTATTTTTCAAATAAAAAACTATGACGTGGACATATTTTACCCAATAAAAGCGCGTGTAAGTAGGTGTTTACGGTAGAGGTATGCAGGCCGGTTAGTATTTATGAGAAGAGAGGCACCCCAGCTTACCTCTCTATATACCTGTACTGAATTACTTACAGGATTTCTCTAATGAGTTTTGCATTT
>CANMOZ010000043.1 GCA_947499545.1 uncultured Saccharospirillaceae bacterium
TTTTCCTGCGACAGGGCTTATCATCTGGATATTCATCCAGACATTATACATTGGTGGAGCTAGATGGATACCCCATACAGTTATACAGTATAATATTGGGGTAGTGAGGAGGAATAAGTAGAAATGCGCTGATTTACATTTAGATGATCACTATTGCGTGACAAATGTGTTTTTTGGATTTAATATTTCGGCTGGTCACAAGGAACGTCCTTCAGCCAGTCATCTTTCTCATTGGAGGAACTTATGACGGTTAATCTAGAGCTGGGAACCAAAACAGAAATCATGGCGATTGGTTTTGAACCCCAGATAGACGAAATCCAAGGCTTTGAGCAAATCAGCTCTGAGGAATTTGAATTTTATAAAAATGACGGGCTGTTCCTTCACATATTAGCTTTAGAAACAAAATTCGGGACGTACTACTACGTCGAAAAAGGATTGACGGGAGGTCATTGTGAGTCTGGTTGAAAATTACACTAAGCAAAGAAAGTTCATTGATAAGGCAAAGAACAGTATTAACCCGGAAGTCACCTTAGTTCAGTTGTCCTTGTTGTTTGAAGTTGCCCGCGATGACGGCGGGCTTCGTTCAATGGACTTAATCGAAAGACTGGATTTAGGAAGAATGTCAGTTGCGAGAGCTTACCGAAAGCTTACTGATTGGGAAGCACCTGGCAAACCTGGTTATGGGTTAATTAAATCAATCGAAAATCCAAATGACCGACGTGAAAAACTTCTAGCTCTAACTGCTAAAGGCAAGAAAGTAGTGAAGGAGCTAGACAAAGCATTAGCATGAGGGATGTATGTCTATACGATACAAGGAAACAGCGAAGGGGGAGCCCCGCTGGGTAGTTAGCATCCATCAAGGAGGAAGGACGGTGTTGCGCCGTTCTCTTCCCTCTAAGCATGAAGCTATGTCCTTGGAGAGAAAAGCCCAAGAGTTATTAAACTCACAAGGCTCTCTCTCCACCCTCAAGGCTAAGCAAACAAAGTCCCAAAGCATCACACTAAAACAACTCTATCTCCAAGCCTTGAGTCATCCAAAGGGTTGGAAGTATGCAAGCAATGCTCAGCCTGCAAATGCAGAGCAAGTCATTCAATACCTTGGACCAAGCCGAACCTTTGAAAGCTTAACGAATGATGATTTGATGGGGTTTATAAATCATTGTTTGATTAAACGAGGCAATAGCCCCAAGACCGTCAATAAGAAACTCTATGCACTTCAAACCATTGCCGACTTGGGGATAAGTATGGGACTCTTTAAGCCAGAAGATACGCTGGCTCCAAAAGGGTTTGCTCTACAGGAGAATAACGGAGGTAGAACTAGAATACTGTCCGACTCAGAGATTCAATGTTTTGAAAGTGAATTAACGAAGTGTTCCCCAGAAGAACAAGTTTACCTATCAACCTTGCTGCACATGGGAATGAGGCCGCATGAGCTTTGGTCTTTAACCAATGAAGACTTTAACCCTCAATCTATGTCTTTAAGGATATTGAGAGGTAAGAAGAGGGGAGCACGCAATGAAACTTACTTACCAATCCCGACCGCTATTCGTCAATTGTGGAGCGGCTTAAATATAAATAAAACAAAGCTCTTTGAAGTCGTTAGTTCTAATCATAAATCTTTGGCACTCATGCAAGCCGTTAAGCAGCGCATGGGCATCAAGGACTATCATCTACCAGCTAACGAACGAGTTACGCCTTACACGCTAAGGCATACCTGCTGCACTCGAATGATTAGAGCAGGCGTTCCCATTTACACTGTTAAAGAATGGATGGGGCACAACTCCATAGAAACAACGTTGAAGTATGCTCATTTCAGCCCTGAGATGTTTTGCAGTGCACTTCAAACGATAGATAAAAACCTATAAACCTAAACCAAACAAACAGAATACTCGCGAAGGGTAGGGCAAAGCTTTGTCTCATTCTTGGCACAAGGAGAAATATTTGGAAGATAAAATAACACTACTAAGACCATCGGCTGCTTCAGAATTGCTAGGTGTTAAGGAATCAACGTTAGCAGTATGGAGGAGTACCGGACGTTACAAGCTACCCTTTGTGAAAGTGGGTCACTATGTTCGGTACAGACTCCAAGACATTGAGCAGTTCATTAATGATCGTTCAAGAACTCATA
Organism: uncultured Saccharospirillaceae bacterium; assembly: GCA_947499545.1. Taxonomy (GTDB): domain Bacteria; phylum Pseudomonadota; class Gammaproteobacteria; order Pseudomonadales; family Oceanobacteraceae; genus CANMOZ01. The sequence continues at coordinate 2,129 of CANMOZ010000043.1, forward strand.
CTTACTAAAGTGTTAGCCCTTGTTTGTTGTTTCAATCATTGATGTAACGGTGGTCTCCATACCTTCAAGCATCTGTTCAGCTTGTAGGTGTGCGTAGACCTGTGACGTAATACGAGTATCAGAGTGCCCTAGAACTTTAGAGATATTTAGAATGCTCTCTTTGTTCAGGGCTTGCCAGCTTGCAAATGTTCGGCGTAAGTCATGGATTTGCAGCCGTTCATCTCTGCTCTCAGAGTACAAGCCTGCTCTCGTGATAATCCTTCTCCAGAAGCTACCCAAGCTGGACTTTTCACTTATGTGTCCTTTGGAGCCTCTGCCGGTAGGATTAGGGAATACGTAAACTAAGCATTCCCTGTCTCGCCTCCTTCTCTCAAGAATATCTATGACAGCTTGGGGGAGGGGAACGGTATGGGCTCTCTTGCCTTTAAATTTAGAAGCTGGGATATGCCAAAGCTTCCTATCTAAATCCAATTCTTTCCACTCCATAGTGAGCACACAAGCCTTTCGCTGACCTGTGAACAGAAGGCATCGAACAATGTCCTGGTATATTGTGGCTTCCTGCTCAAGGCTCTCAAAGAACGCTGCCATTTCTTGTGGTAGGAGGTAGCGGTCTCTCTTTTTATCACTCATCTTTTTGAAGTTTTCGAAAGGGTTGTAGATCAATAGCTCTTCAGCCCTCGCATAATTGTAAAGCGCTTTCATGAGACTCAATGACTTATTGTGAATGGCTGGTGACTTCTTTTTCTGGCCACTCAAGAATTCACGAGCATGACCTGAAGTCACTTCATTCGCCTTCATTGAACTGAACACCTTGCAGGCATGATTACGCCATATGGAGTCCATATCATCCAGGCTTCTTTGACGACGATTACCAGCTTTGATTTGCAGCTTGAAGTTATCAATGTAGCCAGTGAATAAATCCTGAACGGTCATCTTATTGGCGGCTACTTGGTTTTCTGGCAGGTTGAATTCCCTGAGCACCTCAAGGCTCATATCTCTGGCTTCATCCAGTGAGACAGTAGGGAAGGTGCCAATCACCTTTTTACGAATTCGGTTGTTGATTCGCTTCTGAACCATGAAGGATTTTGTCCCAGTTGGGTACACCCTAAGCAGCAACCCAGGCACTTCCGTATCATAGATAAACTGTCGCTCATCCGTCGGCTCGATAGCTTTTATTAATGATTTAGTGAGCTTCATTTTCGTCTGAGACACTGCAATTTCCCCTCAAAATAAGGTCCGCTCCCTCGCTGGGAGGCAGTTATGCTCTATTTTAGGGTAACAGCGGGGTAACAAAAAGGGTAAAAAACGGTTAAATTTCCGTATACTAACGGTACCGTGAGCACCTAAAAAGTCTTTAAATATCAATGATTTAACCCTTAAATATAGTCACGTTAAAGTGAGTAAATATACCCCTTGCGGACTGGTGGGGAGGCTTTAAAATCGCTACAGCCCAGTAACCACGCGGGCTCCAGCATCGAGAAGGGCCTTGAGCCAACTGTAAGCCAACTTTTTTTCAAATTTCTGTTTTTTTTCCATCAATTTTTTTGCCCAGAAAAGACGTTTTTAAGCCACCTCGGTTTAGGCTGTGTTCAGCTTGTGCGATGAGCCAATTTCCATCGACATGCTGGCGGGTGTTTTCAATTGTTAGTATCCGCTCTGCTTTTAGGTTGACTTGCCCTGGTAGGCTAATCGATAAGGTCCGCTCTGATCTTTGTCCTTTATCGAGTTCCGCTTGGGCAGCTTCCTTTGCACTGGCTTCGTCAGCGTATTGGTGTTTGAGTCGTCTAACAGGTTCTCCATCCCCGATGACCACTTCAACGTCCTTCGCTTGCTCAAGGTCTCGATAGACTGCGACCACTGAAGCCGCCGGTTCTCGCTTTCGGATGTTGAGACGCCAGTTAGTCATCTCAGAGCCTTGCAGGGTGATGGGCTTGAGGTCTTGCCCTCGGGTGCTTTTCGATTCTGCTCGTTTGGTGACAACCAGTTTCCCAGCGACGGGTTTGACGAGGGCGTCGTAATCTTTGGCGACTCGGGTGAGCAGATTAATATCCGACTCGTTGACCTGATCGATGTGGGGTAAGGCGATTGACTTGAGCGACTGACCAAGAGCCGGTTCTAACCCATGCTCATTGGCAATCTGGCTGACCAAGGTTTGCAACGTTGTGCCAGATTCCCAAGACCTTGTCTTTTGCGTTCTTAAGCTGGTTTTGCCTTTGGGCGTTGCATCCTGTGGGGCGGCTTTGGCTTGAATACGGATTTGATTCGGCGGACCGCTTAACTCAATTGCATCAACAATATACAAACCGAAACGGTGCAGGGCTCCATCATAGCCTAACTTTAAATCGAGTTCGGCGCCTGTGGTAGGTAGGGCTAGAGACATCCCACTGTTCCCGTCGTCTAGCACTATCTCCAAGGCGTCTGACTCCCATCCTGATTGATCCGTGACTCGCAAACTAATCAAACGTTTCTGAATGGCTTCGGTGATGTCTTTATCGTTGGCCGTGATTTCAAAGGCTGGCTTTAATCCCATAACTGTTCTTCCTCGATCACATTGGAGACTTCCAGCTTAGGCAGTTTGACCTTGGTGCCCAGAGGCAGAACATCGAGTTCCAACAAGTGGGTGTTGAGCCGCATCACTTGTAGCAGCAGCTCACCCGAGCATTGCCCGTAGTGGTTTAAAATCACCTGGTCGAATACATCGCCTTGAATGCAGCTGTATAGGTGAATAGTTTGCTCAGTCTCCATAACGCTTTAATTCCAGCTTGAAGGTTTGCTTGAGCGGCATGCCAATCGGATTAAAGGTGCTTTGGGTTTCTTCAACGGAGATGATGACCCACTGACCGTGCACCAACCCCATACCATCGACCAGAATTAATGCCTCACCCAAAGCAGCTTGCTCGCGAAGGGTTTCAATCTGACGCGCCCCTCCTTTGTGCTGGGGATAGATCACCCCATCAAGCTGTAAGCTCTCTTGAGGTTTTGCGGTGTACTGCCAGACACTGTGATTATTCAGTCGATCTTGGCTTTGCCAGGCATACTGGGTTTTGCGCTGCAAACTTTGATAAGCCGCTGAAGCAATGGAAAACTGAAACTCACCAAGCTGCATCATCACGAACGCAACGTCGATGAAGTACGGCGAGTTGGGATTGAAACGCGCGTTAAACTCCAACATTCAAATCCCCCAAATCGTAAAGCGCTCGATCTTGTTTTTCCCGTTGGCGCCTTTCCATTTCATCGATGAGGTCTTGAGCGCTTTGGCCAGGTTGTTGGTTAATGGTGATATGATTCGTCGGTGAATGGTTAATCGTGTTTTGCTGAACGTTTTTACTGGCTTTAGATGCAACAGGTGGCAGCGATGAAGGCAAACCCAGGCTTTCATTGTTTGAAGTTTGATTTTCTCTTGCCGCTAAGACTTTGCCAGGTTGTACACTTATTTGTTCCTCATCATCCCCAAACCCAAAAAGTTGTTTTAATTCCTGATAAGCATCCCCCACAAAATTGATCTTCTTGCTGAACCAATCAAAAAAAGGTTTGCACGCGTCGTAAACGTTGTCCCAGATGCCTTTGAACCAACTCCCGATAGGCGCCCACTTTTCTGAGATGGCATCCCACATCGTGAGAAAGAACTCTCGAGCCGGTTGCCAATAAGCGATTAAAGCCGTGGCCGCTAAACCGATGGCACTGATCGCAATGCCAATGGGATTGGTGGCAAGTGCTAATCCGACTGCTCGAATCCCCAAGGCCATTAACTTCATAGCACCGAGCACTCGTTGTGAAACGAGAATGGTTTTTAACAGGGCCCCTTTGAAAAAAGTCATCGCATAACCACCGGCAATGGCCGCGATCTTAAACCCGATCAACCCAAAGGTGACACCCACAACGACTTTCGTTAGGGCTGGGTATTCAGAAGAAGCTTCAACGACCTTGCCTATCAGTAATGCCGTCTTTTCAGCGGCAGTAGCGAGAGGAGGTAATAAAATCATGCCGATGGTAATGCCTGCCGATTCCAGCGCTGAACCCAATCGCTTAGTGGCCCCAAAAAAGGTATCGTTTTGCTCTTTGGCCACTCTTGCAGCGCTGCCGCTTTCTTTTAGCTTTTCAGTGTAGGCTTGCAGTGAACCAGAACCTGCATGTTTCAATAACACCGTTGCAGCACTGGCGGCTTCCAAGCCAAACACGGTGCTGGTCATTTCTGCTCGGGTTGCAGAACCAAAGCCTGACATAGCTTGATTTAAATCTTTGAGAATGTCGGAGACGTTTCTCAAATTGCCGTTGGCGTCTTGGGTTTTAATTCCCAGTTGCTCAAAGACTTGTGCAGAGTCATTGGTGGGGGCTGCCAATCGATTAATGATGGCTCTTAAAGCAGTACCCGCTTGACTGGCCTGGATACCACTGTCACCTAATTTACCGGCCATCGCTGCTGCTTGTTCTAATCCGACACCGGTCGATGCTGCTACAGGTGCCACATACTTCATCGTTTCACCGAGCATGGATAGGTTGGTGTTAGAGCTGGTGAAAGTATTCGTTAAAACATCGCCAAGCCTTCCCATCTCACCGGCTTCTAAATTAAAACCGCTTAAAATATTGGATGCTATATCAGCCGCTTGGCCTAAATCGATATGACCGGCACTCGCAAGGTTCAACATCCCTGGCATGCTGGTCACGGTTTCTTGTGCAGAGAACCCAGCCATTGAAAGGTATTGCATCCCCTCGGCTGCTTTGCTTGCTGACCAGTTGGTTTTAGCACCCAGTTCCCTTGCGGTTGAGGTCATCTTTTTCAAATCAGAATCGCTTGCCCGGCTAATGGCCCCCACCTTAGCCATGGCTTGTTCAAAATTTGCTGCTGCCATAATAGGAGCGGTAAACACAGAACCCAGCGCCACTGCATCAAACAACTGCCCGCGTTTTTGTTCTCTAACTTGTTTGTTTGCTTCAAGAGAACGTAGTGTATGTTTAATTCGCTGCTGTCGTTTTAACTCACGATTGATTTCGCGGTGGTACTTCGAAGCGTCGCGACCCATCTTTTCCCAATGAGCAGCGACTTTGCCTAAACGTTGTTGGCGTTGGTTTAATTCACGAATGGAAGCACCAACACCCTTAAGCTGATTTTGTGTCGAACCTAGAGCGTTTTTAAAACTGGATTGGAGTGCACCCCCAATGGTAATGAGGGTGCTTAAGCGTTGTTTAGTCGCCATGCTTCGGGAGTCCTTCGAGCCAAAAGAGAAGCTCGCTTAAACTGAGGTGTTTTAATTCATCCAGCGACCAATGGGTATGGCTGGCTAGTGCAAGTAGGGCTGTTCTAAGCTCGGTTGCGGCAAACCAATAAACCCCAAAAAAGCTTGGGTCAGTCTCCCGTAATCACCCAATGAAAGGTTTTCGAGTTCATCGTTCGTGACATTGCAAAGATTCGCTAAGAGCGTGATTTCTCGTTTCTCTTCGTCTTTGATTTTGCTGACGTTCAAATTGTCGCGCACACAGGGTTCACGCATTTCGACATAGTCACGTTCTTGATTTCCAAGTGTGTAAGTTTTAGAAAGCTGAATGCGTTTCATGTTTTTGAATTCCTTAATTAATAGCTAGCAAAGGGTTTTAAAGTTTTAGTGCTTCACGCACACCCGCAAGTACGTCTTGCCCATCGATGTTACGAATCATGTTTTCGGCGTCGATCTCAATCACCACTTCACCGTCGTGCTCTTCTTTAAAGGCTGTCAGTTTGGCGGTGATTTCTAGTATGGCTCTATCATTGGGTTTCCATGTGCCTGACCCTATTTTGGTGATCATACCGCGCATGGTTTGGGTAACGGCGATAACTTCCCCAGTGGCACTGTCTTCTGCTCCACCTCTTGCAACGAGTGGAATCGATTTATCTTTAAAACGGGTTAATAAGGTCTTGTTGTAATCGAACAATTTAAAAGTGACTTCCATGGGTTCCATCCCAAGCTCAACGGGCACCGCGATGTCCATCCCGCCGGCTCTAAAATCTTCAGTGATTTTTGCAAACTCGGGTGGGCTGTATTCCTCAAGTCTTCCAGCTTGGCCATGACCGTCTACTGAGAGTGTGAAGTTTTTCAAAACACGGCGATTCATCAGACGATTTCCTCTAAATAGTCGTTAACCATGCGGCTACGAAAGGTGATGTGTTCAGCAGGGGACGGTGAAGTAAAATCAAAGTCAAAGGTGGCTTTGCCGTCAGCAATGTCCGTCGGTGTGTTTAATTCAGCAGGCGCCCAACATTGACCCCCTAAAATGGCACCGCGCGCTTTTAACTGAGATAAAAAGTTGTTTACGCCTTCGGTGACGTCTTGGTAATAAGTTTTAGTGATGGGTCGATCAACCGCCCACAAATGCGAAGCCTGTAATGCATCGTTGATCACATCAGCCGTTCGACGTTGACATAAGAAGGCCCACTTAGGATCACTCGAAAGACTGCGGTTGCCCCAAAGCCTAAAGCCGTCTTCACGAATAATGGTGGCGACGTTTTTGGCGTTCAGCATATTTGCACGGCAACTACGATCCCCCATTTTAAAATCAACGGGTCTTGAGGTGCCGACAATGCCGAAAATGTTTTGATTCGAAGGTGACCACCAAAACCCTCTGGCACTGTCCATGCGGGCAATGACTCCAGCCACTCGAGAAGACGGTGGTTCATCCACAAGGCTGCCGTCAGGGCCTAAGACTTTTACCCAAGGGTCAACGAGATAAACCCTAGCACTGCCAAAATCACCGGCGTATCCAATGGCCACTGGGTCTTTGGTGTTGGGGCCATCCGCAATGATAACTGCCCGCAATCTATCGGCAATGCCCTGCAACTCAGCGACAACTGGATTAGCGAAATAACTGCCGGGGTTGTCGGCATCTTCAGGGCGTTGGTGCGTAAAACCGGGCGCAATTAAAAGTCGAGGTGAAAAGCCCACCACCGATTGAGCACCCAATAAAGCTTGCACGCCTTCATAAGCTCCTGTCTCAGCATTCACGCCACCAATGACATTGGCTAAGGTTTCCGATTCGTTTTCCCCTTCGGCGACTCGAACCACAATGACCACCGCGCCGGTTTGATCGAAAATGCCGTCGAGGGCGCTAGGTAAAGTACCTTGTTTTTGATCAGTTAAATCCAGCTTGGCCGCTTCAATGCGACTGCCCGCAATCAAGGTGGGGGTATTTAAAGGAAAGGCCGCTTCATCGGCATTGGGCGCAGTGCCCACGATACCAATCACCGCGGTGGGGGAGATGCGAATAGGTCGAGGCCCAGAATCCAGTTCCAGCACCTCCACCCCATGCAGAAAGTCTGACATGGCTTAAGCCTCATAAAGCGTTACTTATAGATGAGGCTTAAGGGTGTCAGGAGTGGGTTGGTATTTCCTCTGGCAGTTTTTCTGTGAGTTTATTCAAAAGCTTAAACCTAGCTATTGTTGTGTAATTGTTTGTAATTTAAACTCCTACAGTTATTTAGTGAAATTAATTTAATTTCAGATATTACGACATTAGCAGGTGAAGTAAGTATGCGTACACTTTTATTATCTATGTTCTTGATAAGCTCAATAGTTGGTTGTGGTGGCGGCGGGAGCTCTTCTAGCCCGCCTCTATCAGTGCAAGATTGTGTAGTTGATCAAGCAGATAAAAATAAACATTTCAAGCTTGCTGATGGAGATATAATTCTCGTGAATGCTTGCATTGATACTAGAGACTTGAATGATGATAAACCCCATATTAAAACAAGACAGGGACAAACCATTACCATAGATTTCCCAAAATCGTACTCAGAAAAACTCGCTCTTGAGCTAGCAAAAAGTACGTTAGATGCAGGCTCTTCAGAATCACCAGAGAAATTGGCAAAAACCTGGTTAGAAAATGGCGAATTGGCAATGAGAGTCAATGTTCGTAGGCCATTTTATGATGTCAGCATCTCTTCATATACAAGAACATGGACAAATACTGTGAAAGGCGATTTTGCTGATATTGAATTTAAGGCGCCTAGTATTTACGGGTATCTTGCTTTTGTATTATTAGAATTTAAAGTGGAATTATATAACACTGTTACAGGTGAAAAATTTATAAATCCACCTAGCCTAATAGATGAAATATGGCTAACTGTTTGGTCTGAGTAAATCTGCTTCAAAATTTAATACACCCCAGCAAGGCCACATTCCGTGGTCTTGTTTCATTCCCACCTTTATACCCTGTTACAAATGAATGGTTGTGTTGCCCTGCATGAGCAATGGTTAAATTATGGAAATGACTGTCAGCATTAGAGGTTGTGAAGGAATGAGTGTGGTTGCCGACGCCATGAATGTTTAACGCATGGCCATGGTTACCACTGGTTTTTATCGAGACATTGTGAGCATGTAAACCTCCCTTTTCAGTTTTGACAGTGGCAGAGCTTAAATCGGAATCTTTAAACCCTGGAACCCTTTTACTTTCCCCATGCAGTGGCATTACGAGTCGGTGCGTATGCTCTCCCGAGGCGGTGGTGCCCGCGTGATGCGAATGATTGCCGTTGGTGGTCGTATTGCCAGAATGCGTGTGACCACCCGTCGCAGAGGTTATACCGCCGTGGGTATGCTCACCCGCAAACGAGGTAACACCCGAGTGCGCATGAGAGCCGGCACCTAACGTTAAACCATCGTGATTGTGGGATTTAAAAGCGTCTTCCTGATAAGACCCTAATGCACGATTAGCATCAGCCCCACGACCTTTATCCAACCCTCGAATAAACTCCCCGCGTAAATCCGGCAAGGTAAAAGAGCTTAAACCGTCACCGGGTCCAAACTGTCCTGGGGTTTTACTTGCTTCATCGGCTGCTAAGTTGCCGCTGTTTTGGGCAAAGCCCCAAAGCGCAGGGTAATCACTGCGTAAAACCGACGAACCATCACAAACCAGCCAACCATTAGGTGCATGAGCTGCCGGAAAATAGGCAACCTGCCCAACTAATAATGATTGTATGTAATGATGCAACGCATTAACGCTGGGCACCTGATCGTGTTTTGAAATGAGCACACTTTCTTGGTCAGCGAGTTGCACAACGCCTTTACGTTCGTAAGTTGCCGGTGGACTGATAAATTCAACGCTGCCAAACTCAATGTTGTCGGTGGTGGTTTGAATTAACGCAATATCGATGGCTAATAACAACGTCGCTAATTGGTTTTTATCCAGCACCCAACCTTTCTCGGCTTCTTGAGAATAGAGCGCAAATAAAACTCCGGTATCCGTATAAAGCCCGAATTCACCGACTTCGTATTCGTCAGAGCTTTCGTCTTTCAAGGTAACGTGAATTAAATGTTCTGCGATCACTTCACCCGATACGGTGTTAAGCGTTTTAAAAGGGTCTTGTAAATCGGTTTGGGATGCTTTGGGTGTGTATTGCCCACGGCCCAGTTTTGCGTGGGTTAAGCGCATGGCTTTAGAGCCGTCATTTTGTGCATTAACGAGTTCCGCTAACCCTTGGTCGGTGATGACTATATCGATGCTCATGCGGTTGTTCCTGATAAACGTACAAATTGATAGGCTCTGGCTGTGGCGAGTGATCGCACGTTGGCTTCTGCTTCTAATCCTGCAAAGGCGGTAAACTGATCACGCAAACCTTTAGCGGCATCAATGGCTCGAATAATGTCTGCTTGAAAGTGACGATCATTAACAAGGCCGCCACTCAACCAGACTTCAAAAGTATGAGGTTCACCTTTGGGTTCTTTTTCAAACCAAAGTCTTATGGTGGCTTCTGACCCAAAGGCTTTCACCGCTTGTTTAACCGCGTAGACGGTACCTTTGCGTTTGTGAATGTCGAGAGACATTTTGATTTGTTCGCGTTTCACTTGCTCAGGCCAGGCATCGTTCCAAGTGTCTACGGAATAAGACCAAGCTAGAAAAGGCAGCATGTGCACCGGGCAGGTGTCAGGGTTCCAAGCATCAGCAATATTTAACGGCAATTGATAGGTGGAATAAGTGGCTTGCTCTAAAGCCCGTTCAAGCGGTGATGCGTTTGGAGGCAATAAAGATTCCATTATTCGGCATCCTCTGGAATATGCGCATCGATTTGAATGGATGTGCAATAGGCACCGACGTGTGACTTGACTCCGATGTCACCGGAAGGCTGTTCCAGTTCTACATGATCAACACCGGCTTGATGCAGCAAAGCATGCAAGGTCGAGCGATAAACACGGCTGCCCAGTTTCCATTGGTCTTGTATGTACTGCTGCACTTCTTCTCGAGCTTTATCTAAAGCCGCCTGGGTAAACAGGCTTTCTTTAAAGTGAAGAGTGGCTTTCACTTCGAACTCAGAAACATGCGCAGGGACCACATCCACGTAATCCGTTAAGGGACGAATTTCATCGGCATTTAAATAAGCGTCAACGGCATCGAGCAGCGCTTGATCGGGGGTGCCATTGCCTTGATTGGATAACACATAAATCACGACATGCCCTGGTTCTTCATGGGTGGCGTAAATGTCGTTTACATAAGGATGAGCGTTTAACCCGTGCGCAATATAACCGCCTCTAGAACCGGCTGTTGTTAAACTTTCAAGCATGAGTTGAGAGCGTTTACGCAGGCGAGCATCGGATTCAATAAAGTCAGGGGTTTTAGGATCATCAAAACGCAAAGTCGCCCGCATCATCCCATAAAGCGATGCGACGTAATCCAGATTCGTCCCTTTGGAATGCGTCAGTAATACTTGGCGACACGCTTCATTGATGCGTTCTCGAAATTTCAACTCACGATAGGCAGAGACCTCAATAAACTTTAACAGCGGGTCGCTCTCGGTATACCCCTGGTAATCAGGGCAACGCTTTCTAAACTCAGCTAGTAACTCTGCTTTAATCGCTTCAAAGGTTTTATCTTCGATGATGTCGGGCGGTGGCAGATGATCGATGCCGACTTCTTTTTCAACCGGTGGCGTTAATCTCATGGACTCAACTCCAAACCCTCGAGGGTCAGCGTGGCACCGCTTTCAATTTTACCGGTTAAGGTCAACACCAGCTTACCCGGTGACACCACCCGAGCCTCCACTTGCTGCAACTTAAAACGAGGCTCCCAACGCTGCAGGGCTTTAGCGGTAGCAGCATAAATGCGGTTCTTGGTCGTTGCGTTTAATGGTGCATCAATCCACAGAAATAAATCGCTGCCATAGTCACGCAGCATCACCCGACTGCCCAGCGGGGTCGAGAGAATGTCAATAATGGATTGCTTAAGATGGTCCTCAGTCGAGAGCCACTTGCCTGTTAGGATGCTCATACCGTTCATAAGCATGAGGATGCGGAAAGAGCGTGATTATTTCCTCTGGCGGTTTTTCCCTGGGTGAACGGCTAGGTAGAATTGAGTCAGTTGATTTCGTTAGAATTGGTCCAAGTAATCATAAGAAGTAAGTATCCCATATGAGTTTTTTTGATTCTGCATATAAGATCGTTGAATCACGAACGTTAGATGC
>CANMOZ010000044.1 GCA_947499545.1 uncultured Saccharospirillaceae bacterium
GCGTAAAATCTCATTGGCCTGCTTCAGTTCGCGATTTTCACGCTCAAGCTCTTTTAAGCGAGCGACATGATCAGAAGAGGGGCCGAGTTTAGCATCAGAATCGACTTCTAAACGATTCACCCAAGCCCGTAGTGTCTCAGGCGTACAGCCAATTTTTTGGGCGACAGATTGTATGGCCGTCCAACGAGATCGGTACTCATGTTCAGTGGTTAATACCAACCGTACTGCACGTTCTCGGACTTCAGGGGAGTATCCAGGTCGTTTGTTCATGGGCTAATTCTCTCAAGAAAGTTAGCCTCCGACAAACTCGGGGGATTCAGTTTAGGATTATGCAACCAAATGGCTTTGGTTTTACAATCATGAGCGGCCACATAAGGCTAACGGTGGAAAGTCACCACTGATGGCTGCATAGCTTCTATTTGTAGCCCCTATTAAAAATGGGAGGATTACCCTGATGGCGTAGCTTGTCACTTTTTAGTGCTTTATGAGATAGCTTCTAGAAGGCTCTTCATAACTCCAAATATTGTAACGGAACGACCTTATCAATAAGAAAAATGGATTTATAAAGCACTTATCATCAATCAATAAAAATCAATTTATCTGCCCCGCTAACTATTGGGCACCTCGTAAAGCTAATACAATCGCTAATTGCGTTTATTTATGAGTAAAAAATCATCACCGCGTAATATCATAGTCATAAATTAAAAGCTGAGACCCTAATGTTAGCAAGAAAAATCGGGGCGCTATAGTCTGAACGGCTATGTTTTTATTACTCTCACGTTGATCAGTATCGAACATCGGCAGTGAAAATGGCTGGCATCAGTTAAGAGACAGCTGTTATTGCCAGTAAAAACGTAAGATTTAAGCACGAGAATGATCTGCACCCCTCTTTCTAGACAAGCCAAAATTTGGTGGTGTTCTCACCGTAGTGTCTCAAACGTACAGCCAATTTTTTGGGCAACAGATTGTATGGCTGTCCAACGAGATCGGTGCTAATGTTCCGTGGTTAATACCAACCGGGCTGCACGTTCACGGACTTCAGGGGAGTATCCAGGTCGTTTGTTCATGTGCTAATTCTTGCAAGAAAGTTAGCCTTCGACAAACCCGAGGGGGATTAAATTGGGCTGGAACTTCTACAAATTATAAAAAACCATAACGTCTAACAATTTTTTCAAGTTTCCCGGATTTACTTATATTGTTTAAAGAGTTATTGAATTTATTTATAATTTCCAAGCTATTGTCTTTACTTTTTCTGATTGTTACATACAGTGCTCTCTTTACTAATATTGGTTCTACTTGTTGTATTTTTTCCCTGTATTCTGGATGGTAGTTTTTATTTATAATATCAAGCACTACGAGTTTACTCTGGACGATTAAATCGACTCTTCCTGTAAAGAGTTTTTTGACAAGGGAATCAACGTTTGTGCTGGTTTCTTTCCTAAGATAATCAGCTTCATCAAACGCTATGGAGTTTGATACACCTGAAATAGTACCTATGGAGTAAGGTGCGAGGTCTTCCAAATTTCTGTATGTAATTTTTGACCTACTGGAGAGTTGAAAGAAGGCTTCTTCAGCAAAAAAAATAGGATTTGAAAAGTACATGGTCACACTTCTATCGTTGGTCTTATATGCGCCCAGCAAGCCATCTTTTACACTCGCCTCCACTTCTCTTAAAGCCCGTTTCCAGGGTACAAATGTAATCCCAATTTCATATCCTGCGTCTTTAAATGCGGCAGCCGTAATGCTGGTGACTACACCATTTTCTGCAAGCGACTCTCCATAGTAAGGGGCCCAGTTCATAGTGATTAGCTCGATAGTTGCACTAGAACCAATGCACTTTACTGAATATGAAAGCATGAAGATAACCAAAATATTTAGTGTTTTGGAATACATAGGCTTAATTTAAACTTCAGCATAATGGCGCTACAGCCTATATTAACTTTAACAGAAATTGCGGTGGTTTTTAGCTATTTCTGTCAATGCGTTTGATTATCACCTATAATATTCATCATATCATTCACTCCTACTGCATCTAAAATTCATTTCATCTAAATCGTATATTTGCGAATAAACTCAAGAGTATGTATGTTGGGTTTTAATGATTTGTAGGTAGCGAATGAAACCGGCAGCAAGGAAATATGTAATCAGCTTTCAGAATCAAATTTAGTTCCTACTGTTGTGGTTCCACAAAGATATATAGATCCTTATCTATACACAAATACTGCATAATGCTAGAAAAGCATCCATTTGTATTGATTGAATGAAAATTAGTGTGCAAATTCATTCAGGTGCACATTGATCTTCAGGTTCAGGTTGATTGCCACCAAAACATCCTGAAAGATAAATCGGCATTGCTAGGGTAATAATTATGAGAATCCATTTGCTCATGTGGTCACCTCAATTTCTTGAAAGTTTAAAAATACCAAAACCTACAATAAATAATAGTTCATAATCTCCAATACCTGTTCAGGGAAATGTTTTTTAAATAAGGTAATTCGTAATTGTGAATGTGGTTGCTCGCAATCAACAAAAGGCGGTTGGGATATGTAACTTTCGAAAGACTGATAATAAGAAAGGACCGACGTTTGCTTTGTAACATAATGTGATTTTATGCTAGAAGCTGTTTCATAACTCCAAATCAGCTAATCTAAGCCCTTCCTTGTTAGGCCCAAACTCTTTATGAAACGTTTATCACCTGAACTCACCGACCAACAATGGTTACACATTGAGCCATGAATATGAAAAAGAAAAACTTAAGTCAGAGTAAGCGCTATCACTGAATGATGCTGAGCGTTACAAAAAAATCCTGCAAAGATTGCCATTTATGTGTAACTCTATGCAGACTCTTATTGGTTAAGTGGTATTAGAGTGTAGCCAAGAAGCTGCTTCATAACTCTAAATCAGCTAATCTAAGCCCTCCTTTGTTCGCTCCAATCTCTTTATGAAACGTTTATCACCTGAACTCACCGATCAACAATGGTCACACATTGAGCCATGCTTGCTTCCTATTAAAAGAGGAAAAGGTGGCCCTAAACCGATTGATAATCGCGCCTGTTTTGAAGGTATTTTATGGGTGTCATGATCGGGTGCGAGCTGGAAAGATTTACCAGCCCGCTGCCCTTCTCTAATCACCTGTTGGCGTCGATTACAGTATTGGGAAAGCCAGGATGCTTGGTTTTAAGCTTGGCGTAAACTGCTTAGAGTACTCGACCGCCGGTCATTACTCAACTGGGAAGAAGTGTTTGCTGATGGCAGCTTTGCTTCTGCAAAAAAAGGGGGCCTGACGTCGGCAAAACGAAGCGGGGTAAGGGTTCAAAGCGGATGGTGGTGGTCGACGGCGAGGGTATTCCTTTGGGAAGCACCCTTGCCTCGGCATCACCAGCGGAAGTTACTTTGATAGAGCCGCTCATTCAAGCAACCTATGGAAAGAGCAAAATTACACGATTAATTTATGACAAAGCCGCTGATTCTGATCCACTTCGTCATCGCTTGAAGCAGCAACGCATTGAGCTGATTTGTCCGCATAGACGGAACCGAAAAAAGCCATCCCTTCAAGATGGAAGGAAATTGCGTCGATACGCTCGACGGTGGAAGGTTGAACGTACCTTTTCTTGGTTTGGGAATTATCGTCGATTATTGATTCGTTGGGAAAAGAAATGAGTATTTACAGGGCATTTTTCTATATTGCCTGTATTTTAATTACAATCAAGAAATCATGAAACAGCTTCTAGGGTATTGTCTAAATCTGATCAGTGAATAATTAATAACTCAAATATAAAATTATATATAGACAATGCAGCCTTGGTTTATTCAGCATTTACCATAGGCAAATCAAAAAAGACAAGTAAAATAGCAGCCTACATGGCAGTTAAGGTTTCCGGTTTGAAATATGATATGTAAAATATACAATTTACAAATAAAATTTATTTGTGGTTTGTATTCAGTAATCCAAACTCTTGAATAGGACCGAAAATTAACTTGGGAGCTTAGTTATGTCTTCAATCCACTCGCTTTGTTTCCGTTGCATTTTATTTTTAGAATGCAAAATTAGTGCTTACTTTTCAGGCACCAAAAACCGTTTCTTCAAATCATCCACGATCTATGTAACTGGAATCTTGATATCGTTATCTCTTCCCTCACTTACATACGGTATTAGCGAGTTTGATGGTGGCGCTTCAGGATCAATAGGTTATTACCAGCAAACGTTAGCCAGTGGCTTAAAATCAGGAAGTGTAGAGGGTAATACAGGCATAATGACTTACGGTGTTGATATGGGCGAAGTTAAAGCGGTGTATTCGTCCGCTGGTGGCGGGGGATGGACGGTAGGAACGACCAGTCGAATAACGCGGTCTCCTCGATGGGGTGTGCCCAAGTTGAACGATAATGATGTTTTTTTGCTGGATGGTCAGGAGCTCGTGTGCAAAGGGGATGGCAATGTATGTGCTACCGGTGATGTGAGAGAGTACTACACGAAAAATCAGAGCTATTCCAGTATTCAATATTTTAATGCAGGGGGAGAAAATTCCTTTTGGAAAGTCAGGGAAAAAGATGGAACAACTCACACCTACGGAAAAACGCCAGATTCCAGAATAGTAGGCTTAGGCAGACTTAGTAATCATCCAAGGGTTTGGGCTATTAACAAAACTTCAGATTTCCATGAAAAAGTCAAGAAGCTTTACACGTATAAATCTATAGAAGGTTCTGACGGTGCATTCTATTTAGACCGGATAGTCATTGGAGTTAGCGGTGCAACCCAGTATGCTACAACAAAACTAAGTTACACTTATTTAGAAACCGGTGATCGTGAAAGTTACCATGGTGGAAGCCGAGTGGTAACTAATCAGAAAGTATCAAAAGTTGAATATTTTCTAGGTACTATGATTGATGGTAGTGGCGGTACACGGGTAAGCCAATTTGATATTAAATGGAGAAACTCCGGTATAACATCGGTACCATTGATCTCATCAATAAGAGAGTATGGCACCTCTCTAAACAGATCTCGCAACCCAATTCAGTTCACATACCAGTCTGATAATGAAAATTATAAGCCAGCTTTTGATATGGGTAATGAGATTAGGCTGGCTGGTCGGAGTGATATACGCGAGACGTCCAATGACTTCTACAATGGCGTTGTTCGGAAAGATTTTATAGATTTTAATCATGACGGCTATATGGACTCGCTTGTAGCAGATGACAATATAAGTTCGATTTCATTAAAGAATGGATCTAAGGAAGGATTGCTAGAAACAGCTACTTTGGTAAGGAATCAACCTAACAACTCGAGTATTACAACTACTCTTCGAAATAATTCAAATGGATCTACTTTTACGGTGCTGGGTATTTTAGATATAAATGGGGATGGATTGCCCGACTTAGTAGGAACCGAAGCACATATTAATTCAATATCTGGAAACAAATTCATTGGAAATAACGACTCCGATAGTGCTGATCTTGTTGTATGTTTTAATACAGGAAATTTAATGTGTGATGATTCGAGTAGTACAAGTTGGGCATTTTTGGTAGATGATCAAAGTGGTGGTGGTACTTCATATATAACTAAAAATATAGTTAAGGAAGGTGTTGATGGCTCCATCACAGTATCGGACCTCATTGATATCAATGGTGATAGGATACCCGATTTGGTCTCACTCGCAAAATATGCAAATGGTGGAGCTCCCTTGTCAGGTTACGACCCAAATGATTTAGTAGTTAGAGCTGGGACAGGGAGTGGGTTTGTCGGAGATGGTGAAGTTTTCATACTTGAAAGATCTGAATATAATTATGGAGTCGGTGTTAGGCAAACGATAGGTGTGGAGGTATTTGGTACATATTCAATCCAAACAATTGCTGACTTGGTTGATATGAATGGTGATGGTTTGCCTGACAGAGTGTGGGAAATACTAGAAGCTGGAGATATAACGAAACCTACAGGAGAAGTGATTTATTTTCCTGGAACTGGGGGTCATTTTGATTTTGAAGGGTCGATAACGGGCTATGAAAATGGCGATATCGGACATTTATTTCCTGAAGGTGGTTTCTTAGGTACGTTAAGAGGTCCTACAAGGAAGTCCATTCCTGAAGATAATGGAGACAGTTCCACTAAAAATGACCTGATAGATTTTAATGGTGATGGTTTAATTGATGCAATCTTTAGCGCAATTGATGGAATTATTGTAATTTATAACAGTGGTTATGGCAATGATAATGAACCATCTTTCACTTTAGATTGGCAAACAAAAATTACTACTGGAAGTGAAGGATTTAGATCTTCAAATAAAGTTAATGAAGCTGGAGATACAATAACCGTTCGCGATCTTAGAGATTTCGATGGTGATGGCATTCTAGATTTGTGGTCAATTAAAAATAATGGGGTGACTGTGAACAGAGGTATAAATGGAACTGACCTCTTAATAGGAATTGAAAATGGAATTGGAGGTAAAACTGCATACGCATACAAACCTGTAGAAAAAGGCCCTGGTAGCCAAAATGAAAACTATCCATCAACTCAGTGGTTGGTTTCAACAGTTACAGTTGACAATAGTTTCGGTCAAGTGGAATCGACCTTTTATGAATATTCAGGTGGAGTTTATGATAGACTAAATCGGGAAGATAGAGGGTTTCAGTTTGTAGAAATAACCCATCACGATGGCTCTAAAACAAAGACCGAGTATTATGTGGATAATGCTCTAGCAGGAAAGATTAAAAAACGCGTTGAGTACTCATCAACAAATTTGATTTTAAGCTACCAAGTATACGAATATGAAAACTTTTGTTCGTCTGATAGTGGTCATTACGGTTGTGGAGCTGTTCAAACTTACCCCAGTTCTTTATCTGAACAACCCCAAGTGGAAGTTAAGGCGATTGCTAACACTGCTATCCACTCATATGCAGTGGACGGCACTACCAGTGAAGATAGTGGGGCAATGCCTGGTGGTACTAACTGGGCAAGATTTAAAGAGTTATATGAATATGACCAGTACGGCAACACTCTCACT
The DNA here is from genome assembly GCA_947499545.1 of uncultured Saccharospirillaceae bacterium. Classification (GTDB taxonomy): domain Bacteria; phylum Pseudomonadota; class Gammaproteobacteria; order Pseudomonadales; family Oceanobacteraceae; genus CANMOZ01. The sequence continues at coordinate 6,996 of CANMOZ010000044.1, forward strand.
TATGCGAACTATGGCGTTGTAGACAACACCAGTGGGACTGATCTGGGCAATGACGCTTCAATTACTACATGGACCTATACAGATGGAAGTAGTAACTGGTTATTCTTGCATACAAGTGAAGTTAGTAGTGCGTATGATGGGAGTGGCAACTTTAGACAGTCAGGTAAAATTGAATGGATTTATGACGATAGCAATATCGTTGATTCCTGGAGTAAACAAAAAATATATAAAAGTGCTACTGATGAGGACCCTGCAATTCATAAGCGAGAGTTTTTTTCTGATGGCAACCTTGAATCTGAAACAGATCCGGTTGGTATCAAAACACGATATGAATATGATCATCCCTCAAAAATGTTTAGAACAAGAGAGGTGCTATCTCCGCCAAAATCAGGTTCTTCCATCGAGTTAAGTGTATCTTATACATTTGATAGCTCTAATTGGAGATTAACTTCCGAAACTGACCCGAATGGACAGGTCACTTCTTATGAATACGATGAATTTGGAAGGATTACAAAAATCAGTGATCCTGTGATAGGTGATGCTTCACATCAGAGAGTGTATTCATATAGAGAGCATTCTGGACCTTCTTCTCCGTATAAAATTGAAGAGTCACATGGGGCTGTATTTAAAACCATTCAGTTCTTCGATGGTTTTGGTGGAAATATACAAACAAAGGTTTTGGAAAATGAAGGCGGATATAGTACCACTAATTATTATCAAAAGTATAATTTAGAAAGCAGTAAGAATGGGTTTTGGGAGGGCATCTCTAAAAATTCTTTGCTCACTACTTCAGAGGAATTCGATAAGGAATCGTATGGCAGCGAGGGTGGTAATGAGATTGGAGGTGGAGGGCTTTGGACGCGTTACATATCAACTAGTGGGGTTGGGAGAATGGCTATAACGTACGAGCCTAATGGATTAGTAAGCACCCTCCAGATTTCTAAGTTTAAAAAGACAGAAATTAATTCATCAGGTCACGCTACTGTTACTGAGAGCTTGCCAGGGGAACAGATCACAAAGGTAACCCGTCATAATTATTTTACCCCTCTGTCAACCACAACCATCAAACAATCTTTTGATGGTGTCGAGCTTACAGATGATGATGGAAATACCACAACTATAGGCTACAACTGGCTTGGATATAAAGTATTTCTAAACGATCTTAGCTTTGGAAATTGGAGTTACACCTATGACAACGCTGGAAAAGTGCTAACCCAGCTTGATGCAAAGGGACTTACGATCACTTATGAATATGACTGTTTAGGACGATTGATTACAAAAACATATCCTGATAACAGTAAGATTGAATGGTATTATGATGGAGACGATAACCGAGATGGAGCGATTGATCGAACTGCAGGGTTTTTAAAGGGGCGCTTATCCAAAGTAGTCGATTCTAGTGGTACCGTGCTGTTTGGGTATGATGCTCATGGAAACAAAGTCTGGGAAAGTAAAACGATAGACGGAATTACAAAAACGACAACATGGACTTATGATATGTTAGGTCGGGTTATCGAGATGAGATATCCAGATGACACTCAACCAGTTAAACTTCATTACGCTTTGTCTGGAGGTGGTCTCATTAGGATTGAGGATGTCAATTTAGGAAAAGACATTCTTTCTTCGGCTTGCATCAATTGCACCGAAAAATTCGGTGAGTTGACAAAAATAACATTTGGTAATGGTACTTCCTCTCAATTCAAATATTCTGATAAATCCAAAAACTTTCGTTTAAGTAGAATTACTCATAGCTTTGTCGGACTCGATCGAGACTTTAACTACGAGCATGATGCTCTCGGTAATGTTCAAAGCATTAATTCTTCAAGTGAACCTTCCTATAGCCGATCCTATGCGTATGATGGTTTGAGTCGGCTCGTAGAAGTATCTGGAACTGGTTCAGTTATTCCTAATGAGTCATTTACATACAGCGGCACCAATAATTTATTAATCAAAAGTATTAATGATGAAAGTGTTGAATTTGATTATGGGATTGATCAAAGACCCTACCAAGTGACTCGGACCACCAACTCCCAAACTCAAGAGCAAAAATCGTTTGGGTATGATGCAAATGGCAATATGGTAGCGCGAAACGGCCAAACAATCACCTACAACTATGACAACATGCCTATAAAAGTACAGGATACTTCCTCTGAATCCACCTACACCTATGACTTTTCTGAAAATCGAGTGAAAACACAAACGGGTTCTAATGTTACGCTTTACTTTAATCCTTACTTTGAAATTCGAAGTACAGCGCAAGGTACAGAGTCAATCAAGCATTACTATATGGGTGGAACACGGATTGCGACTCATGCTTATACGGGCACTCAAAGTGGCGGTGAGACTCAATGGTATCACGGCGATCACTTAGGCAGCACAGCGTCGGTTTCAAATTCAGAAGGCCAGCTAGTGTTTGAAGGCTTATACACTGCGTTCGGTGAAATAGCGGTAGCTACGTTACACAATGGCGAGCAAGATGAGCCCATCTATAAATACACAGGCAAGGAATTGGATGGAACCGGATTATATTACTACGAGTCTCGATTCTATGATCCGACACTTGGGAAATTTATACAGCCCGATACGCTACTTGATAAGGGTCCTGTGATGGGCATGAACCGATATGCCTATACGATGAACAATCCAGTGACTTACCGTGACCCTGATGGACATCTTGTGTGCGGCGGGCTTTGCGTTGTGGGCATAGGAGTTGCGATAGGGGCTGTAACTGGATTTGCTGTAGAAACGGGTTTTGCACTCGGTGATGACGGATCCATCTCTGGAGATGAGTGGAAACAAATTGGAATTGGAACATTTATTGGTGGGCTTGCAGGTGGATTAAGTGGTGGAGCAGGTGCAGGAATTACTTCCTTAGCTAGAGGAGCTGCTGTTGCAGGAGGGAGATCCATTATTAGGAATGGCGCTCAAGCGGTGGCTCGTGCTGCAATGAAAAATGTTGGAACCCAGGTGCTTAAAAACGTGATTGTAGGAGCTGGTGTTGGAGCCATATCTAACGCGAGCTACCAGGGGCTAAGTATCGCTGCTGGAATTCAAAAAGACGGATTTAGCTTTAGAAAGCTTGGTTTGTCAGTGGGGCTTGGGGTAGCAACGACTCTTGCTGGAGAAGGAATCAGCAGAGGATTGAAGGCAAGCATAAGGAGGCTTTCAAAATTTGACAATGCTCTTGGAAAGCTGGTGAGTAAAGTTACTAATCACTATGATAAAATTGTCAAGCAATCGCTAGACAAATCGTATGCAAATAATACACAGATATTTGTAAAATCCAAACTGGCACGTGATTTGGCCGTGCAGGCTCAGGAAACTGCCACTTCAAGAGGTGCGTATAGAGTCTTTGCTACAAACGCGTCGAGAATGGTGAGCGGGGGAGGGAGAGCAAGTGCTAGAGTCACAAAATTACTCGCGTCACAAACAAATTTCATAAATGGACAGGCGCAAAGACAGATAGAGGCTAATGTGCCAGGTATGGTTACTAGGTACAGTGATGGAATTATAACGCCCCATAGCATAACTTACAAAATGTTCGATGGCTTACTACTAGGAGCTAGTAAAAATGCTGCTACGAATGCCATAATTCAAAAAGCGTTCTAATAGTCTAATCATGTATAGCTCTGCGCTTTTGTCGTAGCTTTTGCCAAATTATCGGCTGAAGGATTCCGAGGTTCTTCAGCCGCTTTTCCCGCGATTCGTCGTAGTCTAAACGACCCCATCCAACTTACCCTTGCACTTCTTCCAAAATTAAATGTAAGCGCTCACGCCTGGGTAATCCCCCCGCAAAATAACAGAAGCCGTAAGTAGAATTTTCTCGTAATCTAGACGCAGGAGATTCTGCATGAAAAAGTCCAAGTATTCCGATCATCAAATCATGGCGATGACCTGCCTGTAGAGCGCCGCGCTTTTGTCGTAGCTTTGTAAGCGATCATTCCCAATCAGGGAATGCTGTTTATGTTGTGATTTCCCAAGGTAGCAAGGCTTCGTAATCTTCCAAGTTGAGGGCTTGCGGCAGTTGCTCGAACAACATTTTTAAATAAGCATAGGGCTCTAGGTTATTCGCTTTTGCGGTTTCAATCAGGGAATACAACAGGGCGCTGGCCCGTGCACCGGCTTGCGTATCACTGAACATCCAGTTTTTCCTACCCACCGCAAAGGGCCGGATGGCATTTTCGACGGGATTGTTGTCGATATTGAGTCGGCCGTCTGTGATGTAAACCTGAAGTGCGTCCCAGTGGTTATGAAGATAACCCAAAGCTTTACCCAGTGCGCTTTTGGGTAAGGTCGTTTGTAAGGATTGATCGAGCCAGGTTCGGATTTTCTCGAGCTGGGGTCGACTTTGTTGTTGTCGGAGGCGGTATCGCTCATCCGGGGTTAGCGATTGAATCTTTTGTTCAATGGCATAGAGTTTTCGTATCAGCTGCACGCCCATCCCCGCTTTGCCGATTTTGCCTTTAGGCGTTTTGGCCACTTTGTCGGCTTCGACGAATTTACGACGCGCGTGGGCCCAGCACCCAAGAGTGGTGATACCCTCGCGCTGCCCAATACTCTGATAAGCGGCATAGCCATCCGTCTGCAAATACCCTTGATACTCGCCCAGCAGCGTTGCAATGACGTCCGCACGTCGGCTTGGGAAATAGTCGAATAACACAATGGGACAATCGGGATCTCCCGTTTTTCGTACCCACATATAGCTTTTGGTTGAGGCCTCTCTGCCCGGTTCTTTGAGCACCTGTACCGAGGTCTCGTCCATATGGAGGTAACCGCTGTCGAGCAGACGCTCTTGCAGTAGGTTATATAGCGGCTGGATGATGCGACTCGCTTTCATTACCCATTGAGCCAGAGTGTTGCGTGGCAGGTGGATATCGAGTCGTTTAAACATAGCTTCTTGACGATATAAGGGCAGCGCATCTTGAAACTTGGCTGTGATGACGTAAGCCAAGAGCCCAGGGGAAGCGTTGCTTTTTGGGATCGGCTGTAGAGGCATGGTAGCCGTTGCCGGCGCGGAGGTGCAGCCATGACACACATACTGTTTACGCCGATGCTGAATCACTTGGATTTGAGCGGGAATAATATCAAGCTGTTCACTCACCTGGTCACCGATGTAGGTTTTCTGGCAACCACAGCTACAGATTTTATCTGATGCTTCCAGGCCGTGTTCTTGCACCACACGCGGCAGATGCTCGGGTAATGGCTTGCGACCTCTTTTAGGTTTGGAAACAGCGGCCGTATTATTTGACGGGTCGGAGGGTTCCGTTATTTCCTCTGGACACTCATGCTCTTCTGAATGTTCTCTGAGTTGTTCGGCTTCATCAAACAACTCACACTGCCCTGGATCCTTTTCGCTGCTTTTACCAAACCGCTTGAGATTGGCCAGGCGAAGTTTTTCTTCTAATAATTGAATGTGCTGTAGCAAACCGGTTTCAACGTTCTTCCACTGAGTTTGCTGTACTAAAATCTGCTGTTTTAATACAGAAACATCGTCTGGTAGGTCGTTGAGTTCAAGCGTTTTCATAGGGTTACATTTTACCATAACTCCCAGAAAAATAACTCAGAAAAACTTAAAAACCCTTTTAAAAACAGGCGGCCATTGTCATCGGTTGATGTGGTTTATTGTGAAAAACATCGAGTCCGTCTAATAGCCAATTGAGTTCTTTTCCGGTAAGAGGGTGTGGATGGGCTTGGGAGGTTTTCAACCACTTGAAGCGTTCTTGTTCTAAGCGTTTGTACCAGAGCACAAACCCATTGCGCTCCCAACACAACAGCTTCACTTTGTCTCGTTGACGATTGCAAAACACAAACACGGCGGGCATCAACGGATCCAATTGCATCTCCTGTTGTACGATGGCGGCTAATCCATCGATGGATTTACGCATATCCACTGGGCTTCGATGCAAATAAACGGATACGTCTTGTAACGGGCGGATCACAACCAACCACCGGACTTGAGCTGGGTTAAAACGTCCGCTAGAGATACAACTGGTGTTTTAAGCGTGACTGAGGCTAGCTGAATCTCAATGATCGGAGTGGACGAATTCAAGACGGTTTGCCTGGGCGTTAAACACATAAAGGCTGCTGCTGATTGATCACTCGAGGCGGTATCATGAGAAGCGACCCGAAATTTTTTGATCCAGTATCCAAAGGCATGCAGATTGATGTCGCGTTGTTGGCAGAAGCTTTTTTGGCTTAAACCGGAATGGCGCCATTCATCAATAACGGACTGCCAGTGAGCTTGTTTGGGCGTAAGGGACATGATGAGGATCTCCGCTGGATGGGAGACGCCAAATTAAATCATCTAAGAAGATGTGAATAGCCTGTCCGAAATTGATCGC
>CANMOZ010000045.1 GCA_947499545.1 uncultured Saccharospirillaceae bacterium
AAAACTGGATGTTCAGTGATACGCAAGCCGGTGCACGGGCCAGCGCCCTGTTGTATTCCCTGATTGAAACCGCAAAATCCAACGGCTTAGAGCCCTATGCATTATTTAAAAATGCTGTTCGAGCAATTGCTGCAAGCCCTTAGCTTGGAAGATTACGAACAGCTTCTACCATGGAATATTAACACCCAACCAGTACCCTTGTAGAAGATTGATCGCTTACCTTTTTTGCAACAGAGCCGGGTATCCCTCAGGAGTTTGACTGTCTGCATTCCACCGGTGTCCCCACCAGTAAAGAGACTGTGTGCCAGCGCCACCAATCAGTGAACCGTCTGGCTTGTAAACGCGCAGAGTTTTGAAACTACTCCAATTGTAACTGGAATCAAAGGTTAAGCTTTCTAGACCAGTACCACTATTGACAGTTATATTGTAAATATCTCTGAGGAAATTTCCAGATGCTCGGTTTTCTTCAAACAGTCTAAAGCGATAACCCTCCAGCGAGGACAAAGGTAAGTCTGTACCAATGTAGCAATAGTTGGTGCCATCAGTGAAATAAGGTATCGTTTCTATATTACTCCCTAGAAAGCTTATACGCCAAGGATGTGAAGCGTCGCCAGCAATAATCGATCTACACTCTTTTTTAGATATAGCTAATTGAGGAATGTGAGTTTCAATAAAATTTCGTACAGCAGGTAATGTGGTATCAACATACTTTGCTCCAGCAAGCGGAGCAGCGCACTGCCCTTCTCTAACAATACGGTACTGACTCTTTTTATTCACGCTATCATTATTAATTAAGATTTCAGTAAAGCCTTTCATGATACCAATCTGGGTTAGAATATTTTGGTTGTTAGTAAGCATTAAAGGCCCGCCGCTATCTCCCGCACAAGAACTTTGCCTTCTGCCTGAATTTCGACTGAAAGTAGTACATAGAAAATTATTATCTATCTCTCCTACACATTGGGCTAATAGGTTGACCATTGCTTTTTGCAAGATAGTAGGGATTTCTTTGCCGTCGTCGGTGCCCATATTAGAATTGCCCCAACCAGCAGTAACTAAATCAATATAGTTCTGATTGACAGAAGCATTTATTAATGCTTGCTTCTGCTCAGCGCTTGCTAATTCTATAGGATCAATATTCTGGACAGGATGGTCTAACTCTAACAAAGCCATATCTAGATATGGAGCGTATGGCTTAGAGGATGTTATTGATTCATTATAATCCGGGTGCATAATGTATCTGATGCCACGGTAAGCATTTGGGTGATCGTCACTCAGCTTATTGCCTCTTATTAACAGTGATCTGTCGATTTCACCAACAAGTATGTGAAACTCTTTTTTATTATCTACACAGTGGCCAGCAGTCAGTACCCACTTTGGGTCAATTAAAGTTCCTGCACAAATTCCTATTGTGTTGTCGTGTTTTTTGAAAAGAATATTTGCTATGGCTCCAGGAGCATGGTCTGCATAGCGATCACCATTTAGAATGCCAAAGCTTTGGTATGAAAAACAAAATGGTATTAAAAGAGTTAGGATACACTTTAAAATTACTTTCATAACTTTAACACTCACTTATAAAAACTAAAAGACTCAAAGGCAATCTATCAATTTATACCGGTTTAATGTAACTGTTGGTTAGTTAATTTGTGATCTTATTAACCTTTTTGAGGGAATGACCTAGTTGCCGGAGCTATCGTCCAACCTGGTATATGATCTCTAGAGCAGTGTCTTGCTGATTTTTCTCTGATTCTCGGATTTTGTCAGTGAATAAGCGGTCAATAAAGGTCATATCTGTCTTCAGTTGATTTCCAGCGAGGTGCTCCACGGAAGCAGCTGCTCGTAATCTTCGTAAGCGATCAATCTTCTACAAGGGTGCCGGTTGAGCGTTAATTTTCCATGTAGAAGCTGTTCGTAATCTTCCAAGCTAAGGGCTTGCGGCAATTGCTCGAACAGCATTTTTAAATAATGCATAGGGCTCTAAGCCGTTGGATTTTGCGGTTTCAATCAGGGTATACAATAGGGCGCTGGCCCGTGCACTGGCTTGCGTATCACTGAACATCCAGTTTTATTGGGGCAGATCACAAAATGGAAAGGTATCGGATGTTAATAGGGGAAAATCAATCGAATCATCGCAGCACAGGCATTGATCACATCATAGGAAAGATTGCTGCTGTTGCCATTGGAGCTGCTGACAAGTCAGCAAGGCAACATTGTAAAGAGCGCTTGAAGGGTTGAGAGTAATAACCTTAATCGACGGGAGAGTCGCAACTTTCATCTGCTTTTTGTCAGCACAGCCCTTGTTAACTGACAGCGAAATGAACCTAGGTTGTGTTCTAACTTTTTAAGCCAGTGCCAAGCGTGTCGAGGATCACTTTGCTGTATTGCTTTCAAGTAGGCCTCCTCTAATGATTGTTTACCCAGCTCTTGGCTAGTACTATATGTTAACATGAGGCTCAATTATATTTATCGAGTGTATAACAAAGCTCTGCTAGAACTGTGAAACTTTTCAAAGCATGTTGATATTGAGAGTTCCCAATTATAGGTTGCTGAGCAAAAGTTCTCATTGCTGCTAAAAAAGGTTCTACGGTCAACATGTGACCCTTCTGATGATAGCGATCACTGAAACTCTTGTCTATTTTGCGTAGCTCCTTCTGAGCCAAAGAACCTGGTTTCGCTAAATTTACGAACAGTTTGGCCAGTTCATCTTGATGTTGGTTTTGAAATCTTTTCAATCCATCCTGATTGTTATTCTTTAAAAAATCAATACATCCATTCAAAAGACCAATCATTGAATTGGTGCCATAGCAGGTTTTTATAAGAGTTGTCTGATCTCTCCGAACTTCTAAAGCCATAGATCCTACCATCATTCCGGTTGCGACAGGAGCAATAGGAATTGTACCGCTATCAATACCATAATTATTCCCATTGCGCTCGAGGGTGTCTACCTTCATTAGATGAAAGACTCCATCGCTAATGCTACTTTTCTTTGATCGATAGAGTACAATTTCCTTAGTCATTTCCTTCTCGTTTAGGACGTTTGCACTCATGCCTTCAAAATATTTCAGAACCTCCTCAGAGAAGGTAGCCGATATTTTTTCATTCTTGAATGCAGAAATCAGTAGATCGATCATCGAGTTTGAGTTGTATTTAGTGGCTTTAATTTTTATTTTCAATGTATCACCTTGTTCCATTAGCAAGCCTTCCTCTTTCGATTCCAATACAGCCTGAACATCTCCTGAAATATCCTTCTCCTTAAATTTAATGGTGAATTTTTTTGTGGTATGATGCTCTATATTTTCACCTTGGGTCTTAGAAGCTTTATGTAAGTCATTCACGTTAACCCTGGTATATTCTCCAAGATGGTAGGCCTTTTGAAATATTAAATTACCTCTACTTAGAAAATTCTGGCATACAGAATCACTTAAATCATGCAGAGCATTTAAATTCTGAATAGTTGACATTAGTGCAGATAAGGTCTGTGTGATATTGCTCATCATTTCAATTCGTGATCTGCTATTCCAGTACATCTTCAGGAAAGATTTATCTTTTATATCGGTTTTTGAAAGTTTGGCGGTTGTAATTATTCTAAAATATTTTTGAAAATCATTTTCTATCAAATCAAAGATAGCGGTAATGAGCTGTTCTTTAGTTAAATGTAATCCTTTCTTGTCAGTATCCTTTAAAATTTTAAGTGATATTTTCCCCAGCATCTGATCTGTACGCTTCATATTCAGCATGATGTGAGAGCCATCAGATTGAATCAGGCTAGGATTTTGTGTGCGAGTTGTTACCTTGCCTGTAGCTAACTCTACATTATAATTTAATCTTTCGTTAAGGACACCAGCCATGGTTCTGATACTTACTTCCGTTTCGGTTGATACTTCCTTTTGAGGATCAGATACTCCTGCTATAGGGAAACTCAAAAAAGTATCAAACCCCAACTGCTCTTGAAGTAAAGTACGCAAATATGAATGATGGCGAACACCCTCTTGAAAACAAGCTTCATAAGCGTTTAAAGCTCTTTTAATAGCAGAAGGTGTTAATTCTCCATAATCAAAAGGTAGCACATTTCTATCTCTTCCTTGTGTTTGGTAAGCAGCAAAATGCTTATGATTATCAAATAGGCATGTTTCCTTTGAAGTAAACTTTCCGGCTAACTGGCCTCCAATAGGAGCGACTTTGAAGTCATGCTTGGCTTTAAGTGCAACTTGTAGACCATGTTCTTTTTCATTTACAATAGCCCCGTTTGTTTTAAGCATTACCTTTTTTTTTCGTTCTGCATTCGTCTCGAAGGAAAATGCAGAACCACTCGCATCCTGATAGCCAACCTTAACTCTGCCTTTAAGTGTAGAATCTATAGATGTTTGATCAGCATCTATACTGTAATCTCCCTTTTCAAGCTCTACTATGCGGGCTTTGCGCTCCATATACAAATAATGTGTGAACACTTGTTGTGATAAAGCTTTGATGAGAGGTTGTAGCCCTGTACCTTTGCTAGCTTTATCCAGATATTTAAATATTTTGGCCAGAGAGAGAGTATCATGACGATTCAAATTATAATTATTCACTAATGGGCCGATACACTGTAACCCCTTATCTAGCACATGAGCTATTGAATGATGCTGTTTATTTATCTCAGCTTTACATTGTCCTCTGTAAAAAGTTGGGTCTTCAAAGTGATTTTCTAGATGCAGTTTCAATTTTACCAGCAATCGATGTACTCCTTCAGGGTGCAAGCTACCAGACAGAGGATCCATCCATCTAAGATCCTCCAACCTCATAGTTGATTCTATTACGTGGTTGAGTTGAGGTTCGGAAGTGCGGGAAGTAATGGTTTGGGGAAGAAGTGTAAAGATCGGCATTGGTAACTCCTAACGTCTGATAGGTAGAATTATGCTACCGACCATAACCATTATACCGATCAAAAAATGCTCAGCGCGTCACATGAAATTCTAGGATATTACCACTTAGGGGTTAATAAAAAGTACAAATGCTTAAGAGTGTGTAAATACTTTTCTAACTCTGGCAGATGTAAGATACCCCCTCCCCAATTAAGAAACATAATGCGTAATTTGTAGATATAGATTTATTTCCTAGGAGTTCCTTTTACGATATGATTGTTTGTAATTGTTCGCACATAATAGTAAGTATGTCCTTGAGAGCATATTTTAAAAGCTTTCTACGAATAAAACATTTAAGAAATCAATTTCGGACAAGCTATTCACATTTTTATCTTTGTTCATTAACAACTCCTAATTAATTAGAAGTTATTTCACAAATACCTTTTCATTAAAACCTTAAAAGCGCCTAGTTCTAAGAAAGCTTGGAAATTCTCAATTTTATAATCAAGGCGATTGATTTCGTTGGTTTATCCTCTGATGGATCGAATAACTGATCCAGCCGTTAACCCCGGAGGTACGATACAGCGTCCGACAACAGCAAAGTCGACCCCAACTCGATAAAACCCGAACCTGGCTCGATCAATCCTTGCAAACGACCTTACCCAAAAGTGCACTGGGTAAAGCTTTGGGTTATCTTTATAACCATTGGGATGCACTTCAGGTTTACATCACTGACGGTAGACTCAACATCGACAACAATCCTGTCGAAAATGCCATCCGGCCCTTTGCGGTGGGTAGAAAAAACTGGATGTTCAGTGATACGCAAGCCGGTGCACGGGCCAGCGCCCTGTTGTATTCCCTGATTGAAACCGCAAAAGCCAACGGCTTAGAACCCTATGCATTATTTAAAAATGCTGTTCGAGCAATTGCCGCAAGCCCTTAGCTTGGAAGATTACGTGGCTCTGCTACCTTGGGAAATCACACCATAAACAGCGACCCTGATTGAGATTGATCGCTTACATTGTACTCGCTTAACGTGGTGTCCACTATCTGTGGTGCAGATCAGTTTTATGAGATATCTTCTAGCATGAAATATTATATGTAAAGTACAAAAAAATTTAGATAAAAATATTGGCGAGACATATAAGATGATCCAAACTTTCAAATAAGGCCACAATCTTAACTGAGAGGTTAGTCATGCCTTCCATTTTTTCACCATATTTCCGTTACATTTTTATTATAGAGTTTAGAGTGATCACATACTGTATTCTCTTCAAAAACTATCTTTTAATGTCATCAATGCTCTCTGTAGTGTGGGTTGCGCTGGCTTTGTGTCTTCCCACAAATGCACACGGTATTAACGATAGTCAGTTTTCTGGTGGTGCCTCTGGATCAATGAGTTATTACCAGCAATCGTTAGCTAGTGGCTCAAAAGCTGGGATCATTCAGGGCAACACGGGTGTAATGACTTACAGTGTTGATATGGGTGAAGTTCAAGCTGTATATACATCTGCTGGTGGTGGTAGATGGACGGTAGGAGCGACCAGTCAAATAACCCGATCTACTCGTTGGGGTGTACCCAAGTGGGACGATAATGATATTTTTTTGTTGGACGGCCAGGAGCTTGTTTGTGAAAGTGGCTGCAGTACTATCGGTGGAACAAGAGTGTATCACCAAAAAAATCAAAGTTATATGAAGATTGAATATATAGATGTTGGAAGTGACTCTTCTCATTGGAAGATACAAGGAAAAGATGGGACCATTCACACCTACGGAGGAACACCGGACTCTAGAATAGCTGGCTTAGGCAAACCAAATGAGCATCCAAGGGTTTGGGCCATTAATAGGACAACGGATTATAGTGAAAATACTATTAAAAACTATAAGTATATTACTTTTGATGGATCAGATGGAGCGTTTTATCTTGATCGTATAGTTGTTGGGGTTAATGGAGCATCTCAATATGTAACTACCGAAATAAACTATGAAATTATGTATTCTGGTGGAGCTCGTGAAGATTATCGATCTGGCAGTAGAGTGCTTATAACCCATAGACCAGACATTGTTAGAACTTATGTTGGTACAGATTCTAATGGTGGTTTTACAATATATATGGTTAAACGTTTTGTCATTGATTGGATACACAACAGTTCAATGATCAGAAAAATTGTTGAAAGTGGACAAACTGACCAAAACACACTTGGAAGTATTAAATTTAAATATCAGTCTGATACTCCAGGATATACTCCAAAATTTTCAACTGAAGACTTATATTTGTCAAGCCGTTCAGAAATTCGGACATCTGTAGGTGATGAGGTTCAAAGCGCAGTTACAAAAATGTTTATTGATTATAATAATGATGGGTATATGGATTCAATGTTTGTAAACAAGGTTGCTGATACAGAACCTCCTAGAGCAATTGAGATGAAAGCCGGTACGGCAGCAGGTTTAAACGGAACGTATGGTTTGGTTGGAGGCGTGGCTTTTGGTGATGCGAGTCTATCGTCTACAAATATAGTGAATGACACCATATATCTGACTTCATCAGGGTTTATAGATATCGATGGAAATGGGCAGCCAGATTTGGTAGGCACAGAAAAACAACTAAGCTTGATTTCAGGCAGAACAATAAATAATGGTGACTCCAATGATAATGATATTTTTGTTTGTTATAACCACTCAAATGATATAGGAGGGTCATTGTGTAATTCGTTTGCTGAACTTAGAAACTTTGATGATAGCTATTCGCCTTATATTTCGAGAACTCATAAGGATGAAAATGTTTTTAAAGGCATCTCTGATTTAATAGATGTTAACGGAGATGGTATTCCTGACTTGGTATCACTAGCTGGTTACGCAGCTACTAACGGTGGTCACTTAACCTCTTTCTCTAAAAATGATTTGGTTGTCAGGTTAGGCACTGGTAGAGGGTTTATCTCTGATGATGAGGTTTTCTTATTTGAAAATGCAAGTGAAAATGGAGGGGTTGGTGTTAGAACTACTCTCAAGCTTAGCTCATTAGGAGAACTTGAAGATGAAGGTACTATGGTTGTAGATCAAACAATAGCTGATTTGTTAGATGTGAATGGAGATGGTTTGTTAGATAGAATTTGGGAAGATGGAACTTCTATAGAACAACCTAGAAATACAAATCGAAAGGTGGTCTACTATCCGGGAACTGGCAACGGATTTGATCGTAATCATAAAGGGTTATTAAGCGAAGTATCTAATAACTGGAATAGGGCAGCAATGAGAACTGTGTATTATAATAAATTTGACCCCCCATTAAGATTTACTGAAAGCGAATTTATAGATGTTAATGGTGATAATTTAGTAGATTTGATGCAAAGAACATCCAATGGATACAATATACTATTGAACACTGGTTATAGGCTCTATGAGAATCCACTTATTGACGATACGTTTAGTTACTCTGTGAATGGTTCAGCTCCAAGGGTAGTAAATGGTAGTGAAACAGTTAATGATTTCCTTGATTATGATGGAGATGGAGTTCTTGATTTATGGAGTGTAAAGGACGGTCAGTTGACTATTAATAGGGGATTAAATGGAACCGATTTATTAGTTGAAATTACAAACCATCTTGGCGGAAAAACCAACTACTCTTACAGCCCGGTAGACAAGGGCCCTGGCAGTCGAAATGAGAATTATCCATCAAAACAATGGTTGGTTTCAACAGTTACAAGTGACAATGGCTTTGGCCAAATAGAATCTACACATTACGATTACTCTGGTGGAGTTTATGATCGACTACATCGGGAAGATCGAGGATTTAAAAATGTGGAAATAACCTATCACGATAGGAGTAAAACAAAGACCGAATATTATGTCGATAATACCTTTGCAGGAAGGATTAAAAAACGTATTGAATACTCACAAACAAGCCATATTCTCAACTACCAACTATACGAATATCAAAATTTTTGTTCTGAAGGAAGTGATCATTACGGATGTGGAACTGTTCAATCTTACCCTAATTCATTATTCGAAAACTCCCAGGTAACAGTTAGAGCTATTGCTAATACTGCTATTCACTCTTTTTCAGTGGACGGTTCTACCCATGAAGATATTGGGATGATGCCTGGTGGCACTAATTGGTTAAGATTTAAGGAAATATATACATATGACAATTACGGCAATATTATCACTTATGCGAACAATGGTATTGTAGACAGTAGTGGTTATGATCAGGGCAATGACGCAACGGAAACAACATGGACCTACACTAATGATATTGGCAACTGGCTATTCTTGCCTGCAAGTGAAGTCAGTAAAGCGTTTGATATGGATGGTAACTTTGTAGAATCAGGTAAAATTGAATGGGTTTATGAGGATAGCAATGTCATTGATTCTTGGAATGAACAAAAAGTCTATAAAAGTGTTCTTGATGAGGATCCTGCTATTCATAAACGTGTATTTAATTCTGATGGAAATCTTGAATCCGAAACGGATCCGGTTGGTATTAAAACTAGGTATGAATACAACCATGCCTCGAAGAGATTTAGGACGAGAGAAGTGCTATCTCCTCCGAAATCAGGTTCTGACATCGAATTGGCCATATCTTATAATTTTGACCCTTATTGGAGAATAGCTTCCGAAACCGACCAAAATGGACAAATCACAACTTATGAATACGATGAATTTAGCAGGTTGACTAGAGTTATTGCACCAACTATAGGTGATGTATCTTATCATCGAGAGTATTCCTATGACGATTACCAAGGACCATCTTCTCCGAATTCAGTTGTAGAGTCATACGGGACTGTCTTTAAAACCATTCAGTTCTTCGATGGTTTTGGTGAAACTATACAAACAAAGGTTCTGGAAAATGATGGTAAATTTAGTACCACTAATTACTATCAAAAGTATATTGTAGGGGAGGGGGTCGATGGATTCTGGGAAGGCCTAGCTAAAAATTCTCCTCTCACTAATTCGGAGGCATTTGATAAAGAATTGTATGACATTCAGGGAAATTTATCATATAGTAGAGGATCCCTTTGGACACGTTACTTATCATCTGCTGGAGCTGGCAGATTAGCTATAACGTATGAACCAAATGGAAGGAACAGCGTCCTGCTGATCTCTAAGTTTAAAAAGACAGAGATAAATCCAGGGGGTCATACAACACTTACTGAGAGTTTACCGGAAGAACAGACTACAAGGGTAACTCGTACTCAATTTGGTTCCCCTTTATCAACCACAAGTATCAAGCAAGCTTTTGATGGCGTTGAACTTACAGATGATGATGGAAATATCACAACTATTGCCTACAACTGGCTTGGATATAAAACGTATTTAAACGATCTTAGCATTGGAAACTGGAACTATACATACGACAATGCCGGAAAAATGTTAACCCAGCTTGATGCAAAGGGAACTACAATCACATATAAATATGACTGTTTAGGGCGATTGATTACAAAAACTTATCCTGATGACAGTAAGATTGAATGGTATTATGATGGAGACGATAACCGAGATGGAGCGATTGATAGAACTGCAGGGTTTTTAAAGGGGCGCTTATCCAAAGTAGTCGATTCTAGTGGTACCGTGCTGTTTGGGTATGATGCTCATGGAAACAAAGTCTGGGAAAGTAAAACGATAGACGGAATTACAAAAACGACGACATGGATTTATGATATGTTAGGTCGTGTTATCGAGATGAGATATCCAGATGACACTCAACCAGTTAAGTTTCATCACGCTCCGTCTGGGGGTGGTCTCGTTAGGATTGAGGATACCAATTTAGAAAAAGACATTCTCTCTTCGGCAAGTACCAACAGGTTTGGCGACTTGACAGAAGTGACTTTTGGTAATGGTACCTCCTCTCAATTCGAATATTCTAATGGATTTGAAAACTTTCGCTTAAAAAAAATTAATCATAAGTTTGTCGGACTCGAGCGAGACTTTAACTACGAACATGATGCTCTCGGTAATGTTACAAGTATTAATTCTTCAAGTGAACCTTCTTATAACCGATCCTATGCGTATGATGGCATGAGTCGGCTCTTAGAAGTATCCGGAGCAGGGTCAGATATTCCTAGTGAGTCATTTACATATAGCGGTACTAGTAATTTGCTAACCAAAAGCATTAAAGATGAAAGCTTCACATTTGAATATGGGGTTGATCAGCGGCCTTACCAAGTAACAAGGACGACCAACTCCCAAACTCAAGAGCAGAAATCGTTTGGCTATGATGCAAATGGCAATATGTTGATGCGTAACAAGCAAACGATAACTTATAACTATGACAACATGCCCATAAAGGTACAGGATGGTGCGTCTGAATCTATTTATACTTATGACTTTTCAGGAAATAGAGTGAAAGCGCAAACCGGTTCTCGGGTAGCATTTTACTTCAATCCTTACTATGAAACTCGAACAACAGCTCAAGGATCAGAGTCAATTAAGCATTATTATATTGGTGGGACACGGGTTGCAACTCACGCTTATAAAGGTAGTACACAGAGTGAAGGTGAAACTCTGTGGTATCACAGTGATCACTTAGGCAGCACAGCGTCGGTTTCAAATTCAGAAGGCCAGTTAGTGTTTGAAGCCGCGTACACTGCATTTGGTGAAACAGCGGTAGCTAAGCTACACAATGGCGAGTCAGATGAACCTGTGTATAAATATACGGGCAAGGAACTGGATGGAACCGGATTATATTACTACGAGTCTCGGTTTTATGATCCCACACTTGGGAAGTTTATACAGCCCGATCCGATATTCGATAAGGGTCCTGTGGTGGGCATGAACCGATACGCTTATGCAATGAACAACCCGCTAGCATTTAGTGACCCTGATGGTCATTTTGCGTGCGGTGGACTATGCATCATAGCTATAGGAGCTGTTACAGGGTTTGTCGTAGAGTCGGTATTCGCACTTAGCAATGATGGCTCTATTTCTAATGATGAATGGAAGAGTATAGGTATAGGGACAGCTGTTGGTGCTCTTGGAGGAGCATTATCTGGCGGCACAAGCGCACTTCTTAATTCTGCTGCTAAAGCTGCAGGTAAGACCTTGGCCACAAGCATCTTTAGGGGTAGCTTTACAGCATCAGCTAAACATTTAGCTTTTAATACAACCAAGAGTGCGGTTATTGGAGCTATTTCAAATTCAACTTATCAGGGACTATCAATGGCAGCAGGGCTTCAAAAGGATGGGTTTAGCGTGGCAAAGCTTGGAACGTCTGTTGGGGTTGGCGCCGCCTTTTCAGCTCTTGGCTCGGTAGTGGATGGTCTATTGGAAAATGCCTCACGTAACATAAATAGAGTCGCGACAAATAGGGCGATTGCCACCCTTAGCAAGACTTCCTTTGGAAAGGAAATGGCAAATAGAGCTAGAGCTATTGGAACCGATACTGGCCTGCACCGCAACTTTATGAAATACGCGCAAAGGGGGACATGGGGAAGATTAATGAACACGCGCAACATAAAGTTCATCAATAGCCGCTTAAATGTTGCCAATGCTTGGAAGACTGAATCTTATCAGGTGAAAGATTTGGCGGTACGTTATGGTTATGGATCATTACATAGGGATAGCCTTATTTACCGACAAACTGATTCAATCTTAAAGGATGCGACTCATTATGGCATCATGATCAACCTTAAGGGCATTGCTTTTTAAGCTAGAGCTGCTAGTTTGTAAGGCTCTTTTGTTTAGTCAAGAGATCGGCTGAAGGATTCCGAGGTTCTTCAGCCGATTTTCCCACGATTCGCCGTAGCCTATAACGACTCCATCCAAATTACCCTCGCACTTTTTCTAAATTAAACCAAGCACCCAAACCTACGACCATTCTGGCTGATCGTAGGTTGAGAGGGTATCGTTAGGTCTTTGGGGAACGCATTAACTGTTAAAGAGC
>CANMOZ010000046.1 GCA_947499545.1 uncultured Saccharospirillaceae bacterium
CCTGTTAGGATGCTCATACCGTTCATGGATGAGAGGATGCGGAAAGAGCGAGGTTATTTCCTCTGGCGGTTTTTCCCTGGGTGATTGGCTAGTTGCATTGTAACTGCATGGAGCTTTAGAATGATTCTTGTAAGTATAAGCTGAATAAGAAGTAAGCAACATGCCAAGTAAGTTTTGCGATATTAAAAACTTAAAACCCGGTGATAAGTCCACGAAAGCTCTGGAAGAAATTGAAAAAACCTTAAACTTGACTAAAGCGCTTGAGGCATTGTCACTATTTGGAACTCTCTACAATATATTTGCAGGTAAAGCTACTCGAGTACCGAGCGCTGCGTCGCAGGCCGCCAACATAAAAATGTATGACTGGGAAAGACTTCATGGCGCTATGAAAGGTATTGATGTGATAAAACGAAATCGAGTAGAACAGATCATTGTGATGGCTATGATGGATACCTCTGGAGAGGAAAAGAAATTTTGGCAATGCATGTATAATACACTTAATTAAGGAATTAGGTGGTACTTATGAAAAAAACAATTATCGCTATACTGGCTTCTTTATTTACTACAGCATTCTCACATGCTGCTACCCCTGATCTTACACCAATGATTCAGTACATGGATGTAC
Source organism: uncultured Saccharospirillaceae bacterium (assembly GCA_947499545.1). Lineage (GTDB taxonomy): Bacteria > Pseudomonadota > Gammaproteobacteria > Pseudomonadales > Oceanobacteraceae > CANMOZ01. Next base: position 626 of record CANMOZ010000046.1, read on the forward strand.
AGTTCACCTTTCCGAAAGGTTATAAGGCTATTGAAATCCAACATTTGAGTAAAGGTCCATTAATGGTTGTCAAATATGGCGACCAAGATAGGGACCGAATGATTATGATCACCCATGAAAGTGATTCACTGACTGAGTCTGAAATAAAAGCGGGTTGTATCTATAATAACTTACTCCATGATGTGTTTAACGGAACCTACAAATCAAAATGTAAGGCTGAGAGAATCAATCTCTTGAAAAAGATAGCAGATCGAAAAACCTATAAGAAAAAATGGTCAGAAAATGGTTATTCGTTTTTCTTTTACACGGAACCGGGTGTAGCAACCTTATTTGTAACAAGCCCAAATGATAAAACCTATATGATCGATAGTGATATATTTGAACTAGAAGACATTAAGTCGATGGTTGTTACAAATTGATTGTAAAAAGCGGTACTTCGGTGCCGCCACTTTTCACCCCACAAGCACCGAACCACTTCCCCCAGCAATCTTAGAACCACAGCTAATCGGATCACCCACACGCGCTAAAGGTTTGCCGTTCACCAAGACTGATTGACTACCACCCACCACAATACCGTCATGGCAGCGGGGTCTGGAATTACAATGGGTGTTCCACTTGTCACCTTGTACGTGCACCGCTTTACCATTGACGTAAACCCCTGAATTCGAAGCCTTTCCGGGACGAGGTGGGAAATCGTCATGGCCTGTGCAGAGATCGCCCTCAAGAGCTGCTGGGGATTTCATAAGGTGTGAGCCTTTTGTGCTTTGGTTAATGAATCTTTAAGAAAGGAAGCCCTGAAACGGGGCCCCTATTAATAATGAATGCTTTGAGTTGGGGGTGAATGTTTCGTTCACCCTTGATTTCAACCACCTAGCTGTACCGGGTTGAGCAATGCCCCGTTCCGGGGAGTAGCTCAAATGTCAATTAGCGCATTAAGTTGAACAATTCGACATAAACTTGAACAAATAAGCACATAAGCTTGAACAAAAGGCTGTAATTTCCTGAGGGTTGGGAGGTACAGCCTTTTTTGTTAGGCGTTTTTCTGGTGCTGGCAACCCACTGTGATCTATAAAATAATGATTGATATTTTCAGATTATCAGGCCAGTTTAACTGGGTTTAACATGCAGAAATCACCAGTGAGGTTACCAAAAAGTTGTTTCGCGAGTTGGCTGCTGAATGGGCGCTTACTCAAGCAGAGCAAAACTCCCTGCTTAGTGATGGGGTGTCTGAAAAATACGACCTTTACGCTTCAGACCTCTATTGTATATTAGCACTTATTGGGATTTATAGATCCCTTCAAATGTTGTTGGGGAGTGATCAAGCTCGTCGAACTTAGATAAGAAAGCCAAACAACGAATGGGATGGGTCGCCTGCTCTGGAGATTATGAGTACTGGCCGGTTTGAGGATATTCAGAAGATTAATCGTTACCTTAAAGCCTGGTGTGAGCAGCATAATTTTTAGTTCTCTCTATGCCAAACCGTAGTATTTCGACAATTATACAGATAGCGCAAAAAATCATATGGGGTTACCTTTTTCCAGAAAATACTACAAATACCGATGGATCTTCAGTGCAGGTAAAATTGGATCTTCCTCTATTGTAGTGGGTCGCTGAAGGCGCACATTTGGTTTTTTCGTCCTGGAGGGTGGTTCTCGCCACACTAACATAGGAAACTTTTTTTGAGGCGCAATCATAACACCTGAAACGGGCATTGACTTTTGAATAGGTAAATTATTTTCAAAATACACGTAGTTTGCTCGCAGTTGCTCTTTAAGTGGCTTTACCTTAGCGAAGAATTCGTCGGGGCAGGCGCTTAAAATCTGCAAAGCTGATGTTTTTGAATCTCCTTCTAATTTGGATGTCATCTGTACTGCTTGGGATTTCGATATTTTTTGTATTGAGCGATGCTTGCTTGTCCATGTCCAGCTAAAGGAACGTAGGTTTTTTGGGAGCACTTTTATTTTTGCCCTACAACTAAGCAGATCAATTTGATTGCAAGAAATTTGCTCCAGTGTTTGCAAATCGAAGATATCACCGTCGAAGTGGGACATAACCTCCTTTTTCATTAGGTTTGATATATACCTTCCAGAATTTTCTCTAAGCGATTTTCCAGCATAACGCTGAGTTTTGGAAACGAAGTAAATAAACTCCTCCTTGCTTCTATTGAATATATTTATTCTCTTCACTAGATCGTCAGATGCGCAAAGCATACCAGAGAGTAACGGCTCTTCGTTTTTAGCGGGTCTAAAAATTTTGGTTATTTTGTTCAGTATAGCAATTCTAGCTTGGTCAGACGTCTGCTCGCTGAGAGAGTTTCCATAATTTGATGCAAACGCTTCATACTCGTCCTTTTCTTTAAGAGCTGTAAAACGGATGGCTTTTGCTGAATTTGTTAGATTTGCAAAGGATAAAACGAGTTGATCGATAATATCGTTGCTTGTATTTTTTATGAAATGCATGCTGTTTTATGCCAGATTCTGAAGGATACAGTGGTTTTTTAAAAGGCTTTGTGTAGTGGATAGAAATCGACAGTAAAAATGAAAAACTGAGTAACCATTGATGCTCAGAATGATTGTTGCAACTAGTAGCTTGCTTGATAGGGTAAGAGCAGACAGGAAAACACTAACGGTTGCTATTATTATGATAATGGACGCGCCAAAAACGGCTATAAAGGACAGAATAAACAGTATGGCTTCGACAAAAACATGAGCCTTTAGTTGTCCGTCTTCCACTACATACAATCCTAAAAAAAGATTGTGAACGTCATTTTCTTTTCTTAGATGCTTAAATAATTTGTTTTGCGTGCTTCGCTGCTCGATATTCAGAGAATAACCATAAAGAATTTTTTCCTCTTGCCGTTGGAATTCGTTGAAACTGGTTTTGGCATTGAAGGCGTTGAAACCCCTGACCTCCGTAATCTCGTAAAGTCTTTTTCTGACAATGAAGTATCGGATAATCGAAATCAAGTTTCCAAATAGAAAAGCAGACTTCATGTATTGAATAATGCTCATTGGTTTGATTCCGATTGCAGGGAGGGATCGGTCGTAGTAATTAAATCTATGAATCTCGCAAGGCGTAGTTCTAAATCCAGTAGTCGCCCTTCTTTATCTCTGCATTCCTGGTCTGCTTGAATAAATGCGGATCTGAGATGTTGTAGATCAAACAGATCATTCGTCTGAGTGGCGCTTGGTAATAGTATATGAGGTCGAAACCCTAGATCGAACACCTGTTCCAGATAATCGGCATTAGGAACGCGCTTGCCTTGCTCATAGAGATACTGTGTGCCAGGTTTAATGCCGCATGCATCGGCCACATCATTAACCTGTAGATTCAGTCGCTTACGCTCTGAACACAGGGCTTGGCCAAATCTCTGTCTATCTAACCCCATTCATCGCGCTCCACGCTTCTAAATTAATACAAATGTGTTGAAAAGTGTGGTTAACTGTATGATATTGTCTTACATGTATCAATAAAGAATTTAGCGAACCTATGAAATCCACTGAAGAGGTCAAGCAAGAGTTTGCCGAGCGCGGCCTCAGTATCAGTGGCTGGGCGAAGGAAAGAGGCTATTCCCAGGCACTGGTCTATCAGGTGTTGAATGGGAGCCGGAAAGCGTTGCGTGGCGAGAGCCACAAAATTGCCGTTGAGCTTGGGCTCAAGGAAGGCAAAACAGGCTGTTATGAAGACCTGAGCTTCTACAAAAAAGAGGTAATTCAATGACTTAGAACTAAAAACCCGACAACAATTGCTTGTTACCGGGCTTTAGGTAGTAGTAGATACCTACGGTGTGGTGCCTAGAAGTATCTCCCCTCCTCACTGTCCCGTCAAGAGCAAGCCCCCAAATATTGCCGTAATCGACTTTTGTTGAGGCTTGATCGCGCCTGTGATCCAGCTTTGAGCCGGGAGTTGATTGTGTGGTAGTGCCTCAAAATCACGAATTTGGCATTATTTTTCAATGCAGGGAGATACACTAATGCGTCGCAAACCCGCCAGGAAGATAAAGGCTTCCGCTGTAAAAAGTATTTTCAAATTTCCGTCTACCAAGTCGTTTGCTGGCCCCAGTCATCAGCCTTTCTTAATGGTACTAGTGGAATCGCCATTGGAGCGGGATTACTGCTTCCATCTAGAGGCTGCTCCAAAAGTCCTGCGATACTATACCCAACCTAAGACCTTTGTGGTCAGCAGCGATCTCATCGAAAGCAGGGAATATACTCCTGATTTTGAAGTTCACTTCCAGTGTGGTCGAAAGGCCTATGTAGAGGTTAAGAAAGACTTTGACTCTCTTGACTCATTCTATCTACACAAGTTGGAAATGGTATCCTCTGAAATGCGAAATACCGGGTACGAGTTTTTGTGCGTAGATGAATCGCAGATACGGATACAGCCCCTACTGGGAAATCTTCGGAAGTTGCAACGCTATCGTGATCGTCTAACGAATAACTCCGGTACGCTCACTCTGCTTCAGAATGCTGTACCTCACCCGAAAACCCTGAACGACTTGATTAAGAACCCGTTAGGCATACGCTTGGAAACGATCTACAAGCTAATTGCGAATGGTCAGATAGCAGCAGACCTTACAGAAGTACACCTTACGTTAAATGCGGAGGTGCGCTATGCATAACCTAAATCGATGGATACCTGGAGTAGCGGTATGTGCAAACTTCGAGGGTATGAATGGTATATGGCTGATAAGGCGTGTCAATGGCTCTAATGTCACACTAGCCAATATTGATAGCCAGGCGGTGTTGGTGAAAGATGAGGAAGAGCTAGAGGGATGCCTGCAGAATAAAACGCTACAGTTTATAGCTGATGAACGCTATAACGGGGAGATCGTATTTCAGGATCTGCCGGAGAAATACCAGAAAGAAACCGTTCGAAGATACGCATACGTTAAAGTGTACTTGGATTCTGACGATCAAAAAAGATCGAAGAAGAAGTTGGCGAAAATAATCAAGGCGGTAGCTGAAAATATTGATGATCAGAAACCACCTGCCTGGAACACATTTAACAACTGGTTGAAGCAATATTTCAATGCCGGTTGCCGAATTAAGGGCTTGTATCCAAACGATTATAAAAAGGGATGCCGAGATCTAAGGATTGATCCGAGAGTACGTGAAATTATCGATCAATCAATTAACTTCTATTACAAAAATGGCCAGATTTTAATGAGCAGTATTCATCAAATGGTGGAAGCAAAAGTGCTCAAGCACAATCTGAACAATACTGATGATTTGTTGGCTATCCCAGCTTACAGTACTGTAGCCTACCATACAAAAAAGCGAAGTTATCAGGAGCATGTCCGGGGACGAATCGGGAAAAATCGTGCCCGCTATGAGTGTGCAAATGTAGGTGAAGCACCGGCAACAACTCGAATTCTTGAGCGTGTTGAGGCAGATCACACTCCGCTGGATATCCATGTTTTACACGATGAAACGAGAACGCTACTTGGCCGCCCGACATTAACAATACTGATAGACCACTATTCCCGCATGGTTACGGGATTTCAGATTTCATTTGAAGAGCCGTCTTATGCTTCAGCAGCTATGGCAATTGGTAGTGCCGTATTGCCCAAAAAGGGCCTGCTTGAATTCTATGGTGTTGAAGGAGAGTGGCCAGCGCACGGAGTCATGGAATTAATGGTGGCTGACAATGGCAGCGAGTTCTGGAGTGAAAATCTCGATATGGCGATCAGCGAAGTTGGCTCTGTGCTCCAATATGCCCCAGTCAGGAGCCCAAATTATAAAGGTGTCGTAGAGCGCTTCTTTCTTACTCTGAAAACCAGATTAATTGATTCCCTGCCTGGTAAAACTAATGGAGTCGGCAATGGATCGGATGAATATATTGCTGAGAAGGAGGCAAAGCTCACGCTAACGGAATTTAAAGCAACATTCTTGAAGTGGCTTGTGAACATCTACCATCGTGAAGCACATGGTGAAGCAGAGAAGTCTCCGCTGGATCTATGGAACGATTCGGCACGTGCATTTCCGGTAGTTGAGGAAGATGTAAAACGAGTTGAAACAACTTTGATGTGCTCCGATACACGAACTCTCCATCGATCAGGTATTCAGTATGAAAACCTAGCATACAACTCAGAACACCTTAGGGATATATATCGAAGAGAAGGCGTCGTCGAGTTGATGATCAAGTACAGCCCGTTCGATATTGGTCATATTTACGTGCTGGATGATATCAACCGAATTTATATCCAGGTGCCATGTGTTAACTACAAGTATGCAAAAGGTTTGTCGATGTATGCTCATAAGACCATACGTAAGCGCATAAATGCATCAAGGAAAAGCTACAAAGATGATGCGGTTCTTCAAAAGGCAAAAGTGGAGCTGTTTGGTGATATTGAGAGTTTGCATGAGCGAAATGTTAGAAGAAAATCACAGGTAACTGCGAAAAAAGCAGCGCGCGTTCATTCGTTGGGCGTGGAGGAGTTTGCTACCGAAACCAAATATGAGGATGACTCTCCGGCAATTATTCAGAACATACAAGCAGGCGAAGTGACAGATGAATGGGAGGTGTGGTGATGCGAAAGCGTTCTCCTAATCCCTTTGTGGTCACAGGCAAAACTAAAGGCATATTCAAAGTGTTGGATGATCTGCGGGCGCAAGGATATATCGAGGAAGGTGATACTAACTGCCTTATCACTGGAGAATCCGGCTGCGGAAAGTCCGAACTCGTAAAACAATATACTGCGAAATATCCTCGTCGAGACCTTGATGAGTATACGCATATTCCGGTGTTATACGTACAGTTGAGGTCTCCGCAATCAGCTAAGGCATTTGCAGAACAGATACTGGTTGCCATAGGCGATCCACAAGGCGGAAAAGGAATAAAATCGAAGGAGCAAGGTTTCGCTCAAATTGGAACCTATTGCAGGGGTTGCTGCGTTGAACTCATTATTCTGGACGAAGTACAAACGGTGATTCAAAATCGTTCGCCAGGAGTGCTAGCTAGCATATCTGACTGGTTTAAGGATCTAATGAATGATGCAAAGGTACCGGTCGTTTTTGTCGGAATGCCTTGGAGCCTTGGGTTCGTTAAAGAGCATGACCAACTCGATACTCGTATTGGCTATCGCCATGACCTGGAGACTTTTCGTGTATCCAGGCAGTTTTCCCACTTTGTTAAGTTTCTTGAGCTTTTTTCTAAGAACTATGAGTTTGCTTCCAATTTTTCATTAAGTGACCGCGAAATAGCCTATCGTTTATTTGCATACAGCTCTGGAATTGTTAGGGCCATAACGGGGCAAATCATTAAAACGGCTAATCTGTCCAGGGCAGCTGGAAAACCCATTGATCTTGCTTTCTTTCAAGAGGCAATCCGTTCAAGAGGGATCAAAGATGAAAACAATGTTTTTCTCATGCCATTGACTGAATTACGCCTTAGAGAAATAGTAAATCCATCACAATGGATTCAACAAAAGTCTTACAGGAAGGAACGTTTTCAAAGTGCTCAATTTAAAAGCTACATGCTTACCAAAAAGCTGGAACTGATCGAAAGCAATGACGATTGAGCGAAAATTGCTGATCAGATCACACAAACATCAATTTGAACGCATTGATGATTATTTTGTGAGGATGGCGGGTACGAATGGCTTCTCCTCTACAAATAGGCTAATTAAATACTTCCGTAGTTGGATAAAAACAAAGGAATTAAATTGTCGTGGAATTGATAAAGCCGATACGACAGCGCAGATCCTAAGTCTATATTTAGGTCGAAAAATTGAAGCGAAATCGTTCGATCGGTTAACCTTCGCAAGACTCTATCAAAACCTAAAAATCTGTAAAGCGTGCTTTTCCAAAAATAAGGCCATCCCGTTTTACTGGTACCTGGATGACTACTGTTGGTGTCATACCCATCACGAGCCGTTGCACCACACAGCTTCCAAACAAAAAGAAGCTGAAAAATATGATTACACAGTAGCGCACCCTATAGTTGATTTTTTGGACTGCGACGACCCCTGGTCGGCGTACTGCAGCATGCTGAGGAGTGAGCAAGAACTCAGGTGGCTATGCTATCGCTTGAAGCAATTTTCCGAGACTCACCTTGCAACCCACACTCACATCGCAGAAGCGATAGGCTGGATTGATAGTGCTAATACTTGTGAGTATTTAAGCAGTGACAGATTTGAACGGGTAACTAGCCTCATGGCGGAACATTCCAAGCAATCGGCGAGTCACCTCCGATTAGTGGCTGCCCTTTTGATCTGGCAGCGGATGGTACCAGATCACTTATTTCATGTTGCGGGTTCGGGTGCAGAATCGGCAACCGAAGCAAGTCTGGAATGGGCCTCTCGTCAGTTGATAGCTTATGAACCTATGCTTAGGTTCATAAGTGACGCACATCAGGCTCCGCGAAACACACCAAAACTGCGTTTGCGAGACTATATACCCATGCTGTCATCCCTGGATGAGAATACCGATAAGGCTTTGAGAAAAGCTATCTATTCATGTGGACTCACAACTGACTTTTTTAGTAATGCTTCCAGCATCTATAACCAAATTGGTTTTAATTGCCCATCCCCCGATATGGTCTAATCTGATTGCAAACTACTGAAATCCCTACTCAAACGTAGCGTTCAATTGGTCTAGATTGAGAGACTGGCCTGCTCCCCTCTTTCTAGACCGGCCAAAACTTAGTAGAAGCTGTTTCATAACTTTTTGATTGTAATTAAAATACAGGCAATATAGAAAAATGCGCTGTAAATACTCATTTCTTTTCCCAACGAATCAATAATCGACGATAGTTCCCAAACCAAGAAAAGGTATGTTCAACCTTCCACCGTCGGGCGTATCGACGCAATTTCCTTCCATCTTGAAGGGATAGCTTTTTTCGGTTCCGTCTATGCGGAAAAATCAGCTCAATGCGTTGCTGCTTCAAGCGATGACGAAGTGGATCTGAATCAGCGGCTCTGTCATAAATTAATCGTGTAATTTTGCTTTTTCCATAGGTTACTTGAATGAGTGGCTCTATCAAAGTAACTTCCGCTGGTGATGCCGAGGCAAGAGTGCTTCCCAAAGGAATACCCTCGCCGTCGACCACCACCCTCCACTTTGAACCCTTGCCCCGCTTCGTTTTGCCGACGTCAGGCCCCCTTTTTTTGCAGAAGCAAAGCTGCCATCAGCAAACACTTCTTCCCAGTTGAGTAATGACCGGCGGTCGAGTATTCGAAGCAGTTTACGTCAAGCTTTAAACCAAGCCTCCTGGCTTTCCCAATACTGTAATCGACGCCAACAGGTGCTTGGAGAAGGGTAGCGGGCTGGTAAATCTTTTCAGCTCGCACCCGATTGTAACACCCATAAAATACCTTCAAAACAGGTGTGATTATCAATCGGTTTAGGGTTACCTTTTCCTCTTTTAATAGGAAGCAAGCATGGCTCAATGTGTGACCATTGTTGATCGGTGAGTTCAGGTGATAAACGTTTCATAAAGAGTTTGGGCCGAACAAGGGAGGGCTTAGATTAGCTGATTTAGAGTTATGAAACAGCTTCTAGTCAATACGAATCTCATGATCTTAGATGAATTAGGCTAATTACCCTTTAGTCAGGCAGCGGGAGCGCTCCTGTTTCACCTGTTAGGAAAAAGAACCAGCATCGTAATCACAATCAACTTAAGCTTATCGGAATGGAGCAAAGTCTTTGGCGATGCCAAGCTGACGACGGCTTTGTTAGATCGCTTAACCCATCACTGTCATATTGTGAAACAGGCAATGACAGTTATTGCTACAAGCAGTCGACAAAACAAAGAAAATAGCGTTGGTGAAATAGAAACAACAAGGTCATGATAAGGTCTTGTTAGACGGGTCAAAATTCAGTGCAAAGAGTGGGTCAGATTAAACTGCAAATTAACAGAGGGACCCTGGAAAGGGGTTGCGGATGTTGAATTAGCTGGGTTGAGCTGGTTTAATCACCAGCGCTTGCTTCAGCGGATTGGCCTCCTGCTGATTATATGAAATGCTGTATTATCAACAAAGCGAGTCTTCAGCGGCATAATTCAAATAAAATATTCTCCAATGAGCTCCGGTGGATTCAATGAGTATTTGCAGGGCATTTTTCTATATTGCCTTTATTCTAATTGCACCCAGAAAATTTGAAAGAGTTTATAGACTAATTTTATGCATAAGATTAATAACAAGAGCCCGTATAGTTGTGCATGCTTGTAATCTTTTCGGGCTCTTTTGTAACGACTAGTAAAACTCAATATTGATCTCTATACTCAACTTGAAATGTTTCTTCTTCATTGCATAATCTGACTGCTTGCAACTTGACATTATCAATCATGGAGCCAGACCAGACTGCAGAGTATGGAAGTAATGATTTCTGCTTAAGCTGAGTAAACTGTATTTGTACGCTTCTAGTTACGTCTGATTTATACAGTATCTTTGCGGTTTCCATACTACCCTTTAAAACCGAAAACTCTTTAGTTGTCAGCAGATCTCCTGTCACTGCATCCAGTAAAGATATATTGAATGTATTTTGAACCTCTAAGTTTCTAGCATCGTGGTTATTACCGTATTTAAACGACAATTCATATTCTTTATTTGAATCTAAGATGATAGATGATTTCGATTTTATTACTGAAGGTTCTGTTCCTATCAAATCAACTAGTGCACCTTGATTTGGGTACCATGAGTCCCATAAACCCTTTCCTTTTACATCAATATTTCCTGATAAAACAGTCCAATTGGTCAGGTGTGTAACGGCTATGCCTGGCATATTTGATTCAAAGTCATCATTAAATACCGCGGTTTCATTTATAGGAGTTAGACAGTTTCCATTGACAGGAGCTGGCTTGTACAGCTTTACATCATCAATTACGGCTCCAGACAAAACTGCTGTATAATGTGACAAGGGGACTTGTTGATGTTGTGCAATTTGAACTTTCACTGCATCACCCATTAATGCTGAAAATGTTAATTCCCCATCAAGCATTTCATCGCCTTTTAACCATTCTGTCACGGGCATGCTATTGTTAGCTGTCTGAAATACTTTCTCTGCTAGCACTTTCCCATCTAGATCACTCACAACTCGCACTACAAAATCATTACGTACGCTTAAGTTTCTAGCATCTAAGTTATTGCCAAATTTAAAAGCTAACACGTGTTTTCCAGATTTCTTGATCACTACTGGTTCTTTTAACTCAATTTCACCAGCATTGAATCCAATTAAATCTACATACCTGCCTTGTTGCGGGTACCAGTGTCCCCAACTGAAAATCCCAATAACATCCACATCTCCTTTTGTTACATTCCAGTTTTCTAGTTCATTAGATATAACTATCTTTTCTGAAAGAACATTGTGAAACTGATTACTTTCAAAGTTGTCTTCAAATAGAATGTCTTGCTGATTAGCATTAGCGCTCAACGCCGAAACAAGAAAGATCGATGTGCTAAGATTATAAATGTTTTTCATAAAAAATATCCATGAGTGTTAATGTTTGCTGATTTGAATTTAATGCTTGAATGGTTTCTATCAAGCGCAGCGATAATCTCATCAAATACAATAAAAAAGCAAAATTGTCTTAATGGAGTTTGCGTAATATCACATTATATAATAAAGCATACACTAGTCCTTTTAATGTGTTTAGCTTCCTAAGCAATTACGAGATCTAAGGCACCTTACTATTGTAAGCGATCACTTTATAAATTAAAAAATATATTATTCAATCAACGTTCTTCTTGAATCCCCCCCGGGTTCATCGGAGAGTATTTTGTTTGAGTCATGCCGCTGCAGACTCACTTTGTTGATAATACAGCATTTCATATTCAGCAGGAGGCCAATCGGCTGAAGCAAGCGCTGATGATTAAACTAGCTCACCCACTGCAAGGTCGCTACTTCAACATCCGCAACCCCTTTCCAGGGTCCCTCCTTGTGGATGACTTCTGCTTTGTATAAGCCGTTAATCGATTCCG
>CANMOZ010000047.1 GCA_947499545.1 uncultured Saccharospirillaceae bacterium
TAAATTAAGGGGGGTGGGTCAGTTTTAGGTTGGCATTAAATCATTAAAAGTGGGTCAGTTTTAAGTTGGCATTGACACTGTAAACTAGAAGCTCAAGAAGAAGATCTAAACACCCATGTCGCTCCAACATTAAGTGTTCAGAATGTGCCTACCACTCCGCTGGGTACCTTTGGCTCTAATGATAATGACGACATTATAATCACCTACAACCCAAAAATCGTTAACAACCCTACTCAACTGGTCGCCACTTATGCTCATGAGTTGGCACATTACCTTACAGCCACTTGCCCCGAAGACCCTCCAGGTGGATGGGATAATTGGGAGTTTGCAACTGACATTGCTGCAACATTCCTAGGGTTTGGGATATTCATGGCCAACTCAGCAGTACACTTTCAACAATTTACTGATGTTGATGCTCAAGGGTGGGATTACAACCGAAGTGGTTATTTATCTGAGAATGAGCACATTTTTGCGCTTGGCATCTTTTTGCTGCTTAAAGACATATCTGTGGAATCCGCCCTGCCCCACCTCAAACCCAGCTTGAGAAAAAGGCTTAGGAAGGTCATAAAGCAATTATCAAACTCTACTGAAATCAACGATCTATTGTCTGTAGAGTATGTGGCGCCGTCCCAGCAGCCTATCAAATAAGGGTTGGGCAGGATTCAGGGGGTGACAACATAAGTTGTCAGATAAGCAAGAGCTGGTTAGAGCGCATGGTACTGGAGAGTATTCCATTAGCGGCTTGGCGGAATTATTTTCAATTTCGCGACCAACCATATACAGAACACTTGCAAAAACGGACTGGCCGACACATAGCTCTCCATTTATCTCCGATAGTCACAATCTAGGAACATTGAATGCCACGTAATAGGACAGAACTGGAGAAGTTAGCCGGGAAGTTAATCTCCTCTATTCAAAAAGTTTGGGGAGAGCAAAGTGGCGAAGAGCAAGCAGAAATTAGCGAGGAGGTGATGTACAAAGGGCATGACTTACTTCAGGCAGGTAGTATCGAAAATATGAATTCACTTCTTGGATCGTTATCCGTATCAGAATATCTAGGTGAAGAATGGCTACAATCGCAACCTCAAATCATGGAGCAGGTTAAGAGGATTGAATCATTACGCAAATAATGCCAAGCCCTTTCCAATCGACTTGATTCACTAAGCGTTTGAAAACCCCTGCCTGATGCAAGAAGTTTCCCCTATGCAACGTGGCAGTAATGGACGTTTCTACTGGCATCTAGCGTTCTTTTGAATCTTTAATCAACCCCATCCTTTTAGACCGTTCAATGTACTGTTCTTGACTCCAAACGGGCTCGGCTAAGTATTCTAAACGATACCCCGAAGCACCCAACTCAAGCTGTTCTTGTTCATCAGTAAACTCGAATACCCAATGAAAGTACTCAGATTCATTGGCGCAACCGCTCTTCTCAACGGCCGTTTTAGTGAGGCCCACGATCGCCATTCCAGCATGGCTGTTTCGAAATCCAGACTTACCCCAATCGATGCTTAGCCGTAGATCAGTGACATCAGAAAAAATCAGCCGGGCTGGCACTACCTTAAACCTACAAGCATCTTCTAGACAGTCCCATTTGAGAATATGGTCAATTTCAATGATCAAATTGGACTCGAATACCTCAGCTTCCATATCAAGGTAAAATCCGTAGACCCTATTGTCGTGAAATAGATTTACTTCTTCTGAGCTCATAAAAAATCTCCATATCAACACGACATTTAAAATATTCGGAACCACTTACATGACTGGTGCCGGTCCCGTTGCAAAGTTTGGGTTGGCTTCGACTAAGGTATGGCAGCTTGAATTTATCTAATAAAAGTCAGCTCTAAGAGCTGACCTTCTCAAGTTTCAAATACTTGTACAATGTCTCACGACTGATGCCCAAGTCCTCAGCAATATGGGTTTTGGCTTCTCCGGATTCGACTCTCTGGAGAAGCAAGGCGATCTGATCTTGAGATAGGGCTTTCTTCCTTCCTTTATAAAGACCTTTCTTCTTGGCCTGGGCAATCCCTTCGCGTTGGCGCTCTTTAATGAGCGATCGTTCGAATTCAGCCACGGCACCCATAATCGATAACATCAAATTCGAAACGGGCGAATCATCCCCAGTGAAGGTTAAACCTTCCTTAAGGAAATGCACTTTGATGTTTTGATCAGTGAAGTCTTTCACCAAACTTTTAAGGTCTTCAAGATTTCGTGCTAAGCGATCCATCGAATGCACAAACACCTGATCACCATCCCGAGCGTAATCGATCAAGGCTTGCAGTTGTTCTCGATGGCGATCTTTACCAGAGGCTTTATCGATGAAAACTTTATCGAGTTCAACGCCTTCTAATTGCCGATCAATATTTTGGTCGAAGGTGCTGACGCGAATGTAGCCAATGCGTTCTGATTTCATGTTTTTGTATTTTTCAGCCAAAGTGTCAGGATAGACTCTAAGATCCTGATTAACCGCTGTCAATAAATTCAAAAACAGACTCTAAACTGACGCGTTTTGATGGGGTGCAAGAGTGTCAAGTTAGGGTACAGCCCAAATTAACATTTTCGGGGCTCCGTAGCTTTTTTTTTGCAAAGGAACCCGAGGAGTCCATAAGCGAACCAGCTAATGTTCTTAAACGCGTAAGCAATCTAACAAACGTGCTGTAAATTCGTCGCTTGTAGCCGTTCCACCAAGGTCCGGCGTCAGCGGTTCGGCTGCGTTTACCAATAATTGGTTTAAACCCTGATACAGCCGTTCTTTCGCTGCAGTAAGCCCCAAATAATCCAACATCAGCCCGAGCGTGATAAACGCGGCTGCAGGATTCGCTTGGTTTTTGCCAACTAGGTCGGGAGCGGAGCCATGCACTGGTTCAAATAGAGCAATAGTTCCATCAGGGTTTATGTTGGCACTGCCGGCTAACCCCGGACCACCTATCAACGCAGCAGCGAGGTCTGATAGAATATCTCCAAACAGGTTGGAAGTAACTATCACTTGGTAATATTCCGGTTTCAACACCATGTTCATTGCACACGCGTCCACCAATTCAATAGTGGTTTCTATATCTGCATAGTTTTGCGCTAGTTCGGCAAACACGTCCCGCCATAGCTGACCACAGTGAGGTACAGCATTCGCCTTATCGACCATGGTCACTCGGCTTTTACCGTTGGCCCGACTCCAGCGCAACGCAAAGTCGATGGTTTGTCTGACCTTGTCACGGGTGTAAACACACTGATCGATTGCGACATCGGTCTGTTGCCCAACATTGACTTGTCCGCCAACTCCTGAGTAGAGGCCCTGTGTGTTCTCGCGGAATATTGCGATATCGATATGACTTTTATCAGCGACTTTTAGAGGCGATAGTAATGAGGAATAAAGCGTCACGGGTCGATAGTTTACGGTAAGGCCCAAGCCATTGCGTAGACCCAATAAAATCTCGCGGCCGTGGGCTGTGTCCGGTATACGGGGATCGCCCACGGCGCCAAACAGAATAGCATCGAACTGCTGATGCAGCATATCAACCGCACCGTCAGGTAAACCCACACCTTCGTTCAGCCACTTATCCGCGCCCCAATCAAAAAAAGTAACATCGATAGGCAGAGCAAAATCGGCCTTCAATTGATCGAGTATCGCAAGAGCCGCTTGAATGACTTCCGGTCCAATACCATCACCAGGAATGACTGCAATCTGTTTAAGCGGGCTCATGACTACCGATAGCTCCTCGTTCACTATTGATGTTAGAAAAAACCTGCTCGGGAGTCGCAATAAAACCTACCAGGGCAGATGCAGCAACAATATAAGGCGATGCTAGATAGACTTCACCCGGCCCAGAACGGCCAGGGAAGTTGCGATTCTGCGCACTAATAGTAACATCCTTGCCGGACGTGGAAACACCGGGCCCTGCATTGATACAAGCACCACAAGAGGGAGGGATAACCTGTGCCCCGACCGCTTCAAACAGTGCGATATAATCTTTCGATGCCGCGTAGGCCATTACAGATTCGCTGCCAAACTGGATATAGAGCGCCACCTCAGGAGGAACACGAATTCCGTTTTTTTGCGCCAATTGAAATACCGCAGCATACATATCCATATCGGCGTTCTTACCACCGGTACATGAACCGCCATAGGCCTTATTGATGGTAATGCGTCCGCCTATCTGATTTGCAAAGGGGATTGCATTGCGAGGATCACCAGGAAGCGCGATCATTGTAGAAATCGAAGAGAGATCAATATCGATGGTCGCCCAATAGTTGGCCCCATCATCGCAAAGTAAAGGGGCAAATGCACCAGGACTAGCAAAGTCTGATAACAATCTAGCACGCTGGTCTTGCAGAAACAGCCACGTCACGTCGTCGGCGGCAAACAATGCTGTAGTCGCTCCCATTTCAACAGCCATATTACAGAGCGTCGCCCGCTCATCCATCGAAAGCGATAGACATGCAGGCCCGGTAAAATAAAGTACGGACTTCAAGGTTTCACCGTTTTGTATCAACGGGTGAGCCAAAAGCGTGAGAACGATATCTTTGGCACAGATCCAGGGGGATAGCGAACCCGTCATATGAATACGGATGACTTTTGGCACAGAAACTTGTACATCTTTCGTCAACCAGGCGTTAGCCATATCTGTCGTGCCGACACCAAAAGCAAGACAACCCAATGCACCCGCTGTACAGGTATGGCTATCTGTACCAATTACTATCTGGCCCGGCTCTGCAATATCTTCCAACACAGCGTTATGACAGATAGCTTGACTCCCACCACCGTCTCGCAAACCATAAAGTGTGACTTGTTGCTCTTGTGCGAAAGCCGATTGACTTTCTGCTAAATGCTGGGTTCGTGCGATCAACGTAGGGCCATTATCGCGACTAGCCAGCACGTGTTCAGATAGGGACAGATGATCATTAAAGAAGAAAACTGATCTCGCTTCAGTAATCGGCATCGTTTCGCCAAACTGTACCTTATACATCTGTTCCGCCATGGGCGTCACATATTCGTGTGAAAATCTGACATCTGTATTACAAAAATAGGTTTCGCCAACAGCCACTGACCAATCACCGTTCTCAGCCTGGGAATTAATGTGGCTCTGAATTATTTTTTCGACGATATTTAATGGCCTAGGGGCAGCACGGACGACGGGAACAGTAACCTTGCCCTCTTTGCGTTGTTTGTTGTAAGCAAACAAGCCGCCATTGTGGACGATTCCCTTATTAATATCACTCAGGTTTTCGATGAATACCGAAAGTGGGATAGGCTCACCACGTATTACATTGTTGAGAACTGAAAAGTCCGTTGTAGTTAGTATGCCAATATTACGACAATTTTGTTCGTAAATCTTCTCGAAACTCTTGGCAACAATCAGCTGCACGCCTGCGTATTTCTCCGCGTAGGGCGCATGTTCTCGGGATGAGCCACAACCTTTTGACTCGCCGGACACAATCACCGCGGGTCTATATTTATTAACAGCACCTTGTGTAATGCTCCCACCGCGAAGACCGCAGTAGGCGTAATTCGACAGCGCCTCATCATACCAATAGCAGCACCAGCCTGGAATGATCTCGTCCGTCGAGATATTATTGCACAACGGCTGTGATAACCAATCAATGCCATGCTTGGCATTGCCCTCTAACTGTGCGCGAATCAGGCCCTGATCTTCCGTTAGAAAAAGTATGTTGCCCGTTATAGTGAGATTCGACGGAAGACTCATCGTTGGGTACTCGCAGCCAGGTTGTCCATCGACAATAGCGTGCGGATTTCATGATCTTGCAAAGCTGACTTCGCTTGCTTCGCAACCTCTAGGATTCTGCGCACATCCGCCTTGGTTGCATCGAAACCATTTTTCTTCAGCCACAATATTACGTTGCTTTCGCCTGACGAATTATCGATTCCTACCAATTGTTCACGCCCGATGAGACTCGCTGGTACACCGGAATACACTGCGTCGAGAATATCTTGATTATCAAGTGAATAGGCTTTTAATATCGCGGCTGCATGCACGCCCGCAGTCGTTTTAAAGGCATCCGCACCGATAGCGGGATAGTTAGGGGGAATAGTCACACCCGTCGACGCCGCGACGTGGTGGCAGTATTCTTTTACGTAGGACACACGATATTGACGACAACCATTCAAGTAAAGATTTATCAGCAGTTGGTCAATAGAGGTATTACCAACTCTCTCCCCAATACCCAGCGCCGTGCCATGAATTCGGTCGCAGCCACTTTCTAAAGCAGTGATCGCATTACTCAAGCCAAAGCCGCGATCATTGTGGCCATGCCAATCCAGTAGCATATCATAGCTTTCTTCTTCAAAAATTTGGCGTGTCCAAGTAACCAGTGTAACCACACCCTCTGGTGTAGAGTGCCCCACTGTATCGCATAGCACTAGGCGTTCGATCTTGCGCTCTATCGCTTCTTGATATATTTGCTTTAATAATTCAGGAGTACACCGGGTAGCATCTTCGAGCACTAAAACCATGGGCAAATTGTTTTCACGACATTGCCGCTCGGCAAAACGAATCTTCTCTAATATTGCACAGAGATCCCAGCCCTCGACATATTGACGAATCGGGCTAACGCCTATAAAAATATAGCACTCGACTTGTCTGCCGGTGCGCTGCGATACTTCAAATATGGCATTCAAATCATTGCTATGCATGCGTCCGGCAAACGCGATCTTTAAATCGTAATTTTGCTCATGAATAAAGTTTACCAAACGGATCGCATCGTCACGCGCATAGATGCTCGAGCCCGGATACCCTAGATCCGCGGCTTCTATACCAATTTTTTCCATGTCAGTGACAATTTCAAGTTTTTCGTCAAAGCTCGGTTGATACACGCTAGGCGACTGAATACCATCTCTTAGCGTTTCATCAAATAATTCAAAGCCGCCAAGTGCAGACGAACCAACATCGTCTCGCAGATTCCAATCGTAAATAAAGCTATCCATTCCCTTGATCCTCACATCTACCATCTAATGGGTATCGTTGTTTCACCTTCATTGGCGTTCGATTGGTTTTTGCGCCAGGTTACCACCAATCAGTCAAAAACACACAACAAGAAACACAATGCAAGTAGGGGTAGTGGCCGCTTAAAATTAGCTGTTATCGCAATTACCCGGTTGACCTCCCCCCCCAAGAACCATACACCAGAAATTACTGTCACTCACTCTGGGCCATCAAGGTTCAGAATCTATAAGAACTATTGTGAGAAGTATCATGTTGAAAACCGAACTCTATCTATTCGCTGATTTACAAGCTCCCATAAATTCTGCTCAGGAAAGCGCTGCTGTTTAAATGGTAGCGATAGTGAAATTGGATGTTCGAATCAATGGGCGCTCTATTTGTCGCCCCAATTCTGGTTATCTTTTAAGTGCAAAAGTTGGGTTCCGTTGCAACATTGGTCTTTCTTTGAAATAAGGGGATCAGCAATATGCAAAAGCATGTATAAACTTTAAAAATTTAAATAGATGAACACGAGTCTTCTTCTGTGACAGACTCTTTCCCCAGGATTTTTATCCCATGAGGCCTCAGCTCACCGTTTGGCCCAACGTACTTGTATAAAGCTTGCCTGCTAACCCCTAACTCCTCGCAGAGTTCACGCACCTTGGTTTTGGGGTCTTTCATTGCACTTTGTGCCAATAAAACCTGATGTTTCGAAAGCGCCATTGGACGCCCACCTAACCGTCCTCTGGCTCGGGCTGATTTAAGGCCGGCCATCGTACGCTCATAGATTTGCTCACGTTCGTACTCAGCAAGCGCCGCAAAGATTCCAAAGACTAGTTTGCCGGATGGGGTTGTCGTATCAATGGTGGCACCTTGACCAGTTAGCACCTTGAAGCCAACCCCTCTTGCGTTCAGCTCATGCACAACACTTACAAGGTGCTTAAGGTTCCGGCCCAGCCTATCTAGTTTCCAAACAACAAGAGTGTCACCCTCTCGCAAAGCTTTAAGACAGGCATCGAGACCAGGGCGGTCATCTTGCTTACCAGAGGCAAAGTCGCGGTAAATATCTTTATCATTGATCCCAATCTCATTCAGAGCATCTATTTGGAGGTCTAAAGCCTGACTACCGTCTGCTTTCGAAACCCTGACATATCCTAACTTCATGAGACCCCCAATTTGATCGATGCTTGAAGAGAGCAGAAGTGTCAATTAAACCAACGTTTTATTGACAGCTCAAAGCAAAGAAGTTTTTCGAGGTTTTCACCCTCAAAACTGTATATATACCCGTATTTTTATCTATGTCTATTTAACAATTTAATTAGCTTTTATGACAATTGGTGAGAATGGCCACAATGGAAGTGGTCATAGCTTAGAATGGGTTAATTATTAAATTTGGATTGGTTATAAGCTGTAAGGATGATGGCTTGTTATGACCATTTCAAGCCATCACATATCGCCGTAAAAATCCCGCCATTTATCTCCGGTAGTCACAAACATGGGCCGGTAAATAGCGCACACACAGTCTATTATTTATCAAACACTACTCAATAAGAGATAGGTTGTGACGTGTATAAAATAAGGCAAACGCTTGATCTACCTTTCACTCAAGGGGATAGCAAAGCCACCATCACTTTAATCAATGGGACCTCCAAAGAGGTCATTATTCATTCAAGCTTTGCATTTTGCTTGACTGATAGTGACAGTTATAACTCGTCTGTTATTAACGATGAAGTGTTACTTGTTATAAGTGATTTAGATAAAGAGCTAACTTCATACATACCATTACGCAGCATCATAGAGATAAAGCAGAAAAAGACCCCTGAAGATGTTCAAAAAACGATCGAAGATATTATGAAGCGTAACAGAGGCGGCAACAGGTAATCGGGGTAAATTGCCCTATAAGTTGGCATAGCACAACCAGCATGTCACAGTAGTGATCCGTTTTTTGCGTCTATATAAATCCTGTTGCGTTTCAAAAAACCGCCACAGTATGTAAAGTACACAGCTTTATTTTTATGGTTAGAAGATCTCGTCCAGCCACTATTAGTTTTATAGTCTTCTACATTGCAACGGCCGCTATTGACTAAACGCTTAGAAACTTTTAAAAAAATATTTCTGTGTTTTACGTAATCATCTGAGTCTTTTATAGACTTTTCTAAAGGTGACTCTGCCGTTAGAACTGAATCATCATTTGGCATGTTGACAGAGACGTACTGGCTTGAGACCCATCTTGCGACTTTTCCTTTTTGGTTTTCTGAAGATCCATCATAGTATTTAGAAATTCTTGCCCAACCATTGCTTGCTTCAAAGACCTGAACTTTTTGCTGTTTATCTAAGGTGTTAGTTATCTTTGCATTTAAATCAGGTCCAAGTCTGACGCTCAACCGGTCTGCAGAAACGTAATAGCTACCAGGCTTCAAATTATCGCCAGCTGTATGTAGTGATAATATCAACAATATCACTACAATATATGCTCGAACCATTTTTAACCCTTTGCCTCCCAACCTTGTTAGCTCTTATCACAATGTTAGCAGTGTTTTTTTTAAGAATGGTTCAAATTAAAGTGTGACAACCATCGTCAGGGATAGACATATAAAGTTCGTTTTTTGATCAGCCCTGTGCTTGCACACTTATCTGCATTCAAATGGATATGAGATTAATGCCCCGCCAAGTACTAGCTAGGCGGAGCGGGTCACTGATAGGCTTCAAATGCAAGAGCTGGTCTTAAAAGTGGCCGGGGGAATAAGTCCCCCGGCCGGTAGTCAGCGGCTTAGCTCTAAAGAGAGCCGTAGGTCGTTGCTTTCTAGGTTAAATTTGACCGAAGTCGCACTCAACGCAAGAATGGCAATAACTGTCACCACTGCGATCATTAAGAGCTTTGCGTTAGCCTTAATGAACGTATAGACTTTCTCTTGCATGAGGAAAGTCCTTTTTCCAGGACAATCAGCGTGTGGTGATTGCAGTCCACTCACTGAGCCTTTCAGCTACCGTCAAGCGGCTAACTTGGCGGTAGCGGTATTCTGCAACAATCCTGCCTCTATGACGTCTCTCCTTTCCGCCATTACATTGCCTTCATTTCAGGGTTTTCACCCCAACGTGTTGTGTATTGCGGAGAACAATATTGCTGTTTCATATACCAGGGTTTTCTTACTCCTTGAGCCCCTAGAAATAAGACGCCTTTGCCGAGCTTGGTATTCACTTTATCCAACATTGCCATCACCGCTTGTGACTCTTCAGTGGGTCCACCAGAAAAGAGATCCGGTTGATACTGGGCCTTATCGACTAAGTCCAATAGTCCTATGCCGGCTTTTATATAGGCATAGCCTTCTTTGTAAAATCGTTTAACGGTTGCTCGGGCTGCATCCACAAGCACCCGACTGTCATCCGTTGGGTAAGCAAGCTGTACGATTTCACTGGCTGAGCGGTAATTAGGTTTATGGGGTGAGGTATGAATAAACACCTGCATGCACCCAACTAAATGCCGTTGCTTTCTAAGCTTTTCGGCTGCTCGACTGGCATAGAGTGAAACCGCTTCCAAGATAGGATCAATGGTATGTGCGGGATGCTCAAAAGATCGAGTGTAGTAAATTTGACTCCGTTGCAAAAGGAGCCTTTTGGTTGCTTTGAATCGAAGGCTTTAGGTGTCCATATAATCTCCCAATAAAGAAGCCCTATGCACATGAAAAAATGAGCACAGTTTGTGAATCTTCACTGCGGCTAAAGACAATAGACTTTCACCAACCACAATAGTGATTGCACACATCCACCTGTAGATCATCACATTAAAACACTTACCCTGTTTCCTGACAGTAAACCCAATGTTATAATATATGTTATAACTTCATTCAAAAGGCCACTATTTATGAACAAGATCAAGGTTCGGCACATTGGTAACTCACTGGGTGTAGTTTTACCCAAAGAGGTTTTAGCAAAGTTGAATGTTAACGATGGAGATATGCTCTACCTCATTGAGTCTCCAGACGGATCTATGCGGATATCCCCTTTTGATCCAGCTTTCGAAGAGCAGATGAAAGCCGCTCGTGAAGGAATGGGCAAATTCCGTAATACTCTAAGAGAGCTCGCCAAATGAGTCAGCCTGTTTGGCTATTAAGAACTGTTATTGATGCCGTACACGATATGCAATTGGCAGAACACGGTGGAGCTCCAGGGATAAGAGATGAGGGTCTGTTAGAATCTGCCTTGGCTAGGCCTGTTACAGCTTTTGGGTATGGCGAAACTGAGCTGCGTATGCTGGCTGCACTTTATGCTCACGGGATTGCACGAAATCACCCCTATATAGATGGCAACAAACGAACAGCTTTCCTATCTGCTTACACTTTTCTAAGAATAAACGGCATGTATCTAGTAGCCGATGAAGTGTCAGCAACAACCATTATGTTAAAGGTTGCTGCAGGTGAAATAACTGAGAGCCAACTTGCAGAGTGGTTAAAGTCAAATACACGACCTGACACAGACTCTTAATTGACCTGCTCCCCTCTTTCTAGACCAGCCAAAACTGAGTAGTGTTCTCCCCATAAGAGGATGAAGAACATGAAAAAACGATTCACGGAAGAGCAAATCATTGCCATTTTAAAAGAGGCTGAATCGGGA
>CANMOZ010000048.1 GCA_947499545.1 uncultured Saccharospirillaceae bacterium
AAAAAAGGCCGCTTGCGTGTGGTGGTGTTCCAAGACATGGATTGCGTCGTACGTCGCACAGAATCCTTCTGTCTCGGCCGTACACCTGCGAACGGGTAACCCCAACCAAAGTGAGAACGAATAAGGATTAAATCAATGAGTACACAAAAAGCTAAAGTCACCTCGGCCTTCGTATTTGAAGGCCAGGTTGTCAGACCCGGCAAGGTGGTCGAACTCAAAACCACCCAGCTTAAAGAAATGCTGCGTCGTAGCAAAGTTGAGATTGCTGAAGACAAACCCAAATCAACGCGGACCAGCAATAAAAAGACCGAACCCGTAAAACCCAACGCCGATGAAAAGTGACAACCTCGACGACTTCTTCCATCTCGATGACTTCGCGGTGGAAGTGTCATTTCAAAACAAAGTGGTACTAGCTCAATTCGACGCTCACCCCATCGATTCCCATCTAGGTCAAATCGATTACGAACTCAATCAACCTCAAATCACAGGTTCCTATCAGGATTTAAAAGACCTAACCCCTAGAGACCTCATAGAAATCGAAGGCAAAACCTATCGAGTCGAACACTACCCTGATCACGATGGCACCGGGTTAGCAATCGTTAAGTTGTCCGAAGAGGGTTAACTCCATGCTTCATATCGATATTGCAGAAAATGGTTTAGACGATTTAGTTTATTCCCTCAGCGCTACTGAAAGGCAAGTCGACTACTCGTTAAAGCGATCATTAAAACGCACCGCTGCCAGTTTAAGACGCAAAGCCGGTAAAGCATTAAGAACTGAATTAGAACTGCGCAACAACAAAGCCTTAAAACGTCGATTGAAAATGATCAAGCTCACCAAGGTTAGCAATCGTAACGAGGCAGGCATTTGGTTTGGTGCCAACGATTTACCCGTATCGGCGTTTAAAGGCAGAGCGAGAAAGACTTCAGAAGGTGCAACTTTTAAAGGTCATGCATTTAAAGGGGCTTTTATCGGCACCAAACCCAACGGCAAGCGCACCCTGTATTATCGTAAGGGTAAAAAGCGTTACCCCATCGCCGAATGCAAACTACCCGTTGCTGATCAGATTCAAGTCTTTGTAGAAGATAACATCTTTACCGACGTTGAGCCTATTTTTAGAAACCACTTTGAACGCGACTTAACGGCTCGCACCACTTTACAAATAGGCAAAGCATGAACGCGCTCGATTTAGATCAACTGCATCAAGCCATTGTAGACACTTTGAAAGCAGGGTTTCCACACATCCAAAACGTATTTGATTATTCGGATCAACCACTCAACCGAATACCCAAGCCTGCGCTCTCTATCCAATTGACCGAAATGGAAATCCTACCCGATGAAGACAGCGGCGACGAAGCGCTACCTGTCAATGCCAGTTTTACGCTTTATGTCATTTTTAATAACAATGAGCCCAACACAGAAAGAAGCATTCGCAAACTCAGCTGTGATCTTGCCTTGTTTATTAAAGGTCAGCGTTGGGGCTTAATGGGAATTTTTCCGGCACAGGTTGAACGTTTTGGGATTGATCAGTTTGAACCAAGTATTGACCGTTCCTTAATTTGGAGCGTTGAATTCTCGCAGCAGCTTTGGATTGGCAAGAGCGTTTGGAACGACGAAGCCTTCCCAGCAAGAGTAGCCAATCAATTAGCCAAAAATAACAGCCAACCCATTCGGGCTAAACCTAAAGACCCAGCCAATCCTAACAGTGAATGGGAAGCTTTAACCCCACCGACTCAAATCACCACACCAGGTATCGAATAATGAACGCTTGGGGGGTTGCTGAATTAGAAAGGCGCCTTGCCAACATTGTTAAGATCGGCGTGATACAAGAAGCCAACCACGCTGACAAAAAACTACGTGTTGCAATGGGCGAGACACAAACGGCTTGGTTGCCTTGGCCCGCTGAGATTGGCAACAACTTTATCAGGTGGCGGCCATTAAGGGTTGGGCAGCAAGTGGTCTTGGTTGCTCCATCCGGTGAATTAAATCAAGCTGTTATCGTTGGACAGTTGTATGGTGGAGGGTTTGAAGCCCCTGCCGATGATAAAACCTTGGACCTCGTCCAGTTCGAGGATGGCACCAAGCTGCAATATGACAGCTCGGCGCATTGCCTAACCGCAGAGGTTGGGGGTTGTGAAATCAATGTCGATAAAAGCTCTATCCAACTCAAGAGTGGAGGCAGCCAAACGCAGTTGACCGGGGAGGTTATACAACTGGAATCAAACGGCAGTTCAATTGTGCTGGATGCCAGTGGGGTTAAGGTCAATGGAGCTGTGATTGAACTGAATTAGCAAGAGCCTTTCAAAGTGGCGTGAACGGCATTAAATAAATACTTAACAATGAGGAACAACAGGCTAAAAATGACCATATTGCTATTGTTTTCTAGTTAATTATTATAAAGGAAATGAGAGTATAGAGGATAAATTATGAGCCGTGTAAATCGTTTGTTATTCGTTGATGACTGTCGTCACCCTGCGCCTAATACTCTAGCAAAGACTTTTCAGCTCGCAGCATCCTTTCAAGCTGATATCCACTATTTGATGGCATATCCAAAAGTACCGAAAGACTTTAAGAGCTATGAAGATACATGGGAGGCGGCTTTTAAGGCTCGTGTAGATAGTATGATTCAAACAGCACAACAAAAAATAGAAACTAATCACTCTGTTCCGATTACTACGCATTCTATAGATATTCAGAGCTTTGGGAGGTAGGTGATAGAATACGCACAAACACATGCTGCAGACCTCATCATCAAACCTTACTATCCCAGCGAATACGCCAAAGGACCTGATGCGTCAGAGATGCACCTTCTAAGGTACAGTCCTGTTCCTGTAGGGCTTTTACATGAAGAAGCTATTGGAGGGGAATCAAAGACTCCTTCAGTTGTTGTAGCTGTTGATCCTGAAGACGAAGAACATGGTAATCAACTGAATTTTGATTTGCTTGCATTTGGTGCTGAGATTGCAAAAGTAAAAGAACAGCCGTTGATAGTATTATCCTGTTGGGATTATCCCTATGAAGCCAGTTTACGCAATAGCGCATTTATTAGCATACCCAGCGAAGAAGTAGATAAGGCAGTCAAAGAGTATCAAGCTAATCACCGCAAAAAACTGGATACAGTACTTGATAACAGTGGTGTAGTACCAACCAGGGTTGAGCACCTTCGTGGTAAAGCCTCTGAAGAAATTCCTTCATATATTCATGATAAAAAAACCGATACTCTCATTATGGGGACCGTAGCAAGAACAGGGATATCTGGTTGGTTTATGGGAAATACAGCTGAAAATATCATCAATAAGACCCCCATCTCGATTATAACTATTAAGCCAAGAAGCTTTGGAAATAAATACCGATTATAAACATATCGGGAATGGGGAGGAACGAATCGTTCTCCCTCACTCATATCGTTAAAAACTGCAGGGGTAACGAATTGTTACCCCCTAAAAAACGTATAAATTGCTGACGTCGGGTATCAATAAACTAGGGGGTGTTTTGCCCCCCACTTTGATGTTAGTCCGCTCATAAGTTTGAACAAACCTCCTCTACAGCCCATATTTTCCGGTGCTATTCGAGAAAAGCCTGAACAAACGGTTCGTTAATAGTGTGAACAAATTTTTCTTGCCCTTCAAACCTGTCCGAAGCCCGCGAGCTGTATGGGCGTAACATAACCTTGAACAAGTTTCTTAGCGGCCGCAGCTCAGCGTCTCTTCACGACAATGCCCTGAAAATCTATGCTCAAAAAATGAGCATGCTACTAATTCGGCCTAATCGTCACTTTGACGAGTGCATCGTCAGCTACCTTATCCGGATCAGCGAACAAAATGGCTTTCACCATATTGGCCATTTGCTTCAGCACGCAGGGCTACCCTGGAAAAACTTCCGGATACCAACCCACCAAATGATCACGGGCGAATATGATATCGAGCCCTACTTTTCCAAACTGGGGCTTGATTATACCTATCCGCGAACGGCTGACACCTTCAATTCATCTCAATTCCCACACTTTACTACCAAGATCTTCGTCAAAACCCCGAAAATCTGCCCCGAATGCCTCGGAGAGATGGGATATTCTTCCGACCTATGGAGTCACATCGCCTATACAGCCTGTATTAAACACAAGCTACTCTTGGTCGATACTAGCCCCAAAACAGGGAAGAGACTGAGCTGGTACCGCAGCTCTCTCAATGAGTTCAGTGAAAGCGACCCATTCCCGCCAGTCAAGTCGATACCCAAGGCCTCGACTGCAACCTTAGCCTTCACCAGGGCAATGGTTTATCTGATTGAAGGGCGTGACCCGCCAAAATCGACTCCCTCTGCGATTAGGGGATGTACGGTCCTCTGTTGGGGGGTTTAGAGATTTAATGAGGCGTAGTGGGGGTTTACTGCGGAACTCAGATGAAACTGAAATTCACTGAAGCCTTGTCTCTAATCCATTTCATTGCACACTACCAGTACCGGCTGTTCCACCAAGCACTGTTCAGACCGGCCAGCCTGGACAACTTGACCGTATCACATCATTACACCCAGGCTTGGCAAGCCTTGAAGCGTTGGCCCCATGGTTTCCATCTGCTTCTCAGCCAATACATAGACAACCCCATGAGTGACCGTGGGCAATCTGGTATCAATAAACATTTTCGCGACATCCACGAAAAACTGTACCGGCAGCGAGACAACAGAGGAATCGCACGGTTACGTGCTGCCTTTGACCAGTTTATAGAACTCAACTGGCCCAATGCGATTCAAACCAACCGGCTGAGCCGGATATCCTTATCTTCCGATGCACGACCTTTGATATCCCAGAAAGATGCTCAACTAATACTTAATTGTCGAGAGTCTCGGATTCATGGTTTGATCTCTCAGGGAAAAATCAAACCGCAACAATTCAAAGGGAAAATCTACTTCAACAGAGACGAGATCAATTCCCTAGCAAAACTATACGAAGTTAACTGGTCAATGGAACAAGCCATAATCGAAACCGAAATTTCTCGCTATCAATTAAAGCAACTACTCGATGCAGGCCTTGTTAAAGCTTTGCAAAAGGCAAATCGCCAAAACCGTGACTGGCTGATATGTAAAAAATCATGGCAATATCTCATTAAAAGATTTCAAACATCAGCCGAAACAAACCCCATACCACAGGGAAAAACGCTTAGTGGCATTCAAAAACAAGGCTTTTCAATAACAGAGCTTTTTGGAGCCATCATTAAAAAACAGATAAAATATAACTTCACACCAAAACCAAATAATCGACATAGTTTCAAGCAGCTCAGAAACTTTAAACTCGACAACAATTTGTAGCATAGTTAGAACCAATAAACCCATGAGTGTTGATTTGCACTCAAAGCTGACCCACTAACCCCTATATTTGCATTGAATATTTTGATAAGCTGGATGCCATTATTCGTTTTTCAATCACTTCACATTGATTTTCTATATGCTAATTGGTACTAACTGGACCTAGCTGAGAGTTATAATTCGGATTCTAATCAGGCCAATCAATTATATCTAAATTTTTAAGCTCTTTTGGCTTCCATTCTTCCCAACTAATCCCGTTGTCTAGAGAAAGCCAAAGACTACACCCCCTTATTGTTGCGTGGTTAATAACATGTGGAAAAGCTTCATGAAGAGTTTTGTATTGATATTTTACCAAAAAATATTGATTATTCCTTATAGCTACCCAAAATCTAGACTGGTGTTTGAATAATAAATAGTCACCACAGCCTGCATGTGCTGGAATATTCGGTAAATCTATATTTTGAGAGCAAACAGTTGGCATTCCAATGAGTAACATTTTTCGTATATAGCACAATTTATAAGCCTAGCTTGTTTTTCTATAGGGTAGTATTACTTAAGGATGGTAAGTGATCAATTCTGGACAAGCAATTCGTATTTTTTTGGATGATTTAATTTGACGTCTCCCATCCATCGGAGACCTCGACCTACCCCCAAACACTAGTCCAATGGCAACTTAGTAGTGCTCGTTAATTCCAGTGGTTTTGTTCTCTTAAGCACCGCAAATTCTGAAGGCGTGTAATAGCCCAAAGCAGAATGAGGTCTTGCTTCATTGTAATCGACTCGCCACTGCTGGATCAGATGTTGTGCTTGAGCAACGTCACCGAACCAATGCTCATTCAAGCACTCATCTCGGAACTTACCATTAAAACTTTCAATATATGCATTCTGAGTCGGTTGGCCTGCTTCAATTAACAACAACTCAACGCCTTTTTGATCTGCCCAATACGTCAATGCCTTGCTGGTAAACTCAGGGCCTTGATCGGTTCTAATGGATTTTGGTAAACCTCTAAAAGCAGCAACCGCTTCTAAAGTGCGCACAACATCATGGCCCGTTAATCGAGTATTCACCGGGATGTCGAGACACTCCTTGGTGTAGTCATCTACAATGGTCAAGCATTTGAGACGTCTGCCATTCACCAAGGCGTCCATCACAAAGTCCATCGACCAGGTATGATTCGCTTCAGTCGGCAATTGCAGCGGTTGACGTTCAACCGAGGCTCGAGAACGTTTCGCTCGCTTGCGCACTGCGAGTCCTTCAGCGGAGTATAAGCGGTACACTTTCTTGTGATTCACTTGAACGCCCTCTCGAATCAATAGCTGATGAATACGTCGATACCCAAAACGCTTACGCTCATACGCAAGCGATTGAATACGTTCAATCAGCGCCTGGTCTTGATCCAGACGCTGTGATTGATACCGATAAGTAGCCCGGTTAACACCGACGAGGACACAAGCCCTACGTTCTGAAACCAAGGCGACCAACTGCATGGCGCGCACGGCTTCTCGCTTGTCCTCGACGGTCAGTACTTTCGGTTCAAAGCAACCTTTAACGCTTCTGTGTCCAGCATTGACTCAGCGAGCAGTTTTTTCAGGCGAATATTTTCGGCTTCCAGTGCTCTTAGGCGCCTGGCTTCAGATACTTCCAGTCCGCCGTATTTCTTCCGCCAGGTATAAAAGGTGGCGTCTGATATCCCGTAGCGGCGGCAGACTTCTTTTGCTGACAGTCCCGATTCAGCCTCTTTTAAAATGGCAATGATTTGCTCTTCCGTGAATCGTTTTTTCATGTTCTTCATCCTCTTATAGGTGAGAACACTACTCAGTTTTGGCTGGTCTAGAAAGAGGGGGGCAGGTCACTCCATCATGCTCCTGCTTAATTAAGCCAGGAGATCATTGATACGTGGGTCAATATTCAATGCAAATATAGGGGGTTAGTGGGTCAGTTTTGGGTGCAAATCAACACCTACACACTCAAATCGTACTGGGTGCTTTAGAGCAAGCGCTGTGGGCTCATGATAAGCCTAGCGGTGTGACACACCGCAGCGATAGAGGCAGTCTATACTTATCAATCCACTATACGGAGCGATTAGCTGAAGCAGGCTTTAAAGCATCCGTTGGCAGTGTGGGAGGCTCTTATGATAACGCTTTATCGGAATCGATTAATGGCTTATACAAAGCAGAAGTCATCCACAAGCAGGGACCCTCGAAAGGGGTTTCGGATGTTGAAGTAGCGACCTTGCAGTGGGTGAGTTGGTTTAATCATCGGCGCCTGCTTCAGCCGATTGGCCTCCTGCTGAATATGAAATGCTGTATTATCAACAAAACGAGTCTGCAGCGGCATGACTCAAATAAAATACTCTCCGATGAACCCGGGGGGATTCAGATTCACGAAATTAACAGGTAGGTCAAATTGATTACGAAAGGCTACATAAAAAACATGGATATTATATAGGTATTACTTATATTTAATAGATATAGTAATGCGTTCTTCTTTTAAGTGTAATAATCTCAACTAATCTAAAGAAGTTGATGTGATATTTTTATGCTAACGTTTATTGTAAATAATTTATTTTCAGTAACCTTTATGATGGCATTGTTAATTTTATAAAGGCAATCTATTGCGAGGACAAATCTATTGAATTAAGCACCATCGACTGGCCTCCCTATTACGGAAATTCTTTAAATGGAAACGGGGTTATTG
This sequence comes from uncultured Saccharospirillaceae bacterium, assembly GCA_947499545.1. Lineage (GTDB taxonomy): Bacteria > Pseudomonadota > Gammaproteobacteria > Pseudomonadales > Oceanobacteraceae > CANMOZ01. The sequence goes on from CANMOZ010000048.1 coordinate 7,992, forward strand.
GTAATATAACGATTGCTGCATTTTACGATGCTGAGTATAGCGTAGAAAAATCGTTTGTACGGAAAAGAGCCTTAAAGTAAGTAGCGGCTGACTGCTAATAGCAAAACTATTTGCAAAAAGAGTCGAGCTAATTGTTCAAGAACAGCTAGTGGTATTGGATTACATGAATAATAACCATCCTCTAGAGCAAAGATAAATGATTCGCCAAGTGATGCCAATTTTAATAAAAAGATCTTTACATATAACCATAAGAAAGATAAGAAATAGAAGCGGGGAAATTATATGCAATATCAATGAATCTTTAAATTATTTAAGTAATTCTGTAGGGTTTGAGTCGATAGTGAAAAACTATGATTTCTTATAGTGCATATCCGTTGATAGAAACGCTATTTGACACGCTGTCTTCCAACCAGGTTGCATCAAACCATCTCGTAGTACCATGAGTATGCAAAACCTCAATAGAAATGGGTTTACTATTATAGAATTGGTTCTTGTCATAGTGGTGCTTAGCATTATTGCAGCAGTAGCTATGCCACGTATGTTTAATTTTAAGCGAGATGCAAAGATTGCTACTCTAAATGGTCTCTATGGAACTTTAAAATCTTCCATTTCAATAGCACATGGCGCCTGTTTAGTCGATTCAAGTTGTAATCCTAATTTGGCATTTCAGACATTTGAAATCGATGGTCGATCGATAGAGATGGTATATGGCTATCCCGCATCTACAGCAAGCGGAATAGCCAGCTTAATAGATGTTAATAACTTTTCAATTGAGTACATCAACTCGCCACCATTACATTTCGCTATCTTTCACTTTGGCCCACCCCTTGTAAATTGTGGGGTTGCCTATAGCCAATCAAATATAAATAGCTTAAATTCTGATAAGGTTATATTGGTTATAGATGACTGTTAGCGATTGAGTGCTAATTTATACGTAAACACTGAAAACTGATCTGCACCACGGATAGTAAACACCTCGTTAAGCGAGTTCAATCGCAAATCGAGGTAAATTATGAGCAAAAAATCATCACCCCGTAAACATCATAGTCATGAATTTAAAGCAGAGACCCTGCTACTAGCCAGCTATATCGGGGTCGCTAAAGCAACTGAACAGCTAGGTTTGCACAGCTCTCAAATTTATCAATGGCGAGTATCGACAGAGAAAAAGGCCAGTACCAGTGAACGGGAAGCCGTTCTAGCCAGTGAAAACGCAAGACTTAAGCGCGAGAAAGCGGAACTGGAAAAGGAAATTGATTTCCTAAAAAAGGCGGTTGTAGATTCAATTGGTCACAGCAACACTCCTATGGAAATATGGAGTTATTGAAAGTCTTTGAATGAAGTTTATGTTTACTATTAAAGAAAAAGAGTTCGTATTCGACTGCTGGAAAAGCGGTATGGGCTTTAGCGATATTGCTAAAAAGCTTAATGCCAAACCCGGAAGTATATTCACTTTATTGCGAAATACTGGAGGTATTAAACCACAAAAGTCCACCCCTAATGTGATTCATCTCAGCCTAGAAGAACGCGAAGAAATCCGTGCAGGTCTCTCTGCCCAAATGAGCATTAGAAGCATAGCTAAGATGCTTAAACGAGCTCCGTCAACGATATCACGAGAAATCAATCGTAACCGTGGACGTAAAGCTTATAAAGCTGTTGAGGCTAACAGCAGAGCTGCACGTATGGCAAAAAGACCGAAGCCTTGCTTATTAGATACGAATAAAGCGCTGCGAAACTTGGTTGAGAGCAAACTAAAGTGCAAGTGGTGACCAGAACAAATATCTGGTTGGTTAAAGCTCACGAAACCACATCATTTAGCCATGCAAATATCACATGAGACAATTTATAAGACTATCTATTGGCACTCCCGACCATCTTTACATCACTTACTAGCCAAGAATCTCCGTAGATCTCACAGTCTGCGTCAGAGTAAACGACATTCGCGGAAGGGAGAACGAGGAACGATTAATATTGTCAATGGCCGCTCCATTCATGATCGAGCAAAGCATATAGAAAATCGTCGGTCACTGGGACATTGGGAAGGAGATCTTGTTTCGGGATCAAAGAACACACGCATTGCTACTCTGGTTGAAAGGAAGTCCCGCTATACCATTATTTTAAAGTTAGAGGGTAAAGATGCGGAGTCTGTCAATCGTGCATTACAAGCAAGGTTTATTGAGTTACCCAGCAAACTCAAAAAATCTTTAACCTGGGACAGAGGAATGGAGCTAGCCAAGCACCAAAGCTTCACTGCTTGCACTCAAGTACCTGTGTTTTTTTGTGATCCTAAATGCCCTTGGCAGCGAGGAACGAATGAGAATACGAATTCCCTCATACGTCAATATTTCCCTAAAAAACATGCTTGGGACAGCACTCCCAAGAAAGATTGGACGAGGTTGCATATGAAATCAATGCGAGGCCTAGGAAGACTCTTGGCTACAAAACACCAAATCAAGTGATAGGTAAAGTGTTGCGTTGACAACTTGAATCTACAGCTACCTACTTCGCTCAGAACCCAAAATAAAGCGATTCTTGTTTATTGAGGAGCATCGACAATCGTTAGGTCTGCGTTTTCTTTGCAAGGCCCTAGCGGTTTCGCGGAATGGGTATTATCAGTGGCGTTTAAACCAGCACAGGTTGAGCCCGCAATAGCAAGCACAACAACGGCTTGATCATGCAGTTAAGCAGGCGTTTGATCGTTCAAAACAGCGTGACGGTGCTCGCCGTATCCAGGTAGAATTGGCAGAACAAAGCAGACGCCATGATATCAAAACGATTACCAGTAGCATGCGACGTCAGGGGTTAATCCCCAAGGCTGTTAAGAAATTTAAAGTCACGACGGCTAGTCGTCATCAACGCCCAGTAGCACCGAACCTACTCGCTCGTGACTTCAAGGCTGACGCACCCAATCAGAAGTGGGTGGGAGACATTACTTACTTGTATACCAGTGAAGGCTGGCTGTACTTAGCGGTTGTGATTGACTTGTATTCCCGGGCTGTGATCGGTTGGTCAATGTCTTCACGTATGACAGCCAACCTCGTCACAGATGCTTTAACGATGGCAATGTTTAGAAGGGGCTTCCCCAAGGGATGAATCCCCCCGGGTTTGTCGGAGGCTAACTTTCTTGAGAGAATTAGCCCATGAACAAACGACCTGGATACTCCCCT
>CANMOZ010000049.1 GCA_947499545.1 uncultured Saccharospirillaceae bacterium
GCTCTGGGCTGTAAGAACTTAGAAAGGGGATCCTGGAATCATACGATATTTCCGATAATTATTATTATCGGAAATATGAGGGAAGGAGGAATAGACTAAGCATCGCCTTCTTCTGAAAAATCAAACCAAATATCAAAGTGCAGTTCCAGATCATATTTCACAAGGCGTTTCATAGTTGCTACATCTAAATAAGGTCCTCCGTTACCAGCTGAGGATTCCCAAAAACATGGGATGTAAATCTCCCACCCTTGAGACCTTAAGGCATCAATTGATTTAATGTGTTTCTCTACAAAAGTTAAAATCAAATCCAGATGCTTTCTATAATCCTTCGATTCTTCTAAATTGCGAGTAGTAATACGCCACACATTTAGCTGACGAGGAGGTCTATATTTAGACCAAACCTCTCCTTTCCTGCCTACAAAGTCAGGTTCGGTTGCGAAATATTGACTTACCTCATCTGGACTTTTTGAAGTATGACTTAATGCTAAAGAGGCATATGTTCTTGAACATGAGGGGTAATCATCATCGTACTTAGTCATTATCACATGTACTCACATATCGATCTATCATCATCATCATCGCACTCCATTTTAGGAGTTGGTGTAATATATTCCAGAAGTAAACCTAACGCTGTTCCTTTGCAAAATTTAGCAAACTTACCTAATTTTTTTCCACCACTTCTGCGTTGCCCTCCTTTCCCACTTTTACCACCTTTCCCTCGGGGTTTACCTAAGGAGTTCCACTCTTTTTTAAACTTACGAATTTCACGTTTGGTGAAATTATCGGCCCCTCCTTTCCCACTACCCTGTTTTTCATCATGAACCCAATCTCTAAAATCAGGATCATTTTCACCGTACCATTTATCTTGTTTATGCAACCCATGCGCATCTATGTAGTTGACAGGATTTCCATCCACATAGGCGTATAGGTTAACTCCTCCCATTTCTCCCAAAGGATCACGATTCAACCAGCGCCCTTCTTTAGGCAAATAGAAACGGTAACCAAAGTACATCATGCCTGTTTCAGCATCTAAACGCTTTGTTGAAAAGGCATGGTACGGTTGTTTTAAATCTCCTGCCTGTGCAATTAATTCGCCATAGGGGCTGTAATCATAAGCCGCTTTTACATTGCGGTTATCGTCCAAAATAGCACTTACATTGCCTTTACCATCATAAAGATAAAAATAGTTTTGACTGTTTTCTTTGAGACTTAACAAACCACCAATACCACCGCCCATGTGTTTACCCCAAGTGAAGTGGCGGGTAATGGTGTTGGCCTGATCTCTTTCTTGCAGTGGCAAGAATCCGAGCCTTACAAAGCGTGTCGTATTTTTAATCTTACCGTCTACTTCGTACTTGATTTCAGCCAAGAAACGGTTATAAAAGTAACGGAACGTTTTCTGATGGTGCTTGCCATTTTGCTCCCATTCAATAGTTTTAACCTGGCTTAAGGCATCGTAGGTTGCAGTAAATGCATGACCATCCTTTGTATACCCTTTGGTTTGGTTGCCGGCTTTATCATACTGGTATTCTTGCGCTTGTTTTGTTGCCCCATTCAGGTCTTTGGTGACCCTCTTGGTTAACTGATTCAGGTTGTTGCTGCTTTCTGCAATTTGTTGGCTTTGGATTGTAGGTGTCAGCGGTGCTGCAGGCGTTATGTCTTCTTTGCTGATCAGGTCGCGATTGTTGTACTCGAACTTTGTTCCAGCTAACTTATTACTTCCAGATTTATAGGTGACCTCGTCTAATTTACCCATACTGCCTTGAGTGCGTTCTTCGGTAACACCGTTGGGATAAATAAGCTTGCTGTAGTCCGACTCTTGACCTTGGTATTGATACTCAAAGGTACGCTTACCTTGCTTAATCTTGGTTAAACGCCCGAGCACGTCGTATTCAAAGCTTTGGACTTCACTGCCTTCCAACTCAAATCTTTCAAGTCGACCCAGCAGGTTGTAATGGAATGTCTGCGTATCGTTTTTCCATGGACCATCAATCGTTTTAACGTTTCCAAAACGATCATATGTAAAAGTGTGAGTACCAATGGCATCTTGGATTTGATCCACTAACCCCTTATCGTTATAGCGGTAGCTGACTTTAGGCGTGTCATCAGAGTAAACAACTTCCTTGATTCGTCCTAACTCGTCATACACAAGGCTTGCGCTAACACCACGTGCATCCGTTACGCTTTCAAAACGCTGCTGTTTATCATAGTTGTATTGTACTTCCGAGTTATCGGCATAAACCTTTTTGGTTTTCTTGTTTGCAACATCATATTCCCACTGAGTTTCCTTGCCCATTTCATCGACGAGGGTGGTGATATTGCCGTTTTTGTCACGCTTAAATTGAAGGCTAGAACCATCTTGACGGGTGATTTGATTTAAACGCTTCTTGGCATCATGTTGGTACTCTATGCTTCTACCACCACGCCCAAGCTTTTTGTTTACTAAGCGCGGGCATTGACCATATTGCCATTCGCTGACTTGCCCATCGGGGTAAGTCACTTTGGTGATGGAGTTAATGCCGTTGTATTCGTAGGTGTAGGTTTCACCTTTATGATTGGTTTCTGTGGCTAAACGTCCGAAAGCATCATAGGTATAGGTGTTTTGGGTTTGCCCTTGAAGCTTTTCTGCAATGAGCTGGTATTCGCTGTTATAGACGTACTCTTCAACCGCACCTGAAGGGTATACGACTTTGGTTAATTGGCCTTTGTCGTTGTACTCCAATTCGGTTGTGGCGTTTTGACCCCCACTTCCGATTTCAGTCGTTTTGATCAGATCACGTTTGTCATTGAATTGATAGGCGGTCTCCCCAAAAGGTGTTGTCTCTCTGGTAATAAGGGGAGTGTTGAGATAACGCTCATAAGCATACTCATTACCGTTTGGCAGGGTCATTTTGGTGATGTACCCCGTCTCGTTACGCTCGATTAGGGTTTTGCCCGTGCCGCTGTGTTGGAATGAGGTGCCGAGACCTTTGCTGTTGTAAGCATGATCTTCGACACGACCGTCAGGGTGGGTGATCTTGGTGACAGCCCCTGCGTTCTGCGAGCCTTTACGTGCGTATTCAAATAAGGTCTTTTTACCGTGGGTGTAGTTGTTTTTACTTTCGCTTTCCCACTCGACGTAGTTGTTAGCGCTGATGTGCCAGGAATTACTGGCATATCCGTCATAGAAGTATTCTTCTTTGTTGCCATTAGGGTCGGTAACGGTGATACGGTAGTTTTCCCACATGTACTCGGCATCAGGCTCGTTGTAATGAACCATTCCCGCGCGCTCATCACCATCGGCCGCTTCAACCTTAAATCGGTAAGCCCCTTTGGGGTTACGAATTTCAGTGACGTACACGTCTTCGTCATACGCCATGGTGGTTTCAAAGCCACCCATGTCGGTGAGTGAAATGAGGTTTTTCTGATCGTCGTATTTAAAAGAAGCTGTTCTTCCAAAAGGTCCTGTAACGCTTTGTACCAGATTTTGTGCGTTGTAACGAAGTCTGGTAATACGGCCTTGTGCATCTTCGATGCGACTGACTCGTACTTGGTTGTCGCGATGAATTTTAAGTTTATGGCCGTATTTATCAGTGATTTCGGTTAAAAAGGTCTGGATAGATTCTGTACCCTGGGGTCTTGCATAGGTATAGGTGGTGCCATTACCAAAGGTTAAGATATAGCGTTTTTGTCCTATACCACCTCTTTCACTAAGCCTATAGGCCGTTCCTGGAGGTGCCGTGTAACCTGCCAAAACCGCATGCTGAAAAACAATTCGAGCGCCGTCAGGCATAAAAACGGTAGCGCGGTTACCAGGATCGACGACTAGGTAAGAGCCATAATTAAATGTCCATTTATTCCCAAAAGGCTCATAGTTCTGAATCGCAGACTGTGAGTTATAAGAAACCTTGACCTTTACTTCAGGTCCGTAAGCAGGGCTGTACCAAAGCGGGGTATCTTTGACGTGAAGGTTCATGGAAACAGGGTTTACCGACCAAACAGGGGCACCTTTAGAATCATCACAGTCGCCATCACCACCGCCATCGTCACCGCCATCTGGGCCGTCACCTGCTCCACCAGGACCACTGCCACCGGGGCCTTTTTCAGGGCGAGGAACACCACAGCAACCGCCGAATTTGTCAACAGCTTCTTCAGTGGTGAGATGACGGCCAGGAACGTTGTCAGCCGATTCAAATACAACGGCAGTACCGCTCCATTCGTTCGCTAATTCGGCTTTGGTTTGACGAAAACGTCTGCCGATTTGGGTGTCGTGCAAGATGACTTCATCGCCTACCACTTGCTCTAAGATCCAATAGTGACCGGATTCGGATTGATCGCGTTCTATGTGCAAGACGGCTGGCAAACGGATGTTATTCAAATCACCGGTTTTGATGTCCGTTGCAGTAACGTCAAGGCCATGTTCGTTGGCCATTTTACGGAGTTCGTCAATGCTGAACCCCTGCTCGGATTTTGGAAGGAGTTCGCGGACTTTAGCAGCAGCGTCTGTTTGACCACGGCTTTCTAAAATGGAGGCTAATGCCAAGCTGCCACAGTTAAGCATGGCAATCTTGTTGTGCTTCATTTGTGAAAGACGACGAATCCAGTGAGAGGAGTAGGTACGGATTCTCCAGTCATACCCTTCTGTTGCAAGCTCGCTAAAAATACTGGTCGCTGCATCAAAGTTGTTTTCAAGAGCGCGTGTTACCCCTAAGCGCATCTTGGCTTTATCAACGAGCCATTGCGCACTTGGGTTTTGAGATTGTTCGTATTCTTTGATGATGGATTCGAAGTGATCAGAAGCTTCGTTATAACGACCGTTGAAGCGTGCTTCACACCCCATGTGTAATTTCGCTTCACCTGCCCAAGGGCTGTTGGGGTATTTGTCGGCGTAATCTTTAAATTCAAAATAAGCGGTTCGGTAATCGTGTTGATTCCACTTTTCGATGGCTTCACCAAACCCCTGTAGCATCTCACGATCATTGGAAGTGGCTTTCGCCGCGTCAATCGCATGCGTTGGGGTGAGGTTGCCCCCTAATTGCCCGGCTGCGATCAATTCTTCAGTGGTCGGCGTGCGGGTTAAATCAAGAGACTTAACCGAGGCTTGCACCTCTTCGGGTGCTGGGCTTTCAAAGACTTCTTTATTGGAACGCTCTTCTGAGCGTTCTTCTGATTTTTTACTGTCAGACCAACAACCTGATAAAACTAAGGCGCTGATGGCTAAAGATAACAACTTAAAACGACTACTCATCTCAACTATCTCGTACTTCAAAGTTCAACATCAATCGGTTCACAAGAGCGCGCGGGCTCTACTGCTCCGCACTCAGTGGATCGGTATGGGATTGATGCTCATCAAAGTCCGTACGACCATCCCCATCGGTATCAAGCCCTCGACTACTGTTGGCATCCTGAGCCGTCAGGTTGTTGTAGGCATTCTTTTCAAAAGCGTCGCCTAATCCATCGGCATCGCTGTCGCTTGGCCCGGTTAACAGGAGATCATCCACCTCAGCCCAGGCATCATCTCCACCAACAATCAGTACGACGGTCGTTGGACCTTCCGGCATGGGCAGCGACAAGGACTCAGCGTCTGCTACACCCGTATTGCCAGACGTATAGTAGAGCTGACTTCCATTGGCATACACCCAGAATGTAGCACTCTGAGATTTACGGAAGTTCAGCTTCAGCTGACCACCTTTACTCACCACAAAGGTTGCCATACGGGTATAGCTAAGAGCGTTAGTGGTTTTGTGCTCACCACGATAAACCCAATTGCCGCCTTCGCGCTGATGGCGGAACCAACGTTGATTAGGGGTGGCTTCTTTTAAGTAACGGCCACTATCAGAGTCTGATGGCCAGAAATGAAAACCCTTCAGTGCTTCATCTTCAAAGGTAATTTCTAAGTTTTGAGCGCCATCGGCTTTAGATGGATCCGTGCCTTGGATCCACTCTTCCATATTACTCACACCGTCTTGATCGCTGTCTTCATCGCCATTGGCTGTGGTCAATGACAATCCATGTTGATGTTCCCAAGCATCAGGTAAACCATCGCCATCGGAGTCTGCGGAGTTAATGTCGGCGTTCAACTCAAGTTCTTTGAGATCCAAAATTCCATCGCCATCGGAGTCAAGGTTTTTCACGGTTTCATAATCGTGAGCCGTCAGGCTGTGGTAATAGGCCATTTCAAAGCCATCACTTAATCCATCGGCATCGTTGTCGCTTGGCCCGGTTAACAGGAGATCATCCACCTCAGCCCAGGCATCATCTCCACCAACAATCAGCACGACGGTCGTTGGACCTTCCGGTATGGGTAGTGATAAAGACTCAGTGTCTGCTACACCCGTATTGCCAGACGTATAGTAGAGCTGATTTCCATTGGCATACACCCAAAAAGTAGCACTCTGAGATTTACGGAAATTCAGTTTAAGACGACCGCCTGTACTCATCACAAAGGTTGCCATACGGGTATAGCTAAGAGCGTTTGTGGTTTTGTGCTCACCACGATAAACCCAATTGCCATCGTCACGTTGATGACGGAACCACTGTTGATCCGGTGTAGCCATTTTTAAGTAACTGCCGCTATCAGAGTCTGATGGCCAGAAATGAAAACCCTTCAGTGCTTCATCTTCAAAATCGATTAATTCCTGCTCCAAGTTAATAACAGGCGACCAAACAGGGGCCGACTTTTGGTCCGTAGCCGATACTTTGAAGTAAGTTTTGAATGTGCCACTGAGTCGTGGATCTTGCTTTACAAATTGCTTGTCAAAACCTGAATACAGCTCTTGCCACTGATCTTGTCCATTGGGGGACTCTTGCAGGGTATATTTTGTCTTATCCAAGACATCGTTTTCTTTTGAGTCAAATTCAAACTCAAATGCGCCTTTTGCCGTCACTGCATACGTCAGTGATACTTCGGATGGCGCGGTATTAGACGTCGAGAAAGCCTCTTCAAGCAAAGCCACTTCTTCGCCCTGCCCGTTAACGCCTGTAATCGCTATTCGGTATTCTTTACCTGATTCAAGAAGAGGTAAAATAAAGGATGGCTCTGATAACCCTTTGAAACATTGGATCAGTTGATCACCTGAATACAGGCATACATTGTATGACCAGACCTGATTAGCATCTGCACCCGTAATGTTCCAAGTCATCTGTGTGGTTGAGTTAGGGTCGACATTGGTAAGATGGATGGATTGAGCGTCTAGCTGAATATCTTTATGAGAACCAGGAGCATTGCCCTTATAACGTAATTCGGAGAGTCGATTCCCGGCAGCATCATGTTGATAGACCCAGGAAGCCGATGAACTCTCACTGGTATAAATTCGGTCACCGTCATCATAGGTGTATTCTTTAACGATCGCTTGTGACTGCAATGAAAAGCAGGCGAATAATGTGCCCCAAATCCAACCCAATCTCACGGAATGCCCCTGATTATAATTCAGACAAAAAAGTTCCGCGGATTTTACGGGGGACCCAAAGTTGGAGCAAAAACCAACCATGCGCGTTGGCTCATAGACATAATAGATTCGGTTAAATATGAAATGTATGTGCTTGCAAACAGACAGAATGTAAGGACTAGTCTCTATCTTGGGTGGATTCTGGTGAAGAAAATGACACTTTAAGCTAATTGAACCAAGGCACCCCAGCCTGGGATAGCAGCCCTATTTTGTTTAACATGTGTAGCAAGTAACTCTTAACAAAAGGCGTCTTTTGTAAAGAGTAAGAAATATTGTCCCAGCAACCACGGGCCTTAGAGAGGTGTTAAATTTGGTTCCCAACCGGCGAAATGTAAAGAGTCATAAAAGCAGAGCCACAAATGAGCATGAAAGAGATAAAGCTTTTCTAAGCGAACCACCATAAGGAAGCTCACTTGAGTTTGTAAGCAGCAACAACCCCTTCCCCTCTGCCTTACAATTCATGAATTCGTTGACACCTCAAATGGCGCTCTTCAGTCTGTCTATTAAATCGTTTTGAGCACCTAATAGACACCTGTATCTATTTCGAATCTTCACTGACATAAACGAAAGATCAGCGTCCTTGTGAATTTCGCAGGCACATAACCACATTTTCAACTGCAAACTTAAAACCGCGGCCATCAGAGATACGCTCGGCACTCACAGGGTACTTTGGACGGTTAGGGTTGATCGCAGTGATCCGAAATACTTCCCCACCATTTGTGAAGGTTTTGCCATAGTCGAATGGCTGTAACCCATAATGTTCCGCAAGCGCTTCGAACAGTGCCTTCTCAGCCGAATAAAGAGCCCCGTCTGGCATTGGAATGCCAACACGGAACCCTATATCGAAACCGTGGCGCAAGTCTATATTGCTCAGTTCTCCGCCCTCTGCCTGCAATCCATGAGACTCCGCAACCTTTTTGCAAGCATCTAGCAGATCCAGCCTCAACTTGTCACACTGCATGGGTGTTAGGTTGTCCGGAGGAAGGACTTTAGTCTCATGAATTTTCGACTGTGCCTGTTGTTTGGCGCCCGGATGCTGTACCTTCCGTTTTTTTTTCACATCTAATGCCTTTCATTGATATACCGTGCTCGATGGAAAAAGGGCATCGTCGAGCAACTTTGTCTGCAAATATACGCCATACATAGGTGGTTCCGGTAGAGGGCGACATGAACCTATTAGCTTTTTCCACCTTTTAAAAGCATAAATGCGTGCTCACTATCACGGTTGAAGTGCTGCTTAATTTAAATAGGAATCACGCAGTAAAAAATGAAGACAAGCAACGGGTACATCAAAGAGGGGTAAACTGGGACGACAAGAAGCCACTTGTAGGACTCTAGCCGGCTCCGTTGCAAAATAAACTAAAGGGCCTCATAACCCGCTGGTTGCCAGCTGTTAGAGTCAAATTTGAAGTTCGATAATGCGTACTTCCGGAATGTTCTAATTTCAGCCTCAAGGGAGAGTCCTTCACTTTGGATTCATCTTCAAAACCCCAATCCAATCAGTGTACGAAAGAGGTCCGTTTAACGGACAGTTTCACAACCAGGCTCTAAGCCTGATAAACTGTTGTTTATTCTGTCTCATATAGGTGGTACGATTTGATTCTCATTAAAGGCGCCCTAAGCGTACACCATAGGCATGAAAACACTGATTGGCTACGCTGTAACGCTTTGAATGTTGACACAGAATTCTGAACGCCCTATGCGCAGTGCTCTACAGTAATACCCTTTACTTTGATCCCTTATTTATATCTTGATTGTCTTCCCCTTGAACTACATAAAGTGACTCAATGAATTTGTCGATTTCATCAAAAGTTTCCTCATCTCTCACGATAGGCTTTATCCAATGGCGTTTAAAAGAGTCAATCTTATACTCATAACTGATTTCGTTTGCATCAAGGTAATTAACTAACGCCTCTCTCTTATCCTGCTCTACCAACTCAATATTCACACCCGGATCTTGGAAATATAGTTCCAAGCCCAAAATCAAAGAAGTCGTTAACAGGCAGCCTGCTAGGAAGCCTGTTGAAAAGATTTTTTTACGGCTTAAAGCTTTCATATATCTACTTACACCCACAGTCTAATGGAAATCCAACACAAGAGAGCCAGGGTCACTTTAACTCATTTATATAGCGCTCTATCTCTATAACCTTGGCTTTTACCTTGGGATGTCCTTGAACCCAAACTTCACCCAAGTATTGAGTCATAGTTAGAGGTTCGATTAGCTTTCTAATATCTTCAGGGGTTCCTGCTCCAAGAAGACGGCCAGACCTAGACAAAACCTCCTCAGAGATCTCAGACTCACGTAAACCTACGTCTTCTACCCACTCCTTCTGAACTTGTGAAATAAGTTTGCCCAGCATTTTTGAAGTTCAGTTCGTTTTCTTGGCATATTTAAGGGTCCAGTTGCAAAGCTTGGGTTGGCTCCGATTAAGATTCATTTGGCCTTTGCGAAACATAGGTGAAAGTTTCGACAAGAGAACACAGCACCCTTCACCCAACTATTTGGGAAATGCTACGCCAGAGGCACTACGATCAACATCAAGAAAAAATCCAGTAGATCGTGATCGGAATAGCAAATAGCAGTAAGAAAAAAATTTCCATCCAAAACTGCTCTTCACCCGCTTTTCCTCCGGTTTCTGCATCGTAATCAGTTAGCTTCTTTACTGAATTTGATGCATCTGTATTATCTTCACTATTTGCATCACTCATTTATATCAATACACCTTCAACTCTTAAGCGGAGTAACGCTTATAACCTTGGCTTGCTCACATCTAAATGACCCAACTAAGCCACAACATGGTGTCAGCTCAATCTCTAACTCTTCACCCGTTAGCGGCCTTATCGTCAGCTGTTCAAGTACGTTTTCATCCATTAGTTCGTTAAGCTGAATTGAGGAGACCCTAGAGAACTCAAGCTTAATCTCTGCTCCGATTGATTGCCCACTATCTATATAAGAGAGCGTCAGTAGGATCTTACTAACGTTCTTAGGGAGGTGGCTGACTGAAAACAGGGTAATTCTTGCATCACAAAACTCTGGCCAATAGCCAAAGAGATCGTCAACTGGTCTACTGTTGAAAATGTGTTTCATCATATATTGTGAGTGATCACACCCTTTCAAGAACCAGATAACTCAGCTAGGCCTCTATTAAAAAGCCCCTCAGTACGAAAATAGCCATTGCTCTACTAGCCGCAACCGGCCAAAATGCACCCAAAGATATAGTCATGCCTCCAAGATTGTC
>CANMOZ010000050.1 GCA_947499545.1 uncultured Saccharospirillaceae bacterium
CCTTTTTTACTGTGTGAATAAGGATCGACGGTTAAATCGAGGCCGCCCCACATCGCAATGATGACGTCTTTGAAATTCCCAAAGAGCAAGTCATTGGGCTTCATCTGATTGGTAACGCCGGTGCTATAGCCATTAACCGTATCGCCTGGTTCCCAAACCGGAGCGCCGTTGGTCCCTTTGAATTTCTGAGTGGTTTTAAAGTGGCCTCTCATGAGGGTATTCATGAGGTAACGCATCCCTTCAACGTCGGCATTTTCAGAGGCGATCATGGATTCCATGGCGACCGCCTCTTCATATGTCGGTTTGCCGGCCGCTGCAATGTCGACCACATTGATTCCAGTGGTGTTTACAATGCCCAGAGGTTCATTGTCAGAGCCTTTACCACAGATTGCCGCTAAGTCCATAGTGAGCGCCAAAGCGGTCGCTAGGTCTTGGCGAATGAGTGCCTCTACATCAAGACTGGATTGTTGCAGCAATGCGCGCGTGACTTCTGAAAAAGCCGCAACGGTTTTAGGGTTAAGTTTGATTTGCCCGAAATCAATATCGGTTTCGGTAGCGTCTTCGTCTTCGCCAATCCAGTAACCCTGAGAGGCGGCGGTTTGTTTAGGTATATCCACATTACCGACCATGCCGCCCATGGTGTGGCAAAGCTGCATCATCAAGGCTTTGTTTTTCAGCATCTTAATAAATGAGGATGCCAGTAAATCCGTGGCGATGGTTTGGCTACCTGAACCGGCTGCCGTGAGATTACGGCCCAGCACATCGTTAGGGATTAAAATACCATTGGCTTCACGACCCATTTGTTTTTGCGCCGCCACGCTAACGTCATACTCAAAAGCCGCCGCCTCTTGGGCCCTTTTATCATTGGGGCTTGCCATGGCTCGAATGGCTTTCATAAAGCTGAACTGTCCGGCTTCGCTTTCAGTGAGTCCAATGCCGTTTGGTACATTAGACGATGAGCTTGAGGGGCGACCGTTAAGCATGGTGCGCATGTCAGTGGCAGTCGTTTGACCGTGACGTTTAATCCAGGATTCGAATTCATCCAGAGTGCCATTTTCTATTTCACGCAAAAAGCGCTCACCCAACTCTTCACAATCAAAGCGTTTGGCAAGGGTGCGAATATCATTAACGCGTTCACGGTCTTGCTTTAACAGTGATTCACCGAATTTGCGTTGTGCTTCGGCGCTTTCGATGATTTCGATTTCTTCAAGGATATTGCCTTGATCATCGACTTTGGCTCTAACCAAGTCTCCTTTTGTATTGCGCAGTATTTTTTCATTCATGGGTTCAGATTCCTTCGAAGGTTCGGACCGATTCATTAAGTGGTGATCAGTATCCCGAACAGAATCCCCTTTTTCCTCTGGCGGTTTTTCTATTGAACGACCCACTCCAACGCTTGGATCAGCGGGCACGGATACAATCGAAATCTCATAAGGCTCCCAATCGGTCACGCGCATCATGGGGATACCTTCACGCTTACCCGTTTCTTTCATGTCGTGAATGCGATACCCCACCGAGATGTGTTTTCGAATGCCGTCTTGCACGTCTTGAAAGATTTCGTCAGCATGAGCGGATTTACTAAATCGGACTTTAGCCCTCGCTTTGCCATCGGCATCAATACGCATGGATTCCACCACACCAATTTGATTGCTCCAATCGTGATCCAGCAATAAAGCTGCACCGTCTTCTAAGCGTTGGGTGCGCATAGCGCCTGGGGTGTGATCAAGAATTTCATAGCCAAACGCGCGTTCAACGGGTTGTTCCGATGAAAAGGCCACTTCCACGGTACGCTGTTCCGTATCAATTTTCTGAGCATCAATTAAGGCTCGGTTAAAGCTTAAATCGTTTTGGTGATTTTGAGGATTAGCGTGGTCATCGTTTGCGGGTTTCAGGCTAGACCGATTCCAAAACTTACCGATCCAACGTTTCTGGGTTTTCATGAGAAGCTCCTTGCTTGTTATTTTGAATGAGATAGGGAATGGCGTGATCGGGAATGCCAGCGGCCTGCATGGCTTTGATGTCGCCGGCCATTTCCTGGAAAACTTTTTCAGGGTCGTCACCGCGTTCACGAATGACTTGGGAAACGCTTTTCAGTCGGTAGTCGATGCTTTTAATGGCAGCCTCGGTATCGGCGCGTGGGTCAATCCAATCCCAAGAACGCCCTTGCCAGTCGACGCCTAAATATTTATCGAAGCGCACAAACTTGAGTGGCTTATTGAAAACAGTAATGGCTTCATTAATGAGGGCTTGATACAACCAGCGCTCATACAGAGGTTCCATCAATTCCTCTATGAGCCAGGTTTGCAGCTCTTTCCAATAATCCCGGTCGTTTAGGGTGCCTTGACGTATGGAGGAAAAATTAACGTTTTCTAAGTCCTTAGCAAGATCGTTATAAGTCACGCCAAAACTGGCTGCGATGCCTTGCAAGATGCGTTTAGAAAAACTTTGCGCTTCACCGCTTGGGTAGTGCGGGTTGTAGTCCTTAAACTCTAATCCGGGCGGCAACTCTTTAAAGGTATTGGGTTCTAACTCTTGTTCATAAGGTCCGTCGTCTTCATCCGGTATTGGCCCATGATCCGCTCGCCACTGTAAAAAACCTCCTTTGCTTGCAGAGGCTCTGGCATTCACAAGGGTCGCGTCTTCCATCCCGCTTAGCATTTTTAAACGCATCAATGCGGTAGCCGTCCAAGGCAGTCCTCTTTTTTGCTCTAAAAGATCAGGCAAAAATCCGTGAATGATTTCGCCGGCTGGAATACGAACAAAAGAATGGCCACCCAGGTTGTAGTCGATATTATCCGTGCCAACATGGGTGAAGTGATACGCAACGGGGCGGCCCAATTGATTAAACTCAATCCCTTGTTTGACGTAGTTACCGTTGGGAAGTTTTTCTTCGTTGTAATGGATGGGACAACGAACAGGGTCTAACACTTGCAAGGCAATGCCCCAAGGGTTGAGATCAGTTCCGGTGATGAGTCGAATAAAAAACTCACCGTCGCGAGCGGCACTGGTAATGCACGCATTTTGGATCGCACGCAATGAAAGCCTGCCTTGGATATCGCAGTGTTTTTTGTTCGAGAAAGCTTTAAAGGATTGCTCTAACGCGGTATTAGCAAAACCATCTGATTGACCGTTGGTATCTTTGATATTGGCTCGAAGCTCTATGCCTTTTGCACCCACCACGTTATTACGACACATTTTCAGGAATTCTTTGGCGTAGCCATCGTTGGCACAGACTTCACGGCTTTTTGCAATCAACGGCATCCAATGACGTTCAACGATGTGATCGGCGGTCATGGGGAAATTCATGGAGCCGCCGATTAAGCGCTGGGTTTCACCGGCGTTGACCTTATAAACGCGTGTAGCGACACGGTGATTTTTCAACTTGATGCGAGGCTTCATTGAAACCTCCATTTAATCGAGCGCAGGTGTAAGCTGGTTCCGTGTTTTTTAACGCGTTGCTTTTGCTCAACCAACCATTCGTATTTGTTTTTAAGTTTGAGTAACTCTTCAATGGGCAATCGATCAAGCTCACGATTATTGATGCGGTAGCGTTTTTGCCGAATGGTGGCAGTGTCTTCTAATACGGCATTGATGTTATCAAGCACGATTTCCTCATGAGAACGAGCGTCATAAGCATTGGTTAACTGATCGACATTGGCTTGAACCTTGATTCGCCCCGCATCGAGTTCGTGAATCTCTTGGCTACGATACAGCCTTAACCAATATTGATAATGACCCGGTTGCCAATCCTTTGAAGTGGATGCGCTGATAAACAAATGGTGCTGGTTGTTTTGAGGTTCGGCTTTTAAATTAATAACTTGAGGGCCACGCAGTAACAGCTTCAACGCCCAGTCCGGTGCTGGGTAAGCCGTCAAGGTAAACACATGACTAAAGGTCACCCCCGCCGTGATCGAGGGTTGTAGGGAAATCGACACAAAGGTACCTCATCAATAGTTGTACACCCAGTTGCTGGATGGACGTCTGGGGCGCTTGCTCACTTTGCGTCTAGTCTGTCGTTTGGGTGTAGTTTTTTCCTCTGGCGGTTTTTCCTGATATTCAGGTTTGTTGCGTAATGTTGGTGTTTCGTCTTCTTCATTTGTTTCTAATCGATCATGCAGTTTTTTCAGATTGGGGTTCATGATTTTTAAAGCCGCTAATGCGTAGACTCTGCAATCCAAGCCTTCGTTGCGATCACCTGAATTCTTATGCCATTCCCGCTTTGGATGTCCCTTTAGGAATTTAGTCAGCAGCTTTTCAGAGGTGATTTGTTTGAACCAATCCTCTTGGCGTTCCGATGGAAAATGACAATAACCAGGCCCTTCGTTTTGAATGCCCCAGCGACGCATGACCATAAGCTTTCCTTCGTCGACACCGACTGGGAATAAATCGATTGGCCTTTGGTGTTTGCTACGACTTTTGGAAGGTTTTGCAACGATGGGGCGGCCCCAACCCGGCATCCCTTTAATGCCGAAAAGTTTGCGGCCTTTGCGGGTTCTTAAATATTCATACGCGCATTGTGTATAGCCTGAGCTGCCGCCGGTATCCAAGCAGGCTGAACTGATCGCGAGCTGTGCACCGGATTCGTGTTGAAAGGTTTGCTCTAGGTATTCGTCAAGGTCGTCCCACACATCACCTTGAAGTGGATCACCCCACAGTACTCGATAATCGATTGACCAGGATTCTTCACCCAGGCCCCAAGCAACGGTTTCCACTTCGAGCCGGTTCTCTTGCATGTCGATGCCGGATGTCAGGTATACACCACCCGCGGGGACTTCGGCTGCATAGGTTTCTGCACGCTCTTGCAAATCCGCACAGTCGACTTTTTCGCATTCTTCTTCCCAGGTTTCTGCCAGTGAAACATTCACGAAGGTTTGTAAATCGTTTGAGGCTTTCTTTTCTAAGAAGGAGGTAACAATCTGGGATAAAGAAACGAATAAACTATAAAGCTCACTCAGATGAAAAGAGGCGTGGCCTCTAAAGGGTTTTTCCGCTTTCCAACCTGCGCCTTTTTCTTCAGCTTTGATGATAGCCGTTACTCGTTCGGCATTGCTCCAAAGCACACCGCAACCTTCACAAGCATACTTTGCTGTTTCGGGTAGGTGTTTACCTTGTTCGTCTTTATTCCAAATAACATTGCGCCAGCTTAAAGGTTGGTGATGATCGCAGTGGGGACAAGGAACGTAAAACCGACGCTTGTCACCTTCTTCATAAGCCGACTCGATCCAGCTTTCCCCTTTGATGGTGGGTGTGCTGATTTCTAGAAGCTTACGTTGATCGCCATAGGTTGCTGCCCGTTGCCATAACAAGTTGACGGCATTGCCTTCTGGGGTGGGTTCATAACCGTCGGTTTCATCGCAGACAATAAAGGGTGCCGACCGACCTCGCATCGTCTTCGATGATCCCGACCATGAGAACATCAAAAACCCACCGGGATAGGATTTCATTTTTTGGTTGTTGACCCCATCGCGGCCTCTGGGCTTTGCAATCAAACTGCGCAAGACGGGGTTGCTTTCCACCATGGGGTTAAACTTGGTTTCCAGCCAGGTTTTTAAATCGCCTTCACAAGGTTGCATCATGAGTTGGTTCATGGGTTTATGTGCAATCCGATATGCTTGTGCGCATAACGCAAGTTGTGTTTTTCCCACCTGGGCACTCCACATCAACGTAATGCGATAGCAGTTTGGATCATTGGTTAAGTCGAGTGGTACCCGTTGATAGGGCGCGTTATCAAAATCAATCGGCCCTGGCTTGGCATTCTCTGAAGAAATGATAATGTTTTGTTCCGCCCAAACACTGGGTTTTAAATTGGGCGGGGGTTCTAACCGATGCAAGTTGTCGATCAGTGCGTTGAAGATGGCTAAATCATTGGCGAATAGATTAGGTTGCTTCATTCGATTCCCTCGAAGTCCCAAGTCTCAGGATCAGCTAAAGCCGTTAAGCTTTTATCGATCTCTTTAAGCAGAACACATTTAATATCGGTCTCATTGTTAAGACCAATCAGCTTGATGGATGCGCGCTCGGGAATGATACGAAGTCTGGCTTTAACATCTAAAAAGGCATTGGTGACTAATCGTTTCATGTCATCGACGGGTGCCACCTCGCCTTTGGCTTTTGCAAGGTTGAGTTCGGCGCTAATGGTTTCGGCTTCTAGTTTTCGGATTTGAAGTTGCTTAGCGTCTGAAGCGTTTGCATGTTTGGTGGCTTCGTTTTCCATTAGCCACTTGTGAACGTCCGAGGTTCGAAAGGCCCAACTGACGCCTTTACCCCCTTGTTTAAGTGGTTTTAATCCTTTTTTAATCCAGACCTTTACGGTGGCCTGTGAAACCCCGAAAATGTCAGCAATTTCGCCGAGTCCAGCGATGTGCCCCGTCCCATTTCTAGGCATTTTTAACCCCTCATTAAATAATAACCCTAACTCAAAATTGCACGCACAATGAAAGAACCGCGACACCCTAAACCCACGACGAAAACCCTCTAGGAAGGACCCTAGAAGGCTCTGTAAGGCGTTGTAAGACGAATTTATTATTCGTTAGCGTCCGAGCGTATGCTCAGCTTTCAAGCGTCCGTAAATCGCTAGAAGCCCTCCTATGCCCGAGGTGATCATTAAAATATTCTGAACCACAACATCTTGTGTTGCTGCATCCACATCAATACCAAATAGGCCAAGCGCACCACTGGCAACAGCAATTGCACCACCCCAAATCGTTTTGGATTGCCACCAGGGTTTTTCCGTTATGCGCATTCTCTTTCCTTATGTGTAATTGGCTGCTGTGATGGTGGTGAGAAATACCCGTTTACTCCACCCCATGCCGTAGCGTTGCCAGGTTGATAAAGCGGTGTAGTGTTTAATTCTGAGAGACGCGATGGCGACGAGTGCTAAAAGAGTGTTTGAATGTTTTGCAGCTTTTATTGTGTTCGGTCCAATGATTCCGTCGTCTTTGACTTTAATAGCACGTTGTAAAAAGCGAATGGCTTGCGTGGGGCCTTGGTTCACGGCACTGTCGAATACCATGATTGCAATGGCCGGTGGCAAATCATCACAGCGGCAGGCATTCCAATAATCACGTTTATAAATTGCTTTGGCTTGTTGCTCCGTTGGCGTGCCCTTGGCCCAAACCTCTGGGTGATGGGTTCGACTAATGCCGTAAATGGTTTCGCCGCCTGGATCGTTTTTATCGTGAACATAGCCGCCTTCGTGATCCAGCACTAACGCAAAGGCAATCTCAAACAAAGCCATTATTTTTTTCCTCGAAGCAGCAACTCAATTAACTGTTCGGGGTGCTTGCGAATCTGACGACCCAGCGACAAAAGCGCAACGATGAGGTCTTCTGCTAAAACAACCGCAACGCCCACTAAGGCACCACGGGCACCGTCGCCTAACCAAACCACATCGCTCAAGGCCAGGTTAACCATGGCACCGACGAACAGACCAATGACTAACCCTCGAGTGATGCCGATCATCGTCAGCTTGTCCGCACTAAAAAAAAGCCTAACCGCCACCGCTACTAACATGATGGCGACAGGCAAGCCCCATTGAATGGCCAGGCGTTCAGCTTCAGATTTCACGGCGTCCCTATCCGCTAAGTCATTGATAGGGTTCAGTGTCTAGGATTGGTGAGGGAATTTCCTCTGGCGGGATTTCCCAAACACTATCTATATTTATGAGTGAGAGTGATCCCTGCTAGCAAGCAATTAAAGATGATGTATGTACTCACAGAGTCGATGGTCTCTAATACTAAGTTTGTTACTACTTACAACAAACTGCTTATCGAACTCCACAGGCTCGCATAACCCTATAAAGCTAACGACAATGAATTGGCCACCTTTTTACGGTGAATCTTTAAAAGGGAAGGGTGTATTTTCAAATATAGTTATCTCTGCTTTCACAAACGCAAAATATTCAATTTCAATATCATTCGTTCCCTGGGCAAGAGCATTGAGAGATGTTGAAACCGGCAGAATGGATGGATTGCTTGGAGCCTACAAAACAGATGAAAGAGTGGCAACGATGTATTACTCTAATCCAGTTTACTTTGCCGAAGAAGTATTCTTTCAACTTTCAAAGAAAAACGAAATCGAGTACAAAACACTTGCAGATTTAAAACCGTATCGGATTGGAACAATCACAGGTGTTTCGAACTCCGTTGAGTTTGATGAAGCAACGTACTTAAATAAGGAGACGAGTTCTAACCTGGATTCGCTCATCAAAAAGTTGTTAAACGGAAGGGTGGATTTAATCGTTCAAGGGAAGTTGGTCGTCATTGACCATATGAACAAACAATACCCGACTCGGAAAAATGAAATACTTCAGCTACACCCTCCCTTAGTTAAAAGACCTTTATATGTAACCATAAAAAAGGACAGAGTAAATTCATTGAAAATTATAAAAGATTTTAATCATTCATTGAACAACTTAGTAAAATCAGGGAAACTCAGACAAATTTTAAAAGAATACAATTTTAATGGAATGGAATAATTGGCTTCACTAACCCCCATCATTCGCCGCCAAAAACTTCTCTGGCTGTTTTTCCATAAGGTTGCGAGCCTGCTTACTCGATACCCCCAACACCTTGGCCAAGCTGTCAATATCAACGTCGTTAGCCGCTTCTGGCATCAATAGCTTTAAGTGCCTCAAATACTCATCACGATACAACCTCACCAAGCTGTGGCAGGAAGCAAGGCAGAGATTCTGACCACCGAACGCCTTTACAAGCTTTTGGGCATCGCTCATGCCGATCAGTTTGACGAGTTGATGGGATTCGCTGAGTTTCTTGGGGACGTACAGCCATACGTCTTTCGGGCGCTTAGGGGATCGAGGAAGTCGGCCTATCAGGTATAAAGCCCTGTCTCGCCCAATGACATCGGCGATCAACTGCGCAGACTCAGGTAGTGCGAGTGCGTTGGATGAGGTCGCATTCATTTTAGATCATCACCGATTTGAACGGTGACAGCTTACAGGAGTGTGGTTATTTGTAAACTTCGTACTTTGCCTTTAGTTCGTCCAACTTCCCGGACTCTCTTAAGCGAACAATGCCTGCGTCTATAATAGTCTTTAATTTTTGAGCTTCTGGGTACTCCATACTAATAAGCATGTGAAACTCTTCAGGCGCAATATTCTCAATAGGGGTTATCCTAAGATTCTTTTTGTTTTTTTTTGCTTTTTCCCAATCAGGGTGAGAAGCTAAGACTTCTTTACGAGCAATTAATAATTGACATGGATTGCCATTCAATCGGTCAAAAGTATCGTAATAATTATTATGCAAAGTTGTAGGTTTAATACCGTAACTTTTTAGGAAACCGTAAGAGTATCCCTTCACCCCGCAAACCCGGTACTGTCTTAACTCTTCTATTGAGACTGGGTTTTTAAAGTACCCCTTGAATGCAACTACGACAGGTGCGATGGAGTAATAGGTTTCGGTAAACAAATATTTTTCACCGCGCTCTTTACTAAAAGAGGCAGATACTGCTAGTTGATAGTGATTGATCTTAATACCTACAAGACACCTTATCCAGGGCGGCATTGAAAACTCATATTTAATACCAGCTGGTTTTAGTATCCGGTCTAACACCTCCAAGTCATATCCCCTGAAGTGTCCTACAGCATCCCTATAATGGAAAGGTGGCCAACCTGCTCCATCCCCGCAAACACTGATCTTTTCAGCAGATGCGGCGAAAACACTCTGCACGGTTAACATACTGAAAAACAATGCAGCATATTGCTTACAGAAATTGAACATAGTGGGTGATCATGCATTACGTAGACCTCATATCATACTAGCTCAAGCTCTTGTAATACCCTCTACTCTGAGTGCCACTAGCAGCAGCCATTTGATGATCTCTTAAAAAGGTGGCACCGGGTGGCACCGAAATTTACACCTGCCACCGCTGTAGGCCCCGTCGTTACTGAGTTTCTTAAAAGGTGGCACCGGTGGCACCCCTTCAAGACTTCCTGGGAGCTGTGTAAAATTTATAAAGGGTTAAATTATTTTTTTCAAATATTTTAAGTAGAGGTGCCACCGTGCCACCTTTTCCCTGAAAGCCCCACCATCCGTGGGTTGTAGAGGTGGCACCACCTATCAATCAGTGCCACCTTTTAGATCAATTTATATTCAAACGCCACACTCCTGTATGAATTCTCGAACTCGTTTAACTTCATAGCTTTTTGATTTAACCAACACCCAAGGTCTAACTGTTATATTTTGCACCTTAATTTTTTTATATCTCGTGGCATGATTCTGCAGCAGCTTCACCAATTGAGTTTCATCAATCTGAAAGTTGCACATATCCACCTCTGAAAGCTTGCATACTTCACGCTTGATTTGCTCCAACGTCATCGCCGGAAAGGGTGGCGCCTCCATCAACTCCCAAAACAGAGTCTCAGTGACACTGCGGTTATTCTCCAGCATGGTCTGGCGCGCTGGTGTCTTCATGGAGAAGCCCCAATCGAAGTCACTCAAATCCCGGCGCATCAGAAAACTGTGAAGCTGGTGGACCCCTTC
>CANMOZ010000051.1 GCA_947499545.1 uncultured Saccharospirillaceae bacterium
CTCTAAGGCCTTGTTTTGTAAGGAATTCTGTGGTGCCCAGAGGCGGAATCGAACCACCGACACGAGGATTTTCAGCGCGAGGGCATATCGACCTGTAGGCCACGCCACATAAGGGATTAGGCCTCCCTGAGATACTGATGTGACACGAATATGACACGAAATCAGTAACATACCTAATTTTCTACTTTTACCAGGCCTCAAATTCCCCTAGCTTGCGCCCTAGAGCCATGAGCACACTCAACAACTGCATGACCTGATAGTAAGCGCTTTCACAGTCATTTCTACTGCACCCAGGTTATCAAACAATGGTTTATATTTGCCAGCAACCTTGACTAGGTGTACTATGTACCCCTAAAATTATGGCAGTGATAGAGGCCTCCGAGTGAGCCATGCAATTGAGTTTATTGAGACCGCTATATTCACAAAGCAGATTAAGGCCATTGCTACAGACGATGAACTTAAAGAGCTTCAGGTTGAGCTGATAGCCAATCCGGCTAAGGGTGACATCATTCAAGGCACTGGCGGGCTTCGTAAAGTCCGCATGGCTACTGGCAGTAAGGGTAAAAGCGGTGGGGCGCGTGTCATTTACTTCTTAGCCACTGAGGAAGTGATCTATTTGGTTTTAGCTTACCCAAAAAGCGTTAAAGATAGCTTAAGCGATGAAGAGAAATCTGAGCTCAAGAAGCTCACAAAGAGATTGAAAGGCGAGGTCTGATGATATGAGTATGTTTAAAGACTTAAAAGAGTCATTAGAACAAGCAGTTGACATCAAAGAAGGGCAACAAGAACCTTCTCGCGTTACTCGCTATGAAGTGGCTGACGTGAAAGCGATTCGTAAAATGCTTCACGTATCTCAGCAAGAGTTTGCCGACGCTCTTGGCTCTAGCGTTGACACGATCAAAAGCTGGGAAAGTAAAAGACGTAATCCAACAGGTTTAGCTGCTAAGGTTTTGTCTGCTATTCAAGACAACCCCAGCATTTATAACGACCTTGCAACTCATTGAGGGCTACGGCGATCTATTACTTCGGATCGCCAATAATAGTATTATTAACAAGAGATTTTATATTAGATCTACCGTATTCCAACCTTCCATGAAGTAAGCATACAATATCCTTCTTTTTGTACTCATAACTATCCTTAATTGTAATAAAGTTCATTATTTGCATGGTCTTATTCTGATGGTGGTTTATTTATATTATTCAGTGCTTCCACTGCTTGTTCTTGTTGAATGCGTCTTCTATCTAAATAACTTTCTGTTGTTTTAATCGATGAGTGATCAGCTAATTGCTGAACGGTTGTGATGGGAACACCGCTCACCAACATATGCGTGATCAAAGTTGATCTAAACCCTTCATGAAAAGGTTTAATCGCGGGGTATTCCATTTCTTTAAAGAGTTTTGCTGCTTCCCGGCTTAGGTTGCCATCATCTCTTCGCCATTGCTTGCCTTCGCCATAGTCGAGATACCAGATTTCGCTTTCATCGCGCTCTTCTAGATCTTTTTTGAGGTATTCATACAAGGCGTCATTAATGGGTTTTCTAGGGTATTTTAAAGCTTTGGGTTTCCAACCAATCTCTGGTACTTCCTGAATTTTGATGATCCGATTTTTTAAATCAATGTTTTCTAGCTTAAGCGACCAAATGGCTCCAGCCCTTAAAATCGTATGACGTGCAATCATCATGGCCCTTTCAAGGCTTTTGTATCGCATACGTTCTGTGCGAGTTGTCGCCGCATTGGCTTTGTTCGCTGCGTATTCAATGGCTTTGTCTAGGTCTTCAATCTCTAGCGTTTCCATGTCTTTTCTAGGAATTCTTAGCCCGCTGAGTTTGATGGCTTTATGGATCAGGTCATGCTCATAGGCCCAAGTAAAGAACACATTGACGTGCCGAATATGCTTATTTTGGGTTGTTGCAGAAAAAGGTTTGCCCGTCTTGGAGGTACAGGTTTGCAAGTAAGCTTTAAAATTGGTTTCAAAGAATTTTTGATATTTGCCTAGCTCATGATCACCAACAGCCTTTACGTAATGTTTAAGACTGCTTAGGTATTGTTTCTGAATGCGTTCAGAGTTGGTAACGGACAGCGCGATGCTCCATTTGGCAACGGCTTCCATCACTTTCATTCTTTTAAGCTTGCGAGCTTCGATTTCTTCTTGCTGGAATGCTTGTGATTGCTCTTCTCGGATCTCACGCTCTTTACGATACCAGCGTTTTTCCAGTTCTCGTTCTAGCTCAGCATCCGAAAGGTGCGCAAGATCTTCGACTTTTGCCAGGGCACGCCTTAAGCCACGCCGCTCATTTTGCCAACCTTTGTCGAGGTCAGGTGGAAATTCTCCCATGTAGCGGCCACGATCGATAAAAAACAAGCGGCGATTCCGTCCAGCCATACTGACAACTCCTTGGCTAACTGAATTTCTAAACGGCCCTAATTTCCCACCAGATGATACGCCCGATGATTTCGATCACACTGGTCTGGTCAGGCTCTAGGGTGTAAGCCGAATGCTGATTCGAGCGTACGCAAATGGCGCCGGTCGGTATAAACTCGAGTAAACGTATCTGGGTGGCCTTACCAGCTCTCAGCAAATAATAGCCAGCATAACCGTCTCTTAATTCGGTATCTGCAACACACCAATTTCCTTTAGGAATACTTAAGATCTCTTTTTCCTCAACTTGATACGCATAACAACGATCTGGGTCGCCTTTCATCGCATCAGCAAAAAACTGTTTCGTGAAACGAATAGGGCAGGTTTGGCCTTCTTCCCCAAAAACACGCAGGTGCACTTCTTCGGTTGAAGGGTCATGCATTCCGGTTTGAGGCTTGCCTTTACCGGTTACCAGCCATCCCGGGTCTACACCCACCGCATCAGCAATTTTGGAAACAATCTCGGTGGTCATGTCCGCTCGACCTTCCACAATACGCCACACATGAGACCGGCTAACACCTGACAACTGGGAGAGTTGACTCATGTTTCCAGCGAGGTCTGCGCAATACCGTGCTCGATCAACGAGCTTCTCAAAGTTATAGGATTCTTTTATTGGAAACACAAACGGGCCTTATACGTCTATTGACATGCCTTATAAAGGATTCTAGGTTTCTTATAGAGAACACGCGTAGGTGCACCTACGAGCGCGCTGGTGCACCTACGCGGGTTGTCAGTTGGTGTTTTACACCTTTTTTGGATCGTTCTCTATAGACAAAAATAACATTGCGAACTCAAGGAGAAAGGACACATGGATCACCAAGAGCGACTGGAAACCCATGGTGAAGCCCTTTTGATGCGAAAAGACGTCATGATGATCTTAGGCATTGGTGACACCTCGCTGAGAAAAATCGAACAAAACCATGCGAATAATTTTCCAAAGCCGATCAATTTATCGGGCCCTAAGCGATATTCCTTAAAAGAAATAAATCAGTGGATCGATGCTCGTCGCGTCTATTGCCACAGCGCTCCCGACCCATCGACCCTGAATGCCCAAATCAAGGCGCTTGTGAAGGGATCACGCTCATGAACGCTTGGGCGAGAGAGTTGGTTGACAAGTTAGAGTCGGACGCCCAGCTCAACTTTAAGCGCACCAAAGGCAAGTACCTACAGCAAGGGACCTGCCCTGGCTGTGGACGAACTGAGGTGTTTATTTCACGTGACGAGCCTTGGGTACTGAAGTGCAACCGAGCCAATAATTGCGGGTATTCTGAAAGTACCCGCGAGCGTTACCCAGAGTTGTTTGAGTCTTTCACCGAACGCTTCCCTGTGACAGAAGATGATCCAGAAGCGCCGGCACGGGCTTATCTCACGTACAACCGTGGCTTTCGAGCAACCAAGGTCAGCCGGTTGGTATTGCAAAGGAATCCGCACCTTATTTGATGGTAACCGTCGACGTGTGGGTGAAGTTCTCACGGTTCGCTTTCCTTTGTGGGGTGAACATTATTGGGAACGGATCATTGATCGCAAAGACATTGAACGTAACGGCGGTAAAAAAGCGCACATCAGTTACGGCTGTGATGTTAAGGGGAAGGGTTGGACACCGCCTGAACAAGCAATTGATGCAGGTGACTGGGTCTTTATCACAGAAGGCATTTTTCAAAGCATCGCCCTTTCGCATTTAAACCCTGATGAGTTGGCTTGGCCATTAAAAGTCGTTGCGACCTTAAGCTGCAATAACCTCCCAAGAGAGCTCATTGAGGCGAATAAAGGCAAGGGCATTCATTGGGTGTTGGCTTATGACCATGACTCAGCCGGTATGAGTTGTATGCGAAAGTTTGTGCGTGAGCTTAGAGGCATGGGTGAACAGGTTCATGTAGCACTGGGGAAAAAACAACGAGATTGGGATGATGAGTGGCGAGCCGGGCTATTAAATCAAACCTATTTGGATCGCGCTTTATGGCAAGGTGCCATTGCTTTTTGTGACAAACCCAGCGATGTGGCTTTTTGGCATCATGTGCGTTTTCCAAGGCAGAAATATTATCGCTTCGCTCACCGACAGGCTTTGTACCGTGCAGCGCTATCTGAAAAAGGGGAAGAGATACTCAAAGACTACGATGGCTTATCGCTGAACCATTGCTGGGCACGAGATGCAACTGAGGACTTTTGTGTAGAGGAACTGCGTAAAGAACTCAGCCCTTGTTTTAATGTGCATCGCATTGCCAATTGCCACCCTGAGTTTTTGTATATCCAGAAGGACCGCTTCACGAAAGAACAGCAGTACTTTTTTAGGGTCACTTTTTTATCGGGTAATCCAGAGGTGAAGATTGCGATGGACGGGGCGGCATTAGAAAGCCCCGCGGCTTTCAATAAGATGCTGCTGAAATGCACCCCTGGCGGCACCTTCGACGGCACCAGCTTTGACCTCAAGTATTTGCGCGAGCTTTGGTTTGATCATAAAGCGACTGAAGTTCAAACCCTCAGCTTTGCCGGGTACGACAGTGACAGTGGCCTGTATGTTTTTCCTGAGTTTGGTTACTACAAAGGCCAACGGCTTATGCCGAATAGCCAGGGCTATTTGCAAGCAGGTGATCGTCGGGTCAAAACGCTACAGCAGGTTAAACTCTCTTTGCCAAAAGGGAACTTGCACTGGGGTGGCTTATTTTTAACGGCCTTTCAGTTGGATGGCATGGCTCTGATGAGCTGGTGGCTCGGCACTCTCTTTTCAGAGCAAATCCGCGCTAAGTATCAGAGTTGGACTTTTTTTGAATTAACCGGCGATTGGGGCGCCGGCAAATCAACGTTGCTGGAAACCTTGTGGCGTTGTGTCGGCATGGATCAAGAGGAGGGTTTTGACCCGAATAAAAGCAGCCCTGCTGGACGTGCTCGCCGTTTGGTTCAGCTGTCCAATTTACCTTCGGTACTAATTGAAGGTGATCGGGATGGCGACAGTGGCCAGATCAAGCAAACGAAGTTTCATCTTGATGAATTAAAAACCGCTTACAATGGTCGCTCTATCCGGTCACGCGGCATTGCCACTCAAGACGCTAACACCAACGAAATGCCCTTTCGTGGCGGTATTTGTATTTCTCAGAACGCGACGGTGTCTGGCTCGGATGCGTTATTAGGCCGCTTGGTTCATTGTCATGCCACCCGCGAACACCACTCAGAGAAAACACGGGCGGCTTTACAAGAGTTGATCCAACTCCCCACTGAGGCGTTGGCAATGTTTATGGACAGAGCGTTACGCCTGGAGCAACGCTTGTTCACAACCTTTGAAACCCAATTTACTCGTTTGTATGAAAGCTACAAAACCCAAGCCCCTTCCTTATCAGAACGTATTTTAAAAAATCATGCTCAGGTTGCGGCTTGGGGCTGTTGCTTGCCCTTAATCTTTGATGAGCAACAAATCCCTTCTGCCTGGGTAAACAAGCTAGAAGCGTTTTTATTATCAAGGGCGCAAGATCGTCAACGTCGTTTAGACGGTGATCCAGCGTTGGTGGAATTCTTCTGGGAAATTTATGACGCCTACAACATCGTTGATGGTCCTGCAGGTGAAATCCCATTAGGAGAACCCGAGCAGCGTTTTAACTTATCCAACGATCCTCATTCCGTTGCCATCAATCTCATCGACTTTAAACGCATCTGCGCAGAGTTACGGTTACCGCTCATCGATACCGAAGAATTAAAGAAGGTATTGCCCTTCAGTCGTCGTTATCCCTTCGTTGCCCAGAAGAACGTGAAACATAACGGCAGAGCCAGGCACTGCTGGGTATTCAGCGTCCCACAGAAAAACTTGGAGGGGGTCAGGGAAATACCTAACTCACCTAACCGAGCCCTTTTTAAAAAGGAATTACTAAGTAATACAGAGACTTATAAGGGGTAAAGGGGTTAGGTGAGGCACCTAACTTTTACCTAACCGGTTAGGTGGAAAGGTGAGAACCCCTTCCTAACCCTAAAACGCTCTGAAACCCGCATGGTTACTGGGTTTTAAAAAATGGGTTAGGTGAGGTTAGGTACGGCACCTAACCTGACAAAGTCAATAAATTCAAGGGGTTAGATAGGCTTTTGACCCCAGGTTAGGTGGGTTAGGCGTTTCCGAGGGGACCCCCCACCTTGATCTAGCAAAGTGGCCAAGGAGGCCCAAAACGATGAATAAACCAACAATAAAAACGCAAAACGTCCAAAACCCGCTGGAAGGCGAATGGACGCCCTTCAATCATGAACACCCGGATCTCAAACCTGGGTTGTATTGGGCTGTGGGGATGAAACAGAGAGACCTTTACGACTCAGGTCAAGGCATTACGCCCTTTCAAATCATGATTGAGATCTTCAGTGATGCGCATGAGATCAAAGTCTTACCAGCGGCCACCGTGCCTTACAGCATCTTCGATAACTGCTTACCGCACATCGCTTATGTGCAACCACTGATTTACCCAAGAAATCCCTACACCCAAAGTGTGCACCAGGAGGAATTTGCGTGAGTCCATTAAGTGCTGATCAGTGGGTTCTGGCTATCCGAAACACTGACTCTTTAGAAGACCTAAAAAGAGCCATCGGCCCTAGCCAATCAGAATTGGAAGCCTCTAAAAGGCGTCTCAATCAACTGGATGCGATGTGGGCTAAAGCTCAAGAAAAAGGGTGGGGCTATGAACCTAAGAACTGGCCCTATCCCTTTAACGAGGGTTATGAGCGCATCAACCAAGAGCAAATAACCTTTGAAAACCAATACTGCTAGGCGCAATCAGCTGGAAGCCAAAAGAGCCCATACAGCACTGCAATTGAGAAAGCTCAAAAGCCAGCAGCGTACTCATGTGATTGGTGATGTTATTAGCCAATTAGAAAAAGAACTCGCAGCCATCAATCAAGATTTGGCTGAGATGGAAAACAATAAGGACAGTTCATCATGACGTTTGAGAAACAGGTTCAGCAAGCCGAAGCGGACATCCATCAAGTGAAACAAGCGCTTCACCAGCATTACGTATGGTTATGGAATCACATCAGCATGTGGGCAACGCTACGAACCGCTGAGAATCATGGTCTGGAGTACCCGCTTAAATTCCAACTTAAAAATGGTAAGCACAAGATTTATAGAAGTGCTAAGGAACTCGAACAATTTGTGCCACGTTTAAGCATTAACACCATCAATGCGGTGATCAATTTTTGTGAAGGAAACATCAATTTACAAGGTTTAGAGGAGGTGCTCCGTGAGCAATAGAAGAACCTTCAAACTTGGGGATTATGTCCATTTTTACGACAGCTATGCCAAGCACCCCAAAGAAGCCAAATGCAGAACCGGGCAAATCACCACATTGTTGAATCAGTATTACGGCGTCACTCCCATCAAAGGTGATAAAGAGTTGTTCTTTCAACCAGAAGAATTGATGAGAGCAGGAAAACCGGAAGCGGTTCAGCAGTCATTGATCACTGAAGCGAGCACCTGGAGCAATGGTTTGCCGCCTAGCACTCCAGATGCTCAGTCACCCACCCACCAAGAAAAGGACATCTGCCAAGAAGGTTAATAACAGACTGACTTTTGCAGTAGGGGGTGTCTCGATTCTAGGGCACCCTTCTTTTAAGAATCAACGATCCAGCAGCTAGGAGATAAAAAGGGGCGCAGCGGTACATAACGTAGGAAGAGTGGACCGCGCGCCCAAGCTCATGATGGTCCAAGACCGCAGTGCCAGTGGGTCTTGGTAAAGCTCAGTTTAGACAAGCAAATGAAAGCGATCTACAACGGGAGGTGCCGTATGAATCCCATCCTCAGCATTGGCGTAATAGCCACGTCTTTAGCCTTAACGGCTGTCTCAATCACTTGTGAAATTGCCCTTTTTACAGGATTTACACAGACGGAGTTAGACCAACATCTAGCCGCTATCACTGGAGCAGGTCTCGTCGCCAGTCAGTTTTTATTGGTTGGGGTCTTTCAAGAACACCTACACCAGAAACGACGGGCACTAGCAACGGGGCTGTTTCTATTAATAGCACTGCTACTGGGAGTATCGGTGGCAGGAACCGCGGCTTGGCTCGAAACCCGCTATCAGGAGCAGCACCAGATTGCTCTAAAGAGCACTCAAGAGCATCAATTAGTGACTCAATTGTTAGAGGATTTTGAGCAGCAGGCCAGCTCTTTACGAAAGCAGGCCGTTCTTGATAGAAATACTGGCAATCACTGGCGCGCTGGCGAGCGCTTAAAAGAAGCCGCCCAAGCCGATGAACAGCGCATGAAAGCACTGGCCATGCTCAAGAACATTAAAAGCGTTCCTCAAAATAGCGGCCAATCCTTAGCTTCTGAAAATAACACGCTTCGCTGGGGACTGTGGTTGATCTTGGCAGCACTCATTGATCTCTGCCCGCTGCTGGGATTTGCTTCTGTTAGAACTCCTAGATCAGGCTCCAATGAAACGGAACCATCAAAAACATCCAGGGTATCAATGGAAACTCTAAGTGCTTCTACCACAACAACACCAACAGAAACGGAGGCTTCCAAAAAGAACGCCTCCCCAAAACTGGTTACTCCCAAAAAGGTTTTTGCCAATAGCGCTACTAGCAAGAGCAATCAGACCACATTTCCAAATGAATCAAATAATCGTTCAACGGATTCCATTAAAGCGAATGCCCCCACCTCCATACCTGCACCTGTTTGTTGCCATAACATTGCTGACCACCAAAAACTACTGAATGAAGAAATAAAAGCTGGGGCCTATACGAGTGGATTAACCATTAGGGCTCTGATGAAAAGGCATCATGTAGGCTTTCATAAAGCAAAAAAGATACTTGAAGGCTTTCAATCATCATCTAAGGCAAAATTGGTCGCTTGATCATTTCCACACTATTAACTAGTTTTACACACGAGGCGTAGAAACCTCTTCAAAAGGCGGCTACCGCACCCGATAGACTGGCGGTTTTTTTGTGCTTATAATAAGCGCTTCTGACCTTATATGGTCGGGAGGTAGGCTGAATAAAACACCCTATAGGGAAATAGGTCTAGCGGCTCCTTTTGGTCGTTTCTAACCTCCTGACCGCCCTCAATGCGGCTTTTAACACTTAGAAAAAACAAAAGGAGGCCATCTGATGGCTGCTTATGCTTGCAAGAAACAAATATTCGAAATACCAATCAATAACAAAGATGTTTTATATAAAATCCATAACTACTCTCTTTCATTCATTTTTCTGCTTTCAAAAATCCCACGATGCCAATTTGATACGACTCATCAAAAATGCATTTTTATGGCAACGAGATTCAATTTTACAATGACGCAAATACATTTTTGTCATTTAAAAGCACTATTGAATAATTAATTAACGATAGGCATTGAACGCCGGCCTCTAATCGTTATGATAAAAGCTGTACAGGGCCCGTACGTGATTTTTTGGTCAATGGATTTGAAGTAATATGAATGAAAATACTATGAATGATGATTTTTTATTAAACTTGATGAGCGTAGTCTTAGAAAAAGAAACCTGCTCTTTTGGTGCCAATGAGCGCGAAGGAGTCAAACTACTTGTCAATAAAGTAGAAATGTTAACCGTCAACTTGCATAAGGCAGAGGAGCAGATTCATCAGCTTGAAGCTGAGATTCAATACCTACGATCTCAGCAGATCGCTTAGCAACCAACCTATGCATCTATGAATAACCGCCCGCAGGGGCGGTTTTTTATGGGAAGCTTTAAAGCTCAGGGCCTCAGTAAGTATAAAGGTTCAGTCAAGCAAGGGAATCAATCAACCCTTGTTTTTCATCATCGGGCAAGTTGTTAATGAAGTCTTTCATGAACGCTTTATAGTTAGACTCTGGTGGTCTTGTAAAGTGAGAGAAGGACACGTGAAACACCGATCGTGCACCGCATTCCATCGTCTGACAATCAGCATAGAGTTGCTTGACCTCTTTACTGAATTGCCGTGTTGAAATCACTCTTAGAGGGCTTTCACATTTAGGGCATAACAGTCTCATGGTTATCTTCCTTGTCTATACTTAAATTTATATCATCTTCGTTTGAATGGTTTACTCAAATCACTCCTTAAACAAAAGCTAACC
>CANMOZ010000052.1 GCA_947499545.1 uncultured Saccharospirillaceae bacterium
AGGTTCTGACCGCCGAATGCCTTTACAAGCTTCTGGGCATCGCTCATGCCGATCAGTTTAACGAGTTGATGGGATTCACTGAGTTTCTTGGGAACGTACAGCCATACGTCTTTCGGGCGCTTAGGGGATCGTGGTAGTCGGCCTATCAGGTACAAAGCCCTGTCTCGCCCAATGACATCGGCGATCAACTGCGCAGACTCAGGTAGAGCGAGTGCGTTGGATGAAGTCGCATTCATTTTAGATCATCACCGATTTGAACGGTGACAGCTTACAGGAGTGAGGTTATTTGTAAACTTCGTACTTTGCCTTTAGTTCGTCCAGCTTCCCGGACTCTCTTAAGCGAACAATGCCTTCGTCTAGAATTTTTTTCAACTGTTCAGCTCCAGGGTACATCTTACTGATTAACATGTGAAATTTGTCAGGTTCAGCATCAATAATGGGTGTAATAACCAGCTCCAATTCATCATTTTTAACTTTTTCCCAATCCAAATGAGCCGTAACGATTTCTTTACGTGCTACCAGGGCATGACAGGGGTTTTCATTGAGTCGGTGAAAGGTGTCATAATAGTTATCGTGGAGCCTAATAAGCTCAACACCTGCTCCTTGTAAAAAATAATACGAATACCCTTTTAATCCACAAACTCTGTATTTTTTTAAATCTTGCATTTTCAATGACTGGGCGATCTTTCCTTTCAAACTTACAATAACGGGTGTAATGGAATAGTAGGGTTCCGTTAGCAAATATTTATCACTGCGTTCTTTGCTGAATGACGCAGAGACGGCTAATTGATACTGATTAATATCGACACCTACAAGACACCTTCTCCAAGGAGGCATCGAAAACTCATATTTAATACCTGCTGGATTTAGTATCCGGTCTAACACTTCCAAGTCATATCCTCTGAAGTGTCCTACAGCATCCCTATAATGGAAAGGTGGCCAACCTGCTCCATCCCCGCAAACACTGATCTTTTCAGCAGATGCGGCGAATACACTCTGCACGGTTAACATACTGAAAAACAATGCAGCATATTGCTTACAGAAATTGAACATAGTGGGTGATCATGCATTACGTAGACCTCATATCATACTAGCTCAAGCTCTTGTAATACCCTCTACTCTGAGTGCCACTAGCAGCAGCAAATCAATTCTCTCTAAGGGTCACAGCGGTAACACCCCCAAAAACCCCAGTGGTACCGCTGTAGGCCACGCCACTACTGGGCTGCGAGGGGGTGGTAACACGGTAACACTTCAGTTCACACCACTGCTGGGGGAAATAATACTCACAGATTAAATATTTTATTTTTTTATTTTCCTATAGTTTATATATCGGTGTTACCGTGTTACTGATCGCCTCTAGCCCTAGAGCCACGGGGTTTTCAGCGGTAACACCCAGCTCTCCTCAGTGGTACCAGGTGTTACCGTTCTGACTGTTATTTAATCAAACGCCGCATTCAACCACCGCTTCTTTCACTTTTTCATGCTTCAAACCATCGGCGTTCACCAAAACCCACGGTCTTATCTTCTTCCCTTCAATACTGACTTGTTTGTAATGAGTCGCATGATTCTGCAGCAACTTCACCAATTGAGTTTCATCAAGCTGAAAGTTGCACATATCCACCTCTGAAAGTTTACACACTTCACGCTTAATCTGCTTAAACGTCATCGCCGGGAAGGGTGGCGCCTCCATCAACTCCCAAAACAGGGTCTCAGTGACACTGCGATTATTCTCCAGCATGGTCTGGCGAGCAGGCGTCTTCATGGAGAAGCCCCAATCGAAGTCACTCAAATCCCGGCGCATCAGAAAGCTGTGAAGCTGGTGAACCCCCTCACTCTCTAACCACTGATACAGCCGTTCGTAATACAGGCGACTCTGAACAAAGTCAGGCCCGCTAAACACGTTGACCCGGCGATCATCGGGCGGCAACACCAAGTTAAAGCGTGTGCGTTCATTGTTTTGCCCTCCACTAGCAACAGCAAACAGATGATCTCTGAAAAAGTGTCACACCCCTAAAACCTAGTGTGACGGTACTCGATGTTCTGAAACCAGCGTGGTTACTGGGCTTCACACGTTTGTCACACCTGCCACAATGTCACACCGGGTTCACACTCTCTCTGGGGAAATGGGTAAATCACAGAGATCATATAAAACTATTTTTTCTCACCATATTTTATATTTAGGTGTGACGTGTGACACTTTTGCTTGCAGCCCAGTAACCACGGGGCCTTCAGAGTGTCACACTGAATTTTGTCCAGTGTGACAGCTGTGACACTTTTCCTTAGATTCCACAATCCATTATCGACTTTTTAACCGCCTTTGCGTCTAGTGCCGTATCTTTCACTAACACCCATGGCCTTGGTTTTTTTCCATCAATCCTTACCTGCCTATAATGAGTCGCATGGTGCTGCAAAAGTTTAAGCAACTGAGTCTCATCAATTTGTAAATCCGACAACTCTTCATCTGAGCGTCCCCGCAAATCAGTCACTATTTGTTGAAAGGTCATCGCCGGGAAAGGCGGCTCTTCCATCAACTCCCAAAACAGGGTCTCAGTAACACTGCGGTTATTCTCTAACATAGTTTGTCGAGCAGGCGTCAACATTGAATGCCCCCAATCGAAGTCACTCAAATCTCTGCGCATTAGTAAGCTGTGAAGTTGATGGACACCCTCGCTTTCAAGCCAGCCATATAATCGTTCGTAATATTGACGATTTTGAGCGTAGTCCGGGCCACTAAACACGTTGATGCGCCTATCGTTGGTTGGCAACACCAAAGCGTCAGGGTGGTTGCTCATAAAAAAGAAGTTTGTATAAACAGGGATGGTGCCTTTCTTCCCATATTTACAGTTCACATTTAAAGGACTGTCTGTTAGCAAATCACGAATGGCATCCGAAACGGTATATCGCTTTCCACCTTGCTCTCGAACTTCCTCAATAGAACAAATCAACGTTTGATATAAGTAATCTTGATATTGACCAGCGGAACCCTCGCCAGCAAGTATAGGCATCTTAGTCTTACTTATATTCCAATACCCCAATAACTTACTCATCAACTCCACCAACCAGCCACGCCCCGTCCCGTGCGCCCGAGAAATATGCAACGGCGTCACCTTGCAACGCGTCTCAGGCCGCTGAAGACAAAAGGCCATCCAACTGACGAACCACTCTCTTTCGACTTCTATAGGGAACAAATACTCGAGGTGCTCTTGGAAGACCCCAAGCTGATCGGTCCGGGTCGTGGCGGTAAACTCAGGCATATGGAACAAGTTAACCCACAAACGCCCGCTAGGCTTACGGATCAACCGCCCAGCATTTGGCACGTAATCCGTTCCTACCGCTGAACGCCGATGCTTGTGGGTCATCCACAAACTTGAAACCGGTTTCTTTGCAGTCTTGTCAGGATTTTTAGCTGTAGGCGTTGGCACCTCCATCAATACGTTAGCCGTGTCGTTTTTAAACTCCGTTAATTTGCACAGCCCAAAATGCGGCTCTTCGGACAAGTCCATGACCTGATCGCCCTGCTTGACATAAATGTAGGTCTCAAGAAAATTCGACAAATGATCTTCACAATGTTCGCGCTCAATATCTCGGGCCATCCCCATGATGGTGGCAGCGGTAACAGGTTCATGCCGTCTGAGATCAACCCCGAAGCTTTTCCACTTAGAACGCATTGCACGCTCGTCGTATTTTTCACCTCTCGAACTCCATTCATCCCAAATGTCGAAACCGTCTTCCGTGCCATCGAACTGATGGTAAAGGCCCATGCCCACCTTAACCCAGTCGTCGTGATCACAATCAGGATCCAAAACATCAACGGCCTGACGCAAACGGGATTCGCTGACATTGAGTTTCGATTTGAAGTTATTCAACATCCGAGCATCGTCACAGAGGTCTTCATCATTGACCGCACGCGAGGAACGCCCCAACGCATCTAACTCCCAATAATTGCAATCCACCTGTTCTTTAGCCAAGCGCTCGAACTCTTTTATAATGCTTTCTGCTTGTTCAACAGTTAGTATGGGTAGATTCTCGGGATGGACGTCTGTCAAACAAGTATCTTCCACCCACTTGTAAGCTTTTTTAGTTTGCGGGTGCTTGGCGTAGGCAACAAACTGCTGACCATCCCCGAGGATCTCGACTCGATGCCGCTCACCTAAGATGCATTCATAACGCTTCGACATCATCTTCGAAAACGGTTTGTCAGCCCTAAAAGGTAATAAACACTTAGGCGCGTCACCAATGCGAATAGGCGTCTGACCGATTTCCCGTTGAATAAACTCAACCAAACTGTCGACCACTTCCGGTTCTGTGCAATCAATATCTACTGCCGGAAAGTTCCGCGTTAAGATGCCCACACCGCCGTCGTGGAAACCCACCGACAACCAGCGGTCGAGGTCTTGCTGAGTAGCGTTGAGACGTTCCCAGTCTTTAAGACCCATGGGAAACTTGTAACCCCGTTTTATAGGGACAATGGGGTACCCCTTGCTAAGGAGCCGGGGACCGTACTCCTTCAAGTATCTGATTTTTGCCATGTTTTAAATCCGTCTATTCGAGGTTGGGGATGAGCGGGGGTTATTCTTTTTTTCGGCGTATTCGTCGTTTAGGATGTGCGTCTTCTTTATCGGCTTTTAGTTGACCATTCGTTAGCTTTTCGAGCTGGCAGGATCGTAGGGGGGGTATTTGATCCCCCCAATTAGTTACTAATGTCCTTGAGACTCCCAATACCCTGGCAATCTCAGCCTTAGTTCCGAAATAGGTAATAGCCTTTTCCATGTGCATGATAATGAACCCAAGAAACGAGTTAAGATGCTAGTTTATATATATTGACGAAATTACTTGCAAGGTATTTGTTTACAGGGTGTTTATAATTCTTAACAATATGGCTTTATGTAAGTGGATTTTGGACAATGGATGCTGACATTGATGAGCTATTCAAAACAACTACAGCCTCTGATCCAAAGAAGTTTGGGCAAAGGTTAAAATTTCGCCTTAATCAATTGGGGTTGAATGGTGTCGACCTGGCCAGTGGCATCGGTGTTGGTAATACCACTGTTTCGCAATGGGTTCATGGTCAGAACATGCCCACCAGAGAAAAAATAATCAAAATTATAGATTTCTTAGAATGTGATGGATTTTGGTTACTACACGGCACGGGGCCCGCACCAATACCGACTAAGAACGTTCAATCTGTTGAGTTTGATGTTCTTGACACCTCCGGAAGAATTAAGCACCTATTAGCCGTTAACGGGTTAAAACCCTCTGATTTAGCTAAGCGTTTGGAGGTTAGCAGAGCTACTGTAAGCCAGTGGGTTAATGGTATAGCTCGCCCTCGCGGCATGAATCTGGTTCATACATGTGAGCTGTTTAACTGTACCCCCGAATGGCTATTAAGCGGTCGATTTTGGCCAGACATTTCACAAGAGAATGACGACCCAACAAGTAAAAATGCAATAAAACTGGGCGATTACAGTGATTGTATAGCTTTACCGCTATTTGAATTACCACAACTAGAAGAATGTATTGCTGCTGACAAATTGGATGTTGATAGTTTCTTATCAAACGTTCAAAACTTCAGTACAGGGAGGCGTTTATTCTTCAATCGTGGAACGTTAGACCGCTATTCAACTGAGTACGACAATTTACTTTGTTTCAAGATTGACTTGCTATCAATGAGACCCCTGTTTCCACCTAATACAACGGTTGGCGTCAACACACTTGATAGGAGCATACAAGATCACGAGCTTTACGCTTTTTTGCACTATGAAACTATTCGAGTTGCAAGGCTTTATAAGCTTCCAAATGGTGTCGTACGTATCCGGCATGAAAACACTGTTGACTATGCAGACGAACTAATTTCTAAAGATGAGATGAAAAACTTAGTCATTATCGGCCGTATTTTCTGGTGCTCCTTTCTTTTTTAGTCATATCACCCCCTCAAACTATCAATAAGCCCTTGTTTAATGGGCTTTTTTTATGCCTTAAGCCATAACAATACATTTTTACTCTTTTGTATTGACATGATGCCAACCTAGGTATTAACCTTGCCTTCGATAAATAAATATAAACATTATTACTACTCAGGAAGCGATAATATGCATACATATGCAAATACCATCAAGAACTATTGCGCCTCAGTAACGTTGATAGAGACATGCAATAACAAAAATTCCGACTTTCAGTTTCTAATCGTCCCCAAACAAGGGGCGTCAATTTCATTCAAGTTTGACCATAAAACGTCCAGCACGTTAGCCCGTCAAATTGAATCGATTTGCAGTGCTGAGCTTGAAGAGCATGGCAATGCTACATCAATGGAACAAACCACCCCCCAAAAACAAAAAGGAGAAACCCAATGAAGGACCTAAAAGACAAAATCGAAGACGTGTACACCACTTACCGAGATGGCGCAGAGATAGAAAGCCAACTCAAACACATTGAAAAGGCAAAAACCAACACCAAAACGGTAGTGCAACTTCAGATAGGGCCCTACGCCCTTATTCACATCGACGACGAAATTCGTTCATCCATACTCGCAATCGTCGAGAACGATTTAGAAGAAGAAATCGAACACCTCTATAAAAAATTAAAAAAATACAACATCGAAAAAGAAGCCGCCTAACGCTTTTTAAATTCGATAACCGTAAAACTCATAAACCCCTATAAAATAAGGACAAAAACATTATGAGCCCTCAAACCATAAATGCCTTCATTAAAGCCGCCAGGAAATTCCTAGACGTTTTGGAATCCGAAACCGAAAGAAAAACCCCGGACCCAGAACCACCTACCACCTCGAAAACCATCGAACAAACACCTGCTAACGACGAAGCGGAAACGGAAAGCAAGCCAAGACGTCGCTCTCGCAAAGCTAGAACAACCAATAAACCCAAAATTAGCGAACCTGAAACAACCGAAGAAATTGACGCTAAGTCCAGCGAATTCCGCAATAAGTTACGCACCATTGGCCAGCATTCAGGCAAAGATATTTTTAAAAAAATGCTGAGTGAATACGGTGTTGAACGTTTTAGTGATTTGTCACAAGAAGATTTGAAAGTCGTGAATCAAACCGTCGACAAATTACTGGCCGACATTGAAGCGAACGAGGCTGCTTAAGATGAGCACGCACGCTGAGTTATCACCCAGCAGCAGTCACCGCTGGCTAGTATGCCCAGGTAGTGTGGCCGCCGAACGGGGATTGCCAGACGACAATGACGTGGCAGCCCTCGAAGGTACCGCCGCACACCAATTGGCAGAGCAATGCCTGACGCGTGACTGTGATGCAGAAGATTTTAAGGGCGTGATTTACGAGGTTGAGGGTCAAGAATTTATCGTTGATGACGAGATGATTGCAGGCGTTCAGGAATACCTCGACTGTATTCGAAACCTTGAAGGTGATTTATTCGTTGAAGAGCGAGTGCATTACACCGATTGGGTACCCAACGGTTATGGAACCGCTGACGCCATTGTGATTAACGATGGTCTATGCAACGTAATCGATTTTAAATACGGCCAATTTCATTTTGTCGATGCAGAAGAAAATTCGCAGTTGATGCTCTACGCCCTTGGGGTGTATCAAGAATTTAATGTTTTGTATGACATCGACACGTTCAATTTAGTGATCGTGCAACCTCGCATGCATAACCACGCGGAATTTAGCATTCGTGTGAAAGACTTACTCGAGTGGGCAAGCATCGTATCACGCTCTGCTGAACTCGCACTAAGCGATGGCGCTCCCAGAATCCCAAGCGAGCAAGGTTGTCAATTTTGCAAGGCAAAGGGGAATTGCAAACCCTTCGCGCAGTTCAATCTTGAATTGATCGCTTCTGATTTTGAATGCATCGAAAGTGAATGGGATTGCCAAGCACTCGACACCCTCACACCCAATGAAATCGCTGCGATTTTAAACCGTAAATCTTTGATTGCGAATTGGTTAAAAGCCCTAGAATTACAGGGTAAAACACTGCTTGAGGATGGTAGCGACTTACCAGGATTTAAACTGGTTCACACTCGCACCAATCGCGAATGGCGTAACCCCGAAGAAGCCGCCCAAGCGTTGAGAGACGCAAAGCTCAAAGTTAAAGAAATTTATCCACCCAAACTGATCAGCCCCGCCGAAGCTGAAAAACTACTCGGTAAAAAACATCCGGTAATCGAATCCCAGGTGGTGAAACCCAAAGGTCGCCCGACCATCGCCCCTGAATCCGATCGCCGTCAACCCATCCAAAACATCGCCGAAGACTTCGCAGACTATTCGAGTCTCGAAGACGCCGCCTAACCCCCAAAATCATGAGGAAAAACACCATGTCAAAAGACAAAGATGCGCTCAAAACAACCGTTCTAGGCCGATATGTAGGTGGACCCATCTTTGAACCAAAAGTCTCAGAAGAGGAAGACAGCAGGGGCGAACAATACTACAGCGCTTGCGTCATTTTAAATAAAGGGGAAGAGAAGAAAATACACAAAATTAAAGAGGAAGCTATCAAACAAAAGTTCGGTGACAAGCCACCCAAGACCGACGACTGGACAGTGCGTGAAGGTGACGATGAAGAATACGAAGCGAGCTACGGTTCACTCTTCATCAATCCTAAAAGTAAAAACCAACCCGAACTTGTGATTAGGCGTGCGGGCGTTCTTCACAACGTTACCAAGGAAGACGACTTGCTCTATCCCGGCTGCTACGTTGCCATTTCCGTTAACTCATTTTGCTACGACAAAAAGCCTGAAAGAAACGTTAAGCGTCCAGGCATTTCACTCAACCTTAGAGGTCTTATGTTTTTAAAACACGGTGAGCGCCTATCCGATGTGGTGAATGCCGAAGCAGAGTTCGACGGTTTTGATTCTGAAATAGAGGATGTGGACGACGATGACATTCCCTATTGATTGGCAAGAGACAGTCTGGTGGATGTTAATGGGCTCCTTTATTACGGGGCTTATCCACTCGGTATTCGGAATTTACAAGGACGCAAAAAGGAAAGAAAAAAGGAAATCAAACATGAAGATAAAGCCATGGGACCCGATAAGAAAGCAAACGGTGAGGACTGAGTTTTCAAAAGGCGATTCAAGAAAACAACGATTAGCCGATCTAGAAAACTTATATGACCTGGTAAAAAAAAGCAGCATCGTTACGTCAGGGCATTATGAGTATGTGATTGTCATGCAGGTTATTACAACTGATATCAAAACAAGCTGGTCGAACCCCAACGAGAAATTAATATTACATACTCATTTAGAAAAAGATGAGTGTGAATCAGAACGAAGGAGATTAGTACAAGAGCTTTTTAAGGTCGTAGAAATAAGTAGTTTTTTAGATAAGGTTGATTCTGAGTACTTTGTGACTTTAGAAATCATCTTGGTTGACACTCACAAAGTAATTGCGCCGAAACCAAGAAATATAACATTGAGTGCAACTAACCATGGTGTATGCGCCCAAAACATTCATTTTGGTTAGATTAGAAGCATTCAAATTCATAAGCAAACAATAAGGAAAAACAATGACAACACAAGTGCTTAAAGCTGTATTCACACACAGTGAATTCCCTAGAGAACGTGAAAAGCTACTCAATACTTTATGCGCTGTTATGAAAGATAACCCAGCCATAAAGGAAGCTAATGGTCAGTATGTTTTAACGCTGAGCTTGGAGCCGTTCAGTAAAAAGCGGGGCCTTTGAATCTATTAGATTAGAGAACCCTAAACCCAAAGCAGTACCCAACAATCAAAAAACACAACAAGGAAAAATGAAATGGATCGATTAACACTCAAAATTGAATTTACACATAAAGATTCAAGTGAAATGAGAGAAAGAAGCATGAATGTGCTGTGTGATGCTTTAAAAAATCATCCATCTATAAAAGACACTTCAGGTGAATATGTTTTGAGGGTTGATTTAGCATCATCGAGCATCCCCTTAGAGCCACCAAAGTATAAAGCTGTGCATGTCAGGAAGGCTACCAACTTCACTATCGATCTAGGATAAAGAAAAAAAGTATTCGGAAGTTTAAACCCAAAGCAGTACCCAACAACCAAAAACACAACAAGGAAAAATGAAATGGATAACAACGTACCCTTCACACAGCACCTGATCTACCTAAACAAAGGCAC
>CANMOZ010000053.1 GCA_947499545.1 uncultured Saccharospirillaceae bacterium
GCTTCAATGTCGGCCAGTAATTTGTCGACGGTTTGATTTACCTCA
Organism: uncultured Saccharospirillaceae bacterium; assembly: GCA_947499545.1. Taxonomy (GTDB): domain Bacteria; phylum Pseudomonadota; class Gammaproteobacteria; order Pseudomonadales; family Oceanobacteraceae; genus CANMOZ01. Next base: position 46 of record CANMOZ010000053.1, read on the forward strand.
ATGACGTCTTCAGGTGTTAATTCACTGTATTTTTTGACGTTGTATTCTTTCAAGATGTTTTGAGCGACGAGTTTGTCGCATTTGCTGGCGACGATTTTCATCTTGTCGCGCACCGTTTTCCAGGTAACTTCAACGGCTTCGGGCTCGTCGGTTTCTTCGTTTATTTCCGGTTCGTTAATTTTGGATTTATTGGTTGTTATAGCTTTGCGTGTGCGACGTCTTGGCTTGCTTTCCGTTTCCGCTTCATCGTTAGCGGGTGTTTGTTCGATGGCTTTCGAGGTGGTCGGTGGTTCTGGGTCCGGGATTTTCCTTTCGGTTTCGGATTCCAAAACGTCTAGGAATGTTCTGGCGGCTTTAATGAAGGCTTTTATGGTTTGAGGGCTCATAATGTTTTTGTCCTTATTTTATAGGGGTTTATGAGTTTTACGGTTGTCGAAATTTAATAAGCGCTAGGCTGCTTCTTTTTCGATATTGTATTTTTTTAATTTTTTATAAAGGTGTTCGATTTCTTCTTCTAAATCATTTTCGACGATTGCGAGAATGGATGAACGAATTTCGTCGTCGATGTGAATAAAGGTGTAGGGCCCTATTAGTAATTGGACCCGAATATTGACATCCGTTTTAGCTACTTCAATGTCATTGAGTTTGCTTTCTATCCTTTCGCCTTTGCTGTAATCGGCTAGAATACTTTCGATTTGGCTTTTTAGGTCCTTCATTGGGTTTTCTCCTTTTTGTTTTTTGGGGTTAGGCGGCTAGATAAAAAGCTTTATTAGCTACTTCCAGGCTTGGATGCAGGTCTATGTGTAATTGATTAATCTTTTCATTAATCCTCTTAATCACAAGTGATGAGTACCTTGCCCTCTGCTTGTTTGATTCAATTGTGTGACGCAACCTAACTTTCATTTCTGGGCTTGAATTCTTCTTGTTTTCAAGTCGTAGGATCGCCTGTAAAGAGTCTCTGCGAACTTGGCTCATATACTCTTTTTGTTTGAGCAACTGATCGATTCGAGTCATGACTTCCTCTTCATTGGTTGTTAGCTGAACACCCCGGTGAATCGGGGGACGCTTCTCAACGATTTGTCATACAACTTAACGACGGTTGAAAGATTACATATAAGAACTGGTAGAGGTCAGCAAAATAATTAAAAAGTTTATTTTGTTTCGTTTGGGCATAAAAAAACCCGCTCATGGCGGGCTTAGATAAGTTATTGAAAGTTAAGCAGGTTTACGCGTAATCAAACATGACTGAATACCAGAAAATATGGCCTATAAGGACTACCGTGTCCCTATCCGAACAGTTTATTTTCTCTTCAGGGTACTCGGTTTCGTTAACACTTTTTATCCTTAGACCGCCATCTGGGGTTTGATAAAGGTAAGCCACTCTGAACGTTTGGTAGTGCCAAAAGGCGTATATTTTACCATCTTTAATCGCTTGTCTACCCATATCAACACCAATGGTTGTATCGGCTGGAAATAATGGCTCCATTGCTGGTATGTTGATTTTGACGCATAGAACATGCTCAGGAGAAATGGATGCTTTATCTAAACTTGATTTAGCAAATCTCAGCCCTCTGTATTTATTCTGTCCACTCTGAATCTCTGAATAATCTAATTGATTGGCTCTTTTTAGCTGATTCAATTCATCATCAGTAATTAATGGCACGACAACCTCAGTATTTGTAACTTCTGTCGATTCATCCCACGTTGATATGGAGCTGCTCACAGTAGAAATGTCTACTTGCGCAGTAGTAGGCTTATCGAAATTATCAGTTTTTCCGGTCAGTAACCATTGAACATCGCACTTTAAAAACTCTGCCAAATCAGCGATATATCGCCCACTTGGTGTTGAAATCCCATGTATCCATTGGTGTACAGAACCTTTGCCCACCCCGACGTTACGTGAAATATCAATAGCTTTTAAGTCTAGGACTTCCATTCGATGTTTAATGCGCTCTGAAACATCAGGTAATTCTGGATATTCATCAATTCCCAAAATCTTCTCAGGAATTTCTGGAGCCGCGCCTGTTCCAAAGAGCAACCATTCTTTTGTGCATAGTAGTGTTGTTGATAATAATTCTATTTTTTCTATATTTGGGCAGGTTTCGCCGCGCAACCACTGATTCACTGTTGAGTTTGAAGAAAACGTCATCTCTTCCAAATCTTTAACGCTGAGTCGCAGGTCTTTTTTGCGCCGTTTAATGCGATTTGCTACGTCTTGTTTGGATAGATGTTCGTGGCTTGAGCCTGATTCTCTACGTTCCCCAGTAGCTAGCCAATAAAAATCAACATCGAGAGCTTTGCTTATTTTCTCTAGGTTGTCATACCTAGGATTTACCTCACCATTTACCCACTGACTCACAGTAGCCCTTGGGACATTGAGAGTCCGAGACAGGTCCGAGGGTCTAAGGTTGAGGTTTTCTAACCTCTCATTGATTCGGTTGGCAATTTTAGTGGTCATAGTGATCAGTATAATAAACTTTTGAGCATCCTATTGCATGCACTTCAGGTGTTCTTTAATATGAACTCACTAACGTTCATGTGAACATATATGTGAGGGATCATACGTTATGAAAACAGAAGATGCTATAAAGTACTTCGGCTCAAAAGCTGAGATCGCTAGGGTCTTGGGGATAGGAAGGTCTGCAATATCAACGTGGGGCGATAAAATCCCGCCTAGATGGGCCTGCCAAATCCACCTCATTACCAAAGGCAAGGTCAAAGCCAGCGCATCAGACATTCGACCGACCAGCAGCCTCCGTCGCTATCGCCCTCTTAAATCTAAAAAACGCGCATCTAGCAAAGCCGCCTAATTCAGAGGCACTCTAACATGGCAAAAATCAGATACTTGAAGGAGTACGGTCCCCGGCTCCTTAGCAAGGGGTACCCCATTGTCCCTATAAAACGGGGTTACAAGTTTCCCATGGGTCTTAAAGACTGGGAACGTCTCAACGCTACACAGCAAGACCTCGGCCGCTGGTTATCAGTGGGTTTCCACGACGGCGGTGTTGGCATCTTAACGCGGAACTTTCCGGCAGTAGATATTGATTGCACAGAACCGGAAGTGGTCGACAGTTTGGTTGAGTTTATTCAGCGAGAAATCGGTCAGACGCCTATTCGCATTGGTGACGCGCCTAAGTGTTTATTACCTTTTAGGGCTGACAAACCGTTTTCGAAGATGATGTCGAAGCGTTATGAATGTGTCTTAGGTGAGCGGCATCGGGTCGAAATCCTCGGAGATGGTCAGCAATACGTTGCTTATGCCCGACATCCGCAAACTAAAAAAGCTTACAGGTGGGTTGACGATCGAGGTCTTTCAGACGCCCATCCCGAGGACTTACCCATACTAACTGTTGAACAAGCAGAAAGCATTATAAAAGAGTTCGAACGCTTGGCGAAAGAACAGGTGGATTGCAATTATTGGGAGTTAGATGCGTTGGGGCGTTCATCGCGTGCGGTCAATGATGAAGACCTGTGCGACGATGCTCGGATGTTGAATAACTTCAAATCGAAACTCAATGTTAGCGAATCCCGTTTGCGTCAGGCGGTTGATGTTTTGGATCCTGATTGTGATCACGATGACTGGGTTAAGGTGGGTATGGGCCTTTACCACCAATTCGATGGCACGGAAGACGGTTTCGACATTTGGGACGAATGGAGTTCGAGAGGTGAAAAATACGACGAACGTGCAATGCGTTCTAAGTGGAAAAGTTTCGGGGTTGATCTCAGGCGGCATGAACCTGTTACCGCTGCCACCATCATGGGGATGGCCCGAGATATTGAGCGCGAAAATTGTGAAGATCATTTGTCGAATTTTCTTGAGACCTACATTTATGTCAAGCAGGGCGATCAGGTCATGGACTTGTCCGAAGAGCCGCATTTTGGGCTGTGCAAATTAACGGAGTTTAAAAACGACACGGCCAATGTATTGATGGAGGTGCCAACGCCTACGGCTAAAAACCCTGACAAGACCGCAAAGAAACCGGTTTCAAATATGTGGATGACTCACAAGCATCGGCGTTCAGCGGTGGGAACGGATTACGTGCCAAATGCTGGGCGGTTGATTCGTAAACCTAGCGGGCGTTTGTGGGTTAACTTGTTCCATATGCCTGAGTTTACTGCCACGACTCGGACCGATCAGCTTGGGGTGTTCCAAGAGCACCTTGAGTATCTGTTCCCTATAGAAGTCGAACGTGAATGGTTCGTCAGTTGGATGGCCTTTTGTCTTCAGAGACCTGAGACGCGTTGCAAGGTGACGCCTTTGCATATTTCACGGGCTCACGGGACGGGGCGTGGCTGGTTAGTGGAGTTGATGAGTAAGCTATTAGGGTATTGGAATATAAGTAAGACTAAGATGAAGACGCTCGCCGGGGAAGGCAATGCCGGGCAGTACCAGGACTATTTGAACAACTCTTTGCTGTGTGCCATTGAAGAGGTTCGCGAGAATACTAAGCGTTATGAGGTTTCGGATGCCATACGGGACTACTTGACCGATAGCCCGCTGAACATCAACTGCAAGTACGGCAAGAAAGGGACTTTTCCGATTTATACGAATTTCTTTTTTATGAGTAACCACCTTGATGCCTTGGTGTTGCCGCCCGATGATCGCCGGGTCAACGTGTTTAGCGGGCCTGACTTTGTTCAGAGTCGCCTGTATTACGAACGGCTGTATCAGTGGTTAGAGAGTGAGGGGGTTCACCAGCTTCACAGTTTTCTGATGCGCCGGGATTTGAGTGACTTCGATTGGGGCTTCTCCATGAAGACGCCGGCTCGCCAGACCATGCTGGAGAATAACCGCAGTGTCACTGAGACCCTGTTTTGGGAGTTGATGGAGGCGCCACCCTTCCCGGCGATGACGTTTAAGCAGATTGTGACGGATTTGCGGGGTCGCTCGGATGAAGAGTTAGCGCATTTACAGCTTGATGAAACTCAGTTGGTGAAGCTGCTGCAGAATCATGCGACTCACTACAAACCTATCAAGGTGCAAAAAAGCACTATACGGCCTTGGGTGTTGGTTAAATCAAAGGAGCTTGACCCTAAACAAGTAAGGGATTTCATACAAGAGTGCGGCATTTGATTGTTTATTGATCGAAAAGGTTGCACCGGGTTGCACTGATTAAAAAGGGGTGCAACCTCTACAGGCCACGGATGGCGGGGCTTTCAGCGAAAAGGTTGCAGGTTGCACCTGAATTTAAAATATAGGGAAAAATAAAAACTTTGTGGTACCCACAAAAAAATATCCACGGAAATAGAAAAAGTTGAAAACCAGTGCAACCCTGCAACCTATACCGGTTGAGCCCAGTAGTGACGGGGGCTACAGAGGTTGCACCACCAAAAATCCGGTGCAACCCCGGTGCAACCTTTTTAAAAGATCATCAAATTGCTGCTGCTAGTGGAGGATAAGAACAATGAACGCACTCGCTCTACCTGAGTCTGCGCAGTTGATCGCCGATATCATTGGGCGAGACAGGGCTTTGTACCTGATAGGCCGGCTTCCACGATCCCCTAAGCGCCCGAAAGACGTATGGCTATATGTCCCCAAGAAACTCAGCGAATCCCATCAACTCGTTAAACTGATCGGCATGAGCGATGCCCAGAAGCTTGTAAAGGCGTTCGGCGGTCAGAATCTCTGCCTTGCTTCCTGTCATAGTTTGGTGAGGCTGTATCGAGACGAGTATCTGAGGCACTTAAAGTTATTGATGCCAGAAGCGGCTAACGACGTTGATATTGACAGCTTGGCCAAGGTGTTAGGGGTGTCGAGTAAGCAGGCTCGCAACCTTATGGAAAAACAGCCAGAGAAGTTTTTGGCGGCGAATGATGGGTGATGATGTAACCGTATACAATTGATACTATTTTTTGATTAAATTTGCTTAACTGCATACGTCTTACCATAATTTAGAGTGGGTTGGATTGTAGGGAAATTGAATGTTAAACGACTATATGATTATATTGATTGTCAATATTGTATCGTTTTTCATCTTGCAATTTTTCTATAACCGAACACGTATAGTAGCTGCACAACTTATAGCCTCTTTTGGAACTATTTTTCTAAATTTAATGGGTTTGGAGTACCTAATAGCAGGGCTTGTTGGTGTTTTGGCAGGCTTATTTGTGTTACATCCTATAAAATTTACACCATAAAACTTTTTATATCGTTAACATTTGTGTATAACTTGGCCAAGGTGTTAGGGGTATCGAGTAAGCAGGCTCGCAACCTTATGGAAAAACAGCCAGAGAAGTTTTTGGCGGCGAATGATGGGGGTTAGGATGCCTCCTCTAGTTTAACCTCATCATCCCCCTTTGACCTTAATCCTTTTAAGAAGCCTGTGTGAGCAAGCTCTAATGCTATATTCCAAGCACTCTCAACTTCTTCAGTCCAATGTGATCCAAGCCATTTTTGTAGATTCTTAAGTAGTAGTGCATGAAAAAGTTCTACTTGCTCAGGGTTTATATTGTATCGAGCGCCACAAGCACCTAGATAGTAGAAATAGCTTAAATCACGAAAATCATTACTTGCGGAGCTAATAACATTAAAGAGTAATGAGTAAAGCATGGATGATTTTATGTCGTCAGTTGTTTCTTCTAGTTGTTTCTTCTAGTTGTTTAGCAATAGCTTTGTCTTTAACCGACAACTGCCTGAAAAACTCCAGAAAGAGCTTCCTGTATTTAGGTTTTATTAACAGATAACTTTCAAGCAGTAGTACATAGTAAACTCTTATAGACATAATGACCGCAAATCGTTTCTTTGTCTCTGGATAGTCTCAATTATAGTTTTTATTTGGTAAGTCGAGGGTTGAGAATGAAGTGGATGGTGGTTTGTAGCTTTGGGTATTAAAATATGGTTGTTATTGAAAAATAACAACCTCTGACGGGAGTTGTTTGATCTGTTACAAATGGATACTTAAATTAAAGATTCTTCGTGATGTTTCATGGATATGTTCCTTTATTAAACTAATACTCATCATAGAGAAGCAAATTCATGGTTAAATATGTCTAGTTCTGCTGGCTATAGGCTGTTATATTTTTCTTGCTTAATCGCTATCTCTGTTGCTTTTTTTGTAGGCACGTATTTTGTAATAGAAATAGCCAAAAAAACGCACGAAGACGAGGTTGTTAATCTATTAAAAACAACATCCTACCATGCAAAACATAGAATCATGGAGATGGTTGGGGGTACTGAAGCTAGTCTGGAGCTTGTAGCCAGTAGAACCAACATGAGACGTATAATGGGATTGATTGAGAATGATCCATCGCCAGAAAATTATCGGGTTCTCCAAAAGATATTAGATGACGCAATATTGAGTGCTGAGTATGTCGTTGCATTGGCTTTATTTGATAATCATGGGCGATTAATTGTTTCAACAAATACACAATTTTATGAAAAACACCATGTTCAGCTAGAAAAAAAAGTAGATGTTATAGGCTCTGGGAAGAGTATATTGATCTCTAGAATAAAAACCCTGACGTACAACCAAAGAAGAGTTGGAGTGGTCTCAGTCATTTTCTCAGGTGAGTTTATCAATGGTATGGTTTATCAGAGAGAAGGTCTTGGCAAGACAGGCGAATGGTTGCTCGCTAAAAGAGGGGATAAAAATCAAGCTATTTTTATAACGGATAGGTTGTATGCAAATATCTATGGTGCAAAAAATGAAATTAATAATTCTAAGAAAGAGATACCTATTACCCAAGCGCTTCTCAAAAATGAAACTTTATTGAGGATGGCTCCAGACTACAGAGGAGAGCCTGTAATGGCTTATACACGCTATATTCCACAATTAGATTGGGGGCTTGTAGCAAAGATTGATGAGTCAGAGATTGATGAGTTTGTGAGTGCTATTAGAGTAAAAATAGTCCTTACAATATTGCCTATTTTCACAGTTATTTTCATTGTAAATTATATATTGCTTCTTAGATCTCAACAACAAGCCACTAATGTTGAGGTTAAATCATTCAGTCAGATAGAGCCTGCTAAAAGGAAAAGTGCATTATCGATATTTGAACAAATTATAAGGAAAGTGCCAATTTTTTATCTGCCAGCGTGGGATAATTATCTTGAACAGCTATTTAAAAAGGCTAAGGAAGAAAATAGAGATTTTTTGCTTGTAAAGGTTCATTTGTCACAAAATCTAGAAGAGTCAGTCGAATCATCAGACATGATATGGTATACGTTCACTCAATTATTGGTGTCTCTTTTCTCTAAAAGAAGCTCATTTCAATGCGATATATTCATGAATGACAAGCAGCAATATATTTTGTTCTTTAACCCAGACAGCGAATTTCTAGCTAGTGATCTCTGTAATCAAGCTGAGTGGATATTAAAAAGCATCAAAAATCAATTAGCCAGAAAAGAAATCGCCGTTAACTATTTAGCCTCAGCAATTAATAACCAGCAGAAAACTGAAACACTACCGGGTACACTTACGGAAGTTGACTTGCTTTTCTCAAGAAGAATTGTTTATGATGAAGGCTCTGTAATAAGAGATATTGTGGATTTTGATTATCAAAAACGGACAGCCTAACCAATACATTGTGATTTTTACCCAGCCTTTTTCCCTTGCTCATCGGTAGTACTTACGAAACCTGTATAAAATCCATGTAGCGCCTGATCAAGAGCGTGGTACCACATATTTTCAATTTCTTGCGACCATCTTTTTCCTATCTCTGTCTTGATCGATTTTATTAGATAAGAACTGATAGATACCAGTAAATCGTTCGATATTTGATAGCCTCTGCATTTAGAACCAAGGTTCTTAAAATAGGTTAAATCATGCTGATGGGTAGCAGCAGATTCAACAGCTTTAAACATTAAGTTATGGATTCTATATACAAGTTCGCTTTGTTTAATACCTGATAGTTGCTCGGCAAGCTCTGGATGCTCATAAAGCAAATCCTTTAAGAAACTTTTAATAATGCGACTATGTACAGGTTTGATTAATAAGAAACTATTTAGCAGTATTTGATAGTTTGAATTGTCGGGCATGTTTGTTTCCTTTGCATAAGACAAAACTGACATAAACCTACAGTTAAACATTAGGTCATCGTGGGTTATTACATTGTTACAATGAGTGGTGTTTACATTAAGTTTTTGCTCATTGTAACAAGTCGGAAATCCCGCCAGAGGAAATTCCCTCACCAATCCTAGACACTGAACCCTATCAATGACTTAGCGGATAGGGACGCC
>CANMOZ010000054.1 GCA_947499545.1 uncultured Saccharospirillaceae bacterium
AAGGGCAGCTAAGAAAAACCGCCAGAGGAAATACTCACCTACTCCTGACACCCTTAAGCCTCATCTAAATAACGCTTCATGAGGCTTAAGCCATGTCAGACTTTCTACATGGGGTGGAGGTGCTGGAACTGGATTCTGGGCCTCGACCTATTCGCATCTCTCCTACCGCGGTGATTGGTATCGTGGGCACTGCGCCCAATGCCGATGAAGCGGCCTTTCCTTTAAACACCCCAACCTTGATTGCAGGCAGTCGCATTGAAGCGGCCAAGTTAGATTTAACGGATCAAAAACAAGGTACGCTTCCTAGCGCACTCGATGGCATCTTCGATCAAACCGGCGCGGTTGTGATTGTGGTTCGAGTCGCCGAAGGGGAAAACGAATCGGAAACCCTGGCCAATGTCATTGGTGGCGTGAATGCAGAGACAGGTGCTTATGAAGGGGTGCAAGCCTTGCTGGGTGCTCAATCCGTGGTGGGTTTTTCACCTCGCCTTTTAATTGCACCTGGTTTTACACACCAACGTCCAGAAGATGCGGACAACCCCGGCAGTTATTTTGCCAATCCAGTTGTCGCTGAGTTACAAGGCATTGCCGATCGATTACGTGCCGTCATCATTGCAGATGGCCCCAACACCAAAGACCCCGCGGCGATTGGATACGCCGGTGATTTTGGTTCTCCCCGCGTTTATCTCGTTGACCCTTGGGTAAAAGTTTTAGGCCCTGATGGCAGCCTTGTGGATGAACCGCCGTCTTCTCGAGTTGCAGGTGTGATTGCGCGCATGGATAGTGCCAGAGGGTTTTGGTGGTCACCTTCAAATCAAAACATTTTCGGCATTGTCGGCACCTCAAGGCCCGTTGATTTTAAAATGGGCGATCGCAGTTGTCGTGCAAATATGCTGAACGCTAAAAACGTCGCCACCATTATTCGTGAAGACGGTTTTAGGCTTTGGGGTAACCGCAGTCTTTCCAGCGATCCTAAGTGGGCCTTCTTATGTCAACGTCGCACGGCTGATGTGATCAACGATGCATTACAGGCTTCGCATCTGTGGGCAGTGGATCGACCCATTACCAAAACCTATTACCAAGACGTCACCGAAGGCGTGAACAACTTTTTATCTCAGTTAAAAGCACGCGGTGCCATTCTGGGTGGTCAGTGTTGGGCGCCTGCAGAATTAAACACACCAACGGACATTGCTGACGGTAAAGCCACCTTTGACTTTGATTTTACTTCGCCGTCACCTGCCGAACACATCACCTTTCGTAGCCGTATGGTTAACGATTATTTAGAGGAAATCGTCTGATGAATCGCCGTGTTTTGAAAAACTTCACACTCTCAGTAGATGGTCATGGCCAAGCGGGAAGACTTGAGGAATACACCCCACCCGAGTTTGCAAAAATAACCGAAGATTTTAGAGCCGGTGGGATGGACATCGCGGTGCCCGTTGAATTGGGCATGGAACCCATGGAAGTCACCTTTAAATTATTTGATTACAACAAGACCTTATTAACCCGTTTTAAAGACAAATCGATTCCACTCGTTGCAAGAGGTGGCGTCGAAGACAGTGCCACTGGGGAAGTTATCGCCGTTACCCAAACCATGCGCGGCATGATCACCAAAATAGGGTCAGGCACATGGAAACCCAATGATAGAGCCATACTAGAAATCACTGCCAAACTGACCGCGTTTAAAGAGGAGCACGACGGTGAAGTGGTGATTGAGATCGATGCCGAAAACATGATTCGTAACATCGATGGGCAAGACGTACTTGCGGGTGTGCGTGAAGCTTTGAAACTCTAATTTTGTAACGCTCATAAACAACAAGGAATTTTAAAACATGAAACGCATTCAGCTTTCTAAAACTTACACGCTCGGGAACCAAGAACGCGACTATGTCGAAATGCGTGAACCCTGTGTGCGCGACAATTTAAACGTCAGCAAAATCAAAGACGAAGAAAAGCGAGAAATCACGCTCTTAGCGAATCTTTGCAATGTGACGAACGATGAACTCGAAAACCTTTCGTTGGGTGATTACGGGAGACTGACCCAAGCTTTTTTGGGGTTTATTGGTTTGCCGCAACCGAGCTTAGAACAGCCCTACTTGCACTAGCCAGCCATACCCATTGGTCGCTGGATGAATTAAAAAACCTCAGTTTAAGCGAGCTTCTCTTTTGGCTCGAAGGACTCCCGAAACATGGCGACTAAACAACGCTTAAGCACCCTCATCACCATTGGGGGTGCACTCCAATCCAGCTTTAAAAACTCTCTTGGCTCGACACAAAAACAGCTTAAGGGTGTTGGTGCATCCATTCGTGAATTAAATAAACGTCAACAACGTTTAGGCAAAGTCGCTGCCCATTGGGAAAAGATGGGTCGCGATGCTTCGAAGTATCACCGCGAAATCAATCGCGTTAATCGTGAGTTAAAACGACAGCAGCGAATTAAAAGCACGTTAAAATCGTTAGAAACGAATAAAGCCAACCGTAAAGAAAAACGCGGCCAGTTGTTTGATGCAGTGGCATTAGGTTCTGTGTTTACCGCTCCTATTATGGCAGCGGCTAATTTTGAGCAAGCCATGGCCAAGGTGGGTGCCATCTCAAGAGCCAGCGATTCTGATTTGAAAAAGATGACCTCAACGGCAAGGGAGTTGGGCGCCAAAACCAATTGGTCTGCTACTGAAGCGGCCGAGGGAATGCAATACCTTTCAATGGCTGGGTTCTCTGCACAAGAAACCGTGACCAGCATGCCAGGGATGTTGAACCTTGCGAGTGCGGGTCATGTAGACTTGGGACAAGCTGCCGACATTGCCTCAAACATTTTAAGCGGTTTTAATTTAGAAGCCGGCGAGATGGGTCGCTTAGGGGATGTTTTAACCAATACCTTCACCAGTTCTAATACCAACCTGCATATGCTCGGCGAAACCATGAAATACGTTGCACCCGTCGCAGCCGCAACAGGTGTGAGTTTGGAACAAGCCGCCGCCATGGCTGGTCGATTAGGAGACGGTGGGATACAAGCAAGCCAAGCGGGTACTTCATTACGTGCCATTATTAATCGCTTAGCAGCCCCCACCAATGCTTCATCACAAGTTTTTGAAAAGTTAGGGATTAAAACCCAAGACGCCAATGGAAACTTGCGAGACACGACTAAGATTTTAAAAGAAATGGACCATGCGCTGAAAAAATACGGGTCCGCCGACCGTGCTGCCATGACCAGTGCTGTCTTTGGCGCTGAAGCTGCAACCGCCGCAACCGTTTTATTGAATCATGCGGGTTCTGGATCATTGCAAGCCTATACCGAAAAGCTCAAAGAAACCGGCAGCGCTGCGAGAGTAGCAAAAGAGCAAAACGATACCTTTTTTGGCTCCACTAAACGTTTAGGTTCAGCATTGGAATCGGCAGGCATTACCATCGGCATGATTTTGTTACCACCCTTAGCCTCGGCTGCAGAGCACACCGCGCTTTTGATCGGCAAAGTGGTGGAAGCCTCTTCTGAATACCCAGCCCTAACGAAAGTCGTTGTCGGCGTCACCTTTGGATTGATCGGTTTTAAGATCGCGGCCATTGCAGGTGGTTATGCGATGACTTTTTTCAAAGGGGCTTTGCTAAAAACCATTCTCGTTTCACAACGCGTGCTCGGTGCTATGAAGTTAATGGCTTTGGGGATTCGAGCGGTCGGATTAGCACTTGCCACCAATCCCATTGGCATTGCGATCAGTGCAATAGGCTTGGCTGCAACAGCGCTCATTGCTTATTGGCAACCGGCTAGAGAGTTTTTCCTCACAATGTGGGATGCCATCTCAGAAAAGTGGGCACCAATTGGAAGCTGGTTTAAAGGGATTTGGGATAACGTTTACAACGCTTGCAAACCTTTCTTTGATTGGTTCAGCGAGAAGATCAATTTTGTGGGGGATGCTTACCAGGAATTAAAACAACTTTTTGGGTTTGGGGATGACGAGGAACAAATTACTGTACAGCCTGGCAAAGTCTTAGCGGCGAGAGAAAATCAAGTTGCAGGACAATCCAATGACATCAATAAGGTATTGCCTCAAGTACATCCCAATCAAAATAAAAACGTTCAGCAAAACACGATTAACCATTCACCGACGAACCATATCACCATTAACCAGCAACCTGGGCAGAGCGCACAAGACCTCATCGATGAAATGGAAAGGCGTCAACGTGAAAAACAAGATCGAGCGCTTTACGATTTAGGGGATTTGTATGTTGGAGTTTAACGCGCGCTTCAATCCCAACTCGCCGTACTTTATCGACGTTGCGTTCGTGATGATGCAGCTTGGTGAGTTTCAGTTTTCCATTGCGTCGGCGGCTTATCAAAGTTTGCAGCGCAAAACCCAGTACGCCTGGCAAAGCCAAGATCGACTCAACAATCACAGCGCATGGCAGTACACCGCAAAACCTCAAGAGAGCCTGCAGCTTGATGGGGTGATCTATCCCCAGCACAAAGGAGGGGCGCGTCAGATTGAAACCCTTCGCGAGCAGGCGGCTTTGGGTGAGCCACTGATTCTGGTCGACGGTATGGGACTGGTGCACGGCCAGTGGGTCATCCTCTCAGTCGAAGAAACCCAAAGCACCTTTAATCCCATTGGCATGCCGCTCAAGCAAACCTTTAAGCTGGAATTAAAGCGTTATGGAGACTGAGGAATACACCTGCATTCAAGGGGATGTGCTCGACCAAGTGATACTAAACCACTACGGGCAATGCTCGGGTGAGCTACTGCTGCAAGTGATGCGGCTTAATACTCACTTGTTAGCACTCGATGTTCTGCCACTGGGCACCAAGGTCAAACTGCCTAAGCTGGAAGTCTCCAACGTGATCGAAGAGGAACAGTTATGGGATTGAAGCCCGCTTTTGAGATCACTGCCAACGATAAAGAAATTACCGAAGCGATTCAGAAGCGATTAATTAGTTTGCGAGTCACGGATCAATCAGGATGGGAGTCGGACGCCTTGGAAATTGTGCTCGATGACTCTGACCCGTTAAAGTCTCTTGCACTTCCAACCACAGGCGCCGAGCTTCAATTAAAACTAGGATATGAAAACGCACTTTTCAACATGGGCGTCTACATCGTCGATGCGTTAGAGTTAAGCGGTCCACCCAATCAAATCCGCATCCAAGCTAAAGCCGCCCCACAGGATGCAACACCCAAAGGTAAAACCAGCTTAAGAACTCAAAAGACCCGCTCTTGGAAATCCGGTACAACGCTGCAAACCTTGGTCGGTCAGATTGCCAATGAACATGGGTTAGAACCTGCAGAGGGCCAGTCACTCAAATCAATCGCCTTACCCCACATCGATCAGGTCAACGAGTCGGATATTAATCTGCTCACCCGAGTCGCCAAAGATTACGACGCCCTAGTAAAACCCGTCGCTGGGAAACTGGTTATCACCAAACGAGCAGAATCGAAAAGTACCCGAGGCCAAGACCTCAAACCCATCACCTTAAAGGGCTCTGAGATTACTAACTGGCGTCTCAATATCCGAAAGCGAGAACCCGCTGCTTCGGTGGTTGCCGTTTATCGAGACCTTAAACAAGCGAAGGACGTTGAAGTGGTCATCGGGGATGGCGAACCCGTAAGGCGACTCAAGCACCAATATGCTGATGAAGCCAGTGCAAAAGAAGCCGCCCAAGCGGAACTCGATAAAGGACAAAGATCAGAGCGAACCCTATCAATTAGCCTACCCGGACAAACCAATATCCGAGCAGAGCGGAAGCTAATAATAGAAGGAGTCAGAAACCACGTTGACGGTGAGTGGCTAGTCACTCAGGTCGAGCATAGCCTTGAGAGGGGTGGGTTCAAAACGAGCTTGGTTTCTGGGTTCGTTATTTGATGGTTGGTGTGCAGCCCTAATCAATGTGTACAAGCATGTGTACATAATTTGCCTTTAATAATGAAAAGTATAATAAAAACAAGTGCTTGTGAGCATAAAGGATGCTTTAAACAGCGATATCACCGAGCTTGTTGCTAATTTACTGGAGCTTGAGTTATCGGGCTGTGTTGAAAACGTGGGGGTTGGCTACCGGCTCAATGCATAAGAGAGTAAGTGGTGCCCACCTTGAAGACGTCGCCGGTCTAGGGTAATTTCCTGGTTGAAAAAGACGGTTATAAAGAAGTTGTATTGGTCATGAACCTTGATGATGCTTTAGTTGTGCTCCGGCAAGGTGGCATCCTGGCGTACCCTACCGAAGCGGTTTGGGGGCTTGGTTGTGACCCCTTTAATCAAACCGCAGTTGAGCAGCTATTAACGCTTAAATCTCGCCCAGTCGAAAAAGGGCTTATTGTTGTAGCTGCGAGTGTGAATCAGATTGAGCCTCTTTGGCGAGAGTTGCCTTTATCGGTTCAAAAGGCTGTCTCTGCTACCTGGCCTGGACCCAATACTTGGCTGTTGCCAGATCCTAATCATTGGGTACCCGAATGGGTTAAAGGGGAGCATGCATCGGTTGCGGTTCGTATTTCTGCACACCCCAGTGTTCAAGGGTTGTGCGAAGCCTTTGGAGGGCCATTGATCTCTACGTCGGCAAATCCAGCCGCCGAAGAGCCGGCCCGATCCTTGGATCAGTTGCGGTCGTATTTCCCCGAACTGGGGCACTTAGACGGTGTTTTAGGTGATCTTGATCAACCGACCACAATACGAGATGCAGTCTCTGGGCGAGTTCTGAGGTAAGATACGCCGAACCAAAGGTCTTGATGTAGACCCTATATAGGATGTACAGGATGATGGGAAGAACACTATGAGCGCAGCCCCCGATTTAGCCAGCGTTAAATCCTACTTGTTGGCATTGCAAGACGATATTTGCCAACAATTGGAAGCTGAGGATGGCTTGGCTAAGTTCCAAGAGGATATGTGGGAACGAGCCGAAGGCGGTGGGGGTAGAACAAGGGTTATTACCGGTGGTGCTGTTTTTGAAAAAGGGGGCGTAAACTTTTCACACGTATACGGTGAAAAACTGCCTGCATCTGCCACCGCGCATCGTCCTGAGCTGGCGGGTCGCAATTTCCAAGCGGTTGGGGTGTCTTTGGTCTTACATCCTAAAAACCCCTTTGTGCCGACCTCTCATGCCAATGTACGTTTTTTTATTGCGGAAAAAGAAGGGGCCGATCCGGTTTGGTGGTTTGGTGGTGGTTTTGATTTAACGCCTTACTACCCCTTTGAAGAAGATTGCCAACACTGGCACCGAACCGCCAGAGCCGCCTGTAAGCCCTTTGGCGCAGACGTTTATGACAAATATAAACACTGGTGCGATGAATACTTCTACTTAAAACATCGCCAAGAAACTCGCGGCGTGGGCGGGCTTTTCTTTGATGATCTGAATGAATGGGGCTTTGATGCTTCCTTTGATTTTATGCGTGCGGTGGGTGACCACTTTATAAAAGCCTATCGTCCCATTGTGGCGAAGCGTAAAAAAGCGATCTACGGGGAACGTCAGCGTAAATTCCAATGCTACAGGCGAGGGCGTTATGCCGAATTTAATTTGGTGTACGACCGTGGCACCTTGTTTGGCCTGCAATCAGGAGGCCGTACGGAATCCATTTTGATGTCAATGCCGCCGGAAGCTCATTGGGATTACAACTGGCAGCCTGAGCCAGGTTCGCCTGAAGCTCAATTATACGAACGCTATTTGCAGCCGCGTGAATGGGTGTAGCTACATGAATCGCTTTGCTGTTATTGGCAGTCCCATCAAACACAGCCTTTCACCGCGTATTCACACCGCTTATGCCAAACAATTGGGCATTGAACTGAGCTATAACGCCATAGAGGTGCCTGAAGCGGATTTCGAGGCAAAGCTTGCGATTTTAAGGAGTGAATTACAGGGCGCTAATATCACCCTGCCGTTTAAAGAACGAGCTTTTGCGCTGGCTGATCGAGCGAGCGAAGCCGCTACCCAAGCGCAGGCCGCCAATACCTTGGTATTTTCGGATGGAAATATTTACGCCGATAATACGGACGGTTCGGGGCTGGTTCGGGATTTGATGTCATCACTCGGGTTGCAAATTGAAGGTGCTCGGGTTTTGATTTTAGGCGCAGGCGGTGCTGTTCGGGGTGTATTGCCGGCGTTGTTGCACCAGAACCCGAAGGCAATTCATCTTTTAAATCGAACCCCTGCGAAAGCTCAGGCATTAGTGGATGCTTTCCAAGATGCTCGCTTATCTCTGTTCAATGAACAGACAAATACACAAACTTTTGACCTGATTATCAATGGCACTTCTGCCGGTATTTCTGGGGAAAAACCTAAGATTCCAGACAGTGCTTTTAATCGCGACAGTTTTGTTTATGACATGCTCTATTCGCTTAATGATTTGACGCCCTGCTCAGAGTGGTCTCGAGAGAAGGGGCTGAAGTTCTCCGATGGGCTGGGCATGCTTATTGAGCAAGCGGCAGATGCATTTGCGCTATGGCATGCTGGGCAGCGCCCAAATACTCAAGCCATTAGAGATGAGTTGCGAGCAGCCCAGCCTTAATTGGCTAGGCTGATGCCCGTCTAGGTATCAATCAATACGATTATTCGAAAAAAGCAGGTATTCGTTGAGGAATTCGAGCCAGGGCTCATAGGTCTTTCCAGTAATCGAATACGTCTTTCTCAAGCTGTTTGCGCTCTAAGTGCGCTTCGATGGCGCGTCTCGCAATGAGTTTATTTGGAGCTGCGGCACCTTTTTTAACGATCACCTTGCCTTGATCGTCAAAACGTACAACTTCTTCGTGCGGGCAGGTTTGGGGTTTGGCTTGCACCGTATCCATCGAGGGTTCCTCCTTGTTACGGCTATGGGCCAGCTCTTGCGCTGTGTGTGAATCACTGTGCATAAGAGCGGCTTTCACATCGTTGAATGCGAAGCAGCGGTTGCTGCTATTCCTTGCTGTCAACCAACGGTTATTTATAACTTATTGAAATTAAAAAGAAACACCCCAAAAGCGCCGATTTTACTGGACCGGCCTGTTCGGACCTAATTTGGGGCTCTAGGGGATAACTTAAACCCAAAAGACATGGCATGACGTTGGAGCACATATTTTAATAAAAAACCCTTTAAAATAAGCCATTTAAGCTAATCTTCTGCGACACGTTGCGCTATACTAAAACACCTCAAGCCAGGCTAAATGTGTACAAAATTGTGTACAGATTCTGGGTTTGTACACAATGTAGGTGGAGTGTCGGATGGCTTTAACAAATACGTGGCTTAAGAGTAATCACAATAA
>CANMOZ010000055.1 GCA_947499545.1 uncultured Saccharospirillaceae bacterium
TGCTCACAACCATCATTCGCCGCTACAAACTTCTCTGGCTGTTTTTCCATAAGGTTGCGAGCCTGCTTACTCGATACCCCGAGCACCTTGGCCAAGCTATCAATATCAACGTCATTAGAAACGCTTGACTACTATTATTAAGGTGTATATAGGCTTTAAAGTATAGGCAAGTAATTACTTTGAAATTATTAAATAAGGGCTTTACGCTAATAGAGCTCATCATGATGATAGTGGTGTTAAGCATCCTCGCTGCATTTGCTCTTCCGCGATTATTTGATTTTTCTAAAGATTCTAGAATCGCCACCATTAAAGGAATTGGAGCTTCTGTGAAATCAGCGGCGTCCATTGCCCATTCAAATTGCATGGTTGACCCTGGATGTGATCACAGTAGCCCATCAAGTTCAACAACCCTAGAAGGGCAAACTATTAGCATGCAATACGGATATCCCACCGCAAATGCTTCCGGTATAGGATTAGCTGTTCAGGTAGAAAGTGATCAAATTACAACCACAATTGAGCTTATGAGTGGCTGGAACTGGACGATCATGTATGTTTATTCTATTCAGGATAATTGCAAAGTCCGTTATGTTCATCAAACGGTAGAGATCATCACAACAGGCTGTTGAGTCGATAATCACCCATCATTCGCCGCCAAAAACTTCTCTGGCTGTTTTTCCATAAGATTGCGAGCCTGCTTACTCGATACCCCCAACACCTTGGCCAAGCTATCAATATCAACGTCGTTAGCGGCTTCTGGCATCAATAGCTTTAAGTGCCTCAAATACTCATCACGATACAACCTCACCAAGCTGTGGCAGGAAGCAAGGCAGAGATTCTGACCACCGAATGCCTTTACAAGCTTCTGGGCATCGCTCATACCGATCAGTTTAACGAGTTGATGGGATTCGCTGAGTTTCTTAGGGACGTACAGCCATACGTCTTTCGAGCGCTTAGGGGATCGAGGAAGTCGGCCTATCAGGTACAAAGCCCTGTCTCGCCCAATGATATCGGCGATCAACTGCGCAGACTCAGGTAAGGCGAGTGCGTTCATTGTTCTTATCCTCCACTAGCAGCAGCAATTTGATGATCTTTAAGGGTCACAGCGGTAACACCTCCCAAAACCCTAGTGGTACCGCTACAGGCCACGTCATTACTGGGCTAGAGGCTTGCGGTAACACGGTAACACCTGATTCCAACTCTCTGCTGTAGAAAAAATATATTCACAGAGTACACTTACGTTTTTTTATTTCTCAGATATTTTATATATCGGTGTTACCGTGTTACTAATCCTCTCTAGCCTTAGAGCCACGGGGCTTTCAGCGGTAACACCTAATTTTCACAGGTGTTACTCGGTGTTACTATTTTGAATGTTATTTAATCAAGTGCCGCACTTTATTACTGCATCCTTAATTTTATCGTGTGATATAGAATCCAACTTAACCAAAACCCATGGCCTAATCTTTTTCCCTTCAACACTTATTTGCTTATAGCGAATCGCATGATTCTGCAGCAACTTCACCAACTGAGTTTCATCAAGCTGAAAGTTGCACATATCCACCTCTGAAAGCTTGCATACTTCACGTTTGATTTGCTCCAACGTCATCGCCGGGAAAGGTGGCGCCTCCATCAACTCCCAAAACAGGGTCTCAGTAACACTACGGTTATTCTCCAGCATGGTCTGGCGCGCTGGTGTCTTCATAGAGAAGCCCCAATCGAAATCACTCAAATCCCGGCGCATCAGAAAACTGTGAAGCTGGTGAACCCCTTCACTCTCTAACCACTGATACAGCCGTTCGTAATACAGGCGACTCTGAACAAAGTCAGGCCCGCTAAACACGTTGACCCGGCGATCATCCGGCGGCAGAACCAAGGCGTCAGGGTGGTTACTCATGAAAAAGAAATTCGTATAAATCGGAAACGTCCCTTTCTTGCCGTACTTGCAATTGATGTTCAGCGGGCTATCGGTCAAGTAGTCACGTATGGCGTCCGAAACTTCATAACGCTTCGTATTCTCGCGAACCTCTTCAATGGCACACAGAAGCGAGTTGTTCAAATAGTCCTGGTACTGCCCGGCATTGCCTTCCCCGGCGAGCGTCTTCATCTTGGTTTTGGAAACATTCCAATAGCCTAATAGCTTACTCATCAACTCCACCAACCAGCCACGCCCCGTTCCGTGAGCCCGAGAAATATGCAACGGCGTCACCTTGCAACGCGTCTCAGGCCGCTGCAGACAAAAGGCCATCCAACTGACGAACCACTCTCTTTCGACTTCTATAGGGAACAAATACTCGAGGTGCTCTTGGAACACCCCAAGCTGATCGGTCCGAGTCGTGGCGGTAAACTCAGGCATATGGAACAGGTTCACCCACAAACGCCCGCTAGGCTTACGAATCAACCGCCCAGCATTTGGCACGTAATCCGTTCCCACCGCTGAACGCCGATGCTTGTGGGTCATCCACATATTTGAAACCGGTTTCTTTGCAGTCTTGTCAGGGTTTTTAGCCGTAGGCGTTGGCACCTCCATCAATACATTGGCCGTGTCGTTTTTAAACTCCGTTAATTTGCACAGCCCAAAATGCGGTTCTTCGGACAAGTCCATGACCTGATCGCCCTGCTTGACATAAATGTAGGTCTCAAGAAAATTCGACAAATGATCTTCACAATTTTCGCGCTCAATATCTCGGGCCATCCCCATGATGGTGGCAGCGGTAACAGGTTCATGCCGCCTGAGATCAACCCCGAAACTTTTCCACTTAGAACGCATTGCACGTTCGTCGTATTTTTCACCTCTCGAACTCCATTCGTCCCAAATGTCGAAACCGTCTTCCGTGCCATCGAACTGGTGGTAAAGGCCCATGCCCACCTTAACCCAGTCGTCGTGATCACAATCAGGGTCCAAAACATCAACCGCCTGACGCAAACGGGATTCACTGACATTGAGTTTCGATTTGAAGTTATTCAACATCCGAGCATCATCACAGAGGTCTTCATCATTGGCCGCACGCGATGAACGCCCCAACGCATCTAGCTCCCAATAATTGCAATCCACCTGTTCTTTCGCCAAGCGTTCGAATTCTTTTATAATGCGCTCAGCCTTTTCAACCGTTAGAATGGGCAGATTCTCGGGATGGACGTCTGAAAGACCTCGATCGTCAACCCACCTGTAAGCTTTTTTAGTTTGCGGATGTCGGGCATAAGCAACGTATTGCTGACCATCTCCGAGGATCTCGACTCGATGGCGCTCACCTAAGACACATTCATAACGCTTCGACATCATCTTCGTAAAAGGTTTGTCAGCCCTGAATGGTAATAAACACTTAGGCGCGTCACCGATGCGAATAGGCGTCTGACCGATTTCCCGTTGAATAAACCCCACTAAACTGTCGACCACTTCCGGTTCTGTGCAATCAATATCTACCGCCGGAAAGTTACGCGTTAAGATGCCAACGCCGCCGTCGTGGAAACCCACTGACAACCAGCGGTCGAGGTCTTGCTGCGTAGCGTTGAGACGTTCCCAGTCTTTAAGACCCATGGGAAACTTGTAACCCCATTTTATAGGGACAATGGGGTACCCCTTGCTAAGGAGCCGGGGACCGTACTCCTTCAAGTATCTGATTTTTGCCATGTTAGAGTGCCTCTGAATTAGGCGGCTTTGCTAGATGCGCGTTTTTTAGATTTAAGAGGGCGATAGCGACGGAGGCTGCTGGTCGGTCGAATGTCTGATGCGCTGGCTTTAACCTTGCCTTTGGTAATGAGGTGGATTTGGCAGGCTCTTAGTGGTGGCACTGTGTCGCCCCAGTTCGTTACGGCAGCCTTATTGAGCCCCAAAGCTCTGGCTATTTGAGCCTTAGTTTTAAAGTGAAAAAGGGCTTCCTCGATCCTCACGTTAGCTATCTCCATTTGAAATATTATTCGTTTTATAGTTTTCGAAGTATATTTATATCAACTTCTGCTGTCTACACTAAGAGTGTATTTGAGGTTTATCATTCCAAATACTATGAACACTGAAATAGCCAAACGAATAAAAGAGAGAATGCTGGCACTAGACCTTAAGGCTGTAGATTTAGCCAGAGGGACAGGGTCTTCAAAGGCTACCGTGAGTCAATGGCTTCATGGTGACAGCGCTCCCCGATATAGCAGCATTGAGAAGCTAGGCATCACGCTGGACTGTGATCCCTATTGGCTTGCTACTGGCGAACAAATGGCTCTCGGCTCTAGCTCGGAACACAGAATTGATAAGATCAAAGTTGCCGAACGCATTAAATCCAGAATGGATGGCTTCAACTTAACCATGAAAGAGCTGGGTGGGCTAACCCAGTCATCACCCACAACTGTTGGTCAATGGTTGCGAGCTGACGTTGCTCCAAGTATTGAAAAGGCTGAGGTTCTTGCTGAGGCACTTCAGTGTTCAAAAGAATGGTTGTTATTTGGATTAGGTGAAGAACCAAAGTCACCGGAAGAAATTCTAGACCTCGAACCATTCCCATCTCTATTTCATATCTCAGACCGTATACAACATAGGGTTAACTATTTGGGATTACGTCCGGTTGACGTTGCAAGAGCCATTGATGTCGGCAAAGCATCTGTTAGCCACTGGATTAATGGTGTAAGCAAGCCAAGCAGCAAATACATGAGTGGTCTTGCGAAAGTACTGGAATGCAGCACAGAATGGCTATTAACCGGTAGGACAACTGCAATTGGGGTCAGTCATAGTCCAAAGATTGGGGTTCTATCCCCTTGGGATGAAAACACCGAAGTACTCGATAGTGAGGTTGTAGTGCCATTAGTAACAGATAAAGAGTTAATGGCGTATAAACGCAAGGGAGAGCTGGACTATGAAATGATCATTTCTAGGCAGCTAGGCGAGATTCGAGAGTTAAGATTTTCTCGATCTACCATGGATAAAATATCCGTTAACCCCGACCAAGCTCTGTGTGTAAAAATCAACATTCCAGCAATGGAACCTTTTTTCCCACCTGATACAACCATTGGAGTTGACCTTGGTAGGACCGTAATCGTCGATGGAAAAATATTTGCCTTCTGGCACTTTGACACTTTTCGAGTTGCAACGCTTTTTCTTCGCCCAGACGGAGGAATACGAATCAAAAACTTTGACGAATCCCGCTATCCAGAAGAGCAAATAAGCCAATCTGACCTGAAAGATATTTCGATAATAGGTGCAATTTTCTGGCACTCTGTTGTATATGAGTACTAAAAGACCATATTTTTCAACACACTAAACAGACCCGCTCCTGCGGGTTTTTTATCCCCACGATAGTTCGTTTTTGAAAAACACAAAATAACCTTTGACACACATAAATTAACTACAATAAACTCAAATCCTCACTTACGAACTTTTGAGTTCGTTTTTGGCCATAAGACAAATATACCCAATAACAGTAAAGCTAACGGTAATTAGTCAATAGATGGTGGTGATTTATGAGCAGTCAAAATAAGAAGCTTAAAACCTTACACAAAATTCACATTAATGCCTCTAACCAGATAAGGCTTATTCAGTCATGCATTAGAGAAGCTGAAAATGACCCCGAAATAACGGTCAAAGTGAAGCATCAGGAGCAGGAATACAGTTTTTCAAACAGAGAAGTTATTCACCTCCTGAACATCATATTGAAGGATCAAAGAACAAGGTCTCTCTACGCATCTCACATGCTGAGAGCATCCCAAGCCGCCTAACCCCAAAACAAAAAGGAGAAAACCCAATGAAGGACCTAAAAAGCCAAATCGAAAGTATTCTAGCCGATTACAGCAAAGGCGAAAGGATAGAAAGCAAACTCAATGACATTGAAGTAGCTAAAACGGATGTCAATATTCGGGTCCAATTACTAATAGGGCCCTACACCTTTATTCACATCGACGACGAAATCCGTTCATCCATACTCGCAATTGTCGAGAACGATTTAGAAGAAGAAATCGAACACCTTTATAAAAAATTAAAAAAATACAACATCGAAAAAGAAGCCGCCTAACGTTTTTTAAATTCGAGAACCGTAAAACTCATAAACCCCTATAAAATAAGGACAAAAACATTATGAGCCCTCAAACCATAAATGCCTTCATTAAAGCCGCCAGGAAATTCCTAGACGTTTTGGAATCCGAAACCGAAAGGAAAACCCCGGACCCGGAACCACCCACCACCTCGAAAACCATCGAACAAACACCCGCTAACGACGCAGCGGAAACGGAAACCAAGCCAAGACGTCGCTCTCGCAAAGCTACAACAACCAATAAACCTAAAACCAGTGGCCCCGAAATAACGGAAGAAATTGACGCTAAGTCCAGCGAATTCCGCAATAAGTTACGCACCATTGGCCAGCATTCAGGCAAAGATATTTTTAAAAAAATGCTGAGTGAATACGGTGTTGAACGCTTTAGTGATTTGTCACAAGAAGATTTGAAAGTCGTGAATCAAACCGTCGACAAATTACTGGCCGACATTGAAGCGAACGAGGCGGCTTAAAATGAGCATGCACGCTGAGTTATCACCCAGCAGCAGTCACCGCTGGCTAGTATGCCCAGGCAGTGTGGCCGCCGAACGGGGATTGCCAGACGACATTGACGTGGCAGCCCTGGAAGGTACCGCCGCGCACCAATTGGCAGAGCAATGCCTAACGCGTGACTGTGATGCAGAGGATTTTAAAGGCGTTATTTACGAGGTTGAGGGCCAAGAATTTATCGCTGATGACGAGATGATTACAGGCGTTCAGGAATATCTCGACTGCGTTAGAAGTCTTGAAGGTGATTTATTCGTTGAAGAGCGAGTGCATTACACCGACTGGGTCCCTAACGGTTATGGAACCGCTGACGCCATTGTGATTAACGACGGTCTATGCAACGTTATCGATTTTAAATACGGCCAATTTCATTTTGTCGATGCTGAAGAAAATTCGCAGTTAATGCTTTATGCCCTTGGGGTATATCAAGAGTTTAATGTTTTGTATGACATCGACACGTTTAACCTAGTGATCGTGCAACCTCGCATGCATAACCACACGGAATTTAGTATTCGTGTGAAAGATTTACTCGAGTGGGCAAGCATCGTATCACGCTCTGCAGAACTCGCATTAAGCGATGACGCTCCCAGAATCCCAAGCGAGCAAGGTTGTCAATTTTGCAAGGCAAAGGGGAATTGCAAACCCTTCGCGCAGTTCAATCTTGAATTGATTGCTTCTGATTTTGAATGCATCGAAAGTGAATGGGATTGCCAAGCACTCGACACCCTAACACCCAATGAAATTGCCGCGATTTTAAACCGCAAATCTTTGATTGCGAATTGGCTAAAAGCCCTAGAATTACAGGGTAAAACACTGCTTGAGGATGGTAGCGACTTACCTGGATTTAAACTGGTTCACACTCGCACCAATCGCGAATGGCGTAACCCCGAAGAAGCCGCCCAAGCCTTGAGAGATGCAAAGCTCAAAGTCAAAGATATTTACCCACCCAAACTGATCAGCCCCGCCGAAGCTGAAAAACTACTCGGTAAAAAACATCCGGTAATCGAATCCCAGGTGGTAAAACCCAAAGGTCGCCCGACCATTGCCCCTGAATCTGATCGCCGTCAACCCATTCAAAACATCGCTGAAGACTTCGCAGACTACTCGAGTCTCGAAGACGCTGCCTAACCCCCAAAATCAAGAGGAAAAACACCATGTCAAAAGACAGAGATGCGCTCAAAACAACCGTTCTAGGCCGTTACGTGGGTGGCCCTATCTTTGAGCCAAAAATATCAGAAGAGGAAGACAGCAGGGGCGAACCCTTTTACAGCGCTTGCGTCATTTTAAATAAAGGGGAAGAGAAGAAAATACACAAAATTAAAGAGGAAGCTATCAAACAAAAGTTCGGTGATAAGCCACCCAAGACAGATGACTGGACAGTGCGTGAAGGTGACGATGAAGAATACGAAGCGAGCTACGGTTCACTGTTCATCAACCCCAAAAGTAAAAACCAACCCGAACTTTTGATTAGGCGTGCGGGCGTTCTTCACAACGTTACCAAGGAAGACGACTTGCTCTATCCCGGTTGCTATGTCGCCATTTCCGTTAACTCTTTTTGCTACGACAAAAAGCCTGAAAGAAACGTTAAGCGTCCAGGTATTTCACTCAACCTTAGAGGTCTTATGTTTTTAAAACACGGTGAGCGTCTATCCGATGTGGTGAATGCCGAAGCAGAGTTCGACGGTTTTGATTCAGAAATAGAGGATGCAGATGACGATGACATTCCGTATTGAGATGAGCCTTTGAAAACCATTAATTAATAAAGCAGGAAAAACAATGACAACGCAAGTGCTTAAAGCCGTATTTACACACAGTGAATCACCCAGAGAACGTGAAAAGCTACTCAATACTTTATGCGCTGTTATGAAAGACAACCCAGCCATAAAGGAAGCGGATGGTCAGTATGTTTTAACGCTGAGTTTGGAGCCGTTCAGTAAAAAGCGGGGCCTTTGAATCTATTAGATTAGAAAACCCTAAACCCAAAGCAGTACCCAACAACCAAAAACACAACAAGGAAAATTGAAATGGATAACAACGTACCCTTCACACAGCACCTGATCTACCTCAACAAAGGCACGCTCAACGATGAGTTAACCGAATGCCTTGGTGAAGTGGTTAAAGCTGTGCGTGATACCGGTAAAAA
>CANMOZ010000056.1 GCA_947499545.1 uncultured Saccharospirillaceae bacterium
CTTACTTTATCTGCATCTAATATCTTACACACCTACCCAACCAGCTAGTCTTAGCCGGTCACATACGAATGAGCACTTGTGCTCGTTCATTCGCCGTAGCGGACCTTAAACTCTCGAAGGAAAGGCTGGTTTCTTTACTGACCTGATCATTATTATGGAGAGTGCTGGAATAAAAAAAGCGGCAAGCCAGTTTGGGTTCTAGCTTGCCAGAGGCATCGAGAGTGGTCGCTCGTGTGGATGTGAGTCAAGCAGCCACTCATTTATAGGTTAGCTGTAAATATTGAAATGAATGTGAAAATAACGACTCGTTAAGGGGTGGCTTTAAAAAATCAATTCATGGATGTATTTTTAACGCGTGAGTTCTGAGAAGACGCCTTTATTTTCATAATGCTCTGGCAATACTCTCTATTTCCATATCTTCCCCGATATACCCTTGCCAACTTTTTCCTTTGTCTTTGGAAATCCATACCAAGCGACCTGAACGCGTGGCTTGTGCTTTAAGTAGGGTTAATCCCTCTTCCGCTTGATTAAAGGCTTTAATGAGAGACGTACTGCCCAGTCGAATACTTAAATAGCAAGCACTCTCTTCATGCCAATAAAAGCAATGGTCCCCAGATTCTGCTTTCTCTGGAGGTATAAAATCGGCGGGTAATTCAGGGGTTGCTTCGCTCAAGTCATTAGTCCCATGAATAAGATGCTGCTTGTGTAAGTCTGACGCTTTTTGAAATTAAGTCGAATCTTTCTGAGTTTCATAAGTGTGCGCTTATGTATTTGTAACCCATTATTAATCGCTGTGAATATCTATGAAAAAATAATCTAAGTGTTGTTTCTCGATAATAGCCAGCCATCATCATGGCTATAGCAGGAGTCAATAACGACCAACCCAAAAGCGTTAATTCGGTTGATTTACAGCCCTTCACTTATCGATACAATACCGCTCCCTGATAATTTGTTAACCATCTGCATATTTTTTTAGAAAGGTTCTGATGTCTGGATTTTCTGCTTTGAGCCTTGTTGCTCACCTGTTTCAAATGCCTGTACAGGGAGAGGGGCTGAAAGAAGAATTTGGTACGGATGATCCCTCTGACCCAGTGCCGTTGCAAAGAGCGGCAAAAAGCATTGGGCTTAAATATAAAGCCATTACGCTTTCCATCAAAAAGCTCCCTAAAACGCCTTTGCCTGCGATTGCATTAACTCAGTCTGGCGAGTGGGTTGTCTTAGCAAAAGTGAAAACGGAAGCGCGTGAGCAAGCACCTACAGATAAAGATAAATCGGAGAGCAGTACCAGCGCTTCTGACAACGTTTCTGATCATGATCATCAAGTAAAATGTTTGGTACAGCGAGCTGATGTTGCGCAACCCGAAATTTGGGATCAAGCACAGCTTGAAGCCGAATTAACGGGTACAGCCATCTTACTCTCAAAAGAAAAAGGCCTGATTGAAACTCTGCAAGCCAGCTTTGACATTCGTTGGTTTATCCCGGCGTTTATGAAGTACCGAAAACTCTTCGGTGAGATTTTAATCGCCTCTTTATTTATTCAGTTTTTTGCGCTTTTAACCCCACTCTTTTTCCAAGTCGTCATGGACAAGGTGCTGGTGCATCAAGGCTTCAGTACTTTGGATGTGCTCGCAGTTGCGTTTTTTGCGGCGGCGATTTTTGAAGTGGTTTTAGGAGGAGTGCGTCAGTATTTATTAAGTCACACCAGTAATCGAGTCGACGTTGAGCTGGGCGCTAAGCTGTACCAGCACTTATTAAAATTACCCATCGAGTTTTTTTCCAGTCGCTCCATTGGGCAAGTCGTTGCTCGGGTGCGTGAACTCGACAGCATTCGGCAATTCATCACCAGCTCAGCGTTAACGCTTTGTGTCGACTTGCTCTTTATGTTCGTCTTCTTTGCCTTCCTTTGGTATTACAGCCCAACCCTGGTGTGGGTCGTGGTAGGGACTATCCCGCTCTACATTGTGCTGTCTATCATCGTCACACCCATTTTAAAAAGCCGCTTAGACGAGCAGTTTAAATACAGCGCTGAAAACCAAGCCTTCTTGACCGAATCAATCTCTGGGATCAAAACCCTCAAAGCCATGGCCATTGAGCCGCAAATGCAGCGCAAATGGGAAGACCGTTTAGCGCACTATGTAACGGCGGCTTTTAGAGTCAATCACTTGGGCAATGTCTCAGGCCAGATTGCTCAATTCATCAATAAAGCCATGACCATCGCCATTATTTGGTTTGGGGCGCATCAGGTGATGGAAGGCAATATGACCGTGGGTCAATTAGTGGCATTTAACATGATTGCCGGCCGTGTCAGTGGGCCTTTATTAAAACTGGTGAGTCTCTGGCAAGAGTTCCAGCAAATGGGGCTTTCTGTTCGCCGCTTGGGCGACATCCTCAATGTGACGCCTGAACCTGGCTTTGATCCTTCTCGCGGTCAATTACCCGATATGAAAGGCGAGATCCAATTTGAGCAGGTGAACTTCCGCTACAGCGTTGAAGGCCGTCGTATCTTAAACGACATTCAGCTCAAGATTCACGCGGGCGAAAGCATTGGCATTGTGGGGCCTTCAGGTTCAGGCAAAAGTACCCTGAGCCAGTTAGTGCAACGCATGTACGTGCCTGAATCGGGGCGCGTGATGATTGACGGTGTGGATCTTTCGTTGGTGGATACCCGCTGGCTGCGGCAGCAAATCGGCGTTGTTCCTCAAGAAAGCTTTCTTTTTAAAGGCAGCGTCCGCGACAACATTGCGTTAACCAACCCAGCGGCTCCCATGGAAGCTATTATGGCGGCAGCCAAGCTGGCCGGTGCTCATGACTTCATCTTGGAGTTGTCTCAAGCCTACGACACCCCTCTGGAAGAAAACGGCGGCGGTTTATCCGGTGGGCAAAAGCAGCGCATCGCCATTGCCCGTGCACTGCTGACGCACCCTAAAATCCTCATTTTGGATGAAGCCACCAGTGCCCTTGACGTTGAATCTGAGCACCGTATCCAAGAAAACATGAGCCAAATCAGTCAAGGTCGGACGGTGATGATCATTGCGCATCGACTCAGTACCGTGCGCGACTGTGACCGCATCTTAGTCATGGACCAAGGCCGAATCATTGAACAGGGCTCCTATGAAGAATTGGTGCACCTCGGGGGTGTCTTTGCCGGCATGCACGAACGCCAACACCCAAGCATTGGCCAGCCTGATGACAAAGCACAAACAAATCCCAAACCTGCTTCAAAGGATCAAGTCGTTGCTCACACTCAAAAAGCGGCTCAAAGCCAAACGGCAGCGCCTAAAGAAGCGGCTAATGCGTCAGGCCCTCAATTAAAAGCCAGCTTCACAATCGGAGGGCAATCTTGATGAATGCCCTTTGGAATCGTATCAAAGCAGCCTTTGGTCCCAATAAAGAAAAAGACGCACTCGAATTTGAGCGAGAGCTCTGCGCCTTTTTACCGGGTGCGCTAGAAGTACAAGCCAGACCGCCCTCCCCCTTACCGAGAATGATGGTTGGCATCATCTTGCTGATGTTTACCTTACTGATTATTTGGGCCACGGTTTCTAAGGTTGACATCATTGCCACGGCTGAAGGCAAGATCATCCCCACAGGCCGCACCAAAGAAATCAACGCACTTCAACAAAGCCGTGTTACGGCCATTCATGTCACTGAAGGGCAGCGTGTTGAAAAAGGCGATGTCTTAATTGAACTGGATCAAAGTCTCACCGGGGCCGACCTTTCCAAAACCCAAACCCGCTTAACCTTTTTAAAGCAGCAAGTAGCAGGCTACGCTTACCTAAAAGAACGCATTCAGCAAGTCAGGGTGCAACCACCCAAGCAGCCCGCTTTACCGCAAGTCGAACACACTAACCAAGCAGAATTGCAACCAGAACAGAATAACCAAGCAGAACAGCCTGAGCACAAAACCCAGGCAGCCCCATCGAGCTTGCCTGACGTTTGGGTGCTCCAGACTTGGCAAGGCTTTAGCAGTCAATGGAAAGGCCTAGAAGCCAGCCTCAGCAACAAGCTGGCTGAAGCCCGGCTGACACAGACTCAAATCAAAAAGTTAGAAACCACCTTGCCGATCATTCAAGAGCGTGCGCGTAACCATCAGCAGCTTCAAGGCAAAAAGCTTGTAGCGCGTACCGAGTTTTTAGAATTAGAACAGCAGCGCATTACGTCGGAATTTGAGCTAGAAGAAGCCAGAGCCCAGCTTGCCATCGTCAACGCCAGCTTAGAAGAACTTCAAGCGCAGCAGCACAAACTCTTAGCCGAAACCCAAGCGCTTTATCAGCAGCAATATTTAGAACTGATGCAAGAGCTTGAAAGCACCGAAGAAGAGCACCACAAAGCCGACGCTTTAAATAATGCTCAAACACTCACAGCGCCCGTCAGCGGCACCATCATGCAATTAAGCGTGACCACCCTTGGCAGCGTTGTACAACCGGCAACGCCGTTAATGCTCGTGGTCCCTGAAGAAGCCTTATTAGAAGCTGAAGTCTTAGTGCAAAACAAAGACATTGGGTTTATCGACCCCAAGATGGACGCCACCGTCAAAATCCACACCTTTACCTTTACCAAATTCGGCACCATCGATGGCACCGTCACACAAGTCTCAGGCGATGCAGTCGAACAAGAGCAGCAAGGGTTGCTCTTCCCTGTCAAAATCCAACTGAAAAAAGATTTTATGCAAGCCGGCGATCGCAAAGTGAAATTAAAGCCCGGCATGTCTGTCACCACCGAAATTAAAATCGGCAAACGCCGAGTGATTGAATTTTTCCTGGCGCCTCTGCTTAGAGCAAAGCAAGAAGCGGTTAGGGAGCGTTAACGATGCATCACAAAATGAAAGGTTTTCTTATGAATCAAGGAGTCGGTTTTGAAAATTAAAATCGCAATTATGGCACTGCCTTTATGTTTGTTCTTAGCTCTTTGCTATTGGCTTTTTGGTTGGGAAAGGGCGATTGATGAAGACCTGTCAGAGTACCCTTATAAAGTCACCCCCTTGCCTTATGAAATGGATTTTATTTCTGGGTTGGATTTAGCCTGGGTGGATAATGAACGATTATTGTTCATTGAAATGTATAAAGATGAAAAAGGTAGGCAGCGTAAGCGCTTAGCGCTTTGGAGTGAACAGGCAGGTTATAGTGTTTACAAAGAACACATGGAATTCGTTTGTGCTAGAGATGGAATCGTGGGCTATAAAGAAACCCATTATAATGCAGATAATAATGGCCGACACTCTTCTGATGAATTTCATAAGTACTTAGGGGTATTTGGTAAAGAACAGTTATTACCTTATGGATACGCTTTAATAGGTACATTTTGTCAGGGATATAAGCATGAAGATTTTTATAAGCCAGAGTACAGTAAAGAATTTAAAGGTAAGTTGAAGCCACTCATAGATCCTGGAAGTTACTTTCTTTACAGCTCACCGTCAGACAAGCTAGCAGGGGGGGCATTTATTAAAGACAACAAAGTATTTCCGCTTTCCTTAAGAAGAAATGGGTCATCTCATTTATCCTATAAAGACCATATTGGAAAATATTTTTTAGATTATGTTAGAAATGAACGTTGTGATTTAACAAGATGCAGACCCTCTTCCCTAAACTTCTCATATTTTTTTGACAGAAACGGCAATGAAGATGTTATCCCTTGGGATTTGCATTGGCTCTATACCAAATACGACAAAGGAGTTACAAGCTACTTTAATGTTGAACCTATCACAGAAAAGAAATACATCTTTAGGTGGTCTAGCCTTATCAAGCATGAATACAATCCATTTAAAGAAAAACTCCCAGCTTTAAAAATGGTTGATGTATCAACCGGCGAAATTGAGTATTTAGCTAAAGGGATACCGATATCCATTGATGTGTCTCCTAACGCATGCAAGATTGCCTTTTCACGTGTGGTTGCGGGGGGCGCTCTCGTTGGAGGGAATCGCTCCGTGCAATTAGCGATTGTCGACCTATGCACACCCAACACAAAACCTAACTAATCCAAACGTTTAACTGATTTGCAGTAGAGGAAAATATCAGTGTCAGCTTTAACCAATAAAGAACTTGCTCGTTTTGGTGCTCAATCAACCTACTATTATTTAAATGGTCGTGGCACCACAGGTGATCAGGACGCATATTCAAAGCTTACCGGTAATGGCTTTAAAAAAGTCCATGAAGTTAATGATACCGGTTCAGGTCTGCATGCCTATGTCTTTCAAAATAAAACAACTAAACAGCTTGTGGTAGCCTTTGCAGGCACAGAGGGTGACCCTGGCACATTGGAGGGAGCTAGAGACTGGTTTAATAACGGAGCGGCTTTAGGGATGCGGCAGTTCTATATGAATTATGACCCAACCGACCCATTGGATGATGAGTTAAGAGCGCCAGGCATAAAAATAATAGCTGATATATCTGACTATGTAGAAGATGCAGATGAAATCCATATAACGGGTCATAGTTTGGGTGGTGCGCTTGCACAATACTTCTCGTTTGAACTGACATCTCGTGGAAATAGACTCGAAGAATTAAAAGATAAGGAATTACATCTAACTACCTTTAACTCTTTAGGTGGAATGCGCGGTTTGCAAGACAAATACAAGAACGACAATGTCAGCACTGAGCATATGGAAAACATTGAGACAGTAAATTATCGTATTGATAACGATATTGTAAGTCGCATTGCGGAACCTGTCGGCGGACCAGTGTATTTAATTCCGAATGATCGATTGAATGTAACCGAATCACATTCTATGACGAATTTTCATACATCGGAATTTGCATTGGAAAAAGGTGTTTATAAGCGACCGGGTTTTTATTTTATTCCAAGCCATAAAGAGTTTGAATGTGATTGGATTCCTGGACACTCAAACATTAAATATTTAAGAGAGATGGTCGAAGCCATTTCTAGGTTTAGTGATGATGACTCTATATCAGAATCGGAAGCACTTGCCAGACTTATAGCTGTAGGCGGCTTTTCTGTTGCTGCAATCGCAGCGGTATTAATCCCCCTTTCAGCGGCAGTTGGTGGAATGTTTATGGCCCCCATTACTGCAGCGGGCGGTATTGGGGCAGCCGTAGGATTAGGTGGTTTGGGAAGTGCACTATATGAAGACTATCTAACAGATTTAGCTTCACAAAGCATGAATATAACTAACGTCATAAAAAGCATGGTTGAAATGGAAACTGTGCCATACGGTTATGGGTTTGAAAGAGA
Source organism: uncultured Saccharospirillaceae bacterium (assembly GCA_947499545.1). GTDB lineage: Bacteria > Pseudomonadota > Gammaproteobacteria > Pseudomonadales > Oceanobacteraceae > CANMOZ01. The sequence goes on from CANMOZ010000056.1 coordinate 7,189, forward strand.
AACAAGAGAAGACGGATCAACGTCTATTAAGTTCGCCGACCCTAGTACAAATAAATTAGTAGAAATTATTTATCATCCTGGTGAAGATGGTAGTGCTGGTAGGGTTGAGTTTTTAGGCGCTGATGAAAATCAATTTGTTATTGAACCCCAAGATAACCACGCAGTCAACTTTACATTCAAGCACAGTGAAAGCGAACAGACGGCTACAATTAAAATAATTGGCGATAAGCTTGTAGATTCAAATTTAACTTATTACTCAAAAGAGGATGATCCTGACTTTGAGAGTACTGTAGAGATCGATGTGCTGGGTACTAATGGTGATGACCACAAACTTGGTCATACAATCAGGCCTGATCACATGACGGGTGGTGATGGTGATGATAATTTATTTGGTCGCGGTGGTGATGATCGAATTTTTGGCGGGGATGATAAGGATTGGTTAGATGGTGGAACGGGTAATGACCTGTTAGATGGTGGAAAAGGTCATGACACACTCGAAGGCGGAAAAGGCGCCGACACCTTAAAAGGCGGTGAAGGCAATGATACTTACATCATTAATTCAGGTGACGGCACTGATACCATTATCGATGATGAAGGAAACAACCAACTTAAAATCAACAACCAGGTTGTAACCAGCATTAAACCCATTGCTGACTATGCTGAGAACATGTACGAAGATGAGCATGGTAACTTCTATGTAATGGATGACAATGGTGATTTACGTGTAATGGTCAACGGCATGGCCAGCGATACCGTCACTATTGAAAAGTTTAACCGTCTTGATAATGCCTTTGGCATTAAGATAGATGAGCCAGAAGACAATGGGCAGCCAGAACTGCCGGATGATGCTTTTGTTGTTCCTAGCAATTTACTGTATACAGATTCAAATGGAATCGACCAAGTATTTAAACCGACTGCCAACGGTCGTTATACTAATGGAACCCACATCAATAGCAGACCCATTGTTTTTGATGCCAACACCCTAGATAAAGACAACCTTCACCACTCAATAAAAGATGACTTTCTTAATGCTGATGGAAGTGGCATTGCTTATTTCACAGGTGGATACAACAACGACAAAATCACTGGAGACAGTGGAGATCAAAGCTTATCGGGTTTAGATGGCGCTGATGAAATTCATGGTGGAGCCGGTAATGACTTTATCTATGGAAGCCACCATCGAGAAGGTGCTCATAGTACTCCAGGGTTTAGCTTCAACGATCCAGAAGCTGGTCCTGATTTAGGTGACTTCCTTTACGGTGATCAAGGCGATGATGTATTGGACGGTGCTGACGGTGATGATCATCTAGATGGAGGTGAAGGACATGACAATCTGTTTGGTGGTTATGGCAAGGACCGTTTGAGCGGTGGCGATGGTCATGACACTTTACTGGG
>CANMOZ010000057.1 GCA_947499545.1 uncultured Saccharospirillaceae bacterium
TAAATTAAGGGGGGTGGGTCAGTTTTAGGTTGGCATTAAATCATTAAAAGTGGGTCAGTTTTAAGTTGGCATTGACAATGGAGTTCCAGCTGGCAAATAGATGAGACCTAAATCAAAGCGAAAGGGCGGTGGATGCACCTTTATCGGGCCATCACCAAAACAGGCAAAACCGTCGACTTTTACCTCTCCGCCACCCGAAATCAGAAGGCCGCCAAGCGTTTTCTAAGCAAAGCCCTTCGAAGCATCAAACCCTATAATCGCCCTTCAAAACTCTCAATACGGATCGAGATCCATCCTACCGTCGAATAAGGTTTGTGTGCCGAAAATGTTTCGCAAAGGCTAGATGAATCTTTGGTGTTACGGTCAGGGTATTACAGGAGAAGTGCGTCTAGTGGAGACGTCAATTTGGGCTCTAACGACTCGTAATCGGCAAATTATGAGGCCCCGTAGATTTTTTGCAACGGAGCCCCTGTTCTCCAGTGAGTCTATTAGCCGATGCGTACAGTTTTTTAGGTCAGTTCGTTTCTTGCAAGTACTCTATACACAGTTGGCCGCGATACTGAAAATAATTCTGCCAAACTGCTAATGGAATACTCTCCAGTACTATGCATTCTAACCAGCTCTTGCTGTTGCTTATCTGATAACTTGGGTTGCTTTCCCTTGAGCTTACCTTTTGATCGTGCAATAGCCAATCCTTCGCGAGTACGCATTCGAATCAAATCAGCCTCAAACTCCGCGAAGGTAGCAAGAATGTTGAAGAACATTTTGCCCATAAGGTCTGCTGGATCATAGACGCTTCCACCCAGAGCAAGCTTCACTCCTCTTGAAACCAAAGAATCTGCAATTTTGCGAGCGTCCGGGACTGACCTAGCAAGTCTGTCTAATTTTGGTGCAACTAATAGACATCTGCGAAAAGTACGCATCACCTCGAACCCTTTGATCTGTGACTGCCGGAGATAAATGGCGGGATTTTCACGGCGATATGTGTCGGCTAGAAGTGGTCTTTTCATGCCCCCACCCTTACAACTTATAAGCAATCCTAATTGAATAACTTACCCATTCTAAGCTATGACCACTTCCATTGTGGCCATTCTCACCAATTGTCTTAATAGCAAGATGAATGATTAAATAGACATAGATAAAAATACGGGTATATATACAGTTTTAAAGGTGAAAACCTCGAAAAACTTCTTTGTTTTGAGCTGTCAATAAAACGTTGGTTTTAGAGCAGGTGAGAGACTGCCCCACCTGCCTTTGTTAGGTTGGTTTTCGATCAACTTCTGATCCCGGTTGTGTTCAATCACATTTTCATCTTGATGGATAGGTATTGATCTTGGCTTCATGGAATCGGGAAGTTCTCTTTTCAAGCTGATACTCAACAAGCCATTGGATAAATCAGCTCCTGTTACCTCGACATATTCGGCTAAGTGAAACTTACGTTCAAAGGGTTGTCGTGGAATACCTTTGTGAAGGAATTGAGAATCATCTTCTGAGACTTTGTTCCCTATTATACTAACAACGTAAGCGATCAATCTTGGACAGCGGCCCCGATTGAGATTGATCACTGAAGGCCGCTTACCCTTGTTGATTGGTACGAGTAATTTTTAATAAATATCACATTTTTTACTTAATTTTAGGGTCTAATAGCTCCTTATTTATGTAAGGAGTGGTTTTCCAGTATGAATCTTAAATCTGTTTTATTACTATCAGCTTTTTTAATAAGTTCCACCCATGTAAATGCAGAGACAACTGATGTAGAGACAACCGATGCAAAGCCAACCGACCCACCCTGGGCATATACAGGGTTGTCTGATCAAAACCTCAAAAGTGATATTCAACATCTTCGCGTGAACCCTGAATGGTTGGATAACCTCCATCTCTATACCTTCACTTGGAAAGATTGGGGTATGACAACCAACGGTACGGAAAGTCACGCCAAGCCTACTTTTTAACCAGGAAAGAGTAGGTTCGCAAAGTTATCGTAAGCCTTAAAAAAAAAGTAAGTGGAGCATGACAACCTGTTCTAAGTAGGCCCAGACGCCACATATCTTAACTAATCTCATGAGACCAATGAGATTCATTCCGCTTTCATAGTTTTCATTAACTATGTTATAGAAGCAATGCTCTCCTCAGAATTTAAACAATATTAATTTTTAGAGAGTCAAACGTATTTAAAAAGGTGTACAGATGAATCTAAAAACGATAAAAGTCAGTTACATATCTGCCCTATTCGCTTCAATAATCCCTCTCTCCCACGCACACGAATTTCCTTCTTTAGATGAAGCTTTCAGAGATATCCCAAGCCCAAACCAAGTCTCATTAGTTGAGCTATATCACCCCGTCTTTGACTTTACACGCAATAGTTGCTTACCTGCCGCAGCTATAAGCCGGTCAGGAAAGAAGAATGGCGGCTTAGGAACCTCTGGAACTATCACTGGTGACTGTCGAAAGCATAAATTTTTGGATGCTTCCAATACTTACCACCGATGGTCAAGCAAAACGGTTAATGGAAAAGAATACTCTGCTCACTTATATGATTTGTACTTTGAAAAGGATCAAGTAGCTGCCTATGTTGGTGGAGGGCATAGGCATGATGTAGAAACCGTCATTCTCTATTTCACTAACAACCTTCCAACACATGCAGCCGTGAGTGCTCATGGCGATTATTCAACACGTTCTTGGAGCAATGTTCCTAAAGATGGAAACCATCCAAAAGTTGTCTACTATAAAGACCCAGACCCTTATATTGGCGTTATTCCTCTAACTCATTCATTTAGATTTGCCAACTCTGGAGAGAGTGTCTCCAATCCATACTACAATGGTGCCTGGGTAACCCCTCCAATTGTCAGTTGGTTTCATATGCACGGAGATGGGGTTACTAACAGTGCTATGAGAGATTTGTTTAATAAATACAGTTATGGAAAAGCTGGGTTTAAATTCAAGGACTCAAACTTTATAAAAACAGTCAACGCAGCCTTACCTGCAGGGTACCCTACCTTTTAAGGAGCAAAAGCTTTCTTGACATCAAATCAGTCTTTTATCTGGGTGGCTTAAAGAGTCACTCAGTTAGAACGGAGGTTATACTTGAATGGTATGACCTCCACTTCAAAAACATGAGGTAAAAATGGACATCAATCCGAGCATTTTTTTAGTTGCGAAAGCAACTGCCGCTCTCGCCATATTCTCATGGGTTTGCGGAACCATCACGACATATGTTCGCGGTAAAACAATGGAAAGTCCAAATCGAGAAGATGGTAGAGTGATGGCACTTTTCAACAAAGTTTTTTTTGTACCTAATGGGGTATTTAAACCTCTTGAAAGCAACGATGAGAGGGACCAATTAGTTAATCGATGGAATAGAATTGGGGTTAATAACACATCAAATATACCTATCGGTATGTTTATTTTCTTTTTGGCAGCAATTATAGAAACCCTTTCCTTTCAGACCATGCAAATATTGGTATGGCTCTTTGTTGCATCAAGGGTTGGGCATACACTTTCATATGCATGCTCACTCCAGCCTTACAGAACTCTTTTTTATTCAATCGGCAGCCTTTGCATGATAATAGCAGCGATAAGCATCATAACTTTTTAACTTCTACCTGCCCAAATCCCAAGTCGCTTCTGAACAATTAAGATATTGTAAGGTTAAGTTTTAATTGCCGCATGACAACTTTTTACACTTATTGCGAACATACCTCTTGTTCTTGTTTATGAGCTGAGAGATAAGCAAAGAAGGTTCTGCGACCGACACCAAATACCTCACAAACCTGAGCTGCAGTTTGCTCAGAGTTCTCGTAAAGAATACGCGCCTGCTCTAACTTCCCTTGATCAGTTTTTGGTCTGCCTCCACTACGGCCCCGTGCTTTAGCTGCTTTGCGACCTGCTGCTGCTCGCTCCGCTTTAAGTTCGCGTTCCATCTGATGAACGGCACCCATAATCGACAAGAAGCAACGACCTGTTGCTGTATTGGTGTCAATTTGTTCACGCAGTGAAATAAACTCCACTTGTTTAGCATCTAGCTCTTTGGTTGTTTCCAGCAAGTTCAGCAAGGAGCGAGTCATCCGGCTCAGTTCTGTAACCACTAAGGTATCGCCAGCTCTAATTTGACCCATTAGTTCATCCCATCCAGGACGATTCATTCGAGAGCCCGTCATTTTGTCGGTGAAAATTTTATCGCAGCCTACTTGTTGAAGTGCATCCAGTTGTGCGTCCAAGTTTTGTCCAATGCTGCTGACACGAGCATAACCAATACGATATTGAGAGCGTTGTTTGTTATTCATGGTGCATTAACTTATCACATGCATATAATAGACGCACTTTGTTTTTTGCATTAGTAAATGCATCGTTTTTAGGCGAAACTTGATAGATTTCCATGCTTTAAAAGCCGAGTGCGGAAAGTGTACTTTTTGCACTCTTAATAACTCGCTCAATATTGATCAAACGTTGTAATTGATATTGTTATGCCAAGTGACTTTCTGACTGATGAACAAAAAATGGCCTATGGCCGTTATCATGGTGAACCTTCCCAAGTCCAGCTTGCTCGATATTTTCATTTCGATGATCAAGACCGGTCTGTCATCAATAAGCGGCGTGGCAATCACAATCGATTGGGCTTTGCCATACAGCTAGCAACGGTTAGATTTTTAGGGACCTTCCTTAGTAACCCCATTGACGTACCAAATGGAGTGATTAGCTTCATTAGTCAACAATTGTAAATAAAAAATACTGACCGTCTCAGCCATTACCAAAAACGCAAGCAAACCCGATTTGAGCATTGTGCTGAGATACAAGCTCTTTATGGGTATCATTTATTTGGTGAGAAAACCTATTCATTTCGTTATTTACGTTGGTTGTATAGCCGTGTTTGGGTTAATCAAGAGCGTCCAAGCTTGGTGTTTGATTTATCGACAGCATGGCTTCTTGAACGAAAGGTATTATTACCTGGGGTTTCGACACTCACACGTTTAATTTCTCAAGTGCGAGAACGCTGCAATCAGCGACTCTGGAATACGCTAAATCGATTACCGACAAAACAACAAAAGGCCAAGCTCAATCAACTTTTGAAATCCAACGATGATGACAGATATAGCCAGCTTGATTGCTTACGTCGAGGCCCAACACGTGCCAGTGGCCCCGCTTTAATATCCGCATTACTGCGTTACCAGAAATTTCGAGACTTTGGCATCCACCAACTCAATTTATCTCAATTGCCTTACACACGTCTTAAATCATTAGCACGTTATGCTGCAATTTCTTGGGCACCCAAACTAATGCGTATGCCTGAAAATAGACGGGTGGCAACTTTGTTGGCTTTTGTCTACATCTATGAGACAGAAGCGCTGGATGATTCACTCGATGTGTTGGATTTACTAATCACTGATATTACAGCTCAAGCCAAAAGGCTTGGGCAAAAGCAGCGCCTTAGAACATTACGTGATCTCGATAAGGCTGCTCTTTTAATGAAAAATGTCTGTTCACTGCTGTTAGATGATCAAGTAAATGACGACAGCATAAGATCTGTTCTCTTTGAAAGCGTTTCAAAAGAAAAATTACAACAAGCCATTGACACTGTTGAGAGCTTAGCAAGACCCGCGGACGAAAATTACCATCAAGAATTAGTGGACCGCTATCGTAGAGTTAGGATGTTCTTACCCGAATTACTCAAGCGTATTGAGTTTTCAGCGACAAGCGCAGGCCAAAAGGTATTGAGATCTCTCCAGTATCTCAAATCATTAGAGGGCAGCAAAACAACCATTCTTTCCAGCGCCCCAACAGAAGTTATCGAAAAGTCGTGGCTTCGACTGGTTTTCGACGATAAAAAGCGAATAAGAAAGCAGGCTTATACTCTATGCGTTCTGGCACAACTCCAAGATAGCCTGCGGCGACGAGATGTTTTTGTTAATGGTAGTCACCGATGGGGTGACCCCAGCATCAAATTGATAGAACCCACAGAATGGCGATCAAAAAAACCACAGGTATGCCGGTCGTTAGACTTACCACAAGAAGCGGAAGTAGCACTGACTCGCTTGGGGTCTGAGCTGGATATGGCCTATGAGCGAACGTTGCAAAACCTCCCTAATAATCAGTCATTAAGAGTGATTGAAGATAAAGAGCATGAAGATTGGCCTTTTGTGCTTTCAAACTTGGATAAAGTAGAGGAGCCGTCATCACTTCTGATGTTGAGAGATAAAATTGACAGCTTATTACCACGCATAGACTTGCCCGAACTACTGTTAGAAGTGAACACACATACGGGATTTGCCAACGAATTTGTGCATATTACTGAACAAAATTCGCGAGTGGAGCACTTGGATGTCAGTGTTTGTGCATCACTAATCGGTGAAGCTTGTAATATTGGACTAGAACCTTTAATTAGGCCTCATCATTCTGCATTATCCCGTGGTCGATTAAGCTGGATACAGCAAAACTATTTTCGCGCTGACACCTTTACCCGTGCTAATGCTCGTTTAGTAGATCACCAAAACACCTTGGGACTTGCACATATATGGGGTGGAGGTGATGTTGCGTCAGCCGATGGGTTGCGGTTTGTCACTCCAGTACGAACGATCAATGCTGGACCTAACCCAAAATATTTTAGCTCCGGTCGAGGCATCACCTATTACAATTTCGTATCCGATCAATACAGTGGCTTTCACGGCATTGTTATCCCTGGGACACTCAGAGACTCGCTTTTTATATTGGAAGGCATACTGGAGCAACAAACCAGTTTAAATCCGACAGAAATCATGACGGATACGGCTGGAACAAGTGATATGATCTTCGGCTTATTTTGGCTTCTTGGCTATCAATTTAGCCCTCGATTGGCTGACATTAGCAGTTCACGATTCTGGCGAATTGATCCAGAAAAAGATTACGGCGAGTTAAATAAGTTGGCCAGCCATCAAGTCAATATGAAGCGTATCATCTTGCACTGGGATGAAATACTGCGCATTGTTGCATCTCTAAAACTTGGAAAAATCAATGCTTCCGAGCTACTGCGTACCCTCCTGAAAAGCGATAAACCTTCAAGCTTAGCTCAAGCGATTTCAGACCTAGGGAAAATTCCCAAAACGATTTACCTATTGAACTATATAGATGATGAGGCTTATCGAAGACGTATTCTGATACAACTAAATCGTGGTGAGGGTCGTCATGCTGTAGCCAGAAATGTTTGCCATGGACAACGGGGTGAAATACGGAAAAAATATCGGCAAGGTCAGGAAGATCAATTGAGCGCTCTGGGTTTGGTAACAAATGCCATCATTCTATGGAATACCTTATATATTGAATCTGCTATTGATCAATTGAAAAGTGAGGGCATGGAAATCTCAGAAGATGACATCGCAAGGCTATCACCATTGCAATATAAGCACATCAATATGCTTGGAAAATACGCTTTCACTTTGTCCGAGGATATCAAAAAGGGTAAGTTACGATCACTACATAAACTAGAGGCTGATCAAAAAACGTACTTAGCGTGACTTTTCGTACCGTTGGTTGTCAAACCCCAGATTCAAGTCGAGATAGCATTGGCTTTATCGCTCAGGATTTAGAGAGGGTCGATAGTCGCCTGGTGGTACAAGGTGAAGAGGGAGTCCCCTGCACCGTAGAAGATAAAAGGGGCTGTAAGCGCATTGATCTAACAGGCATCATCGCCATATTGGCTACTGAAATTAAAACCCTACGAGCGGAAGTGAACGCATTAAAATCAGACAAAAGAGTCGGTTACTAAGATTTATTTCGTCGCTGGCAAGGAAGCTAGCATATTTTTAAAGTGAGAGATGAGAGTTTTTACCCGGTGTATAAAGCCGAAAGTTTCGAGTAATGAGTTTTGTTGCTTGTGTTTTTCTATTCGTAAGCGATTAATTTGATAGGGATGATCATTGCTTGATGGTAATCCTCCCATTTTTAACAGGAGCTACAAGTAGAAGCTATGCAGCCATCAGTGGTGGCTTTGAGCGTTTGCTTTGATATTTCAATACCCGGAAAA
>CANMOZ010000058.1 GCA_947499545.1 uncultured Saccharospirillaceae bacterium
AGATTCAACATCTTCGTGTTGACTCAGAGTGGCTAGATAACCTTCATCCCTATACCTTCACTTGGAAAGATTCAAATCGAGACAGCATTGGCTTTATCGCTCAGGATTTAGAGAGGGTCGATAGTCGTCTGGTGGTACAAGGTGAAGAGGGAGCCCCTTGTACCGTAGAAGATAAAAGGGGCTGTAAGCGTATTGACCTAGCAGGCATCATTGCCATATTGGCTGCTGAAGTTAAAAGCTTAAGAGCAGAAGTTGATGCGTTAAAGTCGAACCAAAGAGTTGGTTACTAAGGTTTCTTTCGTCGCTGGCATGGAAGCTGGCGTTTTTTAAAGCGATAGGTAAGAACCTTTGCCGGCAATATAGGCTTGTCCTTCATGTATAATAAGTTTCGTCACCTGCATCCTTTTATTTAGCCGTCTAAATTTTTCAATTGGGACATGCCTTTGGTTATGGATACGAAATAATATATTACGCTTAGGGTCCAGTTCTTGTGCCTGCACCCAACGATAACTACTTTGATTCGATCGTCTCACTAAAAATCTATGATCAGGCGTCACGATGTCATCATTAACCTGAAACACATCACTCGCCCAAAAGGTACTTGCCATAAAAACTGGTTCTTGTTCATGTATGCCTATAGTGTCTATGTACGTTTGTTGCGCTAGAGATACCTTTGATTCCTCAGGGTATTGCAGTTTATAGGTAAGCACCCAATCGTTGGGTTCCACATCACCAATGTATTTAGGTTGACAGTTGGATATGATAGGCGTTTTATATACGAAGCTCATTAGTTCGGTCTCTCTCCTCCACCGGGTTCAAAATTATAGTAAGCGTTAAAATGAATCAGTTTAGAGCCGATCAAAACAAGCTGATTCAATCGGTCAGGTATGTAGAACTCAATCCTTACTTTGCTGCTTACACTTTGGTGTGGGTTGTGGGCAGTAATGTTGTACGAGTAGGATTGATCGAGTTTAAGAAGTTGACCTAGCGGGCCACTGGGTTTTGTTTCAGCGATATGAAGTGCTTTAAAATAAAGATGCTGCTTGATCTCCTCAGTGGGTGTAGCATCTTGTAATATATTACTGCTTTGTATCGTGCCATATAGAGCGACTTCAGGTTGTAGCTTTACCCAGGCAACGGCTTTTTTATTTAAGCTTGTATGGGAGCACTGACATAACGTTGAGTCTATGTTAAACCACCAGGCATTCCTAAAAGGGGCTAACTGAACATTCCCATGCGGTGAACTTGCTTTGCCTACCGGAACTTGTCGAAGTTGATCAAAGCCGATCGCTGCCGGAATGCCTGCAAGTGAACGAAGATGCGCTAGATTAGGTTTGGACATTAATCTAGGCATGCTTGTCTTCCAGTGCAGTTAATCGAGTATCCAGTTCTTTAATGCTTTCGATGAGTAGAGCAACCAAGTTTCCATAGGCTACGCCTTTTACATCTTTTAACCCTAACGGCCCTTTCTCTTCTGTTCTTACAGCTTCTGGCAATACAGACTCAACTTCTGAAGCTAATAAACCTACATGGCGTTCCTTTAAATCTTTACGAGTATAGAGAAAACCCGTTAACTGTTTGCATTTTGAGAGAGCCTCTTTGATCGGCTGGAAGTCTTCTTTTAAACGATCATCTGAGAATGCAATGATGTTGCCTGAAGCGGTGAAGGTTCCATTAGCCAGTGAGAAGGTAAACTTTGCTTGTCCATTGTACTTGATAAAATAATTACCATTGAACAAGTGGTTTTGGTTCATATGACCATCAAAGGAATATTGAACTTCATTGTTATTTCCAAAGCTTAATATCTGCTTGGTATTAAACCCTAGGTTAGCGCCCATACTCGTATGGCTATTGGTTCGAACGTAACTTGAAGCAGGCTGTCCAGCTAACTGGGCGCTGTCCTTGGCTTGAGCATTAATGGGGAGTCGATTATTAATAGCATTAACTAATCCTGCTATATCAGGTATACCCAGAGTAACTGCACCGACTTTACCGGCAACACTGCTCACTGGCCCTGACTTAGCTGTGTTTAATTCTGCTCTTAGTTTGGGTATATGCTCAATTTCAAGTTTCACGATGCCCTGCTGATCGTTTACGGAAGTCACTGCTTCTGAGTTATCGACTTTAAACCAAGAGTCTTCTAAATGATCGTAGAAGAGATTGTCATTAGCTGAATATTCAATGCCATCAAGCACACCGCCATGAGTGATTTTATAAAATACCGAGCCTACATCGGGTTTAGGAGGAAGCTTGCCTTCTGAAGCGTCCCAAGGCCCTCCAAACTTAACCGCGCCACTGACGGCATTAGCAGCCGCTATGGCCTTTTCTTTGGCTGCAAAGGTTTCATCTCGGGCTTGATGGATTTGATTGTGGGTTTGTTGATTGTCTTGCGTCCAAGTCTGTATTTGAGAATGCTGGGTCGTAACGGTTTTGGCATGATGAACAACCTGATTAAACTGCGATTGAACTTGTTCAGTATTTTGTCGGACTTGAAACTGCCAAGTATCTATTTGGTTGCGACTGTGATAAACGTTTTCATGCTGCTGATTGATTTCCTTCGCTAAGGCCTCTAAGTCAGATTTCAGAGCAATGACTTGCTCCAAGAGGTCTTTCGTTTTTATCTCTGAATTAGAGGCACCCTGAGCATAAGTATCAGCTTCGTCTCGGTAACTCTTGGCAGCCTCTGCGAATGCCAGGGCTTTTTCAGCTTCACTCTTAGAGTCACTGAGGATGGTTTTAAACAAGGGCGTTAAAGCATCTAGCTGTCTCTTATTAACACCGTCTGTGGGTTCTACAGCATCACGTACATCTTTTAAGAAACGTCCCTTAGTGCTGATCGACCCATCTGGCTCTAAAGACACAATGTCTTGCATAAGGTCGACGGCTTCTTGAGCAATGTAAAACACCTGCAAAGCAGAGTTATCGAGATCACGTTCTTCTAATTCAGCGCCACTGGAAAAGTCGACGATACGACTGGAAGCATCGGTAAAACGTCTGATCGTTAATGTTTGACCAGAAGGGTTTAATGCTTGTGTAAGTTCTAAAGTTTGATCGTCAATCCAACGGAATGATTGGGTCTCGTCAGCATCAATAAAAACTTTTACATGCTCTCGTTTTAAAAAAGCAAAGCTTAAAATATAGGGACCTTTGGAAGTGGCCCCTGGGTATTGGTTCCTAGCATAATATTTCATTCGTTTGAGTATCTGGGTAGTTCCGATTCTTTAATTAGGTTTCTGAGCATGCTGTCCAATAGCAGAGCATTCTGAAGTGGTAACACGCTTTTGATTAAGTTTAAGTCATGTTGACTGAGTTCTCTGTTCGTTAAGACACTTTGGGTTAAAGCGGACGAACCTTCAAAGGCACGACTCACCATTGAACCAACGGGTGTGCTTGAAAAATCCAGTAGTGAATTACTCTCAACAGTGGTGCGTTGATTAAAGAACTGCTCACCAAATAAAAACCCTGTTCCTGTATCAATGCTGGCAGGCATTAACCCTGACCAACCGGCTCGACTGAAGGCAGCTTTTGCAATGGCGTCAGTGGTTAGGTTCTTACGTCTGTATTCCTCTGAATTCGGTCTGCCTAAGCTTTTGGTTTGCACATAAGCAATCCAAGCCAGTGATGCAAAGAGAGAATTTAAAGCAAACTTGGTGAATATCTTAGCGCCATCCCCTCGTCTTATATGATTCACACCATGCATGAGTTGCTTGGAGTGAGCACCGATTACAAAGCTTCTGAACTGCGTAAAGATTTTACCGACGGGCCCATCGAAGACGAAAGTATCGCCTAGAGTGTTTTCTTGAACGACTCGCTGCCCCCAACGCCTCATGAGGATGGCAAAAGCTTCAGCGGCTTCTCGATCATTCCAGGCTTCCCAGTTGAGTTTTAGGCTTCTGTCTTTTCTACTGAACTCTGTTAGCTGCTGGTGAATACGAGCTTTCATCGCTTCATTGATGCCATACTCTCGGTATTCTAAATCAGAGATAAAGGCTTTCTTTCCTTGAGCCTCTAGCAAGAGACGATCTATACCGCCTTTGACGGCAATGCGCTGTAGGACTTGGTTAATCGCATTTAATCCAGATAGATCACTCACTAATCGGGAAACCTTTTTAGCATTCATTTCTACGTTGCTATAGGTTGCTCCCATCACATCATCAGCATCAAAATGCGTGACCTTGGAAGTGAAACGACGGCTACCAAAGCCTCCTAGAACCGTTTCCAACTCTTGGTAGAGGTCATCCATAGGTTCGCCATTTTTTGCTCTTCCTAATAGCTTATGAAAGACTGGAAGGTGTTTCATGAAAGCTTTAATGCCAATCGCTGAAATAACATTGCCAAATTCAGCGACCTGGGCAAAACCCATCATGCCGCCTACATTCGCGTGGGCTAAATGTCTTCCTAAACGAGAGACTTTAGACACTACCGTTGTTGGGTCGTGATAAGCACGGCCTAATAAGTTATCCAGGGTTTTATCAAAGAGTTCTAATTCTATACGTGCACGGCTAGTCCGTTTTGGGTATTGCTGTTTGATGGCATGTCTTAGAGCTTTTAAATCGCCATTAGAGGTTAACCCTTGTCTGGCTAAGGCTGCTCTGCCTAATTGGCTATGGGCATATTGATTCGCTAATAGGAAAGCACCTCGATGAAAAAGGTCTTTTATTTTTAAACCCGTCATTTCATCCGCTGCTGTCATGTCTAACTGAAGTCTTTTCTTGTGACGGGCGTCGGTATCGGCTTTCTGAACTTTGTTTTCTTTTAACCGATCAATGGCTGTAACCAGGTCTTCTATGTCATCGGTATTCACTAAGCGTTCACTGAGTTCCTCTCTTAACTCTTCAGCATCAAGACTAAACCAACGACTGACGTCTTGGGGTTCATTAAACTTATTGTTTAACACGCCATTAATAACGCCTCTTGCAATGCGTTGATAAAAGACATCCTCGAAATCAGGTCTCATATTCTGAAGGCTTTTGGCGACAAGACTTTCTACCTGGTCTTTACCAAAGGTTTCGATTGTTCTTTCTAATTTGGTCGTGCTCCAAACATGAGGTAAGTAATTCGGGTTGGCTTCAAACCCTTCTGCACCTTTAACAGACAAAGCTGATTGATTTTCTAAATGCTTCGGGTTTTGGCTTAATTGCCCAACATCCCTAAACAGTTCTCTAAACGTTTGAACGGCACCTTGAATATGAGGGTTATGAATGTATTCGTCTAACTCAATCGCATCGGCTACACGCTCATAGAAAGCTTGTCGGGTGTTAACATCAGAAGGGTTGAGCCCTTCTTGTTTCGCCCATTGATTAAGATGCTTTGCTTCTGACTTCATGACTTTTAAATTCATGCGCTCAACTTGCAAGTCACGCCATGAGGTGGCGACGTCAGAGACTTCCGTATGAGCATTTTTCCAGCCGACGGGGTTCTCAATGAGCTTATTCATCGTATGACGCATCAAGTTGTTTGTAGAGCCATGCAAAATCGAGCTATAGGTTAAGTTAGTGGTGCCACCATAAACTCGGTCGGCTTGATCAGCACCTTGTAAGAAAGCATTGATACGATCTTGTCGGCTTTCAGGGATAACCTCTGGCAAGGGACTGGTTGTATCGGTTGGAGATTGGACTCGGGTTCTGTTGACTAATTCACTGTCTAAAAATCGTTGAACATTGCCTGCGGCTTGTTGTATCTCCTGACTGGGTTTAACAGCAGCTCCTAAGCTTCCTCCCAGTACGACTGAACCTAAGCTGGCATACAACACATCTTCATGATCAAGGGTTCCATCATTCAGGGTTCTTAAGCTTTCAATCGCTGCTGTTTCAGCACCTGTGATAAGTCCAAGACGAGTCATGTTTGCTAGTCTGCTTGCCTTATAAGCAGCACCAAGTCCACCCGTTGCTACGGACAGACCAATAGAAGCAGGGTCACTCATAGCGGCTAATAAGCGAACACCTAAACCTTTACCTAGTCCATAGTCACTTAGAGTTTGTTCATTTTCCATTTTCGCTAATACACGTTCACGAATGGCTAAGGCTTCTTCAAAGCTCTTCGCTTCATCAAAAGCTTGCTGATATTCCTGCGGAATGCTTTCAACCAGCAAATCATAATCAGTCGTAGAAATAGGGGTTAAATGCGTAATGGATTGATCGTTGATGCTCTTATGCAACCATTCCAATTGGGTAGCAGCATCCCAGGCTTGTTTGAGCTTAGGGGGTGCTGATTGTGGGGTAGTAGGTCTGGTTGTTAAGTCCTTTTGTTGTTCATCCAGTTGATCAATCGTTTTTTGTTGCAATAAATCATTGCTTTGTTTCTTAAGGAATTCGTTCATGCAATTATTTTGTAGTTAAGTGATTGACCTAAATCAATAATTTATTTGTTTTCCAATATGTTAAATTCTCTTCATTGGTGCTCGCACCAATCTCCCGTCAAAATGTATGGATTTAAAATGAACAAATATAAATATTTAATTGCTTTATTCATAGTTATTACCAGTGTTTCAACCCATGCGGAAGAACAAGGCTATTCAGATGAAACGGATTACAATCCCGCTATATTCATTCGTTTTCTCAAGGGCAATGGTCGTATAACCATTCCGCCTCCAGAGATTGTTTGTCCGATCGGCTTGCATTGCTTAACGCCTCCTAAGCTGGAAAACTCTGACTGGACTAAAACAAAATGAAGAAAATCTCTTTTCTTTTTACGTTAATCACATTATTAGCAGCTACGCCAGCAAATGCTGAACACGTAGAGTTAATAGAAGAATCAAACACAAGAATTATTTATGTGGACAGTAAAACTGGTAAAAAGGGAAAAATAGTGAGAATAAGTTGTCGGTTTTACTCAACATGCCGTGTAATCTATAAGGATTACTAATCATTTGAAGAAGCTGTATAAGCTCCCAAATGACTACCTAAGTGCTTAGCTTTTTTCAGGGCTTGCATTATCGGTTTCTGCTCATCAGGTAAAGCTCTATAGCTTGGTGAGTGGAATTCCAGTTCACGATGTCGTTTCTCAAGCTTTGCAATGTAATCTTGGTTATTACGCTCAGATTGCATTACAAGTTCTTCTGCTTTTTCATGCTTGGCCTGTTCGTAGACCAATCCTTTAGGCTGGAACAAGTCTCGCTCTGAGATGGTTGTCATGCCTTGATAAGGTAAGGGCAAACCTTTATAGCTCAGCATGTAC
Organism: uncultured Saccharospirillaceae bacterium; assembly: GCA_947499545.1. GTDB lineage: Bacteria > Pseudomonadota > Gammaproteobacteria > Pseudomonadales > Oceanobacteraceae > CANMOZ01. The sequence continues at coordinate 7,177 of CANMOZ010000058.1, forward strand.
TGACCTTTGCCTATCGGCATAAAGCCTATCTCTGTTGTATCAACCTTATTTCCATCTTCTTCTATCGCTTTCGCTATAAGTGGTCGTTGCTGCTCTCTAACAAAGTCAATTGATCGTTGCGCATTATTTATATCTAAGCTTGAAGTTTTACGAACAGGCACACC
>CANMOZ010000059.1 GCA_947499545.1 uncultured Saccharospirillaceae bacterium
AGTGCTACCGAAAGACAAGTCGACTATTCGTTAAAGCGATCATTAAAACGAACTGCCGCCAGTTTAAGACGCAAAGCTGGTAAAGCTTTAAGAACTGAATTAGAACTGCGCAACAACAAAGCCTTAAAGCGTCGTTTGAAAATGCTCAAGCTCACCAAAGTGGGCAATCGTAACGAGGCAGGCATTTGGTTTGGTGCTAACGATTTACCCGTATCGGCGTTTAAAGGCAGAGCAAGAAAAACTTCCGAAGGCGCAACCTTTAAAGGTCATGCATTCAAAGGGGCTTTTATTGGAACCAATCCTAATGGCAAACGCACCCTGTATTATCGCAAGGGTAAAAAGCGTTACCCCATCGCTGAATGCAAATTGCCTGTGGCCGATCAGATTCAAGTCTTTGTAGAAGATACCATCTTTACCGAGGTTGAGCCTATTTTTAGAAACCACTTTGAACGCGACTTGACGGCTCGCACCACATTACAAATAGGCAAAGCATGAACGCACTCGATTTAGATCAACTGCATCAAGCCATTGTGGACTCTTTGAAAGCAGGGTTTCCACAAATCCAAAACGTATTTGATTATTCGGATCAACCCCTTAATCGAATACCTAAGCCTGCACTTTCCATCCAATTGACCGAGATGGAAATACTACCCGATGAAGACAGCGGCGACGAAGCGTTACCCGTCAATGCCAGTTTTACGCTTTATGTCATGTTTAACAACAATGAACCCAACACAGAAAGAAGCATCCGCAAACTCAGCAGTGATCTTGCCTTATTTATTAAAGGTCAGCGTTGGGGCTTAACCGGAATTTTCCCAGCACAGGTTGAACGTTTTGGGATTGATCAGTTTGAACCGAGCATTGACCGCTCCTTAATTTGGAGTGTTGAATTCTCGCAGCAGCTTTGGATTGGCAAGAGTGTTTGGGACGACGAAGCCTTCCCCGCTAGAGTGGCCAATCAACTTGCCAAAAATAATAGCCAACCCATTCGGGCAAAACCTAAAGACCCAAACAATCCCCAAGGTGAATGGGAAGCCTTAACCCCACCCACGAAAATAACCACGCCAGGTATTGAATTATGAATGCTTGGGGGCTTGCCGAATTAGAAAGGCGCCTTGCCAACATCGTTAAGATCGGCGTGATACAAGAAGCCAACCATGCTGACAAAAAGCTACGTGTTGCAATGGGCGAGACACAAACGGCTTGGTTGCCTTGGCCTGCTGAGATTGGCAATAACTTTATCAGGTGGCGACCATTAAGGGTTGGGCAGCAAGTGGTTCTAGTCGCTCCATCTGGTGAATTAAATCAAGCCGTTATCGTTGGTCAGTTGTATGGCGGAGGGTTTGAAGCACCAGCCGATGATGAAACCTTGGACCTCATCCAGTTCGACGATGGCACCAAGCTGCAATATGACAGCTCAGCGCATTGCCTAACCGCAGAGGTTGGGGGTTGTTCGTTTACAGTGGATCAAGACTCTATACAACTCAAGAAGGGTGGTAGTCAAACGCAGTTGACTGGGGAAGTTATACAAATGGAATCAAACGGCAGTTCAATTGTTCTAGATGCCGGCGGGGTTAAGGTTAATGGAACTGTGATTGAGTTGAATTAAAGCCTATCAAACATTGAGTCATAATTAGGTGTATATAAACGATCGTATGCTCTTATTGCGTAACTGTCCGTCATTCCAGCTATATAGTCTCTTATGAAATCAACCTTGGTTGTATTTTCATCTTCTTTTTTTGTTTCTATTTTCTTGTATAATTTGATGATTTTACTGTTTTTCATAGTTTTTTCGGTATCATAGTAATATGCTTCAAAGAGTTTTTTAATAACTTCCTGACCTTTGTATGTGAAAGCCCTTACAGCATCAGATTTAAGAATAGTTACTTCGATCAATTTTTTTAATAGCTTAACCAGATCAGCTGCATCATCTTCAAGTTCAGCTTTATAGGCCAATATACTAGCTTCTTGACTATCCCATGGGTTGATGCCAATCCTGCAATTCGAAACCAGCATGTTTGCAAGTCTACTTATAGCTTTTTTCCTCTTTTCAGATTCATTGCTAAATAGGTAATCAGTAAGTCCTTCAATATTGCTAGGCCGAATATCGCAATCAATACTTTTTAAGTTTGTATTAATGAACGAGCGACTTACATCTTTTAATACAATTTTTTCCCAATCTTCCCTTCCTACTAAACCAAGATAAATCCCATCCTCTAAGTCATGTACGCCATTACTTATATCATCCGCTATATCCATGATTGAGCAATCTAATGATTTATATTTGGATTTATTGTATTCGCTTGGATTATTTTCGCATTCCATAAAAGCATCTTTAATGCTATTTGGAAAAGGATTAAGTACCCATTCAATCAATGTCTGATCCAAGTCATAAAAGCATTTTGGAGGTTTAAACGGTTTTAAATTATCAACTTTTTCTTTATCAGGCTTTGTACACCTTACCACCGAATTACTGTAGGAAATTGGGTACTTAAGCAACCCTAACAATGTTCTTCGTGTTAAATTCATTCCATAATCACTTTGGTATTCACCTAATGATCCTGCAATGTGCAAATTTTGTGCATTACCTTCAAAAACTCCGCTGTAACCTTTGTGCTTGTAAACACATGTGTTCAGCATATACTCACCACCATGTCCAAACGGTGGGTGCCCAATATCATGACCTAATCCAATAGCCATCATTAGCAGGTCTGATGGGAAAAGAGATTTTATATGAACATTATTTTCATATTTTTTTTGGAGGTGATGGAGTAAGCCCATTGATAACTGACTAACTTCCATGGAATGAGTCAATCTTGTCCTATAAAAATCACAGCTATTTAAACTAAAAATTTGAGTTTTACCTTGTAGCCTTCTGACATAACAGGAGTGTACGATTCGAGCATAATCTTTTTCAAATGGATCGCGAATACCATGATGACTTTTTTGCTCTTTCCTGATCCTTAATTCTTTTATAATATCATCTTGATGTTGGGTCTCAGGATTAGAAATCATTATATACCCTCAATGCCATCACGCATATATGACATTATCGGTCTATATGCATCGCTTTATCATTAACAAACCAATATAAAAGGTTTGATTAAGTTTGTTTATGTAAAGTTTTTTGGATAGAAACATATGAAATCCCCAGCAGCCCTTGAAGGCGACCTTTGCACAGGCCATGACAATTTCCCACCTCGCCCCGGAAAGGTTTCGAGTTCAGGGGTTTACGTCAATGGAAAAGCGGTGCATGTTCAAGGTGACAAGTGGAACACTCATTGTAATTCCAGACCCCGCTGCCATGACGGTGTGGTGGTTGGTGGTAGTCAATCGGTCTTGGTGAACGGCAAACCTCTAGCGCGGGCAGGTGATCCGATTAGCTGTGGTTCTAAGATTGCCGGGGGAAGTGGTTCGGTGCTTGTGGGGTAGGAAGTAGCGGCACCGAAGTACCGCCTATTACGTTTAATTGGTTACAACCATCGATTTTATATCTTCCAACTCGAATATATCGGTTAAAAGCCTATAAGTCTTATCATCTGGACTTGTAATAAATAACTCAGCTACTCCAGGTGCGGTATCAAAGAAAAACGAGTAACCATCTTTGGTCCATTTTTTCTTATAGGTGCTTCGATCGACCGTTTCCTTCATTAGATCAACCCTTTCAGACTTACATTTAGATTTATGAGTCCCATCAAACACATCATGAAGTAAGTTGTTATAGATACAACCCGCTTTAATTTCAGATTCAGTAAGCGAGTCACTTTCATGGGTAATCATGATCATACGATCTCTGTCCTGATCGCCGTACTTTACGACCATTAAGGGCCCATTTTTTAAGTGTTGAACTTCAATCGATTTATATCCCTTTGGAAAAGCAAACTGAACATCCATGTACTGGATCAGTGGCGTAGGTGAAGGAGTGCCTGCATAGCTAAAGCTTGCAATCAAGAGTGAAGCTAATATAGCGATAATTATTTTTTTCACTTGCATCACCTCATTAGTTAAGCGTATTACGCATACACTGCCAAAACTTCTTTTCCTCTCCAGAAGTGTCCATCATCGCGCCTACGATAATCAAGTCTACGCTTCGGCGTTTAATGACATCAATGCCTTTCATAGCGCCATAGAGTCTTTCCCAATCATACATTTTTATGTTGGCCGCTTGAGAAGCTGCACTTGGTACTCTTGTAGCTTTACCCGCAAACAGGTTGTAAAGGGTTCCAAATATTGATAGAGATTCTAGCGCCTTAGTCAGTTTGAGGACTTTTTCGAGTTCTTCTAGAGCTTTTGTAGTCTTTTCGCTTGGTTTTAAGTTTTTAATATCGCAGAACTTGCTAGGCATATTGCTTACTTCTTATTCAGTTTATACGTACAAAGGCCATTCTAAAGCCCCATGCTACTACTACGCAACTAGCCAACCACCCAGGGAAAAACCGCCAGAGGAAATAATCACGCTCTTTCCGCATCCTCATGCTTATGAACGGTATGAGCATCCTAACAGGCAAGTGGCTTTCGGCTGAGGACCATCTCAAGCAATCCATTATTGACATTCTCTCGACCCCACTCGGTAGTCGGGTGATGCTGCGAGACTATGGCAGCGATTTATATCTGTGGATTGATGCGCCGCTGAATGCCACCACCAAGAACCGCATTTATGCCGCTACCGCTAAAGCCCTGCAACGTTGGGAACCTCGCTTTAAATTGCAGCAAGTGGAAGCTCGTGTTGTGTCACCGGGTAAGCTGGTGTTGACCTTAACCGGTATAAAATTGAAAACGGCGCTACGCTGACCATTGAGGGTTTGGAGTTGAGTCCATGAGATTAACGCCACCGGTTGAAAAAGAAGTCGGCATCGATCATCTGCCACCGCCTGACATCATCGAAGATAAAACCTTTGAACCCATTAAAGCAGAATTAATAGCGGAGTTTAAAAAGCGTTGCCCTGAATACCAAGGCTATACCGAGAGCGATCCGCTATTAAAGTTTATTGAGGTTTCTGCTTATCGTGAGTTGAAATTTCGGGAACGCATTAACGAAGCATGCCGCCAAGTGTTACTGACGCATTCCAAAGGCACGAATCTGGATTATGTTGCATCTCTCTACGGGATCATTCGTGCTGTGGTTCGCTTTAACGATGCTAAAAAATCCCCTGACTTTATCGAATCCGATGCCCGCTTGCGCAAACGTTCCCAGTTGATGCTCGAAAGCTTAACAACCGCCGGTTCTAGAGAGGGTTATATTGCGCACGGCTTAAACGCTCACCCTTTTGTAAATGATGTTTACGCGACTTGCTCGAAACCTGGGCATGTGTTGATTTATGTATTATCAAATCAAGGCAATGGCACCCCCGATCAAACGCTGCTGGATACTGTTAACGCGTATTTAAATGAAGATGAAATTAGGCCTTTAACGGATTTTGTTGAAGTGCTTCCTGCAGAGGTGATTGAGTTTAACGTGAAAGCGATGCTGCATTTTAAAGAGCATCGCTATTCTGATGTGGCTTTAGATCAAGCCCGTAAAGCTGTAACTGATTACCTTAATGAACAATGGAAACTTGGGAGCCGTGTTTATCGCTCAACCCTGCATTCTCTGTTGCATCAAGCAGGGGTTGATCATGTAGAACTCTTTGAGCCTGCGGCTGACATTCAAGTGGACTCAACCACTAGCGCTTATTGCAAAGCCATTAATATTGACGCTCGCATTCCAGAGGATGTGCTCTGATGGAATCCTTATTGCCACTCAATGCTTCCTCGCTTGAACGGGCTATAGAACAAGCCACTTATTCCACCTATCAATTACCGTTGAATATCAGCGACGCTTGGGACCCGGATAAATGCCCAGAGCACATGCTGCCGTTTTTGGCTTGGTCCTATTCGGTAGACACTTGGAACGATGCCTGGCCTGAGCAAGTAAAGCGCGAACAAATCAAAATGTCGCTCGATATTCACAAGCGCAAAGGCACCGTCTACGCGGTCAAGCAAGCCGTTAAGGCGTTTGGGTCTGAGGCAACTTTACGTTTGTGGTTTGAAAAAGAACCCAGAGGCAAACCTCATACTTTTGAAGTTTGGTTAAGTGGTGGCCTTGCAAATGATCGCAACTTTCAAGCGGACATTATTCGAGCCATTGACGCTGCTAAAGGCTTGCGTGATGAGTTTACTGCCTTTGCAGGCTTAGAAGCAGAAGCCAACGTGCGCTCCTTCGCCAAAGCCAGGGCCTATCAATTGGTACGGTTATCAGGAACAACTGCATGAGCATCGATATTGTTATCACCGATCAAGGGTTAGCGGAACTCGTTAATGCACAAAATGACGGTTCTAAGGCGATGCGGTTAACCCATGCTAAATTAGGCCGTGGTCAGTACAAAGCAAAATCCTCGCAAACCGAATTACAGGCACCCTTTAAAACACTTAACACCGTATCGGGTGAAGTGATTGCAGAACACTTAATTCACGTCACTTTAAAAGACGAAGGCCCTGACGAATACGAAGTTGGTGAATTTGGGTTGTATACGGATACCGGGATTTTATTTGCTTTGTATTCCCAAGAAGCTGACAAGGGCTGGGTGCTGGATAAAAACAAGCTGGCAACGTTACTGCTCGCGATTGATATTACCCTTACGCATGCCAGCACCGACAACATTGAATTTGGCAGTGTTGAATTAATCAGTCCACCGGCGACTTATGAACGTAAAGGGGTTGTGCAACTTGCTGATCAAGAAAGCGTACTCACTTCCAAACATGATCAAGTACCCTCAGTCGATGCACTGCATCATTACATACAGTCGTTATTTGTTGGGCAAGTCGCTTATTTTCCAGCGGCTAATGCGCCTAATGGTTGGCTGGTCTGTGATGGCACATCGGTGTTGCGCAGTGATTACCCTGGGCTTTGGGACTTTGCCCAAAACAGTGGCAACTTAGCGGCCAGTGAATCAAGTAAAACCCCAGGACAGTTTGGACCCGGTGATGGCCTCAGCTCTTTTACCTTACCGGATTTGCGCGGTGAATTTATTCGTACCCTTGATAACAATAGAGGGGTAGACGCCAATCGAGTCTTAGGGACAACACAAGAAGATTTATATAAATCCCATAATCATGATGGTTTAACCTTAGACGCTGGCAACCATAGCCATAATGCAACCACCGATCAACAGGGCGTTCATGCTCATTCAGGATTGAC
>CANMOZ010000060.1 GCA_947499545.1 uncultured Saccharospirillaceae bacterium
TTAGTCGCCAATGCTTTTTTAGATGTTAAAGCCAGGCTTCGCATCATTCCCGAACGCGCATCCATCAAGTTGATCGGCCTTAACAATGAGACCGACATCAAAGGTGTTCTGCTTAAAGAGATCGATAAAAGCTTAACGGCTCTAGCTGATCCTGAGACCTGGGATTTCGAGGGGATCGAATGAAGCAACCCAATCTATTCGCTAACGATTTAGCCATCTTCAACGCACTGATCGATAACTTGCATCGATTAGAACCCCCACCCAATTTAAAACCCAGTGTCTGGGCGGAACAAAACATTATCATCTCTTCAGAGAATGCCAAGCCAGGACCAATTGATTTCGACAATGCGCCCTATCAACGGGTACCACTCGACTTAACCAATGATCCAAATTGCTATCGCATCACCTTGATGTGGAGTGCCCAGGTGGGAAAAACACAACTTGCGTTATGCGCTCAAGCGTATCGGATTGCACATAAACCCATGAACCAACTCATGATGCAACCCAGTGAGGGGGATTTAAAAACCTGGCTGGAAACCAAGTTCAATCCCATGGTGGAAAGCAACCCCGTCTTGAGAAGTCTGATAGCGAAGCCAAGAGGCCGCGAAGGCGTCAACAATCAACGTATGAAATCATACCCAGGCGGGTTTTTGATGTTCTCCTGGTCTGGATCATCGAACACAATGCGCGGTCGTTCGGCGCCCTTTATTGTCTGTGATGAAACAGACGGTTATGAAGCCACCCCTGAAGGTAATGCCGTCAACTTGTTATGGCAACGGGCAGCGACCTTTGGTGATCAACGTAAGCTTTTAGAAATCAGCACTCCCACCATCAAAGGGGAAAGCTGGATCGAGTCCGCTTACGAAGACGGTGACAAGCGTCGGTTCTATGTTCCTTGCCCTCACTGCGATCATCACCAACCTTTAAGCTGGCGTAATGTCATTTGGGATAAAGACGAACAAGGGAAACATCTACCCGAAACTGCAAAGTATGCCTGTGAAGGCTGCGGTGTGCTTTGGAGCAATGCTGAACGAGTAACGGCTATCATCAAGGCAGAAGAAAAAGGCGCAGGTTGGAAAGCGGAAAAACCTTTTAAAGGTCATGCCTCTTTTCACCTGAGTGAGCTTTATAGTTTATTCGTTTCTTTATCTCAGATTGTCACCTCCTTCCTTGAAAAAAAAGCGTCAAACGATTTGCAAACCTTCGTGAACGTCTCCCTTGCTGAGACCTGGGAAGAAGAATGCGAAAAAGTTGACTGTGCGGATTTACAAGAACGTGCCGAAATCTATGCGGCTGAAGTTCCTGCAGGTGGTGTATACCTGACTTCCGGCATCGACATGCAAGAGAACCGGCTCGAAGTGGAAACCGTTGCTTGGGGGCTTGGTGAGGAGTCTTGGTCAATCGACTATCGAGTACTGTGGGGCGATCCACTTCAAGGCGATGTGTGGGACGACCTTGACGAATACTTAGAGCAAACCTTTCAACACGAATCCGGTGCGCAGCTCGCGATCAGTTCGGCTTGTTTGGATACCGGTGGCAGCTCGGGCTATACACAATGCGCATATGAATATTTAAGAACCCGCAAAGGCCGCAAACTTTTCGGCATTAAAGGAATGCCCGGTTGGGGTCGTCCCATCGTTGCCAAACCTTCCAAGAGCCGCAGCAAACACCAACGACCCATCGATTTGTTCCCGGTCGGTGTCGACGAAGGAAAGCTCATGGTCATGCGCCGTTGGGGTATTCAAAACGAAGGGCCTGGTTATTGTCATTTTCCATCGGAACGCCAAGAGGATTGGTTCAAGCAAATCACCTCTGAAAAGCTGCTGACTAAATTCCTCAAAGGACATCCAAAGCGGGAATGGCATAAGAACTCAGGTGATCGCAACGAAGGCTTAGATTGCAGAGTCTACGCATTAGCGGCTTTAAAAATCATGAACCCCAACCTTAAAAAGCTGCATGATCGATTAGTAACAAATGAAGAAGACGAAACCGAAACACCAACATTACGCAGCAAATCTGAGTATCAGGAAAAACCGCCAGAGGAAAAAACCACACCCAAACGACAGACTAGACGCAAAGTGAGCAAGCGCCCCAGACGTCCATCCAGCAACTGGGTGTACAACTATTGATGAACCGCACAGTGCTTGTTAGGTGTTTATAGTTTTTAGCAATATTTAGCACGGTAAATTTTTATTGATAAAATTATAGCTAGAATTGGAAGTAGTAAGACATAGCCGCTGGGCACTATATTGTAAACAATATAAAAAACAGCTAACACAGCTACTGTATTGCAAATTAGAAATATAACCATATATTTAAAGCATAAAACAAAATTTCTAATCAATGGAGCGGCTACGCCGAGAACAACAAAAGGAGAGATTAGGTAGTATGGAACAAGTATTATAATTGATACCAATAAACCACCACCCTTATCTCCCGGATGAGGGGCTTCAGCAAACCCTTGCATAGGTAGGATGAGTAAAAGTAACGATGATATTGTAAATAACAACCTTTGTTTTGAAATCGGTGACTGCATATAAAAAGCCTATAAATAAAAGCCTGTTAAACTACCCAACTTCAAATGTCTGCGTCCACTATAAATTCAGAAAAACCGCCAGAGGAAATGACTCACTCACTTAGACACAATACCTAGCCAGTAAGCTACCACTCCCTTACGAGGTATCTTTGTGTCGATTTCCCTACCACCCTCGATCACGGCGGGGGTGACCTTTAGCCATGTGTATACCCTGACGGCTTACCCAGCAACGGACTGGGTGTTGAAGCTGTTGCTGCGTGGCCCTCAAGTTATTAATTTGCAAGCTGAATCTCAGAACAACCAGCACCATTTATTTATCAGTGCAAATACTTCGAAGGATTGGCAACCGGGTCATTATCAATATTGGTTAAGGGTGTATCGTAGCCAAGAGATTCACGAACTCGATGCGGGTAAGCTAAAAATACTTGCCAATGCGGATCACTTAACCGCTGGCTATGACGCCCGCTCTCATGAAGAGATTGTGCTCGATAACATCAACGCCGTTTTAGAAGACACGGCCACCATTCGACAAAAGCGTTATCGCATTAATAATCGCGAGCTTGATCGTTTGCCCATTGACGAATTGTTGAAACTCAAAAGCAAATACGAATGGTTGGTTATGCAAAAGCGCCGCGTTAAAAAACACGGAACCAGCTTACACCTGCGCTCGATTAAATGGAGGTTTCAATGAAGCCTCGCATCAAGCTGAAAAATCACCGGGTTGCTACACGAGTTTATAAAGTCAACGCCGGCGAAACGCAGCGCTTAATCGGCGGTTCCTTGAATTTCCCCATGACCGCAGACCATATCGTTGAACGTCATTGGATGCCGTTGATTGCAAAAAGCCGTGAAGTCTGTGCAAACGACGGCTACGCAAAAGAATTCTTGAAGATGTGCCGCAACAATGTGGTGGGTGCAAAAGGCATTGAGCTTCGAGCCAATATCAAAGACACCAACGGTCAATCCGACGGTTTTGCCAATACAGCGTTAGAACAATCTTTTAAAGCTTTTTCGAACAAAAAGCACTGTGACATTCAGGGCAGGCTTTCATTGCGTGCGATTCAAAATGCATGCATTACCAGTGCTGCCAGAGACGGTGAGTTTTTTATACGATTTATAACGGGAACTGATCTCAACCCTTGGGGCATCGCTTTGCAGGTGTTGGACCCTATTCGTTGCCCCATCCATTACAACGAAGAAAAACTTCCCAGCGGTAACTACGTCAAACAAGGCATTGAGTTTAATCAACTGGGCCGACCTATCGCCTACCACTTTACCCACGTAGGCACGGATAACATCGACTACAACCTGGGTGGCCATTCCTTTGTTCGCATTCCAGCAGCCGAAATCATTCACGGATTTTTGCCTGATCTTTTAGAACAAAAAAGAGGACTGCCTTGGACGGCTACCGCGCTGATGCGTTTAAAAATGCTGAGCGGCATGGAAGACGCCACCCTTGTGAATGCCAGAGCTTCTGCCAGTAAGGGTGGTTTCTTGCAGTGGCGAGCGGATCATGGCCCGATGCTCGATGAAGACGACGGGCCTTATGAACAGGAGCTAGAACCCAATACCTTTAAAGAGTTGCCACCCGGATTAGAGTTTAAAGACTACAACCCGCACTACCCAAGCGGTGAAGCGCAAAGTTTTTCAAAACGCATCTTACAGGGCATCGCAGCCAGTTTTGGGGTGACCTATAACGATCTCGCCAAAGATTTAGAGAATGTTAACTTTTCGAGTATTCGCCAAGGCACCTTAAACGATCGTGATTATTGGAAAGAGCTGCAAGCTTGGCTCATAGAGGAATTGATGGAACCCCTGTATGAGCGTTGGTTGTATCAGGCTCTCATCAATGAAGCCATTACCATTTTTAATAAGCCCCTCAAATTTGTGCGCTTTGATAAATATTTAGGCGTCGACTGGCAAGGGCGTTCTTGGGATTGGATCGACCCGCGTGCCGACACTGAGGCCGCCATCAAAAGCATCGACTACCGACTGAAAAGTGTTTCCCAAGTCATTCGTGAACGCGGCGACGACCCTGAAAAAGTTTTCCAGGAAATGGCCAGCGACATCAAAGCCATGCAAGCCGCTGGTATTCCTGATCATGCCATTCCCTATCTCATTCAAAATAACAAGCAAGGAGCTTCACATGAAAACCCAGAAACGTTGGATCGGTAAGTTTTGGAATCGGTCTAGCCTGAAACCCGCTAATGATGAGCAATCCACTCAACGGCATGACCTCAGTTTTAACCGCGCCTTAATTGATGCTCAGAAAATTGATACGGAACAGCGCACCGTGGAAGTGGCCTTTTCATCGGAACAACCCGTTGAACGCGCCTTTGGTTATGAAATTCTTGATCACACACCAGGGGCTATGCGCACCCAACGTTTAGAAGACGGTGCCGCCTTATTGCTGGATCACGATTGGAGCAATCAAATCGGCGTAGTTGAATCCATGCGTATTGATGCTGATGGCAAAGCGAGGGCCAAAGTCCGATTTAGTAAATCTGCTCGTGCTGACGAAATCTTTCAAGACGTACAAGACGGCATTCGCAAACACATCTCGGTGGGTTACCGCATCCACGACATGAAAGAAACCGGTAAGCGTGAAGGTATCCCCATGATGCGCGTCACCGATTGGGAGCCTTATGAGATTTCGATTGTGTCCGTGCCCGCTGATCCAAGCGTTGGAGTGGGTCGTTCAATAGAAAAACCGCCAGAGGAAAAAGGGGATTCTGTTCGGGATACTGATCACCACTTAATGAATCGGTCCGAACCTTCGAAGGAATCTGAACCCATGAATGAAAAAATACTGCGCAATGCAAAAGGAGACTTGGTTAGAGCCAAAGTCGATGATCAAGGTAATATCCTTGAAGAAATCGAAATCATCGAAAGCGCCGAAGCACAACGCAAATTCGGTGAATCACTGTTAAAGCAAGATCGTGAACGCGTTAATGACATTCGCACCCTTGCCAAACGTTTTGATTGTGAAGAACTGGGCGAGCGTTTTTTGCGTGAAATAGAAAACGGCACTCTAGATGAATTCGAATCCTGGATTAAACGTCACGGTCAAACGGCTAGCACTGACATGCGCACCATGCTTAACGGTCGCCCCTCAAGCTCATCGTCTAATGTACCAAACGGTATTGGATTAACCGAACGCGAAGCCGGACAGTTCAGCTTTATGAAAGCCATTCGGGCCATGGCAAGCCCCAATGATAAAAGGGCCCAAGAGGCTGCGGCTTTTGAGTACGACGTTAGCATTGCGGCGCAAAAACAAATGGGCCGTGAAGCCAATGGTATTTTAATCCCAAACGATGTACTGGGTCGTAATCTCACTGCAGCGGGTTCAGGTAGTCAAACCATCGCCACGGATTTGTTGGCTTCCTCATTTATTAAGATGCTGAAAAACAAAGCCTTGATGATGCAGCTTTGCCACACCATGGGCGGCATGGTTGGTAATGTGGATATACCCAAACAAACCGCCGTCTCTCAGGGTTACTGGATTGGCGAAGACGAAGACGCTACCGAAACTGATATAGATTTCGGGCAAATCAAACTCAACCCTAAAACCGTTGCGGCTTTTTCAGAAGTCACTCGCGCATTGCTGCAACAATCCAGTCTCGACGTAGAAGCACTCATTCGCCAAGACCTAGCGACCGCTTTGGCGCTCACCATGGACTTAGCTGCACTCTATGGCAAAGGCTCAGACAATGAACCTCTAGGCATCTTGAACACCACTGGCATCAACGTTGTTGATATAGCTACGGCCGGCAAACCGGCATATGAAGAAGTGGTCGCCATGGAATCCATGATCGCCTCTGAAAATGCCGACGTTGAAGGGATGCGTTACCTCATGAACACCCT
>CANMOZ010000061.1 GCA_947499545.1 uncultured Saccharospirillaceae bacterium
CCTTACAGAGCCTTCTAGGGTCCTTCCTAGAGGGTTTTCGTCGTGGGTTTAGGGTGTCGCGGTTCTTTCATTGTGCGAGAAAAAAATCAGTCGGGTTTATTATTACTGGGGAGTAAAACATGCCGAAATTAGGACGCGGAAAAATTGTTGGCCGCGGTGATTTAGCTGAAATTTTCGGGGTTTCAGCACCAACGATTGACGATTGGGTGGCCCGTGGGTGCCCTTACCATAAGAAAGGAAGTAAAGGCGTTCCATGGGAGTTCAAAACCTCTGAAGTCTATCTATGGCTTAAGAAAGTGAATACCGAAGTCGTGGATTCTGCAGCGAACTGCACCGAACAACAACTCAAGCTCCGAAAGCTTGCCGCCGAAACTGTTGCCGCTGAATTGCAGCTTGCCAAAACCAAAAGCTTAGTGGCTCCTATTGAGGAAATGACAGCCCTCGTCACGAAAGACTACCTAGACCTTAAAGCCCGGTTACGCATCATTCCAGATCGACTGTCTATTCGATTGATTGGGGTAGACGATGAAACCAAGTTGAAAGCCATCGTGCTTAAGGAAATCGATCAAGCCTTAAAAGCCCTTTCTGATTCAACCGACTGGACTTTCGAGGGACAAGCATGAAAGAAGTTGAAACCTTCTCTAACGTTGAAAAGCTCAGACGTGAATTACTGGATTGCCGATTGGCTTTAAAACCCCCTCAGCGTCTCAAGCCATCCGACTGGGCAGAACAAAACATTTATATCTCACCGGATAATGCGAGACCAGGTCCCATCAACTTTGACAATGCCTCTTATCAACGAGAACCCCTGAACATGACCGCCGATCCCAGTTGTCGGCGCATCACGCTTAAGTGGAGTGCTCAGGTCGGCAAAACCTTATTAGCGCTCTGTGCACAAGGTTACCGTATTGCACATTTACCAACGTCGCAAATGATGATGCAACCCAGCGAAGGCGATTTGAAAACCTGGCTGGAAACTAAATTTAATCCATTGGTTGAACATAACCATTCACTGAATGCGTTGATTGCAAAACCCAGAGGTCGTGAAGGGGTTAACAACCAAAAAATGAAATCCTATCCCGGTGGGTTTTTGATGTTCTCATGGTCTGGGTCATCGAATACGATGCGGGGCCGTTCAGCACCTTTCATTGTGTGCGACGAAACCGACGGCTATGAACTCACAGGGGAAGGTCACCCCGTTAACTTACTTTTAAAACGCTCCACCACCTTTGGCGACCAACGCAAGCTTTTAGAAATCAGTACACCCACCATCAAGGGCGAGAGCTGGATTGATGCCGCGTTTGAAGCCGGTGACCAGCGTTACTACTACGTGCCTTGCCCACATTGCCAACATCACCAAACCTTGAAGTGGCGTAACGTCGTTTGGAACAAAGACGATCAAGGGAATCATTTACCCGAGACCGCCGGTTATGCCTGTGAAGAATGCGGTGTCATCTGGAGTAATGCCGAGCGCGTAATGGCCATTCGTAAAGCAGAATCCGTCGGTGCAGGTTGGAAAGCGGAAAAACCTTATCGTGGTCATGCTTCCTATCATATCTCAGAACTCTATAGCTTGATGGTCACTCTAGAGCAAACGGTGATTTCCTTTTTAGATGCCAAAGCCACTAACGACCTGCAAAGTTTTATCAATACCGCCTTGGCTGAGACTTGGGAAGAAGAATGCGAAAAAGTCGACTGTGCGGATTTGCAAGAACGTGCAGAAACCTATGCGGCTGAAGTTCCTGCAGGTGGTGTGTACCTGACTTCCGGCATCGACATGCAAGAGAACCGGCTTGAAGTGGAAACCGTTGCTTGGGGCCTGGGTGAAGAATCTTGGTCAATCGATTATCGAGTGTTATGGGGTGATCCCCTTCAAGGCGATGTGTGGGACGACCTTGACGAATATCTAGAGCAAACCTTTCAACACGAATCCGGTGCACAACTCGCGATCAGTTCGGCTTGTTTAGATACCGGTGGCAGTTCAGGCTATACACAATGCGCGTATGAATATTTAAGAACCCGCAAAGGCCGCAAACTTTTTGGCATTAAAGGAATGCCCGGTTGGGGTCGTCCTATCGTTGCCAAACCGTCCAAAAGTCGCAGCAAACACCAAAGGCCAATCGATTTATTCCCGGTCGGTGTCGACGAAGGAAAGCTCATGGTTATGCGCCGCTGGGGCATTCAAAACGAAGGGCCTGGTTATTGTCATTTTCCATCGGAACGCCAAGAGGATTGGTTCAAACAAATCACCTCTGAAAAGCTGCTGACTAAATTCCTCAAGGGACATCCAAAGCGGGAATGGCATAAGAATTCAGGCGATCGCAACGAAGGTTTAGATTGCAGAGTTTATGCATTAGCCGCTTTAAAAATCATGAACCCCAACCTAAAAAAACTGCATGATCGAATAGAAACACCTGAATTAGATGAGTCTAAAAGCCCGGAACCCAAAACAAAGGAAAAACCGCCAGAGGAAAAAACCACACCCAAACGACAGACTAGACGCAAAGTGAGCAAGCGCCCCAGACGTCCATCCAGCAACTGGGTGTACAACTATTGATGAGGTATCTTTGTGTCAAACCCATTACCACCCTCGATCACGGCGGGGGTGACCTTTAGTCATGTGTTTACCTTAACGGCTTACCCAGCGCCGGACTGGGCGTTGAAGCTGTTACTGCGTGGGCCACAAGTCATTAATTTAAAAGCCGAACCTCAAAACAACCAGCACCATTTATTCATTAGCGCATCCACTTCAAAGGATTGGCAACCGGGTCATTATCAATATTGGTTAAGGCTGTATCGCAGCCAAGAGATTCACGAACTCGATGCGGGTAAGCTAAAAATACTTACCAATGCCGATCACTTAACCGCTGGCTATGACGCCCGTTCTCATGAAGAGATTGTGCTCGATAACATCAACGCGGTTTTAGAAGACACGGCCACCATTCGACAAAAGCGTTATCGCATTAATAATCGCGAGCTTGATCGTTTGCCCATTGACGAATTGTTGAAACTCAAAAGCAAATACGAATGGTTGGTTATGCAAAAGCGCCGCGTTAAAAAACACGGAACCAGCTTACACCTGCGCTCGATTAAATGGAGGTTTCAATGAAGCCTCGCATCAAGTTAAAAAATCATCGAGTCGCTACACGCGTTTATAAAGTCAACGCCGGTGAAACCCAACGCTTAATCGGCGGCTCCATGAATTTCCCCATGACCGCTGATCACATCGTTGAACGTCATTGGATGCCGTTGATTGCCAAAAGCCGTGAAGTTTGTGCAAACGATGGCTACGCAAAAGAATTCCTGAAGATGTGCCGCAATAACGTGGTGGGTGCAAAAGGCATAGAGCTTCGAGCCAATATCAAAGATACCAACGGTCAATCCGATGGTTTTGCCAATACGGCGTTAGAACAATCTTTTAAAGCTTTTTCGAACAAAAAGCATTGTGACATTCAGGGTCGTTTATCGCTTAGAGCCATTCAAAATGCATGCATTACCAGTGCAGCCAGAGACGGTGAGTTTTTTATTCGACTCATCACCGGAACTGATCTCAACCCTTGGGGCATCGCTTTGCAGGTGTTGGACCCTGTTCGTTGTCCTATTCACTACAACGAAGAAAAACTTCCCAACGGTAACTACGTCAAACAAGGCATCGAGTTTAATCAACTGGGTCGACCTGTCGCCTATCACTTCACCCATGTTGGTACGGATAACATCGACTACAACTTGGGTGGTCATTCCTTTGTTCGCATTCCCGCTGCTGAAATCATTCACGGGTTCTTACCTGATCTTCTAGAACAAAAAAGAGGACTGCCTTGGACGGCTACTGCGTTGATGCGTTTAAAAATGCTGAGCGGCATGGAAGACGCGACCCTTGTGAATGCCAGAGCTTCTGCCAGCAAGGGTGGCTTCTTGCAGTGGCGAGCCGATCATGGCCCGATACTCGATGAAGACGACGGTCCTTATGAACAAGAATTAGAGCCCAATACCTTTAAAGAGTTGCCGCCAGGTTTAGAGTTTAAAGACTACAACCCACACTACCCAAGCGGTGAAGCGCAAAGTTTTTCAAAACGCATATTACAAGGCATCGCAGCCAGCTTTGGCGTGACCTATAACGATCTCGCCAAGGATTTAGAAAACGTTAATTTTTCAAGTATTCGTCAAGGCACCCTAAACGACCGCGACTATTGGAAAGAGCTGCAAACCTGGCTCATAGAGGAATTGATGGAACCCCTTTATGAGCGTTGGTTGTATCAAGCCCTCATCAATGAAGCCATTACCATTTTTAATAAACCACTCAAGTTTGTGCGCTTCGATAAATATTTAGGTGTCGACTGGCAAGGGCGTTCTTGGGATTGGATTGACCCACGCGCCGATACTGAGGCCGCCATTAAAAGCATTGATTACCGACTCAAAAGTGTTTCCCAAGTCATTCGTGAGCGCGGCGACGACCCTGAGAAAGTTTTCCAGGAAATGGCAAGCGACATCAAAGCCATGCAGGCCGCTGGTATTCCTGACAACGCCATTCCTTATCTCATTCAAAATAACAAGCAAGGAGCTTCACATGAAAACCCAGAAACGCTGGATCGGTAAGTTTTGGAATCGGTCTAGCTTGAAACCTGCCAATGATGAGCAATCCAATCAGCAGCATGACCTCAGTTTTAATCGAGCCTTAATTGATGCTCAACAAGTCAATGCAGAACAGAGAACGGTTGAAGTGGCCTTTTCATCGGAACAGCCCGTTGAACGCGCGTTTGGTTATGAAATTCTCGATCACACCCCAGGGGCTATGCGTACACAACGATTAGAAGACGGTGCAGCCTTATTACTTGATCACGACTGGAGCAATCAAATCGGCGTGGTGGAATCCATGCGCATCGATGGCGATGGCAAAGCAAGAGCCAAAGTCCGATTTAGTAAATCCGCACGTGCTGACGAAATCTTTCAAGACGTACAAGACGGCATTCGCAAACACATCTCGGTGGGTTACCGCATCCACGACATGAAAGAAACCGGTAAGCGTGAGGGTATCCCTATGATGCGTGTGACCGATTGGGAGCCCTACGAGATTTCGATTGTGTCCGTGCCTGCTGATCCAAGCGTTGGAGTGGGTCGTTCAATAGAAAAACCGCCAGAGGAAAAAGGGGATTCTGTTCGGGATACTGATCGCCACTTAATGAATCGGTCCGAACCTTCGAAGGAATCTGAACCCATGAATGAAAAAATATTGCGTAATGCAAAAGGTGATTTGGTTAGAGCCAAAGTCGATGATCAAGGCAATATCCTTGAAGAAATCGAACTCATCGAAAGCGCCGAAGCACAACGCAAATTCGGTGAATCACTGTTAAAGCAAGACCGCGAACGCGTTAATGACATTCGCACTCTTGCCAAACGTTTTGATTGTGAAGAGCTGGGCGAGCGTTTTTTGCGTGAAGTGGAATCCGGCACTCTGGATGAATTCGAATCCTGGATTAAACGCCACGGTCAAACGACTGCCACCGACATGCGCACCATGCTTAACGGTCGCCCCTCCAGTTCCTCTTCTAATGTACCAAACGGCATTGGGTTAACCGAACGTGAAGCCGGACAGTTCAGCTTTATGAAAGCCATTCGAGCCATGGCAAGCCCTAATGATAAAAGGGCTCAAGAGGCGGCAGCTTTTGAGTACGACGTTAGTGTGGCTGCGCAAAAACAAATGGGTCGTGAAGCCAATGGTATTTTAATCCCAAACGATGTGCTGGGCCGTAATCTCACGGCAGCCGGTTCAGGTAGCCAAACCATCGCCACGGATTTGCTGGCATCCTCATTTATTAAGATGCTGAAAAACAAAGCCTTGATGATGCAGCTTTGTCACACCATGGGTGGCATGGTCGGTAATGTGGATATACCTAAACAAACCGCCGCCTCTCAGGGTTACTGGATTGGTGAAGACGAAGACGCTACCGAAACCGATATTGATTTCGGGCAAATCAAACTCAACCCTAAAACCGTTGCGGCTTTTTCAGAAGTCACTCGCGCATTACTGCAGCAATCCAG
>CANMOZ010000062.1 GCA_947499545.1 uncultured Saccharospirillaceae bacterium
GCTAAACGTTTTGAATGTGAAGACTTAGGCGAACGCTTTTTGCGTGAAATCGATAACGGCACCCTGGATGAATTCGAGTCCTGGATCAAACGTCATGGCCAACAACCAACCGACATGCGCACCATGCTCAACGGCCGCCCTACTCACTCAACCTCGTCTCCTTCAGTGTTAGGATTGAATCAACGCGACGTCAATCGGTTCAGCTTTGTACGTGCGATTAATGCCCTGGCGAACCCTTCCAGCCGGCGCGCTCAAGAAGAAGCGGCCTTTGAGATCGAAGTCAGCGAAGCCTATGCCAAACGCACCGGGAAAGACTCACAAGGTATATTTGTCCCTGATGAAATTCTGCAAAAACGGACGCAATTGGCAGGTACGCCTGAAACCGGTGGCCACACCATCGCCACGGATCATTTAGCTAGCTCTTATATTGATTTGCTGCGCAACAATGCCGTGATGATGCGTATCTGCAAAACCATGACGGGGCTTCGTGGCGACATTGAAATCCCCAAGCAAACTGGCGGCGCGAGCAGCTACTGGGTCGGCGAGCATGAAAAAGTCCCTGAAACCGGCGTAACCTTCGGGCAAATCAGTATGACACCTAAATCCATTGGTGCCTATGTGGATCTCAGCCGCAAGCTGATGAATCAGTCCAGCCAAGACGTAGAAAACATCGTGCGTTCGGATCTCGCTAAAGCCCAAGCACTGGGCATCGACAGTGCAGCACTTTACGGTACCGGTACCAACAAAATGCCTTTAGGGTTATTTAATCAAGCCGGTATTAATGCAGTCGCTTTTAAAGCCGAAAACCCAACCTATGAAGAAGTGGTGCAACTCGAAACGGAAATCAATGCAGATAATGCATTGGCCCAACGCATGCGCTACATCCTTAACACACGCATGAAAGGCTATTTTAAAACCGCTCAAAAATTCAAAGGCACCAATGGCTCTACGGTCTGGGAACCGGGTGACACCCTCAATGGCTACGGCACAGAGGTCACCAACCAACTCAACCTTGGCGATTTACTCTTCGGCAATTTTGATGACTTCTTGATTGCGCTCTGGGGTGGCTTGCACATGATGGTGGACCCGTATTCTTTAAGTCGTGAAGCAGGGTTAAGGGTTGTCACCATTCAAGATGTGGATTTTGCAATACGCCGAGCTGAATCCTTTTGCATCGGTAAAAAAGCCTCAGCAGAAGGATAATCCTTTTTAGAAAGGCATCTAGCTAAAGGAATGCATATATGAGCCACTCAAGAGTTAAAGCCACGGCGGCCTTCGTATTAGAAGGTCGTATTATTACCCCGGGTACGGAAGTCGAGGTTAAGGGGGATGCACTCAAGAACCTTCTCTATCGAGGCAAGGTTGAAGTGCTGGAAGAAAAACCCAAGTCAACCCGGACCAGCAATAAAAAAACCGATCCCGTAAAACCCGACGCCAATGAAAAATGACAACCTCGACGACTTCTTCCACCTCGATGACTTCGCGGTGGAAGTGTCATTTCAAAATAAAACGGTATTAGCTCAATTCGATGCTCACCCCATCGATTCCTATCTAGGTCAAATCGATTACGAAATCAATCAACCTCAAATCACAGGCTCTTATCAAGATTTAAAAGACCTAACTCCTAGAGACCTCATAGAAATCGAAGGCAAAACCTTTCGCGTCGAACACTACCCCGACCACGATGGCACCGGGTTAGCAATCGTCAAGTTGTCCGAAGAAGGTTAGCCCCATGCTTCATATCGATATTGCAGAAAATGATTTAGACGATTTAGTTTATTCTCTGAGTGCTACCGAAAGGCAAGTCGACTACTCGTTAAAGCGTTCATTAAAGCGCACCGCTGCCAGTTTAAGACGCAAAGCCGGTAAAGCTTTAAGAACTGAATTAGAGCTGCGCAACAACAATGCCTTAAAGCGTCGCTTGAAAATGATCAAGCTCACCAAAGTAGGCAATCGTAACGAGGCGGGTATTTGGTTTGGTGCCAATGATTTACCAGTATCAGCGTTTAAAGGCAGAGCGAGAAAGACTTCCGAAGGCGCAACCTTTAAAGGTCACCCATTTAAAGGGGCTTTTATCGGTGCCAAGCCCAATGGCAAACGTACTCTGTATTATCGAAAAGGTAAAAGACGTTACCCCATTGCCGAATGCAAATTGCCTGTAGCTGATCAGATTCAAGTCTTTGTAGAAGATAACATCTTTACCGAGGTTGAGCCTATTTTTAGAAACCACTTTGAACGCGACCTAACCGCCCGTACTACCTTACAAATAGGTAAGGCATGAACGTACTCGATTTAGATCAACTGCATCAAGCCATTATTGACACTTTGAAAGCAGGGTTTCCAAACATTCAAAATGTATTTGATTATTCGGATCAACCGTTAAACCGAATACCCAAGCCTGCGCTCTCCATTCAATTGACCGAAATGGAAATACTACCCGACGAAGACAGCGGCGATGAAGCGTTACCAGTCAATGCCAGTTTTACCCTGTATGTCATGTTTAACAACAATGAACCCAACACCGAAAGAAGCATCCGCAAACTCAGCAGTGATCTTGCCTTATTTATTAAAGGTCAGCGTTGGGGCTTAACGGGAATTTTCCCTGCACAGGTTGAACGTTTTGGGATAGATCAATTTGAACCCAGCATTGACCGTTCCTTAATTTGGAGTGTGGAATTCTCGCAGCAACTTTGGATTGGCAAGAGTGTTTGGAACGACGAAGCTTTCCCAGCTAGAGTGGCCAATCAACTTGCCAAAAATAACAGCCAACCCATTCGGGCTAAACCTAAAGACCCAGCCAATCCTAACAGTGAATGGGAAGCCTTAACGCCACCGACTCATATCACCACACCAGGCATCGAATCATGAACACTTGGGGACTTGCTGAATTAGAAAGGCGCCTTGCGAATATTGTTAAGATCGGTGTGATACAAGAAACCAACCACGCTGACAAAAAACTACGTGTTGCAATGGGCGAGACACAAACGGCTTGGTTGCCTTGGCCCGCTGAGATTGGCAATAACTTTATCAGGTGGCGGCCGTTAAGGGTTGGGCAGCAAGTGGTTCTGGTTGCTCCATCCGGTGAATTAAATCAAGCCGTTATCGTTGGTCAGTTGTACGGTGGAGGGGTTGAAGCCCCAGCCGATGATGAAACCTTGGACCTCATCCAGTTTGACGATGGCACCAAGCTGCAGTATGACAGCTCGGCTCATTGCCTAACTGCAGAGGTTGGGGGTTGTTCGTTTAAGATCGATCAAGCAGCAATACAGCTAAAGAGTGGTGCTAGCAAACTAAACTTAACTACAGAGGCCATCAAGCTTGATTCCAATGACAGCTCGGTTGTGCTCGATGCCAGTGGGGTTAAAGTGAATGGAACTGTAATTGAGTTGAATTAGGTAGCAGGGTGAATCAATGTATGACTTATGATTTCGTTTTTCATTTAAGTAACTGGCGACGTGATATGTTGATACAAGAACACTTGTTTTATGTGGATCAAGCCTCAATGCGCCTATTGAATCAGTTTAATAATATTCATCAAGAAGCTGAAGATGCCGCAAAAAAATGGCTGGTAGAAAATAAACATGAGTTTAATCCTGATCGTCATAATGGAATGGATTTTCTTGAAGAAGCGGAGGATTTTGGTAATAATCTTTATATGTTACTTGATGATTTATTTGAACGAACAATACTGAGCATAGTAGCTGGCATGTACCATGAGTGGGACAAAAAGATAAGAGAGTGGATGGTTAGTCACGATACAAACTACTCTAAACTCATTTGGAATGCGAAACTTTTAGATATCTTTGATTTATTTGAAAAATTAAATTACAACGTAAAAAAAGAAGGTTTTTACAGCACTTTAGATGCTTGCAGATTAGTTGTTAATGTATATAAACATGGCCAAGGTGGGTCATTTGATAATTTAACGAAAAAGTACCCTCAGTATCTTAATTATACTGAGTTAAAAATTACACGAAATCATATCGAAGAGTTTTCAAGTGCAATAGTTTGTTTTTGGAAAAACATGCCAGAGTTCTTGTGTGATCCAGCATAACCATATTGTTTAATAGACTTGACATACAAAAGTTTCGCTATCAATAACCAAAGCAAAAAGGCTCATATCTTATGAAACTCCCAGCAGCCATTGAAGGCGACCTTTGCACAGGCCATGACGATTTTCCACCTCGCCCCGGACAGGCTTCGAGTTCAGGAGTTTACGTCAATGGTAAAGCGGTGCACGTACAAGGAGACAAGTGGAACACCCATTGTAATTCCAGACCCCGCTGCCATGATGGTGTGGTTGTGGGTGGTAGTCAGTCGGTCTTGGTGAACGGCAAGTCTTTAGCGCGTGCGGGTGATCCGATTAGCTGTGGTTCTAAGATTGCTGGGGGAAGTGGTTCGGTGCTTGTGGGGTAGGAAGTAGCGGCACCAAAGTACCGCCTTTTAGGTTTAGTCGAACATACTTCCAATATTCCATTTATCTACTCTAATGGCTTCAACACCTGTTAATTTGGTGTCTTCTATTGCTTTAATGATTGATTCATGCACAACAAATTCGGCGCAACCAGCCAAATTAAATATTAGACGTTTATCTATATCTATTTCATCAAGTTTATCTTCATTCAGTGAAAGTTTTTCAAGCATTATATCCACATCTTCAACTGAACCATCAAAAACAGAGCGTTTAGGGTGAATAGCATCTATTTCGTTATACAAATGCATTAGGAAGTGTTTTTTCCAGATTTTATTTTTGGTGATAATTTCAGACTCATAATAATCTGTATTATATAAATTAAACTCATTAAACAAATTGCAAGCTTTTTCTGATAAGAGCAATCCAAATAACAAGTGAAAATCACTAGGTACGAACACCTCCTCATCGCCATCAGTAATTTCAATCTTACCAATTCCAGTTACAGAGCTTCTAATTGATCTAGGCATAAACATTCTAGTATCTCCATTTTTGGAAGTACCAGAATCTTCACGTTCTGCAAGCATATAGTCCAAAGCCGTGTCCGCTTCTTGCAGGAGATAGTACTCCTTGTCGTATTTTCCGATCATATCAATGTCCAAGTTTTAAGTTGAATGCGTGTTTGCCAAAGCCAAGATCATGATTTCTATTGTGAGGGCAATGATTGCCTCTTTTTTTATCTGTAATGCCTTTTGCTCCACTGCAACCATAGGGAGAGCCAGGCATATAGTCTCTTGAATCTGCTGCAATGGTCCAGGTAAATCGATCAATGTAGGCAAGAATTTTTTTACTACGCGAGTTCATTTCTTTTTCAAAAGCAGCTTTAATTTCATCTTTGGATAAACTCTTGCCGCCCTTCTTACAAAAAGCCCCCAAAGACTCTGCTTTTTTGATGGTAGCTATTAGTTTTCCAACAGCTTTTGGATACCTATATTTTTTAAGGCTTTCAGTTTTATAAAAATCCCTATAAAACTTTGTGAGTTCTTTTGCGTCATCTTTTTCTTCAATGCCTTCTAATTCTCTCAGCTTGCTAGCTTTATCTAGAGCAATACCTCTACCATGATTACCCTTATGACGAGGTACCGCTAGCTCACAAGCTAAGGCAGCTAGTGCTGGTAAAGTAAGAGTATTATGCTCTTCATTAATATCGTAACCATAACGGTTAAAAACTTCACGCCATGCTTTATTGTTTACAGATTCACATGGGATAACATGATGCACTTCGAGACTATTAGCGCCTTGGTACCATGGATGAGCTTCTGGAAAACCAGGGTATCGCTTTCTGATTCCATTGTATAAAGTGGTATCATTCCGATGATTTTCACCCTTTCCTACATCTGTCTGTACCTTATTTTTGCAATCTACTTGGCCGCACCTTACACATTCATCATCGTCTTTTTTCTTATCATCACCCTTTTTATTAGAACCACCACCAGAGCCACCACTGCTTGCTCTCTCGTATACATTACTTTCGTGCTTGTCTTGGAAAGGAGCACCACCCACCGCACAAGCATTTTTGTATGGATCAGTCATGCTCATGAGCGT
>CANMOZ010000063.1 GCA_947499545.1 uncultured Saccharospirillaceae bacterium
GCTAAACGTTTTGAATGTGAAGACTTAGGCGAACGCTTTTTGCGTGAAATCGATAACGGCACCCTGGATGAATTCGAATCCTGGATCAAGCGTCATGGCCAACAACCAACCGACATGCGCACCATGCTCAACGGTCGCCCTACTCACTCAACTTCGTCTCCTTCAGAGTTAGGATTGAATCAACGTGACGTCAATCGATTCAGCTTTGTACGTGCGATTAATGCTCTGGCAAACCCTTCCAGTCGACGCGCCCAAGAAGAAGCGGCCTTTGAGATCGAAGTCAGCGAAGCCTACGCCAAACGCACAGGAAAAGACTCACAAGGCATATTTGTCCCTGATGAGATATTGCAAAAACGGACGCAACTAGCAGGCACGCCTGAAACCGGTGGCCACACCATCGCTACGGATCACTTAGCCAGCTCCTATATTGATTTACTGCGTAATAACGCGGTGATGATGCGCATCTGCAAAACCATGACAGGCTTACGTGGCGACATTGAAATCCCCAAACAAACTGGCGGCGCGAGCAGCTACTGGGTCGGTGAACATGAAAAAGTCCCTGAAACCGGCGTAACCTTCGGTCAAATCAGCATGACGCCGAAATCCATTGGTGCTTATGTGGATCTCAGCCGCAAGCTGATGAATCAGTCTAGCCAAGACGTAGAAAATATTGTGCGCTCAGATCTCGCTAAAGCCCAAGCATTGGGCATCGACAGTGCGGCACTTTACGGTACCGGCACCAACAAAATGCCTTTGGGGTTATTTAATCAGGCCGGTATTAATGCAGTCGCTTTTAAAGCCGAAAACCCGACCTACGAAGAAGTGGTGCAACTCGAAACGGAAATCAATGCCGATAATGCACTGGCTCAACGCATGCGCTACATCCTTAACACTCGTATGAAAGGTTATTTTAAAACAGCACAGAAATTCAAAGGCACCAATGGCTCTACGGTCTGGGAACCGGGTGACACACTCAATGGCTACGGCACTGAAGTCACTAACCAACTCAACCTTGGCGATTTACTCTTCGGCAATTTTGATGACTTCTTGATTGCGCTCTGGGGTGGCCTGCACATGATGGTTGATCCGTATTCTTTAAGTCGTGAAGCAGGGTTAAGGGTTGTCACCATTCAAGATGTGGATTTTGCTATACGCCGAGCTGAATCATTTTGCATCGGTAAAAAAGCTTCTACAGAAGGCTAAGACACTCTCACAAATTAAAATAAAAGAAGATCATTATGAGCCACTTAAGAGTTAAAGCCACGGCGGCCTTTGTATTAGAAGGTCGCATTATTACCCCGGGTACGGAAGTCGAGGTTAAGGGGGATGCACTCAAGAACCTTCTCTATCGAGGCAAGGTTGAAGTGCTGGAAGAAAAACCCAAATCAACGCGGACCAGCAATAAAAAAACCGAGCCCGTAAAATCCAACGCCGATGAAAAGTGACAACCTCGATGACTTCTTCCATCTCGATGACTTCGCGGTGGAAGTGTCATTTCAAAACAAAGTTGTACTAGCTCAATTCGATACTCACCCCATCGATTCATATCTAGGTCAAATCGATTACGAAATCAATCAACCTCAAATCACAGGCTCCTATCAGGATTTAAAAGACCTAACCCCTAGAGACCTCATAGAAATCGAAGGCAAAACCTTTCGAGTCGAACACTACCCCGACCACGACGGCACCGGGTTAGCAATCGTAAAGTTGTCTGAAGAGGGTTAACCTCATGCTTCATATCGATATTGCAGAAAATGGTTTAGACGATTTAGCTTACTCACTTAGTGCCACTGAAAGGCAAGTCGACTACTCGTTAAAGCGATCGTTAAAACGGACGGCTGCCAGTTTAAGACGCAAAGCCGGTAAAGCTTTAAGAACTGAATTAGAGCTGCGCAACAACAATGCCTTAAAGCGTCGCTTGAAAATGATCAAGCTCACCAAAGTGGGCAATCGTAACGAGGCGGGTATTTGGTTTGGTGCCAATGATTTACCAGTATCAGCGTTTAAAGGCAGAGCGAGAAAGACTTCCGAAGGCGCAACCTTTAAAGGTCACCCATTTAAAGGGGCTTTTATCGGTGCCAAGCCCAATGGCAAACGTACTCTGTATTATCGAAAAGGTAAAAGACGTTACCCCATTGCCGAATGCAAATTGCCTGTAGCTGATCAGATTCAAGTCTTTGTAGAAGACAACATCTTTACTGAGGTTGAGCCTATTTTTAGAAACCACTTTGAACGCGACCTAACCGCCCGTACTACCTTACCAATAGGCAAAGCATGAACGCACTCGATTTAGATCAACTGCATCAAGCCATTATTGACACTTTGAAAGCAGGGTTTCCAAACATTCAAAATGTATTTGATTATTCGGATCAACCGTTAAACCGAATACCCAAGCCTGCGCTCTCCATTCAATTGACCGAGATGGAAATCCTACCCGACGAAGACAGCGGCGATGAAGCGTTACCAGTCAATGCCAGTTTTACCCTTTATGTCATGTTTAACAACAATGAACCCAACACCGAAAGAAGCATCCGCAAACTCAGCAGTGATCTTGCCTTATTTATTAAAGTTCAGCGTTGGGGCTTAACGGGAATTTTCCCTGCACAGGTTGAACGTTTTGGGATAGATCAATTTGAACCCAGCATTGACCGTTCCTTAATTTGGAGTGTGGAATTCTCGCAGCAACTTTGGATTGGCAAGAGCGTTTGGGACGACGAAGCTTTCCCAGCTAGAGTGGCCAATCAACTTGCCAAAAATAACAGCCAACCCATTCGGGCTAAACCTAAAGACCCAGCCAATCCTAACAGTGAATGGGAAGCCTTAACCCCTCCTACGAAAATCACCACACCAGGCATCGAATCATGAACACTTGGGGGCTTGCCGAATTAGAAAGGCGCCTTGCGAATATCGTTAAGATCGGCGTGATACAAGAAACCAACCACGTTGACAAAAAACTACGTGTTGCAATGGGCGAGACACAAACGGCTTGGTTGCCTTGGCCCGCTGAGATTGGCAATAACTTTATCAGGTGGCGGCCATTAAGGGTTGGGCAGCAAGTGGTTCTAGTCGCTCCATCTGGTGAATTAAATCAAGCTGTTATCGTTGGTCAGTTGTATGGTGGAGGGATTGAAGCCCCTTCCGATGATGAAACCTTGGACCTCATCCAGTTCGACGATGGCACCAAGCTGCAGTATGACAGCTCCGTGCATTGCCTAACCGCAGAGGTTGGGGGTTGTGAGGTTGCGGTCGATCAAGTATCAATACAACTCAAGTCTGGTGGTAGTCAAACTCAGTTGACCGGGGAGGCCATACAAATGGAATCAAACGGCAGTTCAATTGTTCTAAATGCCAGTGGGGTTAAGGTCAATGGAGCATTAATTGAACTGAATTAAGGCAGAAGAACTATATTTCCTTAGAATATGCAGCATCACTGCTATCACAAGCAGATGCGTAAGACTGATATTGACCTGGAATAGGTGGCGACTCTTATATAAAGTTTGCTGCTTGATTATATTAATTGGACTATCAACTATGGAAATAATAAAAAGATTTTTTTCTTTAATGCCATTACCAACCCTTTTGCGCCACTTATTTTTTGGAGCATTAATGGGGTTATTTTTTTATCAAATTGCGCATCCAAAATTCGAAGAAATTCCACTATTGCTTTACGTTCTCATCAACACCATTTTATACCCTTATTCTAGATATGTTTATGAAAGCGCTGTTGATTTCATCACTGGTAATAATCAATTCATAGTAAACGCAGTTTTAATGCTCTTTACAAAACTTATCACTATTAGTTTTTGTTGGTGTGCCGCCATCCTGATTGCTCCAATTGGCATATTGATTTTAATTGTAAAGAGCGGTGTAACGAGCGAAAGATTACAATAGAATGAACCTCCCAGCAGCCCTAGAGGGCGACCTTTGTACAGGCCATAACGACTTTCCACCTCGCCCCGGAAAGGCTTCGAGTTCAGGGGTTTACGTCAATGGCAAAGCGGTGCATGTTCAAGGTGACAAGTGGAACATCCATTGTAATTCCAGACTTAGTTGCCACGACGGTGTAGTGGTGGGTGGTAGCCAGTCGGTCTTGGTGAATGGTAAACCTCTCGCGCGTGCGGGTGATCCGATTAGCTGTGGCTCTAAGATTGCCGGGGGAAGTGGTTCGGTGCTTGTGGGGTGAAAAGTGGCGGCACCGAAGTACCGCTTTTTAGTTTTAGTCGAACATACTTCCAATATTCCATTTGTCTACTCGGGTAAAACCGATCCCAGTTAACCCTGTAGCTTTTATTGCTTCAATAATGCTCTCATGCACAACGAAGCGAGAGCAGCCTTGCAAATAAAACATTGATCTACTCTTTAGCTCATAACGATCCAATTCAGCTTCATTAAGGGACAGCTCTCTTAATTTAATATTAAACCTCTCAATACTACCTCTAAACACTGAACGATCCGGATGTACTGCATTAATTTCATTATAAAGGTGCATTAAATGAAAATCTGGAAAGACATCTTTTGATGTAATAATCTCTGCTTCATAAAAGCCTAGTTTTGGGAGATCGAATTCTTCTAGAAATTTTTTGAAACGTTTAGAGATAAGGACATCTGGTAACTTATGGAAGTCGCAGGGTTGAAACGTTTCTTCATCACCTTGGTGAACATGAACTATACCAACCCCCGTTATATCATTATGAATTGGATAAGGTGATTGCAATATAAAACCATTATCTGGATTAGATACTCCAGAGTCTTCTCTTTCTTGAAGCATGTAAGAGGTAGCCGGGGCAACCTCCTTGAGAAGATAATATTCTTTATCGTATTTGCCGTCCATTTTAGTATCCTAGTCTTAAATAGTTTCTACCTGATTTCATCTTTAGCCCATGATCACGTTCTTTAGAACATGGATTACTTCGATCTTTTTTCTTAATTTTTCCACCTATATCTCCACAACCAATGGGCGAGTTTGGTAAATAATCTCTGTTATCAGGTGCAATGGTCCACGTAAAGTCATCAATATAAGTAAGAATCTCTTCACTAATATCTCGCATTTCGAACTCAAATGATTTTTCTATTTCTTTTCTACTTAGGGGCTTTCCTTTCTCATCTGTGCAAAAAAATCCTTTTCTTTCTAACCGAGCAATATCAAGTAGCTTTTCCTCAGTAGCCTTTGGGTAACGAAAATCTGGGTTTTGATTGAATAACGTTTCGTTGAATGATGATATTTTTTGAAAATCACCCTCACTTTCAGCCCTTTCTAGTGCTTTTAGCTCAGGAGAGCCTGGTTCTAGAGCTATCCCGTCTTCATGATTCCCTTTGTGGCGCTGTACACCAAGCTCACAAGCAAGTTTTGATGATCCTGGTAAAGTGATTACATTGTGCTCTTCGTTAATATCATAGCTATAGATATCAAACTGCTTTCTCCATTTTGGATCCTTGACTGCTTCACAGGGAATCACATGATGTACTTCAAGACTTCCTAACCCAATATACCATGGGTGCTTTTTGGGAAATTCTCCATAACGACGTTTCATTACCTTGGTGTATGTATTGTAATTTCGAGTGTTCTCGCCTTTACCTTTGAAGTTTCCTACAGTGCCTTTACAGTTTACACTGCCGCACCTTTTGCACTTTTTATCATCGTCTTTTTTCTTATCATCATCCTTTTTATTAGAACCACCACCAGAGCCACCACTGCTTGATCTCTCGTATACATTCCTTTCGTGCTTGTCTTGGAAAGGAGCACCACCCACCGCACAAGCATTTTTGTATGGATCAGTCATGCTCATGAGCGT
>CANMOZ010000064.1 GCA_947499545.1 uncultured Saccharospirillaceae bacterium
CGACCTACTTGAAGTTAAAGCCGCTTAAACAATAAATGGGAAAGGGGGAGGAACGAATCGTTCCCCCTCACTCATATCGCTAAAACTGCAGGGGTAACGAATTGTTACCCCCCCCCCTAAAAAACGTATAAATTGCTGACCATAAATTAGGGGGGTGTTTTGCCCCCCACTTTGAGCTACTCCCCGAAACGGGGCATTGCTCAACCCGGTACAGCTAGGTGGTTGAAATCAAGGGTGAACTGAACGAAACGATCACCCCCAACTCAAAGCATTCATTATTAATAAGAGGCCCCGTTTCAGGGCTCCCTTTCCAAAAGCTATGTATTTAAAGATTCATTAACCAATGTACAAAAGGCTCATATATTATGAAATCCCCAGCAGCCCTTGAGGGCGACCTTTGTACAGGCCATGACGATTTCCCACCTCGCCCCGGAAAGGCTTCGAGTTCAGGGGTTTACGTCAATGGTAAAGCCGTACACGTTCAAGGAGACAAGTGGAACACCCATTGTAATTCCAGGCCCCGCTGCCATGACGGTGTTGTGGTGGGTGGTAGTCAATCTGTCTTGGTGAACGGCAAACCTCTAGCGCGGGCGGGTGATCCGATTAGCTGTGGTTCTAAGATTGCCGGGGGGAGTGGTTCGGTGCTTGTGGGGTAGTTCATTGAATTCTATATACATTGGCTGCATGTCTAAACACCCTGATTACCAGATGATCACATAATGGCATAGTCTTTACTTGAAATTATCATTTTTAATAAATGTCCATATTTTTCACCTGTATATGAGCCTCAGGCATGCCTGTAATGTCAGAGAGTAGAATTAGGTTAACATGGTCCAGAGCATGTCGGAGGTGCTTCAGGCGCTTCCATCGGGATTCAATCCCTTGTGGAATAATTATTGAAACTGTCTACAGAAAAACTTTAATTTAATGCTTATTGAGATATGTGCTGGGCTTAGCTTCTTCTATATTTGAGTCGTTCATTGCTAATGAAAGCTTATTAATTTCACTGTCATCAAACATACCGTAACCATGACCTACTGCATTAACCTTACTGACGTGAATGTGCAGTTGTTTGGCTACTTGTTCGTACGACTCAATATTATTACTTTCTTTATAATCTTCAAGAATCGATTTATGCAAGCGTTTGAGTGAATCAATAACATCCATTTATTCAACACTCCTATGCGGCATCTATGAATTGAACCTTCCAAAAGTTTAGTTCATTGATGAGCTTATATGAGACAGCTTCGTATTCACTCCCTTCACTTATTAATTTTTTCGCTTCAACTATTCTGCCTGATATAGACATCTCAACAATTCTCTCAGCTACCTTTAGAAACTGTTTATGTATCGCTTTAACTCTTTTGTAATGCCTGTCATAGCGTATTTTTGTTGGAATATTTTCCTGAAGCCATTGATTCAGCTTGTTATTTTTTCCTTGTGTAATGAATTTGGAACCTTTAGGACTATAACCGCTTAAAATTATTAGGTTTAGTTCTCGTTTCCAAGCTAAATGGTACTCTATAGCTTTATCTATTTCAGCGTACATATCCATTTTCTAATCATTTACCATTTAATTTACATTACCCCATACAGGCAATGGTAGATGTAGATTGGCATGCTCTACCGTTCTGATCATGATGTAAAAGTGTAACGGTTTGTTTTTATAGTATCTGCAACTTAAAAACCCCAGGTTCTTATGCTTACTTTGTGTGACTGTAACCAAATGGTAATCCCCTCTGCTACCTAGCCAAACACCCAGGGAAAAACCGCCAGAGGAAATAATCTCACTCTTTCCGCATCCTCATGCTTATGAACGGTATGAGCATCCTAACAGGCAAGTGGCTCTCGACTGAGGACCATCTCAAGCAATCCATCATTGACATTCTTTCGACCCCACTGGGTAGTCGGGTGATGCTGCGTGACTATGGCAGCGATCTTTATTTGTGGATTGATGCCCCTTTAAACGCAACGACCAAAAACCGTATTTATGCTGCTACTGCTAAAGCCCTGCAACGTTGGGAGCCTCGTTTTAAATTGCAGCAAGTGGAAGCGCGGGTGGTGTCGCCGGGCAAGTTGGTTTTGACCTTAACCGGTAAAATTGAAAACGGTGCCACGCTGACCCTTGAGGGTTTGGAGTTGAATCCATGAGATTAACGCCACCGGTTGAAAAAGAAGTCGGCATTGATCATCTGCCACCGCCTGACATCATCGAAGATAAAACCTTTGAATCCATTAAAACTGAACTGCTCGCTGAGTTTAAACAGCGTTGCCCTGAATACCAAGGCTATACTGAGAGCGATCCGTTATTAAAGTTTATTGAGGTTTCTGCTTATCGTGAGTTGAAATTTAGGGAACGCATCAATGAAGCGTGCCGCCAAGTATTACTGACGCATTCCAAAGGCACGAATCTGGATTACGTTGCGTCTCTTTACGGCATCATTCGGGCTGTGGTTCGCTTTAACGATGCTAAAAAATCCCCTGACTTTATTGAGTCCGATGCTCGCCTGCGTAAACGTTCCCAATTAATGCTCGAAAGCTTAACAACCGCAGGTTCCAGAGAGGGTTATATTGCGCACGGCTTAAACGCTCACCCTTTTGTAAATGATGTTTACGCGACCCGCTCAGAACCTGGGCATGTGTTGATTTATGTTTTATCAAATCAAGGCAATGGCACTCCAGACCAAGCACTGCTCGATGCCGTTAACGCGTATTTAAATGAAGATGAAATCCGGCCTTTAACGGACTTTGTTGAAGTACTCCCTGCAAAGGTGATTGAGTTTAACGTGAAAGCGACGCTGCATTTTAAAGAGCATCGCTATTCTGATATGGCTTTAGATCAAGCCCGTAAGGCCGTGACTGATTACCTTAATGAGCAATGGAAATTGGGGAGTCGTGTTTATCGCTCAACACTGCATTCTCAGTTGCATCAAGCAGGGGTCGATCATGTAGAACTCGTTGAGCCTTCGGCTGACATTCAAGTGGACTCAACCACTAGTGCGTATTGCAAAGCCATTAACATTGACGCTCGCATTCCAGAGGATGTGCTCTGATGGAATCCTTATTACCACCCAATGCTTCCCCACTTGAGCGTGCCCTAGAAGCAACAACTTTTTCCACCTATCAACTGCCGTTGAATATCAGTGATGCTTGGGACCCGGATAAATGCCCAGAGCACATGCTGCCGTTTCTAGCTTGGTCTTATTCGGTAGACACTTGGAACGATGCCTGGCCTGAGCAAGTAAAGCGCGAACAAATCAAAATGTCGCTCGACATTCATAAACGCAAAGGCACTGTCTATGCCGTGAAACAAGCCGTTAAAGCCTTTGGGTCTGAGGCAACTTTGCGTTTGTGGTTTGAAAAAGAACCTAAAGGCGAACCTCATACTTTTGAAGTTTGGTTGAGTGGTGGCCTTGCAAATGATCGCAACTTTCAAGCGGACATTATTCGAGCCATTGATGCTGCCAAAGGTCTACGTGATGAGTTTACCGCCTTTGCAGGGTTAGAGGCAGAAGCCAACGTGCACTCCTTCGCCAAAGCCAGAGCCTATCAATTGGTACGTTTATCAGGAACAACCCTATGAGCATCGATATAGTCATCACCGATCAAGGATTAGCAGAACTCGTTAATGCACAAAATGACGGCTCTAAAGCGATGCGGTTAACCCACGCTAAATTAGGCCGTGGGCAATACACAGCAAAATCTTCCCAAACCGAATTACAGGAACCCTTTAAAACACTTAACACCGTATCAGGTGAAGTGATTGCAGAGCATTTAATTCACGTTACGTTAAAAGACGAAGGCCCTGACGAATACGAAGTGGGTGAGTTTGGGCTTTATACAGATTCCGGAATTTTATTTGCTTTGTATTCCCAAGAAGCTGACAAGGGTTGGGTGCTGGATAAAAACAAGTTGGCAACGCTACTGCTCGCGATTGATATTACCCTCACGCATGCTAGCACCGACAACATTGAATTTGGTAGTGTTGAATTAATCAGCCCACCGGCGACTTATGAACGCAAAGGGGTTGTGCAGCTCGCTGACCAAGAAAGTGTTCTCACTTCAAAACATGATCAAGTACCCACAGTCGATGCATTGCATCATTACATACAATCCTTATTTGTGGGGCAAGTCGCTTATTTCCCAGCGGCTAATGCACCCAATGGCTGGTTAATCTGTGATGGCACATCGGTGTTGCGCAGTGATTACCCAGGGCTTTGGGACTTTGCCCAAAACAGCGGTAACTTAGCGGCCAGTGAATCAAGTAAAACCCCAGGACAGTTTGGTCCCGGTGACGGCCTTAGCTCTTTTACCTTACCGGATTTACGCGGGGAGTTTATTCGGGCTCTCGATAACAATAGAGGGATAGACGCCAATCGAGTCTTAGGAACAGCTCAAGAAGATTTGTATAAATCCCATAATCACGATGGCTTAACCTTAGACGCTGGTAACCATAGCCACACAGCAGCTACGAATCATACCGGTGGCCATTCGCATGGTGGCACAACAGAACTTTCGGGGAGTCACATTCACTACGGCACCACCACGATTAACGGGTATCATTCACACCATGTGGGTACAGCCCCGGCAGGTGCTCATACCCATATTATTAACGCCCCGCTTCGTGGAGGAGCAGGGGGTGCTGCCGGTTGGGAAGTCAATCACCCAAGCAATGCTTATTCCGCTCGCAGCACTCAAAGCGCAGGTGCCCACTCTCATACCGTGTCCATTAAATCCAACGGTGATCATGAGCACAGTTTGTATATTTCAAAAGCCGAACATCACCAACACCGATTTAACACCTTATTCAACGGTGCTCATCGCCATGACGTCACGGTTTCCCATACAGGGCAACACAATCATTCATTTGTAACAGGGTATAAAGGAGGGAATGAAACAAGACCACGGAATGTGGCCTTGCTGGGGTGTATTAAGTACTAATTTAAGTTGTCATCTGAGGACTCAAGGTAGAGCACATCTCCCAAAAACACCAAACTCTCTCTCTTTGGGATATTAAGTGGTCTAGGTCTATAGTAAAAGCTTTCAACAGCATCTACATGCATAGGGATGGTGGCCACTTCTTTTATATGCTCCTCAGCTTGGCCATTTAACGCAATCATTGAGAGCATAAATACAGGAATTAATTTTCTTATTTTCATACTACCTACTTCCTAGTTAGGGATTATCAAAACTATATCGATTCATCGCTTTTGCATTCTTTCAAAGAATTCATTTTACTTTTTGAGCTAAGTCAATGATTAATCCACATGATGATAATCAATACTTTGTTTATGACATAAGTCATCTATTCCAATATGCAACATATGATCGGAAAAACCGCCAGAGGAA
This sequence comes from uncultured Saccharospirillaceae bacterium, assembly GCA_947499545.1. Lineage (GTDB taxonomy): Bacteria > Pseudomonadota > Gammaproteobacteria > Pseudomonadales > Oceanobacteraceae > CANMOZ01. Next base: position 5,350 of record CANMOZ010000064.1, read on the forward strand.
AAAATACTTACAAATTGACACCCTTAAGCCTCAAATAAATAATGCTTTATGAGGCTTA
>CANMOZ010000065.1 GCA_947499545.1 uncultured Saccharospirillaceae bacterium
ACCTCATACCTCATACCTCATACCTCATACCTCATACCTCATACCTCATACCTCATACCTCATACCTCATACCTCATACCTCATACCTCATGCTTCATACCTCATACCTCATACTTCATACCTCACACTTCATACTTCGTTGAATAAAGAGATATAGAGCATTTCAATAAATATTTGTTATGCGACAATTAACCATCAAACGGGGAGGGTAGTCCTAAATATGAAACTAAACGGCTATACAAAATCAGCCCCGGATACTGCAAGACACCTATCTGAACTTGTTATACAGGCTGACCCTGACAATTTAGATAAACTCGCGGAGTTTTTTAAACAGTGTTCACAATCTATAAGGGCTACTAAACATTGGGATCATGAGCACATCAGTGATTCGGAATTCAAGCTAAACCCAAATGTCGAAGTCATTATATGTAAAGGGAAAGGTGAATCCCCGTATATTTTTTGCAACGGAGCCGGCTATTACTTTCTATATTTTTTTCATTTGAGGTGGGTTTTTAGGCATGTGTTTGCTGTTTACGATCTAGTCTGGTTAGCCCAGATAAAAAAAATGCCCAACCCTTTTCAAGGTTGAGCGCTTACGAATAACTAATTTTATATAGAGATGAAAGAGGGTCACATATAATTCATTGCTGACCCATGAACACCCCAGAAAACGACCCCATCTTCATCGGTGATTTGTTGCGCATCGCTTTCAGCTCGATGCAGGGGGGACTTGTATCCGTCATCCTCTAAGTAGTAATAATCGCCGTATTTTATATCCTTCATTTCGCCGCACACCCACTCAGGTATCTTGCCTTTGGCGTCAGTAAGACGCATATGCCATACATCCATAATCTTGCACCCTTTACATCAATGAAAAAAACACCTAACCTTTAGGGTCGAGCGTTCATATTGGTTTCGATATTGGACTACTAACCTTCCAGTTCGGGCTCCAAGTTTTCTTCAAGCTCATCCTCTGGGGCAAAAAAGTCTAGGCGTTCTACAGCTAACAAATCTCTGGGTTTATAAAAACCAATGAAAGGTGTCAGACCCTCTTCCTTTATTTTTTCCTGTAGGGCAACTTCAAATCGGTAAATGATTTGGCTCATCCGAGCAGGCGTCAAGCCATACTTCTCGCTGATATGACTCTGTTTTAATTCGGGGTTGTTGTAATACTCGTACAACATTTCTCTCGATTCAGCCCGTAAGCGCGATGATTCACTTAGCCGTTCGATTTGCTCCATTGTATAGGGCGGGCGCATGGGCATGCGTGTAGTCATATCAGGTTAATCCGTAGCCATAAAGTATTAATATTGATAGATTTAAACGGCTTGACTAAATCAGACTGGATTTATCACGTAAATGAAACCATGAAGCCCAATCCTTTGAATATGGTGTAGGCAATAAACCAGTAAAACACTATTCCAGCCAATTCGTAGGCCTATCCTAGGATCAACATACTTCGCTTTAACACGAGCATTTTATTCATCCATGAACCTCCTTCAATTTCAAAAACCTAATATACTATAGTTTTTTAGGAATAAGGAGACAAAAAGTGGCTCCGTTGCAAAAAATCGCCACTCAGGCAGACTACCCAAAAATCCTTTGAGCAGTACCCATGTCCGACTTCAAATGGCGCTGTTATAAAGTCCCGTAGAATTTATTGCAACGAAGCTGCTAGCCATCAACAGAAATCTAGAAGGAGCGGTTATGAAACAGGACGTTATTCTAGAATCCGAAATTACCTGTCCGGAATGTGGGTTCAAGAAACAGGAAACCATGCGGATCGATGCGTGTCAGTGGTTCTATGAATGTCAACAGTGCCATACAATACTGAAGCCAAAGGAGGGCGACTGTTGTGTGTATTGCTCCTATGGTTCGATACCATGCCCGCCTATACAGCTTTCGCCACAAAGCAAGGGCAAAGGCTGTTGTTCGTAACTCGTCATTATCGAGGGCTCTTGAATGGCGATTTTTTGCAACGGAGCCAGGGAGTTTTACTTCCTTAACTCAACGTCTAAATGGTCAACAGCATTGCTCCAATCGGAATCTTCTTCAATGGCCTCTTTAAGGAAAGAGGCCTGGATCGGTGTCCAAATGTTTGCTTCATGTAATTTAGATTCGGAAGGTAGCGAATGTATTTTAAAAAAATACTTAATGCTTTTCTTATCGGACGCTAAACCTAACTGATCAAACAGCATGACCATGGAAAAGTGATTGCTAATATCCACAAAACCTCCCGCTAGGCTCATCGACAGACACCCGACCCAGCATAGGAACATTCTGCGCCATCCCTACTTCGCGGGCAATAGCTCTGTTGTTAAGATTCTCCAGATTGACGACGGCTCCGATATTACTACGGCCTGTTAGTTTGTGTGTGCATCCAGATACCAACGGCTGAATAAAACGAAGCTTTTAATATTATTGAGCTTGCCCCTTGTTTTATTCTGTATTCGTCTTCATTATGGATGGAATGGCGGGATTTATCCGCCTTCTCATATATAGGCAAACTGTATGCCACAAAATTCCAACGATCTCTGGGGAGCTGGAAAAAATTCATTACCTGATTTTGATAAAATACTCACCCAAAGCAATAACCATTTTAAACAACTTCTCCCGGGCAAGTGCCCGTCTAGCTTTTTAATCCTCGTTATAGTTTTTGTTCTCGGTACTTTCGTTTGGAGCGCATCATATACCGTTCCGAGTGACTCCGTTGCAGTTGTACAACGTTTTGGTAGATATGTACACACTGTACCGCCTGGTCTGCACCTAATGTTTCCCTTAGGCATTGATTCCGCAACGATTGTTCCAGTAAAGCGGCAGCTCAAACAAGAATTTGGATTTGCCACGCCCGGCGCCATTGATCCATATCAAAGCACCAGGAAGAATGATCATAACCGTGAAACCCAAATGGTGACAGGCGATTTAAATGCAGCACTGGTTGAATGGGTAGTGCAATACCGAATATCTGTTCCCACTAAGTTCTTGTTCGAGGTAAGAGAGCCCAGTGAAACACTTCGATATGTGTCGGAGTCGGTCATGCGCGAAGTTGTTGGAGATCGCACTGTCGATGAGGTGATTACGGTTGGCCGACAAGATATAGAGTCTGAAGCTCTAATTAAAATGCAGGGACTATCGACCAAGTATGCGATGGGTGTCAGTATTGACCAGGTTCAACTGAAAAATATCAATCCACCAAAACCGGTTCAAGAGTCATTTAATGAAGTTAATCAAGCGCAGCAGGAAAAAGAAAAGCTGATTAATGAAGCTCGCCGAGACTACAACAAAGTCATCCCGCTGGCGCTGGGTGAAAAAGATCAGCGAATCCGCGAAGCCGATGGTTACCGATTAAAGCGGATAAACGAAGCCAAAGGAGATGCCGCTAGATTCAATGCGCTATATGTAGAATATATTAAGGCTCCTGAAGTAACCAAACGTCGAATTTACATTGAGACAATGCAGGAGATTTTACCAGAGATTCGTTCGAAAATTATTATAGATGAGCAAACTATAAATGTTTTATCTCTACTAAACCTGGATAGTAAGACAGGTGGGAAACAATGAGCAGGATAAATATCTTGTTATTGATCGGACTAATAGTGCTGGTCACGCTTAGTTTAAAAAGTGCACTTTATACCGTCAGTGAAGTTGAGCAAGTCATTATTACACAGTTCGGCGAGCCCGTCGGCAACCCCATTGTCGATGCTGGTCTCAATGTAAAAATACCTTTTATTCAAGAAGTAAACGCAATAGATAAACGTGTATTGGAATGGGATGGCGATCCGTCCGAGATGCCCACCAAAGATAAGCTCTATATTTCCGTTGATTTGTTTGCTCGCTGGCGTATCACTGATCCACTGCAGTACTTTTTAAGATTGAGGGATGAGCGGAGTGCTCAATCACGGCTTGATGATATCCTTGGCAGTGAAACACGTAACGCCGTCGCAAAACACGAACTGATCGAAATCATTCGCACCTCGAAAGAACGTGAACCGTTGCAGACAGACATTTTGAACGACATCGATTCTGACTTGAGTATCGGATTGCTGGTGCCGATTCATAAAGGACGAAAGCTTGTAGAGCAAGAAATATTTACAGCAGCATCAGAAAAGGTCAAAGTTTTTGGTATAGAACTGCTGGATATTCGTTTTAAGAGAATCAATTACAATGCGATTGTAAGACCAAAAATATACGAGCGGATGATTAGCGAACGTCGGCAAATTGCTGAACGTTTTTTATCTGAAGGCAATGGTGAGGCGGCGAGGATACGTGGTGACCGAGTGAGAGATCTCGATAAAATACAGTCAGAAGCTTATCAACAAGTTGAGGAAATTCGTGGTAAGGCTGATGCAAAAGCCACTGCAATTTATGCACTTGCCTACAATCAAAGTCCTCAGGCTGTGAGTCTTTATGAGTTCACTCGCACCATACAGTCTTATTCCACAGTTATCTCTGAAAACACAACCTTGGTTTTGTCGATGAATAATGACTTATTTAAATTTCTTGGTGGAATTCAAGCCTTCAATCAGAACTCCGATGATGCCATGAAAAGTCAAATAGGTACCAAGCGTTAAACATTAACAATCTGTTTACCCGGGACTCTGACCACTCCCTAAACCGGATCCGTTACAAAAAAGTCTAGGGAGCTTTAGAGCCCACTGGTTCCCAGGGGTTAGAGTCCAAACTGACGTTCGATGATGGACATCTGGCCTTTGCGAAACACCCGTATTCACAAGCAGATTACTAAAAAATCTGATTGAGATGCTGGATTATATCTGTGTGCTTAAATGGGCTATCCATCTAGCTCCACCAATGTATAGTGGCTGGATGAATATCCATATGATAGACCCTGTCGCAGGAAAAGACTATCAGCGGAATTGGAATGAATTTCTTAATTGGTTTCCTACCGAGGATGTCTGCTTATCCTACCTGGAAAAACTCCGCTGGCCTGAAGGTTTTGTGTGCCCAGGCTGCGTGATGGTTCAGCAGCATACCGTTTGACCTGCCCCCAAACACTAGTCCAATGGCAACTTAGTAGTGCTCGTTAATTCCAATGGTTTTGTTCTCGTAAGCA
>CANMOZ010000066.1 GCA_947499545.1 uncultured Saccharospirillaceae bacterium
ATACCGAGTGGATAAGCCCCGTAATAAAGGAGCCTATTAACATCCACCAGACTATCTCTTGCCAATCAATAGGGAATATCATCGTCGTCTGCATCCTCTATTTCAGAATCAAAACCGTCGAACTCTGCTTCGGCATTCACTACATCGGATAGACGCTCACCGTGTTTTAAAAACATAAGACCTCTAAGGTTGAGTGAAATGCCGGGACGCTTAACGTTTCTCTCAGGCTTTTTGTCGTAGCAAAAAGAGTTAACGGAAATGGCGACGTAGCAACCGGGATAGAGCAAGTCGTCTTCCTTGGTAACGTTGTGAAGAACGCCCGCACGCCTAATCACAAGTTCGGGTTGGTTTTTACTTTTTGGGTTGATGAAGAGTGAACCGTAGCTCGCTTCGTATTCTTCATCGTCACCTTCACGCACTGTCCAGTCGTCGGTCTTGGGTGGCTTATCACCGAACTTTTGTTTGATAGCTTCCTCTTTAACTTTGTGTATTTTCTTTTCTTCCCCTTTATTTAAAATGACGCAAGCGCTGTAAAAGGGTTCGCCTCTGCTGTCTTCCTCTTCTGATATTTTTGGCTCAAAGATGGGACCACCCACATAACGGCCTAGAACGGTTGTTTTGAGCGCATCTTTGTCTTTTGACATGGTGTTTTTCCTCTTGATTTTGGGGGTTAGGCGGCGTCTTCGAGACTCGAATAGTCTGCGAAGTCTTCGGCGGTGTTTTGGATGGGTTGACGGCGATCAGATTCAGGGGCAATGGTCGGGCGACCTTGGGGTTTCACCACCTGGGATTCGATTACCGGATGTTTTTTACCGAGTAGTTTTTCAGCTTCGGCGGGGCTGATCAGTTTGGGTGGGTAAATTTCTTTAACTTTGAGCTTGGCGTCTCTCAAGGCTTGGGCGGCTTCTTCAGGGTTACGCCATTCACGGTTGGTGCGAGTGTGAACCAGTTTAAACCCTGGTAAGTCGTTACCATCCTCAAGCAGTGTTTTACCCTGTAATTCTAGGGCTTTTAGCCAATTTGAAATCAAAGATTTACGGTTTAAAATCGCAGCGATTTCATTGGGTGTGAGGGTGTCGAGTGCTTGGCAATCCCATTCACTTTCGATGCATTCAAAATCAGAAGCAATCAATTCAAGATTGAACTGCGCGAAGGGTTTGCAATTCCCCTTTGCCTTGCAAAATTGACAACCTTGCTCGCTTGGGATTCTGGGTGCGTCATCGCTTAATGCGAGTTCTGGAGAGCGTGATACGATGCTTGCCCACTCGAGTAAGTCTTTCACACGAATACTAAATTCCGTGTGGTTATGCATGCGAGGTTGCACGATCACTAGGTTAAACGTGTCGATGTCATACAAAACATTAAATTCTTGATACACCCCAAGGGCGTAGAGCATTAACTGCGAATTTTCTTCAGCATCGACAAAATGGAATTGGCCGTATTTAAAATCGATTACGTTGCATAGACCATCGTTAATGACAATGGCGTCAGCGGTTCCATAACCGTTAGGCACCCAGTCGGTGTACTGCACTCGCTCTTCGACGAATAAATCACCTTCAAGGCTTCGAACACAGTCGAGGTATTCCTGAACGCCTGCAATCATCTCGTCATCAACGATAAATTCTTGACCCTCAACCTCGTAGATTACGCCTTTAAAATCCTTTGCATCACAGTCACGCGTTAGGCATTGCTCTGCCAATTGGTGTGCGGCGGTACCTTCAAGGGCTGCCACGTCATTGTCGTCTGGCAATCCCCGTTCGGCGGCCACACTGCCTGGGCATACTAGCCAGCGGTGACTGCTGCTGGGTGATAACTCAGCGTGCGTGCTCATTTTAAGCCGCCTCGTTCGCTTCAATGTTGGCTAGTAATTTGTCGACGGTTTGATTTACCTCAATGACGTCTTCAGGTGTTAATTCACTGTATTTAGTGACGTTGTATTCTTTCAAAATGTTTTGAGCGACGAGTTTGCCGCATTTGCTAGCGACTATTTTCATCTTGTCGCGCACTGTTCTCCAGGTAACGTCAACGGCTTCGGGCTCGTCGGTTTCTTCGGCTGTTCCAGGTTCGCTGGTTTTTGGTTTACTGGTGTTTGCTGCTTTACGTGTGCGACGTCTTGGCTTGGTTTCTGTTTCCGCTTCGTCGTTAGCGGGTGTTTGTTCGATGGTTTTCGAAGTGGTGGGTGGTTCTGGGTCCGGGGTTTTCCTATCTGTTTCGGATTCCAAAACGTCTAGGAATGTTCTGGCGGCTTTAATGAAGGCTTTTATGGTTTGAGGGCTCATAATGTTTTTGTCCTTATTATATAGGGGTTTATGAGTTTTACGGATGTTGAATTTAAAAAGCGTTAGGCTGCTTCTTTTTCGATGTTGTATTTTTTTAATTTTTTATAGAGGTGTTCGATTTCTTCTTCTAAATCGTTCTCGACGATTGCAAGAATGGATGAACGAATTTCGTCGTCGATGTGAATAAAGGTGTAGGACCCTATTTGTAATTGGACCCTAACATTGACATCTGTTTTAGCCACTTCAATATCTTTGAGTTTGCTTTCTATCTCTTCGCCTCTGCTGTAAGTGGCTTGAATACTTTTGATTTGGTTTTTTAGGTCCTTCATTGGGTTTTCTCCTTTTTGTTTTTTGGGGGTGTACATTACTCGTCGTTATCCGCTTTACCTCTTGAGAGGTACAACATTTCAAGGTGTATCGCTTCTAACTTTTCAGCTAGTTTTGAAATACTGTTTTCATGGTGAGAAAAAGTTAACTGCTTGTTTTCGTTCGACGTTGTTTGAATTTCAAGAGTGATGCTTATTGCTTTTACGGTATTTGCTGAGCAAAATTTAAGCAGCTCTACGGATGAGCAATAGTTGTCAACTGCAAGATCACTAATGGACATATTCCAACCTTACTTGAATGTATTATGTTTATATTTATCAATTAAGCGAAAGTTAGACTATACCGATAAAATGATTGTGTCAATAAGTATGTATTTTGATTAAGTTTGTTTTGCGAGGAATCAAAAAAGCCCAAACATACAAGGGCTTACGTAAAGTGAGAGGGGATGTATGATTAGATTATTACGGAGAACCAGAAAAGACGGCCAATTATGACTAAATTATTTGCTTCTTCTTTTGAAATTATTTCATCTGAATATTTCTTTGAGTTTTCGTGAGAAATACGTAGAGCACCATTTGGTAGGCGAAATACATGTGCGACTCTTAAAATATCGTAGTGAAAGAATGCATACAGTTTATCATCTATGATTGCTGTGCACTTTGTATCAATGCCAATCGTGGTCTCTTCTGTGAATAAGGGTTGCATAGATGGCATGTATAGTTTTAAGCATATAAGCTCATCGATATTGCTATCTAAGCGATCAAGAGTGCTTTTATTGAAATATAACTGGCGCTTTATCTCTTGATGCTGAAGCTCACTTTTAAAACTTTCAATTGATTTATTAGAATCAATATAGATTGATTCCAGTTGCTGAGCTTCAAAAAGAGGTAGTTCTATACAATTGCTTGGATTTGTCTTTCTGGCTACATTAACAACGTTTGTTTGACAAGTAACATCATCCGAAGGCCATTTTCTACCGCTTAGTAACCATCTCGGAGTGCAGTTGAGGGCTTCACATACACTGACTAAGCTCATTCCATTTGGGATAGCGATGTCATTGACCCACTGTGAAACTGTTGCACGACTGACCCCCAGTTCATAAGCCAAGTCGGTTGATTTTAAGTTGTTAACTTCCATAAGATGCTTAAGTCGAGCACCAGTTTCAAAAGCACCGAATTCCTTTTCTTCTAATACCCTCGTAGTTTTTTCAGGTGCTTGTCCCATTCCAAACATCAACCACTCAGGGTCACACTCTAGAACCTGAACTAGTTTAGAAATCTTGTTCTTTGATGGCAGATTCACGCCACGAATCCACTGTGAAACGCTGCTAGGTGTTATTTTTAAGGCTCTAGCTAACTCTGCTTTTGACATACCTTTTAGTTCAAGCACAAGTTGCAAGCGCTGTCCTACCTCAACTGGGTCGCTTAGAGATGCTTTCTTGAGTAGATCAGTTATATCGAAAGTCGCCGCATCTTCTTCTTTTGTGTTCATATATATGATAGCCATTAAGCGTCAGTGTGTTGATAATAATAAGCTAAATTGTAGTAATAGTCTTGAAGTGTATAAAGTTAAGAGATATAAACATAATTTCAAATTAGAATAAGAGTGTGATTTATGAAAATGGAAGACGCATTAAGCTTTTATGGGACCAAAAGTGCCCTTGCGACTGCACTCGGTGTATCAAAAAGCGCTATTACTTTATGGGGTGATCAAGTCCCACCGATGCGATCCTGCCAGCTAGAAAAGCTAACGAATGGTCAGCTAAAAGCCGATAAAGAAGACGCTTATCCTAAACGACGAATACGCCGAAAAAAAGAATAACCCCCGCTCATCCCCAACCTCGAATAGACGGATTTAAAACAT
>CANMOZ010000067.1 GCA_947499545.1 uncultured Saccharospirillaceae bacterium
ATGAGGTATGAGGTATGAGGTATGAGGTATGAGGTATGAGGTATGAGGTATGAGGTATGAAGTATGAGGTATGAAGTATGAGTATGAGGTATGAGGTATGAAGTATGAGGTATGAAGTGTGAGGTATGAAGTGTGAGGTATGAAGTGTGAGGTATGAAGTATGAGGTATGAGGTATGAGGTATGAAGTATGAGGTATGAAGTGTGAGGTATGAAGTGTGAGGTATGAAGTGTGAGGTATGAAGTGTGAGGTATGAAGTAACTGCCGGATATATCCGGCAGATTGACTAGTTAAGCTCTAAGTAAGCTTCTAGAGCTTCTCTTATCACTGCACTGATATTTTTGGGCCCACTTCCAGATCGCTTATTTTTGATAGCAACATCTTCTACGGTTCGAAGCAAAGACTTTGGTAATGAAATAGTAGTTCTAGATGAACCCTCAAAAATGTTAGGCTCAATAGGTGAAGCAGTCTTCTCGAGGCCATAGGGTTTTTCAGCCAACTCTTGTGCAAGTTTTTCTGCTGCTTCTGCAGTCACATCAGGCTTCTCGAAGCGTTGGCTTGGCTTCTTGATAGCCATTAGAATATCTCCCTCGATAGCTGAGCTATCTCATCTTTTGCCAGTTGATTGTCTGTTTCAAGAACTGATTTTCCTTCTGGAACCGAATCTTTATAAGCTTTTCTGTAATAACCTACTGATTTAAGTGGTTCAAATGATTTGAATTCGTTTACAAATTCTAGGAATTCACGTCTTTCGGTCTCTTTAACAGCGGGATTAGTGCTAGCCATTGTGTGATATACGCCAACCTTAAGGTTTGGATTTAGGTCACGTATTCTTGTAATTTGAGATTCAAGCTCTGCAAGAGTATCAAGATCTAGTTGAGAACACTGGTGGGGAGCGATGATCTGATCGGCAACAACTGCTCCAGTGATGAGTTCGCGGCTATTTCGACCAGCCACATCTACTATGACATGATCAAACTTTGTGCTGAGACTCTTTAGGGTTTGAGTAATATTGTCTAGTTTCTCGACAAGAGTTATTACAGGTTTTATACCTGCCTCTTCTCGTTCAGCATACCAACGAGCTGCAGAGCGTTGTGGGTCTGCATCTACAAGACAAACATCTGCACCTTTTTGAGCTATTGCAACAGCTAAATTTATGGCCGTCGTTGTTTTTCCTGCACCACCTTTATTACATCCGATGATTAAGATCATGAAAGAGTTTCCTATATAGATAGGGAAGATAAAAGTATGAAGTGTGAAGTATGAAGTATGAATTCATAAGTGTGAAGTATGATTTTATGCATTTTTATTAACGTTGTTGCATTTTTTAAAATGATTGATATAGTGGTTACGTACTTCTCAAATCAAACAAGGGTGTTTCTTCCTCAATGAATGTTAATGCATTTAAAGAATTAAAAGAAAAAGGGAAGTTGGAGTGTGTCCATGTGCGCCCTTTCTCAGAGGAAGGTTCAACTTGGGTAGTTGTATTTGGATTTGGGAATGATGAACTAGTAATGAAGAACTCTCTTGGCAAACCCAAGGAGTACCGAAGGCTTCCTGCGGCAATCGAAGATATTCGTAGAGTGGGATTTGATGAAGCAGTTATCAAGATCCCTGAAGAGCCTTTTATGATAAGAAAGATTTAGAAATGAAAAGGCCCGGTTAGAAACCGGGCCTTAGAAAAACTGAGTGCTGCTAGATTTGGCGATCAGAAAGCACTCAAACGGGCTCCACCATTCATTTAGAAGAGGCCCTACTGGAGATAATGTTACGCAATAAACGATTAGTGCGCAACAATTTTGGCGTTCTTAATCGTGCAAAACACAGCCTTTTTCTGCGTTTTGGCGTTTATTTGATCAAAAGTAGGGCCTCGTAAAAGAGATTTACGGGGTTTTTGTGACAGAAAACGCACCACCAACCGGGCAACCAAGCATTTTGCCCACTGGCCTAAAACAGTTTCGACGATCGAAAGTCAGAGCTTCGATTCGTCGTCTGGTACAGGTTGGACGTCAGTACGAACTCGATCGCGGCGAACCTATTAACTTCGAAGTTGTTCGAGAAGTTTATGGTCCTCGTCTGTCTGCAGAAGGCATTTTAGCAACTGATACGGCTTGCTTAGCAGCTTACTTAAATCACATGGGCGTTTATGATGAATTCAGCCTGGGTGGTTTTGGTGAGTCTCAATGCTCTGGCGCCGTCTTGCTTCAAGCAAACAGCCCCATTGAAACTGAGTTTGCGGCTTACGATAAAATTAGCCTTTATAAAAAAATGGAAGAGGCCCTGGTTAACCCACGCAAGGCTCCTCAAGTGTTGCAATGGCTATTAACCCATGAGCGAGTCAATAAGAACGGTGAGCGTCGTTTAGTGCAACACAGCTTTTCAGCACTGGTGGTCGGCATCTTGAAGCGCTTAATTGATGGGTTAGACTTCGCAACCCTGACTTACAGCTTCCAATATCTCGATATGAAACACGAAGGGATACGCCGAAGCCTCAAAAGTTGGAACGAGATAGCAAAAGCCCTGGGTGAACAGTATCTCTGCCAGAAACGCAAACAAATGATACCGACAGCCCGCTTTTGGGACGCCGTCATTTGGTTAAAGAAAAAGGGCGTGATTCAATCCAAAGCCGTAGCCATTAAAGATCGCACCGGTGACTACAAAGCCATCCCAAGCTTTAAAAGCCTTTCTAAAGACTTCCTGATCGCTCTAGGTTTAAAAGAAGAGCGCCTTGAAGAGTTACGCACCCTTAGCAGTAAAAGCACCACAGAACGTATCCAGAAGCGTATCCAGGTCTTAACCAATGAACACTTTAGACCCTTAGAACGCTTGCAAGCGGCCGGTCGCCACCTTCAAAAGTTAAAAGAGAAGGGCATTAAGATTGCCCGAACCCTTCATGGTGCACTCCAGATTCCTGTCATCCACGAATTCAACCTCGACGAGCTTTATCCCTTAAATTCCAGTTAGATAAAGCCTTTAAACGATCCCGCTAGCGCCGGGAGGATTAACCCTTCCTGCACACTTTTTGCTGTTCAATATTCAATCAAAACCCAGCTAAAATGAACTGAAATACGCTACGACAATGCCCAACATTCCCCTAACGAACCCTCAAAAAAGACCAACGACCCCCGAAAGCTATTTAAACCCAAATTTATACATAGTTAGCTTTTAATTAATTAGATAGTTAACCCCCTATAAGACCAATAGAAACCCCCTAAGTGAGTGCACAGTTGTTATCTATCTCTTATAAAGATTTAAAGCTTTTTATTACTTAATAAGATGGTAAAAGGCCTGCGCAAGCGCAGGGCTACGCTGCCGGCTCGCACGCTCGCATCGGGCAGCTTGCTACTCTTAGCCTGCCGTACATCGAGGAACCAAAAAGCCTCTATCAGCAAAAGACCTAGAACACAAAAAGGTTTTGGTTAATCAGGGCGCGAAGGAAGGCTGGTTGTGTCTTGTACAGTTGTGTTCGCGGATAAACACATCCGAAACCAATAGGATTGGGCGCTTCTATATTCATCTCATCGGGTCGCTGCGTTGCAGCGAGTTTCCGCGCGTTTAAACGAATTCTTTTTTAACAACACCGTGGTGCGCTATCAGCACTTCGTGCTAGGAGAGTGGCTGTGGGTATAAATTGCCGGCAAGAACAATGAAAAATTTTTAATATGGACTTGAATGATAAAAAAATAAACGCCAGTATGTATAGGCAGAATAAGACAAACAATAAGAGGGATCACAAATGAGTTTTGTTGTATTTGAAATACACCCAGAAAATCAGATAGATGCTTACTTGGTTAAAAGAGATGCCGATTTTTTGAAAATCAAAGCTAAAAATGGCCATGAGATTCAAAATATTAATCTTGAACTTGAACCCATAGCCAGTATGGAGACGTCGGTGCCATTTTTAATCTTTCGCGAAAGCAGTCCAGTACGTCAAATTGGCTTTGAAGGCATAAAGCTGAAACGTTATCAATATTATCGTTCAGAGAATTTGAATCTATCTGAAGGGCAGGGACTTATTCTGACAGAGGATGAAGCCAGGCAATATCTTGAGGGGGTTTTAACAGTAGATTGTGGTGATGCTAATGAGGCAGTACGGCAAGCACTATCTCATTTGTTTGAGTATGAATCTCGAAGGATTAGAGGGGCCATGCATAAGCTAATTACCTCACTTACGAAGCAAGCAAAGTATAAACCTACAGAAAAAGAAGAGCAGTTCATCCAAGATCTTTTAGATAAGTAACTACAGACTGACAGCTCACGCCATGCGTTGTATGGCGTTCATTGAGTGACCTGCTCACCTAATTTAAATGGTAATCCCCCCATTTTTAAAGGAGCTACAAGTAGAAGCTATGCAGCCATCAGTGGTGGCTTTGAGCGTTTGCTTTGATATTTCAATACCCGGAAAA
>CANMOZ010000068.1 GCA_947499545.1 uncultured Saccharospirillaceae bacterium
GCATCTAACGTTCGTGATTCAACGATCTTATATGCAGAATCAAAAAAACTCATATGGGATACTTACTTCTTATGATTGCCTTGGCGTGATTCTAACTAAAGAGGTAGGACAGTTGCCAGCTAGCCAGTCGGGTGACTCACAAAACTGTGAGATAGAAGCTTGTCATTGAACTCAGTGAAGTAATTTGCTCCTCCGCTAAGCGGCTTAATAATGATCAGATAGCAAGCAGTTTTAGGGGGGCGGTATTTCACCGCCTCTCAAAATGCAAACAACTTTAAGGGTAACGATCTGTTACCCCCTCCCTCAATATCGTAATAACGATCAATTAACAAACAACTCAAGAGAGGGTCGGTGATTTACCGATACCCTAATTTAGTATCAAACAACACAAGGATAAAAAACACTTTGACCATTATTCCCTTTCAATTTGAATCAAACAACATTCGAGTCATTGAGCAAGACGGTGAGCCATGGTTTGTAGCTAAGGATGTAGCCGAATTATTAGGATATAAAAAACCTAGTAATGCTGTCTCACGTCATTGCAACGTAACACGGAGATGCCAGGTAAGCTCATCAGGCAGCCTTCAAGTAATGACTATAATCCCAGAGAGTGACGTCTACCGTTTAACCATACGCTCAAAGCTTCCTACTGCTAAAAGGTTTGAACGATGGTTGGTTGATGAAGTATTTCCGACATTTCGTAAAGAAGCTGGCTATGTCTTCGACCCTCAAAGCCTCCCAAGAATGGAGTTGATCAAGTTATTTAATGAAGTTGAGAAAGAGAATCAGCGATTAAAAGCTTTGCTTGCTACTAGATCGTCTAGGTTAGATGTTTATCATCACATGCCTGATGTTGATTGCCTTGAGATTCATTAAAGAAAGAAGCTACTCATTCACTCTGAACCAGCGAGCTAGGAAGCCAATCAGCTCACTTTAGGGGGGCCATGAAACCTGGCCTCCCCCTACACCTGATAAAGGGATGTTTCATCCCATAATCAATGACTCTCCGAACAATTAGCAATGGGTCCTTGATTCAGAGACTCTTACTTAACCAGACATGCGGTGATACACCGCCTGGTAGGTGGGAGGTAAATTGCCCCCTACCCACTTAGAGAGATAGATGTCAGTCAGGTTCGAGTAATACCTGAAAAAGGTAGGGATGAAACGCCCCCCCTTTCTGAGCAAGTTACCGTCGCGTTTCACGACGCCAGGTGATCAGAAGATGGAGCATCCCAGGCTTACAATCCACACCTGATTGAGTTTGCTTGGGATTTGTTTGTAACGATACCAAGGCTTACCTTCGGCTTACGCTTAGCTACTCAGTGATTCAAATTGCTTCTTGTTACATTCCATTGTTAGTGAGTGTCGGTGCTATATCTGAAATTGTAAGCAGTGTTTGCAGTTTTGGAGGTGGGTATGACTCGTCAAATTGAGGTACAAGCTTGGGCTGATGTACATTCTCAATTAGAGAAATACAGCCCCAACAAGTATGCGAATCTATGGCTTGGAAAGAGAACTCCGGAGCTAATGAGTGAAAGCATATCAGAAGATAGCTTATTTCGTAATGCTAACCTGGATGTTATTGAGAAAGAAATATTTGATATGTACAAAACACGCAGTTTTGATGTGCTATTAAATAATAGTCAATCAAGGGTTAAAGGAAATTCCACAAGAAAGTGATATTGCAAAATGGCTAACACAACATCGAGATTCATTTCATCAAAAGATACATGACACCATTGCAAGCAGCCATAAAACTGTATTCGACAGAAATAGCGTACCTGATGCAATTAGATTGGGGCTCAGAAGGTTTATGGGATTAGCTAGAAATGTATATACATTAAACACCGACCTGTCAGTTTACTGGGCTAAGCAAAGTGAATCCAACCCTGATGGCTTTATAGATTTTTTCTCCAAACCTGAGGATATTGCTTCTATTAAGACATTGATGTTAAGTCATGACCCTAAAGGGTATGAAAGAAGGATGAGAGAAGATCAAAGTATTATTTTATACTTAAACTCCAATCTGGCACTAATTCAATTTAAAGACTCTTCAAATAAAATCAGAATGGCTAAAGTTAAAAGTAACTGGAGGACTGGCGGAAACAGCTTGATTGATAATGTGTGTGCGCTTTGGAAACTTGAACATGTAAACCCTTTATACATTCCTGATGGAGATGCGGAAAATTTGGCTGAATATATAAGTAATACGGAATATTTAAGATTTGTGTTTGAAAAGTTAAATCAATCTGAAGGAAGCTTTGTACTCTTTGGTTGCAAGTTTGATGAATGCTGCGATCACATTTTTAATTGCTTACTTAGGGAAGAAATGAGGCAGCTTGCTGTGGGTGTATTTCCTGAGCAAGCATCTAACATGATTCATTTGTTAGAAGTTAAGTTGAAAAAAATCGCAAACAATGATGCGTATCACAGAAATCTTGAGGAAAAAGAAAAAGCTCTCTTTCAAGCAGAAAGGTTAATGACTGGTTTAATGCTGTTTGATGAGAATACTGTATTCTCTTAGTCTGAGAGCAAAACTAGCAAAAATCCCTGAGCCCAATTGATTAATAGCGAATCTCGGTTTACCCCCCGTAGCCCCCATGACCTTATCAGGCTGGGTGGTCTTTCTGCTTTATATATGCCTCACATACCTTCTAGACGTGTAATATTGCTGTAAGTCTATGATTTATATCGGGAATAAACGGAATGCCAATCCGTTGAGAAGCATTTTAGGATTACAGCCGATGTTGCTTAAAGCGCCAGCAAATAGAAACTACTAAGCTTAATAACACTCTGTAGGCCTCTTTTTCAAATTCGATAAATATTCAATAGGTATCACGAAAAGATGAAAATCCCACTACCCAAGTTAGCTTTCATTCCGCTTATTCTCGTTCTCCCTGCAATCTCCTTAGCAGAACAAGAAGTAAGAATCATGTACAACCATGCTGTTAACCCTCCTTACAATATGGCGGACCACACCCAAGAGCTTCCTGGCATCAATATCGAATTGATACGTAAAGCTTCAGAAGGATTGGATGTAAAGCTAACCTTTATAAGAACGCCATGGAAACGCGCTCTGGCTCAATTAGAAGAAAGCACAGCAGATGCGTTAATGAATGCTAGCTATAACGAAGAGCGCGCAATTTTTGGTAGATATCCAACAAAGGATGGGGTTACTGATATTTCTAGAAGAACAAATAGACAAGCTTATTATCTTTATACTCTTAAAGGTAAAGACCCATCCTTCAGCGACAGTACCTTTGCAGCAACAAGAGGCTATTCAATCATTGGTAACTTAGAAGCCAAAGGCGTTACTAAAGATAGGCTGATTGAAACGACGGGGTCAGAGTCAAGCCTGAGCATGCTTATTTCAAAAAGAGTTGATGCAATAGCAGATTTAGAGGTTAGCATGAATCCATTTATGGCAGCAAATAAAGATGTTATCAGAATTGAGCCTGAGTTGAAGCAGAAAGAATATTATTTAGTTTTCTCAAGGGGTTTTTATGAAAAGCATGCAAATATTGCCAATCATATTTGGGACAATATTGGGACTTTACGAGATTCTGACTTCGGAAAAGGACTTTTCAAAAAATATAGTAAAAGTCTATAGGCAGCATCAAGGTCAAGCTTAGTTAGCCTATAATTATTGAATAAGTACATTTGATATGATTTTAGAGGGCAAATAGTTAATTGCTTTCGTCCATGCAAACTGCTCATTGATATGCAATATCTCATTATCTGTGAACAGGCCATTGCCAAGCATCACATTCTTAATAATGCAATCATCAATGCCAATTATCTTTGAAAGATCATTGTAATCTAAATCACAATAACCCATTAACTGAATCACTAGACTCTGGTGCATCTCTAGAAC
>CANMOZ010000069.1 GCA_947499545.1 uncultured Saccharospirillaceae bacterium
CTGAAAAAACTGCTCGCTGAGTCAATGCTGGACACAGAAGCGTTAAAGGTTGCTTTGAACCGAAAGTACTGACCGTCGGTATGCGATCAATTTCGGACAGGCTATTCACATCTTCTTAGATGATTTAATTTAGCGTCTCCCTCCTCACCATGCCCCTTACACCCAAACAAGCTCACTGGCAGTCCGTTATTGAAGAATGGCAACATTCCGGCTTAACCCAAAAAACCTTCTGCCAACAACGCGACATCAACCTGCATGCCTTTGGATACTGGATCAAAAAATTTCGGGTTGCCTCTCATGATGCAACCTCGAGTGATCATTCATCGGCAGCCTTTATGTGTTTAGACGTCCGGGCCCGTCTTGAATTCGTCCACACCGATCATAGAGATTCAGCTAGCCTCACTCACGCTCAAAACGCCAGTTGCATCCTTGGTGGACGCTTTAACCCAGCTCAAGTCCGGAGGATGGATTATAGAGAGGAGCCAGGTTTTACATGCTGGCTCTCCAGTTAAAATTGAAGATTTTATATCTAATGCCGAATTCGTTTTAAATCGAAAGCAATAAGAGAATAAATTATTAACAAAAATACACTTATAATGCCTCCAGACTTTATATCTTGTTGAGTTGGCTCAATGTGAACGTTATTAGAAGAATCGCTATTCCCGTCACTAGCGCTTCTATAACTACCTAAAGCTCTATATGCAGGTATTTTTCTTATATAGGATTTCCATTTGTTGTAGTTTGCCTCGTTTGCACTCTGTGTTGATAAGACCCCATTAATTAAAGCTAACTCAGAACCAGAAACGTTCGTTAAACGATCATTATCCCAGCTCCACTTTTGTTGTGCAGAGGAGTTGCAAGTTCTAGCAGATAGACTCCCGCTGGCTTCCAATTGAAGACATAAATTTTTCCCTGTACGGGATTTGTAACGTTGATCGCTATCAAGTCCCCATAGCTGATTGTTATCATAGTTACAATCAGTAACTTGAACGGCTGAACCATTTATAATGGGTTCAGTTACTGACAGACATAATCCGGCATTACTTTGTTTTGCGTATGCTTCGATAGAGACATTTATTTCAGGCTCAAACACTGGTGCATCCCAATTCACGATAAATCCTTGGATAAAACTATAAGTTGAGCCAGAAGCTGACCACGGTGCATAGGACTGTTGTACAACATCATACTGAACCCTCCCACCTAGAGCTACAATGTTCACGCTATTTTTTATAGCAAATTTAGAGGACCCCATTTTGTCTGCAGGAACTCTATAGGTAGCACTAAAACCAGGTTTGAAGTTAGCATAAGCTGCTGATGAAAAAGAAGAATCTTTAAAAAACCAGTCTGTACACCATAGCCAACATGTATCATGTGTTTTCCAATGGGCACTATTTTTGGTAAAATCTCGATCCCAAAGCCAGCGAGCTGTATTTAGATTTGATAGATTCTTTACTTCGTATTCATGAGTTTTATATGTGACCCATCGCTGGCTGTTGTAGCTAAAGTTAACACCGACATTACCACCTGCTGTAGGTCCTTCACCACCTATTTCACCCTTAAGTCCAGCATCTACGCCAACAGTTATTCCCGAAACCTCTTTGATCTCTTGCTCTAACCCAGTATTATTTGGAATGGTATTAAATAAGCGGACATCGGAGTCGTTGGTTCTAATTTCAACACCATAGTTCATTGCTAACGGACCAAACCATGTTATACGATTAGCCCAGCTTTGAAACCAAGTATGCTCATGTCTAGGTTTATCTGTAAGGTGCCAGCCACCACCACTTGAAGACGACGGGTCATATGTAATGCGTAAATATTTACCATTGTCTGCACTCCCGCTTTGGTCTGTAGCTTCTACTGAACGAATGAGATCCAAAATATAGAAAAATGATGCGCTTGCTTTTCCATTACAAGCGTCTTCTTTGGTTCCATTCCAATCAGTATTTCCAGTATATCCATTGCCTTGATAATCATATCCTACCTTACAGGGAAAAGACAATTTCCTGAATTCAATTGGTATACTTACCTGCGGTTTATATGAGTTATTATTGCTATTAGAAACATTTCTTTCAATATAATGATCTTTAATGGATGGCTTTTCTTTCCAAGAGGAAATGATCTTTATACTTTCATTAGAAAGCAGAGAATTTTTATCGTTAATATTCACTTCAGAAGCTGTTGAGATCGCTTTAAGTTCAAGAGATCCTTGAGAATCTCTCTTTGCTATCAACACGGATTCAACTAATCCCACGCCAATAATGCTGGATATGGTATTAGCGCTCAAATCCAAATCTTCAGCATTGGAATTATCAAATACTATTATTTTACCTTTAAGATATGCAAGCCTGGCTAAGTTAGCAAGGCTTGCATCAAGAGATTGGTTTAGATTGATTATGAGCGTGTCTATATGAATTAAATCACTTTCTGATTGCACTAGCAGGTAGGGCATGGTTCCACTATTAATAATGTTTTCACTCAAAGGAGTAGCGGCATTTAAAATACCATATGATTTAGAACTACTTTGGGGTTCTGATTTTGTTAATGATGAAAACAGCAATAACAGTAATAGCTGGGGTATTTTCCGGTATATTTTTAATCTCATAATCATATCTCCAATGTCTACATAAGAATCAAGCCGTGGAAAGGGTCATTAAAACTCCCTGGTTTCATTGCTAGTAATAATCGCGGTCGAGCAGTCTTACAAACAGAAAAACACTTTCCTATAAAAAGGTATAAAACAAGCTAATATGAAAACACCTATTGTTCTGAGAACAGCTTCTCACGCATATATAAAGATGAAGAAATAAGTTAATTAAACTTTAAGATTGCTTTTTACGGTATATTATATTAAAAATAATACGGAGTGTAAGCAAGCAATTACAAATAGAATATTCCTGAGTGATTAATTACAAATAGAACATTCACATTTCCTTGGATGATCGCCAAGCTTTGCTACTTCGGAAAATCATACTTTAACCTGATCGAGATTGATCGCTTACGGCCGATAGATCATTAAGTGGCCTTCTAAATAAACTTACTTAAAAATTTTTCTCACCACCCTGGAGGTTATTATCCAAAAACCTAGCGATCTGCTAAAACGGTCTTAGGCCTGGATTATTTTGAATTTTGACTGGAGAAAAAATGCGAGGGTAATGTTGTTGGATTTGTTATGGGGTACGGCAAAAATTGGAAATATCGGCTGAAAAATCACAAAAAATATTCAGCCGATATTTTGGGGAAGGCTGCGATTTAGTGCGGCGGTCTACATAACGAGGTTTCTATAAAACAGCAGCACAAAATGTCATCTTTTCAGACGAAGATTGGCAAGGTATCAATGTAAATTTCTAAAGTTGCAACAGTAGGTCATTTCGAAACAAGTTCTCAAGTTGAGTTATCGCCTTATCTATTTAAAACAATTCAGCACAAGTTAGTAGGCTCTCAAAAAAGAGCGACCTATTTTCTATAAATCACTGTTTCTTCGTTACTATTAGAAGCTATCTCATAAAACACTAAAGAGTGATAAGCTACGCTTTCCCTATTGTAAGATAAAAATAACTGCATCAAAGATGTTTAAATGCTTAATCCATAAGCAGTGGTCTTATATTGCCCCCTTGTTATCAGAACTCTCCAAACGAAAAGACGGCAGGAGGTGAATCCCCCCGGGTTTGTCGGAGGCTAACTTTCTTGAGAGAATTAGCCCATGAACAAACGACCTGGATACTCCCCT
>CANMOZ010000070.1 GCA_947499545.1 uncultured Saccharospirillaceae bacterium
TAGGAGGTGTAGAGCAAGTCCCAAGCATTGAAGCGATATGCTTTTGCGCTTTAAATTTCCCAAAAACTAAAAAAGCCCCACTGGCAATCCAGCGGGGCTTTCGTATTAGGCGCTTGACGATGACCTACTCTCACATGGGGAGACCCCACACTACCATCGGCGATGCAGCGTTTCACTTCTGAGTTCGGTATGGATCAGGTGGTTCCACTGCTCTATCGTCGTCAAGCAAACTGTTGACGATTGGGGTTCTGCTTATGACCCCGTTCGTACATTCTTTGGATTCAAGTTGTCTTTCTTTAATCGATTCGTTCGTTTTAGCGTTTAATCAAGTCTGAACGTTTTCGTTCATCAGTGCTTCTACGTAATGCCTGTTTGGGCGTTATATAGTCAAGCCTCACGGGTCATTAGTACTGGTTAGCTTAACGCCTTACAACGCTTCTACACCCAGCCTATCAACCTAGTAGTCTTCTAGGGCCCTACAGGGGACTTAAAGTCCCAGTGAGATCTAATCTTGAGGGAGGCTTCCCGCTTAGATGCTTTCAGCGGTTATCCCGTCCGTATTTAGCTACCCGGCAATGCCACTGGCGTGACAACCGGAACACCAGAGATACGTCCACTCCGGTCCTCTCGTACTAGGAGCAGCTCCTCTCAAATCTCAAACGTCCACGGCAGATAGGGACCGAACTGTCTCACGACGTTCTAAACCCAGCTCGCGTACCACTTTAAATGGCGAACAGCCATACCCTTGGGACCGGCTTCAGCCCCAGGATGTGATGAGCCGACATCGAGGTGCCAAACACCGCCGTCGATGTGAACTCTTGGGCGGTATCAGCCTGTTATCCCCGGAGTACCTTTTATCCGTTGAGCGATGGCCCTTCCATACAGAACCACCGGATCACTAAGACCTACTTTCGTACCTGTTCGACGTGTCAGTCTCACAGTCAAGCGGGCTTTTGCCTTTATACTCGTTGCACGATTTCCGACCGTGCTGAGCCCACCTTCGTACTCCTCCGTTACTCTTTGGGAGGAGACCGCCCCAGTCAAACTACCCACCACACAGTGTCCTCGACCCGGATTACGGGCCTGAGTTAGAACCCCAAACTTACCAGGGTGGTATTTCAAGGTTGGCTCCATGAGAACTGGCGTCCTCACTTCAAAGCCTCCCACCTATCCTACACAAGTAAGTTCAAAGTTCACTGTGAAGCTATAGTAAAGGTTCACGGGGTCTTTCCGTCTAGCCGCGGATACACAGCATCTTAACTGCGATTTCAATTTCACTGAGTCTCGGGTGGAGACAGCGTGGCCATCGTTACACCATTCGTGCAGGTCGGAACTTACCCGACAAGGAATTTCGCTACCTTAGGACCGTTATAGTTACGGCCGCCGTTTACCGGGGCTTCGATCATGAGCTTCGCCTAAGCTAACCCAATCAATTAACCTTCCGGCACCGGGCAGGTGTCACACCCTATACGTCCTCTTTCGAGTTTGCAGAGTGCTGTGTTTTTAATAAACAGTCGCAGCCACCTGGTTACTTCGACCGGCTTCCGCTCCAGCCGCAGGGCCTTCACGTACATGCCGGCGTGCCTTCTCCCGAAGTTACGGCACTATTTTGCCTAGTTCCTTCACCCGAGTTCTCTCAAGCGCCTTGGTATTCTCTACCTGACCACCTGTGTCGGTTTAGGGTACGGTCTCAAATTATCTGAAGCTTAGAGGCTTTTCTTGGAAGCATGGCATCAACCGCTCCGGGTTCCGTAGAACCCTCGCATTCAGTTCTCAGCATATAGGTGCCCGGATTTGCCTAAGCACCATGCCTACAACCTTACACTGGCAACCATCAGCCAGCCGGTCTAGCCTTCTCCGTCCCCCCATCGCAATAATTTGAGGTACAGAAATATTAATCTGTTTCCCATCGACTACGCTTCTCAGCCTCGCCTTAGGGGCCGACTCACCCTGCCACGATTAGCGTGGGACAGGAACCCTTGGTCTTCCGGCGGGGAGGTTTTTCACCTCCCTTATCGTTACTCATGTCAGCATTCGCACTTCTGATACCTCCACCATGGCTCCCGCCTTTGGCTTCTACGGCTTACAGAACGCTCCTCTACCGCGCAACATTCGTTGCACCCGTAGCTTCGGCACGTGGTTTGAGCCCCGTTATATCTTCCGCGCGGGCCGACTCGACTAGTGAGCTATTACGCTTTCTTTAAAGGGTGGCTGCTTCTAAGCCAACCTCCTAGCTGTCTATGCCTTCCCACATCGTTTCCCACTTAACCACGATTTTGGGGCCTTAGCTGACGGTCTGGGTTGTTTCCCTTTCCACGACGGACGTTAGCACCCGCCGTGTGTCTCCCGCGATTGCACTTCCAGGTATTCGGAGTTTGCCTGGGGTTGGTAAGCCGGGATGGCCCCCTAGCCCAAACAGTGCTCTACCCCCTGGGGTGATACGCGAGGCGCTACCTAAATAGCTTTCGAGGAGAACCAGCTATCTCCGAGCTTGATTAGCCTTTCACTCCTATCCACAGGTCATCCCCTGGCTTTTCAACGACAGTGGGTTCGGACCTCCAGTCAGTGTTACCTAACCTTCATCCTGCCCATGGATAGATCGCTCGGTTTCGGGTCTATTGCCAGCGACTATACGCCCTATTAAGACTCGGTTTCCCTACGGCTCCGTTAATCACTTAACCTCGCCACTGACAATAAGTCGCTGACCCATTATACAAAAGGTACGCCATCACAGAACTATGTCTGCTCTGACTGCTTGTACGTACACGGTTTCAGGTTCTATTTCACTCCCCTCGCCGGGGTTCTTTTCGCCTTTCCCTCACGGTACTGGTTCACTATCGGTCAACTAGGAGTATTTAGCCTTGGAGGATGGTCCCCCCATATTCAGTCAAGATAACACGTGTCCCGACCTACTCTTGTTTCATCACATTGACGCTTTCGCATACGGGGCTATCACCCACTATGGCCAGACTTTCCAGACTGTTCCGCTAACAACAATGTAACTTTTGGGCTTCTCCCCTTTCGCTCGCCGCTACTTAGGGAATATCGGTTGATTTCTTTTCCTCTGGGTACTTAGATGTTTCAGTTCCCCAGGTTCGCCTCACCTCGCCTATGTATTCAGCGGGTGATACCTGCCTTATAGCAGGTGGGTTTCCCCATTCAGAGATCGCCGGGTCGAAGGTTGTTTGCCACCTCGCCGACGCTTATCGCAGGCTACCACGTCTTTCATCGCCTCTAGTTGCCAAGGCATCCACCGTGCACGCTTAGTCACTTGACTATATAACCCCAAACATTTTTAATCTCGACTCGAAAGTCAACATCAAAAAATTAAGGCCGCTTCAAAATTAAAACTCCTTAGAGTCAAAATTCAAAAGCAATAGCAGCAACTGATTTTCAACGACACCGTTCAAACGCTTGATTAAATCAGCTAGCATTCTGGATTAAGGAATTGTCCAGAACACTTTACTCTTTTCATTAACGTCGACGCTGATAATGTCAACATTAACTCCAAGAGTACGAACTCGATTCTCAACATCATCTCATCAATGATATCGATCATCTTGATCAATTAAAGTTTGATCAACTTGTATCCAAATTCTTAAAGAACA
>CANMOZ010000071.1 GCA_947499545.1 uncultured Saccharospirillaceae bacterium
CCCTACAGAACAGACCCAAACGTTTTATCATTGAAGCCTTCCGAGGCGTAGGAAAGTCCTTTATCACAGGTGCTTTTGTTCTCTGGCTACTTTACCGAAACCCTCAACTGAAAATACTCGTGGTATCGGCTTCTAAAGACCGCTCAGATGCTTTCTCTAGCTTCGTGAAGCGTTTAATAAACGAGATGCCAATACTGGAGCACTTAAGGGCTAAGGCTTCTCAGAGAGACTCTCTGGTCTCTTTTGATGTTGGTCCTGCAACGGTTGATCAAAGTCCGAGTGTTAAATCCGTTGGTATCACAGGCCAGCTTACTGGAACACGAGCCGACATCATCATTGCTGATGATATTGAAGTCAAAAACAACTCAGCCACACAAACCGCTAGAGATAAACTAGCAGAGTTGGTGAAAGAGTTTGATGCGATCTTAAAACCCTATGACCCAAACACGATGGACATTGAGCCAGGCATTCTCTTTCTAGGAACGCCTCAAACAGAAATGTCGATCTATAACACGCTCTGGAAAGAGAGAGGTTATAAGGTTTGCATATGGCCGGCTGAATATCCCAATAATGTTGAACGTTACCAGGGGCACTTAGCGCCTCTGATATTAGAACAGCTTAAGAGCTTCCCTAACTTAATCGGCAAACCCACAGACCCACAACGCTTCACCTATGAAGATTTGATGGAGCGTAAAGCCAGTTACGGTAAAGCCGGGTATTCCTTGCAGTTCATGTTGGATACAACGCTCAGTGATGCTGAGAAATATCCGCTGAAGTTAGCTGACTTGCTGGTGACTGAACTTGATAAGCTCAAAGCTGCACCTGACTACGCGATTGGAAGGAAGCAGGAAAACAAGCTTGATATTCCTATGCTGGGGTTAGCCGATGACGGTTACTTCAGACCTGAGTGGATGTCTAGGGAACGTGTTCCTTATCAAGCAGCCATCTTAGTCATTGACCCATCGGGCAGAGGCAAAGATGAAACCGCCTACACCGTATTAAAGGAACTCAATGGCTACCTTCACTTACTTGAATGTGGAGGTTTCAAAGACGGCTACTCTGACGGCACCTTGATTAAGCTCTGCAACATTGCCAAAGCGTATCAAGTAAATGAAGTCGTGATTGAAGCGAACTACGGCGACGGGATGTTCACTCAGTTACTAAGACCTCACCTTAAAAAGATTCATCCCTGCTCCATAGAAGAGGTTAAAAACCAAACCAACAAAGAAGCCCGCATCATTGACACCTTAGAACCCGTGATGATGCAGCACCGTTTGGTCGTCAGCCCCTGGACCATTGAAAAGGATTATGAGGAAACTAAAGAGAAACCCGAATATTCCTTATTTTATCAAATGGCCAGGATTACTTACGAGCGGGGTTGTTTGGCTTTTGATGATCGCATGGATTGCTTAGCAATCGGTGTGCAGTACTTCAACAGTCAAATGGATACCGATGCCAACGAACAAGAATTAATCCGTCAGGCTGAAGAGCTAGAACGATTCATAGAAGAATCACAAAGTTTCTTCAGTCCTGGCGCTGAATGCTGGTAGGCAAGCTACCGACCCAACTAACGAACAAATCTAAATTAGCGATACAAGGATAACAACCTATATGAACTCTATGAACATTATTCCCTTTCAATTTGAATCCAACAACATCCGTGTCATTGACCAAGATGGCGAGCCATGGTTTGTGGCTAAGGATGTAGCTGAATTACTTGGATATAAACGTGCAAGAGATGCAATACGCCAGCATTGTAAGGGGGCGGTATTTCACCGCCTCCCCTCTGAAGGCAATATGCAAGACACTTATATCATTCCTGAACGCGATGTATACCGCTTAATCATGCGTTCCAAACTTCCAGCCGCTGAGCGGTTCGAGGAATGGGTCGTTGATGAAGTTCTGCCAAGTATACGTAAGAAAGGCAGTTACTCATTTGACCCAAGCAAACTATCTCGAATGGAAATCATTAGATTGGCTGCTGAAGCGGAAGAAGAAAAACTAAAATTAAAAGCTCTTGTTGAAGCTAACGAACCTAAAGTTGAAGTCTACCATCACCTAGCAGATTCCAATGGTTCGGTTTGCTTAACTGATGCTGCCAAGACAATGCAAATTGCTCCTAGAATTTTGACCGGTTGGATGTCTACCAATGGGTGGCTGTATAGGCGTGTGTCGAGTCAGCGTTGGGTTGCTTATCAAGACAAGATACAAAAAGGCTTGCTCATTCATAAAGCCAAGCTTATTCAAAGCAGCGGTGGGGATGAGATCGCTGTCAGTCAGGTAAGAGTGACGCCTGAAGGGATGGTTGTACTTCGAGAGCAGTTTGGGCTTATGGCGGCTTAATTAGACGAGTGGTGATTTACCGCTTAAATGCGAGTGGGGGTGAAATGCCCCCTAGATATAAATAACGAATAGTGTTAGCTGTTAAATTGATCTTACTATAAAAACTTATCCAAGATAGATTGATATGTCCCGTTAGTCTTCATAACACTTAAAGATTCATTTATTGTTTTTATTAACTCAGTTTTTTTTGCTGATTTATGGAAGACAATATGAGTATCAATCTCAGTTACCGGAGTTTTCATCATATCGACCTTTGCTGCAATATTCAGTTTTCTTGTCATATAAATAGCACCGAGTTCTAAATCTATAACTGCATCCAACTCCCCCCTAGATACAAGGTATTGTAGTGATTGACGATTTCCTGGGAATATTTGTGTGGAAATACTCCCTTCTTCTACAGATATATCAAACTTCGAACCATATGACCAACCTCGATTTACACCAATGGTCATTCCATATAAATCGTTTATGCTATTAAATTCAAATTTGGTGCCTTTTTTTACAATCAGCATTAATCTTTCTGTATATAGCGGCTCTGAAAAATCATAGACTTTGTCTCTCTTATGATTCCAATACATGCCTCCAACTGCAGCTTTGCCTTCTTCCATCAATACAATTGCCCTTTTCCATGGTAAAGCTTCAAAGGTAAACGAATAGCCTAATCTACTCAAAGCAGCTCTAATAAGGGCAGGATACAAACCATCGGCTTTACCTTGTTTGTTCTGAAATTGCATAGGGATGACTGCCTCATCAAATACAACGAAGACATGCTCCTTGGCTGAGACCTGGAACGAATGAAGGAGTCCAATAAAGCATAAAATTACTCTTAATGAAAAATTGATCATTGCTTACTACCTAATCAAAGTCTTACATTAGAGACTAGCAAAGCAATAAAAATATGATTAATGCTTATTCTTCAGTAGCTTGTATATGTAGTCTATAGAAGCAGAACAAGCATCGGTGTAAATTCAGCAAAAATTCCTGAACCCAATTGATTAATAGTGAATCTCGGTTTACCCCCCGTAGCCCCCATGACTTGCTCAGGCTGGGGAGCCTTTCTGCTTTATATATGTCTCACATACCTTCTAGACGTGTAAGATTGCTGTAAGTGTATGATTTATATTGGGAATAAACGGAATGCTTATCCGTTAATGAATTAATTAGCTTAATTAAAGAGATTAACGAGGGGTTTTCCAGGGGATAATAGGGGTAACTTAATTTAGGTCTGAATCACCCTGTCGCGC
>CANMOZ010000072.1 GCA_947499545.1 uncultured Saccharospirillaceae bacterium
ACAGAATAAACAACGGTTTATCAGGCTTAGAGTCTGGTTGTGAAACTGTCCGTTAAAGGAACCTCTTTCGTACACTGGTTGGGCGGAGATATTGAAGATGAAGGCAAAGTGAGTTTCGTAGAGTTTCTGCAACGGAGCCTACGTAAGATAGTCGTTTGGGGTATGACAAGAACAACCTGGCTGAATGAGTACACATATTCGACTCTATTGAGGGATGATCTTCTAAACAGGCTTTAGAAAAGCCTTTCTCGATAGAGGGGCCCTTGGAATGGAGCTTATTCAATCTCAATATGGCATACAATATGAAATCCCATCCCGTATTATATTAACAAATAAGCCAAATAATTAATAAGTATCTCAAGGATAGTTTTGGCTAAGCCAAAAACTTTTTATAAGGTAATTCATGAATATTGGTCAACTTTCAGTAATCACTTCATTAGCTATTCTGGGGCCTGCTGCCCATGCAGCCAACCAGGTAACTGGGAATGAGTTTAACCCTGCCATCAGTCTGATTCTGGATGGGCATTTTGCAGAATTAGAGCATGACGAAATGACTCTACCTGGATTTCAACTAGGAGGCGAAGCAGGGTTACCGGCAAATGGCTTTTCATTAGGGCACAGTGAGCTGAGCCTATCTGCTAACGTGGATGATCGTTTTTATGGACTCATGAATGCAGCTATTGTCCACGAAGAGGGTGAA
Source organism: uncultured Saccharospirillaceae bacterium (assembly GCA_947499545.1). Lineage (GTDB taxonomy): Bacteria > Pseudomonadota > Gammaproteobacteria > Pseudomonadales > Oceanobacteraceae > CANMOZ01. The sequence goes on from CANMOZ010000072.1 coordinate 701, forward strand.
ACCTCATTGGAATTAGAAGAAGCCTACATCGAGACCCTTGGGCTTGGAAATGGATTTAACTTAAAGGCTGGACGCTTTTTTTCGAGCATCGGCTATTTAAATAGCATCCATGACCACGCACATGATTTTACCGATCGCCCCCTAACATACGATGCGTTATTAGGCGGTCATCTAGCAGATACAGGTTTACAACTGAACTGGGTGGCACCAACGGATATTTATTGGGTCATTGGTGCTGAAGTACTTGCTGGGTCTGAATACCCCAGCGGAGAAAATGAAAACAACAATAGTGGGTTTGCACTATTTATGAAATTTGGAGGTGATATCAGTGCAAGTTCCAGCTGGCAGCTGGGCATCAGTCATTACAAGGCAAGTTTTGATACCCGAGAAGCTGGTGGTCACCATCATGGTGACGGAGAAGAAGTCGCGGATAATGAATTAATGGACGGCAATGTTGCTCTAACAGGCGTTGATTTGGTCTATAAATGGGCACCTGACGGCAACATGAAAGAGCGTTACTTCAAACTGCAAGCTGAGTACTTTTTACGAGCTGAAAAAGGCGATTCTAGCTTTGTAGAAGAAGAGGGTGTTGAAGAAGCAACAGGTGATTACGATGGCAAACAAACAGGCTTTTATATTCAAGCAGTCTATCAATTCAAACCCTTTTGGAGAGTTGGACTTCGTTATGACCAACTAATGGCAGATAACGACATTGATGACATTACGCTCACAGGGCTGAGTGAAGACGAATATCTAGAAGAATCAGGTCTTAGAGACGAGGATGATCCACATCAGCACAGTATTATGATTGATTATTCGCCCAGTCATTTCAGTCGCATACGTCTTCAGTTTAACCAACTGGATACAGGGCATGATCAAGACATTGATATGGTGATGTTGCAATATACGATGAGCCTGGGTTCTCACGGCGCCCATAAATTCTAATTCTGCAGGTACAACAGGGATGCAAAATCATATGGCGGCCATTAAACCAGCAATAACTATATGTATTTTGCTTTTCTCATTGCCATCGAAGGCGGTACTTAATGTGTTTGCTTGTGAGCCTGAGTGGAAAGCTCTCGCTGAAGTAATCGGTGGAACTAACGTAAAAGTGTTCTCAGCAACGACCGCCTTCCAAGATCCACATTACATTGATGCACGTCCATCTTTAATCGCGAAAACGCGTCGGGCGGATTTACTGGTCTGTACAGGAGCTGAATTAGAAGTAGGGTGGTTACCGTTATTAATCCGCCAATCCGGGAATAAGGCCATTCAGTCAAATCAAGCAGGCCATTTTATGGCTGCTGAACAGGTTGATCGTATTGAAATCCCCACATCTTTGGATCGCTCCGACGGTGATATTCACGCAGGTGGAAACCCACATGTTCATCTTGATCCTCATAGGCTGTTGACAATTGCTCAAGCGCTGAAAGATCGATTTATTCAAATTGATGCGGACAATCAAAATTATTACAACAAACAATATTCAGAATTTGAAGCTAAATGGAAAGCAGCTATACAACGATGGGAGAAGAGAGGCTCAGCATTAAAGAACCTTAAGGCTATTGTTTACCATAAAAGTTGGAGTTATTTGCTCAACTGGCTGGGTATAGAAGCAGTTGGAAACTTAGAACCCAAACCAGGAATCCCCCCTACAAGTCGCCACCTGGCTGATATCTTAAAAATTAGTCGTCAAGAAAAGCCAGATTTCATTTTATTAGCAGCCTTTCAAAAGGATAAAGGTGTTAAATGGCTATCAGAAAAAGCTTCTGTGCCCATCATTACTCTGCCGTTCACTGTCGGAGGAAATGATCAAGCAACAGATTTATTCTCACTCTACGACAACACTCTCACTTTGTTGCTGAGCTCTGTTCATGCTAACTGAGTTAGGTGAGCACATAGAAATCCTATGGCCTGCTTTTCTTGCTGGTGTTTTAGTTCTATTAACTCATATTCCTTTGGGGCAGGAAGTCCTAAAAAGAGGCATTATTTTTTTGGATTTAGCCATCGCTCAAATTGCAGGATTAGGCCTCATCTTAGCCGCTCAATTCGAATTTGATGCGCATAGTGAAACCTACAGTAAGGTCATTGCGGTAATTGCAGCCATGACAGGTGCATTCTTACTCTATCAGCTCAGGCGTTTTGAGGCCAAAATACAAGAAGCCTGTATTGGTACGTTATTCATTCTCTCAGCAACAGGAAGCATATTGCTGCTATCGCAAGACCCTCATGGGGGTGAAAGATTAAAAGAGGTGTTAGTTGGACAAATCTTATGGGTAAGCCAAGCTGATTTATGGCTCATAGGCATTCTATATTCCTTAGTTTTGGGGTTTTGGTTTGGAATGCGCAGCCGACTTGGAGAGTGGATTTTTTACCCCTTATTTGCTTTGAGCATTACTTTCTCAACACAACTTGTCGGTGTTTATTTGGTGTTTACAAGCTTGATTATACCGGCTCTCGCCACTCACTATCAGAAGAACCCATTAATGCCTGCCTATATCATAGGTATTATTGGTTACAGCATAGGGTTAGGCGTTTCAGCTCTCTGGGATTTGCCCTCTGGAGCAACCACAGCTTGGAGCTTGGCTACCGTTGGTTTGTTGTACGTTCTATGTCGTCGCTTCTTCTTGAATAAGGCAGCTGAATCTTAGACCACATTGTAAATGGGAATTATCTATGAGCCTGCTTGATATTTCCGATAAACTTTATTATCGGTAATATCATTAGCTTGTGATTGCTGGTGTTACGGTAAGAAGTGTGTCTAGTGGAGCGTCAATCTAGG
>CANMOZ010000073.1 GCA_947499545.1 uncultured Saccharospirillaceae bacterium
GTACTCCTTCAAGTATCTGATTTTTGCCATGTTAGAGTGCCTCTGAATTAGGCGGCTTTGCTAGATGCGCGTTTTTTTAGATTTAAGAGGGCGATAGCGACGGAGGCTGCTGGTCGGTCGAATGTCAGAAGCGCTGGCTTTGACCTTGCCTTTAGTAATGAGGTGAATTTGGCAGGCTCTTAGTGGTGGCACTGTGTCGCCCCAGCTTGTAACCGTACAATTGGCTACACCTAAAACCCTCGCAATCTCTGCTTTAGACCCAAAATGGGTCACAACTTCAAACATCCTCATTCCCATGTGCTCCCTTCAAATGAATAATGATTTATAATTTAAAGCGTCGTTATGTTCAAGAATCTAAATGTATTATCATTTACAATTATAAACAATATGTCATTTAAAGACGGGGTGAAGATGTGGCTATGGCTGAGGCGCTAGAAAGGAATATGAGCAGTGACTATTTTGGCCATCGCTTGAGAGTGCGTCTATCTCAGCTTGGTAAGACCGGAAGCGACCTAGCCCAAGAACTTGAAGTGGCCAACAGTACCGTTAGTCAATGGGTTCGTGGTGTAAACTTGCCTTCAAGAAAAAAAGCTCAGGCAATAGCTCAAGCACTAGATTGCAATGAAGACTGGCTCATACTCGGAACTGGAACCCCACCAAACGAACCTGAATATAGCTTTCCGCCAAGGAGTTTTCACAAGTCAGACGTCGCGGGGCGTCTTAAGTATTTGATGGATGCTCATAGGTTGAAATCAAGCGATTTGGCTCGAATGGCAGGGGTATCAAGATCGACCATAACCCAGTGGACACATGGCACCACCGTTCCTAGCGGTCAAAATCTAATAAAAACCTGTGAAGCGCTGAAGTGTGAGCCCAACTGGCTTCTAGAAGGTGAAAACACCAACCAAATCCAAGAAATTCCCGAACGCATTAACACAATTGATTCCGTTAATCATTACTCGTCAGACCAATTATTACTACCATTCTATACCGACTCAGAGCTGACAATTTTGAAAAAGTCAGGCTCAATTAATATTGTTGATTTACTTAGTCCTAAGCAAAACATACGGCGTTTAGGGTTTAGCAAGACAACTATACGGAAAAGAGACGTCAATTCAGAAACATCCTTTTGTATCAAAATCAATATTCCATCAATGGAACCTTTGTTCCCAGAAGATACAACTGTAGGTGTTGATACAAGCCAAGTAGACATCAGAGACGGCAAGTTGTATGCGTTTTGGCACTACGACACATTGCGTTTAGCTTATTTGTTTCGATTACCAAGTGGACAACTAAGGATTAAAAGTGAAAATCAAAAAGACTACCCAGATGAAATAATTGATATTGACAACCTTAAAGACATAACAATCATTGGCCGTGTATTTTGGTACTCAGTGCTAATTTGACCTATCTAACCACCTATCCAGCCCCCATACCCGCCATCGAGCGGGTTTTTTTTGCCATTCTAACAAAAATATAAATTACATTACATTTATACTTGACAGTTTTACGTTTAGATAATTAAGCTTACTCACAGTTGATCTAAAAGTGTTGAACACAAGGCAATACACCTTTTGCTTAATTACGTTTAGATCGGCCATCACTTGTTCGCGTATATGAACAAGCTAAGGTCAAAACCTTTGTATTAAGGAAAGGTATATATGCGTTTTAAAGATAACAACAACGCGATTGACTCAGACGTAATAGTAAAAAATAAGGCTCAACTTCTTGAGTTAAAACAACAAGCCAGAAAGAGCAGAACCAACTTTCTTATTGAAATAACAATTCCGGGAGTAGGTACAACGGAGTTTGAAATGCACCAATCGGTAGCGAAAGGGTTGATTTCATCAATTGAAATATTGAACGAATCCCAAGCCGCCTAACCCCAAAAAACAAAAAGGAGAACACCCAATGAAGGACCTAAAAGATAAAATCAAAAGTATTCAAGCCACTTACAGCAGAGGCGAAGAGATAGAAAGCAAACTCAAAGATATTGAAGTGGCTAAAACAGATGTCAATGTTAGAGTCCAATTACAAATAGGGTCCTACACCTTTATTCACATCGATGACGAAATTCGTTCATCCATACTCGCAATCGTCGAGAACGATTTAGAAGAAGAAATCGAACACCTCTATAAAAAATTAAAAAAATACAATATCGAAAAAGAAGCGGCCTAACGCTTTTTTATTTCGACAACTGTAAAACTCATAAACCCCTATATAATAAGGACAAAAACATTATGAACCCTCAAACCATAAAAGCCTTTATTAAATCCGCCAGAACATTCCTAGACGTTTTGGAATCCGAAACCGAAAGGAAAACCCCGGACCCGGAACCACCTACCACCTCGAAAACCATTGAACAAACACCCGCTAACGACGAAGTGGAAACGGAAAGCAAGCCAAGACGTCGCACTCGCAAAGCTACAACAACTAATAAACCCAAAATTAGCGAACCGGAAATAAACGAAGAAACCGACGAGCCCGAAGCCGTTGAAGTTACCTGGAAAACAGTACGCGACAAGATGAAAATAGTCGCTAGCAAATGCGGCAAACTCGTCGCACAAAACATCTTGAAAGAATACAACGTCACTAAATACAGTGAATTAACACCTGAAGACGTCATTGAGGTAAATCAAACCGTCGACAAATTACTGGCCGACATTGAAGCGAACGAGGCGGCTTAAAATGAGCACGCACGCTGAGTTATCACCCAGCAGCAGTCACCGCTGGCTAGTATGCCCAGGCAGTGTGGCCGCCGAACGGGGATTGCCAGACGACATTGACGTGGCAGCCCTGGAAGGTACCGCCGCGCACCAATTGGCAGAACAATGCCTAACGCGTGACTGCGATGCAGAAGATTTTAAAGGCGTGATTTACGAGGTTGAGGGCCAAGAATTTATCGTTGATGACGAGATGGTTGCAGGCGTTCAGGAATACCTCGACTGTGTTCGAAGCCTTGAAGGTGATTTATTCGTTGAAGAGCGAGTGCAGTATACCGATTGGGTGCCTAACGGTTATGGAACCGCTGACGCCATTGTGATTAACGACGGTCTATGTAACGTAATCGATTTTAAATATGGCCAATTTCATTTTGTCGATGCTGAAGAAAATTCGCAGTTAATGCTCTACGCCCTCGGGGTGTATCAAGAATTTAATGTTTTGTATGACATCGACACGTTCAACTTAGTGATTGTGCAACCTCGCATGCATAACCACGCGGAATTTAGTATTCGTGTGAAAGACTTACTCGAGTGGGCAAGCATCGTATCACGCTCTGCAGAACTCGCATTAAGCGATGACGCACCCAGAATCCCAAGCGAGCAAGGCTGTCAATTTTGCAAGGCAAAGGGAAATTGCAAACCCTTCGCGCAGTTCAATCTTGAATTGATCGCATCCGATTTTGAATGCATCGAAAGTGAATGGGATTG
>CANMOZ010000074.1 GCA_947499545.1 uncultured Saccharospirillaceae bacterium
GCAGGATGCGCTAATAAAATAGGAATCTTCCCGGCGTTCCAACGCTTGATCACGTCGTCCCCTTCGTCAATGCTGACCGCTTCAGAAAAGCGGGCTTTGATGCGCTTAAGATCACTCTTAAAGTTGTAAGCTATCAGCACCGACTGACCTTGAGCCTCTGCAATCAAGTCCTCCAGTGCGTCGAGCTTTAAACTATGAATCTCTTGGAACCCCTTAACCTTTTCAAACTCATCTTGAACGTACAGAGCACCGTTGCAAAACTGCAAAAGCTTATTGGTAAGCACCGCGCTGTTGGGCGCCTTGACCGTATCCCCAGACTCTTCTAACTCAAGCAAAAAATCCGCTTCTAACTGATCATATTGTTTACGCAGGCGAGTGGTTAATTCGATGGACACCCGGTTTTCAATACGCCTAGGCATCTTCAAATAATCTTCCACCGACAGCGTTAAACAAAGACCTTCTAAGGCTTTATAAATTTGTTGCTCGGTATCCTTTCGAGGCCACCAGTTGTACTTCATGTAATCCGAGTCGAAGTAGCGGCGCTTAAAGATATATTCCGTGCGGCCCAGACGCTTCCCTTGATCCAGGAGATAAATCTGCGACCAAATATCTAAAAGCCCTTTACTGGTTGGCGTGCCCGTCAGTTCAACAATGCGATCCATATAAGGCAGGGCTTTTTTAAACCATTTAAAGCGTTGGGTTTTAACACTCTTAAAACTGCTGGCTTCATCCAACACCACCATGTCGTAAGGCCACTGGCTTCCCCAGGCATCGACTAACCACTTCACCAGATCACGTCCAATGATGTGCAAATCACAGAAGCGTTGAATTTGTTTAAGCCGCTGCTTGGGGGTGCCCATGATGAGCTGGAACTCTAAATGCCGGCTTTGCTGCCAAAGCTGCAGCTCTTCTGGCCAGGTATCTCGGGCAACTTTCTTGGGTGCAATGACCAGGGTTTGCAACACCTCGAAGCTGTCCATCAAGTCTGCAATAGCCGTTGCCGTGCTGGCTGTTTTGCCAAGCCCCATCTCCATCCATAGGGCTATCTTGGGAGCGCTCATGATGTGGCGAATGGCTTTGTGCTGATATGGGTGCAAATCACTTCTGTCCATGGGACCACCCATAATCGTTTACATAGGCTTCGACCTCTGCCAACCCGTACAAGGTAAACACCCGGGCCCCAAAGCGTTGCAGCACCTTGTGTTCATACACCTGCATGGGGGTGAGTTTCCCCTTGTCGGTCTTCAACTCAACAAAGTGCACAACGCCTTTGGGCCAGAACACAATACGATCAGGCACACCGCGCTGATTGGGGGATACAAATTTGCGGGTGGTGCCGCCGTTATCAACGACTAACCGGTGAAACTTTTTCTCGATCTGAGATTCGCTGAAGTTGTGGTAATACATACCCATTAGGCCACCTCTTTAAATTGCAAAGAGGTTTCAAAAGGCGTAATCAGCTTCTGCGCTTCTTGGATGTAGTAATCGAAATTAATATTGAACGGAGTGTCTTCATGAACGATATTGCACGGCATGACATAAAAGCCTTTTTCTATGGCGCTTTCCCGTTCATTCGTTTTACCTGCCAGTGGGGGCATGATCTTAACCAATCGCCCCCCGTTTCGGGTCACACAATAACGAGTGACGTTTTGCAGTTGGGTGCTATGCTCGCGCTTTAAGGGGCCTCGGGTTTTACGAAGCTCTAAGCGGTGTTCTCGTTGTACTTTGCAAATCTTCAAAAAGTCAAAAATGTCCTCATGGTGTTCGATGAAGTCTTGAACCGGGTGACCCTCTAGCAAATAGGCTTGAACGGCTTTGGGCACAACTAAAGCAGAGTGGTCTTTATCCCAAGTGCGTTGATAAGCGTAAGCACCTTTGGCTTTGATGCTTCCATCAAGATACAGGGCGAGGTAGTTGTTCACGTCTCGAATGTACATGCTCTTATACTGAACCTGTTCGAGCGTCAGGCCAGTCAGATTTTCCCATTCGCCTTTGACTTCCTTTAATCGATGCATATAGCGTTTTGGAAAGCGCACCGTTACCCCATCTGTATTGGCTTGTAACACTCGCAACTTTGGAATGCTTAAGAGTTGTTCGGACAGCATGCACAGCAATAACTGCCCGTTGATGGTGGTTTGCAAAAGATAAGCAGGGTCATAGAAGCAGCTTCGATGGTAATTACTGTCACCAAAGACCCCGTTCAGTGACAACTTCAGCATGCCGGATTCATCCGACCCTTTAGGATAGGTTAAGCGTTCCTCTTTTAAATTTGCATACACCTGACAAAAAGCAGGCCCTAAGTGTTTCGGATAAAAGCCATTCTCAATCGCGAGCGAGGGGTAATAGCTTGTGACATCCAGGTCGACGATGGCGTAATCGTCGTCGGCATAAATGGCTTCGGACTCAATCGAAGCATGCAAACCTCCTTGACCGAATTCAAAGCGCACCCCCTCAACGTCGGTAAATAAACCTCTTAAAATGCCGCTGGTTTCAGTCACGGTTTGAATCTTCAAGAAATCGAGCACGCGTTGGAACTCCACTCGTTTGAACTGAATGGAGTCTAGAAGCAAGGAAGCTATGTTGATTGAATCGCGATGGGTCTGTTTGGGTTGTCGTTGATCGTTTTGATAAGAGTAGAGGGCCGACTTACCAAGACTCTTTTCAAGGGCCATGGTTAAGTACTGGGTGCCAATGGATTTATCGCTGGAGCATAAGAAATTACGATCTAGCTTATCTCCCAAGCGATCACGCATGCGAATCTTCTCTATGCTCTTTTGGTAAATCTTAAAAGTCTCATTCACATCATGGTGGTTGTATTCACGCAGTACGTTTAAATCGGCTGAACTTAAATGGGTGCCTGGCTCAAAAGGTAAGTCTTGAATGTTCTTGGAGCGCATGTTGAATTCAATGACTTTTAAAGAGGCAGCTTTGCCGTGAATTAAAAACAAATCGCCTTGGACGATTAATTGCTTGTGGTGCCAGATGACCTGCTTGAAGGAATCATCGTTATCGGCATCGATTAACCGTTGCGCCTTGTCATAGGCCATTTGGATAACGGTACTGGCAGGAGCGTTCGAATTTAAACGCAGCAACAACTCATGCAAGATAGGATAGTCAAACCAAAGGTTGTTGAAGCCAAACTTCCGCACTTTTTCGCGCTTCTTAGCCAATAGATGCATGCCCTTGTGCAAATTCGCAAAGTCGTTACGTTCTTCACTGACTTCCAAATAGGTATCTTTTTGCGTTTCAGTGTTCTTGATGCAACAGGTAAATACGTTTGGGTAGATTTCTAAATCGTAAATAAAGTCGTTCATGCTGCCACCTTGCACTTGATA
>CANMOZ010000075.1 GCA_947499545.1 uncultured Saccharospirillaceae bacterium
AGTAGGTATGCTTACGTAAGTTATGCAAGTTGCATAAGTTGATTATCGATAGCCAAGCCCCCTGCTATTTATGGTGCCCTGCTGATGATTTTCAGAGAGATGCATGGCCAGCGGGCACGCTTACGTAAGTTAAGTCAGTTGCATAAGTTAAGTATCAAAAGCCTATCGCCAAATAGTTACTTGATATCTGAAATGCTGAGGAATAAGGGGGAGGTTGCTAGATTTTATAGTTACGTAAGTTGCATAACATGCATAACTTACGTAACTTATTCTAATAGGAAGATTGCTTGACTTTTTTTAAGGCAATCATCAAGTCTTCATCAGGTAAAGACTTAAGAAGCTCAATGCCTGCCTTTATTACTTCAGAGCGATTAACCCTGAACTCTCTAGAGGCAAGGGTGATTTCATCAATGTCATTACTGACCTCTGGAGTAAGAGAAAAGGTGTATCTCTCGAACTTTTTCTGCTTGGGCTTTTTTGTAGAGCTATGTTGAGCCACTCTCTCAGTCGCCCCTCTAATAAAACGCTCTGCTTCGCTTTCTATTTCAGGTCTTGAACCTTTAGTGAGTCCCTTTATACCGGCCATATTGCTTAAACCTTCAGAAATTCTTCAGCTATGTTTATGATTTCTTCAGCAGCTTTTGGGTCGGTTCCAGTTTCTAGAACAGAGTGGCCATCTTCGTCTGCATCATCGTATACATTTCGGTTTGTAGTAATTGACTGCAATGGCGCAAGATCAAATGATTGGCAAGCACCTTTAGCATCACGTATACGTTGAATTTGGCTAGGTAGGGCAGGGCACTGGGTTATAACGGCATTTGTAATTAAGTCAGGGTTAACAGCTTTAGCCAGTCGTAGCATTTGCTCAACATTGACCAATGTTTTTAGGTCTCTTCGTTTTGGCCTGAATGGTAGCAGCATGTGTGTTGCTACTGTCATAGCTGATCTTAAAGCCTCTGAATCATGACCACCTGCGTCGATGACTATGTCTACATACCTTTCAGACAAGTCTTTAAGTGTTTGCCTTATATTCCCTGAAGCCTGAACCAAAGTAATACTGCTTAATTCATCATTTTCATTTCGTTCTTTAGCCCAGTCTGTTGTTGTACCTTGGGGGTCCGCATCTAATAGCAAAACATCTCTTTTTTTCTTTTGCAGATATACGGCTAAATTTTGAGCTAGGCAGCTTTTGCCGCTTCCGCCCTTTTCTCCGCCAATCAAAAGAATCATGTTTATTGCTCCGGTGCAATTATAAAGTTATGCAACTTACATAACTTAAGTAAGCGAGACAAGTAATGATTGCAGCAATTGAGAAGTTAAGTAAGTTAAATAACTTACTTAACTTGTTTCACTTATGCATGTTACACAACTTATGCAACTTACATAAACGAATGTGCTTCTATTTTTAAACAGAGTTGCACTTTTATTGTTATGTGGTATAAAGTACTCACTACCTTCTTGTTATTTTGTTTATTAGAGGCATGTCTATCTTGGAGATAAAAATCCTGAGACAGTTATTTGAAAGCGGGGCTTTGGATTCAGCCACAGTTTCGCCTGCTCGATCCGATGAGGATATGTGGGAGGTCTCAGTGGAAACTATAAAAGGGTCAAAAGAGTACCTAACTACAGCAAATGCAAGAACGAACAAGCTTTTTCGGAGATTGCCTGCTGCGATAGAAGATGCACGTAGGATTGGATTTCAAGAAGTATTAGTGACTCTTCCCAGTAGAGATGTTGCTATAAGAAGGTGAGATGTAATAGATACGAAAAGGCCCGGTTAGAAACCGGGCCTTAGAAAAACTGAGTGCTGTTAGATTTGGCGATCAGAGCACTCAAACGGGCTTCACCATTGATTAAGAAGAGGCCCTACTGGAGATAATGTTACGCAATAAACGATTGGTACGCAACAATTTTGGCGTTCTTAATCGTGCAAAACACAGCCTTTTTCTGCGTTTTGGCGTTTATTTGATCAAAAGTAGGGCCTCGTGATGAAAACGAGGTTTTAGTGATAGGAAATACATCGCAGCGGGTGCAAGAAATTGATGTACCCGCAATTACGAAAGCGACTGATTTTGACTTTTCTAGGGATGGATATTTTAGACCCTCATCTCCACTAAATCGCTTATTAACAGAAGCACCTTACTTTTCTAGATGTAGTGATAACAAAACAGCCGCCATTGTTAGGCCAAGAGAGCTTGCATTAAAACTACCTTATATGCAGGTTAATCGGCGTGACATGGTCAGCTGGTTGATTTTTGATCTGGATCATAATAACCCTTTAATATGGGAAACCCAGGATCTCCCTCCCCCCAACTTAGTGGTTAAAAACAGAAAAAGTGGTAGCTCCCACCTTTTTTACGCAATTTCACCTGTTTGCACATCCAAAGCCGCAAGATCAAAACCCATCCAATACATGAAAGCTATATATGAATCTATAGCTAAAAAGTTAAAAGCAGATTTAGCTTACAGTGGTCCCGTAGCTAAAACTCCAGGGCATCCTTGGTGGCACACGTGGGAGCTTCACAACCGTGAATATTCGTTAAGTGAGCTTGCTGAATATGTAGAGATAGATTCACTTCAGTGGAAGAAAACACCAGATCTAGCAGCTGTTTCTCACTCAAGACACTGCACGCTTTTCGAACACTTACGTTACTTTGCATACTCGATAGTCAACATTGAACGTAAAAATGGCTCCTTTCTTAGCTTCACAAAACGGTTAGAAGCTTTTGCAGAGCAAAAGAACAACTTCAAACCCCTAGGCTTCACTTCGAACCTGAGAATGTCAGAAGTAAAAGCCACGGTAAAATCAGTGGCGAGATGGACTTGGGATAGGTATACAGGTGAAACCAAGATACAACGCCATGTAATGCAACTTAACCCCTCATTGCCTCAATATGAAAAACAACGACTCGCAGCCAAACGAACACATGAAACAAGACGATTAAGATCCGAAGAAAAGATTAAAAGAGCATACATTGAACTAATTAAAGATCAAAAGCCCCCTTCACTTACCGCCTTAGCCGGTATATCCGGCCTCACGCGCCAAACCGTATCAAAATATAAATACGTTATTGAAAAGCTCAATGAAAAGAGGGATCAAGTCAACACAATTAAAACTGTTAATTATGCTGTACATCAGATAACTGCGGCTCTTGGGCCGCGCTGTTCTTCTTTAAGTGTAGGCGTAGATTCTAACAACGAGCTGCAGGGCTTTGAGCAACGGCGGTCTAAGCGAGATCCAGATTCTAACAACGAGCTGCAGG
>CANMOZ010000076.1 GCA_947499545.1 uncultured Saccharospirillaceae bacterium
AGAGGGTATTTATCTCTTACTCAAGGCCCAAACGTAGTATTATTTTCTACAACAAAGACTGAAAAACGGAAACCATTATTCAAATGGGCAGGTCCAATAGCCGAAACTCGACATGTTCTTTTGGCAAAGAAAAGTCGTTCGTTAACCGTAGACTGCTTCGAGAGTTCATTCAAATATAAAGTCGGTGCTATTAAAGATGATGCCGCAGCTCAACTATTAATAGCTAAAGGGTTTGATGCTGCAAAAATTGATTATGGTGCTCACGGTCATGCATTAGCAAAACAATTAAAGTACGATCGTATAGATATTTGGGCATATGACGAAGGGGTAGCTCGCTGGTTTTTAAGCCAAAATGGTATGAACAACGATGACTATGAGGCTGTGTACACTCTATCTGTTGCTGACATGTACTTTGCTTTCAGCAAGGATGTACCCGACCACTTGGTTGATCAAATGCAGCAAAAAATTGACTCTATAAGAAGCACTTCTGATGCGCAAAAAAAATCCCAGTATGATGAAATTATAGAAAAATATTATTAGTACTTAATACACCCCAGCAAGGCCACATTCCGTGGTCTTGTTTCATTCCCACCTTTATACCCTGTTACAAACGAGTGGTTATGCTGCCCTGTATAAGCAACCGCTACATTATGGATGTGAGCACCCGCATTATAGGTATTAAATAAGTGTTGGTGATGTTCGGCTTTTGAAATATACAAACTGTGTTCATGATCACCGTTGGATTTAATGGACACGGTATGAGAATGGGAGCCAGCACCTTGGGTACTGCGAGCGGAATAAGCATTGCTTGGGTGATTGACTTCCCAACCGGCAGCACCCCCTGCACCTCCACGAAGCGGGGCGTTAATAATATGGGTATGAGCACCTGCGGGGGCTGTACCTACATGGTGTGAATGATACCCATTTATCGTAGTGGTACCTGAATGACTGTGAGCACCTGAACCAGCCGTCAATCCTGAATGAGCATGAACGCCCTGTTGATCGGTGGTTGCATTATGGCTATGGTTGCCAGCGTCTAAGGTTAAGCCATCGTGATTATGGGATTTATATAAATCTTCTTGAGTTGTCCCTAAGACTCGATTGGTGTCTATCCCTCTATTATTATCGAGGGTCCGAATAAACTCACCGCGTAAATCCGGCAAGGTAAAAGAGCTTAAACCGTCACCGGGTCCAAACTGCCCAGGGGTTTTACTTGAATTATCGGCTGCTAAGTTACCGCTGTTTTGTGCAAAATCCCAAAGCCCTGGGTAATCACTGCGCAACACCGATGTGCCATCACAGATTAACCAACCATTAGGCGCATTAGCCGCTGGGAAATAAGCCACTTGCCCCACAAATAAGGATTGGATGTAATGATGCAACGCATCGACTGTGGGCACTTGATCGTGTTTGGAAGTGAGTACGCTTTCTTGATCAGCGAGCTGCACAACCCCTTTACGTTCATAAGTCGCCGGTGGGCTGATTAATTCAACACTGCCAAACTCAATGTTGTCAGTGCTGGCATGCGTGAGGGTAATATCAATCGCGAGCAGTAGCGTTGCCAATTTGTTTTTATCCAGCACCCAACCTTTTTCGGCTTCTTGAGAATAGAGCGCAAATAAAATCCCGGTATCCGTATAAAGCCCAAACTCACCCACCTCGTATTCGTCAGGGCCTTCATCCTTCAGCGTGACATGAATTAAATGCTCTGCAATGACTTCACCCGAAACCGTGTTAAGCGTTTTAAAGGGTGCCTGTAATTCGGTTTGGGATGCTTTGGCTTTGTATTGCCCACGGCCTAATCTAGCATGGGTTAACCGCATGGCTTTAGAACCGTCATTTTGTGCATTAACGAGTTCCGCTAATCCTTGGTCGGTGATGACTATATCGATGCTCATAGGGTTGTTCCTGATAAACGTACCAATTGATAGGCTCTGGCTTTGGCGAAGGAGTGCACGTTGGCTTCTGCTTCTAACCCTGCAAAGGCGGTAAATTCATCACGTAAGCCCTTGGCAGCGTCAATGGCTCGAATGATGTCCGCTTGAAAATTACGATCATTGGCAAGGCCACCGCTTAACCAAACTTCAAAAGTATGAGGTTCGCCTTTGGGTTCTTTTTCAAACCACAAACGTAAAGTTGCCTCAGACCCAAACGCCTTAACGGCTTGCTTGACCGCGTAGACGGTGCCTTTGCGTTTATGAATATCGAGCGACATTTTGATTTGTTCGCGTTTCACTTGTTCAGGCCAAGCATCGTTCCAAGTGTCTACCGAATAGGACCAAGCTAAAAACGGTAGCATGTGCTCTGGGCATTTATCTGGGTCCCAAGCATCACTGATATTCAACGGCAGTTGATAGGTGGAATAAGTGGTTGCTTCTAAAGCACGCTCAAGTAGTGAAGCATTGGGTGGCAATAAGGATTCCATCAGAGCACATCCTCTGGAATGCGCGCGTCAACATTAATGGCTTTGCAATACGCGCTAGTGGTTGAATCCACTTGAATATCAGCCGCAGGTTCAAAGAGTTCTACATGATCAACCCCTGCTTGGTGCAAAAGGGAATGCAGTGTTGAGCGATAAACACGACTCCCCAGCTTCCATTGCTCATTAAGGTAATCAGTTACAGCTTTACGGGCTTGCTCTAAAGCCACATCAGAATAGCGATGCTCTTTAAAATGCAGCGTTGCTTTCACGTTAAATTCAATCACCTTTGCGGGGAGTACTTCAACAAAATCCGTTAAGGGCCTAATTTCATCTTCATTTAAATACGCGTTAACGGCATCCAGCAGTACAGAGTCTGGAACGCCATTGCCTTGATTCGATAAAACGTAAATCAACACATGCCCAGGTTTCGAGCGAGTCGCATAAACATCATTTACAAAAGGATGAGCGTTTAAGCCGTGTGCAATATAACCCTCTCTGGAACCGGCGGTTGTTAAGCTTTCGAGCCTCAACTGGGAACGTTTGCGTAGACGGGCATCGGATTCAATAAAGTCAGGGGATTTTTTAGCATCGTTAAAGCGAACCACAGCACGAATGATCCCGTAGAGAGATGCAACATAATC
>CANMOZ010000077.1 GCA_947499545.1 uncultured Saccharospirillaceae bacterium
CCTACGACCATTCTGGCTGATCGTAGGTTGAGAGGGTATCGTTAGGTCTTTGGGGAACGCATTAACTGTTAAAGAGCGGTTGCATTAAGAGCTGCTCTGCTGGATCAGTTCTTTGCTGGTACGCCAGTGGGGCTGCACCAGTATCGCATTCACATGAGTGATTGTGACGATCTTTTGCGTTTCTCTAGCGGCTTCAACGAGGCTGCCATAACAGAGATTACGACAGAGCCTTAAATTGCCTTGCGCTGAACGTAAGATTAACTCGATGGCGGCTGGATCAAAGGTATTAATCCCCATCCGAACGTTTTCGAGCTCTTTAACGATATAGCGCTCCATATCGTCATTATTAAGTCGCATCAGTGTCGCTGAGTAAGTGATGCGACTTTTAATATCCTGATTCACATTCAGTGACAGGTAATGCAGCAGATCACGTTGGCCAAACAGGATTAAATTGTGCTGTTTGGGGAATTGCTCAAACAGGAGCCGCAATTTCCGTAACACCTGCAGATCTAACAGGTGCGCTTCATCAATGAGTATATATAGCGTTTTCCGCTGTCGTATTCGCTCAAAGGCGGTTCGTATTAAAGTGGGTTCCAGTTGTTTCTCTGGCACATCGACTTTAAAAGATTCTGCAATCTGCGCCACGATTTGGCGGTAAGTATGCAGGGTACGTGAGCAAGATGCAACGCTGACATCCCGTTCGTTATCAAGCTGTTCTATGTGTTCTCTCAAGACGCTTTTACCCACCCCGGGTTCTCCGACAATAACGGAGAACCCGCCTTGCTGTGAGTGGATTTTGATGATGTCAAGGATCTGTTTCTGTTGAGGTAAGAGCGCCTTGATTTGACGATTAAAGGGTTCTTGCGTAACACCGTGGATGGAGGTAATCATGCGTCTTCACTCCTTAGGTGTCGTTGAGCATTAAAGGTTAAATCCACCGGTTGAGCTTCCCCCATTCGCTGTTCGTTAAAATACACAACAAAGCGATCCCGCCGGGTACGGTCATAACGCACCTGTACTTTCTTCTCTCGAAGATCCACTGGGCATTCAAACTTCTGATTGTTTATAGAAAACAGGTTGGTTTTACTGACCTTGCGAGACTCCTCAACGAAGAAAACCTCTTCGGTCGTATCATCGGCGCAGAGGAACTTGAGTCGATCACGATCTAAAGCAAAGCGATCCAAGGGGGTCATCTGTATGCCTGAGTGGTACTGACTGTTGTACTGCTGCTCAATCCACTCATGGGTGTGCTGATTAAGATCTTCCAAGGATTCAAAGTCCAGGTGCTGAGTTAAAAAACGATCTCGAAACCCACGGAAAAAACGTTCGATCTTGCCTTTAGCGGCACCATCTCGGATGGGTGCATGGGATAGCTGGATATTAAGACGCACACAGGCCTGTAAGATCTCTTTCGATTTATAGTTCGCGCCATTATCAAAATACAAACGCTCAGGCTTACCTCGTTTGAAGAGCGCGCTTTTGAAAGCATCAATCATGTTTTCGGTATTGTCGGCGTAAAAGAATTCCGCATGGGTGATGACTCGAGAAGCATCGTCAATAAAAGCAATGAGAAAGGTCTTCTTCCACCGACCATCCGCCTGTTTGACGCTGGGGCCGTACATCGTATCGGCTTGCCAAAGCTCATTGGCAAACTGCATCGCAAAGGATTGCCGTAATTTTTTTGACTGTTCCAGATCCAGTAGATTGTGTTCGCGGATCATGCGGTAGAAAGAGGTTTGAGAAAGTTGAGAGCGGGCAAAATAGTTTTGATCTAGAAGCTTACGGTAAAAGGCCATTTTGGGAATGACGCCTGATTTATTAAATTTGAGCTGAGGCATCACGTCACGAATGGCTTCACTGAGCTCGTTAGGCTGTACTTTACGATGGGCGTATTTATCCGATCGTGTTTTACGATCCATGCAAACCATGCCGTGCTTTCGAAACCGAGCGCGCCACGTCTCGATGGTACGCCAGGTAAAACGGTAATCGATGCCTAGGGTTTCATCTCTAAAAACACGGGTGCTGACCTGCTTAATGCGATCACGGATGGTCTCGCCGGGAGCGTAATCAATTGCACTTAATACGCGCAATTTCACTTCTAAGGAAGGTTTTGAGTTGGTGTACTTAGGCTCATCTGCCATATAAAGCTCCTACTAGAGCAAAACGGAGCTTGGAGCCTAGGCAGCCTGTGACTCGAAAACACTGACGTTTATTGTTGCCTGTGGGATTAAAGGAAATTGCCATTACCTAATGGAAAGGCATCGGATGTTAATAAGGGAAAATCAATCGAATCATCGCAACACAGGCTTTGATCACATCATAGGAAAGGTTGCTGATGTTGCTATTGAAACTGCTGACAAGGGCAGCGAGACAACGTTGTAAAGAGGGTTTGAAGAGTTGAGAGTAATAACCTTAATCGACGCGAGAGTCGCACCTTCCATCTGTTTTTTGCCAGCACAGCCCTTGTTAGCTGACAGCGAAATGAGCTGAGGTTGTGTTCTAGCTTTTTAAGCCAGCGCCAAGCGTGTCGAGGATCACTTTGCTGTGTTGCTTTAAAATAGGCTTCCTCTAGTGCGGCTCCCTCGAGTAAAGCGGATACAAAGGCGTAGACCTCAGAGGTGCTGTAGCGTAACCCTGGGATCGCTTGTGCGACGTAGAGTTGAACCGTTCGCCCGCAGCCTTGATGTTGATGACGATTAGAACAGAAAACACGCTTGCCCACGATGATGCGTTGAGTCATGGATCGTTGTTTGTACACTCGGCCGTGAGACATTAGTTGGTTTGGCTTATGGCAATGAGGGCAAGAAACGCTGTCTCCCAAAGAACGAAGTGAGAAGGTAAATTGATCTAAGGAATGGAAATCAAGAAAGAAGCGTTGCATGCTGATATTAGACCTTGCTCTGCAGACAGATAGCAATGCCTCACGGGCTACTCTGGGGGATTTGTGCTGACCGAATTACCGTTGTAAAGACTTGCTATGGATACGAGCAGAGATTGGTTGAAATGAAGGGCTTTCTACAAGGCTAATTTGGGAAATAACA
>CANMOZ010000078.1 GCA_947499545.1 uncultured Saccharospirillaceae bacterium
CTTTCTTATTGGTACAGCCTTTCAAAAGAGAAGACACTACCAAGAGAGCCGGATTATTTAAACGATCTATATGATTGTGCGCGACAGGGTCATTCAGACCTAAATTAAGTTACCCCTTTTATCCCCTGGAAAACCCCTCGTTAATCTCTTTAATTGAGCTAATTAATTCATTAACAGATAAGTAATCCGTTTATTATCAATATAAATCATACACTTACAGCAATCTTACACGTCTAGAAGGTATGTGAGGCATATATAAAGCAGAGAGACCCCCCAGCCTGAGTAAGTCATGGGGCTACGGGGGGTAAACCGAGATTCACTATTAATCAATTGGGCTCAGGAATTTTTTGCTAAATCTATTTTAGTATAAAAAACAATCAGCCTCGTAATTCCGGTTAGAATTACATAGTATGGTTCTCATCGAGAGAAGTGATTTTGTTGATGCATACTCACAACATCATTATCTCTACAATACCGATTAAATTCATTAAGTAGAATCCCTCTTATTTTGTCAGTGAGTGGTCTACTGCAAGTATGTAGTGCATAATTAACCAAAGCTTTCTCAACTTTGCCATTACGGTTAAATGAAGAAAACTTTGCGCTCTTATATCCAGCCTGATAAGCCATGACTTTAATTAACAACTTAGCCAACCTCGCATTTCCATCTCTAAATGGATGACGTGCAATGAACTCTGCATACACGTCAGATAGAACATTTGCTAGCTCGTTGGGATTTCGTATCTTACAAGGTGTGTAAACATCAAGAAGCTTTAATTTCAATTCAAGCATGCACTTATATATGAAATCAGGGCGACATGCATAGGGACAATCTGGTAAGTCAACAGTTCGATATTTCCCGGCCCAATCATATATCCCGTTGAAAACGTATTTATGCCATGCTCTCAAAGTAAATAAATTTATTGCTCTCCCTCCTTTCTTCGTATTGATTCCAAGGTATGAATCACAAAGCACCTTTTTTTCTAGTGATTTAAACTTCCTATCAATTATAAATTGAAAGGCATTGGGGTCGCATGTGTTTAGTAAATTTGGAATAAACTCTCGTCCGTGTGTTTTACAGGTAATTTGTTCCTGAAGGCTTCTTGGCGCTTTTGATTTCATACCCACCTCCAAAACTGCAAACACTGCTTACAATTTCAGATATAGCACCGACACTCACTAACAATGGAATGTAACAAGAAGCAATTTGAATCACTGAGTAGCTAAGCGTAAGCCGAAGGTAAGCCTTGGTATCGTTACAAACAAATCCCAAGCAAACTCAATCAGGTGTGGATTGTAAGTGAAGGAGTCAGTCACTTCTCAACATGCTGAAGCAAGGGAGCACCCTATGTAGCTTTCAATAGGGGGCCCCACCAAGCGACTCATGCATGAAAGATGAGTAGCTGTTCGTTTAGGACCGAATGATTTCTTTATTGCATGCTAAAACAATCCGCATCTACAACGTGATGGTAGACATCCACTCTTAATGCTTTAGATGAATACTCCTCTCTCAGTCTATTCTTTTCCTCTTCAGCCTCTAAACCGAGCTTCAGTATTTCTAGACGTGAAAGGTTGTACGGATTGAGGTCATAAGAGCCTTTCTTACGAATAGTAGGCAGAACCTCATCAAATAGCCATTCTTCAAACTTTATTGCTGACGGGAGCTTTGATCTGAGTATTAAACGAAAGACATCTTGCTCAGGAATAATGGTTAAATCCTGAATACCGCCATTAGTTTGCACCGGGTGTTTTAGGGCACCCTTACAATGACGTGAGATAGCATTCCTAGATTTCTTATATCCGAGCAATTCGGCTACATCCTTAGCTACAAACCATGGCTCACCGTCTTGCTCAATGACTCGAATGTTGTTTGATTCAAATTGAAAGGGAATAATGTTCAAAGTGTTATTTATCCTTGTGTTGTTTGATACGAAAAGAGGGTATCGGTAAATCACCGACCCTCTCTTGAGTTGCTTGTTAATTGATCGTTATTACGATGTTGAGGGAGGAGGTAACAGATCGTTACCCTTAAAGTTGTTTCCATTTTGAGAGGCGGTGAAATACCGCCCTTCCTTGAATTGCTTGTTAATTGATCATAATTAAGATATTTGGAGGATGAACAGATAGTTCACCCATATACTTCACTGAGTTCAATGAAAGGCTTCTATCTCACAGTTTTGTGAGTCACCCAACTGGCTAGCTGGCAACTGTCCTACCTCTTTAGTTAGAATCACGCCAAGGCAATCATAAGAAGTAAGTATCCCATATGAGTTTTTTTGATTCTGCATATAAGATCGTTGAATCACGAACGTTAGATGCAAGTGACCTGCTCCGAATCATCCCCCTTTACAGGCAGCTACACGCTTTAACAAGACCTTATGCAGTTGACTTAACCGACATCATCGATCAATTATGGATGCCGCCAGATCATAACGGTCAGCTCAGTTCAGAAGACCTTCATCGCTTGGAATGGTCGCTAGGTACGGGGCGTTTAACCATGGTTACCTTTGGGCGCTCTCCTGACCCTTGCTTTCAGCTCAACGATCAAGGTCAATGGGAAATTATCCCCAGCTTAGACTCCAACCATTATGATTCAATGGAATCGGTCTTGAGGCACGTCAATCAGAATGAAACCATTCGACGGTTAGTCCAGGGTGTCAAGCCCAAGGTAGATACCGGCCTGCATTCAGATGAAATGCACGAGAAAGCATTGAAACTCATGCAAGAGGACTACATAGCCAGGTCGAAAGCTGTACGTGATAGTATATTTGCAAGTGAAGATGAAGATGAATTGCCCAAGACCCCCATCATACTGAA
>CANMOZ010000079.1 GCA_947499545.1 uncultured Saccharospirillaceae bacterium
GTCAGCAGATACTCCACAGCCCACGGCCAAACCTTGCCTACCTTATGACAATCACTATCATTCATGACTCTTTGATTAGCCTCTATAGCCCGTATATGAGCCTCAGACATGCCTGTAATGTCAGAGAATAGAGTTAGATTGTCATGGCCTAGAGCACTGCGGAGATACTTTAGACGCTCTCCACGGGTTTCCTTGTTCTTATTGTTCAATTCAGTCTGAAGCCTTTAATTCAAGAACGGCTTCTTTTAATAGTTTCTTTATTTCTTCACGCATAATAACTCCTGACTCTTGATTATTTGATGCGTGTTTACGATTTAAAGTGGTGTCTCTTTTTGTAGTCTTGGGGCGGTTTGATGCTATTGAATCAGGAACTTCTAAGGGTTCATCACCAAGAATGAAACCTAGTGACCAAGGCCAGTTTGCATATATTACGCGGAAGTCAGCACTATTTAAGCGTTGCCTGCCTGTTTCTATAGACTGCAATCTTGTTGGGGTCATCCCGAATATGTCAGCAAATGCAGGGCGATATTCATAACCTAGAGCTTCCCTGAGACGTCTGATTTTTTGCCCTGTCTCTTCATCTAAAGCCATTCAATACCTCTATTTCCGCCAATCTTTATTTAGGTATATTGACGTACACAGAATGTGGTGATAATTTTTAAGCATACACAGATTGTGGTACACAAAATAACTAAACAGCAAGGAGCTACCCAAATGACGACTTCAACTAAATGGACTGAAACAATCTACAGCCTACTAGCTGACAAGCTCAACTCTGAGAAGCCCACTGACTGTCAGGAGTATATCGAAGACCTAGAATCTCATCTAGAGGAAGATATCCACGAAGAAGCTCAATCACTCACTACCTACTCCCATAAGTGCATGGAACTCGTCTCTGAACTAGAGACCGATTACTCAACGGAAGAAATCGAAGACACCGGCAATTACACCATTGGCGAGTGGCGTGCATTAATCGAAAACTTCGCCTATATGCTTGCAAAGGCCGCTCTTGAAGAAGCTTTATATGAAGTCAAAGAAGACCTTTTAGAAAAGTTTGAAACCCTTAATGACGTCACCTCAGAACAAGCACCTGATAAAGATTTCACCTGCCGCTGCATGACAGATGGCCTTGATCTCGATCGTCTAGAGCCTCTGGACTACTCAGACAAAGGCATTTGGTACAACGAAAACAAAAGTAGATTCATTGTTGAGTTGAACTATCACAAAAGACTCTGGGCCATTGCAGCTTAATCAAAGGAGGGAACGTTGTGGTAGAAATATTTGATTGGGCGAATGAAGTGTATGGCATTTTATTACGTCAACTTAAACATGTGCACCCATCAACTGTTCTTAGATATATCGAAGAAGTAGAGGAGCATTTAAAGGAGCCAATTTATTACGATTCACAGGAAATTACTGAAATCTACATAAGCAATGCCCACGGAGTAGATGTTTATATTCCTAGTGATGATGAAGAGTGGCGGCTTTATGATCATGCAGAAAGTTGCATACATGAAATCATTACAATCGGGCTTGGGTACGTAAAAGACGACTTGTTAACAAAGTTTAAATGGTTAGAGAAAAAGAACCCTGATAATCCACTTAAGCATATGGGCTTTTTAAATAAATGTGAGAAAGGAAAGCTATACGCTATCAATAAAATGGGAGTGGAAGCTTTTGAAGATAAGAGCATTAAGAAGTATTTAACCAAGCTCAAATACACAGACAAAGTCATTGCATTTGCTTACTAGGGGTAATGAATGAAGGAATATCAGCTAATGGATGATGGCTCGACAGACAGATGGAAATTATTCACTGAATGCATGAGAAAACGAAGGTCAGTAAATGAACAGAAGTACAAGAAAATACAGGACACTATAGAACCGATATTAACAGCTCTGAGTTTTAAGAAAGGCCCTTTTGTTGAAGATATGGTCAGGGCTTTTTATAGAGGTGAGCTTCCAAAAGGAAAGGCTAAAGATGTTTGCGCCAGGATTTATAGCCAACTCTATATGACTGTTGTTTATGGTCCTCACTCTTATATCTCAAGGAGTCAAGAGTACAGGGAAAAGTTAGAGGAAGGCTTGCAGATGTTAGATACAGCAGCAGAGAAGCTAAAACATAAATAACACCAAGGACTATTACTTAGTCAAAACAACAACCAAGCACAAGGATAAGAATAATGCTTAATGTAGCCACCCTTACACATGAGCCAACTGATGAATCAATCATTAAAAGAGAAGAGCTGGCACACAAGAGAATTTTAATGACTCAGCTTTATGAAAAACACACAAATGAATTAGAGATGCATCGACTAGCACTAAAGAAGAGTGCCAGAAGAAGTTTAAACCAATTACAGATAACCAAAAAGCAACCCTGGTATTACTGGCTACTGGGCCATGAGAAAGATATTTCAGCAGAAGATATTGGCTATTTGAGTAGGGAGTTATCCAACATTAGTTATAGCCCCTTGTTTG
>CANMOZ010000080.1 GCA_947499545.1 uncultured Saccharospirillaceae bacterium
AATCAACTGACTCAATTCTACCTAGCCGTTCACCCAGGGAAAAACCGCCAGAGGAAATAATCACGCTCTTTCCGCATGCTTTCACCTATGAAAGGTATGAGCATCCTAACAGGCAAGTGGCTCTCGGCTGAGGACCATCTCAAGCAATCCATTATTGATATTCTCTCGACCCCGTTGGGTAGTCGGGTGATGCTACGCGACTATGGCAGCGATCTTTATCTGTGGATTGATGCCCCTTTAAACGCGACCACCAAGAACCGCATTTATGCCGCCACCGCTAAAGCCCTGCAACGCTGGGAACCTCGTTTTAAATTGCAGCAAGTGGAAGCGCGAGTGGTGTCACCGGGTAAGCTGGTGTTGACCTTAACCGGTAAAATTGACAATGGTGCCACGCTGACCATTGAGGGTTTGGAGTTGAGTCAATGAGATTAACGCCACCGGTTGAAAAAGAAGTCGGCATCGATCATCTGCCACCGCCTGATATCATTGAAAATAAAACCTTTGAAGCAATTAAAGCTGAACTGCTCGCAGAGTTTAAACAGCGTTGTCCTGAATATCAGGGCTATACCGAGAGCGATCCGTTGTTAAAGTTTATTGAGGTCTCTGCTTATCGTGAGTTGAAATTTCGGGAACGCATCAACGAAGCGTGCCGCCAAGTATTACTGACACATTCCAAAGGGACAAATCTGGATTATGGCGCGTCTCTTTACGGGATCATTCGCGCTGTGGTTCGCTTTAACGATGCTAAAAAATCTCCTGACTTTATTGAGTCCGATGCTCGCCTGCGTAAACGCTCTCAACTCATGTTAGAGAGTTTAACAACCGCCGGTTCCAGAGAGGGTTATATTGCTCACGGTTTAAACGCTCATCCTTTTGTAAATGATGTTTACGCGACCCGTTCAGAACCTGGGCATGTGTTGATTTATGTGTTGTCGAATCAAGGCAATGGCACCCCCGATCAAACGCTGCTGGATGCCGTTAACGCGTATTTAAATGAAGATGAAATCCGACCTTTAACGGACTTTGTTGAAGTACTCCCTGCAGAGGTGATTGAGTTTAACGTGAAAGCAACGCTGCATTTTAAAGAGCATCGTTATTCCGATGTGGCTTTAGATCAAGCCCGTAAAGCTGTAACTGATTACCTTAATGAGCAATGGAAACTGGGCAGCCGTGTTTATCGCTCAACCCTGCATTCTCTTTTGCATCAAGCGGGTGTTGATCATGTAGAACTCTTTGAGCCTGCGGCCGATATTCAAGTGGACTCAACCACTAGCGCGTATTGCAAAACCATTAACATTGACGCTCGCATTCCAGAGGATGTGCTCTGATGGAATCCTTATTACCACCCAATGCTTCACCGCTTGAACGGGCTTTAGAGAAAACCACTTATTCCACCTATCAACTGCCGTTGAATATCAGCGATGCTTGGGACCCAGATAAATGCCCAGAGCACATGCTGCCGTTTTTAGCTTGGTCTTATTCGGTAGACACTTGGAACGATGCCTGGCCTGAGCAAGTGAAACGCGAACAAATCAAAATGTCGCTCGACATTCATAAGCGCAAAGGCACCGTCTACGCAGTGAAACAAGCCGTGAAAGCCTTTGGATCTGAGGCAACTTTGCGTTTGTGGTTTGAAAAAGAACCTAAAGGTGAGCCTCACACCTTTGAAGTTTGGTTAAGCGGTGGCCTTGCGAATGATCGCAACTTTCAAGCGGATATTATTCGAGCCATTGACGCTGCCAAAGGGTTACGTGATGAGTTTACCGCCTTTGCAGGGTTGGAGGCAGAAGCCAACGTGCACTCCTTCGCCAAAGCAAGAGCCTATCAATTGGTACGTTTATCAGGGACAACCGTATGAGCATCGATATAGTCATCACCGATCAGGGATTAGCGGAACTCGTTAATGCACAAAATGACGGTTCTAAAGCGATGCGCTTAACCCACGCTAAATTAGGCCGTGGTCAATACACAGCAAAATCCTCCCAAACCGATTTACAGGAACCCTTTAAAACGCTCAACACGGTTTCGGGGGAAGTGATCGCAGAGCACTTAATTCACGTCACTTTAAAAGACGAAGGGCCTGACGAATACGAAGTGGGTGAATTCGGGCTTTATACAGATTCCGGAATTTTATTTGCTGTGTATTCCCATGAAGCCGAAAAAGGTTGGGTGCTGGATAAAAACAAGCTGGCAACGTTACTGCTCGCGATTGATATTACCCTCACGCATGCCAGCACTGACAACATTGAATTTGGCAGTGTTGAATTAATCAGCCCACCGGCGACTTATGAACGTAAAGGCGTTGTACAACTCGCCAATCAAGAAAGCGTGCTCACTTCCACACACGATCAAGTACCCACAGTCGATGCGTTGCATCATTACATACAATCCTTATTTGTTGGGCAAGTCGCTTATTTCCCAGCGGCTAATGCACCCAATGGCTGGTTAATCTGTGATGGCACATCGGTGTTGCGCAG
>CANMOZ010000081.1 GCA_947499545.1 uncultured Saccharospirillaceae bacterium
GCCACTAGCTCTTTTGTTGAGGCTAATCTGAACCATTTAGTAGGCTTTTTATGTTCAGCTTCATTACTTGCCCTATACACATGGCCCTTTTTTAAAAGAGGGCGCTCCATTGACGCCCAACCTAATTCAACTCAATCACTGTTCCATTTATCTTAACTCCACTAGCGCCCAGCACAACAGAGCTACCATTAGAATCAAGCTTGATGACCTCTGCAGTTAAGTCTAGTTGGCTACTACCACTCTTAAGTTGGATAGAGCTTTGATCCATTGTAACCTCACAACCCCCAACCTCTGCAGTTAAGCAATGGGCCGAGCTGTCATATTGCAGCTTGGTGCCATCGTCGAACTGGATGAGGTCCAAGGTTTCATCATCGGCAGGCGCTTCAAACCCGCCTCCATACAACTGACCAACGATAACGGCTTGATTTAATTCACCGGATGGGGCGACCAGAACCACTTGCTGCCCAACTCTTAATGGCCGCCACCGTATAAAGTTGTTCCCAATTTCAGCAGGCCAAGGCAACCAAGCCGTTTGTGTCTCGCCCATTGCAACACGTAGTTTTTTGTCAGCGTGGTTAGTTTCTTGTATCACGCCGATCTTAACAATGTTGGCAAGGCGCCTTTCTAATTCGGCAAGCCCCCAAGCGTTCATTATTCGATACCTGGTGTGGTAACTTTCGTAGGTGGGGTTAAGGCTTCCCACTCACTGTTAGGATTAGATGGGTCTTTAGGTTTCGCCCGAATGGGTTGGCTGTTATTTTTGGCAAGTTGATTGGCCACTCTAGCTGGGAAGGCTTCGTCGTTCCAAACGCTCTTGCCAATCCAAAGCTGCTGCGAGAATTCAACACTCCAAATTAACGAGCGGTCAATGCTCGGTTCAAACTGATCAATCCCAAAACGCTCAACCTGAGCCGGGAAAATACCGGTTAAGCCCCAACGCTGACCTTTAATAAATAACGCAAGATCACAGCTGAGTTTGCGGATGCTTCTTTCTGTGTTTGGTTCGTTATTCTCGAATATGACATAAAGGGTAAAACTTGCATTAACGGGAAGTGCTTCGTCGCCGCTGTCTTCGTCGGGTAGTATTTCCATTTCGGTCAATTGAATGGAAAGCGCGGGCTTAGGTATTCGGTTTAGCGGTTGATCCGAATAATCAAATACGTTTTGGATGTGTGGAAACCCTGCTTTCAAAGAGTCCACAATGGCTTGATGCAGTTGATCTAAATCGAGTGCGTTCATGCTTTGCCTATTTGTAAAGTGGTGCGAGCTGTTAGGTCGCGTTCAAAGTGGTTTCTAAAAATAGGCTCAACGTCGGTAAAGATGTTATCTTCTACAAAGACTTGAATCTGATCAGCAACGGGTAGTTTGCATTCGGCGATGGGGTAACGCTTTTTACCCTTACGATAATACAGGGTGCGTTTGCCATTGGGCTTGGTACCGATAAAAGCCCCTTTGAATGCATGACCCTTAAATGTTGCACCTTCGGAAGTTTTTCTTGCTCTGCCATTAAACGCCGATACCGGCAAATCATTAGCACCAAACCAAATGCCCGCCTCGTTACGATTGCCCACCTTGGTGAGCTTGATCATTTTCAAACGACGCTTTAAGGCTTTGTTATTGCGCAGTTCTAATTCGGTTCTGAGTGCTTTACCGGCTTTGCGTCTTAAAGTGGCAGCGGTCCGTTTTAACGATCGCTTTAACGAGTAGTCGACTTGCCTTTCAGTGGCACTAAGTGAGTAAACTAAATCGTCTAAACCCTTCTCTGCAATATCGATATGAAGCATGGGGTTAACCCTCTTCGGATAACTTAACGATTGCTAACCCGGTGCCATCGTGATCAGGGTAGTGTTCGACGCGAAAGGTTTTGCCTTCAATCTCGACAAAGTCTCTAGGGGTTAGGCCTTTAAATCTTGATAAGAGCCTGTGATTTGAGGTTGATTGATTTCGTAATCGATTTGGCCTAGATGGGAATCGATGGGGTGAGCATCAAATTGTACGAGCGAGGTTTCTTTGTTGCCTTGAGTGTTGGTAAATGACACTTCCACCGCGAAGTCATCGAGGTGGAAGAAATCGTCGAGGTTGTCACTTTTCATCGGCGTCGGGATTTGCTTCGCTTTTAGATTCCTCTTGCTCAGAAGCATCGGGTTTGGAAGCCGGTTTCTTGTTGTTGGTTTTATTACTGTTTCGCGTTGACTTGGGCTTGTCTTCTGCAATCTCAACTTTGCCACGACGCAGCATTTCTTTGAGCTGGGTGGTTTTGAGTTCAACCACCTTACCGGGTCTGACAACCTGGCCTTCCAATACGAAGGCCGAGGTGACTTTAGCTTTTTGTGTGCTCATTCATTTAATCCTTATTCGCTTTATTTAATTCCGTGTTAACCGTTCGCAGGTGTACGACCGAGACAGAAGGATTCTGTGCGACGTACGACGCAATCCATGTCTTGGAACACCACCACACGCAAGCGGCCTTTTTT
>CANMOZ010000082.1 GCA_947499545.1 uncultured Saccharospirillaceae bacterium
TGCTCACTGCGCTGGGTTTAAGCATGTTTGCATTCAAGAAAGGCCACTGAATGTGAATCAAATCAAGCTCACTATCAATAAATAGACCTTGACCAGCATCAACTACTTGCAGCCTTTCTAGATCAATAGTAGTTACGTTAGAAATTTCTTTAAGAGATTCAGTCCTTAAAGTAGACTTCATCCTGCTTACAAGTTGTTTATGCTTATCTGTCAGTTGTAAGCTTGAACGCATTTTGATAACACCTCATAAGCACTTATTGGTTTAAATACTTACTTGGCATGTATTGCTCTGCTACCAAAAATGGCCATTTCTTATCTATCATCATGACTTCATCATCAGTAAAAACATCCTCTCCACTCTGAACGGCTTCCAATCTAGCCTTATCAATTGGTATCTCTTCACAGATTTCTGCTAAATCATCGCTATTAGCGAGAACTTGCATGCGCCCAAGCAGCATCTTGTGCATGTCGGCTAATTGAGTTTCATCTGGCATCAAACACCTCACGACTTATTTAAAATTAAAACACATGCTTAACAGCCCAACCCCACTTAGAATTCAATAGCTTATAATCATCAGCGGTCATTGACTCTTTTCCTCCTTCAATCGCTTCAAGGTGGCTGAGCCGAATACCTGATGCCTTAGCAAATTTCTCTAAGTCATCATAACCCAACGAATGCCTCAGAATGCAGAGCTTCTGGCCTTCATCAAATACATTCATATTGACGTCTGGCATGGGTTAAACCAGGCTTGTAGGTACATACAAATTATAGGTGATGGCTGCTCTTTTTCTGCCAACCATCTAAGCTTATGAAGTGGCTCAATTGTAAAGAAATGAAATGAGCAAATCACTGCTGCTTATAGGCCTGCTTTCCTTCATCTGTTGCCAAGCAATAGCTGATGTCATTCAAGGGCGTACAGACCCTTGGCCTCCCTATGTAATCAATGAGCACGAAGGGCTTACTATAGAGCTATTAAACGCTGCCTTTAACGTCAAGGGCGATCAGTTGGAAGTTGTATTAGCTCCTTGGAATAGAGTTTATCGTGACGTATTGAATGCTAATGCAGATGCATTGATTACAGCCTGGCTTACAGATGAAAGAAAAAAATTATTTCATCACAGTGAGGCTTACTACAGTAATCGTTTAGTGTTTATAAAAAGAGCCGGTGATAAATTTCAGTACAAAGACCTTAAAAGCCTCGATGGTAAGCTTGTCGGTGTAATCAGCGGTTATGCGTACAATGAAGCCTTTAATAAAGCTACTAACTTCCACAAACCAAACGTCTCTAATTTGATTACCAATCTGAATGCGTTAGTTGCTAAAAGAATTGATTTAACCCTTGATGATCATGCTGTAGCTCTCTACACCATCATGAACAACAGTTTTGATTCTGGAATGATTGAGTTTGTCGAAAAGCCTTTATCCACTAATGGCGTTTATGTTCTGGTTTCATTCAAGAATCCAAAACATAAAAGAATTATTGACAACTTTAACTATGGACTTAAGCAAATCAAGCAATCAGGCCTTTATGACAAGGTACTGAAAAAGTATGGCCTGTAACCATTAAGATTTAGCTTTCCATCTCTCCACCCGTCAGCAGATACTCCACAGCCCACGGCCAAACCTTGCCTACCTTATGACAATCACTATCATTCATGACTCTTTGATTCACCTCTATAGCCCGTATATGAGCCTCAGACATGCCTGTAATGTCAGAGAATAGAGTTAGATTGTCATGGCCTATAGAGCACTGCGGAGATACTTTAGACGCTCTCCACGGGTTTCCTTGTTTTTATTTTGCATATGCGTTTAATGACTACTGTTAGTCTAAAAGCTCTCTCAATGTATCTTTTACCAATCCTTTGATAGCAAGCTTAGTATCAGGGTCATCAAGCAGTTGATTGCTGTTTATTTTATTCAGTTTTTTTTCAGAGTGACTGGGCATGATTAGAGGCTCATTAGCCAATAGGAAGCCAATCGCCCAAGGCCATTGCTTATATATGACTTCAAAATCTTTCTGGTTCATTTTCTGACGGCCTTGCTCAATTGCAAGCAAGCGGCTCGTTGTCATTCCAAAGATTTCTGCAAAGTCAGGGCGTTTTGGATAGCCAAGGGCAATACGTAACTCTTTAACTCTATTTGCAAACTCAAGGTCTTGAACAGTATCTGCCACTCTATTGCTTCTCCAAACCAGCCCAGTGGAAATATTACACCTTTTTTTAGAAAAGCCAAAAATAAGTTAACAAAAGGTGTTGACCTATCATTATTGTTAGATTATAAATATCTCAACAGTAACAAATGGTGTGAAAGCACAAAATAATGATAACTAAACAGCAAGGAGCTACCCAAATGACTACTTCAACTAAATGGACTGAAACAATCTACAGCCTACTAGCTGACAAGCTCAACTCTGAGAAGCCCACTGACTGTCA
>CANMOZ010000083.1 GCA_947499545.1 uncultured Saccharospirillaceae bacterium
TGAGTGCAACTAACCATGGTGTATGCGCCCAAAACATTCATTTTGGTTAGATTAGAAGCATTCAAATTCATAAGCAAACAATAAGGAAAAACAATGACAACACAAGTGCTTAAAGCCGTATTCACACACAGTGAATTCCCCAGAGAACGTGAAAAGCTACTCAATACTTTATGCGCTGTTATGAAAGACAACCCAGCCATAAAGGAAGCTAATGGCCAGTATGTTTTAACGCTGAGCTTGGAGCCGTTCAGTAAAAAGCGTGGCCTTTGAATCTATTAGATTAGAAAACCCTAAACCCAAAGCAGTACCCAACAACCAAAAAACACAACAAGGAAAAATGAAATGGATAACAACGTACCCTTCACACAGCACCTGATCTACCTAAACAAAGGCACGCTCAACGATGAGTTAACCGAATGCCTTGGTGAAGTGGTTAAAGCTGTGCGTGATACCGGTAAAAAAGGCTCGGTCTCCGTCACCCTTAACGTAAGCAGTGTAAAAGGTTCTGAAGATCAGGTCTCAATCACTTCAACGGTTAAGCACTTAGTGCCTCAATTAGATCGTCCAGCAACCATTATGTTCTCCACCGCCGATGGGGATTTGCTGCGCGACGATCCTGACCGAGTTCAGATGACTTTAAAAAGCATCGAACCTGCGCCCGCTAACATCAAAAAAGTTAGCTAACTCAACCGGGGGTTAAGTTGTCCCCCACAATCACACACTAGAAAATAAGAAGGAATGGAATCATGTCGAACAAAACTGAAGTAAGCAGCGAACAGAACCAAGTATTCAAGGCCATTAGCCAACACTTAACGCCTTTTTTGGTTCAGAACGTTGACGGTGTGCCGGTCGCTGTATTGGAGCGCGAACAAAAGCTGGTCAATTTGAAAGCTGAATTATCGGGGTATATGCCAAAACCTGATCGCATTCAAAAAACCAACGTGCTCTACAAAGTGGAATCACTAGTTGATTATGTGAATCGATTCAAGATACCTGGGACAACGATGTTTTTTAACACTGAAAAGCACCGACTCTCTGCTGTCATTGATTTTTCTAAAGATCAAAAGAATCCATCTTGGGGTGAGCACAAGGCTTACTATGCTCCCGAACTCACAAAGGAATGGGAAGCCTGGGTTTATCGTAGCGGCGATTCATTTGAGCAAGATGCTTTTGTCGATTTCTTAGAACGCATGAGTGAAAACATCATTGAACCCTCTGGCAGTGAGCTATTGGGATTAATCAGTCAATTCAAAGTCATTCGTAAAGCTGTGTTTTCGAGTGGTAGACGTACCGCTACTGGAGAGTTCCAGTTTTCTTATAGTGAAGAAAATTGCAAACACACCATCGAAGTACCTGAGCAAATCACCTTGGGCATAGCGCCTTTCAAACATTCCGATGTGTACGAAGTGAAAGCCGCTCTTTCTTACACCTTACGCGAAGGCACTTTACGGTTGCGTTATAGGCTGATCAATCCTGAACGGGTAATTGACGATGCCTTTGACGGAATCTGCAAGAAAGTTGCGGAAGGAGTGGGCAAAGACGTTGATGTTTTCTATGGGACTTTATAAGGGGTAACACATAGGGAGGCGGTAATTCGCCGCCCCCCTATTAAAGAATAAGGATAAGAATCATGGTTGGTCATGTGCACAGAATCAGAGATTTAGAGGTTAGATGTCAGAAGCTTGCATATCAATGCACCAAGCTTCAAAGACAAGTGGATGAAAATAAATTCAATGCTCCATTGTTTTTTGCTATCGGCGCCATATTCGCCTGCTTCACTTTAGGCTTCATCATCACTTTCAATAATTAGAGGTATAAAATGAATATTATTCCATTTCAGTTTGAATCCAATAACGTCCGCGTCATCGAGCAAGACGGCGAGCCCTGGTTTGTGGCTAAGGATGTTGCAACATTGCTTGGTTACTCAAATACCAATAAAGCTATCGGTGATCATTGCAAATACGTGAAACCTATAGGGGGTAACGATTCGTTACCCCCCCTAGACCCACAAACTAAGATCATACCAGAGCGCGATATTTACCGATTAGTCATGCGTTCCAAACTTCCAGCCGCTCAACGTTTTGAAGAGTGGGTTGTGGGTGAAGTGCTGCCAAGCATCCGCAAAAAGGGTAGTTACTCAGTGGCTGATCAAGGCGTCAAAGCACCCACCACGTTGAAAGAAGCCTTAGAGGTTGCCCTAAAACTCGAAGAGCATCGCGAAGCTTTAGAACAAAAAGTCGCTGTCGATGCACCCAAGGTTGAATTCCATGATCGTGTGGCGGTTCCTTTTAACAGCATGACCGTTGGCGAAGCTGCCAAGGTGTTGGG
>CANMOZ010000084.1 GCA_947499545.1 uncultured Saccharospirillaceae bacterium
GTGAATACACAGAATTCCTTTTTATTTATCGCATTGTTATATGCTCTTGTCCATGGATAAATTTTCATCTCATAAGGTATGTCAGCAGCTTTAAGTAAACATTTAACTTTGTCAGTTGCGACGCCTTTGATTTCACCACCTTCAGAGTAACTTAATGGAGGGAACTCCTCAGTCGCAATTTGGATTTTTGGGCCAGATGCGAGTGCAAACCCACAATACATCATAGAAACAAAAATCGTAATTGATTCAATTGTTTTCATGCTAATACCTTAATAAAAGAGATTTTTCTTTTAACAGTATAGAGAATGACTTTGTTTTGTTGGGAAAGTGGCATTGATTTAGATTAATTAGGTTTGCTGCAAAATCTTTCTAAAGCTTCTTGCATCTCACGTATTAGTTGCCTATCAATTTTTTTGTTACATGCCAACCCCATTTCTAGCTCCATGATTTTGGCGAGTTTTTTTAATTTCACTCCTTTTTTTCCTAGATCGATGTAAACTGACTCGGCCAGTGCAACCATATCAATACGATCAGAGAAAAGTTTCCCCATAGTGATATCTATAGAAGTTGAAGGATCAAGATTCTGGAAGCCTAATTCTTGTAAACGAGCAGCCCCAGCATCTTCTTGTTGTATACCTATGCGGTATTTTCTAGCATCATCCAGTGATGCGAGTTTTATAGGGTTGGATAAGCTTGTAACCAATATTGATCTGTTTATGATTAGTGGGCTTACCCACTGAAATTGATTCAATCTCTTTTCTGTCTTTGCAGTAGCGAAAACGCAGAAATTTGGCTTGCTGGATGCCAAATGGTAGGCCCTAACCCACGGGTAAACTTTCATTTCATATTCAACGTTAGCTTTTTTTAGAAAGCACTTGACTTTCTCTGTAGCGGTTCCTTTGATTTCATTATTTTCGCTGTAACTTATTGGGGGAAATTCCTCTGTTGCAATATTTATAAAGGAATTAGAAAAAGCCATGCCAGGATGAGCAAGTTTGAGTAATATGATTAAATGTATCTTTATAAGCTTCATTGTCATTTTTTGACACTATTATCTATATGTGAAATTTTAAACCAAATGTTTTCGTGATTTATTTCAACATCTATCCGCTTGGATTTGGATGGTATTTCCCCTGATAGCTTTCCTCGCGCATCTTTTGCAGCTCGCCGGATTCATATAATTTTTTTAGGTTTTCGTTAAATAAATCAATGAGTTTGTCACCATCCTTAACCTTCTTTGAGATAAGGAGGTGGAGAGGCTGAGTTGATATGGCTTTTTTATGGTTTGTTATAATACCCTTTGCAATAGGGTATTTTGAGTGAAGTAAGTCGTATCCAACTTCAGCAGTTAGAGGAAAAGCATCAATTCTATTGCTCATTAATAATCTCAAACCCATTAGATCATCTGCAACACGGATCACCTTTATTTGTTTTTTTTCTTCATTTAGTTTGAAATCATCGCTATAGAAGTAACCCTGCGTTGCTCCTAGAGAGTATTTTGATAATGTATCATAATCTTTCCATTCAAAATTAGTGTCTTTTCGGTGAAAGAATACCCATGAAACTTCCATAACAGGATCGCTAAAATAAAATACCTGTTCTCGATCAGATGTTTTGGACCATCCCACTGCGCCATCCCAATCTTGTGACTTTTCGGCAAGCTTCAATCCTCTAGCCCAAGGGTAAAACCCGTATTGAACTTTTATCTCAGATAGCTCAAATGCCCTAGTTATCATATGTGAAAATAGCCCAAACTCTTTATATTCCTTAGAGAATAATGGCCGCCACTCGCCATTGGTGAGTCTTAGAACTGTTTCAGCTGATAGGTGAGTAGCTAGTAATAAATTAAGTAGGAATACAATGACTACCTGAATGTGTGGCTTTATCCAATTTACCATTCTCATCGAACACTTCCTTACATATATGTCCATTGTAAAGCATAGATCACCACTATTAATTGGATGTTGTAATTAAGAGACTCCAATAAACCAAGAGAATCAAAGTACCTAGAACCACGCGGCTTTCAGAGCCATTGGCGTTATTTGGCTGTGCAATGAAAGTGCAAAGGAGTGCAAACCTGTGCAAAGGATCGGAGCTTCTATTGTGCCAAGGCTCAGGTTTCATGCGGGTTCGCTGGGGTTTTGCACACCCGCGCTTTGCACAAAAAGTTCTCTACACGAAACCGGCAGTGGGGGAGGAGCAGTAATTTTTTC
>CANMOZ010000085.1 GCA_947499545.1 uncultured Saccharospirillaceae bacterium
TCCAATCTAGCCTTATCAATTGGTATCTCTTCACAGATTTCTGCTAAATCATCGCTATTAGCGAGAACTTGCATGCGATCAAGTATCATTTGATGCATGTCGGCTAATTGGGCTCTATCAGGCATGTTTTAGCTGCGGCTCTTAAAAGCATGTTATCTGTATAATATACCTGTACCAGTTAATTTATTATTGGTGCCGTGGGTGCATTTGGTTCCACTTAGTAAAAGCATGTATTTTAAGGTAAATAAAAGATATAATTGATACTTAAATCAGTGCTTAAAAAACATGTTTCATAGCCCAAGGCCATTTATAGAAGAGTTGGTCATAGTCATCTTTTGTTAAGGTTTCAATTTCAGCTTCAACTGCTTTTAGATGCTCAGAATCAAGACCAGTAGTAATTGAAAACTCTTCAATATCCGTAAACCCAAGCGAACACCTTAAGATATATAGCTTTTGACCTTCACCGAAACTATCTAGAGATTCTGCTGACATACCATACTCTCCAATCTGTGAAGGACTGCACATAGAGTATAGTTAAATACTCAATTCACCACCCGTCAGCAGATACTCCACAGCCCACGGCCAAACCTTGCCCACCTTATGACAATCACTATCATTCATGACTCTTTTGTTTCATCTGAAAGATCAATCTTTGTCAATCAAGAAAGTGGGTGAGCTAGCAGAGATTCATTGCTATTGATTTGTCCACTCTAATCTGAAATAGTCTTTTCTAAAACCTGTTCGCAGTCATTGGTCTTTATTAACTTGACTCCAAGAAAATTAGAATAGATGTTTAGCTTTACCGGGTTGCTTTGAAGTATTTCAATTACATTGGTACTTCCAAGTTTTGATTTTGCTGAACAGACTACATAATTAGATTCAATCGATAAGTAGATATTATATCTATAAGCAGTACTTCTATGGCTTTTTCTCTTTCCTTCAAGTAAACCATCGAACGGACTTAATAGAACAGCCTTGAGAGCAAATTCTTGACTAGCAACGTACTCCTTTGCTGGTATCTTAGCTAAAACAATATTGAATATTATCAAACCTGCTATAATCAACGTACCCAACCAAAATATAATTGCATATCGATCTGAACTTTTATTCTGCTTGTAAATTTCTTTACCGAAATTTTTTCTAATTGGACACAGAAGAACGAGATATAGAAAAGGAAAGATGATAGAAAAAGCAATTATGTGTATAGGCAATAGAGGTTTTACCGACCCGTTGACCAATTCAGATACAAAATAAATAACTATCGCAACGCTTGCAATAGTCATATGTACGGATTTGTTTTTAATCAGACCCACCACCTCATGCACGGCCTAACCCTGTAACAAAATAATGACTCCCATCAATGATTAGTATAGCTCACCACCCGTCAGTAGATACTCCACAGCCCACGGCCAAACCTTGCCTACCTTGTGACAATCACTATCATTCATGGCTCTTTTGTTATCCTCTATAGCCCGTATATGAGCCTCAGACATGCCTGTAATGTCAGAGAATAGAGTTAGATTGTCATGGCCTAGAGCATTGCGGAGATACTTTAGGCGCTCTCCACGGGTTTCCTTGTGCTTATTGTTCAAT
Organism: uncultured Saccharospirillaceae bacterium; assembly: GCA_947499545.1. GTDB lineage: Bacteria > Pseudomonadota > Gammaproteobacteria > Pseudomonadales > Oceanobacteraceae > CANMOZ01. The sequence continues at coordinate 1,594 of CANMOZ010000085.1, forward strand.
TTATTTCTTCTAATTGTACTTGTTGCTAATCGCTGACAGTTTCAGTCTCGAATGCTTTCAATAGCAGCTCTTTTACTCTTGTGTCGATCATAGTTTCCACCTCTTCTTTTGTTAAAGAGGAAGCGGATTTATCAGCAGAACTGTGATTTTTACTTGGAATCTCTAATGGCTCATCATCAAGAAGATAGCCTAAAGCCCAGGGCCACTTTTTATAAATAACTTTAAAGTCATCCTGATTCATCTTCTGTCTGCCTTGCTCAATTGACTGAAGCCTTCCAGCAGTCATTGGGAATAAAGCTGCAAAATCAGGTCTTTTTTGATACCCAAGAGCTTCTCGAAAAAGCTTCACTTTATCGCCCATATCTCCATATTTCGTAGCAGCCATGTAGTCGAACCTAAGTGATATTCAATAAAAATAGGGACATAAAGTGCCTACTTGATGAAATGGTATTGATAGCAAAATGATACTGTATTATAAATTACTCAAACGCGATGACATTCATCAAGAAAAAGTAACTGTCATCAAGCATTATGTACTTATAGCAAGGAGCTACCCAAATGACGACTTCAACTAAATGGACTGAAACAATCTACAGCCTACTAGCTGACAAGCTCAAC
>CANMOZ010000086.1 GCA_947499545.1 uncultured Saccharospirillaceae bacterium
GCCACTAGCTCTTTTGTTGAGGCTAATCTGAACCATTTAGTAGGCTTTTTATGTTCAGCTTCATTACTTGCCCTATAAAGGGTGTTCAAATTAACACGGCCTTCGCTATCGGTTGGAATAGTGACACCCGCGACGATAAGTTCTTTGGTGAAAGCAGTCATGATCAAATCTCCCCTAACGGTTGAGTACGAGCTTGTTTAACATCCCTCGCACAGCCATTGATGGTTAACAGCGCGAGCAAGACCTGTATCTGTGAAGCCAAGCGTGCAATATCGTTTTGAAATGTAGGGGGATGTTTTGCTATCCTTTGCATTCCAAAATCCTTTGCGTAATTGTATTTTGGTTTTGAGCCCTGAAGGTGGCTGCCTTTGGGGCTCTCTATTTCACAGTATTGCACTGTTGTTTATCCTCTTCAGCTTTCTTCAAGTTGTCCAAAATAACCATGATCTCAGCGTTTCGAGATCGACGGTTTTTGCGTGATCGTTCATCAAGCCAACCCAGTAAATTAGCCGTGAAACGAAAATTGACTTGAAAGTGTGGTTCTTTGCTTTGATGCATGGTTATCCCTCTTTGCTTATCTTTAATCTATCACCGTGATAGGGTTTCTATATATATCACCGTGATTTAGAATCCGTCAATCAACACTTCGGGAGTCTCCTAAAAATGGCGAGAAATGACCCACAGTTTATGCTTCGCATGCCGAATGAGATGAAAAATCATCTTATGCATAAAGCGAAAGAAAATGGACGCACCATGACGGCTGAGATTCTGCATAGGCTGAATCAAACAATGATTACCGAGTTAACGCATAACGATCTAATAACCAGCAAACAAGCGATGGAAATTGCTGACAAGGCCGTGGTTGATAGTTATGAGGTTCTTATTAAAAGGTGCATGCAGGTCATCACTAAGGAAGCCCAAGTAGGATCAAGAGAGGCTTATATCCAAACCGGGTATGGTAATTTATGCCGAGATAAAGAGGCAGCTATCAGAGTACTTGACTCTGTTGTAGCAAAGTTACAAGAGCTTGGTTTTGCAGTAATGCTCATTGACCTTTCTCAAATCAAAGTTGAGTTTAGCTAGCACATGGCCCTTTTTTAAAAGAGGGCGCTCCATTGACACCTAACCTAATTCAACTCAATCACAGCCCCATTTACCTTAACCCCACTGGCGTCCAGCACAACTGAACTACCATTTGACCTGATTTCGATAGCCTCCCCGGTCAACTGCGTTTGGCTACTACCACTTTTAAGTTGGATAGAGCTTTGATCGACATTGATTTCACAACCCCCAACCTCTGCGGTTAGGCAATGCGCGGAGCTGTTATATTGCAGCTTGGTGCCATCGTCGAACTGGATGAGGTCCAAGGTTTCATCATCGGCTGGTGCTTCAACCCCTCCACCGTATAACTGACCAACGATAACAGCTTGATTTAATTCACCGGATGGAGCAACTAAGACCACTTGCTGCCCAACCCTTAATGGCCGCCACCGTATAAAGTTATTGCCAATCTCAGCAGGCCAAGGCAACCAAGCCGTTTGTGTCTCGCCCATTGCAACACGTAGTTTTTTGTCAGCGTGGTTGGTTTCTTGTATCACGCCGATCTTAACAATGTTAGCAAGGCGCCTTTCTAATTCGGCAAGCCCCCAAGAACTCATGATTCGATACCTGGTGTGGTGATATGAGTTGGTGGGGTTAAGGCTTCCCACTCACTGTTAGGATTGGCTGGGTCTTTAGGTTTCGCCTGAATGGGTTGGGTATTATCTTTGGCTAATTGCTTTGCCACTCTAGCGGGGAAGGCTTCGTCATTCCAAACACTCTTGCCAATCCAAAGCTGCTGCGAGAATTCAACACTCCAAATTAAGGAACGGTCAATGCTCGGTTCAAACTGATCAATCCCAAAACGCTCAACCTGTGCTGGAAAAATACCGGTTAAACCCCA
>CANMOZ010000087.1 GCA_947499545.1 uncultured Saccharospirillaceae bacterium
GTCTTCATGGAGAAGCCCCAATCGAAGTCACTCAAATCCCGGCGCATCAGAAAACTGTGAAGCTGGTGGACCCCTTCACTCTCTAACCACTTATAAAGCCGTTCGTAATACAGGCGACTCCGAACAAAGTCAGGCCCGCTAAACACGTTGACCCGGCGATCATCAGGCGGCAGCACCAAGGCATCAGGGTGGTTACTCATAAAAAAGAAATTCGTGTAAATCGGAAACGTCCCTTTCTTGCCGTACTTGCAGTTGATGTTCAGCGGGCTATCGGTCAAGTAGTCCCGTATGGCGTCCGAAACCTCGTAACGCTTTGTATTCTCGCGAACCTCTTCAATGGCACACAGAAGTGAGTTGTTCAAATAGTCCTGATACTGCCCGGCATTGCCTTCCCCAGCGAGCGTCTTCATCTTGGTCTTGGAAACATTCCAATAGCCTAATAGCTTACTCATCAACTCCACTAACCAGCCACGCCCAGTCCCGTGAGCCCGAGAAATATGCAACGGCGTCACCTTGCAACGCGTCTCAGGCCGCTGAAGACAAAAGGCCATCCAACTGACGAACCACTCACGTTCGACTTCTATAGGGAACAAATACTCGAGGTGCTCTTGGAACACCCCAAGCTGATCGGTCCGAGTCGTGGCAGTAAACTCAGGCATATGGAACAAGTTAACCCACAAACGCCCGCTAGGTTTACGAATCAACCGCCCAGCATTTGGCACATAATCCGTTCCCACCGCTGAACGCCGATGCTTGTGGGTCATCCACACATTTGAAACCGGTTTCTTTGCGGTCTTGTCAGGGTTTTTAGCCGTAGGCGTTGGCACCTCCATCAATACGTTAGCCGTGTCGTTTTTAAACTCCGTTAATTTGCACAGCCCAAAATGCGGCTCTTCGGACAAGTCCATGACCTGATCGCCCTGCTTGACATAAATGTAGGTCTCAAGAAAATTCGACAAATGATTTTCACAATTTTCGCGCTCAATATCTCGGGCCATCCCCATGATGGTGGCAGCAGTAACAGGTTCATGCCGCCTGAGATCAACCCCGAAACTTTTCCACTTAGAGCGCATTGCACGTTCGTCGTATTTTTCACCTCTCGAACTCCATTCGTCCCAAATGTCGAAACCGTCTTCCGTGCCATCGAACTGGTGGTAAAGGCCCATGCCCACCTTAACCCAGTCGTCGTGATCACAATCAGGGTCCAAAACATCAACCGCCTGACGCAAACGGGATTCGCTGACATTGAGTTTCGACTTGAAGTTATTCAACATCCGAGCGTCATCACAAAGGTCTTCATCATTGACCGCACGCGAGGAACGCCCCAACGCATCTAACTCCCAATAATTGCAATCCACCTGCTCTTTCGCCAAACGCTCGAACTCTTTTATAATGCGCTCAGCCTTTTCAACCGTTAGAATGGGCAAATTCTCGGGATGGACGTCTGACAAACAAGTATCTTCCACCCACTTGTAAGCTTTTTTAGTTTGCGGGTGCTTGGCGTAGGCGACAAACTGCTGACCATCTCCGAGAATCTCGACTCGATGCCGCTCACCTAAGACACACTCATAACGCTTCGACATCATCTTCGTAAAAGGCTTGTCAGCCCTAAATGGCAATAAACACTTAGGTGCATCACCGATGCGAATTGGCGTCTGACCGATTTCTCGTTGAATAAACTCCACCAAACTGTCGACTACTTCCGGTTCTGTGCAATCAATATCTACTGCCGGAAAGTTACGCGTTAAGATGCCCACACCGCCGTCGTGGAAACCCACTGACAACCAGCGGTCGAGGTCTTGCTGCGTAGCGTTGAGACGTTCCCAGTCTTTAAG
>CANMOZ010000088.1 GCA_947499545.1 uncultured Saccharospirillaceae bacterium
AGCCTAATACCTGATGCCTTAGCAAATCCCTCTAAGTCTTCATAACCCAATGAATGCCTCAGAATGCAGAGCTTCTGACCTTCATTAAATACGCTTAGGTTAACGTCTGGCATCGGCATCAGATCAAAGGTGAGTACATACATAGCATAGATTACATGTACTTAAAACTTAAGTAAAAAAGATGCAGTTACCTTTTCTTTCTGCAATTTCTTAACGATACATAGCTCATTCCGTTAAACATCCGGCCAACTTCTGCATCTAGCTCAGTCTCTAAAATGCTAGCAATCGAGTCAATCTTCCCTGGATATACCATTGAATGATAACCGATTTGATTTAGAAAGCCTGCTGCACTAATTTCCGAAAGCAGATAATGTGCAGACACCTCTTTTGCATAGTTGTGAGAATGAAATAACTTCTCTTTAATCCTATTAAGATAAAACTCACTGAAACTGTTTACTATCAATTTAAATGAAGGGTTGTCTTGAACTTCTAACAACAATGCTTTAAAGAGCTTTTGATATGTATCCTCGCTCTCAATGATTGAATGCAAAATGAATTCAGGCTCTTTCATTCCTAGGTTTTTCAAAACCGCTGTCTGATGCTCAATGGTTGCCAGCCCTACATTCTTCGCTGCTCTAGAAGCATTCTCAATATCAAGGCCATATTGAATGTGCAATGTATAAGCGTAGGGAGTATCAACCACATATATGACGTAGTGTTTGAATCTTTCCATTAACTTAATAATTGCTGCAAACTTGTTATTTAAGAAAGCAAGACTTCCCAAGCTGACAGCAAGAAATGCACTTTCATTAAAGACAGTGGTTTTATCAAATCTATTTGGGTAAACATGCTGTAAAGATGCTTTGTTCTTATTTTCCTTAGCGTCTTTTATGCAAATTGGAAACAGTGAATTAATGTATTCGTCTGTTATGTTTAAGGCGTGCATTGCTTACTTCCATTCAACTGCAATTAGATGTTTTTATACTAGTCTAGCTCTCCACCCGTCAGCAGATACTCCACAGCCCACGGCCATACCTTGCCTACCTTATGACAATCACTATCATTCATGACTCTTTGATTAGCCTCTACAGCCCGTATATGAGCCTCAGACATGCCTGTAATGTCAGAGAATAGAGTTAGATTGTCATGGCCTATAGAGCACTGCGGAGATACTTTAGACGCTCTCCACGGGTTTCCTTGTTCTTATTGTTCATTTTTATATCATTATGCTTCGTTTAATTCTTGAAGCATTTTACGCACAACGTCTTCTAGCTCCTTCTTGCTAACAACAAGCTGCTCATCTGAGCGTATTTTTTTGGTTGTAGCCTTTGGCTGCTTGATTTCGTTTTCTGGCTTTTGATATTCGCCTGGTAAATTTAGGGCTTCATCACCTAGAAGGAACCCTAATGCCCAGGGCCATTTAGAATAAATAATCTTAAAGTCATCTATGTTTAGCCGCTGTCTTCCTTGCTCAAGAGCTTGAAGTCTAGACTTTGTCATTCCAAATATATCTGCAAAATCAGACCTATATTGATAGCCCAAAGCCTCCCTAAGAGTTCTTATTCTATTTCCATTCTCAATATCTAAAGCCATAAAAATAGTCCCAAGATGCCAACTTGTTCAAGGCTTGTTGACACAATAAGTGCGCGCAATTAAATTGCGTATACATAGATGACACGCACAAAATGTATTCGAATCATAGCAAGGAGCTACCCAAATGACGACTTCAACTAAATGGACTGAAACAATCTACAGCCTACTAGCTGACAAGCTCA
>CANMOZ010000090.1 GCA_947499545.1 uncultured Saccharospirillaceae bacterium
GAGGCGCCACCCTTCCCGGCGATGACGTTTAAGCAGATTGTGACGGATTTGCGGGGTCGCTCGGATGAAGAGTTAGCTCATTTGCAGCTTGATGAGACTCAGTTGGTGAAGTTGCTGCAGAATCATGCGACTCGTTATAAGCAAATAAGTGTTGAAGGGAAGAAGATCAAGCCTTGGGTTTTGGTGAAACTCGATACTTTAAAACAGCATGATATTAAGAAATCACTGATTGACTGCGGCGTTTGATTAAATAATGAACAAAATGGTACCCCCTAGTACCACCTGGGAAAATTAGGGGGTACCGCTACAGGCCCCGTGGTTATTGGGCTAGAGGCGATTAGTACCACGGTACCCCCTAAATATAAAATATATAGAAAATAAAAAATTTATATCTTTAGGCTGTGAGAGTTTTTTTCTCCAGCAGAGGTATGACTTCAGGGGGTACCGTGGTACCGCACCCTTGGAGCCCAGGAGTGACGTGGCTTGTAGCGGTACCCCTGGGTTTTGGGAGGGGGTACCACTGTGACCCTTAGAGAGAATTGATTTGCTGCTGGTGGTGGAGGGGAATCTGATGGTATATATGGATCAGGTTTGAGGGTGTTGGACTAGACTTAGTTAGCCCTTAAACTTGAAGCTAGTGAAAGTATGCGTTTACAATCTTCGTGTTACTTATTCAAAATAATGCTCTTCTCTATAATGTGCAATTTCTTGATGTCTACTGCATATTCTAACCCAATCGAAAAAGTAAGGGTATGTGGTGATGGTGCCGGTTGGCCCCCATATCACTTTATAGATGACCACGAGCATTTTAACGGTTATGACCTTGACGTACTTAGTGAAATATTACCCCCTGCTGGTATTGAGTTCGAATTTTCGATGCCCCCCTGGAGAAGATGCCTAGTTGGGTTAAAACTAAATACATATCAAATAGCTGTCTCGGCTACAGTCAATAGAGAGCGAGCAAAGTTATTTCATATAACAAAATCATACTATACAGCTACCCCTGTTGTGATTAGCATGGAAGGATTTATATCAAGTGATATTGAGTTTTCAGACTTGTTGGAATTTAAAGTCTGCGGTTTGGAGGGATACTCATATCGGTTTTTAAACAAAACAGAAGTAAAGCTTATCTTGCTTCATGACACTTATATCAAAACTTTTAGACAGCTAAATAGTAATCCTTGCCAACTTCTTGTCGCTAGAAAGGAGGTTGTAACGGCTCATAGTGATTGGGTTAAGGCAAAAAATGAAAAGATTGACCTAGCAATTTCTACTATTAATGGTGTTACCTCTGAACCGTTTAGCATGCTTGTTAGTAAAAAATATTCCGAAGGGCTTTTATTGAAGCAAATTCTTGATGAAGGCATTGTCCGATTAAAAGAGAGCGGTAAACTTGATGAATTAAAGGCGCAGTTTGAAGCTTACAGATAAAGTAACTTTTGGTAACTTCAAGAAATAGAATAAACATCGCACATATGCCTATGCACTCATTAAACGCACTCGCTCTGCCTGAGTCTGCGCAGTTGATCGCCGATATCATTGGGCGAGACAGGGCTCTGTACCTGATAGGCCGACTTCCACGATCCCCTAAGCGCCCGAAAGACGTATGGCTGTACGTCCCTAAGAAACTCAGCGAATCCCATCAACTCGTTAAACTGATCGGCATGAGCGATGCCCAGAAGCTTGTAAAGGCATTCGGCGGTCAGAACCT
>CANMOZ010000091.1 GCA_947499545.1 uncultured Saccharospirillaceae bacterium
TTATTATCGGTAATATCATTAGCTTGTGATTGCTGGTGTTACGGTAAGAAGTGTGTCTAGTGGAGCGTCAATCTAGGCTCTAAGATTGGTAATCAGAGGATTATGAGGCCCCGTAGTTTTTTTGCAACGGAGCCGCAAAAAGCGCCCAAGCTGTCCATCCTCGTCAGCTTCATAAAAGCTCGTTAGCGGGTTACACTAGCGATCATGAAAAAACTACTCTTACTCTTTAGCCAGCTTGCTTTATTACTGATGCTCGTTTTTACAGCCAATGGTGTTGTTAGTGCCAAAGTCGCGTCTGGGGTTAAAAAATTAGGCGGTGGGTTGTCTCAGGGTCAAAACCCTGAAGAGTCCTTACTGCGCCTAGGCTCAAGCGATATTAGTACGATTGATGCGCTGGGCTCCTCCCTTGTTACAAAGGGCGCAGGCAAAGGACTCGAAACACTAAGTTATAAGCTTCAACTTGGAGAGCGAACTATACAAGGACAAGTTGATGCAACTACTCAAACCGGTAATTCCACCATACAGCGTGGCGGTCAAGACTTAGTTCGTTTGCGATCTGGTGGGCATGGACAGGCGGGAGCTACAGCAACGCCTCAGAATGTTAGAAATGTTGCACTTAATGGTCGAGTATTCACTGGTAAGGGAGCTGATAGAGCTGTTACATCAAGAGATATCCGTGAATTGTACAAAGCTAAAACTGGGCAGAGAACAAGTACTATACGTACAAGGTCGGGTAGATAGATATGAGCACTACTATTGGCCTTGGTTACTCCGTTAAGGATACTGACCTTTTTATTGAGCTTAAATCGGTAGCAGAAAAATTTGGTTATGGACTTTTAAAAGGGATTGAATGCTCTGAGTCAGACGTGAGGTCTGGCTTAGAAGTTGCCAAAAAAAATGAAGGTTGGGAGCAGTTAGTTTTTTTACAGTCTCCCGCTGATGGTGAAGTTGGTTTGGCATATGGGATAGATGAAGAGCTTACCGAGTTCGAAACTACAGGGACTAGACCAAAGTTTTTTGACTTCCTAAGTGAGTTAGCAAAAGTGGCTCCGAAAAAATGTAATAAGCTCGGAGTATTTTTTGCGAGTGAATGGTATGAAAGTGATCGAGTTAGGTTTAGCTATGGAACTGCTGAAAATTTAGTGGCGCTTTTATCTATGCCTGGTAATTGGGGGATTAGGTATATGATTCCAGATACGGGAAGGCTACAAGACTCTGACGAGACACCTTTTATATTTGACTTGTACTTGAAATAAACGAATCCGCGCAATGCGGGGCTACTTGGCGTCTACGTATCTTAAGAGACGAAATGAGCAAAACCAATGATTCGATTAAATCGTGATGACGTGCTATTCATACTTACGATTCTTCCGTTAACACCTGACATGAGTCAGGTGTTACAAGCTATTTATGAAGGGGGAGAAATTTCTGATGATCAGGCTGATGAGTTACGTGATTGTTGTACTAATCGCTTAGATGAGATTGGTTTTGATGAAAACTATGAATTGACTACTGAAGGGAAAAAGCTTGAGCAGTTGATTGATAAATTGTTCATTGGGTAGCCAGATTTCATTAAAATTCGTGGGGCTGGAGCGGGTATGTCTTCAATTGATTAACGGTGAAAGTATATGAGCTTTATTAAACACCAATTCTCCTG
>CANMOZ010000092.1 GCA_947499545.1 uncultured Saccharospirillaceae bacterium
ATGATCGTATAGAAGAGGTTAGGTCTTCAAGTGAGATTGTTGGAATTATAAAATTACATGGCTGTATTACTCGATATGCAGATGCTAACCTTCCTTTAATTCTCACTATTGAACAATATGATAATTATAATAAAAAAAGAAGTAGATTATTTCAATATTTATATGACATAGCGTATGAGTGTACAATTATATTTTGTGGCAGCAGTCTATTGGATGTTAATATTCGATCAATAATTGATAAAGTCAGAAAAGAATCTCCTCAAGGCCAGAGACACTACTTAATCAAGCCAAGCATATCCAAAGTAGAAGAAGGTTTTTTTTCTGAGAAAAGGATTACTTGTTTGAATGGAACCTTTTCTGACTTCTTGGAGGAAGTGAAAAACAACATTAGTTGCAATCAGATTGCTTTATCGAAAATACAAAAAAAATCTTCTCATCCTTTACAAAAGAAATTTAATAATAATGAACAAATAAGCAACCATGCAATTAATGTTTTGATAAGTGCGGTCGATTATTTGCATAAAAATATGCCGTTGTCAGATGGTAACCCAAAGAACTTTTTTAAAGGTATTGATTTTGATTGGTACCCACTTCAGGAAAACTTAGTTATACAAAGAGATCTGACAAAGACACTAGCTGAAAATATTATTCATAAAGCTGATTCAGAAAGACTAGGATGCGTAGATTTTTATGTTGTACATAGTGAAGCCGGTACGGGTAAAACAATACTATTAAGACAGTTGGCTTGGCAGGCTATGTATGATGATACTGGAGTTGTCCTTTGGTTCAAAATATCAGGTAATGACAAGCTGGTTGATATGGATTTTCTTATAGAGGTTTATAAAAATACAAATGAAAGAATATATTTGTTCTGGGATGATGGAGCTCAGTACGCAGAAAAATTAATTGATATCTATAATGGTGCTAAGAAATATAAAATTAAGCTAACTATAATAACCGCTGAAAGAATAAATGAATGGAATATCAAAGGTTGCGAGGCATTAGAAAGTATCATCTCAGAAAAATATGAGTTGAGGTACATGTCTGAGCGTGAAATTAATTTGTTAATTGATAAACTTGAAGAACACGACTCTTTAGGACCAAATTTGATTAATAAAAGCAAATTAGAAAGGCATGAAGAGTTTTCTGAGAGATGCGGGAGACAGTTATTAGTCGCTTTATATGAAGCAACGATGGGCGAGCCATTTGAAGATATAATTTTTAACGAATATGAAAACTTGCATCCTGAAATGGCTAAATGCATATATTTAACTGTATGTACATTGCACAGAATGAAGATTCCTGTAAGAGCAGGATTGATTTCAAGGATCTATGATATTACCTTTTTGGATTTTAAAGAAAAATTTTATAAGCCATTAGAGAGGGTGGTTTTTCATAAAATAGAAGGGGATGAGCAATATTATTCCAGGCACCCAGAGATAGCAGAAATCGTATTCAGACGAGCACTTGAAGATAAGAATGACAGGCTGAGAGAGTATTTAAGAATCATCAGTAAGCTAAATATACTATATGATTCAGATAAAAGATCGTTTAGAAAACTGATTAAAGCCAAGTCTTTAAATGATATATTCCCATCGTATGAGGATGTGAAAAAAATATATGATCATGCATGTAGCGAAGTAGGAA
>CANMOZ010000093.1 GCA_947499545.1 uncultured Saccharospirillaceae bacterium
CCTGTTAGGATGCTCATACCGTTCATGGATGAGAGGATGCGGAAAGAGCGAGGTTATTTCCTCTGGCGGTTTTTCCCGTTTATAACTTATTGTTTTATCAGTGGTTAGTAGTTATCAACTACAAGTCTTCAATAAGGATTTAATTAGGCAACCTCGAAGGCACAATTGTTCTAAGCTTAGGAGTAATAAACGCACACCAGAATGAATACTCAAATGAAACTAAGCAAATTACATTTAGTAGCCGCTCTTATTGTTTCACTTAATTCTCTGTATGTAACAGCAAAAGAGATTAATCTCGTTACAACAAACTGGGAGCCTTATTTTTTTGAAGACGGATTAGAACAAGGGGTTGTTTGTGATATAGCAGCTCAAGCCTTAAAGCTTTCAGGATATACGCTCAAAATGACATTTACATCATGGGCACGTGGATACAAAGGTGCAATGGTAGGAAAATACAATGGTATGCTTGGTGCTTACTATACAGAGGAAAGAGCAAAGCATTTCGACTTTCCTGATCCAATAATGCCCGTTGTAGAGTCTTTGTTTGTTTTAAAAGAAAGGAAGGATATAAAGTACAGTTCAATTAAGGATTTAAAAGGATTGCAAGTGGGAATCATGATCAATGCTTCACACGGCAAAGAGTTTGATGCTGCAACCAATTTTACAAAAGTTCCAGCTGCTGATTATGAAAGAAGCATGACACGTTTACTATCTGGCTCTATAGATGCTTTTGCTGGTGGCCACTTTGCTATCTTATACATGGCGAATAAAAAATTCCCCGATGACGTTAAACGCTTGAAAGCTCTAGAACCACCGTTATTTTCACCACAATTGTATGTTATGTTTAGAAAATCTGATCATTCTCAAGAATATGTAAAAGCTTTCAATGATGGTTTAAAAGCACTAAAGGCCTCCGGAGCATTTGATAAAATCAAGATGAAGCATAATATGTGATTCACCCCACGAGCACCGAACCACTTCCCCCGGCAATCTTAGAGCCACAGCTAATCGCATCACCCACACGCGCGAGAGGTTTACCATTCACCAAGACCGACTGGCTACCACCCACTACTACACCGTCGTGGCAACTAGGTCTGGAATTACAATGGGTGTTCCACTTGTCTCCTTGTACGTGTACCGCTTTACCATTGACGTAGACCCCTGAACTCGAAGCCTTTCCGGGGCGAGGTGGGAAGTCGTCATGGCCTGTACAAAGGTCGCCCTCAAGGGCTGCTGGGGATTTCATAATATCTGAGCCTTTTGTGCTTTGTTAATGAATCTTTAAATACATAGCTTTTGGAAAGGAAACCCTGAAACGGGGCCTCCTATTAATAATGAATGCTTTAGAGGTGGGGGAATGAACGAAACGTTCTCCCTTGATTTCAACCACCTAGCTGTATCGGGTTGAGCAATGCCCCGTTTCGGGGAGTAGCTCAAAGTGGGGGGCAAAACACCCCCCTTAATTTATGGTCAGCAATTTATACGTTTTTTAGGGGGGGTAACAATTCGTTACCCCTGCAGTTTTAGCAATATGAGTGAGGGGGAACGATTCGTTCCTCCCCCTTTCCCATTTATTGTTTAAGCGGCTTTAACTTCAAGTAGGTCG
>CANMOZ010000094.1 GCA_947499545.1 uncultured Saccharospirillaceae bacterium
GCCGATTCCAGCGCTGAACCTAAACGCTTAGTGGCTCCGAAAAAGGTATCGTTTTGCTCTTTGGCCACTCTTGCAGCACTACCGCTTTCTTTGAGCTTTTCGGTATAGGCTTGCAGTGAACCAGAACCCGCATGTTTCAATAACACCGTTGCAGCACTGGCTGCTTCCAAGCCAAACACAGTGCTGGTCATTTCTGCTCGGGTTGCAGAACCAAAGCCTGACATAGCTTGGTTTAAATCTTTCAGAATGTCGGAGACGTTTCTCAAATTGCCGTTGGCGTCTTGGGTTTTAATTCCCAGTTGCTCAAAGACCTGTGCAGAGTCATTGGTGGGGGCTGCCAATCGATTAATGATGGCTCTTAAAGCAGTACCCGCTTGACTGGCTTGGATACCACTGTCACCTAATTTACCAGCCATCGCAGCCGCTTGTTCTAACCCCACACCGGTTGAAGCCGCAACAGGTGCCACGTACTTCATGGTTTCACCGAGCATGGATAGGTTGGTGTTAGAGCTGGTGAAGGTGTTCGTAAGTACATCGCCTAAGCGACCCATCTCACCGGCTTCTAAATTAAAACCGCTTAAAATGTTTGAGGCAATGTCGGCTGCCTGACCTAAATCGATATGACCGGCACTCGCAAGGTTCAACATCCCGGGCATGCTGGTCACGGTTTCTTGTGCAGAGAACCCGGCCATTGAAAGGTACTGCATTCCCTCAGCGGCCTGGCTTGCTGACCAGTTGGTTTTGGCGCCCAGCTCCCTTGCCGTTGAAGTCATTTTTTTCAAATCAGAATCGCTGGCTCTTGAGATGGCACCCACCTTAGCCATGGCTTGTTCAAAATTAGCGGCCGCCATAATAGGCGCGGTAAACACAGAACCCAATGCCACTGCATCAAACAACTGGCCGCGTTTTTCTTTACGGTTGGCTTTATTCGTTTCTAAGGATTTTAACGTGCTTTTAATTCGCTGCTGTCGTTTTAACTCACGATTGACGCGATTGATTTCGCGGTGATACTTCGAAGCGTCGCGACCCATCTTTTCCCAGTGAGCAGCGACTTTACCTAAACGCTGTTGACGTTGGTTTAATTCACGAATGGAAACGCCGACACCCTTAAGCTGTTTTTGCGTTGAACCTAGAGCGTTTTTAAAACTGGATTGGAGTGCACCCCCAATGGTGATGAGGGTGCTTAAGCGTTGTTTAGTCGCCATGCTTCGGGAGTCCTTCGAGCCAAAACAGTAGCTCGCTTAAACTGAGGTGTTTTAATTCGTCCAGCGACCAATGGGTATGGCTGGCTAGTGCAAGGATGGCTGTTCTAAGCTCGGTTGCTGCAAACCAATAAACCCCAAAAAAGCTTGGGTTAGCCTCGCGTAATCACCCAGTGAAAGGTGTTCGAGTTCATCGTTCGTCACATTGCAAAGATTTGCTAAGAGCGTGATTTCTCTTTTTTCTTCGTCTTTGATTTTGCTGACGTTCAAATTGTCGCGCACACAGGGTTCACGCATTTCGACATAGTCACGTTCTTG
>CANMOZ010000095.1 GCA_947499545.1 uncultured Saccharospirillaceae bacterium
ATTTGAATCTTTCCAAGTGAAGGTATAGGGATGAAGGTTATCTAGCCACTCTGAGTCAACACGAAGATGTTGAATCTTCTTTTTTAACCTTTGGTCACTGAACCTCATAAAATTAGGTTTACTCAAGTCAGCGCAAGTCATGTGATAAAAAAATGAAGCTTTACCTGAAGCGATGTGAGTCTTCTTACACCCGCCATTAGGAAGTTCTTCAAATGAATACTCAGGAGTACTTGCAAAACATGAATTACTTAGTATGCACAATAACAACGAAGTAGTAGAAAGATGTTTAAGCATTGATCATCCTTTTTGTTTTGATTTGCACAATCAATATAAAGAATTGGATTGTTGAAAAAATGGAGCTTGTCACAAATCAATTGTTCCGAAAGGAAAAGGAATTAACTCTCAAATAATTAGCCATGAATCAAACACCTCATCATATATCCCCTGAACAGGCCGTCATTGCTGTCACGGGGACCTCAACTTACACCATAGGAGGCATGATATTCCTAGGTGTGCCAGTCACTGAATGGGTAGTCCTTATAGGCCTAATTACCGCCATTTTGAACTTGATGCTGGTCATACCGAAAGTCATACGATTAATCATACATGCATATAAACAAGGAAAAGCTAAATGCTTGCAAATGTTATCACGAAAATCCTAACCGGTTTATTAACCGAAACCTTTATCAAAAAGATCATCGTCCTAACGCTCAAATCCATTGCTAAGAAAACGGATAATAAAGTGGATGATGAGCTAGTCCAGATTGTTGAGGAAGCCCTCTACGATGCCCCACAAAGCGCGTAACTATAAAGAAGAATACGAGCGCTACCATAGCCAACCAAAACAGAAGAAACGTCGAGCGCAGCGTAATGCTGCCCGGCGCCTCATGATCAAGAAGAATGGCAAAGCAGCCGTTGCCGGTAAAGACATTGACCATAAAGACCGTAACACGGCGAACAATGCGTTAAGCAATCTTCGTATTCAATCCAAAAAGAAAAACCGAGGTCGTAACAAATAGTGAGTGATGATTTAGAACTGGCTCTTCAAGCATTGCATGAGATCACAGCAGAAGAGCTATTGAATAGATTAAGGAGCGGCAATGCGACCGCAGCAGAAATCAGCCAAGCCATCAACCTTTTAAAACACAATGGCATCACGATGACGCCTTCAGGCAAGAAGCCATTGGATGATATTGCTAACTATATTCCTGACTACGACGAATCACAGCATTACCCTCATTGATAGGAGACTATGAGCAACACTGAATCCGTTAAAAAGAGGTTGGAAACTGACTTCTGCTTCTTTTTGTTTGTTGTTTGGAAGCATTTAAATCTACCTAACCCAACCCCTATACAGAACGACATAGCCAGAGCCCTACAGAACAGACCCAAACGTTTTATCATTGAAGCCTTCCGAGGCGTAGGAAAGTCCTTTATCACAGGTGCTTTT
>CANMOZ010000096.1 GCA_947499545.1 uncultured Saccharospirillaceae bacterium
AGAGTATTACCTTTTGCAGCAGATGGGGAATTATGAACGAATTAGAGATAATGGAAATATGGAATTAGCTATAAAATATTTGAATGAAGCGCATGAGCAAGCTCCAAATGACCAAAGTATAATCCATACTTTAGCCACGGTTTGGCGAGACAAATCAAGAAGAGAAGACTGCTTCAATAAAAAATCTGAATACAGGCAAGAATCTATAGGTTACTTGAATAAAATAAAAGACTCTTTAGATGGAAATTTGAAGTTAAGGGATTTAACATTGTTGGAAATAGAAATTGATAAACTTGAAGATTATAAGAATTATGAAAATGATTCAGGGGTTGTTTTTCAAAACCATATAATAGAGATACAAAAGAAAATGGCTGTCGCCAAACAAAGGTATAATACAGAATCTAGCCTTCATAGATTGGAGGCTAGATTGGCTTCTATGATTAATGATGATGAAGGGTTTCTATATGCTTTAAATGAAGCATTCAAAACAACCGGATACGATGTGGCTATTGCAACTAAACTTTCTGAGATATATCTTGGTAGATCTGAGTTTGATAAAGCAAAACAAACAATAGAAGCTTCATTGAAAAGCAATAGAAATAATAAACAGATAAATTTTTACTATGCTGAGTTTGTGAGGAAGTATGAGCCAGTTAGTGCTGAAAATATACTATTTTACTATAAAAGATCTTTTGTTAAAGGGGATAGGAATTATGAAGCACAATTTTGGTTTGCTAGATTTGCACTATTGAGTGATAAAGAAGATTTAAAAAAACAAGCTCTGGAAATTTTTAAATATTTAAAAGAAGCAAGAGTTGCTTATGAACAGAAAATTAAGATTAGAGATCATGAGAAATCTAACGATTCAATCAAACAGTTTAGTGGGACAATGTCAACAAAAAGAAACAATTATGGGTTTGTTAAGGTTGATGGATATGCATTTGATATCTTCATGCCATG
The DNA here is from genome assembly GCA_947499545.1 of uncultured Saccharospirillaceae bacterium. Classification (GTDB taxonomy): domain Bacteria; phylum Pseudomonadota; class Gammaproteobacteria; order Pseudomonadales; family Oceanobacteraceae; genus CANMOZ01. Next base: position 961 of record CANMOZ010000096.1, read on the forward strand.
CAATAATGTATTAGATAATTTGTGGGACGCTATACAGGATGGTGATAGATTAAAATTTAATTTGGGGTACTCATATAATGGGCCTGTTTGCTGTAATGCAGGAGTAGAGTAGAAGTATTCATTTTTGACTCACAATCATGACATAACTTAAGCCCCCTGTATAACACCTCATTCCCTAGAACCACGCGGCTTTCAGAGCAAATGGCGCTATTTAGCTGTGCAATGAAAGTGCAAAGGAGTGCAAACCTGTGCAAAGGATTGGTGTTTCACTTGCGCCGAGGCCCAGGATTCATGCGGGTTCGCCGGGGTCTTGCACACCCGCGCTTTGCACAAAACGTTCTCTACACGAAACCGGCAGTGGGGGAGGAGCAGTAATTTTTT
>CANMOZ010000097.1 GCA_947499545.1 uncultured Saccharospirillaceae bacterium
GCCGATTCCAGCGCTGAACCTAAACGCTTAGTGGCTCCGAAAAAGGTATCGTTTTGCTCTTTGGCCACTCTTGCAGCGCTGCCGCTTTCTTTTAGCTTTTCAGTGTAGGCCTGCAATGATCCAGAACCTGCGTGTTTCAATAACACCGTTGCAGCACTGGCGGCTTCCAATCCAAACACAGTGCTGGTCATTTCCGCTCGGGTTGCAGAACCAAAACCCGACATGGCTTGGTTTAAATCTTTCAGAATGTCGGAAACGTTTCTCAAATTGCCATTAGCGTCTTGGGTTTTAATTCCAAGTTGCTCAAAGAGCTGTGCAGAGTCATTGGTGGGAGCCGCAAGTCTGTTGATGATTGCCCGCAATGCAGTACCCGCTTGACTGGCTTGAATACCACTGTCACCTAATTTACCGGCCATCGCAGCCGCTTGTTCTAAACCCACACCAGTTGAAGCCGCAACAGGTGCCACGTACTTCATGGTTTCGCCAAGCATACTCAAGTTGGTGTTGGAGCTGGTGAAAGTATTCGTTAAAACATCCCCGAGCCTGCCTATCTCGCCGGCTTCTAAATTAAAACCGCTTAAAATGTTAGATGCTATATCAGCCGCTTGGCCTAAATCGATATGACCGGCACTCGCAAGGTTTAACATGCCCGGCATGCTGGTCACGGTTTCTTGTGCAGAAAACCCGGCCATTGAAAGGTACTGCATCCCCTCAGCCGCTTGGCTTGCTGACCAGTTCGTTTCGGCGCCCAGCTCCCTTGCCGTTGAGGTCATTTTTTTCAAATCAGAATCACTGGCTCTTGAGATAGCACCAACCTTTGCCATGGCTTGCTCGAAGTTTGCAGCCGCCATAATGGGTGCACTAAACACAGAACCCAGCGCCACTGCATCAAATAACTGTCCGCGTTTTTGTTCTCTAGCTTGCTTGTTTGTTTCAAGAGAGCGCAGAGTGTTTTTAATACGCTGCTGTCGTTTTAACTCACGATTGACGCGATTGATTTCACGGTGATACTTCGAAGCGTCGCGACCCATCTTTTCCCAATGGGCAGCCACTTTGCCTAAACGCTGTTGACGTTGGTTTAATTCGCGAATGGAAGCGCCAACACCTTTAAGCTGTTTTTGCGTCGAACCTAATGCATTTTTAAAACTGGATTGGAGTGCACCCCCAATGGTGATGAGGGTGCTTAAGCGTTGTTTAGTCGCCATGCTTCGGAAGTCCTTCGAGCCAAAACAGTAGCTCGCTTAAACTGAGGTTTTTTAATTCGTCCAGCGACCAATGGGTGTGGCTGGCTAGTGCAAGTAGGGCTGTTCT
>CANMOZ010000098.1 GCA_947499545.1 uncultured Saccharospirillaceae bacterium
CTTTCGTGCTTGTCTTGGAAAGGAGCACCACCCACCGCACAAGCATTTTTGTATGGATCAGTCATGCTCATGAGCGTGTTTACAATACCTTCCATGAGCTTCTCAAGTTTACGACCAGTTGTCGCAGCAAGGGTACTCGCACTGGCAACAACAGCGCCAAATCCACCCGCATAAGAAGTAACTAAGCCCCCGGCAATACCTGCACCGGTAACGGCCGTAGCGTCGATGCCTGTTTGGGTGGCCAGTGACGCAGAAATTTCAGTTAACTTGTCATCAGGGGTTACTTCGATCACACGTTTAGGTAAGCTCATTAGAATTTCCCGGGTCTCTTCATCCTGAGACATCACAATGAGTAGCTCCATCGCTTCGCCGGCGTGCTCAATACCTAATTCTGCTCGATTCCCTATTGCCTCTAACTTGGCTTGTATATCAGCAATATCACCCGTCAGCATTGCTTCATAAAGCTCTAGCGTACCGATGTCGGCAATGTCCATCAATTCACCGAGTTCACCCAAGTCAGGGATGTAATCCACAACACCGGTACCAACACCCTTTGCGGTTGATTTGGTATGTTCCCAGAGTTTTTCCCAACCTGGTTTTTTGTCAAACGCATCCGCTTGCTCTCTGAGTACATCTAGTTCACGTTGAATAACGGTCTCAATGGCTTGTTTTACTTCTGGTGAACCTGGGTTTTTAAGGGCCTTTTGATAAAAATCATCTGACAAAGCGTAAGCAACGTTATCAACCTCTGCACGCAGCTGATCACGTTTACTATCCAAGTCACTTATCGCTGCGTCTCTATCGGGTTTTTTGCGGCCAAAACTGATGGTTTTGGGTTTCTTACGGCAACTCTTGAGGTAGGCTTTCCCTTGCTTATCGGTTTTCCCAGTGACGACTTCACCCCCATCAAGCACAGCTTCAAATTCAACTTCTCGTGCTGGTGTTGATTCTGGGTCTCGATAAATCAGTAGTGTTTCGTAGTCTTTCGGCTCGTCATCCTCTGCTGGTTTTCCAGGGGCGGCCATTTTAGAGTTGGTAGTTTGGATATCTTCTTGAGCATCTTGATTTGCACCCACGTTAAGATAGGCAGGGCCCGTATTCAGTATGATGGGGGTCTTGGGCAATTCATCTTCATCTTCACTTGCAAATAGACTATCACGTACAGCTTTCGACCTAGCTATGTAGTCCTCTTGCATAAGCTTCAATGCTTTTTCGTGCATTTCATCTGAATGCAGGCCGGTATCTACCTTGGGCTTGACACCCTGGACCAACCGTCGAAT
>CANMOZ010000099.1 GCA_947499545.1 uncultured Saccharospirillaceae bacterium
TGTCAATGCCAACTTAAAACTGACCCACTTTTAATGATTTAATGCCAACCTAAAACTGACCCACCCCCCTTAATTTACTTTCACTTGTACCGGGGCTATCCCAGCGCTTTGCTTACCTTTAAGTCGGTAGCTTTCGCCCGTTATTTGTACAATGTGTGCATGATGTAATAACCGATCTAACAATGCAGCAGTTAGGGTTGCATCATCGGCTAACGTCTTGGACCATTGTGAGAAGGGCAAGTTACTGGTCACGATGACACTGCCTTTTTCATATCGCTTTGCAATGACATTAAAAAAGAGATTGGCTTCTGCTCGCCCAAAGGGTAGATAGCCTATTTCATCTATGATCAGTAAACTGGGTGCCATCACAATGCGTTGGATAAAGGTTTGTAACTTGCCTTGAGATTGAGCAGCTCCAAGCTGTAACATCAGGTCTGCAGCTGTAATGAAGCGTGTCTTGTATCCATTTAAAATAGCTTTATAGCCTAGACTGATCGCCAAATGGCTTTTGCCAACACCGCTTGGGCCTAACAGTACAATATTCTCTTTACGCTCCAAAAAACTCAGGCTCAGGAAGCTTTGTAGCAGCTTGCGTGGAGCGCCTGAAGCAAATTTAAAGTCATAATCTTCGAAGCGTTTAACGGCGGGTAAACCGGCAAACTTCATCAGAGCCGCTTCGGTTCTTTGAGCTTTAGCCTCCAACTCTACTGTTAATAACGCCTCTAAAAAGTCCGCCAAATTCTTTTCTTCGCTAATAATTTGCTCAGCTATGGCTGGCCACTCGGTTGATAAAGCACTGAGTTTGAGTGTCTCGCAAGCCTGCTCAATTCGTTGGTATTGAAGATTCATAGCGAACCCCCTACTAGCTGATCGTACACACTTAAAGGATGTTGAAAGCCTTCTGCTGGTGGTGCAATCATGGGTGTCAGGGCTTTTGAGTACAAAGCGTGCTCTATCGAACTAGGAAGCTCTGACGTGGGCAGCGGCAAAAACTGAACACGTTCTTCCTCTAATCGAATCGCCGGTTTCTCTAAAGTGGTGGCGTGGATGCGTTGGTTTGCAACTTCTAAAATCCAGGGCCCTATATGAGCATTGGCAGTGGCTTCGGTCAGCGTTAACCCTGCTTGTCTTAGAGACGTAGTGAGGGGTGTAATAAAGCTTTCCTTTAAATATCGATTGAAGCGTTCAACCTTACC
>CANMOZ010000100.1 GCA_947499545.1 uncultured Saccharospirillaceae bacterium
AGGTCGAAAGCTGTACGTGATAGTATATTTGCAAGTGAAGATGAAGATGAATTGCCCAAGACCCCCATCATACTGAATACGGGCCCCGCCTATCTTAACGTGGGTGTCAATCAAGAGAATCAGGACAACGCTAGTGGAGAGAGTAAAACTAGCCCAATCACCATAACGGACGGTAAAGACGATAAGAAGAAGCACAAGGACTTTCGGTTCAAATTTACCTACAACGATTTAGAGCAAACACCGGTTTGTGCTGTTGAGTACCAAGTGATTGCTGGTGACCTCGTTATAGAAGGCAAGCTTGATAATAAAGGCTGTGGCCAAGTTTCCTTACCAGAAGATGCAACCGCCAATATTGTCCTTGGCAATCCTGAAACGGACAACGAAGAAGAGATTGAGGGCCTCTATAAAGAGCTAGAGGATGCCATCAATCAAATGGCGAAGGAAGCTGCCCAGCAAGCGGAAGAAACTCAGAAACAAAAGCCTAAGCCAGAGTTCACGGATATTTTCGAGCAAGAGGTCAACGAATACCTGGATGAGTTAAAAGCTGAGTCAGCCGCATTTAAACAGTTACCTTTTTATGAAAAAGCTTGGGAACTCTCTTCATCAGCAGCGACGGGTGTTGGTGACGGCATCACAGACTATATTCCTGATTTAGGTGAAATCGGCGACCTTATGGATAGAGCCGACATAGGGTTAGAGACTTTAGTCAACGCCATTGCTACGGGTGATGTCGATGAAATGGAGCGCAAGTTTCAAGAGTGGAGCAAGCGAGCGGATGCTGGATTAGAAGAAGCAGCCGAAAGCATGGAAATGCTCATCCTTATTTTGAAAGATGAGAAAAGCCGAAAGATTCTTGCAGAATTCCCAGCTCGCTATATTGAAGCTGTTCCACCGCCCGTTATGGTTGAAGTCGCAGCCTCACAAGGCACCCAATGGGGCATTGATACGGCTGCGGTATCAGGGTCTACTGCAATTGGTTCAGCAGGTGGTGGTGTCGGTGGTCCTATGCTAGGCGCAGTAGCAGTACTCGCTGTTACAGGAAGGCGTAGCGGCAAAGCGGCTGAAGCAGTGGTTAATGTTATTGATAAATTAGGCCCTGCACTGAAAGA
>CANMOZ010000101.1 GCA_947499545.1 uncultured Saccharospirillaceae bacterium
GATCAGGCTGAATCAATTGCAATATCACGTATTGAGTTAATTGCAACCCGAATCATTACTATCGTTGCTAGTCATTAGTTCTACACCTATGGCTATTCCAGCAGAGATCATCGCTCCATCGGAGCTATTTGTAGTAGAGTCAGTGGTTCTATTCGCTTCGTTGTAAGCACATGCAGTACTATTTATATCATTGTATTCGTTAGGCTCGCTTGAGGAAGCGCAGCCAACAATCGACAAGGCTGTTGAGATTATGAAAAATAACTTATGTGTCATGGTAAGTAGAAACTTAATGTAATATTGAGTGCTTTCGCACTGTAGCATTTATTTTGCACATTATAAAGCTGTAAACCCAATGAAATTTTCATTTGGCAATTTAGGGGTGGCACTGCTTAGTATTTAGCGCTTACTTACACTATCAATAGATGCTAATTTAAATATTTATTGCTGATTTCACGAATAACACCTTTTGATTCCAAGCTTTTGTAGGCTGATTGAAATAATTTTACTATCGGCTTTGGTGATTTGTGACTCAATGCTATGTATGATTGGTAATTTGAAATTGCTTCCAACTTAAAAGCTGGCTTGATCAAAGATCCTTGTATACCCTCCCTTTTTCTTATGTGCTGAGCGACATGTTCATGCATCGCCCACAAGTCAACTCTTCCTGAGATAAGCATTTTCAATCCTTGACTGTATTGATTAACAGATACTACATTCGATTTTAACCCTAGATTTTTTGTTATATAACTATGCCTCAAATCAGAGGTTGTAGCAGCAATGGTGTAATGTTGTAGATCCTCTATAGAGCGAACCTCTATGCTTTTTTCTGCTGATGAAAAAAGAACTGAATTAACTGTTGCCACTTTGCCAATCCAATGAAATAGATTCTCTCTGTTAGCATTCCTCCCGATTGTGAAAATCATTACATTTTCTTCATTTAGTGCGATGTCATAAGCTCTCGCCCATGGCAGCATCTCTATTTTGTATTCGAATTCGACAACCTTGAATAACTCATGTGAAATATCAACACTGATTCCGATTAATTTCTTTT
>CANMOZ010000102.1 GCA_947499545.1 uncultured Saccharospirillaceae bacterium
ACGGGGTATCCACTTAGCTCCACTAGCTCGTTTGTGAAGACTTTCTGGTCGTAATTTCTTTGTAGGTGATTTGCTCTGTTAATACGGCTTGTTGTAGTAAACGGTAAAACAACATTCCCCGCGATCTAGAACTTCGTCGGTTAAATCGAAATACAAACTCATCAAGATAAAAATCTAATTGTTCAGGGCGTATCGCGCCATGATGGGTTCCTAACATCCATCGTTTGATGAGAGAAGCCACTCGATGTACACCCGCCATGGAGGTATGAGCCGGAACATCAGAGCCAAGCATGACCGTGCGCTCATGGGTATAGCCTAACGTCTTTAATGAACGGTATGCTGCTGAACCATCAGTACAAACATGACTACCAACAGCCACCTCGTCCCGGATAAACGGAATCACGTAAGTCGCTGAATCCTTATTGATACGACGTAATCGAATGCGACCAAAACCTTTGGGTTCTAGAATTTCAACAGCTATGACTATAAGGGCTTTATTTGTATTACTTTTTCGGCCCTGGTTATCGTCGTTTTCCGATACATCACTCATTTCAAGGTAAGTTTCATCCACTTCAACTTGCCCACTCAATTTGTTGCGATTTGGTCTAACCATGGCCCGTCGAAACCGATGTAGCATGGACCATACGGTTTGATAACTGCCCAAACCTAGCACTCGTTGTAGGCCTAGCGCACTCACACCTTGTTTTTGATTTGTTAAATACCAAGCCGCTGATAACCAGACTCTTAGCGGCGTTCTGGTCTTACTGAATATTGTTCCTGCGGTAATAGAAGCTTGATGACGGCAGTGGCGGCACATCAATCGTCCACGACTTGCCCGGTAAGGTTCTGCTTGCTGCTCGCAGTCTGGGCACACAAAACCTTCAGGCCAGCGGAGTTTTTCCAGGTAGGATAAGCAGGCATCCTCGGTAGGAAACCAATCAAGAAATTCATTCCAATTCCGCGGATAGTCTTTTCCTGCGACAGGGCTTATCATCTGGATATTCATCCAGACATTATACATTGGTGGAGCTAGATGGATACCCCAT
>CANMOZ010000103.1 GCA_947499545.1 uncultured Saccharospirillaceae bacterium
GGGGGAATTTCCTCTGGCGGGATTTCCGGAAAGATTGGTTTCTAGCTTATTTATATTTTGAGCAAAGTGATGAAACTCCAACCATCGAATCCCTACATGATTTAAGGCTCTCTCCTTTAGTATTAGTTTGTGCACAAATATCTGAAGCCCATGTAAACGATTCTACTGATTTAACTGGCACACTTCTGCAAAATTCACTAAGATCGCTTGCCTTTGAAAAGCACCCATCAACATATATTCTTTGCAACTGACCACAAGATAGTGTACTGGCACATCCTTGAGCAAAAGTGATATAACTTTCAAGGCAGATGGTTGTGAGTTTAGCTTGAACATCCTGCTTCACTTTGAGCTCATACTCTAAAGAGGCTGATTCCATTTTATCCTTATTTCTTTCATAAATAACGTACCCAACAAGCATGAAACCACCAATTAAAAAAGCAACGGTGACAACCGTTGCTAAAATAAACTTAATGAACTTTATCACTGTTTATTCCAGGTCTACAAAATATGTTTCAATTCTTCATTTGAGCCATTTGATCTGGTGAAAGCATGGCAAGTCCAACAAAAAGCAACACAATCGAAAGCACTATAAGTAAAAAAGGTTTTTTTGCTGTACCGAAATTCAAGAGCCCATAGATCAACGCAGGGAAACCTAACAAGAAACTGGCCAGCCCCCAGATATAATTTTTATTTTGTATTTGAATAACAAGCATCCAAAAGAACCCTACAATGCCAAGAAGTACGCTAGCACCAAGAATTATCATATGTAGCCACCTACAATAAAGAATTACAGATAATTTCAGTTTGGAATGAAATTTATTGGTTGGCAAATTAATAGCTTCTAATATAGACTTTGCTCACAAACCACACCCATAAAGTGTTTGCTCACAACCATCATTCGCCGCTACAAACTTCTCTGGCTGTTTTTCCATAAGGTTGCGAGCCTGCTTACTCGATAC
>CANMOZ010000104.1 GCA_947499545.1 uncultured Saccharospirillaceae bacterium
TGAGAAAGATATTTCAGCAGAAGATATTGGCTATTTGAGTAGGGAGTTATCCAACATTAGTTATAGCCCCTTGTTTGATAGAGACAGCTCAAAAGCACTCCCATTAGATGAGGTTGAGTTTCCAGGGGCCAAAGCCAATAAGCTAGCGCTAATGCTTATAAATCGAGATATATACGTATTTCGTAAGCGATCAAAACAATCCGTTGGTTACTTTAAATCAGAGATTAACAAGCTAGTCAGCCCACAAGACGAATATTATGACGAATTGAGCGAAGAGAAAGACAGGCTTATAGGAAGGTTTGAGCTTTATGCGAAGAGCGCAGCTAGTAGCTACAAGTCACTACCGGCTTTGTATGTGGTCGCTCGTCATCATCGTTTGCCTACTCCCTACTAAGAACAAGACTTGATCAAGGATAGATTGTCATGAACCCGATACAGAACTTTGAAGCAAAACCTAGGACTAACCAAGCTGTGGTCATCGTTTTACAAGCGGTCTTATTCTTCGTCAGTCCGACCGTCATAGGTGTTTATTTGATCATTAAAGTGTTTGCATATGACTGAGGTTTTATCCGGACTTATTATGACGAATGGCGTATATAGACGCATAAAGGAGGTCTCTATACTGGTATAATAACCAGTACTTATCCAGGTGATGGAGTCCAACTTTAAACAATGATCACAGTTTTTATGCGCATGTGTATCGAATACGTTACAGGCGCACTAACAATCTTGTACAATCATTTAGACCGTCTTGTAGTCCAGGCGGTCGAGAGGGTGACAATATGAATAATGTAAAACCCCTGTCAGCTCACGCGATTCAGCTTATTTACCCTAGCTGTGCTGATGAAGCTGATCTCAACGAAGCTAAATGCTTTAAGCTCGTCACCCACGGGGAATATCAATTAATTAAAAATGAAGAAACGTTGTACTTCAT
>CANMOZ010000105.1 GCA_947499545.1 uncultured Saccharospirillaceae bacterium
AGGAGCTACAAGTAGAAGCTATGCAGCCATCAGTGGTGGCTTTGAGCGTTTGCTTTGATATTTCAATACCCGGAAAATCCAAACAATAATTGGCTGGTTCGTAAGGTCCCTTGTTGATTAAAAATGAGCCCAACACACTGTCCATTTGATAACCAACTGAAATTGATTCTCCCGAAGAGTCTATTAACTCAAGCCCAACATCTAATTCTAAAGTCTCTTCCATGACTGTTTCGCCTGAGTGGTCTAGAAGCGAGTTCGGTAGGTTTTTGGCTTGGATGATATAAACCTCGTTCAACTGTTTGATTGAATGTACTTCTACAGCGTCGAGCACTTTTGAGTTGGTTTCTTCCTTTTTAAGCTTAATTTTATGCCAGTCCAATCCTCCCTTGGATGTTATCCAGTCGCTGTTCAGACTGATTCTCATAGTGCTCCCAGAAGAACGCAGAAAGTGTAGTTCAAAAGCTTCTACAAGGGAGGATTCTTTTAACCATGGATTAATAATTTCACTAGCATACACCTTGACTTCGTGACCAATGAGGTTCGCTAACGCAACCGTTGTTTCGGTATCGAAATGCCAAGACTGGGTTTTTATCATTAGGGTTTGCCGTTTTCTAGCTCGGTTCTTTTTTGGTAAGTGTTCTATACACGGTTGGCCGCGATACTGAAAATAACTCTGCCAAACTGCTAATGGAATACTCTCCAGTACCATGCATTCTAACCAGCTCTGTCTGCTGCTTATCTGATAGTTTAGGTTGCTTTCCCCGGAGCTTACCTTTCGACCGGGCAATAGCCATCCCTTCACGAGTACGCATTCGAATCAAATCAGCCTCAAACTCCGCGAAGGTGGCGAGAATGTTGAAGAACATTTTGCC
>CANMOZ010000106.1 GCA_947499545.1 uncultured Saccharospirillaceae bacterium
TCGAATTCATCCAGGGTGCCGTTATCGATTTCACGCAAAAAGCGTTCGCCTAAGTCTTCACATTCAAAACGTTTAGCCAAGCCGCGCACTTCATCAATGCGTTCACGTTCTTTTTTAAGCAGGGCTTGATCCTGCTGTTGACGCGTAGCAGCACTTTCAAGGATTTCAATTTCTTCAATGATAGCGCCTTGATCATCGACTTTGACTTTCACAAGATCGCCATTAGCATTGCGCAGAATTCGAGTGTTCATAAAGGGGTATTCCTTAGATAGTTCGGACCGATTCATTAAGTGATCCTCAGTGTCGCGAACCAGATCCTCTTTTTCCTCTGGCGAATTTTCCGTTTCACCAACAGAGCGACCAACCCCCACGCTAGGGTCTGCTGGAACAGAAACGATTGAAATTTCGTAAGGCTCCCAATCGGTCACGCGCATCATCGGAATACCATCACGTTTACCCGTTTCTTTCATATCGTGAATGCGATACCCCACAGAGATGTGCTTGCGAATGCCGTCTTGCACGTCTTGAAAGATTTCTTCAGCGCGATTAGATTTACCAAAACGCACTTTGGCTCTCGCTTTGCCATCGGCATCGATGCGCATGGATTCCACCACACCGATTTGATCGCTGAAGTTATGATCCACCAATAAAGCGGCGCCGTCTTCTAATCGTTGTGTGCGCATAGCCCCTGGCGTGTGATCGAGAATTTCAAAGCCAAAAGCGCGTTCAACGGGTTGTTCCGATGAGAAAGCCACTTCTACAGTACGTTCTTCGGTATCGACTAGCCGTGCATCAATTAGAGTGCGGTTAAAACTTAATTCATCATTAATGACAGGTTTTACTTTGTTTTTAGATAGAGTGTTGG
>CANMOZ010000107.1 GCA_947499545.1 uncultured Saccharospirillaceae bacterium
ATCTTTGAAAGATCATTGTAATCTAAATCACAATAACCCATTAACTGAATCACTAGACTCTGGTGCATCTCTAGAACAAAGTTATACTTCCGCCGTGTTCTCATTAAGCTCCTCCACTAGTAAGCTTCAACGATCATGCTTACATGCAGTTACCATAGCCAAGCGTAAGTATATACTCCAGCGTCTTGAAATCTAAGTCGTCAATGTAATGTTTGGTAATGTATTGAATTATCTGGATATATAATGTGAACGAACAATATTGGCGAGCTGTCTTGTTTTTAGCGTTGAGATTTCCATTGTGGAATGCAGTTTATAGTTTGTTCATCTCCTTATTCGTTAAAGCTCGCTCTAAACTATTCCATTATCGCTTTATATAGATTTTGATGAGCCCATGACCAGACATTACAAATGCTCTGAAACTCAATGACCGAAAGCCTTTCGCGGCCTTCTTCTATTGCAATAAGGTGATCTAAATCAAGTCCTGTAATACGGCAGAATTCTTCTCTAGAAACTCCTGCGGCTTCTCTAAAGAGTTTGATATCTTGTCCATGTTTAAAAGTAATAGGGGCGATATTTGTCATCTGGCACCTAAACTAATGATAAGTTTCCTTGAGTAATGTTAGGTTAATATAAATAAAATTTATATTTTCGAATGATAGTTTTTTGTTATACCAATATTGCTAGAACACATGCTTAACAGCCCAGCCCCACTTAGAATTCAATAGTTTATAATCATCAGCGGTCATTGACTCTTTTCCTTCTTCAATCGCTTCAAGGTGGGTGAGCCTAATACCTGATGCCTTAGCAAATCCCTCTAAGTCTTCATAACCCAATGAATGCCTCAGAATGCAGAGCTTCTG
>CANMOZ010000108.1 GCA_947499545.1 uncultured Saccharospirillaceae bacterium
GTCAGAAACTAAAACCTTATAATTCTGCAATCTATCTTTATTTCCGTCATATGCGGATTCAATTATTCGATCGTAATTAGTTGTAAATATTGAATTCCACCTAATATTTGGCAGCAACATATGATGCTCAGCTGGCTTCAAGTCCTTAAATAATTCATATATAAACGACTGAACATTTGATAAACTAGAGTTGCTTATTGCCAGTTCCGATACATATGCAAGCTCTGATTCCTTATGCTCTCCACCTAAAAATTTATCAGATATAAGATCTTTCAATTGATTTCCAGTAGGAGCCTCTTTGCCATCAAGTCTTGCTCCAATAGAAGCTCCGGCACCTAAAAATAAAGCTGCTTTGCCATCTCTAACAATATCAATTAACGTTTTAGGAATATCCACTTAAGACATCCTTAATGAAAATAAAATGTTAATATTAAGGATAGCTATTCGTAGATAAAGAGCTTTTAGTTCGAATAGGATTATTTGTGTTTTTTAATGTTTTTTTTGAATAATAGTTTACAGGGTCTATATGAATAGAGTAAACGAGTCCCTGTTCCTCACTAAATCCTTTTATTAATGGGTAATTTCAAGCTATTGACATATAAATTATTGTACAGATAAGAGCCTCTTTGAGAGAAGCATGGGAATTCATAATAAGGAAGTTAATATACACTGAAGTTTGGCATGAACTATCCAAAAGCTGCTGATTATTGTTCGATATACGTCACTTCAAACTTACAGCTTTTTCGGATAGCTTAAGCAAAGCAGCGACTTTGGAAAAATTTCCCCATATAAAATTCAGCGTATTAGAGAGGCACTAGGACAATTCCTCAAA
>CANMOZ010000109.1 GCA_947499545.1 uncultured Saccharospirillaceae bacterium
GATGTTCATCTATACTAATGCAAGAGATGGCGATGAAAAGGGGTCTATAGATAGTGTCGACTTAGGTGGAGATTTTATCTTGCAGGATGGTTATTTAATTTTTTGATAAGTTGATAGATGAAATGTGGATATGCCATAGATAAATAGCAATATTTTTTACGACCAGAGCATAAACTGATGGGTGTATAAATGCAAGCGTACAAGATTTTTCTTAATGCAGTATTCGTGATTTTCATCAGCAATTTTCTGGGAGGGTGCGCATCTATTTTAACAGATGATACAACTCATATTAATATTGGAACAACGCACGGCAAGAAAATACCAGTAAAGATAGATGGCGTGAAACATATTGTTCCAGCAATGGTGCGCGTAAAAAAAAATGGGGAGAATAAAATCATATTAACTTCGAAAAACTCAGGATGCGCTAAGCGGACCATTGTAAAACGAAAGATAGAAGGTGCGTTTTGGGCAAATATTATTAGCGGAGGCTCATTTGGATCTTCTACTGACATGGCGACTGATAAGATGTGGACTTATGATAACCCCGTCACTATTTCGTGCTCATCTGAAGAAAAATAGGCCTAAATAGCTGATCCTGCTATCCAAAACCCTAATCACTGAGAGCATATTTACCAAATTTTGGTATGTTTGATACTGAACTTTAATTTGCATTAATTATCATTTTCATATGGAGTTTAACGTCAAACTAAAACTGACACTTTTTGTAATAAGCGCACTTAACCCCCATCATTCGCCGCCAAAAACTTCTCTGGCTGTTTTTCCATAAGGTTGCGAGCCTGCTTACTCGATACCCC
>CANMOZ010000110.1 GCA_947499545.1 uncultured Saccharospirillaceae bacterium
GGCACTGCGCCCAATGCCGATGAAGCGGCCTTTCCTTTAAACACCCCAACCTTGATTGCAGGCAGTCGCATTGAAGCCGCCAAGCTGGATTTAACCGATCAAAAACAAGGCACGCTTCCTAGTGCACTCGACGGCATTTTCGATCAAACCGGAGCGGTGGTGATTGTGGTTCGAGTCGCCGAAGGGGAAAACGATTCTGAAACCCTGGCCAATGTCATTGGTGGTGTGAATGCAGAGACCGGTGCTTATGAAGGGGTGCAAGCTTTGCTGGGTGCTCAATCGGTGGTGGGTTTTTCACCTCGACTTTTAATTGCACCTGGCTTTACACACCAACGCCCAGAAGATGCGGACAACCCCGGCAGTTATTTTGCCAATCCGGTTGTGGCTGAGTTACAGGGTATTGCGGATCGATTACGCGCCGTCATCATTGCCGACGGCCCCAACACCAAAGACCCAGCAGCGATTGGATACGCCGGTGATTTTGGTAGTGCTCGCGTTTATCTCGTTGACCCTTGGGTAAAAGTCTTAGGCCCTGACGGCAGCCTTGTGGATGAACCCCCGTCTTCTCGAGTGGCTGGAGTCATTGCGCGCATGGACAGCGCCAGAGGGTTTTGGTGGTCACCTTCAAATCAAAACATTTTCGGCATTGTCGGCACCTCAAGGCCCGTTGATTTCAAAATGGGGGACCGCAGTTGCCGTGCAAACATGCTGAACGCCAAAAACGTCGCCACCATTATTCGTGAAGACGGGTTTAGGCTTTGGGGCAACCGCAGTCTTTCGAG
>CANMOZ010000111.1 GCA_947499545.1 uncultured Saccharospirillaceae bacterium
GAAGGCACTTTGCGGTTGCGTTATAGGCTGATTAATCCTGAACGGGTGATTGACGATGCCTTTGACGGTATCTGCAAGAAAGTTGCGGAAGGAGTGGGCAAAGACGTCGATGTTTTCTACGGGACTTTATAAGGGATAGTGCAAAGGGGGGGATGTTTCGCCCCCTCCTTTCACCTCAAAAATAAGGATAAGAATCATGGTTAGTCACGCTCATACCATCAGAGATTTAGAGGTTAAGTGTCAGAAGCTTACCTATCAATGCGCCAGGCTACAAACAGAGTTGAATGAAAGCAAATTGTTGGTATCCGTTTCTTTCTTGATCGGCATCCTGCTTAGCTGCGCTGTTTTCTGTTTCATCACTTTTGTCGGTAATTAGAGGTATAAAATGAATATTATTCCATTTCAGTTTGAATCCAATAATGTCCGCGTCATCGAGCAAGACGGCGAGCCTTGGTTTGTGGCGAGAGATGTTGCTGAACTTCTAGGCTACAAGCGGGCTAGAGATGCGATTACCCAACATTGTAAAGGGGCGGTGAAACACCGCATGAATACAGGAAGGGGTGATAGAGAGGTTTCATTCATCCCAGAACGCGATATTTACCGATTGGTCATGCGCTCCAAACTTCCAGCCGCGCAACGTTTTGAAGAGTGGGTCGTGGGTGAAGTGCTGCCAAGCATCCGCAAAAAGGGTAGTTACTCAGTGGCTGATCAAGGCATCAAAGCTCCTACCACATTAAAAGAAGCCTTAGAGGTTGCCTTAAAACTCGAAGAGCATCGCGA
>CANMOZ010000112.1 GCA_947499545.1 uncultured Saccharospirillaceae bacterium
ATATGAGTGAGGGGGAACGATTCGTTCCTCCCCCTTTCCCATTTATTGTTTAAGCGGCTTTAACTTCAAGTAGGTCGCCAATTGTTCTGAGGCCAAGGCTTGTAACCCTAACCTGAGTTGCATTCATCTCTGAACCATCTTTCTTCGTTACAAGTTCAGTTTTGTGAAGCAACAATCCTTTCTGGATTTTGTCCTGGTAGCCTATCCAATTCTTACCACCTACACGTTTATAAATCCAACGTTGAGCTGAAAGTAAATTGATTAGGTCTTTACGACGTAGTTGCAATGTTTTTGCAGCATCGGTTAAACAAAGCGATCCATCCGCATCACTCAGTCTTTTATAAACACATAGCTTGGGTTCATTAGCCGCAACTTGTGTCTTTAACCTCATCGCTTCTTCTTTGGCTTTCATCGCTTCCGTTTCAGCTTCCATCGCCAAGCTCAAAATCTCAAAACGGCTGAGGTTTTCCCGAGGTTGTAATTTGCCCGTTTTCAAATCGATAAAGGCTTGGTTCACCATCAACTGAAACTTAGGGCTGATCCAACCGGCGTAAGAGACAGCGAGCAGTTCATGAGCGAAGGTGCCTGGGGCGTTACCACCATGAGATGTCTTGATTGGTTCAAGGGACAGATCTGTCCCTTGCTCTATTTCCGCCACTAGCTCTTTTGTTGAGGCTAATCTGAACCATTTAGTAGGCTTTTTATGTTCAGCTTCATTACTTGCCCTATA
>CANMOZ010000113.1 GCA_947499545.1 uncultured Saccharospirillaceae bacterium
GCTGCAAGAGTGGCCAAAGAGCAAAACGATACCTTTTTCGGAGCCACTAAGCGTTTAGGTTCAGCGCTGGAATCGGCAGGGATTACCATCGGCATGATTTTATTACCTCCACTCGCTACTGCCGCTGAAAAGACGGCATTACTGATAGGCAAAGTCGTTGAAGCTTCTTCTGAATACCCAGCTCTAACGAAAGTGGTAGTCGGCGTCACCTTTGGATTAATTGGTTTTAAGATCGCGGCCATTGCCGGTGGTTATGCGATGACTTTTTTCAAAGGGGCTCTGTTAAAAACCATTCTCGTTTCACAGCGTGTGCTCGGTGCTATGAAGCTAATGGCCTTGGGGATTCGAGCGGTCGGATTAGCACTTGCCACCAATCCTATTGGCATTGCGATCAGTGCAATCGGTTTAGCGACCACGGCTTTAATTGCTTATTGGCAACCAGCTCGAGAGTTCTTCCTCACGATGTGGGATGCCATCTCAGAAAAGTGGGCACCGATTGGAAGCTGGTTCAAAGGCATCTGGGATAACGTTTACGAAGCGTGCAAACCTTTCTTTGATTGGTTCAGTGAGAAGATCAATTTTGTGGGGGATGCTTACCAAGAGCTGAAACAACTTTTTGGGTTTGGAGATGACGAGGAACAAATTACTGTACAGCCTGGCAAAGTCTTAGCGGCAAGAGAAAATCAAGTTGCAGGACAATCCAATGACATCAATAA
>CANMOZ010000114.1 GCA_947499545.1 uncultured Saccharospirillaceae bacterium
ATGGTCATGTAGCGTTGAAAAAAATCTTTATAACGCGCCCAGGTATCGAGCGTTGCGTACTTAATGCCGACGTCGAATTCAGTGAGGTGGGTTTGCCAGTTGGTGGCTGACATATCGCCCAGCCATTTTGGGGTACGGTCGTTTTTTTCAGTATCCGTGCGTTTGGCAATCATGCCCCCAACTTGCAGCAAGATGGCCTCGCCCTGCATATCGACAACGCTTTCAGAGGTAATGCGGCTTAAGAAGTTTTCTTGTTCGATGATCGCATTATTGAGAGTACGCGCACGGGGTGGATCAATGCTGAATTGTTTTTCAACACTGCCGACGCTATAGCTTTCAGCCATTTTGGAGCAGAGCTTTTCATATAAGAGGCGTGTTTGATTTTCCATGGTCCTATATCCTTGTTAAAAATCGAATTCCTGAGCCGAATAAAACAAATTTAATCTCCAAGCCTTATATGACTTGGATGTCAGCCTCACCGGTGTTGTCATCGAAGTCTGTGCTGGGCGCAGCTGAGCTGAGTTTTTCGAACGCGGCTTTCATTTCATTAAATTGAGTGCCCAGCGTTTGCAGTTCTTTTTTAACCTCTTCGAATTCAGCGGTTGGTTGCTTAGACGTAACTTCATCTTTTGAGCTGTTGCCCGTTGGTTTTATATCCGGCTGAGTATCGGAACCCTTTTCGAGTTCGGTATTGGGT
>CANMOZ010000115.1 GCA_947499545.1 uncultured Saccharospirillaceae bacterium
TCTTCTAACTCAAGCAAAAAATCCGCTTCTAACCGGTCGTATTGTTTACGCAGGCGAGTGGTTAATTCGATGGACACACGGTTTTCAATGCGCCTAGGCATCTTCAAATAATCCTCTACCGACAGCGTTAAACAAAGACCTTCTAAGGCTTTATAAATTTGCTGCTCGGTATCCTTTCGAGGCCACCAGTTGTACTTCATGTAATCCGAGTCGAAGTAACGACGCTTAAAGATATTTTCCGTGCGGCCCAGGCGCTTCCCTTGATCCAGGAGATAAATCTGCGACCAAATATCTAAGAGCCCTTTACTGGTTGGTGTGCCCGTTAACTCAACAATGCGATCCATATAAGGCAGGGCTTTTTTAAACCACTTAAAGCGTTGCGTTTTGACGCTCTTAAAACTGCTGGCCTCATCCAACACCACCATGTCATAAGGCCACTGGCTTCCCCAGGCATCGACTAACCACTTAACTAGATCACGACCAATGATGTGCAAATCGCAGAAGCGTTGGATTTGTTTAAGCCTCTGTTTCGGGGTGCCCATGATAAGTTGGAACTCTAAATGCCGGCTTTGCTGCCAAAGCTGGAGTTCTTCTGGCCAGGTATCTCGGGCAACTTTCTTGGGTGCAATGACCAGGGTTTGCAACACCTCGAAGCTGTCCATCAA
>CANMOZ010000116.1 GCA_947499545.1 uncultured Saccharospirillaceae bacterium
AACCAGGATGTATTGAAATTCTTGGATGGCATCAAGCAAGAAGACGTTCGCTTCGCACGCAATGGTGATCACTTGGTGATGTCGGTTGACGGCAGCGATACCGTAGTGACCGTTAATTATTATTTTGATGAAAATGGCACAAGCGGTTACGCGCTGAATCACATTGAATTTGCGGACGGTGGCTCCCTTGATTTTGCTGATGTCTCACAATTGGTAAAAGTAGGCACAGAAGGTGATGACAAATTATATGCGCAACCCGAAGGCAGCCGCTTAAACGGCGAAGGTGGCGATGACAGGCTCACCGGTGCTGCGGGTAACGATGAACTGAATGGCGGTGATGGCAATGATCGCCTTGATGGCAACGGTGGTGATGATCAGCTTAACGGTGATTCAGGCAGTGACTCTCTATCCGGGGGTGATGGTAATGACACTCTCTTTGGCGGCTCCGGGGTTGACACACTCTATGGGGATGACGGTAACGATACTCTCCGCGGCGGAGCCGGTAGCAATACCCTGTATGGTGGCCCAGGGGATGACACCTACTTAGTCGGCAAGGATGATGGTAGCATTACGATCCAGGACTACCAGAAAGGTGAAAATAACCAAGACGTGCTGAAGTTCTTGGATGGTATAGAAGCTGAAGATCTATGGCTCTCTCGTAA
>CANMOZ010000117.1 GCA_947499545.1 uncultured Saccharospirillaceae bacterium
GCAGGTGCTCATATCCATAATGTAGCGGTTGCTTATACAGGGCAACACAATCATTCATTTGTAACAGGGTATAAAGGAGGGAATGAAACAAGACCACGAAATGTGGCCTTGCTGGGGTGTATTAAGTTTTAACTGCATTTTAGAATTAAGGAGTCATCTTTTAATTGGATGGGTGTATTCTTTTCCCACGATTCACCACTATCTAATGAAACCCAAAGGTTACGCCCTCTAAGCAAGGCGTGTTCTTTTCCATAATGCAATGCTTCTTCAAAATTATCACATTGAAATTTGTCAGAAGCTAATGTGTTTTTCCAAATCAACCAGAAACCTGAGAAGTGTTTAAATAAAAAATAGTCATTACTTTCAGCATCCATAGGTGGTTGAATATGAACAACTCTGTAACAGCGACGAATACTCATAAAACCACCGGATTGAATTTAGTGCTATCCATTTATCTTGACTGATTTAGTCAGGTAACAACAGGCACTTAAGGTATCTATTTGTAATACTTGTGAGTAGTCATTGATGAAGTGTTAATGGAAAAACCGCCAGAGGAAAAAATACTTACAAATTGACACCCTTAAGCCTCAAATAAATAATGCTTTATGAGGCTTA
>CANMOZ010000118.1 GCA_947499545.1 uncultured Saccharospirillaceae bacterium
AGACAGCGTATCTTCTGGTCTGTAGAGACCAAGCATGACGCCAATGTCGGTAAGGGTTTGGAGCGCACAGAGTTTTTTATTAATGGTCTTAGGGCTGTTCTTCCTGACCTTTGAGCAGTAATCAATAAACCCCAGCATGTCATCGCTCGTGATCGACATCGGCGAACGGTTCGGGCCAAAGTATTCAAGCACTTGTTCAGCATTAGCTGGCTGCGCTTGAGTTGAATATTTCCAGCCCTTGGGATGATTCAGGGCATATTGAAAAAGAAGCTTGAGCGTACACTTTTGCTTGGCAAGCTGTTTGTTCTTCAGGCTTTGTATTGAGCCTGTGCTTTCAAGCAATGCTTTAGCTTCTCGCTCAAACTTCAAGGCCTCTCTGCGTGTTGTAAAGGTTCTACGCAATACTGCCTTGCCTTCTTGATGAACGCTAACGACCCAACGAGTACTTCCGTTAGCGGTTTTCCTTTCCCGAACTGACATGCTAACTCCTTAGCACGCTTTCCCTAGTGGTTAGCTCACAAGCATTTTATAAATCTTGCGGCCTCTGGTGGTTAGCTCTAGGTACTTATCGCGTGCGTTGTATTCCGTTTTAACCATGGCAACTAA
>CANMOZ010000119.1 GCA_947499545.1 uncultured Saccharospirillaceae bacterium
CAGAAAGGTGAAAATAACCAAGACGTGCTGAAGTTCTTGGATGGTATAGAAGCTGAAGATCTATGGCTCTCTCGTAAAGGAGATAGTTTGGTTATAGATCTTTTGAACTCAGATACGCAAACAACCGTTAATTACTGGTTCAGCGATGGGTATAGCCTAAATGCGATCGAGGCTGGCAATCAGCAATTAACTAACGAAGCGGTTGAGCGTCTTGTACGCGCGATGGCTGAATTTGATGGCGATGTCAGCAGCAATGACGAACCAGGTGCAATGCCTGAAAGCGTTCAAGCGAGCTTAGCTGATTATTGGTCAGCGAAATCATAAGCTAAAATATTAAGCTTCAAACATTAAAACACTTCATTCAGCGCAGGGACGCGCTGCTTTATTCCCCACCACTGACGTTCTTTATTTGTATTGATGAAGTCATCCCTATAAAAACACTCGCCATTAATCTGACAACAAAGCCATGCTAAAAGCACTCAACATTAAAAAACCCCACTTTCAAATGCCACTTTACCCAACAACCATTTGCGCTCCATAAAACACTCTCAATTAAAACAAAATTAGGTTTATTTTCTTTTGTTTTATAGCATTTCAAA
>CANMOZ010000120.1 GCA_947499545.1 uncultured Saccharospirillaceae bacterium
TTGCTTATGAATTTGAATGCTTCTAATCTAACCAAAATGAATGTTTTGGGCGCATACACCATGGTTAGTTGCACTCAGCGTTATACTTCTTGGTTTCGGCGCAATGGCTTTGTGAGTGTCAACCAAGATGATTTCTAAAGTCACAAAGTACTCAGATTCAACCTTATCTAAAAAACTACTTATTTCTATGACCTTAAATAACTCTTGTATTTGTTTCATTCGTTCTGGTTTGGGTTCGTCTTTTTCTAAGTGAGCGTGTAGCGTTATTGACTCATTAGGGTCTGTCCAGCTTGCTTTGAAGTCAGACGTAGTCACATTCAAGACAATTACACATTCGTATTTTGATGATTTTACGAAACCAGCTCCCTCAACTAATTCATATAAGTTTTCTAGATCAGCTAATCGTTGTTTTCTTGAATCGCCTTTTGAAAACTCAGTTCTCACTGATTGCTTTCTTATCGGTTCCCATGGCTTTATCTTCATTTTTTCTTTCCTTTTTGCGTCCTTGTAAATTCCGAATACCGAGTGGATAAGCCCCGTAATAAAGGAGCCTATTAACATCCACCAGACTATCTCTTGCCAATCAATAGGGAAT
>CANMOZ010000121.1 GCA_947499545.1 uncultured Saccharospirillaceae bacterium
TTCAGTATGATGGGGGTCTTGGGCAATTCATCTTCATCTTCACTTGCAAATATACTATCACGTACAGCTTTCGACCTAGCTATGGAGTCCTCTTGCATAAGCTTCAATGCTTTTTCGTGCATTTCATCTGAATGCAGGCCGGTATCTACCTTGGGCTTGGTACCCTGACCGCGGACCAACCGTCGAATGGTTTCGTTCTGATTGACGTGTCTCAAGACCGATTCCATTGAATCATAATGGTCTGAGTCTAAGCTGGGGATAATTTCCCACTGACCTTGATCGTTGAGCCTAAAACAAGGGTCAGGAGAGCGCCCAAAGGTAACCATGGTTAAACGCCCCGTGCCTAGCGACCATTCCAAGCGGTGCAGATCATGCGAACTGAGCTGGCCGTTATGATCAGGAGATACCCATAATTGATCGATGATGTCGGTTAAGTCAACTGCATAAGGTCTTTTTAAAGCGTGTAGCTGCCTGTAAAGGGGGATGATTCGGAGCAGGTCACTTGCATCTAACGTTCGTGATTCAACGATCTTATATGCAGAATCAAAAAAACTCATATGGGATACTTACTTCTTATGATT
>CANMOZ010000122.1 GCA_947499545.1 uncultured Saccharospirillaceae bacterium
GATACCGTTGTGACTGTTAATTATTATTTTGATGAAAATGGCACAAGCGGTTACGCGCTTAATCAAATTGAATTTGCGGACGGTGGCTCCCTTGATTTTGCAGATGTCTCACAATTGGTAAAAGTAGGCACAGAAGGTGATGACAAATTATATGCGCAACCGGAAGGCAGTCGCTTAAACGGCGAAGGTGGCGATGACAGGCTCACCGGTGCTGCTGGTAACGATGAGCTGAATGGCGGTGAAGGCAATGATCGCCTTGATGGCAATGGTGGTGATGATCAGCTTAACGGTAATTCAGGCAGTGACTCTCTATCCGGGGGCGATGGTAATGACACTCTCTTTGGCGGCTCCGGGGTTGACACGCTCTATGGGGATGACGGCAACGATACTCTCCGTGGCGGAGCCGGTAGCGATACCTTGTATGGCGGTCCAGGGGATGACACCTACTTAGTCGGCAAGGATGATGGCAGCATTACGATCCAGGACTATCAGAAAGGTGAAAATAACCAAGACGTGCTGAAGTTCTTGGATGGTATAGAAGCTGAAGATCTATGGCTCTCTCGTAA
>CANMOZ010000123.1 GCA_947499545.1 uncultured Saccharospirillaceae bacterium
CAATCATATAGATCGTTTAAATAATCCGGCTCTCTTGGTAGTGTCTTCTCTTTTGAAAGGCTGTACCAATAAGAAAGGGTAAGAATCTTGTAGCTTATCCAGCTCTGAATTAGTGAATAAGTCAATCATGCCAAAGACCTTTCTAAGCTTATGCATGCAGATACCTGTCTGCTTTTCTATATGCATTAGGGTCATGTTTGGTTGAGAAGTGATATCCCTGAGCAAGCTGTAGTGAGCCTGAGAAAGGTATTCAGTCGAGGTCATAATAAGGTGCTCCCTAAAACCTTTTGGCAGTAGGCAGGCTACAAAGGATTCCTCTACCTACATTCTAAAGACTAGTCGTATTGCAGTAACATCATGAAAAGTTAAACGCAATTATTGATACGTGTTGAAATAAATAAAATACATAGGGGGTTGTTGTGTGTAGATGCCGTTAAAGTCATTGAGAAAAAGAAACCAGCTACCGATCAGTATTGCTCACTGCGCTGGGTTTAAGCATGTTTGCATTCAAGAAAGGCCACTGAATGTGAATCAAATCAAGCTCACTATCA
>CANMOZ010000124.1 GCA_947499545.1 uncultured Saccharospirillaceae bacterium
TACGTTTGGGTAGATTTCTAAATCGTAAATAAAGTCGTTCATGCTGCCACCTTGCACTTGATATGGTTCATGGCAGCCATTGCGTTCTTGGCTTGATGAATAGCATCGTCTAACGCGTTATGGGCAATTCCTTGTTGCATTGCTTTAGGCTCGAAACCGAACTCAGATGCCATAGCGATCAGAGTTCTATAACAACGATCGTTGTGAAATTGCCAGGGTTGCTCTAGATGAAGTTTTCGGTAGGCGTTTGATAAAATTGCGTTATCAAAAGCTGGGCCGTTACCCCAAAGTTTTACATTTGGATTTATGTCGTAAATACAGTCAACAAAGTCTATAAGGGCTTCCTTGATTGTGATTCCTTCAGGATCATTGAATACTGCTTGAGCTTTTACAGATTGATTCATCCACCACTTGATTGTGTCTCCGCAAACATCAAAGCCAGCATTAATACAGCTCTCAATATCTACTGGTTGGTAAATTTGGTAATAACTGTCTCCCAATCCCTTATCGGG
>CANMOZ010000125.1 GCA_947499545.1 uncultured Saccharospirillaceae bacterium
GTTCATGCTTTGCCTATTTGTAAAGTGGTGCGAGCGGTTAGGTCGCGTTCAAAGTGGTTTCTAAAAATAGGCTCAACATCAGTAAAGATGGTATCTTCTACAAAGACTTGAATCTGATCGGCCACGGGTAGTTTGCATTCGGCGATGGGATAACGCTTTTTACCCTTGCGATAATACAGAGTACGTTTGCCATTGGGCTTGGCACCGATAAAAGCCCCTTTGAATGCATGACCTTTAAAGGTTGCACCTTCGGAAGTTTTTCTCGCCCTGCCTTTAAACGCCGATACCGGTAAATCATTGGCACCAAACCAAATACCCGCCTCGTTACGATTACCCACCTTGGTGAGCTTGATCATTTTCAAGCGACGCTTTAAGGCTTTGGAGTTGCGCAGTTCTAATTCAGTTCTGAGTGCTTTACCGGCTTTGCGTCTTAAACTGGCGGCAGTTCGTTTTAATGATCGCTTTAACGAATAGTCGACTTGTCTTTCGGTAGCACT
>CANMOZ010000126.1 GCA_947499545.1 uncultured Saccharospirillaceae bacterium
AAATAGGTACCCGGCTCAAATGGCAAGTCTTGAATGTTCTTGGAGCGCATGTTGAATTCAATGACTTTTAGAGAGGCGGCTTTGCCGTGAATTAAAAACAAATCGCCTTGAACGATTAACTGCTTGTGGTGCCAAATGACCTGCTTAAAAGAATCATCATTATCGGCATCGATTAACCGTTGCGCTTTGTCGTAAGCCATTTGGATAACGGTACTAGCAGGGGCGTTCGGATTTAACCGCAATAGCAGCTCATGCAAGATAGGATAGTCAAACCAAAGGTTGTTAAAGCCAAACGTACGCACCTTTTCACGCTTCTTCGCCAGTAAATGCATACCCTTGTGCAAATTTGCAAAGTCGTTGCGCTCTTCGCTGATTTCCAAGTAGGTATCTTTTTGCGTTTCAGTGTTCTTAATGCAACAGGTAAATACGTTTGGGTAGATTTCTAAATCGTAAATAAAGTCGTTCATGCTGCCACCTTGCACTTGATA
>CANMOZ010000127.1 GCA_947499545.1 uncultured Saccharospirillaceae bacterium
TCAACGCCATCGCCATCAAGATCTAAGACCAATGGGTCCTTTGGCATTTGGTTTCCAGAGCCGCTACTGCCTGTGCCAGCGTCATCACCAGCGCCACCACCTGTACCACCTGAGTCGCCATTTCCATCGCCATTTCCGTTTCCGTCGCCATTTCCATCGCCATTTCCATTGCCATTTCCATTGCCATTTCCGTTTCCATCGCCATTTCCATCGCCGTTTCCATCGCCATTTCCATCGCCATTTCCATCGCCATTTCCATCGCCATTTCCATCGCCATTTCCATCGCCGTTTCCATCGCCATTGCCATTTCCGTTTCCATTGCCGTTTCCATTTCCAGAACCCTCACCATTATGGTGTAAGCCGACCCCGCCAATCGATACGCCACCACCAGAGCCACCGCCACTGCCACCGCCAGTGCCAGTGCCATCGCCAGAGCCACCGCCTCCGATAATGCCTCCGTCAATGACAGTACCTGTGTCA
>CANMOZ010000128.1 GCA_947499545.1 uncultured Saccharospirillaceae bacterium
TAAGTTCCGAGATGAGTGCTTGAATGAGCATTGGTTCGGTGACGTTGCTCAAGCACAACATCTGATCCAGCAGTGGCAGGTCGATTACAATAAAGCAAGACCTCATTCTGCTTTGGGCTATTACACGCCTTCAGAATTTGCGGTGCTTACGAGAACAAAACCACTGGAATTAACGAGCACTACTAAGTTGCCATTGGACTAGTGTTTGGGGCAGGTCAACCCCGCAATTTTTTTTGCAACGGAGCCCATCTATAGCACTTAGGTGTTGTCCACGACTGATTTGGCTATTTTTTTGTTATGGCTTTGTCGTCATAAAGATAGCCAATGGCTCTTAAAATTCGTGATCTAGAGAATACTGAGTGTTTGGAGATGGTCAGTATTTAAAAGTGATCTGCCCCAATAAAACTGGACACCTCTTAAGCTACTAAACTGCTCTCATAATTCATGGGACTCACGTAACCTAA
>CANMOZ010000129.1 GCA_947499545.1 uncultured Saccharospirillaceae bacterium
TACAAAACATTAAATTCTTGATACACCCCAAGGGCGTAGAGCATTAACTGCGAATTTTCTTCAGCATCGACAAAATGAAATTGACCGTATTTAAAATCGACGACGTTGCATAAACCATCGTTAATCACAATGGCGTCAGCGGTTCCATAACCATTGGGCACCCAATCGGTGTACTGCACTCGCTCTTCAACGAATAAATCACCTTCAAGGCTTCGAACACAGTCGAGGTATTCCTGAACGCCTGCAATCATCTCGTCGTCAACGATAAATTCTTGACCCTCAACCTCGTAAATCACGCCTTTAAAATCCTCTGCATCGCAGTCACGCGTTAGGCGCTGCTCTGCCAATTGGTGCGCAGCGGTACCTTCGAGGGCTGCCACGTCATTATCGTCTGGCAATCCCCGTTCGGCGGCCACACTGCCTGGGCATACTAGCCAGCGGTGACTGCTGCTGGGTGATAACTC
>CANMOZ010000130.1 GCA_947499545.1 uncultured Saccharospirillaceae bacterium
GTTTTATCTTCGATGATGTCAGGCGGTGGCAGATGATCAATGCCGACTTCTTTTTCAACCGGTGGCGTTAATCTCATTGACTCAACTCCAAACCCTCAAGGGTCAGCGTGGCACCGCTTTCAATTTTACCGGTTAAGGTCAACACCAGCTTACCCGGCGATACCACACGAGCTTCCACTTGCTGCAACTTAAAACGAGGCTCCCAACATTGCAGGGCTTTAGCGGTGGCGGCATAAATACGGTTCTTGGTGGTGGCATTCAGCGGAGCATCAATCCACAGATAAAGATCGCTGCCATAATCGCGCAGCATCACCCGACTGCCCAGTGGGGTCGAGAGAATGTCAATAATGGATTGCTTAAGGTGGTCCTCAGTCGAGAGCCAGTTGCCTGTTAGGATGCTCATACCGTTCATGGATGAGAGGATGCGGAAAGAGCGAGGTTATTTCCTCTGGCGGTTTTTCCC
>CANMOZ010000131.1 GCA_947499545.1 uncultured Saccharospirillaceae bacterium
ATTTGAATCTTTCCAAGTGAAGGTATAGGGATGAAGGTTATCTAGCCACTCTGAGTCAACACGAAGATGTTGAATCTCACTTTTAAGATTTTGATCAGACAAGCCCGTATACGCCCAGGTTGGGTCGGTCGGCTCTGCGTTTGTCTGGATAGAATTTATCAATACAACTGAAAGTATAAGTACAGCTTTGAGTTTCATATTAGCTAGCTCCTCATTGCTTGAGAGAAGAGTGAGTACATATTAAAAATTATTTATTAAATGTGATAATCATCAAGAATCATTAATTTCAATCAACAAGGAATGTAATTGCAAATTAAAACATGAACCAAACACCTCATCATATATCCCCTGAACAGGCCGTTATTGCTGTTACGGGGACTTCCACATACACCATAGGAGGCATGATATTCCTAGGTGTGCCAGTCACTGAATGGGTAGTCCTTATAGGCCTAATTACCGCCAT
>CANMOZ010000132.1 GCA_947499545.1 uncultured Saccharospirillaceae bacterium
TAAAATCTCCACCTAAGTCGACACTATCTATAGACCCCTTTTCATCGCCATCTCTTGCATTAGTATAGATGAACATCTGACTCAAGCTAGCCTCGACTTGTAAATTGAAGTTAGACCAACCTTTATTAAGCTGTAAACAATTCAAATATTAATATAGATTCATAATACGAGAGATTCACTAAACTCTATCGATGGTTATGCGGATAATAGAGGTACCTTAAAAACAGCGCGTATGAATCTCATGCAACTTAATGAGCATAAGATAGCTGAGAGTTAGAGCTTGAGTTATGAAAGAGCATAATTGGTTCACAACCATACAAAATTACGGCTTGATACACTTTGGCGGAGAATGAGTAGATGTGAATGCAAACAAATACAACGGATCAGGCTGAATCAATTGCAATATCACGTATTGAGTTAATTGCAACCCGAATCATTACTATCGTTGCTAGTCATTA
>CANMOZ010000133.1 GCA_947499545.1 uncultured Saccharospirillaceae bacterium
CAGCTGGATTTATGGGATTCGCATCATCATAGAACCCGTCATATCCTAAAAAGCCGTCAGATAGGCTTAACTTGGTACTTTGCTAGGGAAGCAGTCACTAATGCACTCTTAACGGGTGAAAATCAAATCTTCCTATCGGCCTCTAAGAACCAGTCTGCTATTTTTAATGGCTATATTAAAGACTTTGTAAAAGAGAAATTTGGCGTTGATTTAAAGGGGACTGAAAAGGTTAAGGTGCCAACCGCTAAAGGCGAGGCGGTTTTATCTTTCTTGAGTACGAACTCCAGCACCGCCCAGGGATACAGCGGCCACCTCTATGTTGACGAATGCTTCTGGATTAATAACTTTAAGAAGCTTAAAAAAGTGGCCAGTGCCATTGCGAGTCACAAGCAGTGGCGTAAAACCTTTTTCTCAACGCCTAGCACAAAAACCCATGAAGCCTATTCGTTATGGTCAGG
>CANMOZ010000134.1 GCA_947499545.1 uncultured Saccharospirillaceae bacterium
CTTTTCACGTTCTCTGGGGAATTCACTGTGTGTGAATACAGCTTTAAGCACTTGTGTTGTCATTGTTTTTCCTTATTTATTAATTAATGGGTTTCAACGACTGCTCTTAGTACGGAATGTCATCGTCATCTGTATCCTCTATTTCGGAATCAAAACCGTCGAACTCTGCTTCGGCATTCACCACATCGGATAGGCGCTCACCGTGTTTTAAAAACATAAGCCCTCTAAGGTTGAGTGAAATACCTGGACGCTTAACGTTTCTTTCAGGCTTCTTGTCGTAGCAAAAAGAGTTAACGGAAATGGCGACGTAGCAACCGGGATAGAGCAAGTCGTCTTCCTTAGTGACGTTGTGAAGAACGCCCGCACGTCTAATCACAAGTTCAGGTTGGTTTTTACTTTTGGGATTGATGAACAGGGAACCGTAGCTTGCTTCGTATTCCTCATC
>CANMOZ010000135.1 GCA_947499545.1 uncultured Saccharospirillaceae bacterium
GCTTTGCGTCTTAAACTGGCGGCAGTTCGTTTTAATGATCGCTTTAACGAATAGTCGACTTGTCTTTCGGTAGCACTGAGCGAATAAACTAAATCGTCTAAACCATTTTCTGCAATATCGATATGAAGCATGGGGTTACCCCTCTTCGGATAACTTGACGATTGCTAACCCGGTGCCATCGTGATCGGGGTAGTGTTCGACTCGATAGGTTTTGCCTTCGATCTCGACAAGGTCTCTAGGGGTTAGGTCTTTTAAATCCTGATAAGAGCCTGTGATTTGAGGTTGATTGACTTCGTAATCGATTTGACCTAGATGGGAATCGATGGGGTGAGTATCGAATTGAGCTAATATAGTTTTATTTTGAAATGACACTTCCACCGCGAAGTCGTCGAGATGGAAGAAGTCGTCGAGGTTGTCACTTTTCATCAGCGTCGGGTTTTACG
>CANMOZ010000136.1 GCA_947499545.1 uncultured Saccharospirillaceae bacterium
AATGCTTTGCATGAATGATAGTGATTGATGGTTGGAGCTGACGCTGTTAAATACTTTGTCATTATGACTTGTTTGGTTTTCCCATAGCGGTTGAATGCTTTTGGGAATTGGCAAATGGGTCTCATTGTAAGCGCCTCGCTTTTTCCCTCTGAGAATACGCAGAGCCATGGTCTTGGGTTTGAAGTCTTCTTTGTTCAAAGACCAAAGCTCATGAGGCCGCATTCCCATATGAAGCAAGGTGGCAAAGTAGGTTTGTATTTCTGGTTCTTGCTCTGCAATCACACTCTCAAAGGTTTTAATCTCCTCATCTGAGAGTATTCTCGTTCTCCCTCCATTGTTCTCCTGTAGAGTAAACCCCTTGGTAGACAGCGTATCTTCTGGTCTGTAGAGACCAAGCATGACGCCAATGTCGGTAAGGGTTTGGAGCGCACAGAGTTTTT
>CANMOZ010000137.1 GCA_947499545.1 uncultured Saccharospirillaceae bacterium
CTCATTACTCAGCCCCTTCTGCTTCGCCTACAAATTTCAGGTTATCGGCTTTAATGCCGGAGATGGCTTTAAGGTCGCCGATGGTGTAGGCCTCGTTGGAGCTTATGTAATCAATGACGCAATTACGTTTAGGCGTATCTTCCAGCTGACGACGCATGCGCCCTGCTTGGTAGTAGTGGTGCAGGTTTTTAGGGTCGGTAATCATGATCCCCCGCTCTGGGAAATTCGCAGGTGAGACAACCGGTAACCCTGCATAGGAGTTGGTCATCCCCATGACACCGGACTTACGTCTGGGATCATCGACGTTTAGCGAGAGGTTTTTATTGGCATCGTAAGCGAGTAACTGCTGTCCAAGGATGGCAACCTCTTTACCAGTACGATGGGCTTTAGGGATCATGCTAAAGACGTCGTACACCATCATGTCTAGATTTTC
>CANMOZ010000138.1 GCA_947499545.1 uncultured Saccharospirillaceae bacterium
ACATCATCTCATCAATGATATCGATCATCTTGATCAATTAAAGTTTGATCAACTTGTATCCAAATTCTTAAAGAACACTATGACTCAAAGATCATAAGTAAGCATTGATATTGCTTAGTTATGAACTTTGATGGTCATTCACCATTATCGAGAATTGGTGGAGCCGAGGAGATTCGAACTCCTGACCCCCTGCGTGCAAAGCAGGTGCTCTCCCAACTGAGCTACGGCCCCACTAAGTTTCGCGATTATGGGATGGTGGGTCTGGGCTGACTTGAACAGCCGACCTCACCCTTATCAGGGGTGCGCTCTAACCAACTGAGCTACAGACCCATCAAAGATCGCTATTCATGCAATTCGTGTGGACGCTAAATGCAGGCTTGCATCGCATCGTTTAAGGAGGTGATCCAGCCGCAGGTTCCCCTACGGC
>CANMOZ010000139.1 GCA_947499545.1 uncultured Saccharospirillaceae bacterium
CAAACAAGGGGCTATAACTAATGTTGGATAACTCCCTACTCAAATAGCCAATATCTTCTGCTGAAATATCTTTCTCACGGCCCAGTAGCCAGTAATACCAGGGTTGTTTTTTGGTTATCTGTAATTGGTTTAAACTTCTTCTGGCACTCTTCTTTAGTATGAGTAGATGCATCTCTAATTCATTTGTGTGTTTTTCATAAAGCTGAGTCATTAAAATTCTCTTGTGTGCCAGCTCTACTCCTTTATTGGTTGATTCATCAGTTGGCTCATGTATAAGGGTGGCTACATTAAGCATTATTCTTATCCTTGTGCTTGGTTGTTGATTTGACTGCGTGATAGTCCTTTGTATTAAGCTGCAATGGCCCAGAGTCTTTTGTGATAGTTCAACTCAACAATGAATCTACTTTTGTTTTCGTTGTACCAA
>CANMOZ010000140.1 GCA_947499545.1 uncultured Saccharospirillaceae bacterium
CAAATCACCTACAAAGAAATTACGACCAGAAAGTCTTCACAAACGAGCTAGTGGAGCTAAGTGGATACCCCGTATAACTGTACATGCTTCCAGTTATTCTCGAGAGTTTTAAACCTCTTTAAACCCTCACATTCCGCTTGTTTTATTAATCGTATGCAAACATTCGAATGATCAAATAAACACCTATAACTGTTGGCAAAACGAAATACAGTACTGACTGGGTTGCCATAACAAACACCTGATAACTTTTTGGTTTGTCCTGAAAGTTTTGAATTGGTTCACACATTTTTCTAACCCTTTATTCCATTAGTAAGGAGTAGGCAAACGATGATGACGAGCTACCACGTACAAAGCCGGTAGTGACTTGTAGCTACTAGCTGCGCTCTTCGCATAAAGCTCAAACCTTCCTATAAGCCTGTCTTT
>CANMOZ010000141.1 GCA_947499545.1 uncultured Saccharospirillaceae bacterium
AATGCTGCCCGGCGCCTCATGATCAAGAAGAATGGCAAAGCAGCCGTTGCCGGTAAAGACATTGACCATAAAGACCGCAACACGGCGAACAATGCGTTAAGCAATCTTCGTATTCAATCCAAAAAGAAAAACCGAGGTCGTAATAAATAGTGAGTGATGATTTAGAACTGGCTCTTCAAGCATTGCATGAAATCACAGCAGAAGAGCTATTGAATAGATTAAGAAGCGGCAATGCAACCGCAGCAGAAATCAGCCAAGCCATCAACCTTTTAAAACACAACGGTATCACGATGACGCCTTCAGGCAAGAAGCCATTGGATGATATTGCTAACTATATTCCAGATTACGACGAATCACAGCATTACCCTCATTGATAGGAGACTATGAGCAACACTGAATCCGTTAAAAAGAGGTTGGAAAC
>CANMOZ010000142.1 GCA_947499545.1 uncultured Saccharospirillaceae bacterium
AATCCCAATAGCTCACTGCCAGAGGGTTCAATGATGTTGTCACTCATGCGCTCCAAGAAATCGATAAAAGCATCTTGCTCAAAAGATTTGTCGTCGTTACTTTTCCAGGTTTCCCAGTCTTTTGTGAGTTCGGGAGCATAGAAAGCTCTGTGATCACCCCAAGACGGGGATTTTTGATCTTTGGAAAAATCAATGACAGCAGAGAGTTGGTGCCTTTCGGTATTAAAAAACATCGTTGTCCCTGGTATCTTGAATCGATTCACGTAATCAATCAGCGATTCCACTTTGTGGAGCACGTTGACTAATTGAATGCGAGTAGGTTTTGGCATATACCTTGACAATTCAGCTTTCAAATTGACCAGCTTTTGTTCGCGCTCCAATACAGCGACCGGCACACCGTCAACGTTCTGAACCAA
>CANMOZ010000143.1 GCA_947499545.1 uncultured Saccharospirillaceae bacterium
TTATACGGTGGTGAAGGTAAGGACAGCCTAATCGGTGGAGAGGGCAGTGATAGCCTAAATGGGGGTGAGGGTAACGATAGCCTCCTTGGCGGCTCCGGTAATGACAAGCTCAGTGGGGATGCCGGTAACGATACCCTCCGCGGCGGAGCCGGTAGTGACAGCCTATATGGCGGTCCGGGGGATGACACCTACTTAGTCGGTAAAGATGAAGGCAGCATTACGATCCAGGATTACCAGAAAGGTGAGAAAAACCAGGATGTATTGAAATTCTTGGATGGCATCAAGCAGGAAGACCTTCGCTTCACACGCAATGGCGATAACTTAGTGATGTCGGTTGTGGGAAGCGATACCGTTGTGACCGTTAATTATTATTTCAGGGAAGATGGCACAAGCGGTTACGCACTGAATCACATT
>CANMOZ010000144.1 GCA_947499545.1 uncultured Saccharospirillaceae bacterium
TCCATCGAATTAACCACTCGCCTGCGTAAACAATACGACCGGTTAGAAGCGGATTTTTTGCTTGAGTTAGAAGAGTCTGGGGATACGATCAAGGCCCCCAATAGTGCGGTGCTTACCAATAAGCTTTTGCAGTTTTGCAACGGTGCTCTGTACGTTCAAGATGAATTCGAAAAGGTTAAGGGTTTCCAAGAAATCCATAGTTTAAAGCTCGACGCACTGGAGGACTTGATTGCAGAGGCTCAAGGTCAGTCGGTGCTAATAGCTTACAACTTTAAGAGTGATCTTAAACGCATCAAAGCCCGCTTTTCTGAAGCGGTCAGCATTGACGAAGGTGACGACGTGATTAAGCGTTGGAACGCCGGTGAGATTCCTATTTTATTAGCGCATCCTGCAAGTGCTGGCCATGGTCT
>CANMOZ010000145.1 GCA_947499545.1 uncultured Saccharospirillaceae bacterium
CGTTGCCAGGTTGATAAAGCGGTGTAGTGTTTAATTCTGAGAGACGCGATAGCGACGAGTGTTAAAAGGGTGTTTGAATGTTTTGCAGCTTTTATAGTGTTCGGTCCAATGATCCCGTCGTCTTTGACTTTTATTGCACGTTGTAAAAAGCGAATGGCTTGCGTGGGGCCTTGGTTCACGGCGCTGTCGAAGACCATGATCGCAATGGCCGGTGGTAATTCATCACAGCGGCAGGCGTTCCAATAATCGCGTTTATAAATTGCTTTGGCTTGTTGCTCCGTTGGTGTGCCCTTGGCCCAAACCTCTGGGTGATGGGTTCGACTAATGCCGTAAATGGTTTCGCCGCCTGGATCGTTTTTATCGTGAACATAGCCGCCTTCGTGATCCAGCACTAACGC
>CANMOZ010000146.1 GCA_947499545.1 uncultured Saccharospirillaceae bacterium
CTGGTTGTAAAGCAAACATAGCTAGCACGGCTATATCCCATTGTGGCAACGAAGGCTTTGAGGGGATATCGCCCCCCGCGTATGGTCGTAAAGTCAACCTGCATTTGTTCGCCAGGGAGCGTTTCGAAGCGCTGGATGGGACCCTCTAGTTTTTGGGGGCGCTGTGCTGATACAAAGGATCGAACCGTCGTTTTACCTCCTTCATAGCCTCTCGCTTTAATCTCCCGAAACAAGACAGTAGCAGGTATCCAATCCGGAGATGCGGCACGAATACGCTCTAAAAGATAGGGTTTGAAAGGGTCAAGTACCGAGGGACGCTTAGCCCTTTGGCTGTATTCGGGCGTTTGCTTTGGGTCTCGCAAATAACGTTTAACGGTATTTCTTGAGATGCT
>CANMOZ010000147.1 GCA_947499545.1 uncultured Saccharospirillaceae bacterium
CTCTATTTTGTATTCGAATTCGACAACCTTGAATAACTCATGTGAAATATCAACACTGATTCCGATTAATTTCTTTTCATTTATGTAATTAAAGGGTGGGAACTCTTCGGTTACACAGCGTATTTTTGTGTTTCCATAGGCGTCTGAAATCATTAATAAAAAAAACAATATGGGTGCTGACCATTTGTAGATGGATGTTCTCATGTTGGCTGCAACCAGTAATGGACTTTTATCTGAATAATTGTAGTTGTTTCTTGAGTGGATAAACTCTATGTATACCTGATCTTAGAAATTCATTATTATTTAGCGGAAATCCCGCCAGAGGAAATTCCCCCACCAATCCTAGACACTGAACCCTATCAATGACTTAGCGGATAGGGACGC
>CANMOZ010000148.1 GCA_947499545.1 uncultured Saccharospirillaceae bacterium
AATGGTCAAGCATTTGAGACGTCTGCCATTCACCAAGGCATCCATCACAAAGTCCATCGACCAGGTATGATTCGCTTTGAGGTCCAAGCCATTATCGATGCAGTCAATACCGAAGCGGCTCTAGCAGAAGTCTTGGAAGACTCGGCCTCCACCGGGTGGCGCGAATAATGGTAATGGCACTGCGGTCACTGCGGCAGAACTGGCGGCTATTTCAGGGATAGTCAATGTGGATCCCAATAATGAAGCCGCCTATCAGGCAGCGATAGCCGCTGAAACTGGGTTTAGTAACCCTCCAACGGTGGCTGAGTGTTATTTCCCAAATTAGCCTTGTAGAAAGCCCTTCATTTCAACCAATCTCTGCTCGTATCCATAGCAAGTCTTTAC
>CANMOZ010000149.1 GCA_947499545.1 uncultured Saccharospirillaceae bacterium
CTAGTGATTCTAGCAAGCGGATTTTTATCAGCTAGCTCAAACTTAATCGCCCACTCGTAAGCTCGCTTAATATTTGAACATAAGATGCCCGCCATACCTTCTTTGTCGCGAGCTAGAGGTGATATGAGGTCTAGCCACTCTTGCAAAGTGATTTTATCAATATCGTAATCACCAAAGCGAGTGTATACGTACTTTTTAAGGGGGCGATACTGAGCTATATATACATCTGGAGTTAAATCTCCTTCTCGTGATTTATACCATTGATCAAATACATGCTTAAGCTCCCTGTTACTCTCTTCCCCTTCGGGTTTATTACGGTCTTGTCGAAGTAAAATTTTAGGATCAATATTTAAGCGTTCATGCTCATTGCGTAATCTGAAGTG
>CANMOZ010000150.1 GCA_947499545.1 uncultured Saccharospirillaceae bacterium
TTGAAGTCTTCTTTGTTCAAAGACCAAAGCTCATGAGGCCTCATTCCCATATGAAGCAAGGTGGCAAAGTAGGTTTGTATTTCTGTTTCTTGCTCTGCAATAACACTCTCAAAGGTTTTGATTTCCTCATCTGAGAGTATTCTGGTTCTCCCTCCATTGTTCTCCTGTAGAGTAAACCCCTTAGCAGACAGCGTATCTTCTGGTCTGTAGAGCCCAAGCATAACGCCAATGTCGGTAAGGGTTTGGAGCGCACAAAGCTTTTTATTAATAGTCTTAGGGCTGTTCTTCCTGACCTTTGAGCAGCAATCAATAAACCCCAGCATGTCATCGCTCGTGATCGACATCGGCGAACGGTTCGGGCCAAAGTATTCAAGCACTTGT
>CANMOZ010000151.1 GCA_947499545.1 uncultured Saccharospirillaceae bacterium
TGGGCACCTGAACCAGCCGTCAATCCTGAATGAGCATGAACGCCCTGTTGATCGGTGGTTGCATTATGGCTATGGTTACCAGCGTCTAAGGTTAAACCATCGTGATTGTGGGATTTATATAAATCTTCTTGGGTTGTTCCTAAGACTCGATTGGCGTCTATCCCTCGGTTGTTATCGAGGGTCCGAATAAATTCCCCGCGTAAATCCGGTAAGGTAAAAGAGCTTAGGCCGTC
Organism: uncultured Saccharospirillaceae bacterium; assembly: GCA_947499545.1. GTDB lineage: Bacteria > Pseudomonadota > Gammaproteobacteria > Pseudomonadales > Oceanobacteraceae > CANMOZ01. The sequence goes on from CANMOZ010000151.1 coordinate 234, forward strand.
ACCGGGTCCAAATTGTCCTGGGGTTTTACTTGCTTCACTGGCTGCTAAGTTGCCGCTGTTTTGTGCAAAGCCCCAAAGCCCTGGGTAATCACTGCGCAACACCGATGTGCCATCACAGATTAACCAGCCATTGGGTGCATTAGCCGCT
>CANMOZ010000152.1 GCA_947499545.1 uncultured Saccharospirillaceae bacterium
AGAGACGTTAATTCATCAGCTTGACTGACACCATCACCGTTTTTGTCTTGCCACAATTGAAGCTTCGAGTAAGCCTCATCCTCTTTATTAATAGTTAAATCGGCATTGGAATCTAAATCACTTAACTCGTCGTAACCCGTACGCTCAGGGCTTCCGAACAATTCTGTAATATTGTTGATGGTGCCATCTTCATTGCGATCAAGCGCTACAAAAGCATCATCTTTATCAAGCCAAGAAGTGTGATTCGAAAACCCATTCCCATTTAAATCAAAATAGGCTTTGCTCGTATCGAGTCCATGCAGCTCAACGCCATCGCCATCAAGATCTAAGACCAATGGGTCCTTTGGCATTTGGTTTCCAGAGCCGCTACTGCCTGTGC
>CANMOZ010000153.1 GCA_947499545.1 uncultured Saccharospirillaceae bacterium
ATAAATGATGTATTCAGGATACGAGATTTTATTGCCCAAGAAAGTAAGCATCAATTTCATTCATTTGGGTCTCTACGCGACCAGCTTTTGGAACGCGGAGCTGACTTCATTAAACCTGAAGCCGCTGATATGCGACTCGTTGACGTCTTTGCTTGAATGCAGTCATGTTTTCAGCATTATATGAATTCATGCTTTAGCTTCTTTAAGCCCTTTTCTCGTAAAGACTTCAGGTCAAGGGGTCCAGTAGGAACACTTACGTAAGTTAAGTAAGTTGCATAAGTTGATTATCGATAGCCAAGTCCCCTACTATTTATTGTGCCCTGCTGATGATTTGCAGAGAAAGGCATCGCCAGTAGGTATGCTTACGTAAGTTATGC
>CANMOZ010000154.1 GCA_947499545.1 uncultured Saccharospirillaceae bacterium
GGGTTTTGCACACCCGCGCTTTGCACAAAAAGTTCTCTACACGAAACCGGCAGTGGGGGAGGAGCAGTAATTTTTTCGCAGGTTTAATTTTTTTCACGCGAGCACTGGGCTAGCAAGCAGCTCACTGATCAAATCCGTCGAACCCTAGGCCGTTACTGGGCTGCTGATGGGGTTGGAGTGGTCGGATGGCTGTCTTGGTCTTCTTGATGTGAGGTCTGTTGAGTGGGCGTTGGCTGTAGACGCCATTGCACTCGAAGGACGCTGTGCAATGAGTATCCATATGCGCCAATGATGCGACTACAGGTCTGTTTTGAATAAAAAGTCTTGGATGAAAAAAACGCCAGATCCTCTGGCGCAGGAGTTCAGTTGTTAGCTT
>CANMOZ010000155.1 GCA_947499545.1 uncultured Saccharospirillaceae bacterium
ATGCCGTAGCGTTGCCAGGTTGATAAAGCGGTGTAGTGTTTAATTCTGAGAGACGCGATAGCGACGAGTGTTAAAAGAGCGTTTGAATTTTTTGCAGCTTTTATTGTGTTCCGTCCGATGATTCCGTCGTCTTTGACTTTTATTGCACGTTGTAAAAATCGAATGGCTTGCGTGGGGCCTTGGTTCACAGCACTGTCGAAGACCATAATCGCAATGGCCGGTGGCAAATCATCACAGCGGCATGCGTTCCAATAATCACGTTTATAAATCGCTTTGGCTTGTTGCTCCGTTGGTGTGCCCTTGGCCCAAACCTCTGGGTGATGGGTTCGGCTAATGCCGTAAATGGTTTCGCCGCCTGGATCGTTTTTATCGT
>CANMOZ010000156.1 GCA_947499545.1 uncultured Saccharospirillaceae bacterium
AATGAAATTGATGCTTACTTTCTTGGGCAATAAAATCTCGTATCCTGAATACATCATTTATATTGCCTTGATTAAGATTGTAGTGCGCGACTGATCCAGGTTTCTTGTCAAAGCGAAAATCATTCGTGCTAGCTTCAATGACAGCGCTTTGAAAAGAGGCAATATTGTCTTTGATAGCAGATTGATCGAATGTTTTGGTTAACAAGTTGATTTCTTGTGATGATAAGCTGTTATTCCCTTCGAGTATGACTATATCGTTGTTTTGATCGAGGCCTAAATCCCAATCTTTGTTGGCGAGCATCGGATTTTCGTTAGAAAGTTTGTCTATTGCTTCTTGGTAGGGTTTGACCAAATTTCCGAT
>CANMOZ010000157.1 GCA_947499545.1 uncultured Saccharospirillaceae bacterium
CTTATAGTGCGATCCCAGAATGCTGAACTTATTTAAATCAAGACCAATCATTTCTGATGAAGATACGGCATTTCAATTGGCCACTTTTAAGTGGCTTCTGAAACACTTTGGTGGTGATGATTTCTACAAAGACGCTCAGCTGGTATTGCCTACAAAAGAGTATTTCCCTTCAAAGGTGGAAAGCGAAACAGAAGCCGCGACTGAGACATTTGATGCGGTAAAAAAATACGCGGGCATGGAAGCTTGGCCCTGTTGTTAGTGCCAATGTAAAACTGACCCACTAATGCCAATTTAAAATTGACCCACCTGAGGCACCATATCCGCCTTAACCATTGGTAGGGCGGCAGTAATGATTCCCCAG
>CANMOZ010000158.1 GCA_947499545.1 uncultured Saccharospirillaceae bacterium
GAGAACACATCAATCACAAAAGCAACGTATACGAACCCTGACCAGGTAGGGACATAAGTGATATCCGCAACCCAGAGTTCATTGGGTGACTCTGCTTTAAACTGGCGATTGACTAGGTCAAGCGGGGCGCTGGCAGATGCGTCGGGTGTCGTTGTGATACAGCGACGACCCCGTCGAATACCTTGCAACCCCAGCAGGTTCATTAATCGTTCAACCGTACAGCGAGCGACCTTAATGGATTCTCGCTGCAGCTGTTTCCATACTTTGCGAGCCCCATAGAGCTGACGGCTCTCTTCGTAGACCCGAAGAATCTGTTCGCGCAGCCAGTCGTCACGTTGAGCTCGGGCGCTGC
>CANMOZ010000159.1 GCA_947499545.1 uncultured Saccharospirillaceae bacterium
ACAATCTACAGCCTACTAGCTGACAAGCTCAACTCTGAGAAGCCCACTGACTGTCAGGAGTATATCGAAGACCTTGAGTGTCATCTAGAGGAAGATATCCACAGAAAAGCTAAGTCACTCACTACCTACTTCCATAAGTGCTTGGAACTCGTCAATGAACTGGAGACTGATTACTCAACGAAGGAAATAGAAGACACCGGCAATTACACCATTGGCGAGTGGCGTGTATTAATCGAAAACTTCGCCTATATGCTTGCAAAGGCTGCTCTTGAAGAAGCTTTATATGAAGTCAAAGAAGACCTTTTAGAAAAGTTTGAAACCCTTAATGACGTCACCTCAGA
>CANMOZ010000160.1 GCA_947499545.1 uncultured Saccharospirillaceae bacterium
GAAGGCACTTTGCGGTTGCGTTATAGGCTGATTAATCCTGAACGGGTGATTGACGATGCCTTTGACGGTATCTGCAAAAAAGTTGCGGAAGGAGTAGGCAAAGACGTCGATGTTTTCTACGGGACTTTATAAGGGGTAACACATATGGAAGCGGTAATTCGCCGCCCCCTATTAAAGAATAAGGATAAGAATCATGGTTGGTCATGTACACACAATCAGAGATTTAGAGGTGAAGTGTCAGAAGCTTACCTATCAATGCGCCAAGCTTCAAAGACAAGTGGATGAAAATAAATTCAATGCTCCATTGTTTTTTGCTATCGGCGCCATATTCGCCTGC
>CANMOZ010000161.1 GCA_947499545.1 uncultured Saccharospirillaceae bacterium
ATGATCGGCATCACTCGAGGGTTAGTCATTGGTCTGTTCGTCGGTGCCATGGTTAACCTGGCCTTGAGCGATGTGGTGTGGTTAGGCGACGGTGCCCGTGGTGCCTTGGTTGGCGTTGCGGTCGTTTTAGCAGAAGACCTGATCGTTGCGCTTTTATCGCTGGGCCGTCAGATTCGTAAGCACCCCGAGCAGTTGATTGAGTTACTGCTTCGAGGAAAAAAATAATGGCTTTGTTTGAGATTGCCTTTGCGTTAGTACTGGATCACGAAGGCGGCTATGTTCACGATAAAAACGATCCAGGCGGCGAAACCATTTACGGCATTAGCCGAACCCA
>CANMOZ010000162.1 GCA_947499545.1 uncultured Saccharospirillaceae bacterium
TAAATCTTGCGGCCTCTGGTGGTTAGCTCTAGGTACTTATCGCGTGCGTTGTATTCCGTTTTAACCATGGCAACTAAATCCAGTCCTGGCTGTTCTGGAGCTTCCCACTTGCAAAGTCTTCTGTAGGAGCGAGACCCGCTAGCTCTTGTCCAGCCGTAACGATTAGCAATGTCGATAATGCGTTGATTGCCTTCGTCTTGAGCGACTTCAAGAAACAGCATGAGCTGGGTTATGGTCACTTCATGAGCAATCAGTTGTTGTGCTTTCGCTAACATGCCTAAGTAGTCAGTGGTTTTGGTTTTAGCTGCCAAGGTTGTCATTTGTGTTTGTCCT
>CANMOZ010000163.1 GCA_947499545.1 uncultured Saccharospirillaceae bacterium
TAACGCCACCGGTTGAAAAAGAAGTCGGCATTGATCATCTGCCACCGCCTGACATCATCGAAGATAAAACCTTTGAAACCATTAAAGCAGAGTTATTAGCTGAGTTTAAACAGCGTTGCCCTGAATACCAAGGCTATACCGAGAGCGACCCATTGTTAAAGTTTATTGAGGTCTCTGCTTATCGTGAGTTGAAGTTTAGGGAACGCATTAACGAAGCGTGTCGCCAAGTGTTACTGACACATTCCAAAGGCACTAATCTGGATTATGTTGCATCTCTCTACGGGATCATTCGTGCTGTGGTTCGCTTTAACGATGCTAAAAAATCCCCTGA
>CANMOZ010000164.1 GCA_947499545.1 uncultured Saccharospirillaceae bacterium
ATATATGCATTCTGAGTCGGTTGGCCTGCTTCAATTAACAACAACTCAACGCCTTTTTGATCTGCCCAATACGTCAACGCTTTGCTGGTAAACTCGGGGCCTTGATCGGTTCTAATGGATTTTGGTAAACCTCTAAAGGCAGCAACCGCTTCTAAAGTGCGCACAACATCATGACCCGTTAATCGAGTATTCACAGGGATGTCGAGACACTCCTTGGTGTAGTCATCTACAATGGTCAAGCATTTGAGACGTTTGCCATTCACCAAGGCATCCATCACAAAGTCCATCGACCAGGTATGATTCGCTTCAGTCGGCAATTGCAGCGGTTGA
>CANMOZ010000165.1 GCA_947499545.1 uncultured Saccharospirillaceae bacterium
ATAGAGCTGACGGCTCTCTTCGTAGACCCGAAGAATCTGTTCGCGCAGCCAGTCGTCACGTTGAGCTCGGGCGCTGCTTAATTCTGGGCAAGCTTGCTGACGTTTCCGGCGGTAATAGGTAGACGGCGCTATTGGCAATACCTTGCAAATAGGTTCGACACCGTACTCAGAGCGATGTTGATCTATAAACATGACTAGCTCTTCTGTTTGCGGTCGAACTCCGCTTGTGCGAAAAAAGCAGCTGCTTTGCGTAAAATCTCATTGGCCTGCTTCAGTTCGCGATTTTCACGCTCAAGCTCTTTTAAGCGAGCGACATGATCAGA
>CANMOZ010000166.1 GCA_947499545.1 uncultured Saccharospirillaceae bacterium
AACGTCGCCACCATTATTCGTGAAGACGGGTTTAGGCTTTGGGGCAACCGCAGTCTTTCGAGTGATCCTAAGTGGGCCTTCCTTTGTCAACGCCGTACTGCTGATGTGATTAACGATGCATTACAGGCTTCGCATTTATGGGCGGTTGATCGACCCATCACTAAAACCTATTACCAAGACGTCACCGAAGGTGTTAATCATTTCTTAGGACAATTAAAAGCACGCGGTGCCATCCTGGGTGGTCAGTGTTGGGCGCCTGCTGAATTAAACACACCGACGGACATTGCTGACGGCAAAGCCACCTTTGACTTTGATTTTACTTC
>CANMOZ010000167.1 GCA_947499545.1 uncultured Saccharospirillaceae bacterium
CTTTATGTCAACTATTTTGGTTGGTAAGTTATTGCATTCAATGCCAGTATTCACCAACAGAGGACGGCTTTTTTGGGCTCCTCGTGTCGGGCTAATTTCACACCTATCTAATTGAGATATAACAGATAAGTCACGCCGTTAGCTAGGAAATGTCAACTAATCCTCGTGCCAAATAAGCCAAAGTGAGTGTTTATATATAGGGTTGTGCTTTCTAAAGAGAGAATTTGATATTTCTGGGTAGGAATGGCGTGTCACAATTTTGTGTCACATCAGGCAAAAATCAATAACTTACAGGCCAAAAATGCCACTTTCATGCCAGATAC
>CANMOZ010000168.1 GCA_947499545.1 uncultured Saccharospirillaceae bacterium
GTTCTAGAGATGCACCAGAGTCTAGTGATTCAGTTAATGGGTTATTGTGATTTAGATTACAATGATCTTTCAAAGATGATTGGCATTGATGATTGCATTATTAAGAATGTGATGCTTGGCAATGGCCTGTTTACAGATAATGAGATATTGCATATCAATGAGCAGTTTGGATGGACGAAAGCAATTAACTATTTGCCTTCAAAATTCATAGTCAACTTTACTGAATGTCGTGTTGTTTGAGCGCGACAGGGTGATTCAGACCTAAATTAAGTTACCCCTATTATCCCCTGGAAAACCCCTCGTTAATCTCTTTAATT
>CANMOZ010000169.1 GCA_947499545.1 uncultured Saccharospirillaceae bacterium
CTCTGGGTTGCGGATATCACTTATGTCCCTACCTGGTCAGGGTTCGTATACGTTGCTTTTGTGATTGATGTGTTCTCTCGGTTTATTGTTGGTTGGAGAGTGTTCACACTCAAATCGTGTTGGATGCTTTAGAGCAAGCGCTTTGGGCTCGTGGTCAGCCTAGCGGCGTGACACACCACAGCGATAGAGGCAGTCAATACTTATCAAACCACTACACTGAGCGATTAGCTGAAGCGGGCTTTAAAGCATCCGTTGGCAGTGTGGGAGACTCTTATGATAACGCTTTAGCGGAATCGATTAACGGCTTATACAA
>CANMOZ010000170.1 GCA_947499545.1 uncultured Saccharospirillaceae bacterium
GTAAAGGTCTGGATTAAAAAAGGATTAAAACCACTTAAGCAAGGGGGCAAAGGGGTCAGTTGGGCTTTTCGAACCTCGGATGTGCACAAGTGGCTAATGGAAAACGAAGCCACCAAACATGCAAACGCCTCGGATGCTAAACAACTTCAAATCCGAAAACTAGAAGCCGAAACCATTAGCGCAGAACTCAACCTTGCAAAAGCCAAAGGCGAAGTGGCACCCGTAGAAGACATGAGGCGATTAGTCGCCAATGCTTTTTTAGATGTTAAAGCCAGGCTTCGCATCATTCCCGAACGCGCATC
>CANMOZ010000171.1 GCA_947499545.1 uncultured Saccharospirillaceae bacterium
TGCAAGAGCTTGATCGAGTCCAGGTCTAGCTCGGCTTGTACCGGTCAATCCGTGATCGGTGTAAATTCGGTCAGGGTTAACACCTAACCCAACGAGTGCAGAATGTTGTGCTGCAAGATCTTGTTTATCAGTTGAGCAACGAGCGTAGCCAATCAGTGTTTTCATGCTTATAGTGTACGCTTAAGGGGCCTTCAATGAGAATTAAATCGTACCACCTATATGAGACAGAATAAACAACGGTTTATCAGGCTTAGAGTCTGGTTGTGAAACTGTCCGTTAAAGGAACCTCTTTCGTACACTG
>CANMOZ010000172.1 GCA_947499545.1 uncultured Saccharospirillaceae bacterium
TGGGTGACGAAAACGATGAATTCCATACTGTAAAAGGCAATGACTATATCATTGGCGGCTCTGGGAACGATACGGTTTTTGCCGGTGGTGGGCAAGATTACGTTGAAGGAGGATCGGGCAATGATGTCATTTATCTTGATGTTATGAATTCTCAAGGACATAACGACACAGCGAAAGGCGGAGTTGGAAATGACAGCATTTATGGCTTTGGTGGCAACGATGTCATTCATGGAGATGCTGGTCGGGATCGTCTTTATGGCGGTGAAGGAAATGACACTATCTTTGGTGGAGA
>CANMOZ010000173.1 GCA_947499545.1 uncultured Saccharospirillaceae bacterium
TGACACTTCCACCGCGAAGTCGTCGAGATGGAAGAAGTCGTCGAGGTTGTCACTTTTCATCAGCGTCGGGTTTTACGTCGGTTTTGGCTTCGTCTTGCTCAGAAGCGTCGGGTTTGGAAGCCGGTTTCTTGTTGTTGGTTTTATTACTGTTTCGCGTTGACTTGGGTTTGTCTTCTGCAATCTCAACTTTGCCACGACGCAGCATTTCTTTGAACTGGGTGGTTTTGAGTTCGACCACCTTACCGGGTCTGACAACCTGGCCTTCCAATACGAAGGCCGAGGTGACTTTAG
>CANMOZ010000174.1 GCA_947499545.1 uncultured Saccharospirillaceae bacterium
ATTGAGTTTTCTAGGCAGGATCATAAACCCTCCTTTTCTACTCCCATGAAACTCGAAGCTGAGCACATACCTTTTCACAAAAACTCAACCTTTAACCGTCTAGGGACAGCCTTGGGTGTCAATGCTGGTATTGAAGCAGAACCCCAGGTCACACCCGAAGCCGACCCTTCAACGGAGAATGAAACCATGCCTTTCACCTTGGAAGAATTAAGAGCTGTCATTAAAGAAGAAATGGAAGCCGCTAAACCCAATACCGAACTCGAAAAGGGTTCCGATACTCAGCCGGATATA
>CANMOZ010000175.1 GCA_947499545.1 uncultured Saccharospirillaceae bacterium
AATAAATTCAATGCTCCATTGTTTTTTGCTATCGGCGCCATATTCGCCTGCTTCACTTTAGGCTTCATCATCACTTTTTTCGGTAATTAGAGGTATAAGATGAATATTATTCCATTTCAGTTTGAATCCAATAACGTTCGCGTCATCGAGCAAGACGGCGAGCCTTGGTTTGTGGCTAAAGATGTTGCGGAGCTTCTAGGCTACAAGCGGGCTAGAGATGCAATACGCCAGCATTGTAAGGGGGCGGTATTTCACCGCCTCCCCTCTGAAGGCAATATGCAAGACACTTA
>CANMOZ010000176.1 GCA_947499545.1 uncultured Saccharospirillaceae bacterium
TCCATTAACACGGTGATCCAGTCGCTGATTAATTGAGTCATTGCCTTTTCCAAAACATCAATAAAGTGATTTGAGGCTTTGACAGTAATCGTAAAAATATTTTATTTCGAGCTTGTTATGTTTTACTTTTTTTATAAATAAAACATACAAAACAATGTAAACAATAGAACCCACTTAATTAATTCTAAAAGCTTTAGACTGCAAAAAAATAATTGATTATGTGATGCCATGCTTTATTCCAATAAAGAACGCGAACAGGTTAAACACTCCTATTTGTCACAAATCCCG
>CANMOZ010000177.1 GCA_947499545.1 uncultured Saccharospirillaceae bacterium
TGAATACTTGGTTCTGTTCGCTGCTTACTTCAGTTTTATTCGACATGATTCCATTCCTTCTTATTTTCTAGTGTGTGGTTGTGGGGAACGACTTAATCCCCGGTTGAATTAGCTAACTTTTTTGATGTTAGCGGGCGCAGGTTCGATGCTTTTTAAAGTCATCTGAACTCGATCAGGATCGTCGCGCAGTAAATCCCCATCGGCTGTAGAAAACATAATGGTTGCTGGACGATCTAATTGAGGCACTAGGTGCTTAACCGTTGAGGTGATTGAGACCTGATCTTCAGA
>CANMOZ010000178.1 GCA_947499545.1 uncultured Saccharospirillaceae bacterium
GTCGCCATGGAATCCATGATCGCCTCTGAAAATGCCGACGTTGAAGGGATGCGTTACCTCATGAATACCCTCATGAGGGGCCACTTTAAAACCACTCAGAAATTCAAAGGTACTAACGGCGTTCCGGTTTGGGAGCCTGGTGATACGGTTAACGGTTATAGCACCGGCGTCACCAATCAGATGAAACCTAATGACTTGCTCTTTGGGAATTTCAAAGACGTCATCATTGCGATGTGGGGTGGCCTCGATTTAACCGTCGATCCTTATTCACACAGTAAAAAAGGCCG
>CANMOZ010000179.1 GCA_947499545.1 uncultured Saccharospirillaceae bacterium
ATCTCCGCTGGATGGGAGACGCCAAATTAAATCATCTAAGAAGATGTGAATAGCCTGTCCGAAATTGATCGCTTACGTAGCTTTTGCCAAATTATCGGTTGAAGGATTTCGTGATTTTTCAGCCGATTTTCCCGCAATTCGTCGTAGCCTATAACGACTCCATCCAACTTACCCTCGCACTTTTTCCCAAATTAAACGCAAGCACTCAAGCCTACGACCATTCTGGCTGATCGTAGGTTGAGAGGGTATCGTTAGGTCTTTGGGGAACGCATTAACTGTTAAAGAGC
>CANMOZ010000180.1 GCA_947499545.1 uncultured Saccharospirillaceae bacterium
GTGGATAAACTCTATGTATACCTGATCTTAGAAATTCATTATTATTTAGCGGAAATCCCGCCAGAGGAAATTCCCCCGCCAATCCTAGACACTGAACCCTATCAATGACTTAGCGGATAGGGACGCCGTGAAATCTGAAGCTGAACGCCTGGCCAAAGCCAAAAGCTGCTAACGACGTTGATATTGATAGCTTGGCCAAGGTGTTGGGAGTATCGAGTAAGCAGGCTCGCAACCTTATGGAAAAACAGCCAGAGAAGTTTGTAGCGGCGAATGATGGTTGTGAGCA
>CANMOZ010000181.1 GCA_947499545.1 uncultured Saccharospirillaceae bacterium
TCGCGCACACAGGGTTCACGCATTTCGACATAGTCACGTTCTTGATTTCCAAGTGTGTAAGTTTTAGAAAGCTGAATACGTTTCATGTTTTAAAATTCCTTGTTGTTTATTAGCGATTCAAAATTAAAGTTTTAAAGCTTCACGCACACCCGCGAGTACGTCTTGCCCATCGATGTTACGAATCATGTTTTCAGCGTCGATCTCAATCACCACTTCACCGTCGTGCTCTTCTTTAAACGCGGTCAGTTTGGCGGTGATTTCTAGTATGGCTCTATCATTGGGTT
>CANMOZ010000182.1 GCA_947499545.1 uncultured Saccharospirillaceae bacterium
TTCAAAGACGTCATCATTGCGATGTGGGGCGGCCTCGATTTAACCGTCGATCCTTATTCACACAGTAAAAAAGGTCGTTTGCGTGTGGTGGTGTTCCAAGACATGGATTGTGTCGTACGTCGTACAGAATCCTTCTGTCTCGGTCGTACACCTGCGAACGGTTAACACGGAATAAACCTAAAACGAATAAGGATTAAATCAATGAGTACACAAAAAGCTAAAGTCACCTCGGCCTTCGTATTGGAAGGCCAGGTTGTCAGACCCGGTAAGGTGGTCGAACTCAA
>CANMOZ010000183.1 GCA_947499545.1 uncultured Saccharospirillaceae bacterium
TTTAGTGCGGACAAGCTGACGATGATCGGCATCACTCGAGGGTTAGTCATTGGTCTGTTCGTCGGTGCCATGGTTAATCTGGCCTTGAGCGATGTGGATTGGTTGGGCGACGGTGCCCGTGGTGCCTTGGTGGGCGTTGCGGTCGTTTTAGCTGAAGACTTAATCGTTGCTCTTTTATCGCTGGGTCGTCAGATTCGTAAGCATCCCGAACAGTTAATTGAGTTACTGCTTCGAGGAAAAAAATAATGGCTTTGTTTGAGATTGCCTTTGCGTTAGTGCTG
>CANMOZ010000184.1 GCA_947499545.1 uncultured Saccharospirillaceae bacterium
AGAAGTCTTTTTCGGATTAATTGAACACCCTGTTTTTGAAATGCTGTCTCTTGAAAATGCTGGCTCCAGCATTGGCTCAAATGGCAATGAAAGCATGAATGGCAGTAATAACGACGACCTTATGATTGGCTTTGGTGGCAACGATACTTTATACGGCAATGAAGGTAACGACATCCTCCTTGGCGGCTCGGGCGATGACAGGTTCTTTGGAGCTGCCGGTAACGATACCCTTCACGGTGGAACCGGTAGTGACAGTCTATATGGCGGCCCAGGGGATGAC
>CANMOZ010000185.1 GCA_947499545.1 uncultured Saccharospirillaceae bacterium
TGTGTCCTCGTCGGTGTTAACCGGGCTACTTATCGGTATCAATCACAGCGTCTGGATCAAGACCAGGCGCTGATTGAGCGTATTCAATCGCTTGCGTATGAGCGTAAGCGTTTTGGGTATCGACGTATTCATATTCATCAGCTATTGATTCGAGAGGGCGTTCAAGTGAATCACAAGAAAGTGTACCGCTTATACTCCGCTAGGACTCGCAGTGCGCAAGCGAGCGAAACGTTCTCGAGCCTCGGTTGAACGTCAACCGCTGCAATTGCCGACTGAAG
>CANMOZ010000186.1 GCA_947499545.1 uncultured Saccharospirillaceae bacterium
GCGCTTTGTGGGGCATCGTAGAGGGCTTCCTCAACAATCTGGACTAGCTCATCATCCACTTTATTATCCGTTTTCTTGGCAATGGATTTGAGCGTTAGGACGATGATCTTTTTAATAAAGGTTTCGGTTAATAAACCGGTTAGGATTTTCGTGACAACATTTGCAAGCATTTGGCTTTTCCTTGTTTATATGCATGTATGGTTAATCGTATGACTTTCGGTATGACCAGCATCAAGTTCAAAATGGCGGTAATTAGGCCTATAAGGACTACCCATTCA
>CANMOZ010000187.1 GCA_947499545.1 uncultured Saccharospirillaceae bacterium
AGAAGTAACTTCTCCAAGTATACCGAACCGCACGTTGCTGAGATCATGCTAGGCCATAAGCTCCCAGGTGTTTGGCAAGTTTATGACCAGTACGATTATTTAGAAGAACAACGAGAAGCCTACCAAAAATGGTTTGATCACTTGCAAGACATTACCGGCGGACTCTTTGGAACCCCTTCACGGTGAGTGCATACGGCTTCCCAGTTTTCAACGTCTTCAATCAACCACAAGTTGGGACCACTGCCAAACTTTAACCTTGGGGGTGGGAAAG
>CANMOZ010000188.1 GCA_947499545.1 uncultured Saccharospirillaceae bacterium
GAGAGTCAAAAATATAAAAAGAAAACCCTGCAAGTCCGCATTGTACCCAATCGGTTTTTATTGGAACTTAATCAGGAGAAGCAATGGCTGCATACCAGTTGTGAGCTGGAGTTTAATTTCCCGATCACCAATAAAACCTATTTAAGTGGATTAGCGCTGACTGACAGTCCTGCTTCACTGGGCACTGATCGTATTGAGTTTTCTAGGCAGGATCATAAACCCTCCTTTTCTACTCCCATGAAACTCGAAGCTGAGCACATACCTTTTCA
>CANMOZ010000189.1 GCA_947499545.1 uncultured Saccharospirillaceae bacterium
GAATCCCATCAACTCGTTAAACTGATCGGCATGAGCGATGCCCAGAAGCTTGTAAAGGCATTCGGCGGTCAGAACCTCTGCCTTGCTTCCTGTCACAGCTTGGTGAGGTTGTATCGGGATGAGTATTTGCGGCACTTAAAGCTGTTGATGCCAGAAGCCGCTAATGACGTTGATATTGACAGCTTGGCTAAGGTGTTAGGGGTATCGAGTAAGCAGGCTCGCAACCTTATGGAAAAACAGCCAGAGAAGTTTTTGGCGGCGAATGA
>CANMOZ010000190.1 GCA_947499545.1 uncultured Saccharospirillaceae bacterium
AACAGGGCGCTGGCCCGTGCACCGGCTTGCGTATCACTGAACATCCAGTTTTTCCTACCCACCGCAAAGGGCCGGATAGCATCTTCGACGGGATTGTTGTCTATGTTGAGTCGGCCATCTGTGATGTAAACCTGAAGTGAATCCCCCCGGGTTCATCGGAGAGTATTTTATTTGAGTCATGCCGCTGCAGACTCGCTTTGTTGATAATACAGCATTTCATATTCAGCAGGAGGCCTATCGCCAATCGGCTGAAGCAAGCGC
>CANMOZ010000191.1 GCA_947499545.1 uncultured Saccharospirillaceae bacterium
CTCCATCACCTGGATAAGTACTGGTTATTATACCAGTATAGAGACCTCCTTTATGCGTCTATATACGCCATTCGTCACAATAAGTCCGGATAAAACCTCAGTCATATGCAAACACTTTAACGATCAAATAAACACCTATGACAGTCGGACTGACGAAGAATAAGACCGCTTGTAAAACGATGACCACAGCTTGGTTAGTCCTAGGTTTTGCTTCAAAGTTCTGTATCGGGTTCATGACAATCTATCCTTGATCAAGTCTTG
>CANMOZ010000192.1 GCA_947499545.1 uncultured Saccharospirillaceae bacterium
ATGACTTGGATATCAGCCTCGCCGGTGTTGTCATCGAAGTCTGTGCTGGGCGCAGCTGAGCTGAGTTTTTCAAACGCAGCTTTCATTTCATTAAATTGAGTGCCCAGCGTTTGCAGTTCTTTTTTAACGTCTTCGAATTCAGCGCTTGGTTGATGAGCGGTATTGGCCGTAGTAGTAGGCGCAGCTTCATCTTTTGAGCTGTTGCCCGTTGGTTTTATATCCGGCTGAGTATCGGAACCCTTTTCGAGTTCGGTATTGGGT
>CANMOZ010000193.1 GCA_947499545.1 uncultured Saccharospirillaceae bacterium
TCGCGATGCTCTTCGAGTTTTAAGGCAACCTCTAAGGCTTCTTTTAATGTGGTAGGAGCTTTGATGCCTTGATCAGCTACAGAGTAACTACCCTTTTTGCGAATACTTGGCAGCACTTCATCCATAACCCAGCGTTCAAAACGTTGCGCGGCTGGAAGTTTGGAGCGCATGACTAATCGGTAAACATCGCGTTCAGGAATGATATAAGTGTCTTGCATATTGCCTTCAGAGGGGAGGCGGTGAAATACCGCCCCCTTACA
>CANMOZ010000194.1 GCA_947499545.1 uncultured Saccharospirillaceae bacterium
CTCGCTAATAGCGATGATTTAGCAGAAATCTGTGAAGAGATACCAATTGATAAGGCTAGATTGGAAGCCGTTCAGAGCGGGGAAGATGTTTTTACTGATGATGAAATATTGATGATAGATAAGAAGTGGCCATTTTTAGTGGCAGAGCAATACATGCCAAGTAAGTATTTAAACCAATAAGAGCTTATGAGGTGTTATCAAAATGCGTTCAAGCTTACAACTGACAGATAAGCATAAACAACTTGTAAGCAGGATGAAG
>CANMOZ010000195.1 GCA_947499545.1 uncultured Saccharospirillaceae bacterium
CTAATCACAAGTTCAGGTTGGTTTTTACTTTTGGGATTGATGAACAGGGAACCGTAGCTTGCTTCGTATTCCTCATCATCACCCTCACGCACTGTCCAGTCATCTGTCTTGGGTGGCTTATCACCGAATTTTTGTTTGATAGCTTCCTCTTTAATTTTGTGTATTTTCTTCTCTTCACCTTTATTTAAAATGACGCAAGCGCTGTAAAAGGGTTCGCCCCTGCTGTCTTCCTCTTCTGATATTTTTGGCTCAAA
>CANMOZ010000196.1 GCA_947499545.1 uncultured Saccharospirillaceae bacterium
GCCGACGTTGAAGGGATGCGTTACCTCATGAACACCCTCATGAGAGGCCACTTTAAAACCACTCAGAAATTCAAAGGCACTAACGGCGCCCCGGTTTGGGAACCAGGTGATACGGTTAACGGCTATAGCACCGGCGTCACCAATCAGATGAAACCCAATGACTTGCTCTTTGGTAACTTCAAAGACGTCATCATTGCGATGTGGGGTGGCCTCGATTTAACCGTCGATCCTTATTCACACAGTAAAAAAGGCCG
>CANMOZ010000197.1 GCA_947499545.1 uncultured Saccharospirillaceae bacterium
TAAGGAGTTAGCATGTCAGTTCGGGAAAGGAAAACCGCTAACGGAAGTACTCGTTGGGTCGTTAGCGTTCATCAAGATGGCAAGGCGATATTGCGTAGAACCTTTACAACACGCAGAGAGGCCTTGAAGTTTGAACGAGAAGCTAAAGCATTGCTTGAAAGTACAGGCTCAATTCAAAGCCTGAAGAACAAACAGCTTGCCAAGCAAAAGTGTACGCTCAAGCTTCTTTTTCAATATGCCCTGAATCATCC
>CANMOZ010000198.1 GCA_947499545.1 uncultured Saccharospirillaceae bacterium
AAAAACACAACAAGGAAAAATGAAATGGATAACAACGTACCCTTCACACAGCACTTGATCTACCTCAACAAAGGCACGCTCAACGATGAGTTAACCGAATGCCTTGGTGAAGTGGTGAAAGCTGTACGTGATACCGGTAAAAAAGGATCGGTCTCCGTCACCCTTAACGTCAACAGTGTTAAAGGTTCTGAAGATCAGGTCTCAATCACCTCAACGGTTAAGCACCTAGTGCCTCAATTAGATCGTCCAG
>CANMOZ010000199.1 GCA_947499545.1 uncultured Saccharospirillaceae bacterium
GCTTCAGCTAATCGCTCCGTATAGTGGATTGATAAGTATTGACTGCCTCTATCGCTGTGGTGTGTCACACCGCTAGGCTTACCACGAGCCCACAGCGCTTGCTCTAAAGCATCCAATACGATTTGAGTGTGTAGGCTTTTTAACACTCTCCAACCAACAATAAACCGTGAGAACACATCAATCACAAAAGCAACGTATACGAACCCTGACCAGGTAGGGACATAAGTGATATCCGCAACCCAGAG
>CANMOZ010000200.1 GCA_947499545.1 uncultured Saccharospirillaceae bacterium
CGGAAATCCCGCCAGAGGAAATTCCCCCACCAATCCTAGACACTGAACCCTATCAATGACTTAGCGGATAGGGACGCCGTGAAATCTGAAGCTGAACACCTGGCCATTCAATGGGGCTTGCCTGTCGCCATCATGTTGGTTGCGGTAGCGGTTAGGCTATTTTTTAGCGCGGACAAGCTGACGATGATCGGCATCACTCGAGGGTTAGTCATTGGTCTGTTCGTCGGTGCCATGGTTAACCTGGC
>CANMOZ010000201.1 GCA_947499545.1 uncultured Saccharospirillaceae bacterium
AGTCGTTCCAACCCCTTACCGGTTACCAAGGTGGTGATCGCTGTTTTTTCGCCATCGCTTGGATGCTGATAGGTAGACAGTTTGACGTTCAAAAGACCCTGGTTGATTTTGGCTTGATAAGGTTCATTGTTGCGTTGCACCCAGCCTTGAAAACGCAGGAACTCGAATAAGGTATTGCGGCCAGTCCCCAACACCTTGGCAGCTTCGCCAACGGTCATGCTGTTAAAAGGAACCGCCACACG
>CANMOZ010000202.1 GCA_947499545.1 uncultured Saccharospirillaceae bacterium
CCACCTTGCTTCATATGGGAATGAGGCCTCATGAGCTTTGGTCTTTGAACAAAGAAGACTTCAAACCCAAGACCATGACTCTGCGTATTCTCAGAGGAAAGAAGCGAGGCGCTTACAATGAAACTCATTTGCCAATTCCCAAAAGCATTCAACCGCTATGGGAATACCAAACAAGTCATAATGACAAAGTATTTAACAGCGTCAGCTCCAACCATCAATCACTATCATTCATGCAAAGCATT
>CANMOZ010000203.1 GCA_947499545.1 uncultured Saccharospirillaceae bacterium
TCTTGAGGTTTTGCGGTGTACTGCCAGGCGCTGTGATTGTTGAGTCGATCTTGGCTTTGCCAGGCGTACTGGGTTTTGCGCTGCAAACTTTGATAAGCCGCTGAAGCAATCGAGAACTGAAACTCACCGAGCTGCATCATCACAAAGGCAACGTCGATGAAGTACGGCGAGTTGGGATTGAAACGCGCGTTAAACTCCAACATTCAAATCCCCTAAATCGTAAAGTGCACGATCTTGTT
>CANMOZ010000204.1 GCA_947499545.1 uncultured Saccharospirillaceae bacterium
TGACACTTCCACCGCGAAGTCGTCGAGATGGAAGAAGTCGTCGAGGTTGTCACTTTTCATCAGCGTCGGGTTTTACGGGTTCGTTCTTTTTATTGCTGCTCCGCGTTGACTTGGGTTTGTCTTCTGCAATCTCAACTTTGCCACGACGCAGCATTTCTTTAAGCTGGGTGGTTTTGAGTTCGACCACCTTACCGGGTCTGACAACCTGGCCTTCCAATACGAAGGCCGAGGTGACTTT
>CANMOZ010000205.1 GCA_947499545.1 uncultured Saccharospirillaceae bacterium
GCTGGCCATGGTCTTAATCTTCAGCGGGGCGGCAACATCATTGTTTGGTTTGGGTTGACCTGGAGCCTTGAGTTATACCAGCAGTTTAATGCCCGGCTTCATCGCCAAGGGCAAACCAAACCCGTTTTTATCCATCACCTCATTGTTCAAAAGTCTATTGAAGAGACCGTGATGGCATCACTCAAAAACAAATATAAAACCCAGTCCGAGCTGTTAAATGCTTTGAAGGAAGA
>CANMOZ010000206.1 GCA_947499545.1 uncultured Saccharospirillaceae bacterium
CCTTATGAGATGAAAATTTATCCATGGACAAGAGCATATAACAATGCGATAAATAAAAAGGAATTCTGTGTATTCACGACTGCTCGAACTAAAGAAAGAGAGTCTATCTTTCAATGGGTTAGCCCACTAGTAATCAATAGGTCCTTACTCGTAGTATCAGAAAGCAGTGAAATAACTATAAGTAATTTAGAGGAAGCTAAGTCATATAAAATTGGTGTTCAAAGCGAAGATG
>CANMOZ010000207.1 GCA_947499545.1 uncultured Saccharospirillaceae bacterium
GGTCTGTTCGTCGGTGCCATGGTTAACCTGGCCTTGAGCGATGTGGTTTGGTTAGGCGACGGTGCCCGTGGTGCCTTGGTGGGCGTTGCGGTCGTTTTAGCAGAAGACCTGATCGTTGCTCTTTTATCGCTGGGCCGTCAAATTCGCAAGCACCCCGAACAGTTAATTGAGTTACTGCTTCGAGGAAAAAAATAATGGCTTTGTTTGAGATTGCCTTTGCGTTAGTGCTG
>CANMOZ010000208.1 GCA_947499545.1 uncultured Saccharospirillaceae bacterium
GCCGTAGGGGAACCTGCGGCTGGATCACCTCCTTAAACGATGCGATGCAAGCCTGCATTTAGCGTCCACACGAATTGTTTGAATAAGCAAGAGCGTCGGCTCAAGCAGAGTTGATGATGTGAATCATCAATTGGCACATGAGCGGATTGCATGTTCTTTAAGAATTTGGATACAAGTTGATCAAACTTTAATTGATCAAGATGATCGATATCATTGATGAGATGATGT
>CANMOZ010000209.1 GCA_947499545.1 uncultured Saccharospirillaceae bacterium
GCGCAGTTCAATCTTGAATTGATCGCATCCGATTTTGAATGCATCGAAAGTGAATGGGATTGCCAAGCACTCGACACTCTCACACCCAATGAAATTGCTGCGATTTTAAACCGCAAATCTTTGATCACGAATTGGCTAAAAGCCCTAGAAATACAGGGTAAAACACTGCTTGAGGATGGTAGCGACTTACCAGGATTTAAACTGGTTCACACTCGCACCAATCGTGAA
>CANMOZ010000210.1 GCA_947499545.1 uncultured Saccharospirillaceae bacterium
AAGACCTCTAAGGTTGAGTGAAATACCTGGACGCTTAACGTTTCTTTCAGGCTTTTTGTCGTAGCAAAAAGAGTTAATGGAAATGGCGACGTAGCAACCGGGGTAAAGCAAGTCATCTTCCTTGGTCACGTTGTGAAGAACGCCTGCACGCCTAATCACAAGTTCAGGTTGGTTTTTACTTTTGGGATTGATGAACAGGGAACCGTAGCTTGCTTCGTATTCCTCATC
>CANMOZ010000211.1 GCA_947499545.1 uncultured Saccharospirillaceae bacterium
TACACATAAGGAAAGAGAATGCGCATAACGGAAAAACCCTGGTGGCAATCCAAAACGATTTGGGGTGGTGCAATTGCCGTTACCAGTGGTGCGCTTGGCATATTTGGTATTGATGTGGATGCAGTAACACAAGATGTTGTGGTTCAGAACATTTTAATGATCACCTCGGGCATAGGAGGGCTTCTAGCGATTTACGGACGCTTGAAAGCTGAGCATACGCTCGGACG
>CANMOZ010000212.1 GCA_947499545.1 uncultured Saccharospirillaceae bacterium
TCAAGCTTACAACTGACAGATAAGCATAAACAACTTGTAAGCAGGATGAAGTCTACTTTAAGGACTGAATCTCTTAAGGAAATTTCTAACGTAACTACTATTGATCTAGAAAGGCTGCAAGTAGTTGATGCTGGTCAAGGTCTATTTAATGATAGTGAGCTTGATTTGATTCACATTCAGTGGCCTTTCTTGAATGCAAACATGCTTAAACCCAGCGCAGTGAGCA
>CANMOZ010000213.1 GCA_947499545.1 uncultured Saccharospirillaceae bacterium
GTTGTGCTTTCGCTAACATGCCTAAGTAGTCAGTGGTTTTGGTTTTAGCTGCCAAGGTTGTCATTTGTGTTTGTCCTATTCCTTAACTGCCATCGTCCTCAACGAAATACATGGGACCGGCAGTTGTTTCTAATTGAATGAAGTAAAGTGTTTCTTCATTTTTAATTAATTGATATTCCCCGTGGGTGACGAGCTTAAAGCATTTAGCTTCGTTGAGATCAGCTTC
>CANMOZ010000214.1 GCA_947499545.1 uncultured Saccharospirillaceae bacterium
AACGTCTCTAATTTGATTACCAATCTGAATGCGTTAGTTGCTAAAAGAATTGATTTAACCCTTGATGATCATGCTGTCGCTCTTTACACCATTATGAACAACAGTTTTGATTCTGGAATGATTGAGTTTGTCGAAAAGCCTTTATCCATTAATGGCGTTTATGTTCTGGTTTCATTCAAGAATCCAAAACATAAAAGAATTATTGACAACTTTAACTATGGACTTA
>CANMOZ010000215.1 GCA_947499545.1 uncultured Saccharospirillaceae bacterium
ACCGGTTACCAAGGTGGTGATCGCTGTTTTTTCGCCATCGCTTGGATGCTGATAGGTAGAGAGTTTGACGTTCAAAAGACCCTGGTTGATTTTGGCTTGATAAGGTTCATTGTTGCGTTGTACCCAACCTTGAAAACGCAGGAACTCGAATAAGGTATTGCGACCAGTCCCCAACACCTTGGCAGCTTCGCCAACGGTCATGCTGTTAAAAGGAACCGCCACACG
>CANMOZ010000216.1 GCA_947499545.1 uncultured Saccharospirillaceae bacterium
ATTTCCATTTCGGTCAATTGAATGGAGAGCGCAGGCTTGGGTATTCGGTTTAACGGTTGATCCGAATAATCAAATACGTTTTGAATTTGTGGAAACCCTGCTTTCAAAGTGTCCACAATGGCTTGATGCAGTTGATCTAAATCGAGAGCGTTCATGCTTTGCCTATTTGTAAAGTGGTGCGAGCGGTTAGGTCGCGTTCAAAGTGGTTTCTAAAAATAGGCTCA
>CANMOZ010000217.1 GCA_947499545.1 uncultured Saccharospirillaceae bacterium
TAATGATTGATTCATCAGTTGGCTCATGTGTAAGGGTGGCTACATTAAGCATTATTCTTATCCTTGTGCTTGGTTGTGGTTATGACTGCGTGATAGTCCTTTGTATTAAGCTGCAATGGCCCAGAGTCTTTTGTGATAGTTCAATTCAACAATGAATCTACTTTTGTTTTCGTTGTACCAAATGCCTTTGTCTGAGTAGTCCATAGGCTCTAGACGATCGAG
>CANMOZ010000218.1 GCA_947499545.1 uncultured Saccharospirillaceae bacterium
GGCGCTATGCCCAAGGTGATTTGCTCAGGTACTTCGATGGTGTGTTTGCAATTTTCTTCACTATAAGAAAACTGGAATTCTCCAGTAGCGGTACGTCTACCACTCGAAAACACAGCTTTACGAATGACTTTGAAATTACTGATCAATCCCAATAGCTCACTGCCAGAGGGTTCAATGATGTTGTCACTCATGCGCTCCAAGAAATCGATAAAAGCATCTTG
>CANMOZ010000219.1 GCA_947499545.1 uncultured Saccharospirillaceae bacterium
GGTTTCACCACCTGGGATTCGATTACCGGATGTTTTTTACCGAGTAGTTTTTCAGCTTCGGCGGGGCTGATCAGTTTAGGTGGGTAAATATCTTTGACTTTGAGCTTGGCATCTCTCAAGGCTTGGGCGGCTTCTTCGGGGTTACGCCATTCACGATTGGTGCGAGTGTGAACCAGTTTAAATCCTGGTAAGTCGCTACCATCCTCAAGCAGTGTTTTACC
>CANMOZ010000220.1 GCA_947499545.1 uncultured Saccharospirillaceae bacterium
GTTGAAATTCTTGGATGGCATCAAACAAGAAGACGTTCGCTTCACGCGCATTGACGATCATTTAGTGATGTCGGTTGTGGGAAGCGATACCGTTGTGACCGTTAATTATTATTTTGATGAAGATGGCACAAGCGGTTACGCGTTGAATCACATTGAATTTGCAGATGGCAGCTCACTCAATATTGATGACGTGAAACAACTGGTATTAGCCGGCAGTGAT
>CANMOZ010000221.1 GCA_947499545.1 uncultured Saccharospirillaceae bacterium
CCTGCTTGTCTTAGAGACGTAGTGAGGGGTGTAATAAAGCTTTCCTTTAAATATCGATTGAAGCGTTCAACCTTACCCTTTGTTTGAGCTCGATAGGGTTTACATACCTCGCATTTGAACCCGTACTGTTTAGATAAAGCCGGTAGGGCTGGATTCCACTGATGCCGTCCAATCCCATAAGCATCACGTTGCAAAATAACGCACTTAGCGTTATCAAAT
>CANMOZ010000222.1 GCA_947499545.1 uncultured Saccharospirillaceae bacterium
GAATATGACAATGTGGTTCATGTCAATCCTGCTGACAGAAATATTGCACCAGAACAAGCTTTTAGTGGTGATAAAGCCTCGGATATTTTAGACGGCGGTGCTGGAAATGACGTTCTAGTCGGTGGTGCAGGTAACGATTTTTTGTTAGGTGGTACAGGCAATGATCGCTTAGAGGGAGATGCTCGCCCCGTCACAACACTCCCTAATAAAGACGGCA
>CANMOZ010000223.1 GCA_947499545.1 uncultured Saccharospirillaceae bacterium
GGAGCGGGAAACGAGACTCGAACTCGCGACCCCAACCTTGGCAAGGTTGTGCTCTACCAACTGAGCTATTCCCGCAAAGGCATTCCTACAAAGCATTTTTCGTCGTTTTGACGATGGCTCTGTTTGCTAACGCTAGGAAAGTGGCGTCCCCTAGGGGATTCGAACCCCTGTTACCGCCGTGAAAGGGCGGTGTCCTAGGCCTCTAGACGAAGGGGA
>CANMOZ010000224.1 GCA_947499545.1 uncultured Saccharospirillaceae bacterium
GTGGCTGGCTAGTGCAAGTAGGGCTGTTCTAAGCTCGGTTGCGGCAAACCAATAAACCCCAAAAAAGCTTGGGTCAGCCTCCCATAATCACCCAGCGAAAGGTTTTCGAGTTCATCGTTCGTCACATTGCAAAGATTCGCTAAGAGCGTGATTTCTCTTTTTTCTTCGTCTTTGATTTTGCTGACGTTCAAATTGTCGCGCACACAGGGTTCACG
>CANMOZ010000225.1 GCA_947499545.1 uncultured Saccharospirillaceae bacterium
GTTGTGCTTTCGCTAACATGCCTAAGTAGTCAGTGGTTTTGGTTTTAGCTGCCAAGGTTGTCATTTGTGTTTGTCCTGTTCCTTAACTGCCATCGTCCTCAACGAAATACATGGGACCGGCAGTTGTTTCTAATTGAATGAAGTACAACGTTTCTTCATTTTTAATTAATTGATATTCCCCGTGGGTGACGAGCTTAAAGCATTTAGCTTCGTT
>CANMOZ010000226.1 GCA_947499545.1 uncultured Saccharospirillaceae bacterium
TTTTGAGTTCGACCACCTTACCGGGTCTGACAACCTGGCCTTCCAATACGAAGGCCGAGGTGACTTTAGCTTTTTGTATGCTCATTGATTTAATCCCTATTTGTTCTCAGTGTGGTTGGGGTTAACCGTTCGCAGGTGTACGACCGAGACAGAAAGATTCTGTGCGACGTACGACACAATCCATGTCTTGGAACACCACCACACGCAAGCG
>CANMOZ010000227.1 GCA_947499545.1 uncultured Saccharospirillaceae bacterium
CTGTGTGAAGGGTACGTTGTTATCCATTTCATTTTTCCTTGTTGTGTTTTTGGTTGTTGGGTACTGCTTTGGGTTTAGGTTTTTCTAATCTAATCGACTCAAAGGCCCCGCTTTTTACTGAACGGCTCCAAACTCAGCGTTAAAACATACTGACCATTAGCTTCCTTTATGGCTGGGTTATCTTTCATAACAGCGCATAAAGTATTGAG
>CANMOZ010000228.1 GCA_947499545.1 uncultured Saccharospirillaceae bacterium
AAGCGTTATTTAGATGAGGCTTAAGGGTGTCAGGAGTAGGTGAGTATTTCCTCTGGCGGTTTTTCTTAGCTGCCCTTGAGCTGGCTTTATATCAATCTCCAGAAATATATTAAACTTCCAGTGTAAGTAAATATTTGAGTTTATATACAATGAAGTACTTAATCTTGCTACTTATATGTGTCATCCAAACAAGCCTTCAATCAAAGGA
>CANMOZ010000229.1 GCA_947499545.1 uncultured Saccharospirillaceae bacterium
ACGATAAAAACGATCCAGGCGGCGAAACCATTTACGGCATTAGCCGAACCCATCACCCAGAGGTTTGGGCCAAGGGCGCACCAACGGAGCAACAAGCCAAAGCAATTTATAAACGTGATTATTGGAACACCTGCCGCTGTGATGATTTGCCACCGGCCATTGCAATCATGGTATTCGACAGTGCCGTGAACCAAGGCCCCACGCAA
>CANMOZ010000230.1 GCA_947499545.1 uncultured Saccharospirillaceae bacterium
CGTATGTGACCGGCTAAGACTAGCTGGTTGGGTAGGTGTGTAAGATATTAGATGCAGATAAAGTAAGCCATATCTGATTCGGAGTCTCTCCCCCAGACAGCTCTGAGCAGTGCCTTAAGGATGAGGTGCAACACCCTCTCCATAAAGCTAACAACTGAACTCCTGCGCCAGAGGATCTGGCGTTTTTTTCATCCAAGACTTTTT
>CANMOZ010000231.1 GCA_947499545.1 uncultured Saccharospirillaceae bacterium
GAGACCTGATCTTCAGAACCTTTAACACTGCTTACGTTAAGGGTGACGGAGACCGAGCCTTTTTTACCGGTATCACGTACAGCTTTCACCACTTCACCAAGGCATTCGGTTAACTCATCGTTGAGAGTGCCTTTGTTGAGGTAGATCAAGTGCTGTGTGAAGGGTACGTTGTTATCCATTTCATTTTTCCTTGTTGTGTTTTT
>CANMOZ010000232.1 GCA_947499545.1 uncultured Saccharospirillaceae bacterium
CCCAGAGAACGTGAAAAGCTACTCAATACTTTATGCGCTGTTATGAAAGACAACCCAGCCATAAAGGAAGCTAATGGTCAGTATATTTTAACGCTGAGCTTGGAGCCGTTCAGTAAAAAGCGGGGTCTTTGAATCTATTAGATTAGAAAACCCTAAACCCAAAGCAGTACCCAACAACCAAAAAACACAACAAGGAAAAATGA
>CANMOZ010000233.1 GCA_947499545.1 uncultured Saccharospirillaceae bacterium
TCATTCATGCAAAGCATTAAAAAACAAATGGGCTTGAATGATGATCACTTGCCACCCACCGAGCGAGTGACACCCTACACCTTAAGACATACCTGCTGCACTCGAATGATCAGAGCAGGCATTCCCATCTACACCGTTAAAGAGTGGATGGGTCACAACTCAATTGAAACCACGCTGAAGTACGCACACTTTAGCCCGGCTAT
>CANMOZ010000234.1 GCA_947499545.1 uncultured Saccharospirillaceae bacterium
ATAGCCGGGCTAAAGTGTGCGTACTTCAGCGTGGTTTCAATTGAGTTGTGACCCATCCACTCTTTAACGGTGTAGATAGGAATGCCTGCTCTAATCATTCGAGTGCAGCAGGTGTGTCTTAATGTATAGGGTGT
The DNA here is from genome assembly GCA_947499545.1 of uncultured Saccharospirillaceae bacterium. Lineage (GTDB taxonomy): Bacteria > Pseudomonadota > Gammaproteobacteria > Pseudomonadales > Oceanobacteraceae > CANMOZ01. The sequence goes on from CANMOZ010000234.1 coordinate 135, forward strand.
CACTCGCTCGGTGGGTGGCAAGTGATCATCATTCAAGCCCATTTGTTTTTTAATGCTTTGCATGAATGA
>CANMOZ010000235.1 GCA_947499545.1 uncultured Saccharospirillaceae bacterium
ATAGAGCTGACGGCTCTCTTCGTAGACCCGAAGAATCTATTCGCGCAGCCAGTCGTCACGTTGAGCTCGGGCGCTGCGTAATTCTGGGCAAGCTTGCTGACGTTTCCGGCGGTAATAGGTAGATGGCGCTATTGGCAATACCTTGCAAATAGGTTCGACACCGTACTCAGAGCGATGTTGATCTATAAACATGACTAGCTC
>CANMOZ010000236.1 GCA_947499545.1 uncultured Saccharospirillaceae bacterium
AGCCTAATACCTGATGCCTTAGCAAATCCCTCTAAGTCTTCATAACCCAATGAATGCCTCAGAATGCAGAGCTTCTGGCCTTCATCAAATGCATTCATATTGACGTCTGGCATGGGTTAAACCGGGCTTGTAGGTACATACAAATTATAGGTGATGGCTGCTCTTTTTCTGCCAACCATCTAAGCTTATGAAGTGGCTCAA
>CANMOZ010000237.1 GCA_947499545.1 uncultured Saccharospirillaceae bacterium
AGAAAGGCATCGCCAGTAGGTATGCTTACGTAAGTTATGCAAGTTGCATAAGTTGATTATCGATAGCCAAGCCCCCTACTATTTATGGTGCCCTGCTGATGATTTGCAGAGAAAGGCATCGCCAGTAGGTATGCTTACGTAAGTTATGCAAGTTGCATAAGTTGATTATCGATAGCCAAGCCCCCTGCTATTTATGGTGC